>NZ_JANYGH010000055.1 GCF_025362475.1 Mucilaginibacter sp.
TAAACCTTCTAAGATATGCGCGCGTTTTTCGGCTTCAGAAAGCTCAAATTTTGTACGGCGTACAACTACCTCATGTCTGTGATCAACAAAATGATGGATAAGGTCTCTCAGGTTAAGCATCATCGGGCGGCCGTTAACCAACGCGATATTGTTAACGCTGAAAGATGTTTGCAACGCGGTGTATTTAAACAAATTGTTTAATACGATAGCTGCATTTGCATCACGTTTTATTTCATATACAATACGAATACCCTCCCTGCTTGATTCATCACGGATGGCTGATATGCCTTCCAGTTTTTTATCATTAACCAATTCGGCAGTGCGTTCAATCATTAAAGCCTTATTTACCTGGTAAGGTACTTCGGTTACAATAATGCGCTCTCTTTCACCATGATGCATTTCAATTTCAGCTCTTGAGCGAATTACTATCCTGCCCCGGCCTGTTTCTAACGCTTCACGAGGACCTTCAAATCCATAGATGATACCACCTGTAGGGAAATCTGGTCCTTTAACATATTTCATCAGTTCAGAAACCTCTATCTGTCTGTTATCTATTAATGCAATAGTGGCGTCAATAACTTCTGATAGGTTATGGGGGGCCATATTGGTAGCCATACCCACCGCGATACCCGATGCGCCATTAACCAAAAGGTTGGGAAATTTCGCAGGTAAAACGGTTGGTTCCTGTAACGAATCATCAAAGTTTAACTGAAAATCAATAGTGTCTTTATTAATATCAGCAAGCATTTCTTCAGCAAGCTTTTGCAAACGAGCCTCAGTATAACGCATTGCCGCTGGTTCATCACCATCGATAGAACCGTAGTTACCCTGGCCTTCAACTAACAGGTAGCGTAAACTCCACTCCTGCGCCATACGAACCATAGTATCATAAACAGATTTATCACCATGGGGGTGATACTTACCCATTACCTCACCTACAATACGGGCAGATTTTTTATAAGGCTTATTGTTGTTTAAGCCCAGATCAAGCATACCAAATAAAACACGCCTGTGTACGGGCTTTAGTCCATCGCGAACATCGGGTAGTGCCCTGGAAACGATTACTGACATTGAATAATCAATGTAAGCCGATCGCATTTCCTCATCAATATTTATCGAAATTATTCTGTCTTCTTTGTGTGAATTATCGTTTTCTGTTCCTTCGGCCATTTTTATTTATTTGTGGAATCTTCTCTCTATAATTGTACGTTAAAATTGAATTTAAACGACCTGCGAAGTTAAGAAAATAGTTGACTATTGTGCCATTTTTAGCAAGAATATGCTGTCGAATTTATGCACGCAACCTAATTTATTAACGTTGCAGGCTAATTTATTTGATCTTTACCCAGTGATCTTCAATCTTATTGCCATTTGGCAAAACAGTTAATAATTTAAGAGTATCATTACTAATTGAATAGTTATATTTTAAAACCTTGTTAAGTAGCTTTGAGGATTGCAGGCTGTAAGTTTGCGTTTCAAAACAAGTATCAGCCACAAGTTTGTAATCGCCTTTTTCGTAGATAACGTCCTTCTCCCCTTTTTCTTTTAGCACCGCTTTATAATGAGATTTATCATATATGCGTTGTAACGTATATGCGGTTGAAACGCTATCTGTTTTATCATTAAAAAGGCCACCCGCGTACTCCCATGTTCCTTTTAGCGGGTTATCACCTATATTGAAAGAGCACAAAGCAATAATGGCTACAATTGGAAGAATAAGCTTTTTCATACACAGATTTTAAGCCCAGGCAATGCCTTTTTTAAGTAGAGACAAAGTTTTTTCTTCTTCGCTGCCGGGTACTGCCTGGTAGTTATATAGCCATTTGGCTGTTGGCGGCAGGCTCATTAAAATAGATTCAATACGACCATTTGTTTCAAGGCCAAATTTAGTACCTGCGTCATAAACCAGGTTAAACTCGGCATAGCGGCTGCGGCGTTGATATTGCCATTGCTGCTGCTCATCAGTAAACGGATTGTTACGATTGCGGTTAACCAATTCTGTGTAAGTAGGAATAAATGACCTTCCCAGGGCTTTTGAAAAATCAAAGATGTTTTCCCAGCTTAACTCATCGTTAGCGGTTAAGCGATCATAAAAGATTCCGCCAATTCCACGAGTCTCATTACGATGTTTTATATAGAAATAATCGTCGGCCCAAAGTTTAAAACGATGATAGAAATCATGATAGTAGCTGTCGCAAACCGCTTTTAAATTAGTATGAAAAAAGCGGGCATCCTCCTCAATAACATAATGTGGCGTAAGGTCAATACCTCCGCCAAACCATCTTATCGGTTTTCCATTACTTATAAGGGATGATGGCATCTCGAAATACCTGATGTTCATATGTATGATCGGCACCAAAGGGTGGTTTGGATGAATCACTATAGAAACTCCGGTAGCAAAAAAATCATCTGATTCCACCTGCAACGCTTTTTTCATAGTATCGGGCAATTGACCGTGTACCGCCGAAAAATTTACCCCGCCCTTTTCAAAAACATTACCATTTTGAATTACACGCGTTCTACCGCCGCCACCACCTTCACGCTCCCAATTCTCTTCTTCGAACTTAGCTTGTCCATCGGTTAGTTCAAGCGCTGCACATATCTCTTCCTGTATCTGTTTATAATCGGCGGCTATTTGTTCTTTGCTTATCATCAATGCAAATGTAGTTTATTAGTTTTATTTGGGAATTTGAAGATTTAGAATTTAAAAATGGCGTTTGTTTGCTTTCTCAACTATTTTCAAACTTTTAAATTGTTAAATTTTCAAATTAGCTTATCTCCACATAATCCAAATCTTTGCCAAAAGTCTCCTTTAGCTGACTTAATGAAAACAAGGCAATTAGTGTAAGTATCACCATCATTATATACCCGCTTGTTACCATGCCATAGCTTTTTGCAAAAGCTGCAAAAGCCATATTTATAGGAATTAATGATCCCCTCACAAAATTTGGAACTGTGGTGGTTACCGTGGAACGAATATTTGTACCGAATTGTTCGGCCGCAATAGTAACAAACGTAGCCCAATACCCAACGGAGCAGCCCATGAAAAAACAGAGCCAGACAAAGCGAGCATTGGTTAGATCTTTTGAACTTAAATAGAATATAACGCTTACCACAGATAGCAATAAGAACACCACCATGGTAAGTTTTCTTGATTTAGTGATTTGTGCAAGCAGCCCCGCAAAAATATCGCCAATGGCTATGCCAATGTATGAATATAAAATCCCGTCGGCAGCGCTTAGGGTTTCTTTTGCCCCCATTGCTTTACCAAACTCGGGCGATAAGGTTACCAATACGCCTACTACATACCATAATGGTGCACCTATTAAAATGCAATAAATGTATTTTTTGAACCTGTCCCAGCTGGTAAAAAGCATGAAAAAGTTTCCTTTTGATACCTTGCTTTGCTCAATGTTTTTAAACATGCCCGATTCAAAAGTGCCAATTCTCAATAATAATAAAAGCAAGCCAAGTCCGGCGCCTACCTTATAGGCATTTTGCCAGCCATGTTTGGCTACCATAACCGCCGCTGCAGCACCAAATAAACCAATAACTGCCACAATCATAGTTCCGTATCCACGTTTTTCTTTACTTAAGGTTTCGCTTACCAGGGTAATACCGGCACCAAGTTCACCAGCCAGGCCAATACCTGCAATAAAGCGTACTAAGGCGTATGTGTTTACATCATGTACATAAGCATTAGCAAAATTGGCTACAGAGTATAACAAAATGGAACCAAACAGTACCTTAATACGGCCAAGCTTATCGCCAATCACGCCCCATAAAATGCCGCCTAATAAAAGCCCGAACATTTGAACATTGATGATGAAAATGCCTTTGGGCAATACATCAGCTGCAGAAACGCCTATATCCAGCAAACTGGCTTTGCGTACTATCGAGAAAACTAAAAGATCATAGATATCAACAAAATAGCCGAGGGAGGCAACAAGAACCAGGAATATCATATTTCTTGTCGCTTTGGCAGCGGTAGCATCAGTCATAATTGTAGTAATTGGATGGCTAAAGTAGTAGAATTATGTATATAATTTCAAAAAAAAAGCACAAAAAAACCCCTGTGATTGCAGAGGTCTCTTGTTAAGAACTTTGGTTAACTATGCTTTTTTAACATTTACTGCTTGTAATCCTTTTCTGCCTTCTTCCACTTCGTAAGTAACGCTATCATTATCTTTAATGGCATTTACGCCGCCCTGTACATCCTTAAAGTGTACAAAAAGATCTTTACCATCATCGGTAACAATAAAGCCATAACCTTTTTGTGTGTTAAACCATTTTACTTTTCCAGTTTTCATAATTATAATTATCGTATTAAAAATTTTTGTTGTTAGATTAAATACTAAAGCCAAACTGAAAATAAAATGGTTTTAATGTTCAGACGGAATAGATAACCCTATCTTTCTCAAATATATAAAATAAATGATAAACCAAATAAAATTATTTATTTGGTTGTGGAGTAATGCGTAAATAAGGTTTTATGGCTGTGAAACCCTTTGGAAATTTGGCTGGAATGTCCTCTGTTTTTATTGCGGGCACCACAACTACGTCCTCTCCATCCTTCCAATCAACTGGGGTGGCTACTCCATAATTCGCGGTTAATTGTAATGAGTCAATCACCCTTAAAATTTCCTGGAAATTTCTACCCGTTGATGCAGGGTATGTGATAATTAATTTAACTGCCTTATCAGGGCCTATGATGAATAATGAACGTACAGTTGCATTTACTGATGCGTTTGGGTGGATCATATCATAGGCTTCAGAGATTTTACGATCTTCATCTGCAATAATTGGAAAATTAACTTCTACACCCTGTGTTTCATTAATATCATTTATCCAGCCGGCATGTGATTCAACAGAATCAACGCTAAGGGCCAGAATTTTAACATTGCGCTTGGTAAATTCGTCTTTTAAGGCTGCTGTTCTGCCAAGTTCGGTCGTACAAACTGGTGTATAATCGCCTGGGTGCGAAAATAATACTCCCCAGCTATCACCAAGGTATTCGTAAAAGTCAATGTCTCCAGCGGAGGTTTTTGCTTTAAAATCTGGGGCTTTATCGCCTAATCGTAAACTCATTGCTTATATAATTTAAGGTTGATTAAAGACTACTAAGTTAATATACAATGTTTAATAAATCAAAATTATACAGAAATTGTATACCTGCTCAACAACATTACACAGTCAACGGTGTTGAACAGTATACAAACTAAAGCAAAACTATTAATGGAACGACATACCTATGATACCGGGATAATTGGAAACTGTGCGTTTTTGGCCCATATACATAAAAATACGAATGTAGAATGGCTTTGCTGGCCCCGATTTGACAGCACTTTTATTTTTGGCGGATTGCTGGATAAAAAGAAAGGTGGCGAGTTTTCAATTCAGCCCGAAGGAGAATTTACCTCGCATCAATATTACCTGGAGAATACCAATGTTTTAATTACCGAAATAAGCCCTGCCAGTGGCGGTAAGTACCGTGTAACAGATTTTGCCCCTCGTTTTTATCAACACCAGCGCTATTATAAACCCCTTATGCTATTCAGGAAAATTGAGGCCATTGAAGGCTCACCAAGGGTAAGGGTGAAATGTGAGCCTGTATCTGAGTACGGTGCAGTAAAACTAACCGTTAACCGTGGTAGTAATCATATACAATACCTTGGCGGTGAAGAAAGCATAAGGCTTACAACCAATATTCCCATTAGTTATGTATTTGATGAGCAGCCATTTGTATTAAATGAAGTTAAATATCTTGCCCTTACTTATGGCGAACCATTGGAAGCTCCCCTTATAACTACAACCGAGCGTTTTTTAGCGGAAACCATACAATATTGGCGAACATGGATTAAGCACTCATCTATCGCTACTTATTATCAGCCCTTTGTTATCCGCTCTGGCCTGGCCTTAAAAATTCACCAGTTTGAGGATACTGGCGCCATTATAGCAGCAAGTACAACCAGCTTGCCAGAGTCGCCCGGAAGTGGTCGTAACTGGGATTATAGATATTGCTGGTTGCGTGATACTTATTACGTAATTACCGCACTTAATCACATAGGCCATTTTGAAGAAATGGAAAAGTATTTTAGTTATGTAACTGATATTTCTTTTTCCGATGATGACCGTTATCAACCACTTTATAGTATTACTGGAAAAAAAGACCTGGTTGAGCAGATATTGACTGATTTGGAAGGATATATGGGCAATCAGCCGGTGCGCATTGGCAACCAGGCTTCAGAGCATATTCAAAATGACATTTATGGGCAAGTAATGATCTCTATGCTACCACTATATACAGATCATCGCTTTGTTTTTTCTGAACGAAAGGATTCTGTAAGATGGATAGAATCTCTACTTAATAAAATTGAGCGCACGATTGACGAAAAAGACGCGGGCATTTGGGAGTTCAGAAATATGGCAAATATACATTGTTACAGTAATCTATTTCAATGGGCCGGCGCATCGGCTGCAGAAAAAATGGCCCGCACTATTGATAATAAAGAGTTGATTGATAAAGCCATATCGCTAAAAAATCGAGCTGCTGTGCATATTGAAAGCTGCTACAATCCTATCAGGAAAGTTTACACCAATTCGGCAGGTAGCTCAAACCTTGATGCCAGTACCTTGCAGTTGATCATGATGAATTATCTTGACCCGGAATCCCAAAGAGCAAAGGATCATTTACTTGCATTAGAAAAAGAATTAAAAACACCTAATGGGTTATTTTACAGGTATTTATATAAAGATGATTTTGGTAAACCTAAAACAACTTTCCTGATATGCGCTTTTTGGTATGTTGAAGCCCTGGCCAGTGTTGGGCGTATTGATGATGCACAACGTGAGTTTGCCAACCTATTGCAGTATTCAAATCACTTGCTATTATTCAGTGAAGATGTTGATGAGGAAACAGGTAGCCAATGGGGTAATTTTCCGCAAGCTTACAGTCACGTTGGTTTAATGAATGCCGCCTACCGGATAGCCATTAAATTAGACAGACCTATATTTTTGTAATATGATTTAAAGATTTGCTGGATTAACAAGGTTTTAATGTTTGAAGACTAAAAAGCCCTGTAAATCCCGCAAACTTTTGTAATCATGTTATACTTCTTCTACCACAGCATTTTTTGTAAAACTGGTAAGTAGTTTGCGAACTTCTTTGGGATTGCGCAGATAAAACTTGGCTGCCGATAAATTACTTCCAACCTTAATGGTAATTGCGCTATCGGGGAGAGCTTTAAATATATCCTCATCGGTATAATCATCACCAAAAGCTATAATGAAATCATAATCTTTGCCTTCGGTAAGCGTTAAAGCCGCCTTACCTTTGTTAACATCCATATTCTTCACTTCCAATACCTTATCCCCTGCCAGTAATTGTAACCCTTTGTCACTTGCGTGATATTTTAAGTTGTTCATTAACTCGCCTGCCCTGAGTTCGCCCAGGCCTGCCTGAGCTTTGCGATAATGCCACACCAGTGAGTATGTTTTTTCTTCGATGAATGAGCCCGGTGTACGATCTACATAAGTTTCCAGAATTGGGTAGATATCTTGTTTCCATTGGTCTGATAAACCTCCAATTTTATGCCATGATGTGCCCTGCTGCTTAAACCACGAGCCATGTTCAGCAATCAGGTACATGTTGGTATGCTTAAACCAGTCGTCGAGGTTTTCATGCTTTCGGCCACTAATCAACACTACTTGGTTGGCAGGATCTTCGGTGAGTTTGTTGATAATATTATAAAGTTCTCTATCCGGACTCGCCTGATCAATGTTTGATTTAAAACCTACAAGCGTACCATCATAATCTAAAAATATAATGCGTTTCTTGGTTTTAATATAGCGATTAATGATAGATTGCTCGGTAGTGTTACTTACATGTCTTGCTTGCAATGACCGCTGCATTAGTTTTACCTCTTTCAGCCGATCCATAAATATTTTAACCCAGTGCGAAACATTAAATTTGGTTACCAACTGTCGCATTGGTATCATCCGTCTTTTCTGTTCACTCAAAGGCATGTTAATAGCCTGTAATATCGCCCTGCAAACCTCACCGGTATTATTTGGATTTACAATTATAGCGTCAATTAATTCCTTAGATGAACCAGCCATCTCGCTCATAATCAATACACCATCATCTTTTATGCGGCTGGCTACATACTCCTTGCTTACCAGGTTCATGCCATCCCTCATGGGTGTTACTAAACATACGTCGGCAGTGTAATATAGGGCCGAAAGCATCTCAATAGGGAAAGAGCGATAGTAATAATGTATAGGGCTCCAATCCATTGTTCTATAAATAGAGTTGATATTACCCACCTTTTTGTCTATTTCATCACGTAAATGAGCATACTGAGGAACAGTATCCCGCGATGGTACAACAATCATATAAAGCGCTATTTTTCCTATGCATTCAGGACATAGTTGCAACAAAAGCTCAAAAGCCTGCAAGCGCTGCAATATCCCTTTGCTGTAATCAAGCCGATCAACGGAAAGAATAAGTTTGGTATCTTTAAAATTGTCTTTAATTAGTTCTATTTGATGTTGAACATCTTTCTGTAAAGGCAATGAAGCATATTTTTTTTCATCTATCCCCATCGGGAATGATTCAACAACAATTGATCGCTCACCTGTTGTAATGATGTTTGATGACGATATTACTGGTAAAATGCGGGTTGTTGCTCCTATAAAATGCCGTACATCATCAAATGTATGAAAACCTATCAGGTCGGCCCCAAGCATTCCTTCAAGTAACTCTGAACGCCATGGTATGAGCCTGAACATTTCATGCGAAGGAAATGGAATATGAAGGAAAAAGCCTATAGAAACATCAGGCAGTTCATGTCTTACCAGGGCGGGCAATAGTAATAACTGGTAATCATGTACCCAAATCACGTCGCCGGGCTCGGCAACACTAAGTACTACATCCCTGAATTTTTTATTAACGGCCTGGTAATAATCCCAGTTGGATTGTTTGTAATTTGCATAGGTTGAGGCATAGTAATGGAAAACTGGCCATAAAACCTCATTTGAAAAGCCTTCATAGTATTGGTTGATCTCTTCCTGATCAAGAAACACAGGAATAAGACTTAATTCTTTTAACTGGTTGGTTACCTCATCTTTATCATGTTGATCGATAATCTCCACTCCCGGCCATCCAATCCACACATTATCGTCTTGTTTGTATATTGATCCTAAACCGGTTGCAAGCCCACCTTCGCTTGATGATAGTATATATTCATCATCAGTTTTGGAGATCTTTACAGGTAATCGGTTAGATACAATGATAGTCTTTGGCATAATACTTATTAATATTTACAACTTATATATTTTATAAAGGTGTAAACAGCCAAGTTGTTTGCCAAAAGATGAGAATTGCAACATTTGTAACACAAAAAAGCCGCCCAGATTTACTGGAGCGGCTTTAATAATTTTACAATTCCTTAGGAATTATTTCACTTGTTGAAAAAATTCAAGGTTAGCTTGTTGGGTTATCCTTACAAGCACTTCGTGAGCATCATTTTTAAGATCAACGAAGTATGAAGTTTGATCGATGTTTGAGTTTACATCAGTATTAGCCTGGTAAACAATAACTTCGCCAATTTGGTAACCAGCATAATCTTTGTTGATTTGTTTCATTGTTTTTGCAGGGATCGCTTTAGGATCAACACGTTGAGTAACACCAAGGTACTCACCGTTAAGGTTGTAAAAAGCGGTTTTTCTAACGCCATCAACAGTGAAAGTAGCTTTCTGGCAATTTTTAGTTACTGTCCAGTTTACATCTTTTGCATCAGCAAAATCAACTGTGAAACCATGTAAGGCTACGTAAGAAACGTTTGTGCCTCCATCTACTCTTTTACCACCATCGGCAGCAAATACATTAACACTTAATAAAGCGGCAATTGCGGTTGTTAAAAATATCTTTTTCATGTATGTTTAAATTTTAAATCCACAACAAAAGTATGCTACAATTAGTGATTTGGCAAATAAAATTTAATTTTTATGAATATTTGATAATAACAGTCAATTTGACGTATAAAATTTAGATTTTTGCAATCTACTTAGTGTATATTTTACAATATGCTAAACAAAAAACATTTACAAAAATCGGTTTAGCAAGGTTAAAAACAGCTTGTTTATATAAAATTAACCTCAATTTAACCATTCTCGGCGAAGCCTGGGTATAAGGTCATGCCGCCATCCATAAATATTGTGGTACCGGTTATATAATCGGCTTGATCAGAAGCCAGCCAGGCCGCAAGTTGCCCAATATCATTGGGTTGGCCTATCCTGTTATATGGGATGAGGGTGAGTAGTTTATCTAAAGCTTCAGGGGTATCCCACGCAGATTTATTGATCGGGGTTTTTATAGCACCGGGGCCAATACCCACAACCCTGATCTTATGTGGAGCCAGTTCCTGAGCTATACTTTTCATGAACATGCTGATGCCTCCCTTGCTTGTTGCATAATTAACGTGACCGGCCCAGGGAATTATTTCATGTACACTGCTCATACAAATTATCTTGCCCGCAGCACTACTCCTATCTTCAATTACTCCCCTGCGTATGAACTCTTTAGCCGCTTCGCGTGAACATAAAAACTGACCGGTTAAATTAATGCCAATCACTTTATTCCAGTCGTCCAAAGTCATATCCACAAATTTGGAATCTTTTTGTACGCCGGCATTATTAACTAAAATATCAATAGTACCGTACCGCGCAAACATTTGCGCAAACATGGCCTTTACTTCTTCTTCATGACTCACATCTGCCTGGATAGCAAACGCTTCGCCGCCGGTAGCTTTTATTTGGCTTACTACCTCTTCGGCGGCATCATGGTTATGGGCATAATTTATAACTAATTTGGCTCCGGCGGCAGCCAGAGCCAAAGCAACACCTTTACCTATTCCGCTATCGGAACCTGTTACCAGGGCGGCCTGATTTTTTAATGATGGAGTTTGGTTCATTTAACAACAGTTTTAATTGTTCAATATAACCAATGTAATTGGAAGAATAATGTTTTGCCTTCATTAAAGGAATTGACATAATTAATGCTTTTTCTGCTCAATCTTATGCAATCCTGTGCGGTATTGTTTTAATCCTGTACAATCCTGAGCGGCTCAGGTTCATCCTCTAAATGTTTAATAAAGTCAAGAAACATAAACAGTGCTTTCTTTTTGTCTGCTGTCAAATCGTAATCAATCTTGTCCATCAGGTAATCTATAATGTCAAAATCATCGCGCATCGGAATTTCTTTGAATAGCTCGTGGCGGTGGTCGAGGCCGTATTTGAGTGCGGCGTTAAACTCATCCATAAATTCCTGCGGAATGGGTTTGTTGGCTATCCAACCGGCGAACATAAATGGAAGGCCGGTAAAATTTTGCCACTCCCCGGCAAGGTCATACGCGTATTTATACTTCTCTTTTTTGCCAAAAGTGCGGTCGCCTATTTGAACGAATGCGGTATTTGCTTCGGCTGATGTGCCATAATCGGCAGCATCCTTAATTAATTCGGGACTTACTTTCCAAAAGTTTTTAAGTAGCACAAGGGCCAGGTTATTGGATGACCGCGATTGCGGATCAAGCTGCAGGTATTTGATATCCTGCACCGCGCAATTGCTAAAGATGAATACAGAGTTAACTGGCCCTACTGCACCAATGCAATAATCAGATATTATTTCCCACTGCGGCAGATTTAAGGTAGCTGCTACCGGGATTAACCCGATGTCTACCACATCATCTATGAGTTTTTGAGCACAGTCTGACGGCATGTCCAAACTTAGTTCTATCTTATCTATGAACCCGGTTTGTTGTAAACCGTATATAAAGGGCTTGGTGTTGGTATAGCTTACTGCTGATATTCTGATCTTTTTCACAAGTAAAGTACTTTCTTTCAGGATTGTTTTAAATGTTCGGCATTATTGAAATCTACGATTTCGAATTTCTCGCCATCGGTCACAACCTTGTATAAAACAAGATTCTGGTGCGGAAATGTTTCCATTTCTGTTAAAGGCTTGCCGGTTAAAATGCATAGTAATAAACGCATGGCACGGCCGTGCATACAAATTAGCACTGTTTTTTCTTCTGGGTGACTCATGATCACCTGTAACGCTTCACGTTGGCGGATGGCAACCTCATTGGGGCTTTCGCCACCTTCAAATTTACTATCTAAGCGGCCATCGAGCCAATCGCGCATGATCTGTAAAAAGGCCGCTTTGTTTTCGGTAGTACTTGGCTGCCCTTCATGTATGCCCCAGGCCAGCTCATCTAAACCACTTAATTTTTGGTAAGGGATGTCAAGATCAATAAAGGATTGCACGCTTTGCTGGGTACGTTTTAATGCTGATACATAGATCTTATCAAAAGCAACATCTTTATAAGCCTCGTAAAACTGACTGGCTTGTTTGCGGCCCTCGTCATTCAAATCGGTGTTCATGCCGCGTCCTTGTACAATGCCCTGTCTGTTAAGCTCTGTTTGGCCGTGGCGTACTATATATAAGGTTTTTTGTATCATTCTTTTTTAGCAGATTGCTTGAAGCCGAAGCTTAAAGCTTTATCTGCATGTTTATTATTGAAGTTGCGCCCCGGGCTTTCTGCCTTGGGCTAATTAATTACTGGTAGTTTGTAATATTGTGGCTTTTTCTCAGTCTCCGGGAATTCAAAATTATTGTAATCGGTAACCACATTGTAAAGCGTGTCGCGCTCTATAGGGTACCTGCCCACATTTTTAATTAATTCAACCAGTTGTTTGGTGCTCATGCCCGGGTGTTGCTCTTCTGCACCTGCCATAGAATAAATTTTTGTGGTATCATCAAGCGTTCCATCAATATCATCCACACCAAAATTAAGAGAAAGTTGCGCTGTAGTGCGACTGATCATTGCCCAATAAGCTTTGATATGATCAAAATTATCCAGGTATATACGAGCTATAGCGTAGTTGCGAAGATCCTCAACCACACTTGATTCAGGCACATGCGACATCTGGTTATCCTGGTTGCGGAATTTTAAGGGGATAAACGTTTGGAAACCTCCTGTTTTGTCCTGTAACTGCCGCAGCTGCTCCATATGGTCAACCCGATGGTGGAATTTTTCGATATGGCCATAAAGCATGGTAGCATTTGAGCGCCCACCCAGTTTATGCCATTCTTCATGAATAGCCAGCCATTGGTCGCCGGTACATTTATCCTTCGAGATTAGCTCACGAACTTCCGGATGGAAAATTTCGGCACCACCGCCAGGTATTGAGCCTAAACCAGCTTCATACATCAGGCGCATGCCGGTTGCATAGTCTATTTTAGCTTTCTTAAATATGTAATGGTATTCAACAGGTGTTAGCGCTTTAATGTGCAGTTCGGGTCGGTGTTTCCTGATCCTGCTAAAAAGCTCCTGATAAAAAGGTACGTCGTATTGGGGTAATACACCGCCTACAATATGCACTTCGGTTACCGGCTCACCATCGTATTTGGTTACCATATTAAACATCTCATCCATGGTGTACTCCCACCCTTCTGATTTTTGTTTAAGCAGGCGCGAATACGAACAAAATTTACAATCATAAACACAAAGATTGGTAGGCTCGATATGAAAATTACGATTGAAATAGGTTATATCGCCGTGGCGTTTCTCGCGGATGTAGTTGGCCAAAACGCCCAGATAGCCCAGGTCGCACTGCTCATATAGCGTAACACCTTCATCAAAGGTGATCCGTTCGCTCCGTAAAACTTTTTCGGCAATGTGCTTTAAATCAGCAGGCAGATCCGGATTTTGTAATAATAATTGTAAATTACTCTCAGCTTCCATTCAAAAAACTTTGCACAAATGTAATAAAAAGCACAAAACAATACTTCATACAACAGGTACATCACTTAATGATAGCAAGTAATGACATTGAGTTTACAGTGCATTTATATACCAAATATGTATGCCAACAGTACAATCATCCTGACAGCCTTTGGGCCTGTAGCTGCATGTTGATATCATTCCATTGATAGTTGCCTCAAAGAAAATATCATTAGTTTTTTTATCGGCAGTAAGCCATTCATTTTTAGCTTTTTTGTAAACATCATCTAAGGTAAGTACCTGTCCTGCCGCATTTCCGTGTGTATTTAAATTGGTTTTATCTTCGTGCCATTCACTTAAAGTAGTTTTTACACTCCCTGTACCGGTCGTGTTGGGGCTATATTTATAAGACGTATAATCTCTTGCTATAACAACACCTTTATTCACGGTGATTTTGGTTTCTCCACTAACACCTGACACCACCGAGCCGTTTATAGTCGTATATGAATAGGAGTTGTTGTTAGCTCGTTTAAAACTCAACCAGGCCGAATAACTTTTATCATAATCGTTTGTAAGTGCATCTTTTTTACAGGCCGATAAACATATGGTAATAAGCAAGGTAATGATAAGGGGTTTTTTCATGGTTGCGGTTTTTATACCTATTCGCAAAAAAGAGGTTGAGTGCTACAGCAAATCACAAATAATCTTATTTACTTTGAGGCAATAACATACACACGATAATGAAAACTGAAACTATAGCCATACATGCAGGTAACCATATTGATGGATCATCAAGAGCTGTGATACAGCCGATTGTAATGTCTACCACTTTTGAGCGTGGTGTAGATGGCGATTTTCCTGGTGGGCATATCTATAGCCGGTCATCAAACCCTAACCGTTCATTATTGGAAAATGTTATAGCTCAATTAGAGGGTGGTGTTGATGCCGCTTCGTTTTCATCGGGCAATGCAGCTGGTATGGCGATATTTCAATCTCTTAAACCGGGCACGCATATTATTTGTCCCGACGATATGTATCACGGTTTGCGTAATCAGCTTAAAAACCTGTTCGCAGGCATTTTAACTTTCGATTTTATTGATGTTAATGATAGCGAAGTGCTCCAGCAGCACATTAAGCCCGAAACCGGTGTGATATGGATAGAAACGCCCTCAAACCCCCTGCTTAAAATCACTGATATTAAAAAGGTGGTGGGTATTGCCAAGGCAAAAGGACTTAAAGTTGTTGTTGATAATACCTTTGCCACCCCGATATGTCAGCAGCCGTTGGCATTAGGGGCTGATATAGTGATGCATTCGGCAACAAAATATTTTGGCGGCCATAGCGATCTGATGGGCGGGGCGCTAATTACCGCTGAAAAAAGCGACTGGTGGGCAAAAATTCGCCAGGTGCAGGAAATGGGCGGTGCCATCCCCTCCCCAACCGATTGCTTTTGGTTGGTACGCAGTATTAAAACGCTGCCATATCGGGTTAAAGGGCATGTGTACAACGCCCAATTATTAGCTGAATTTTTAGAATATCACCCAAAAGTAGAAAGGGTTTTATATCCCGGCCTGGCATCACACCCGCAGCATGAAATTGCTAAAGACCAGATGCTTGCCTTTGGAGGAATGCTGTCCTTTATAGTTAAGGGCGACGAAAATGATACCCATAATATCATCAATAAGCTAAAAATATTCACCAGAGCAACCAGCCTTGGCGGCGTGGAAAGCCTGATAGAGCATCGTGCTACCGTTGAGGGGCCGGATACAAAAACACCGCGCAATTTACTGCGGGTATCGGTTGGATTAGAGCACATTGATGACTTGATAGAAGATTTGGAGCAGGCTTTAAATGGATAAAGGATGAAAAGATCAAGGAGCAAGGATTAAATAAGTAAAGCATCTTTGCTTATTTGTCCAACAGTCTTTAATCTAATTGGTGTTTAAATAAATATATACTCCTACTCAGTTGTTTGTGTCCTCACAAACAACCATTCCGGCGTGTTAAACTAAGGTGGAACTTACGCTGGCCCTCCCCGCTAAACCTATGTTTACACAATTGCATGCGCCGTTAGGCGCTACCTGTTTGTAGCAATATCAACAAAAAACAAAATTGCGCCGTAGGCGTTACCTGCAAATTAGCAAGGTATAGGCTTTCTTAGCAGGCAGGTAGCTTCTAACGAGGCAAAGGTTAAGGGCGTGGTTTTTCTACAAACAGGTAGCACCTAACGGTGCAGGTAACCTCGATTGATTTGTGCCCTATGCAAATTTTGTTAGCTAACCTGATTTAACCTTTCTCTCCTACTTACCGAGAGAAGAGATCGCAGATACCCACGCTTTTTATTTCTTCCTGATACTTTTGTTCCTTTGTCCACCCATCTTTTATCTAAATAAAATTTAATTTGGTATTTTAATAAATATCCGCTTATCTTTGGAACATTATTTGGTAGCAATACCATAATCGATCAATCCTCCGCATAGTTCGGGTATTGATTTATAAAGAAGCGGCGAGAGATCAGGCTCAATGACCCGCTGGCAACCCTTCAATTTTGAAGAAGGTGCCAATTCCTGTCCCGGCAAATAACACCGGGGAATATAAATTTATAACCATGAAAAATTTAGTTAAAATTACTACAGGCAACATTTTTAATACCCAAAACGGTAATATACAACGTATTAGCTCAAATATTAGCTATATGTGTATGTGTTGCTGCTGTTGATGCTTTAGCACGTTCCTCTTTTTCAAATCCCGAAAAACGCACGTGTTGTTAAACTGATATTCATTTCCTATTCAGCTTTCCAAAGTCCATTTAAACATCAAAGAATTAATTATAATCTAAAAAAACACACCTATGTCTACCAGCAATTTAAAATTCGAAACCTTACAACTACACGCAGGTCAGGAAGTTGATCCAACAACGGGTTCACGCGCGGTACCACTTTACCAAACCACATCTTATGTATTTAAAAATGCCGAGCATGGTGCCAACCTGTTTGCATTAAAAGAGTTTGGGAATATATATACCCGCATTATGAACCCTACTACCGATGTATTTGAAAAACGCATAGCAGCTTTAGAAGGTGGTGTTGCGGCTTTGGCTACCGCATCGGGCCAGGCAGCACAATTCATTGCATTAAATAACATATTACAAGTTGGCGATAACTTTGTTTCCTCACCATTTTTATATGGTGGTACATATAACCAGTTTAAAGTTTCCTTTAAACGAATAGGCATCGAGGCACGTTTTGCCAAGGATGATACTGCCGAAAGCATTGAAGCGCTTATCGATAATAAAACCAAAGCTATCTTCCTGGAAACTATTGGCAACCCTGGCTTTACCATTGCTGATTTTGATAAGTTGGGTGCTCTTGCAAAAAAGCATGACCTACCTTTAATAGTCGACAATACTTTTGGAGCCGGCGGTTATTTATTTCGCCCGTTGGAGCATGGCGCCAGTATTGTGGTTGAATCAACCACCAAATGGATAGGTGGTCATGGTACCAGTATTGGCGGAGTAATAATTGATGGCGGAACTTATAACTGGGCTAATGGCAAATTTCCGCAGTTTACGGAGCCATCTGAAGGTTACCACGGTTTGGTTTTTGCAGATGTATTTGGCATTGGCGGTCCTTTTGGCAACATCCAGTTTATTATACGAGCCCGTGTAGAAGGTTTACGTGACTTTGGTCCGTCGCAATCTCCATTTAACTCATGGCTTAATATCCAGGGTTTAGAAACCCTTTCATTGCGTGTACAACGCCACGTAGATAACACGTTGGAGCTTGCCAAATGGCTTGATCAGCACCCGCAGGTAGCATCAGTTAACTATCCCGGATTGGAATCATCTCCTTACCATCAATTGGCAAAAAAATACCTTAAAAATGGATTTGGAGCGGTGCTATCATTTGAGATAGATGGCGATAAGGAAGATGCCGGTAAATTAATTGACAATCTTTTGCTGGTTAGTCATTTAGCTAACGTTGGTGATGCTAAAACATTGATTATTCAGCCGTCAGCAACTACACATCAGCAGCTGTCTGATGAAGAACAATTATCAGCAGGTGTAACACCTAATTCATTACGTGTAGCTGTCGGTATTGAGCATATTGATGATATTAAAGCAGATTTTGAACAGGCATTTGCCAAAATAAAAAGGGCATCGGCCCAATTAGTATAGTATAGTTTTTTTTAAGTGATATATTAAAGTTGTTACGGGATGCAGCTAAATTAAAATTAGCTGCACCTGTGATAACAAAACAGAAGAATGAACACAGAAATATTTAAGTACACACAACCATTCGGTCTTGAATCCGGCGAGCAATTACATGAATTGGAGATTGGCTTTCACACTTATGGCAGATTAAATAAGGAGAAGGACAACGTGATATGGATTTGCCATGCGCTAACTGCCAATGCCGATGTTTTTGACTGGTGGAAAGGCTTTGTGGGTACAGGCAATAAATTTAACCCCGAAGAGCATTTTATTGTATGTGCCAATATCCTGGGTTCACCCTATGGCACAACCAATCCTTTGAGCATTAATCCGGCAAGCGGGGAGCCATATTTACAGGCTTTTCCGCAATTTACCATCAGGGATATTGTAAAAGCACACCAGTTACTTGCAAATCATCTTGGAATAGGAAATATTCACATCCTTATCGGGGGCTCATTAGGCGGCCAGCAAGCAATTGAATGGGGGATTATTGAACCAGCCAGGATTAAAAACCTGATACTGATAGCTACCAATGCGCGCCATTCTCCATGGGGAGTAGCATTTAATGAATCACAGCGTTTGGCTTTGAGTGCCGATCCTACTTTTCATGATAATACCCCGGATGGAGGTCAAAAAGGTTTGAAAGCCGCAAGAAGTATTGCGCTGCTCTCCTACCGTACCTATAAAACCTACGGCATAACGCAGCAGGAAGAAACAGACAATAAAACTGATGATTTTAAGTCATCATCATACCAGGACTACCAGGGGCAAAAGCTGGTAAACCGCTTTAACGCCCATAGCTACTGGTATTTAACGAAGGTGATGGATTCGCACAATGTAGGCCGTGGTCGTAACGGTGTAGAAAAGGCGTTAAGCCTGATCAAAGCACGTACACTGGTTATTGGCATAAAATCAGATGTGTTATTCCCTATTGAAGAACAGGAATACCTGTTTAGGCATATTCCCAAATCGGCCTTTGCCGAGTTGGATTCATTTTATGGTCATGATGGGTTTTTGATTGAAACAGAAGCATTAACAAATATTATAACATCGTTTTTTAAAACCGATGTAAAAGGAAAAATTATAGAATTGCAACGTACAGCGTAATGAGTAAAAAGTTAAATATAGGATTATTTGGATTTGGAGTTGTTGGACAGGGATTATATGATATCATCATAACAAAAAATTTAAACATCGAAATAGTAAAATTTGCCATTAAGGACCCGCATAAAAAGCGCACTTTACCCGCAGAATTATTTACCACTGATAGAGACGAGTTGCTGAACAACCCGGAGATTAATACCATTGTTGAGCTAATAAATGATACCGAAGCTGCCTTCGAGATAGTTTCAAGGGCGTTAAGCTCAGGAAAAAATGTTGTATCGGCCAGTAAAAAAATGATCGCGCTGCACCTGGAGGAATTGATAGAACTGCAGCATAAACACGGTACCTCATTGTTATATGAAGGTGCGGTGTGTGGCAGTATCCCCATTATCCGTAACCTGGAAGAGTATTATGACAACGAATTGCTGCACTCCATAAGTGGCATTTTTAACGGATCATCAAATTATATACTATCCAAAGGGTTTATTGAAGGTTTGGATTATGATAGCGCCCTCAAACAAGCGCAGGATCTTGGCTTTGCCGAAACTGACCCTACAAGCGACGTTGGCGGCTTTGATGCCAAATATAAGCTGGTTATTGCAGCTGCACATGCCTACGGTGTTATTGTACAGCCGGAGGAGATTTTTAACTTAGGGATCCAAAACCTGGCTGCCCAGGACCTGCAGTATGCCCGTGAAAAGAATTTGAAAATTAAATTGGTACCTGTTGCTAAAGAATTGGATGATAAAAACGTAGCTATGTTTGTATTACCCAAGTTTGTAAATAGTACCGAGTTTTTATACAATGTAGAATATGAATACAATGGTGTAACTGTGCAGGCAGCTTTTGCCGATCAGCAATTCTTTTTTGGTAAAGGCGCTGGTGGGCACCCTACAGGCTCGGCAGTACTATCTGATATTGCGGCGCTGCGTTACAATTACCAATACGAGTATAAAAAGGCTAAAGAAAAAACCGACCTTAAATTCACCAATAACATTGAATTAAACATCTACTTAAGGTACGATGACGAGAGCCTGGTAGAAGCTTTGCAGTTTTTGCACATACAAGAGCGTTATTATTCTGGTAGTTACAAATTTGTTATAGGGAAAGTGAATTTGCAAAGTTTGATAGCTAATCAATTGCGTATAGCTGATAGTGGGGCATTTGTTGCCTTTGCCGATCAGCTAACGGGGGTGAATTTGGCATCGGCATAAAATGAAAAAGGCTCCAAGTCGGAGCCTTTTTCATTTATTAAGAATTCTTTAGGATATCATTGTTTATTTCGCAAAGAAAGCGGCAATGCGTTTTCCATATGCTACGGTTATAATGCCGACGAATATTTTTGTTATCGATGATATTACTGAGTTTTGATCGCTAACGTTTGATAAATTGTATAAGCGGTAAAGCAGATCGGGCAGGCTATTAACAATAAGCAGGCCGCCAATGATGATCAATGCTATCTCATAGATCACTTTTCTATCGGCAAATAACTTTACATTTTCCTGCTTGTCTGCTGTGGTGGTTACTAACCGGGTAATAAATCTTGTACCTGCAATCAGAAAAATGGAAAAGGCCAGCATCAACACAAAATTTGCAATGTTTAACCAAAATAAATTCATTTGCTCACCGGCATGGTCGGCTGATGAAATGGCACCGAAGCTTTTTAAAAATGTAAAAAAGCCGGGTACTTTAGATAAATTGGATACCAAAAGGTAAACACCCAGAATTTTTATGGTTATTTCATAAATATCAGACTTCTTCATTTTTTAATATAGGATATGGTTTATAAGAACGACGAATATAAACAAATACGGCACATATTGAATAAATGAAAACCTGATTTTAGAAAAAGCAGCGAACTAAAAATCAAGATAAATTTCAATCCAGATAATAATGCCTTATCTGGTTTAATCCATGATCCAATTCATAAACCCAGGGTGTTGCCGTAGGGATCTCTAACTTGATTACCTCCTCATCGGTAAGGCAGTCAATATATTTTATTAATGAACGCAGGCTATTGCCATGGGCCACCACAACTACCTTTTGGTTGCGGCGTATGGCATTTACAATGCTTTCATTCCAGAAGGGTAAAACCCTGTCCATGGTTTCGCTTAGGTTTTCGGTTAAGGGTAGTTCGCGGTCTGTTAAATCTTTGTAACGCAGGTCGTGCCCGGGGAAACGTGGATCTTCGCGGGTTATTGCGGGTGGATGTTCATTTGGGTCGCGCCGCCACTTTAGTACTTGTTCGGCCCCGTACTTGGCTACGGCTTCATCCTTATTCATTCCTTGCAGGGCGCCATAAAAACGCTCATTCAACCGCCATGATTTTTCAACCGGGATCCATAAGTGATCAAGCTCCTCCAATACAAAATGCATGGTTTTGATTGATCGTTTGAGGTATGATGTAAAACCGGCATCAAAGTTATAGCCGTTCTTTTTAAGTATCTCCCCTGCTTTTCGGGCTTGCAGGTAACCATTTTCTGATAGATCAACGTCTTCCCAGCCGGTAAAACGGTTTTCGAGGTTCCATATACTTTCGCCGTGGCGTATTAGTACTATTTTTTGCATAGGTGTTTACTTAACGCAAATGTAAGCCGCGAGTTGTAAATAAAATTGTAAAATATTTATAATTCAATTAGCTTGCGGTATAAACCAATTAAATACTAAACCAATTATGATTCCAACTACAACTATCCCTGTAAAGGATGGTATTGCCAACCCGGCCCCACTTGGGCTTTGCGCCTTTGGTATGACAACCGTTTTATTAAATATCCATAACGCAGGCTTTTTTGAAATGAATGGTATGATACTGGCCATGGGTATATTTTATGGCGGTATGGCCCAGGTTATTGCGGGGGTTATTGAAGCCAAAAAGAACAATATTTTTGGGTTAACAGCTTTTACTTCCTACGGCTTTTTCTGGCTATCATTAGTGGGGCTTATTGTGATGCCAAAATTAGGCTGGACAACACCAGCTTCAGAAGGCGCCATGTGCGCTTATTTAGGTGTATGGGGTATTTTTACGTTTCTGATGTTTTTTGGTACGCTAAAATTAAACAGAGCACTTCAATTTGTATTTGGATCATTAACCATATTGTTTCTTTTATTGGTGATAGGCGATGCTACAGGCAACCCTGCTATTAAGCACATTGCCGGTTACGAGGGTATAATTTGCGGAGCCTCGGCTATATATACAGGTATTGCCAATGTATTAAATGAAGTTTACGGGCGTGTAGTATTACCTATTGGCCCTGTAAAGGTTTAAAATAATGTTGCTAAATTGCGCAGGTGAAAGATTTTAAAAAATACTACAGCATACCGGCTACGCCCGATGAAATTTATACAGCCTTAACCAACCCAATTACCATTGAATTATGGACAGGCGAGGTTGCAGAAATGAGTACAGAGCCAGGCTCTGAGTTTTCCATGTGGGATGGCAGCATAACCGGTAAAAACCTGGAGTTTGAACCGGGTAAAAAGATTGTGCAACAATGGTACTTTGAAGGTAAATCTGATAACTCCATAGTAACTATTAAACTACACGCTGATAAAGAAGGAACATCTGCCGAATTAAGGCACACCAACATTCCTGATGAGGATTTTGATGACATAGCCGAAGGCTGGACATATAGCTACTTTGGCGGGTTAATTGATTTTTTTGAAGGCGAATAAAGCCGTAGTAAATACTCTGCCTGGATGACAGGCTTTTAAAAACAACAAAAGCCGCTTAACTCAAGCGGCTTTTGTTGTTTTAATCGTAATTATTTGTAAGATGTTAAATGGCTACCGCAGGGTGCACAAACACCTTTGATTTAATTTCAGCGCCTGCTTTGCTAAGCGTAGCGGCCACCGAACAATATTTATTAAGTGATAACTCAACAGCACGGGCTGCCTTATCTTCATCAATATCGCCATATAAATGAAATTCAATGTCAATATCCTGCCAAAGTGAAGGTTCTTTACCTGCTTCACGTTCGCCGTTTACAACCATTTTATAATCCTTTACTTCCTGTCGTTGTTTTTTAAGTATGCTGATAACGTCAATTGCAGAACAACCTGCCAAACCCATTAAAAGCATTTGCATTGGGCGTATGCCAAAATCATCGCCACCGCTTTCGGGGCTGCTATCCATTTTTACGGTGTGACCATTGGCATCTACAGCCTCAAAGCCGAAATCTTTATGCACACGTTTAAGTTCTATTGTAGACATAGTATTGTAGTTTATAATAATGCTAAGTTAAGTATAAAATTTAGTGTTGCTAATCAGCAGGGCATTATTTACGCTCTCATTACCAAAAAATTTCATATAAATTGCATCCTGTCTTTAACAGGGATCACCAATTTCAACCCCGACCATGTTTCGTCAACGGCGCAAACTTTTATATCCACCAGCCCAATTTCAAGTGCGAAATTCCTGATAATGTCTTCGGTAATATCAGTAACAACCTTTGATGCCTTCTTTGGCCAGGATACCCATATCATCCCCTCGGGTTTAATTTGCTTCATTAATTGGGGAAGCATGGTTAAAAATTCATCCTGTTGCTTGGTAAAAAAATGGATCACATCTTTTTTAACATCGCCTCCACCCACAAAATATACATCTGCAGGCAAATCGATAAGCAATTGCAGGTAATTGTCGGGCGCGTTAATCAGCATTAGTTTTGCTCCCGGTTTTATGCCCAGCTTTTTTGCCAAGGGAGTGCCCGAGTAGCCTGCCATGTTATTTAATTTGTTTTAGGTGGTGTAATAAATGCTCAACGTAATCATTTGCCAGCCATTCAACAGTTTGCAGGTTAGGTTCCATTTTACTGTTATCGCAACGGGCGGTCAATCTTTCTGGTGGGTAGTTTTCCCAAACCCTGATAATTTGCCGGTTAAGTAAGTTCCACAGGTCAAGCAGCTCATTGATGTCAGCCTTTTGATAATGCTGTGCCGCAACCCATTCCACCTGCTCATAAGTAAGCCGGAAATTTTCTTCGTAAGTACAACGCACAAAACGCTGTAGGTTTATTTGCGCGCTATCAATCAGGTGGCCTATGATTTCCTTTTTTGACCATTTACCGGGTGTTGATTTGTTTTCCCAATCAACCTGATGGGTTTTTATCTGCAGGAAATCATTGATCACATTGTTTAAAATTGCTGAGGTAGTAGTCATGATTATGCTTTGGAAATAAGTATTTAAAGATTGTTATTTCATATTAAAATACAAAACCATTAACTTCAAAGCCTTAAACATAGCTAATGGCCCTTAATTATATCTGGATAGCATTTTTCCTTATCGCTTTTGTTGTTGCCCTCGTTAAGCTTATATTTTTAGGCGATGTAGAAGCATTTAAATTATTGGTTGACGGCATTTTTAGTTCCTCAAAATCATCGGTGATGGATATTGCGCTGCCGCTGGTTGGTGCCATGGCTTTTTGGCTGGGCATTTTAAATGTTGGTGAAAAAGCAGGTGCTATAAATTTTCTTTCGCGCATTGTAGGTCCATTTTTCAGTCGCCTGTTTCCCGAAGTTCCTAAAAAGCATCCTGCAGTTGGGCAAATGCTCATGAATTTTTCAGCCAACCTACTCGGATTGGATAATGCCGCTACCCCACTTGGACTAAAAGCAATGGGAAGCTTGCAGGAGTTAAATTCCGATAAAGATACCGCCTCAAACGCGCAGATTATGTTCCTTGTGTTACATACCTCGGGTTTGCAAATGTTACCGGTTACCATTATAGCCCAGCGTGCCATCCTTAATGCTAAAGACCCCGCCGATATATTTTTACCCTGTGTAATAGCAACTTATGTGGCTACTGTTGTGGGCTTATTGGTGGTGGCCGTTAAACAAAAAATCAATCTGTTTGATAGGGTGATTATCACGTGGCTTGGTGGCGTAACCGCTTTTATAACCCTGGTAGTTTGGTATTTCACCACGCACCTATCCAAAGACGAGATCAGCACCGTATCAAAAGTGGTGAGTAACTTTCTGTTGTTTGCCATTCCTGTTATTTTTATTGTTGGGGGATTGATCAAAAAAATCAATGTATTTGATGTTTTTGTTGAGGGTGCAAAAAGCGGATTCGAAACTTCGGTAAAAATTATCCCCTACCTGGTTGCCATGCTGGTGGGCATTAGCGTATTTCGCAGTTGCGGAGCTTTGGATTATATGAACGAAGGCTTACGCTGGGTTTGTACGAAAGCAAGTTTAAATACGCGCTTTGTAGATGCGATGCCGGTGGCCTATATGAAACCCTTAAGTGGATCGGGCTCAAAGGCGATGATGATAGATGTAATGAAAACTTTTGGCCCCGATAGTTTTGCCGGACGATTGGGAAGCATATTCAATGGCTCGGCCGATACTACTTTTTATATTGTTGCGCTGTATTTTGGTACTGTAGGTATTAAAAAATCAAGGTATGCTATCCCCGCCGGTTTAATTGCTGATGCGGCCGGTATTATAACTGCCATTTTCCTGGCTTATTTGTTTTTTGGATAGTATCATACTTTGTTTTACTGTTTTATTTAAGTTTACATATTGTAGTTTTATTATTAATAACAATCTTCATTGGTTTACCGTATAAACCGTTTTTATTTTTACACCCTGTATATTTAAAATCATATAACCTAAATTGATGGAGAAAATCTATCCAAAATCAAAACCTGAACTTTCCTACCTCAAAGACAAACAGCATAAAAAGAAAACGGCTATGACCGGCGTGTGGGTGCTGGTGGTTTTCGGAATTATTTTTACTGCAGTAATAGCAAAGTTTGCTACCTCAGGCGGCTCATCAGATATTTTATCCTTCACAACATTTCCCAATAGCGATGATGCTTACCAGGTAGCAAAAGAATACATCAGTCCTACTGTAAAGGCTGGAAACCTGGTGTTTGCCGAAGATCGTTATCAATTTGCCAAAAAATCCGATTCGGTATTTGTTATTAAATCATATGTTACCTCAATTGATGAAAAGGGTGCGAAGATTAAAACCAATTTTTAGATCATATTAAAATATAATGGTGGCCCAAAAGGTGTTCAGGATAATTGGACTATGGTTGATATGAATGAAAATACTGACTGACCGGGTTAGTTAAAAAATGTTTTTCTCATCTAAATGATGAGTATTTTTTAATTGTTTTATTGTTGCGTAGTCTTGTTTTCTATATATTTAGAGATAAAATAATGCTATAAAACAATATTTATAAATCCTTAAAAAAAGTAAACGTTGTGGCAACCTTTAGTTGCTGAATACCGTGTTAACTGCAGATAAGGAAATTTAAAAAAGGTTGGAAGCCCGCATATATGGGAGAAGCAGAACTACAACAGTTAATTGCAGGCTGTTTACAGCATAACCGGAAGGACCAGAAAATGCTTTATAAGGCGTTTTATGGTTTTGCTATGAGTATATGCCTGCGATATGCCGGTAATAGGTATGAAGCTTCTGAGATCATGAACCAGGGGTTTTTAAAAGTGTTCACCAATTTGCAAAAATATGATACAGGCAGGCCCTTTATAGCCTGGGTAGGCCGTATCATGATGAATACATCGGTTGATTATTACAGGAGTAACCTGAAACTTTCACTCAATGATGATTTGGATGCTGCTGAAGATGTAGGACATAATGAATTACCTGACCAGAAATTAAATTACGACGACCTTATTGGGATGATACAGCAATTACCCAATGCTTACCGCACGGTGTTTAACCTGTTTGCGATTGAGGGTTTTTCGCACGAGGAGATAGCAACACAACTGGGTATTAGCACAGGTACATCAAAATCAAACCTGTTTAAAGCCAGAGAAAAATTAAAGAATATGGTAATTAATTCCAGACGGCTTCCGGATGCAAATTCCGGTGACTCACAACAAACCATTGTTGCAATAGGTGCGGTGAGTATCAGCATGTCTGTTTTGATTCAATTAATAATAAGATGAAAGAGAAATACGAAAATAAATTGGATCAATTATTCAAAGACGGGTTATCCGGCTCTGAGGATCGCTTTGCTTTTCGTGAGGAGGATTGGGAATCAATGGAAGCATTGCTGGATAACAAATCCGGCAAAAAGAAAGTATTGTTTCGCATAATTTATTATGCATCGGGTATTGCCGCATTATTACTGCTTGCTATCGGCTTATATTTATATACCAATAACGATAAAACAGATCCAACAAAAACGAATTTACACAGCAAAAACACTAAAAATAATCCCCAAAAGGATGGCTTACAAAGTGGCGATCCGGTTAAAGTGCCTGCGGCTAAGCTACCTGGTCAGGAGGAAAGCTTGGGTAGTAACAATACTCAAAATCAATCGCTTGATCCATCGAATCATCCTAACACAGGTAAACATCAGTTTAGCCCATTTTCTGGTATAACACCTTCAACTGGTTACAACGCTTTGGCGGTAGATACCAATGCCGCCCGTAGCAATAATTTAATAACCAGGAGTAAAAAAGATACTATTACTGATAAGGTTAATAATTTGATTGCTAATAATGCATTACCAAATAACAAAACACAAAACGTAAATGTGGCGGCAGTTGATACCATAACAGAAAAAAAAGCGGTGCTGGATGCAAAAAAGCAAATGGCGGCTATAAATACGCAGGGTAAAAACGGCAGTGCCGATACCATAACGGATAAAAACGCAGTACAAGAGGCAAAAAAACAAATAGCCGCTATTAAAGCATCTGCCATAAAAAACCGGCCGCAGTTTGCAATTAGTATACTGGCGGCATCTGATGCTAACGCTGTTAATTCATTTAATCGCAGCCAGGCAGGTACTAATTATGGAGTGCAGTTTTCGGTACGCTTAACAAAGAAATTATTTATAAGCACCGGTGCATCTTATGCTATTAAGCCGTATTCAACCAATTATGACAGTTACAATTCGGCATCCTACAATCCATCTGTAATACCTACCAATATACAGGCAAATTGCAAGGTTCTTGATGTTCCTTTAAATATTAGTTATCAACTATATTCGAGAGGAAGCAACGCTATCGCGCTGGGTACCGGTTTATCCTCCTATTTTATGCTGAAAGAAAATTACAGGTTTGATTATTCGGCCGAAAGCGGATGGAAGCCTTATAATCTGGAGATCAAAAATCAAAATACTCACCTGTTTAGTGTGCTTAATATCAATGCAAATTATCAGCGCAAAATAAACTCAAAATTCAGCGCGGTAATACAACCGTATATGAAGCTGCCGCTTACAGGCATTGGCAATGGCAGGGTCGATTTAAAATCAACAGGTATTGCACTTGGTGTAAACTGGAATTTAAATTCGGTATTAGGGCCTAAATAACGTACGGATGTATTTAAATAATGAACGGGATCATTTAATCCCGTTTATTATTTAACCAAACCTTTAATGATCTACCTTTAGCCAGCCGGTTATACTCATCCTTGATTTTTGCGTGCATAAAACTTCATGTAAAAGTTCGTTGCTTTTAAAAAACACCGTTCTTCCGTTTTCGGGGCTGATGTTTTGGTAAGTATTGTTTTGATGAATACACAGCTCGCCCCCATCAGCAGCTTGCCAATCAGTATTTAGATACATGATCATGGAGTATTTTCGGCTATCGTTATTCTGAAACTGATCAAGATGCTTTTTATAAAAAGCCCCCTTTTGGTATAATGTGTAATGGAATTCGTAGCCGGTAATGCCGGTATAGCATGTTTGGTTTAAATAGCCTACAAAGTTATCCATCAGATCGAAAAAAACATTCTCACAAGGCGTATCATGCTTACGGTCGAGCCAGTAAATGCTATCACCCCGTACTAATTGGTTATTAACCACTATACGATCATTACCAATACCGGCAGAAAGGAGTTGATTTTGCTGAAAAAGCGATATGAGATTTTGTTTTAGATCAGCAGCCAGTGTATCACTTAAAAAGTGATCGGCAATGCCCACCTTATTGTTTATATAACTATCAATAAGGCAATTAAAGGTATCTTCCAATAAATGGTGGTTTAGCATGTTACCTGGCAAATACCGGCATGTTGCTAAAGGTAACCTTTTAAAGCGCTATTTAGCCAAAGCAATTATATCTTTTCCTTCAATCACTTTTTTAGGATATGGCTGATTCACAATGTGTATCATGGCAGCGGCAAGCTCCTTTAGTGTACAAAATCCATTGGGGTAAAGCGCACGGCCAATGGGGAATAGCCAGTTTATATATTTGTAATAGCTATGTGTATTTGATAGGCCTTCTATAGGTTTAATAAAACCCGGTCGTAAAGCATACACCTGTTTAAAGGGTAGTTTCATCAGGTCGTTTTCGGTTTTACCTTTTACTGCGGCCCAGCCATTGCCTTTTTCCTTACTATCGGTACCCGCTCCTGATATATAGCAAAAAGTCATATCTGGATTTAGTTTTGCCAATGTTTCGGCCACATGCATGGTGAGTGTATAGGTAAGTTCATAATATTCATCGGCTTTTTTGCCAACAGAGGTTACACCCAAACAAAAGAAACAAGCGTTATACCCGGTAAGCTTATCGCTAATTGCTGACAGATCAAGGAAATCGGCATGGATGATCTCCTTTAGTTTGGGGTGAGAAACTCCGGAGGGTTTCCTGTTAATTACTAAAACCTGCTCAACGTCGGGATTTTGCAAACACTCATGCATTACCCCCTCGCCTACCATTCCGGTTGCTCCGGTAACAATTGCTTTTATTCCAGTTTTCATATGTAAAAGTATCTATATAAAATGGAGTGTTTAGGTTGATTAACTGATATTACTAAAATAAGTTTTTGGTGCTATGGGCAACCTTTTGCGTAAAATCAGCGATATAATTAATAGATACGTGTTGCTTGATTTGCCAGGCACAGCTAAAAATTTAACCGCATGACTTCTATTTCTGTTGTTATTATCACCAAAAATGAGGCTGAGATGTTGGCCAAAAGTATGCCCATACTAAAGCAGATCACCGATGATATTATTGTAATAGATAACGGCAGCACAGATGGTACGCTAAAAATAGCGGCTCAAAACGGATGCAGGGCTTATCATAAAAACTGGGATGGTTATGGCGCTAATAAAAACAAAGGAATTCAACTGGCCCTTAATAATTGGATACTGAGTATTGATGCCGATGAAATACCGGATGAAACGCTTATAAGATCAATAAAAGCATTGAATTTTGACGATGAGAAAGTAGTTTATGATATTGATTATAAAGCTTATTACGGCAATAAACTCATTCGTTTTGGTAATTGGGGGCGAGATCATCATATCCGCATTTTTAACCGGACCCAGGTAAAATGGGCCGAGCCCACAGTGCATGAAACTTTAATCCTCCCAAAAGAGGCTGTGGTGAAAAAATTGAAAGGTCACATTCAGCATTACTCAGTGAAAAATGAGCAAGAGCATGAAGCAAAAACAATTCATTATGCACAGCTTAGCGCTATTAAATATTTAAAGTGCGGCAAAAAGGCAGGTTTTATGAAAATGTACCTTGCGCCTTTATTTCATTTTGTAAAAATCTATTTATTTTTTTTAGGATTTTTGGATGGCAAAGAAGGTTTTAAAATTGCAAAAATGGCATTTAAAAATACAAGGTTAAAATATCACTACCTTAGTGAAGCTTCGCAAACCATTAGGCAAAAAAAATTGTATAAGCCGGCCAGGCAGGTTATGCCTTACAAGTTTAAAGCCAATACGCGTGTTGAATAAACCGGTTAGCCGTTCATGAAAAATAAGCTGGTACACAATCTTTCGGCAAATACGTTGCAGCTTGTCATAAACCAGTTGTTTGGCTTATTTATATTTTACATCCTTTCGGTAAATCTTGATAAAAACAGCTTTGGCCAGGTTAACCTGGCCTTGGCCGTGCTGTTATCCGCATTTAATATTCTCTCCTTTGGTATTGACCAGGTTGTCATCAAAAAAGTAGCCCATGGAGATGATGCTCAAGCTGTATTATCACTTTACGTATTCCATGTAATTTTAACTGGTGCATTCTTTTATGCGATATTGTTAATCAGTAAAATGTTTTTTGTGCAAGACGGGGATTTATACAGGCTGATACTACTGATAGGTATTGGTAAGTTGATGATGTTCTTTTCCACACCGTTAAAACAGGTAACCAGCGGTATGGAACGCTTTAAGTTGTTATCATCCATGTTAGTGGTGTCGAACATAATTAGGGGTGCAGGATTAATTATATTGGCATTATTACACCTTGTTAGCATCAATTTCATAATTGGGGTTTTTATAGCGGGGGATACGATAGAATTACTGGTAAGCGTTCATCTTTTCAGGAAATATATCAAAATACCGGTATTTGCGCGATGGAATAAAACAGCATACTTATTGTTGTTACGAGAATCGTTACCGCAGGTGGGTGTGGTACTCATCACATCGGCTTTGGCCCGGTTTGATTGGTTGTTTATCGGGTTCATGGTATCGGCAGTAAAGCTTGCCGAATATAGCTTTGCATATAAAGTATTTGAGATCTCTACTTTACCTTTGCTCGCGATAGCACCCTTGTTAATTCCCAAATTCACCAAATTGTTTAAAAGCGGGAATTCCCGTCCGGCGGATCTGATGCTGCTGATCAGGATAGAACTCGTTATAGCCGTATTTACGGGCTTGCTGCTAAATTTATGTTGGAATCCTGTGATTGATATCCTTACTAAGGGAAAATACGGAGCTGTTAATACCCATACAATATTTATCCTCTCTCTTTGCATGCCCCTTTTATATTTTAATAATTTTTTGTGGACCATATCATTCGTGCAAAACCGGCTAAAAATGATCTTCCATTCATTCCTTATTACTTTTGGTGTAAATGTAATTGGCGATTTGGTATTAATACCTATTTATAAAAACGAGGGGGCCGCCATTGCCTTTTTATTGGCATGCCTGGTACAGTCTGTTTTTTATTGCTCAAAAAATCAAAGCTTTGGATTTAAGGGCGCTTTTACGTCCTTGATTATTTGTACCGGATGCGCATTAATTAGTATTTTTTCAGCAAGGTTTTTATTTCAAAATTTGTGGGTGGCAGGCGCGCTTTCAGTTATGTTTTATTTTGTTTCCCTGCTTATTACCATGCAACTAAGGGTTGATGACCGTAAAAGCTTAATTAGGATTTTAAATAGCTAAATAAAGCGTTTTCAAGGTTTATAAAGGCAACCAATCCCATTTTGAGGTCGTAATGACTTTAAGAAAACCCAGGGAAATGTTGATTGACAAAGCAATTTTTTATTTTAATGAGAAGATAAAAAACAAGGTGGATTTAAAGCTCCTTGCCTTTTTGCTTTTGTTTTTAAATGTAAAGTTGGTCATTAAAATTCCGGTCATCATCCTGTTTACTTTACTGCAATTCAATTTTAAATTCGGTTTCAGTTTTAAAAACTCCCGTTTACCAATTTTTTATCCTTTGGTTATAGCCATAGCTGTTTTCAATTGGCTTATTGGTAATAACTACGCTAATCTTAACTATACAGTGGTGCTTTTAACCGGCATCGGTTTTTGGATTGTTTGTATCCTGGCCATTCACCAGGTTAAACTGGCAGTTGAGCAAAATGATCCGGCAGTGATTCATCAAACCATTATTGTGTTTTTCATTATAAACGCGCTGTTTTCTGTGGGCAACCTCGCTGTTATTTTTTTAGATACGCATGCCATTAATCCTTATACCTACCAGGCCCAGCTTCAGAAATACTTCATTAACACCGGCGATTATGTAAGGGGGATCACTTTTGATACTTCAACTACCAATGCTGTGTTGAATGCTGCCGGTGTAATATATTTCCTGGTTCGCAAAAATGCGCTCATGCTTTTTGTTTGTATGGCTACCCTCCTGCTTACCGGCAGTAACTTTATCAATATTGTTATCCTGCTGATATTTTTGCTGGTATTTGCTTTCCGGAGCAATCGCTATCAAAAAAGCCTGATCGTAATTTGCCTCGTTTTCCTGAGTGTTTTTATGGCGAAAATATCCCCGCAAAACAACAACTATGCAACAGATACGGTAAAGACTTTGCTTCATAAAGATGTATCTGTAGCAAAGCCCTCGATATGGGCAAACGTCCAAATCAGATTTAGACCAGATAGCGTACTGAACGCTGATGAGCGCAGGCAAAAGATAGCTAAAATATTTATGGATAGCGTTTACACTGTAAAGCATCTACATGATAAAGCGATCACAAACGCCGAGAGCAAGGTTTATGTAGTAGATGGTGGCCGTATTGCCATTAAAGGACCTGATATCAATTCGGCCTCCTATCAAAGCAGTAAACAAACACCCCCCGAACAAGAAAAACTCGTTCAATTTATAGATGCACATAAAAAGGAGCTGCCAATTTCAGGTAAAGAAACTCCGGAGTCAACTCCAACTACGCCAGGCAAGATTAAAGGTTTTTTACAAACTGCCTTTTTTTTGCAAAAACATTTAAACAATACAATTACCGGTATTGGCATGGGGAATTTTTCATCCAAACTGGCATTCCGGGCTACCGGGCTTGGTTTTGCTGGCGGCTATCCGCATAAATTTGTTTATATCAATCATGATTTTATGGTGAATCATCTTGATGTGTACCTTAATTATTTTAGCAAAAGGGCTGGTTTGCATTCACTAACCAATAGTCCTTTTTCTGTTTACGATCAACTACTCGCCGAATATGGATTGATTGGCATTGCAGGGTTTTTCATTTACTACCTGGGCTTTTTTGCCAAACATCACAGCGTGTTAACTTATGGTTTGCCCATTTTGCTTTTAATGCTGGCTGTTTTTTTCATAGAATACTGGATTGAACAACTATCAGTGGTGGTGTTTTTTGAACTGTTGCTTTTGCTTAATATAAAAGAAAACTCAACCCTTAAACCGTTAACAAATGAATTTTGATATTCCCAAAATAACGGTTTTGATGCCGGCTTATAATGCAGAGAAATATATTGGTGACGCCATTGAATCTGTATTGAGGCAAACTTTTGCTGATTTTGAGTTATTGATAGTTAACGACGGATCGACAGATGATACGGTTGAGGTGATTGGGGCATTTAATGACCCCCGTATTGTGGTTATATATCAGGACAATAAAGGTATAGCCAATGCCTTAAATTATGGTTTAAAATATGCCCGTGCACCGTTTATTGCCCGTTTTGATGCCGATGATATTTGCTACCCCGAAAGGTTGCAGCTGCAATATGACTTCATGGTAGCCAATCTCGAATACAGCGTTATAGGTTCGGCAGCAGACTATATTGATATGGATGGGCATTTTCTATTTACACATAAACCTCCGGCATTTAATAATGAGGAGATCCAGAAGCTTAAATATTCGGTTTGCCCATTCATCCATTCCTGCGTTTTTTACAAAAAGGATATGGTTATCAGTAAGGGGGGCTATAATGAGCATGCTTATACCTTTGAAGATCATTTTTTATGGGTAAATATCCTTAAAGATCAAAAGGCTTGTAATCTTGCTCAACCACTTATTAAAGTGAGGCTCAACCCCGAATCTGTTACTATTGATGAAAAGTGGAGGCCGCGCAAATTCAGGCATATTAAATATACTACTCTTAAAAACCGCGCTATAAGTATCAGCGAGGGTAACTTGCTGGCTAAGATTGGCGAAAAACAATATTCAGCTAAAATTAAGCAGGGTTCTTATTATGCGCTTTGTGGTAAAAAATTATTGCTCAATAATTTTCAGCCACAAAAGGCCCGTTTATATGCCGCAAGAGCCATCAGCATATCTCCGCTTAGGTTAGATAACTACCTATTGTACACAGTTAGTTATTTTCCAGCGGGTATAATCTCCTGGTTGCATAAATTCATTTCGGGAGGGCCAGCGTTATGAAAGTAGCATTTATAACCCGGTCTACATTGTATACTGCCCCTGGTGGTGATACTGTTCAGGTTGTTCAAACTGCCCGTCACCTTACATTTATGGGTATCACCGCCGAAATAAAACTGGCAAACGAGCATATCAATTACAACAGTTATGATCTGCTGCATTTTTTTAACCTCAGTCGCCCCGCCGATATTTTGTATCACAGCTATAAGGCGGAAAAACCCTTTGTGGTGTCAACTATCCTTTGCAACTACAGTGAATATGATCAGCAACACCGCAAAGGCTTAGGCAGGCTGCTCAGGTACTTACCGACTGATGGTGTTGAATATGTTAAAACAATGGCAAGATTTCTGCTCGGCCGTGACGGAATGGCCAGCATGTCGTACACATGGAAGGGGCAGCGTAAAAGCATCATGGATATTTTACGCCGTACGGCTATGATCCTGCCAAATTCACAATCAGAATATCAGCGTGTATTGAACAATTACCCTGGCGAAGTAAAGCATATGGTAATACCAAACGGCACAGATCAGCATTTATTTAAATATGATGGATCCGTCATCAAAGACGATAAACAGGTTATTTGTGCCGCGCGAATAGAGGGAATTAAAAACCAGTTGAACCTCATTAAAGCATTAAATAACACCGCGTACCACCTGCTACTTATCGGGGGCCATGCGCCAAACCAGGCGGCGTATTACCGTGAATGCCGGGATATAGCTGCTGATAATATTGAATTTGTTGACCAGGTACCCCAGCATCAGCTGGTAAAATACTATGCCCGCGCCAGGGTACATGTGTTACCCAGCTGGTTTGAAACCACGGGCTTAAGTTCAATAGAAGCTGCGCTGATGGCTTGTAATGTAGTTATTAGTGATAAGGGTGATGTGAGGGAATATTTTGGCAATGATGCCTTTTATTGCGACCCTGCTTCACCACAAAGTATATTCAATGCAATAGAAAAGGCAAGTCAGTCACCCGTTAATAATCATTTGAGAAATAAGATCCTTGAAAAATATACATGGAAACACGCCGCAACACAAACGCTAAAAGCATATCAATCTGTATTATAACATGAAACTACGCATAGCAATATTAGGAACCAGGGGCATACCGAATTACTACGGAGGGTTTGAGCATATATCAGAATATGTATCTGCCGGCCTGGTAAAACATGGCCACGCTGTAACTGTTTATAATTCGCACAACCACCCCTATTCAAAGGATAACTGGAATGGTGTGGAGATAAGGCACTGTTATGATCCTGAATACCTTATAGGTACTGCCGGTCAGTTTATTTATGATATGAACTGCCTGCTTGATGCCCGCAAAAGAAATTTTGATGTGGTAATGCTCATGGGGTATACCAGCAGCTCGGTTTGGGGGCCGCTTTATCCTAAAAACAGTACTATTATTTCCAATATGGATGGCATGGAATGGAAAAGATCAAAATATTCCAGGGCCGTACAAAAATTTCTGAAATATGCCGAAAAACTGGCGGTGCAATACAGTCAGTACTATGTTGCCGATTCGATGGTGATAAAATCATACCTAAAGGATAAGTACAACATTGATAGTAAGTATATTCCATATGGCGCAGATGTTTTCACTGATATTGAACGCGAGCAATACCATTTTACACAAGCTGTTAAAGAAGACTACTTTTTGCTGATGGCACGCATGGAGCCTGAAAACAATATCGAAACCATATTAGAGGGTTTTAATAAAAGTAACTCCACTAAAAGTTTTAAAGTTTTGGGGAATACCGATAACCGATTTGGAAAATTCATCACCAATAGATTTGCCAATGATGAACGGATCCAATTCAAAGGGGCCATTTTTGATACGCCTAAAGTTAGGTCGTTGCAAAACAACTCCTACCTGTATTTCCATGGGCATAGCGTTGGTGGTACAAACCCTTCTCTTTTAGAAGCCATGGCCAGTGAAGCCTTAATAGCCGCGCACAACAACCCTTTCAATAAATCAGTATTAAATAAGGATGCGTTTTATTTTTCAAATGCTGCAGAGGTAACTCAACTAGTGGAGAATGTTCAACGGAAGGATCTGGAAAAAAATATGGTAATGAATAACCTACGCAAAATAAAATACCAGTTTAATTGGGAGCGGGTTATTGATCAATACGAAGAATTTATTGTAGAGAGCTATAAACGTAAAAACTATGAAGCAATTGTTGCTGATATGCGATACCAACGCTAATAAGATAAGTTACTTTCACATCATGTTGCTGATGGCAAGCCTGCCGTTTGATAGGTTTTACAGCCATATTATATTGATTAGCTTTATAATTCATACACTTATCTACTTTAAAAAAGGAACGCTGGTATCGGTCTTTACTGTAAAAACGGCAGTATTACAATCGGTATTCTTAGTATCGCTGATTGCTACGGTTTATTCCCTTTACCGCTCCCAGGCTATTAACGAGTTAACATTACGCTTGCCTGCTTTGTTGTTTCCTGTTGTGTTTGCACTTAATGCCCTCGATTTTAAAAAATACAGATCAAATTTATTGCTGGCATTTGGCCTTGTTTGTACGGCAACCATAATTTATTTATATGTCGATGCCCTTATAACCATCAGATACTACCATTTACCCATAAAAACAATATTATCAGCTGCATTTACCAATCATAACTTCTCGGAACCAATTGATATGCATGCCACCTTTTTTTCCCTTCAGCTGGTAATAGGGTTGGTATATTTATTAACCCTGCTGTTTAAACCCTTGGCGTTATCGTTAAAGCTGCTTTATGGCGTCTGTTGTTTTATACTATTATGTGGTATTATTCAATTAAGTTCAAAATCTATATTGGCAGTGTTGTTCCTGATTGTTAACCTGGCACTTCCATATTGCCTGTTCCTGGGCAAAAAAAGGCTCACATTTATGTTAGTAGGGCTCGCTTTGTCAACTTTGGCCTTTGTTATAGTTTTAAATGGAAAATCGTTCAATGAACGGTATATAACCAGTTTAAAAGATGATTTTGCTGTTGCCAGACCAGGCGAAAGTACCGATCCCCGCCTGGCCCGTTGGCATGTGGTGGTCGAACTAATAAAGCAACGGCCGTTAATGGGTTATGGTTCGGGCTCAGAGGTTTCCTTACTGCATGATGAATTTTTTAAGGCTAAAATGTATAGTTCGTTTCTTGCAGGTTTAAATTCCCATAATCAATACCTCAGTTTTATAATGAAATCGGGCGTTTGGGGTTTGCTTGTCTATTTGCTTACACTGGGCTACGGATTTAAAATGGCCTTTAAAAAAAAGGACCTGGTTTTTATCAGTTTTATGCTGGTAATAGCTATCGTATCCTTATCCGAAAACGTGCTGGATGCGGACAAGGGTGTTATGTTTTACAGCTTTTTCTTTGCGTTTTTCTTATTTTCCGATAGCTCAGAAAAATCATCCCTCGCCGGCAAAAACAAATCACATGAAAATTCAAACGAGATAGCAACCAACCGTTTAACAGTTACGTCATACTAATATATATGCAGATCAGGTCCGCTTTTAGTCAAAATTTAACCATCAATAAAGTGTCAGAAATTAAAAAGAACATATTGGCTACCCTGGCCTATTTTGATGCGTTTAATTATCCACTCACCCGCGAGGAAGTTTGCCTGTTTTTGCCCGTAAAATATGAGTGGAAAACGTTTGATGAAGCATTGGCTTGTTTAGTGGGCGGCCGGTTAATATTTCGTTTTGATAAGTATTATAGTCTTAAAAATGATCAATACCTGGTACAGCGTCGCAACAAGGGAAACCAAAAAGCCTTTGAGATGATAAAAACCGCTTATAAGGTTGGTAACCTGCTAATTAGGTTTCCTTATGTGCGTGGGATTGCCATTTCTGGCTCTCTCTCAAAAAATTATGCAGATGATGCATCTGATATTGATCTCTTTATTATTACGGCCCCTAATCGTCTCTGGATAGCACGTACGTTGATGCATTGTTTCAAAAAATTAACTTTTTTGGTTAATAGGCAACATTGCTTTTGCATGAACTATTACATTGACGAATGCGAGCCTGAAATTGCCGAAAAAAATATTTATACCGCCACAGAAGTAGTAACACTAATACCCATACAAGGCGATACTACCTTTGCTGATTTTTTTACTGCAAACGCCTGGACACTAAAATATCTGCCTAATCATATCATGAGGGTATCAACGGCTAAAGCATTAAAAAAGAATATTTTAAAAAGTTTATTTGAGGTATTACTGAATAATAAAGTTGGCGACAGCCTGGATGATAAATTGATGAAAATTACCGCCGATAGATGGAATCTTAAAACGCAGCAAAAAAGAGTAAACAATCATGGCACCGTATTGGCAATGGTAACCGGCAAACATTTTGCCAAACCAGATCCCGCAAACTTCCAGTTTAAATTGATTAGCCGCTTTGAAGCTAAAGTTGCACAACTATTAGAAGAAAATCAGCACAGTGTGGCTAATTGATCTACTTAATTAACAGCTGAATTATCTGGCAATATTGGATGATTTTCTTAACCCTTCATTTTAGAAATAACCAGGCCCGAAACTACCAGTAATGTACCTGCAATAGCATAAATGGTAATGCTTTCGCCAAGTAACAGGTATCCAAAAGCATATCCAAATACAGGTGTAACATACAGCCAGGTACCGGCTGTAACAGCATCCTGCCCTACCAGGTGGAGCCATAGCTGATTGGCTATAAATGAAAGTACAACGATTAACCAAAAGAGCGACAGAAACAAGTTAAGATCGACATGATGGATGTGATTTTGATGAAACAAGGGGCAAAAAGGTAAAAGTATTATCCCTCCCACAAATACCTGCCAGATGTTAAAGGATACATTTGGTAACGAAATATTTAAAGTTGAAAAATAAACGCTGCTTGATGCATAAGCCAGTACATAGATGGTCAACAATAAGATGCCTATAGGTTTTATAGTGGCATTAGGCAATGCTGTTGCAGAAGCAAGTACCAGGCCGGTAAAGGCAATAAGCATACCCACAATTTCAAACCGTGTAAGCTTTCTCTTTAAAATTAATGATGAAAACAAAGCGATTAATAATGGAGCTACCGCTATAAACAACATACTAATACCGGCCGAGGCGTAACGTTGGGCAGCAAAAAAAGACCCCAGTGTTAAGGTAGTGCATAAAAAGCCGTAAATAAATATGCTTTTCCATTCGTGTTTTAAAGGCCAGAATCGCTCCTTCCTGAATAAACCAAAGTACGGGCCAAAAAACAAACCGGTTGCTATAAATCTTATACTGGCCAACATCAGGGCATCTGCAGAGTGTATTCCTAACTTAACAGCAACAGACCCTGTAGCCCAAAGCATGCTAAACAATAAACCAGGAATAATTTTTTTAAACATGGGCGTGGCGATTTGCCCGGCAAAGTTATTTTTTCAAGGCTTATAATGGTCATTTATTTTTTCTCTAATGAAATAATAAAGTAATCGCCAATATGCTTCCAGGGCCATGTGCTTTTTAATTTGTCTTCTTTATTCTTCAGGAATTTATAAGTTATAGGATGTTTTTCTGCAAAGCCTTCTATATATGAAGGAGGCACTATCGTACATAAACCTTCCAGCTTTAACACTTTAAATGAATTTTGTAAAGTGTTTATAATAAATGAGTTGCTATAATAAAAGCATTTGAAATAAGCACCTTCAACGTGTGCTAATCGTCCCTTGCTGCTAAATAAACGCCTAAATGCTGTTTTAAACTTTCCTTTAAAAATCAACAATGTTTCCCATAAGCAAAATGGAGTAATGATAACCATCGTTACTTTTCCTCCGGGCTTTAAAAGGGCATCAAATGATAATAAAACCTTATCCAGTTCGGCGGTACAATTTAAGCCGCCGAAATTGGAGAAAATATGATCATATGGCCCTTTTTGATTTAATTGACTAAGTTGAGTAAACGAGCAGGTTTCAAAGCTGATATGATCCCGATAAGGTGCGGATTTTTGCTCCAATATATTTTGCATGCCTGTTGATATATCAGTTGCATGTACGTAATGACCTTGCTTAGCGAAGAAGAGGGCATCCTCACCCGTGCCGCTGTTAAGCTCGAGTATCCTGCTGCCGGGCTTTAAATACTGTAATACATGATCTCTTACTCTTGCTCTTTTATAATTAATAATGGCATTGTTTGAGTAAATTTCGTCAAATACCACTGATTGCCTGCTGAAGGCATCAGAAGCATTTGCCTCATTATTTGTAAAGGTGACTTCACTCATAGCGCTTTTTCCAATTTGCTTAATTTAAACCCGGCTATCAGGGTGGCTGGGGCATGGTATATCAATGAAACCGCTTTCCTGATTCGTTTTATATTGGGGTTAAGTGGATTTTTAAACAGCTTGATAAGATTATATTTTGCCAGGTGGGCATGATAGTTCTGATGCACATATTTATGTAACTGCTTGTAATAGGCCGGACTAAAGGTATTACTAAACATCAGCGCCATCTCGTCAGAATCTGTCCAGTTGGTTTTTTGCTGCATGTTGGCTTTTACCTTTTCATAAAATAAGGTACCAGGCAGTGGGTATGATACCGATATGCCGATCTCATACGGTAACAGATCGTTAATCATGTTGATGGTAAGCGCAATATCGTCCTTTGTTTCGCCGGGATAGCCAAACTGTATAAAAAACGATGGTTTTATACCATGGCTTTTCATCAGTTGTGTTGCTGCAGAGATCTGGTGAATGGTAGTTCCTTTATCCATGGCGTCCAATATTTTTTGCGAACCGCTTTCTGCCCCTATCCAAACATTATCGCAGCCAGAGGCCGCCAGCGCGCTTACATTTTCATCATCCAAAAGCAGGTCGGCACGGGATTGAAGCTTGTACCTGAACCGTAAGCCCTCCTGTTTAACAAGTTTGGCAAACTCATTAACCCAACCTGGTTTCAATCCAAAAATATCATCACAGAACCATATGTGATCCATGTTGAACATGTTCTTCAATAGTTTCAGTTCGGTTATCACGTTCTCTGGGCTGCGTGAATTGTACCGGTTGCCATAAATGGGCTTGGCGCACCAGTTACATTTAAAGGGGCATCCGCGCGTGGTACCAATGTTCATGGAAAAATACCCAGCATGTTTTACCCAGCTTTCCTTATAAGGAGTAATATCAATCAAATCCCAGGCTGGTAAAGGCAATGCATCCAGGTTTTTTAATACAGGGCGGGCAACGGTTTTAAATGCAGCATCGTTTTTTAAATAAGCAAGTCCTGGTATTTGTGAAAAATCCTCTTCTCGATTCTTAATCGCACTTGTTAGCTCAAGAAGGGTTTGTTCGGCTTCGCCAATTATTACAAAGTTGGCACCCTCCAGCAAATACTCTTTATATCTGTCGGTAGAGTCTGAGCTTGAAACTATTACCGTGCAGCCGCGGTCTTTAGCCAGTTTACACATTTTAAAAGCAGCCTCCCGCATATTGGTAAGGCACATTTTGGTGAGGTAATTGAACCCATCATCATAAATTACAAAAAAGCCCGGTTTGATTTGTTCAATCACAGGTATAATCTCTTCTGCCGTGTGCGAAAACATGTTATCGAAAAACGAAACTTCGTAGCCGTTCATCCGCATATTTGAGGCTGCATACAATGTTCCCAAAGGGGCATATGGTTGCCCCATGGCCCATTGCTTTGGGTCGAACCGCAAAAAATAGGAATGCGTAAACAATATGTTATTTAACTGGTTCATAAAATTACGATAGATGTGTTAATGGCGACAGATTAAGTGAGCACACGCATTTTACACAGGTCGGATTTGTTGAAGTATTTAATGATTTGCGAAACGCGATAGCATCCGGGCTATTCAATATATTGATTAACGATGTGTCGCGGATATTTCCCATCGATTCTAAAAAAAAGCATGGCCTAACCGTTCCATCAGCTTCCACAACGGTAGATACCCAGGGGGCGTTGCATTTTTTAAAAGGGAATTCATTTAGGCCGTAAAACGCTGCATAATAATGATATATATCCTGTATCTTTTCTTTACTTTCAGCAATGAAGCCGTTGTGGAATTCATGGTTAAACTCGGTAAATAAATAGCTGATCACTTCGCAAAGCTCGGGCAGTTCTTTTTCCGATATCAGGATCTCGTTCTGCTTAGGTTCGGCCCAAGCTTGCTGGCGGTTAAAAGCGTAACTGCTAACATCGGCAGGTAAAAAGCTTACCTGGTTAAGTCCCATTTTTTTGGCCTCGGTTATGATGGCCGCCCAATTGCGATAATTGAGGCGATGGATTACCGTACGGCCTGTAATTCGATATGCAGGGTTTAGCTTCTTAATATACTCCACGCCCTCTTTTAGTTTTTTAAAGGCATTGGGGATGTTCCTGATGGCATCATGCAGTGGTTCATCTCCATCAATAGATACAATTACCTCGCTAACGTATTTTAAAATATCATCGGCATTGCTTTTTATAGATAAGCCGGTAGTGAGCAATATAACACTAATCCCCACATCTTTCAAAATTTTGCATAATGTGAAAAAGTTTTTATTGAGTAAAGCTTCTCCGCCAGACATCAGCACTTGCGTGGTTCCTAATGATTTAAGTGACTCTAACAAGCCGCTGATATCTTCGGCCGTAAGCTGCTTTAAGTTTTTATTGTCTTTCCATATATCACACATTACACAACGGCAATTACAGGCGCTGTGCGGCATCAATATTACAATTGGCAATGCCGATATCCTGTGTGTTTGCAGGGTGCGGTAACGCTTAAACGTTTGCAATATGGTTTGCCCGCTCATGTTCAGGGTTTTAATATTATCCAGTAAAAAATGTTTTTTTTGGTCAACCTGTTCCATAATGTTGTTGGATCGATCATCGTTTTGTGCTTAAGCTCCAACACTTGTTTTAAGGGGTGATGATAGTAATAGTGAGACATTTGCGGAAAGCCCAGAGAATCATAATAAACAAAACTCCTTTTAGCGGCCATTTCTAATTCGTTTGTATGATAAAAAGGAGTGTCAAGTACGTGTACCCGCCCTGTTTTGCTTAATAAAGAAAAAGCATCAGCTATGGTATCTTTTATCGACGGGAAATATTGTATTGACGCCGCAAATATGATCACATCAAATTTTACAGGTCCGTTAAAAGTATTGTTATCAAATGAACCGTGAATAAATTTCAGGTTGGGCTTTTTTTTAAATACGCGTTTTGCCTGTTCAATTTCTACCCGGTTAGGATCAAGCCCGGTTACCTGGGCATTATGGATATTGGCAAGCCTTGAAGAAAGCCAGCCATTACCGCAACCAACTTCCAGTACGTGAAGTGGCTGTTGCCTTTGTTTAAGATAAGTGATAAGTTGTTCTGACGATTGCTTTCTCTTTCTCCATTCTTTGTAATACCTATGCCCTTTATCTATATTGGGTAAGCGGGCTACCTCTTTATCGCTATATAACCTACCCTCTTTATCACGAACAGCAATATACATTTCCTCAAATGCTTCCTGGGCAGCTTGGGTTATATCGGGGGCAATATTATTTACGTTGGTCTTCAATGGTTTTACAAATTAAAAGCCCTGTATTTCTGGCTGGCGGTATTCCCATAAGCGTTGCAGTATTTTAATTTCGTAAGGATATTTATACAGGTTGGTTTTATAACGCAGGGTAGATACTAATTTGATCGCTTTTCTTTTAATATCATTAAGCTTAATATCCGTGACAGTTGGATATACGCCATTAAGTACAGTTTCAAAGTTGCGGATCTTATCTATCATTTCTGGTTTTAGCCAGGGTGTTAATGGATTTTTACGCAGATCAAAATTTTCCCAGGCCGGACTTATCCAATCTTCAAGACTTTTTGGGTATTCAAAACCCTGTTCCAAAACCTGTTTATAAAGTTCCGAACCTTCGGTGGGTACCGGGGTATAAGTATACAGTACAATCTCGGTACGCGGATTTACAGCTTTTACCTTTTTTATAAAATCAATTTCAAAATCTATCTGTGCCTGTACTTTTTCGGGCGTTGGGGCTGGTGTTCCCAAAACAAATGAATACTCAGGGATGATATCAAACTTTTTTAACCGCTCGGCAAAACGGATGATTTGTTCGCCTGTTTGGGTGCCTCCTTTATCCAGCTGCTCCAAAATATCATTATTACCACTTTCGGCGCCAAAAAATATGATTTTGCAGCCAGCTTTACGAATCTGTGCCAATGAGGCATCGCTGAATTTATCCATGGTGTCGATACGGGCCATCCCCCACCATGTCATATTTTCAGGCTCTATCAGTTTCGCAAACTCAACGGTACGTTTTTCTGATACAAAGAAGTTATTGTCATGAAACTCAATGGCATCTGCGCCCCACCTGTCTTTAATGTATTTAACATCCTTATAAACCGTTTTGGCCGATTTTGCTTTCCAGCGTGCTTCATAAATTGGCACAACGGCACAAAATGAGCAGGTAAAGGGGCAGCCAATACTGGAGTGATAGGCCATGGTACGTTTTCCTAAATAGGTTTTGCCCAGGTACCTGTCTATAGGATAAAAAGTGGCAAGTTTATCATAAGGTAATGGCGGCAATGAGTCCTGATCAAGCAGATCTTCCTTAATGGTTTTGGTTATTTTGCCATCGGCTTTGTAAATCAGGTTTTTAATAAACTCATAGGGTTCATGATTTTCAAGGGCATCTATCAATCTCGGGAAAGCATTATCTCCCGGACCGTTGATGATAAAATCAACAAAGCCCGAGCTTAAAACCGCTTTTGGCTGACTTGAAGGGAAGTATCCTCCCCATATCATAGTAGTGTAAGGGTATCTCTCTTTTATTTTTTTTGATAGAGGAATAGCTTCCCTTAGTTGAGGCCCCGGCATCACTGTAAAACCAAGGTAGCCAAACTCACCGGTTTTTAAATAACTTTCAATCTTTTGAAGGGGATCTGATTCACAATTACCATCTACAATCACCCAATCATATTTACCTTCAACAGACGCGGCGATATTTAAAATAGAATTGGGAATGCGGTGCTTGGCTATAGCACTTTTAGGATTGTAAAGTAATATCTTATTCATACTTACTTATTTTGGCAGTTAAATGAAGGCGATAAGCTTTTATACCCATCGCCTTCTAACCCAGATCAACATTAAACTATTCATAATATACTACGCTGCATAATTGACAGGGGTTGCCTGCTTAATAATAAAAATGACGGGCAACCATATCACTTTTGTGCCCGTTATTATGATAAACCCTGCACAATGCTGACTACTCTCAAAAACTATATTAAAAGCAAGATAAACTCCCCGGCTGTTATAGAAAAAAGTGTAGTGGAAGCCTACGACCTGTGGGCATCTGACTATGATAAACAGCCCGGAAATTTAATGTTGCACCTTGACAAAAGACTATTTGAAAACCTTATTGAAAATATAGATTTTAAAGGCAAACAAATAGCTGATATAGGCTGTGGCACAGGCAGGCAGTGGCCCGCTATTTTCAGTAAAGCTCCCGCAGGTGTTACAGGTTTTGATGTATCGGGTGGTATGCTTGATAAATTAAAAGATAAATACCCATCATCACAAACCAGGCAGATTAAGGATAATGCTTTTGCTGATATTCCCGACGCTGTTTTTGACATCATCGTTTCAACACTTACTGTGGCTCATATTGAACATATCGAAGAGGCTTTGCAGGCCTGGTGCAGGATGTTAAAACCCGATAGCGATATTATTATTACCGATTTTCATCCACACACGTTAGCATCTGGTGGCAAACGTACTTTTAAACACCGCAATACCTTAATGGCTGTTCGTAACTACGTACATCCTATCTATAGCATTAAAGATGTTTTGTTGAAAAATAACTTTCAGGTGGTAAGCCAGCTGGAAATAAAAATTGATGACTCCATGAAACCATTTTACGAAAAGGCAAATGCGATGCATGTATATGAAAAGTATTATGGTTTTCCGGTTATTTATGGCATTCATTTAAAAAGGATTAAATGATACTGCGTAATGTGAGGTTGGCTGATAGCGGAAAGATGGTTGACATAGGGATTGTTAACGATAAGATCGTTGACGTGAATTATCCAGTGATCAATAGCGGCGACAAGTTTCAGCTTTACTTTGATGATTGCATTGTTTTTCCTGGACTCATCAACTCGCATGATCATCTTGATTTTAATCTTTTTCCACAGTTGGGTAACCGCATTTATAATAATTATACCGAATGGGGAGCATACATTCATAAGGAGTTTAAGTATGAGATAAACGCTGTGCTTCATGTTCCCCAACATTTGCGTACGTTATGGGGGATGTACAAAAATTTGCTTTGTGGGGTTACTACGGTGGTAAATCATGGGGAACAATTATTTGTTGAACCTGCGCTCATTAATATATTTGAAAATACCCACGACCTGCATTCGGCAGCGTTTGAAAAATACTGGAAAATAAAATTAAATAATCCACTTAACAGAAAGTTGCAGGTAGTGATCCATACCGGTGAGGGAACTAATACACAAGCCGAAAAGGAAATTGACAGCCTCATTAGCTGGAATAAAATGACCCGGGAACTTATAGGAATTCATGCGGTGGCCATGACCTCGAAACAGGCTCCAAATTTTAAGGCCATAGTCTGGTGCCCTGCATCCAACTATTTCCTGTTGAATGCAACAGCACCTATACAGAAACTAAAATCTTTTACAAACATTCTTTTGGGCACCGATTCAACTCTTACAAGTAGCTGGAATATTTGGGATCATATCGCCATAGCACGAAATACCGGAATGCTTAATGATGAAGAATTGTATCTATCCCTTAATAAAACCGCTGCAAACGTCTGGAAAACAAACAATGGTAAAATTGCAGCCCACAAATATGCCGACCTGGTAATTGCAAAAGCAAAAGGTCAAACACAAGGTTACAATGCCTTTTATGCTACAAAACCGACCGATATTCAATTGATAGTACATCAGGGGAACATTCGTTTATTCGACCAGAGTTTATTGCCCAAATTGGCGAATGAACTTAAAGGAAAGCAGTTTAGTTTGATTAAATTGGGAGATGTTTACAAATATGTGGAGGGAAATATAGGCGAACTTATGTCGTCTATTCATTCTTATTTACCGGGCGCTGTGTTCCCGGGAACATTTATACATCATCAAATATTGTAAAATTGATAAAACTGGTTGATCTTATTTATCACTCCCATTTAAATTACACCCGGCCAGAACAGGTTAAGGAAAACCATGCTCCTGCCCTGGCTTTTGCCTCTTATCTTAAAAATCACGTCGATATTACTTTTGTTAAGCATGCGTCTTTTGAACAGCATGTGATCATGGACGATGTTCCGTATTATTTTTTTAGAGGGAAAAATAGATTTTGGTCTGTTTCTATTAAAACCCATCGTTTTATTAAAGCTTTAAAACCCGATATTATATTGGTACAAGGATTGGTATTTCCTATCCAGGTGATGTTTCTTCGGCTGTTCTGTAATCAAAAATTTAAGCTAATCATCCAACATCATGGCGAATTACCATCGACAGGTATAAAAGGTTATTTAGAAAAAATAGCCTGTAGCCTTGCCGATGCATTTCTTTTTACAGCGGCAGGCAATGCGGATGTGTGGAAGAAAAAAAATATCATAAAACGGGATGCCAAAATATTTGAACTTTTGGAAGCTTCAACCGGCTTTAAACCCATTGAAAAGCAGTTGAGTAAAACATATACCGGTATTACAAGTGAAACCAGTTTTCTTTGGGTGGGTCACTTAAATGCTAATAAAGATCCGATGACGGTTTTGAGCGGATTTGAACAGTACCTGCAAGCCAGGCCCGGCGCCAAACTTTATATGATATATCAAACCGACGAGCTGTTGAGCAGGATAGATCAAAAGCTGGCATCAAACAGGTTATTGTCAGCATCAGTTGTATTGGTTGGGAAAGTTACTAATGCTGCTATGCCTTATTGGTTTAGCGCGGCAGATTATTATATATCTGGCAGTCGTAAAGAAGGGAGCGGTTATGCACTGCTTGAAGCAATAGCCTGTGGTTGTATCCCTGTTGTTACAGATATTCCACCATATCAAAAAATAATGGCGAATGGCAAATACGGCTTCTTATATCCGCCCGGCGACGCAGATATGCTGGCCCAAACACTTAAGGAGACTGAAAGAATCAACCCAAAAGAAATGTCGGCAGCTGTTTTAGCCCACTTTAATCAATGCCTTAGTTTTAAAACCATAGCCGATGACCTGGTTGAAATTTGCCATAGGTTAATGACCAAATAAAGCGGCTACCCTTGCCGTCACAGTTTTAATTGGATAAGCCAAACTTGGTTCGTGAAGTAGGTTTTTATTGCTAAGCAAGTCTTTAATTATATCCGGCAAATGTTCCGCGTTATCAGGCACATGGTGCTGGGCTGGGCGGGTATTCATCCCATTAACCAGGCTTACCACATGGCAGCCTGCGTATAAAGCCTCACTTAAAACGGTACTATAACCCTCATATGCCGATGTATGTAAAAATATTCTTGAACGCTGCATCAACGCAAGTACTTCGGGGTGTGCTAATTCACCTATTAATTGGATGTTGTTTTCCAATTTTAGTTTGCTTATCTGTTTTAGAAGACTTTCCATTTGGGGGCCTTTACCGCAGATAACTGTTTTTACGTCCGGGAACTCGGCGGTTAAGCTTTTAACAACATTAACAAACAAATGATATTGCTTAAGCGGAATAAGCGAACCTGCGCCCATAATATCAATATCCCTATCAACTGATTCCGTATTAAAAAGTGTAGTGTCGATGCCCGTGGGAATGGTATATGCAGGTTCTATCCCATAATTTATCCTGAACTCCCGTGCCAGGCTATCAGATATAGCTATTAAGGATTCTCCTTTAGGTTTTATCCGGTTTACGTATTCGTTGCCGGCCTTTGCATCCTGACCAAGCAGCCATGCGTAATGCAGTAAACTGTATTTTTTGGCAAAGCGGTCGCCAATATAGGCACACTCGCCCATCCAAAAGCTTAACAGTCCGCTGAGTTCATACTGATTATAAAGCTTTTTTAGAGTTTGCCATACACGCCTCCAGGTAATTAACCTGAATAATTGTCCCTTGCCTTTACCCGCAATAGCTATAACTTCCACCCCATACCAGTAATATCGCGAAGCGGTGAAAGGATATTGAAAGCTAACCACTATAATATGCAGTTGCGGATTATGCTGCTTTAAAGCTTTTACAAAAACCTGCATCGGTGGTATACAGGTAGTATCATTACTATCCGCAGGAAAACCGGGACTCAATATTACCAATGCTTTGGGCTTATTCATTTACCAGGGGAATTATTTTGTTACAGTGGTTTAAACTTGCGGTGTTATGCGTAATAAATAATATGATTTTACCCTCGGCAGTTAGGAGTTTTAACCGATCAAGGATAGCCTCTTCGGCTTGTTGGTCCATTTCGCCAAAAGGCTCATCTAATATCAATACATCAAAATCATGATACAATGCCCTTGCCAGCGTAATACGCTGGCGTTGACCGCCACTTAAATTTTTACCGTTTTCACGAATCACTTTATTTATCCCTTCGGCATAGCCCGCTAATAATGGTTCAAGCCCGCAAAAGGATATTACCTCGGCCAGCTTTTCGGGGTCATGTTGTTTATCGGTAAGGGTAATGTTTTTAAGGATGGTATCATGGATGAAGAAAGTTTGTTGTTTTACGTAGGCAATCTTTTTCCAGTAATGTTGTCTTTTTATGGTATTTGCAGGTCTGCCATTTATATCTATGTAGCCGGATTCGGGAGTTAAAAATCCCAGAATTAAATTTATGATTGTAGTTTTGCCAGTACCTGATGCAGCCGAAAAGCCTACAAAATCGCCTGAGCAAACCTCAAAACTAATACCGTTTAATACGGTCTGTTCTTTATAGCTAAAACGGATGTTATTAAAACGGATAGAATTTATGGGTTGAACAATATTGAGCAGATCGGCAGATACAATTGTTTCTTTAACAGCCAATAGGTCATTTAAAGTAAACTCATAAGTTTTAATTTGCCCGGCACTGTTCAATATTTTAATGATACCGGGAATAATTTTATAAGCTGCGGCCATGAACACGCCAATAGTAAGGATACCTACTATTGGCCCATGAGCCGAAAACTTATTAATGAAAATCAAAATAAAAAAGCCAAATATGGCAAACACTTCCACTAGTCTTGACGGTAAGCCCTGCAGGGTTTGCTGTGAGGCAATGTTATTATTTAATTGCTGTTGATAGTTGTTATACCTATCGGCCAAAAAATCGCTCGTATTATAAATATTGCTTTCTACAAAGCCGGATAGCGATTCCTGTAAATACTGGATACTTTTCTCGCTGGTTAGTTTGGTATGTTCGCGTACTTGTTTTGATTTTCGTTTTATAAAATAGGCCAAAATAATTATTGGAGGTACTAAAAACGTCAATAACAATAAAAACAACAGCGGCTGGTAAAATAAAATTGCGCCGACAGTAAATAAAATGAGGATGCTTTGCGATATGATCTGTTGAACGTTGTTTAGTATATAATGACTAAACTCAATAGGTTGTTGACTTATCTGCCGGATATGCACCGATGAATCAACATTTACAAATTTTATATAGTCATCCTTAAGATAATGTAAAATATTCCTTTTGGATAAGCGCGTTGCCACACCGTAAAAAAAGTGATGTTGAAAACGAAGGATAAGGTACCCCAACCAATTTTTAAAACAATACAGTACCAGGAACAAGCCGATGAGCAGGATAGAATCCTGGTTGAACCATGCGCCTGGAATAAAATAGTGTTTGTCGGGCTTCCCGGATGTATAAAAGCCGATAACGATTAGCAGTAATCCTAAAAATAGAATATCCAATACACTAATAAACAGATCGAGCAGGATGAGCCTGCACAACTTGTTTTTTTCTTTAGTATTTAGCAGGGTTAGGATCCCCTTAAAAATATGCTTCAAATCGCCCGATAAAGTTTGTTACTACTTTAAACATTAACGAATATTAAAGCATAATGGTTGCCTGTTATAAACTATAAAGCACCGGTTTTAAACTGCCGATGCTTTATTTTATGATAAGTGTTTTAAGCTTATTAATTAAGCTTTATCTCTACGCGTCTGTTTAAAACTCTTCCCTCTTCGGTTGAGTTATCGGCAACTGGTTTGCTTTCGCCATAACCTTTAACACTTAAATTATCGGCACTTATACCGCTGTTTACAAGGTATGTTTTAACTGAGTTGGCTCTTTCAACAGATAGTTCCATATTACGCTGATCTGTGCCTTCGGCAGATGAATTACCATTTAATACAAATTTTACTGTTGCATCTTTCTTCATTTCTGCCACAGCCTTATCTAATGCCTGGTATGAAGCTGTTTTTAAAACAGCTGAGTTAAATTCAAACTGAATATTGCTGAAATTATAGTTTGGTTTTGCAGGTGGCGGCGGCGGTGTTTGCGCAGGGGCCGATGCAGGCGGCGGTGTTGGTTTTGGAGCCGGGGCATACATTTTTTCTGTTTCAACCGGCGCTGGTTTTTCGGCTAATTTCTTGGCTTTACAAGCAGGAAAAATCAGCGCAACTAATGCAATAAGTACAGGAAATAAAAGGGTTTTTAAAACTCTCATAACTAAGATTGATTTTTTTGGTAAACATAAAAAAATAATCGTTATTCAGCCTAAACTGCCATAACGTATCTATAAATAAAGGAATATCGTGACATTTTTTTGGTAGATGTCGTTATTCTTTGCTGTGAATTAGAACGGAAAATTGTTGTGATAAGTATTTATCCATTTAATGCGCCTTAAAAGTTTTTGCAGCAATTGCGGTTAAAACTGTGTTATTGATATGGGTAATTAAGTATTTATACGTGGTTAAATTGAGTACCAGCACTGCGGATTGGGTTGAAGAATTTATGTTATTTAGCATAGCCTAAAACATATCGTTATGAAAAGTAATTCCCCTTTTGAAAACATTCAAACACCTGATATTCATTTTTTGCGGCGGATAGAAGTATTAAAGAAACATCCCGAAGTAAGACAGTTGATGGGATATGATCCCTGGGCGGCTGTGCTTACATTTTTTATTGTAGCCGGACAACTTTGTTTTGCCTGGGGTGTAAGCGTGTGGTTTCCCTCATTTAGTGGCTACTGGTGGCAAATAATCCTGTTATCGTATGTGGTTGGTGGTACTATGAACCATTGGTCGGCAATGGCCGTACACGAAATGGCCCATAACCTGATGCTTAAAACACCTGCCCAGAATAAAGCGCTTGCCATATTTGCTAATATCCCGGTTTTGGTACCTGGAGCTATCGCTTTCAGAACCCATCACATGAAACACCACTCCCATTTAGGCATCGAGGAGATAGATAACGACTTCCCCAGCCACTGGGAAGTTAAAATGGTAGGCAAATCGGGCATCAGGAAGTTTTTTTGGTTGTTTTTTTATATTTTCTTTCTTTTTTTAGTGCGGGGATTTGATACTAAACCTACGCGATGGGAATGGGCTAATATCATCACATTAATCATTACCGACATCCTGATCTGGGTATTTCTTGGGAAGATAGCCATCATTTACCTGTTCCTCTCAACGTTATGGGGATTTAGCCTTCATCCCGCGGCAGGGCATTTTATTCATGAACACTTTATTTTTCAGGAAGGACAGGAAACTAACTCCTATTACGGATGGCTAAACCTGGTATGCTTTAATGTAGGTTACCATAACGAGCATCACGATATCATGAATATCCCCGGCCGGCACTTACCAAAGTATTACAAGATTACCAAAGAGTTTTATCAGCACCTGGATTCAACCCACTCGTGGACAAGGATGTTTTATGATTTCATCACCCAACCCAATTTAGGCGCCGATAAACGTTATGTACGTAGTGAGCAGGTACGCAAGCAGGGTATAAAAATGGCCGAAGCTATGAAGCGGGAAAGGGAATTTGTATAAACAGCGTTTATATGATTTATCAATTTATCATGCACTGTTTTTTATATCCCACACCACCACATTCCAGTCTTCTAATCCGTCGTTATGTGTACTCACAACTTCAAATCCCATTTTTTGGTGAATCTTTAATGATTTGGTGTTTCTTACAGCTACTTCTGTTATGCAAAGTTCATAATCTTCCTCCACCTCATTAGCCGTTGCGTTGTAAAGTTTGCTTAATAAACCCAGGCCACGAAAATCTTTATCTACACAAACCTGACCGCCCACAAAAAATTTGTAATCTATTAAAGGTTTGCCCAGGTACTGGCTTTTATGAAACTCCCTAAACATGGGTGCAAGGCTTGGCAATTCATTTTCCATGGCGGCAGTCATCGCCAGGTTATAACCTATTACTTTGTTTTTATATAACGCTATAATTTGTGGTATTTGAGCTGCCATTACTTGTAATAAGGGTACGCTATGCTCGGCAAATACGAAGCCTTGTTGTTCCTGCTGCTCGGTGCTCAGACTTTTGTACAAGTTTTGATTTTGTAACTGAACTATCTGCTCAAAATGCTCAATTGACGTTGCTGCTTGAAAAGTTATTTCTGATAGGCTATTTTTATTCATGCTATGGGCAAATGTCTTATTTTATGAGTATTTGCGCAAGCATAAATAAATTTACCTTTATCACTATCTTATTCAATAAATCAAAAACATGGAAAAATTACATTTTGCGGTTAAATTATTATCGCCCCGCCCCACATTTCCGAATGATATGACCGATAGTGAGCGCACCATTATGCAACAACACATTGCCTACAACCGGGATTTTATGGATAAGGGCATCATACTTGTGTTTGGGCCGGTAATGGATCCTGCAGGAGTTTATGGCCTGGGGATATTTGTCGTTGATGACGAGGAGCAGTTAAAAAACATAATAGCAGGCGCCCCAGTTACCAGTTTTGCCAAATATGAGTATCACCGCATGATGGCCGTTACCCCTTCAAATTAGTTAAATATCAGCGAATATTTTTCCTGATACGGCTAAGGGATTGCGGCGTAATACCTAAATAAGAAGCAATATCATTCAGCGGAACACGCAGTGCAATATCAGCCTGCCTCATCATAAAAAGCTTGTAACGCGTAGTCGAATCCTGTCCCAAATAGATATTTCTTACATTGATCTTTTCAACCAGGGCCTGTTGTATTATTTCATCTATCAGGCTTTTTAGGTATGGGACCCGAAGGTACAGAGCCATCAGGTTGGTATGTGTAACAACCAATACTGTTGCTTTACAAGCCGCCTGGATACTTTCATGAGCAGGTACCTGGTTAATAAAACTTTTCAATATAGTACAAAACTGGTTTTCCTTTAAAAAATAATGGGTAACCTCATTCCCCTTTTCATTTCTGACCATAATACGCAATACCCCTTCAACAATAAAAAATAACTGCTGACAAACCCTGTCACCTTTAAAAAGGTAATCGCCTTCATCAAATGTTCTGGCTTCAAATGTGTTTGTAATAAGCTCCTGATCATCTGCTGATAGATGCTTAAATAAAGATAGAAACGAAATAAGTTTATTGGGCATGGTCCAAATTTCAATCATTTATAAACCATCAGCAAAAAAATTATTGTTCTCGCTCTTTATGTTCATTCATCTTTTCAAGCCAGCCATCTTTGTTAACCATATATTTAGACAAGTTTGTTGGCCTGGTGAGTTTGGCGTTAGTGTTTTTTGAAGGGCCGCGCAAAGGTACTATCAATACGCATAAAAATATAAGGATCATCAATACCGCAATCATCATAAATTAAATTTTTAGCTACAACCGTATTAGTTGTAATTGCCTGAATATTAAACATAATGATTGGTTGAGGGGTATTTAGGTAAAACTCCGGGGCGATTAATTCCTTTGTTTTGCAACCTCATGCCCTAATATAGGTAAATCCGATAAAACTTATGAAGTTGTTACGCTTATTTTTCGTCGGCCATAGCTGTAATTGCCTGTAAAAACCAGGCCGCGTGAGGGAGCCATTGTTCTGTCCAGCGCCATTCATTGCCATTATCTTCGGTTTTGTAATCAATGCCGCTGCCATCAGCATTTTCCTTTGCGCCGGTAATACCATTTGATATTCCCCCTTTACCAGAACCATGACCAAAGTTTGAGCTCATGTAAGGCACATTGTTTTTACCAAACTGGTACATAAAACACATGGAATATGGATTGCAACCAAGTATCCATGATAGTTGATTTGAGGCATAAGCTGCAAGGTCCTTTTTAACACCCCAGCCACCTTTTTCAGGATAAACCAACCGGCCTCCTATAATAGCCGCGGTGGCCAATGATGCCAGGCGGGCATTTTCGCCCTGCCACCACCAGCCGGTCTCGTTTTGGTGCGGAATAAAGAAGCCATTCTGAATTTTATCTTTCAAACGGAAAGTCTGTCTTGCATAGCCAAATGGATTGCTTGTTTCGGCAGTTACCCGCAGGTTATAATCCAATGCTTTTTTTATAGTGTTTAACGCGGTGGTTCGGTTAGCAGCGTCTTTCTCTTTGCTTAAATACCGGCTTAAAGCAACAACCGGCATACCAGCATCAGATGCGTGCCAATATGGGCGGCCACTATCATTTGCATAAAAGTACCCCGCCGGACTCATCTTCTTTTCAAGGCTTTCAGCACGCTTTCGGGCTTCGGTTTGGTAGTATGAGCTGTCGGTAGCTATCCAAAGTTCGGTAGCGGCCATCAAGGCGCAGTAATCATCAATGATGTTCTCCTTACCATCGTCATCATATTCGGCATTATGGATTAACAGGTGCGCAAAGGCGCGTTTGGCACCAGCAAGATAGTCTGCAGATTTAAAATCTCCATCTTTTTTAAGCCGGGAGATTCTGGCAAGGGCAGCTATCGCCATACCTCCACCTTCGCGAAACGCGCATTGATATTCATTGGTTGTAACACTGTTTGCTTTCAACCCCACTACCCTACGTGCTTTTGGATCTTTATTAAAATAGCTAAAAACAATCATATAAAAATAATCGTCCGTTGATAAGGCTCGCATAAAGTAGTCTGCACCATACAGCGCTTCGTCAACCGTTTTATCATATATACTGAGCTTGTTCAATGTGGCAGGAATTGTTTGCACAGCGTTAATCATTGACCAGGTAACCAGCGGGATTTGCTGTGGCGACATATAATTGGCATATGCCAGGTGCGAAAAATACTTACTCACATCGCCCGAGGCATCACACCAGCCACCGTGCATATCAACCGTTTTATCACCACCATATAGCAATAGATGTTTATCAGCTTCAAGTTCGGTTGGTGTATTAGCCCGTTGCTTGTTGTAATAGTTGATAATTGAGGGCATCGTATTAATGGCAAGTGCATTTGGACTAATATTAAACTCATCCGACATGTATCGTTTGCCGTTTACACTGATGTTTACCTTATATATGCCCGATTTAGTTACCGATGAAAAATCGGCCTGGTAAAAGAAAGTTCCTTTTGCCCACTGGGTAATTTGTAGCGGACCTTTAAGTGTACCCGTAAAAGCAATTTTACCTTCCTGGTTGGTTAGTGTAAATATGGTTGAGCCCCTAAGCCTGGCGTCGTTACCAACAACCGCCATTTTTGCCCCCCGCGAATCAAAAGCTACCTGGTTCACATAAATTATAGGTGATGCTTTGCAAATACACGGGAGTAAGAGCATTAAATAACTCAGGATATATTTCATAGGATTTTAGGTTTTTTTAGTAATGCAGGATTAATTGATTTCCCGATATTTACAATTGCAAATTACCAATATTAAGTATCAGCATGAACAAAAGCGCGTTTAAAATCGGCGGTGCTTGCCCCTACATTATTACTACAAAATATGTTATCATGTATAAATAATTGATTAACAATGTTTTATTGGGTTTAACTGTATAGAAATATAAATTACCATAGTACACTTTTATTTAGGTAGCTTTGAATTGTTATGCGGTAATATTATTCCGGGAGTAGCTGTCCCTCATTACCTTAGTTTCAAAACAACAAAATCACACAAATAATATAAGATCAGGAGATAGTGTTCCCCGGTTCTTAAAGATCCTTTAAAGCCCCTGTAAACGAATACCTACAGGGGCTTTTATTTTTTATATAGATAAGAATATCATGGAAGAAAGAAAGTATTTAACTACCTGGAAAAGGTACATGCCCGTTATCCGTTTGCATTTGAAGAAAAGCCTAAATGAAGATCAGCAATTTAAACTGAACATCACAGATTTTGAATCTGCGGGAGATCGCGGAAAATCAGGTTACACCTTCAATATCAATATGGAGAATGGCAAAGTTACCAATAACATCAGCGGTTCGGCAGTAGCGCGTGATCTTTTTGAAGCCATTAAAGGTGATGACGCGGTTAAAGCCATGTTACTGGATAAAAATGTTAAAATAAGCGTAGGAAAATCATTTGTATTGAGCATTAAAACCACCCACCTTTCAACTTACAGGTAGGCAGATAATACTTTATCTAAAAAGGAAATAACCCACAGGCTATTTCCTTTTTTTATGCGCTTTACTTTTTGTTGCCTTTGACGAAGTTTTATGAGTTTTAGTTGAACTTGTATGTTTCTTAGCAGCTTTTGAATGCAATTTTTTTGAACTGTGATTGTGACCACGCTTCCCGGTTAAATACGTTTTTTTGACGGTCGGTACAAAATCAACAGCTTCGGGGTGAGCTAAAGGATCAAATGGATTAAAGTAGTAAATATTGTCCTTGTCCCAGTTCTTTAAATCAGTTTTTAACCTTTCGTTAAATGCTGCTTCATTCTTAAGTTCAGGCGCTGTCCAGCCAGCCTCGGCTAAACCGGCAATTCTCGGGAAAAGCATGAAATCCAAACGTTTTTCTGATGCAATCTTTTCCGTCCAGATATTTGCCTGCACACCAATAATCTGGCTTGATGTAAGCTGATCTGCTGATAATTGCCTGTCGGGGAAATTATATACGTCTGTTACGCGGTTAAAAACACCGTTCCATTTTCTGCCGGCAATATGGTCGCCATCCTGCAAAAAATCAAAGTAAAGTGGTAAACGCGGACATAGTACAACCTGGTAGTTTTTTTGCATCGCCAGAGTTAATTGGCCCGGTAAATTTTGGCGCCACCAAAAAATGATGGTTTTGCCCGCCGGAAGATCGGTTTGGGTAGCTTCGTCCCATGCCAGTATTTTACTGCCCAGGTTGGTAACAGTATCCGTCATCCGCTTAAAAAAGTAGCGTTCCAGTTCGCCTACGTCTGCAAAGTTTTTTGTTTGCATCATCCTGGCTATAGCCGTATCCAGCGACCATGCTTTAATACCCAAAACAACCTCGTCGCCACCCAAATGCATCATTTTAGACGGGAAAAGCGCATTTGTTTCTTTTATAATGTTGGCTAAATACTGGTAAGTTTCTTCTTTTGCCGGGTTAAAAGTGAAGTTGGGGTAGCCCGAAACACTTCCACCAGAGTATTCTGGATAAGCCCTGTTTGCCGCGGTGGCATGACCCGGCATATCAATTTCAGGAATTACCGTTATAAAACGCTGTGCAGCGTAAGCAACAATCTCTTTGATGTCGTTTTGGGTGTAAAATTTGGCTTCGGCTGAGGTATCACTGTAGTTACCAATTGCACCCACAGCAGAGAGCTTTGGATATTTCTTAATCTCGATGCGCCAGCCTTGTACATCTGTAAGGTGCCAGTGAAATTTATTCAGTTTGTAATAAGCCATCCAATCCAATAGCTGCTTTACTTTTTCTTTACCAAAAAAATGTCTTGATTCATCCATCATCAAACCACGCCATTGGTATCGCGGCGCATCTGTAATTTCGGCAGACGCAAGGTTAATGGTTTGGAATCCGCTGGCGGCTTTTACATCCGTTGATGCCAAAGTAATATTCTCTCCCTCTTTTGGCTGGTTTTTGATGATCTGTAATAATGATACCAATCCGTAAAAAATGCCTTCCTTATTTGAGGCAGATATGGTTATACGATCAGGCGTGATTTTAAGCGAATATGCCCCAATAGTTTGATTAGTATTGGTTAAAATAAGCTTAATCACACTTCGGGAGTCCTCATTATTTATATCAAGCGATAAACCTTTTACTTTAAATAATTCCTTTTGAAAGTAAACAGCCAAAGTGGTTAACGAAGTATCACTTGCACCGATGGCAGAACGGTTGTTAATACTGATTTGCCCTGTGCTGTTTACTACCGACCGCGGCTGGGGGATTATATTTAAGTTTTGTGCTTTTAAATAACCAGAGAATAAAAGAAGCGCTGCTAAAAATTTAAATTTCATTAAAAAACAAGTTCAAACTATTGAGGATACGCTATGATAAGGATTTTATGATAGATCCGGGTAATTTATTTGTAATAAATCTTGAACCTTATCTTTCAAAGGCATCCATGATTGCCCCAACAATTGCTCCATAAGCCAACACTGGCGCAGCCATAAAGGAGATCTTCTTTTTCCAGTTTACATAACGATCATTGATAAAATTGTTCCAGTTATAGGTATTTAACTGGGCACGGCCGTAGGTAATACTTGGCTCGGTGATCCTGGTAGTATGCCACCAACCCGATGGGAAAAACAAGGTTTCACCCTGTAAAAGATGAACTACTATTGGCTCAACTTCTTTATATAAAGGGAACTTTTCATAATCGGGATTGAGGAAGTTGATTTGGGAAAACTTTGGATTATCCGGGTACGGATACATATTAGGCGTTTGCGACGGCGGATACATGAAAAATATTTTTGAACCAAACAACTGCGTTATCTGCGTATGCATAAATAGCGCGTCATAGTGCAGGTATGGGAAGCTTGACCCATTGCCTCCCAAAAAAAGCTCATGAACAGTGGTACCTGCAAGCATTTGCCGAAGCATTAGTTTGCTGTTGATCCTATCGCTTTTTCCATAAACAAGCTGTGGTGAAAAATCAGGCATCAGCTCAGGAAACACTTTTTTTATATCAAAATTGAAAGGGTATGGCGCCCTGTTTTCTGCAGTTGAAACCAGTATGCGGTCAATCGCCTCGGCCATGGTATAGGTGACACCATCAATTGTTTTGACGATATGGCTATAGTTTTGTTTATAAAATTCAGGCGTATGCTTGCCCATGGCAGGCCAGTTTTTGGCAGCATCGGTTAGTACAACGGGCAGAGATTTATCAACATACTCACGGATGAATTCAGCTCTTGAAAGATTTGTGCGCTTATCAATGGTGATGGTTTGTTTGCTACCTGCTTTTTCAAGCACCCCGTTCTGTTGCATACTGGATAGGTTAAAAATTCTGATCAAATAGTTTTTTTGATCTACCTGATAAATCTAAGCAATTTTCAAATAACCAATGCATCGGGTAATTTTAATTTTACTAAACGTTCATCATATACACTCCAGTAAAAAAGGCCAGCCGATTGTGATTGATCACAACCGGCTGGTCTTTTTTTATATTATTAAGATTTTACAGCAATTGGATGATTAAATTAATTCTTCACCTCACCAATTACTTGTCTTCTGCTTATTTCCAGCCTCCACCTAATGAACGGTAAAGATCGGCAGTAGCGGTCAATTCATCTCTTTTTATGGAGGCAAGCGCTAATTCGCCTTGTAACACATTGCCTTGCGCTGTAATTACCTCAAGGTAATTAGCTAAACCATTTTTAAACAGCATACTGGCATTACTGGTAGCTTGTTGCAGCGTTTTTACACGGTTTGCAGCTATAGCACGCTCCTGTTTTAATTTATCAATTTTAACCAGCGCATCTGACACCTCACCAACTGCATTCAATACCGACTGTCTGAACTGAAGAACTGTTTTTTCACGATCGATTTTGGCAACCTGGTATTGGGTGCTCAATTGCTTGTGCTCCAACAAAGGAGTGACAACGCTCCCTGCAACAATACCAAATAAGGCGGCAGGGATGTTAAACCAATTGGTGGCTTTAAAGGAGTTAACTCCTCCACTTGCAGTAATCCTTAATGCAGGATACATTTCTGATTTGGTAATACCCACCTTGGCATTGGCAATGGTAAGGGCCAGTTCCTGGCTCCTCACATCGGGTCTGCGGCTGATGATAGCTGTTGGTACACCTGCTGTTAAAGTTTCAGGGAACTTCACATCATTTAAAGTACCATTACGTTCGATGCTGTCTGGCAGTCTTCCTGCTAAAATACTCAAAGCGTTTTCCTGTACCGCTACGTTCCTTTCAAACTGTGGCACCAGTTGGGCCGCAGCTTGTTGTTGTGCCTCGGCCTGTTGTACTGCTAATAAAGTAACCTGTCCGGCATCATACTGTAAACGGATGATCCTTAAGGTACTATCATTAAGCTTTACATTCTTTTTGGCAATATCCAATTGAGCATCCAGCATCAGCAGGTTGTAATATCCCTGTGATACGCCGGCAACAATATTGGTTTGAATTGCCTTTTTAGCCTCAGTGGTTTGCAGGTATTGGGCCAGCGCCTGGCGGCTTTGATTACGGATCTTACCCCAGATATCAGCCTCCCATGAAAGTGCCAGATTTGCTGAGTAATCCTCAACGTGTTTGGTGCCGATATTATACTGGCTGATACTTAAACCGGTTAAACTGTTATCGCTTGGCCGGCTTGTACTTGCAGTAACATTTAAGGCAACTTCTGGCACATAGTTCCATTTTACCTGTTTAAACAACTGCTGTGCGGCATCGATGTTTTTAACGGCAATCTGCATATCATAGTTCTTAGCGATAGCGCTGTCTATCAGTTTTTGCAGGGTGACATCAGTAAAAAAACTCTTCCACTGTATATCGGCAATACTGCTGGTATCGGCAGTGGTTGTTGCTACACTATTTCTAAAATTTACAGGTAGCTCGGGTTTGGGTGTTTCCACATCTTTTGATACTTTACAGGCGCTTAAAAAGGCCATAAGTAATACAAAAGCTAATGGAGTTATATATCGTTTCATTTGTTTATTGCTTTGGAAGAGTCAAGAATCAAGAGTTAAGAATCAAGACAGAAGACAATCTTCAATCCTATTATTCTGTAACTTTTACTTTTCTTCCTGACTCTTGATTCTTAACTCTTGATTCTATTCTTAATTTTTTTGCAGTTCCAATTCTTCCGCTTCAATGGCATGGCCATTTTTATGGGCAGATGAACCTCCACTGTTTAATACTGCCAATGGCGCACCGCTAATTTTTTCCTGCAAGCCCTGGAATACCACGAACAATACCGGGATTATGAATAAACCTAACAGTACTCCTGATACCATCCCGCCGGCAGCACCTATACTAATAGAGTGGTTACCTTGCGCTGATGGGCCTGTAGCGATACTCATTGGGAACAAACCGAATACGAACGCTAGTGATGTCATAATGATCGGGCGTATCCTTAGTTTTGCTGCTTCAATTGCCGATTCAACCAAACCATGCCCGGCTTTGCGTCGCTGTACCGCAAACTCCACAATAAGGATGGCATTTTTGGCCAGCAAACCGATGAGCATGATCAAAGCCACCTGTACGTAAATGTTGTTTTCGATACCGGTTAAACCTAATACCACAAACACACCTAAAATACCTGTTGGGATTGAAAAGATTACCGCCAGTGGCAATATGTAACTTTCATACTGTGCTGATAATAAGAAATATACAAATATCAAACAAAGCATAAATATAACAGCCGACTGACCACCAGAAGAAATTTCTTCGCGGGTTTGGCCAGAGAACTCGTAGCCAAAACCCGATGGCAATTGCTCCTGCGCTGTTTCCTGGATGGCCTTGATGGCATCACCGGAACTATAACCCGGTTTAGGAATAGCATTGATCTCGATAGAGTTAAACAGGTTATAACGTGACGCCGTTTCTGAACCATACACACGGGTTAGTTTCACCAGTGTATTGATAGGTACGTTTTCACCTGTTTTATTTTTAACAAACACCCTGTCAATGGCAGATGGATCTGTCCTGTCAGCAATATCTGCCTGAACCACCACCCGGTAGTATTTACCAAAGCGGTTAAAATCTGATGCCTGGGCTGTACCAAAGTACGCCTGCATAGTTTGCAAAATGTCTTTAACATTTACACCCAACTGGCTGGCCTTTTCATCGTCAACCTCTAACTGTAACTGTGGATAATCTGCTTTATAAGAAGTAAAGGCATAAGCGATAGCCGGTTTCGCCATCAGCTTTCCTATAAAGTTATTGGCAACGCCGCTAAATTTATCCAGTTTGCCGTTGGTTTTATCCTGTAGCACCACATCAAGCGCTTCTACGTTACTAAATCCTGGAACGGTTGGAAAACTGAACACGAAGAAGGTACCACCCGGTATGCCACCTAATTTCCCTCTTACTATATTCTGTATATCATCAATGTTTTTAACTGCGCCCCTTTGCTCGTTAGGTTTTAACAACAGGAAAATTACCCCGGCTGATGGACTGCTGGATTGTGTTAAAAAGTTAAAACCAGATAATGCGGTAACAAACCTTGCTGATGGTAAAGTTTTCAACTGGTCTTCGGCCTGTTTAAAAACTTTATTAGTACCGCTTAATGAAGTTCCGGATGGTGTATTAACAGCTATGGCCACAAAACCCTGATCCTCGGTAGGAATAAATCCTGTTTTTGTTTTATTTACCAGGTAAAATGTAAATGCCACAACCAATACAAGGCCGCCTATACTAAACCATTTTTTACGGATCAGGAACTTTAAGCCTACAAGGTATTTGCTGGTCATATAATTAAAACCACCATTAAAACCTGCATAAAATTTTTCTACAAAACCCTTTTTAGGTTCATTATGCCCGTCAGCACTATGTTTGTTCTTTAAGAACAAAGCGGCAAGTGCAGGGCTTAATGTTAAAGCGTTAACAGCAGATATAATGATGGCTATAGCCATGGTTAAAGCAAACTGACGATAAAATATACCTGTTGAACCTACCATGAAGCTTACCGGTAAAAATACCGCTGCCATAACCAGCGTAATAGATATAATGGCGCCGGTAATTTCGCGCATAGCCTCGGTAGTTGCCGCTTTGGGGGTAAGGCTTGGGTCATGTTCCATTTTGGCATGCACCGCCTCTACTACCACAATGGCATCATCCACCACAATACCTATGGCCAACACCAATGCAAACAGGGTTAAAAGGTTAACAGAGAAGCCAAAGAGATTCATGAAAAAGAAAGTACCGATGATGGCGACAGGAACCGCTATGGCCGGGATCAAGGTAGACCTGAAATCCTGCAGGAATATAAATACTACTATAAACACCAGTATAAAGGCTTCTATCAATGTATGCTCAACCTGGTTAATTGACTCATCAAGGTCGGTTTTGGTGCGATAGAACTGGTTGTATTTAATGCCGGCAGGAAAATCCTTTGATAACTTCAGCATCAGCTTATCAATCCCGATCTGAATTTCGTTAGCATTTGAACCAGACAGCTGTATGATACCTATGATAATACCGTCGTGTCCGTTCAGGTTACTTACGCTGTTATAAGAATAGGCACCCAGTTCAACACGTGCTACATCTTTTAAATGCAATACAGAACCATCTGCATTGGCGCGGATAGCGATATTCTGATATTCTTCTGGTTTGGTAAGTTTACCTTTATATTTAATTACATATTCAAATGCCTCGTTACTGCGTTCGCCAAATTTACCGGGGGCGGCTTCCAGGTTCTTGTCCTGAATAGCTGCCATTACTTCGGCAGGCGTAACTTTGTAAGCTGCCATTTGACCGGGATTAAGCCAAACACGCATTGAGTAATCCTTAACACCACCAAATATACTGGCCGAACCTACACCCGGAATACGTTTCATTTCGGGCACAATATTGATCTGTGCATAGTTGGCCACAAAGGTCTGATCGTATTTTTTTGGATCCTCTGAGTAGATAGCCATAGCGCCTATGAAGCTGTTTTGTTGCTTGGTAGTAGTTATACCATATTGTACAACTTCGGCAGGTAACTGGCTTGTAGCTTGTGAAACACGATTTTGGACGTTTACAGCCGCCTGATCCGGGTCAGTACCTTGTTTAAAGTAAACTGTGATACCCAAAGTACCGTCGTTACTGGCAGTGGAGGTCATATAGGTCATATTTTCCACACCGTTAATCGCTTCTTCTAACGAAGGCGTAACAGAACGTAAAATAGTTTCGGCATTAGCGCCCGGGTAAACAGCAGATACCAATACCGCCGGAGGTGCTATATTCGGGAATCGCTCTAAGGGCAATTTTGTTAAACCAAGTACACCAACTATCACCAATAATATGGAGATCACTGTGGAAAGTACCGGTCTTTCTATGAATTTTTGAAACATGGCTTTTTCTTTTATAATTTGATATTGGAGTCAGGAATCAAGAGTCAAGAATCAAGACAGAAAACCTGTCTATCATCTATATTCCAGTCTTAACCCGTTTCTATCTTAATTTTGTTTCTTACAGAGCGCTAAACCAAAGGAGTAGTAAACTCACTGCGCGATTTTCGCAGCTTTCCTGACTTTTGATTCTTAACTCTTGACTCTTATTTTAAAGCGGCAACTTTATCGGTAGCTTTTTGAGGCGCTATTACCATGCCTTCAACTAAGTGGTCCATGCCGCTTAACACAATTTGATCGCCAACTTTAAGACCATCCTTAACCAGGTAGTTTTCGCCGCTTTTGCCAACAATGCCGATAGGTACTTTTTTCACCTTGTTGCTATCTGCAAGGGCAAAAACAAACACTTTATCCTGCATTTCAACCGTAGCCGATTCTGGTACGATCAGGGCATCAGTATGTTGCAAGCTCAGGCGTACTTTACCGGTGTTACCGGCACGTAATAAACCATCCGGATTGGCAAAATTTGCCCTGATGGTGATGGCACCTGTGTTTTTATCAAACTGTCCGTCGATCACATCTATTTTACCTTGTTTAGCGTATTCGCTGCCGTCGGCTAATAATAATGATACTGATGGTAAATGCTTAAGCTTGTCTTTCAAAGTTTCGCCGGGATATTGTTCTTTAAAGGCTACAAAATCTTTTTCGCCTAAAGAGAAGTAAACATGCACATCGTGTACATCTGATAACTGGGTTAGTGCTTCAACATCCTGCGGAGTAACTAAACTTCCTTGTTTTTTAAGCAAACGACCTATGTAGCCGCTTACAGGAGCTTTAATTAAGGTATAACCTAAGTTGATCTGCGCGGTTGATACATTTGCCTTAGCCGATTCGATGTTAGCTTTTGCAACCTGGAAAGCTGCCTTGGCTGTTTTTAACTGGTAATCAGAAACTACCTTGTTTTCAACCAATGGAGTTAGTTTATCTACTTCCAGTTGTGCATTGCCTTCAGCTGCCTGGGCGGCATGTAAGCTTGCAAGGGCGTTGTTTAATGCTGCGCGGTAAGGCTGATCATTTATTTTAAATATAGATTGACCGGCACTTACAAAAGCACCTTCGTCAACAAATACTTTATCCAATGCGCCGCTTACCTGCGGCCTAACTTCTACGTTTACAGTACCCTCAATTGACGCAGGATATTCCTGGAAAGTAGTTTGTGTGCCTGATGCTATACTTGCTACAGGTAATGATGGTGGAGGCGGTGCCTGCTGCGTTTGCGGCTTGGGAGAGCAACCATATAATGTAAGTGCTAAAAGCGCTAAAGTGATACTTTTCATGATGATTAATTTAAAGTGATGGATAGAGTGTTGATTTGTGGCCTCGCGGCCGGTAGATATATGTAGAGTTGATTGTTTTAATTGTTATTATGTGTGTAATTCATTGAAATAATAACCACATAAGTAAAATTAACAGCGCTAACGGCGGTTAGCAGCGGTGTTTGATATGGTTATGTCAGGTGATTTAACGCTGTTGATTAATTGTATGTAGAAGTTGAAATCCATGGTATTACTATTATTAATTTGTTTTTAATTTAAAGTTACTTAACACTGTTAAATAACTTAACACTGTTATTTTTATGTTAAAAAATTACTCAGGTTTTATTGATCTGATGATACCTGTAATAGCATCCATTAATACCTGGCGATTGATAGCGTCTGATGACCCGCGGCTCAATAAGTTGATAGAAACCAAACCATGTACAACAGACCAGAAAGTATAATACTTAGTACAGATCACATCAGACGCGGGATCTTCGATGTGCATTACTTTTCCTATGACATCTGTAAACAGGTCCCATGGCATCACCGATTCTTCGAGTTTATTTACTTCCTCGCATGAGCAATTGGTAGTTATACCAAACATAATCTGGTAAAGCTCTTTGTTTGCAAAGGCAAAATTCCAATAGGCCAACCACATAGCTTCCAGTTGTTTTTCTGGCAAGTTGTGTTGTTCGTGGGCAGTTCTAAGATCTTTAGCCAAAATAAGATAACCCTTACGTGCAAGCTCTAACAGGATAGCCTCCTTGTTGGCAAAGTACTCATATATGATGGGTGCTGTATATTCAATCACATCAGCAATTTTGCGCATACTTAAAGCCTGCCATCCCTCCTCTTTTACAATGTGGAGAGCGGCATCCAGAATATTGATCCTGGTTTCGTCTTTTAAGCGTTGAATACGTTCTTTACTGGCCATTTTGTTTACGTGATAAATTATTTAACAGCGTTAAGCAAATATATGACTGTTTATTGATCCATAGTACCATCGCTTTGTAAAATTGAGATCATCTAAATGTCAGGATGGGGAAGAATTTATGGAATTAGCAGGGAGAATTGAGATAAACTATGTTAATTCTAATAAAAACCCGTATTGTAGGCTATAAAAGCAACGGATTTAGAGGGGGAAGCTGAGAGATAGCGAAAGATTTACGAAGTTTTCAAAACTTCGTAAATCTGACATTCTACAACTTTTGATAGGTGGTTGTAAAATATGGTGATGTTTAAAAAAAGGCTGTCCTGCTGAGCTTGTCGAAGCATGTGGGCAAAGGCCTCTGCGCTCGACCTTTCGACAAGCTCAAGGTGACAGGCCTTTTTAGAATGCGCATACCTTTTAGTCTTTCTTCACCAAATAAGTTAGTTGACCCATATGATATCCCTGATGAATAGTTCTGTTGATCAAAATATTTAATTTATTCCTATGTGGTTCCTTTGCAAAATCTTCGGCAGATACAGCGCTGTGTTTTGTAAACCATTCCTCGGGTTGCATCGCATCAAATTTTTGCTTGAGCGTAGTATTTACATGGTTCCAGTATTCTTTAATATCGGCAATTGACGGTTTTTCAAGCCCCGATGTATCTGAATTTTTTAGGAAGATTTCATCCAATTGCGGGTAAAGCCGGTCGCCAAGTTCCAGAAAGGTAAATAAACCATCGCTTACTGCAGCCAGATGCCCCAGTAGATATATACCACTGTTGCGGCCGGGAGCGGTTTGGGCAGAAAGTTGATCATCCGTCAGTTTATTTAACAGCGCATTTAAACGTGTATTTTGTAATTCCCAGTTTGATATCGCCATTTTTATTAATAGCGCTGTTGTTGTTTCCTGTTGAGTTTCCATTGATGGTGTATATGTTTTTTAATTTATTGGTGATGTTGAGGTTATTTTCCAGCCGTCAAAAGGTTTAACCGTTGCACAATTTGGCGTTCCATCTTTTGCTGTTCCCGGAACTTTGGTTTCTAAAATTAAATTGGATTCTGTTTTAAGCTGATCAATAATTTCCCAGGTAATGCCGGTTAGTGGAATTTTAAGCCTTCTTTCCCAGGAGCCGATCTGCCCGGCTAATCTTCCTATATCTAAATAAATAAAGTTGTTAGGGTATGGGCCTTGTATAAATGGGCTGCTAAATTTGGGTAAACTATCTTTTTGCCTGTCGCCCTTAACCATAATTGTTAAATAAAAATGCAGGTCTGTTGAATTGGATCGCTGTGTTTGCACAGTTTCATATTTGCTACCCGATCCGTTTTGCAAACCAAAGTCAACATTGGCAGGCGGCTTTTGCAGAATAATATGAAGAGACAATTCCATAGCAGATAAATTAAAGGTTCTTAATGTGATATGAAATGCAAACGTGTGTCTCTACAAATAAATTGAAGAGACACACGTTTGTTTTTTTTATGCCGCCAAGGTATTACTTATAAAGTAAATCCGTAATTCTTTGCCCATTTATCTTTGATCTCGGCACGTGATTTTACAAATTCATGATCTGCGCCCTGTGCAATAGCATCCAATGGGTAACGTAAGGGGCGTTCGCCTTTATTAAGGTTAATCAAATCGAGTACGCCATCAGCAATGGTTTGCGGATCCATTTTGTAATCAGCCATTTTGCCAAATAAAGCACCACCCATCGCGTTGAATGTATTTACAGCATCTTGTCCATAGGCTGCAATGATATCTTCCTTATCCGCGTTCAAACCTGTTTTGCTGCCGTTGTTCATTTCGGTTGGGTAAACACCGCTTTGTATTGACACATTCTCTATTCCATAAGCCTTCAGTTCATGATTAAAACCTTCTGTTAATGATTCCATCGCGAATTTGGAGGCCATGTAGGGCACCATGAATGGCAATGTAAAGCCGCTGGCGCCAGTAGAAATATTAATGATAAGGCCATTTTTGTTTGCCCGCATGGAAGGAAGCACAGCATCGTAGGTACGCAAAACTCCGTAAAAATTAACCTCAAACATTTTCTTTACCTGGTCAATGGTATATGCTTCGGCTAAGCCATAACCTGTTATGCCTGCATTGTTCACTAATACATCAATCCTGCCATGTTTGGCCAGAGACTGAGCGAAGGCATTTATTACAGATTCATCACTGGTTACATCCAGCTCAACAACATCTACATTAGGTAATACGGCCAGTTCTTTAGCAGCGGCTTCATTTTTACCGGTTGTACCACGCATGGCAGCTATTACAGTATGCCCCTCTTTAGCTAAAGTTTGGGTCATTAATTTACCAAACCCTGTGCTTGTTCCTGTTATTAAAACTATCTTTTTCATTTTGTTGTGTATTATTTACATAACAAAGATGGGGTAACGCTAAATGCTGCCAAATGACAAAAGGCAAAAAAGAACGTTGATATTTATCAAGAATAATTGGAGTTTTTTTTCTGGAGAAGACCACTATATCAATATAGTTATGAAGCTTTTCGCACAAAGATGCGAGGTGATTCGCTTATTTTAGGCGTTTTCTTTAAGTTGAGATACCATCACAATAATCAATGCCCCGAAACCTGCAACCATTCCAAATGCCCAGCGCAGGCCGGCTGCCTGTGCTATAATGCCTACTGCGGGTGGTATGATCAGGAAACCCAGGTAGCCCACAGTTGAAACAGCTGCGAGTGCCTGGCTGGTATTCATGCTTTGTGATTTACCGGCCATACTGAATACCAATGGCACAATACATGATACCCCCAGCCCTACCATGCCATAACCCATATAGGTGGTGTAGGTATAGGGTAAAATAATGCAAAATAATAGCCCTGCGGTTACCAGGATACCATTGAATGTAAGTACTTTTTTTATTCCTACTGAGGCCACCAGTCTATCGCCGGTGAACCTGCCAATGGTCATGGATACCATATAAACAACAAATGCCGCTGTTGCCGCTGATTTAGACGGATGAACCACCTTTTGAAAATAAATGCCGCTCCAATCATACATCGTGTTTTCGCAAGCCATGGAGGCAAAGCATATCAATGCAAATTTTATAAGATGCTTATCAGGTAATTTAAAGCCAGATGTGGCCGATGTAACAACTGGTTTTTCATAATAAATGTGCGGGTAAAAAATAGCTGTTGTGATAAGCATTGCTATTCCAACTAATAATAGGTGCCAGGATGCACCCACATTATAAGATACCATGACGTATCCAACAGCGGCACCGGCAAAACCGGCAATACTCCAAATGCCATGAAAGTTTACCATGATAGATTTATCGTAAAATGCCTGTACACTCACCGCCTGGGAGTTTGTTGACAGGTTATATATATTGCGTGCCGAGCCAAAGAAAAAAAGTAGTATAACCAATTGCCATACGTAAGTGGTAAAGCCGGGTACACATAATAATAAATTGAAAGCGATAGCGCCAATAAGCATAATACTTTTGCTACTAAAGTGCTTGAGCATTTTCGCGGTTATGGGTATAGTAAGCATCAAGCCTATTGGCAAGGCAAGCAAAACCGCCCCTAACTGCGCCTCGTTTAAATGAAGCTGTTGTTGTATAGATGGTATGCGTGATGCCCAGGACGAATATCCAAAGCCCGAAATAAAGAAGAAAACTCCGCAGGCAAATCTTAATTTCGATCTGTTTGGGACGGTAGCATTATCCATGGCCTAAAAGTAAAAATAAATTACTTACCCGCCATCTGCTTCCGTATCCTGCTCAAGGTTTCTGGCGATATGCCCAGGTACGATGCGATCATATTTTGAGGGAAGCGCTGCAAAAAATCGGGATAGGTATTCAGGAGGTCTATATAACGGTCCTCGGCGGTATTGCTAATAGAGGAATGAATTCTTCTTTGTTGTGAAACGTAACTACGCTGGTCTATCTTTTTTACCATGGCTTCAATAGCAGGGACTTTCTTTTTCAGATCCTCTAGCTGCTCATACGATATTTGCAACAGTTCCGAATCATCAATAGCATCAATATTATAGCGGCTGGGAGTTTTCATAGTGAAGCCTTCATAATCGCCCATCCACCAGCGCTCTATACCAAAACGCACAATATGCTCATGACCCTTATCGTCAACCGTATATTGCCTTAAAGCTCCTTTAGTTACAAATGAGATATATTTACTCATATCGCCTTCCTGCAAAAGGTATTGTCTTTTACGCAGCTTTTTGAGCTTGAAGGATTTTTTTATCACTTCAATTTCTTCATCAGATAATTTTAATGATGAGTAATCTGCTACGTATTGTAAAAAAGTATCAAACATTTATGCGGGATCAGGATTTAAAATAATTTCAAAAATAAACATATAATTTAATCAGCATGTTGCCCAATTATCGGCTAATTGCAATTTTGAGGCATTTGTTTGTGATGGCGATAAAGAACCGCTATTTTTGGGTAGTACAATCTATTTAACCGGCCGCACCAGTCGGAAATCATCTTATAATCAATATGGAATCAAGGAGTATTACCTCTGAACCAACTTATAAAGCTGCCCGCGTTGTAGCTCCGTCATTAGAGCGGCATTTTAAACATTTCCATTCAATGGTAAATGTAGAAAGCGTCGACCTGGCCGCGCCAACACCTGATATTGCAACTATTGAGGCTATTATCGATATATCCTTCTGGGCGAGCCTACGTCGCGAAGAAGGTTATTCGCCAAAATTTACTTTGGCTTTTTTACCGCCTGAAAGCGCCGGACAACCACTGTTGTTTGGACATAAAATAAAACTTGCGCCCAATATTCTTACAAAATTTGCTTCGGCTGTGCAGCAACCGGGGATACACTTAGGCGTTTGGATAGAAGATGGGGAACTTTACGTATGGGGAACAACGCTTGCCATACCTGCCTATTGTTTTGTACTGGAGGTAATAGAGCCTGGATTGCTGGTTGTAAAACACCGGCGTGTTGATGGTTTTGGTAAGTTTGTGAATATAGCCATTTTAAAAGGTGACGATATTAAGGTAGTTGATGAACAAGGCTCTACCCTATCTGACTGCCCCACCATTCTTACCTCTATGCTTGATTTTACCTTGCCATCTTCCTGGAACGATCCGGTGAATGTGCTGGTACAGTTAGCGGCGTCTATGCAAGCTCATAAACGTGGCGGTATACTGCTGGTTGTACCATCCGGGAGCGATGACTGGACAGAATCCATTATTTCTCCTATATCCTACCCGGTTTCGCCGGCTTTCTCTGGTCTTACCGACCTGATGATTCATGAAGGTATTGAAAAATATCATACTTCCTGGCAGGAAAAACTACGCCGTGCAGTTGATACCATTGGTGGGTTAACCTCTATAGATGGTGCCACGGTAATTAATGATAAGCATGAGCTGCTTGCCTTTGGTGCCAAAATAGGCCGTTCATCAAAAAGCACGCGTGTAGAAGAGATTATTGTTACCGAGCCAGTTGTTGGCTGCTCAACAAAAATAATCCACCCGGCACAAAACGGCGGTACGCGGCATTTATCTGCAGCGCAATTTGTGTTTGATCAAAAAGATGCAATTGCTTTGGTGGCCTCCCAAGATGGCCGGTTTACTGTTTTTGCATGGTCGCCAATTGTAAATATGGTACATGCACACCAGATAGATATACTTCTTCTTTAATTAAAAATGTTTATCCTCTGAAGGGAGAATGACAGGGCATCGCCGGGATCAAACTTACGAAGTTTCGAAAACTTCGTAAGTTTTGCGCGATTAGACAAACACGTCATGGACAGGTGAAGCTTAAAACCTCAATCCAATAGTAATGTAAGGTAATGATCCTTCTTTTGAGAAGCCCATCACTGCTTCAATTAAAACCAGTTGCGCAGGGATGATGTAAATACCGCCGCCGTAGCCATCATGCCATTGGCTGGATTTTTCGCCGGGTACCCAAACACGGCCTACATCATTAAAGCCGATAACACCTATTGAACCGGGCAGCAGATAAGATGCAAAATCAAGCACTTTAAGGCGAAGTTCCAGGTTGTTGTAGGCGATAGACTTACCGGTGAACCTGTTGGTATGAAAACCCCTGAAGTTTTGGGTTCCGCCTAATTTCATTAGCTGAAAATAGGTGGCATCTCCAACGGTAGTACCCAAACCAGTTCTGTTGGCTATAACCAGTACCGAGTCCCTGTCGGGATTCAAGTAAAAGCTGAATTCTGATAGTATTTGCCCGTAAGTGTTATGACTACCAGAACTTAATCCTGTAAACCCGCTAAGGGTAGTACTCCAATAGATTCCTTTGGTAGGTATTGTTGCTTTATTGCGGGTATCTAGTTTAGCTGTTACCAGTGCCCCGGTATAAAACCTGGTTCCGAATACATTTTCGGACGGATTTAACTGATCGTAATTGTTTAAAAAACGGTTGCTGTTATTAGATATGCTACTGTTATAATATTGCCCCGCAATACCTTCACTTAGATGCCAGTTACCCTGCGTCTGTCGCAACGAAACATCGGCCACTACAAAATCATAACGATTGCGGTAGTACGAGATTTTTTTATCACCCTTGTTTTCGAAAACAGTGTTGTTACCTATCCCAAAGAAATTACTAAGATTATGGGGTCCGAGTGAAACAAAATTAATGGACAGGTCATTATTCCCTATCAGCTTCCTCCAATTGGCATAATACGTTAACAGGAACGATTGCCTGGACAAGTTATAATTTACTAAAAACTCATTCCTGAAAGCATATGGCTCTTTACGGAAACCATGTTTTTCGTAAGAAAAACCGCCGATAAGAGATATACCAAGATCTGTGCTGTAATTAGCCAGTACAATTGGCTCAAACCTGTTGAATTTAAAACTTTGTTTATCGTATTGATTAACCGCGGTATCTGTTGATGTGCGAATTTTTACCTCTGTTGGGGATGGTAATTTATTCGACTGATCTGATCGATCATATAAATAAAGCTTGCTTTTATTATGCAGATTTTTATCTACATAAAAGCTATCCACCCCATCGCCACCAACCATGCGTACCCTTATAGGCGAGGGCTCAGTACCTGTTACTAAAAATTGGTCATCACCGGCAAAACCATACAATCTTACTTCCTGTGTTACATCCGGTTTAAAAGTGCGTTGATAGGTAACTTTGTCAATACCGCCGTCTTTTTTGATTTTATTTACAGTTACCGAAAGATTACCGCCAGGCAGGTTATTGATGTTGAATTTATCCGTTTTATCGCTCGCTGGAATCTCTACCTCTTTGGATATGAAGCGGTAATATTCCATTGCCTGTTTATCAAGTATATTCCGTCGGGCTATCATTTTTTTGATAATTCCCGGGCCCGAAAGCTTGTATATGGTATCAGGCATCAGTTTAACTGCCCTTTTGATCAAATCGTCGGTCAGCTTACTTTGCACAAAAGCTATCTGCTGTTTCCAGTCATCTTCGCTCAGGGCATTTAAAAAGTAGCGGTCAAAGTAACGGGCATTAAAATTCCATCCGTTAATGTCCCTTATTTCTTCACTATATCCCTGGAATTTTGATTTTAACCACTGATGCGCAACTATCCAGGGGAACAGCCCGGAGGTTTTATAATAAACCTGGTCGCGGTCGCGGGGTACTGGCTCATAGATGGTTTCATGTTTACCTTCCTGTTTTTCCCAGCGCCATTGATCTTCGTGGCGATCCCAGTCGCCCAATAGCATATCCAGAAGGCGGGCCCGTAACACTATCTTTTCATCAACGCGATTATCGTTATCGTCCTGAAGCTTTTGTTGTACTTTTTCGGTGTTCTCAGTTTTTTCAGCATCCAGTGGTTCACGTTCCTCGAACAGGAAAACCTGGTTGGCAAAATCCTTACGGTACTCGCCTAATGCGGGATCATCGGGCACATATACAATTTTAGGATTAGAATGCGGAATTCCTAATGCTGATGCCAATGGTGGCACAGTTAATGCCGAAAACGGATGCGCGGCAGATACCTGGTCCTGTAAAATATCCTTCGCTACTGTGGGCCTCAGGTCGGGCGGTAAGCCATTCTCCGGGTATTTTTGGATGGTCCGTAATACCCATTGCTGCCCTGTGGGGTCTTGCAGGCGTAAAGATTTTGTTTGTTTCCCTCCGCCCCTCTGCAAGATCTTTAAGCCGCCCTTTTCTGTTGATATATGAAAAACGCTGAACTTTACCGGAGCTGCCCATAGTTTACGGTAATTCTCTCCAAGAAAAAAAGGGTGAGTACCGCTTACATCATTGTATTGAGGTTCGATGGCCAATTTTACACTATCGCCTAATGATTGCGCACTTATATTATTAGTGATAAACAAGGCAATTCCCAATAAAAACAGTAATGGAGGTTTCATAGGTTATATGTTGAGTTATCTACGTTTTTAAAACTAACCGGCTATGTATTGATTATTACAACACATAACTTTATTTTATGATTTAAAATCATAATTAACACCTACTCTTAGTGCTTTTAGGCCTGTAACGCCCTGTAATTCTTCCAGGTCGAGATATTCCAAATCATTATTGAGGATATGACGATCTTGCAAGTATTTAATATATTCCTGGTACTCAGTGGCCTCCATCTGATTAAAATATACCATCGCAATTTTACCTGGTTGGGTGAGGCGTTCAACCGTGCCTGCAATTAACACCTTATCTATTCGTTTCTTCACCACCTCATAACGTATGTTATAAGCTCCCTCTACATCAAAACGCCTTTCGTCGTTCCTGAAACTGATATCAATAGCGTTTGAATGTATAAATATCAGCTGTGTAGTTTGTAACGGGCGGGATATCTGGTCGGTTAAGCTGTTGGTTAACTTGGCTATCTCGGCCATAGACCGTAATTGCCAAAGGCGAATATTTTTCAGATACAGCAGATCAAATGCTTTGTGAGGCGCGATAGATTGACCAATATAAATATCATATTCAACCCCGTCGGTTCTGAATTTTTCAAAATAACACGGGAACGATCCTTGTACCTCATCCTGAGCCATCTCCAGGTAATTGTTAATACTGGTGTTGATGAGCTGCATAGAGTTTTCCAGGTTGCGGCGGTTGGCAAATGAAAGGCCGGTTTCTTCGGGCAGGGCATCAAAGTACTTATCAATCACCGGCTTTTCCTCTGGATAGTTTTGCCTGAAATGATTTAAAAACGGATTCAATTCATCCTGCAAAAAGCTATCCAGTGTAAGCTCATCATTGGTAGTTATAAAACCACTAACTTTTTGCAGCCACTCTTCACACTTAAATACCAGGTTATCAATAAGACTGAGGTGAATTTGTGTTTTTACCTTCTTTAAAGTATCTATGGTGAGGACTAACAACGCTTCAAGGTCATCCTGTAAGGCGGTGTTACGCTCTATAGTGGAGTTACGAATATCTATTGCGCCAAACAACGGGTAAACGTTATTAAAAACCACGGTTTCTATTTCCTGGTTCTTATGCTTTTTGTTTCCTTGTGTAAGATAAGTCCAGGCTACTTCATTAAATTTCCATTGTACAGATGGCTGTAGCGAAGTGAATTTATTTTTAATTACTTTCTCTAACTTTTCATCGAATTGGTCGATACTATTTTGCAGTAATTGGGCAATTAACGGAATAGCGGTTTGCAATTTGGACAGCAGCTTTTCGTAAAAGGCTATTTCCTTATACGAGTATACTTCCATTATGCCTACGTTCTTTTTATTATAATAAACCGGGAAAATTCCATACGACTTAATTCCGGATTGTTTTAATACTTTAAGAAAAGGAAATTTCGCTACCTTTTCATCACTGATGATATTAAAAAATAAAGGTTTAGGATTTTTACTGTAATCTTCAGCAACTGACAGAAAAGCCTCTTCGGCCATGCTATATTGCTTTGCTGATGATATTAAAATACTTTGCGAGCATTCATTCTTGTCAAATATCGGCTTGTTATTAACGGTTAAAAACGGCATTAAGCCAAATTCGATAGAGGGATCTTCAGACAAAGTTTTTAATGACTTGATAATATGATCATACTGCTCAGATTCATTTGCGGAGTGATTAACCAACTCATTCCTGATGCTTTCCATCGCATGCGGAAGAGTAATATCCGTTAATGTGATCACCGTAAAACCACGGAACATAAAATTTGATAGCGGTAAGATGTTTTCTAATACCTCTATTCCTTCAAAGCCATTTAGGTAAGGCTCTATCGTTTCAAACTTTAATTTGGGTAATTCGCCTTTTGCAATGATAGTTACAAACTGTGGGTTGGTGAAGATACTGTAATACCTGGTGAGGTTTGTTTCCGGGTCAACATAGCTGTACAAAAGTTCGTTTTTAAGCACTGTGCTAAAACCATACATGCGCTCCAATATCAGGTTGTAAACAAACCTTCTCTGGCGTTGGGTAAACAGCTCACTACCGGGCATATCTACCACGTACAAACCAGAGTGATGACTGGAATGGAAATTAAAGAATGCTTCTGTGCTAAAAAAAATTTTATCAGGTACCGGAGTGCTTAATGCCCAATAAAATTCCTTTTCGTTGAGTATGGGCGGGGTGAGTATGCTAAAAACAAGTTCCAGCATTCCACGGTATTTTTCTGCATGTTCCGGGTTCAATTCCAGGTCTATACAGGTATCCGTTTCAAACTTGTTAAGTACATATTTATAGAATTCACTTTTAAGGGTTTTCTCGGTAATTACACGTTCCTTTAAATGTTCCACAAATGGATTGAATGACAGGCACATATCAACCTGGCAAACAGTACATTCGTTCTTGCTTATATTTAATACTTCGGTGTGCATTTTATTATAAAAATTATCCCTTGTTAAAATCGGAATGCTGTTGAAAGATAAGGATACCATCCTTCTTCAGAGTGCCCGGCAACTATTTTTATTACTACCAGTTTAGCGGGTGCAATATATAAACCGGCACCCGTGCCATTATGCCATTTATCTGAATGCTCTCCCTTTTCCCAAACTCTGCCAATATCATAAAAGCCCAAAAGCCCGGCCTGTCCCGGTACAATATAACTGGCAAAATCAAATAGTTTAACACGCAATTCCAGGTTGTTATAAAAGCTGTATTGTCCGGCAAAACGGTATAATCTATATCCTAATAAGTTATCCTGCCCACCCAAAAACAGGGATTGATAAAAAGCTGTTTTACCAATGGTGATACCGCCACCAATCCTTTCGGCCAGTACAACGGTACCCTTAGTATTTAAACTTTTATACAATGCTGCTTGTGGTATAAGCTGTGTAAAGGTATTTGAATAGCTATTTAAACCCGCATAACCTTGCAGTTTAATATTTACATAGCTTCCCCAGGCAGGTAGGATCTGGTTGTTACGCTTATCGCTGGTAAAATTAACTATTACGCCGGCAAAAAGCTTTTGTTTATCAAAGTTATAACGATCTGTACTTTTTGTAAGTAATGGATTTGTAATTAAACGACCTGTGTTATCGGCATCGTTTAAATTATAGTATTGAAAAGATGGACCGACGTTTATCGTGGTGCCCGATTTACTATGCCAGCTTAAAGCGGGATCAAACTGAACGGTAGTGAACCTGGTACGGTAAAATCTTTTATAGTCGCCTGTTTTGTCAAATACTGTTTCATTGCCACGCCCAAAAAAGTTAAGGCTTTGGGGCGAATTGGCCTGAAATTGCAATAAAAGGTTTGCATTTCCCACCGCTTTTATCCACTCACCATTATAATTAACCCTAAATGCTTTAGTTGAAAATGAATGGCTTACAAACACCTGCTGCACATCATTGTAAGGGAATTTACGAAAACTATCCTGGTGGGTATATTTAAAACCAAGGCCCAGCAAAAAGCCTTCATCGGGGTTTATTTCGATATTGGCAAGCGGCATGGTAACATTAGATAAATTGGTTGCCATGTAGGAGATATTAGCACTATCTGCCGAAAGATATCTACGCACCTTTGAAGTATCACCCGTAAGCTTAAACGTGCCGGGGTCATAAATCTGCACCTTGTTTTTTGATTTGATGATATTATAGTTTTTAACATCCACGCTATCAACAAACCTAAGTTTTATAGGGGATGTGGCGTTATTCAATATCACCCTATCAGCGCCCGCACCAACATAGATCCTAATCTCTTTGGTAATATCCGGCATGAAATTGATATCCATTAATGTATCTCTTACTTTGCCATTATTGTTAATTTTATTGATAACAATGTTGAGGCCATTACCCGGGATATCTTTAATATTCAACAATTCATTTTTGCGGGAGGTGTGGATCTCAACAATTTTATTAGTGATCTTGTAAAACTCTTCCATCGCCGCCGGGATATTTGCACGGCGTTCTTTTAATTGTTTAAATAGTTGATCATGCCTTAATTTATAGGATGATGCCGGAAGCCTTTTTAAGCCTGCTTCTAAAACCTCGTCGGTTTCGGCAGCAACAAAATCATTAACTATTTTTGTCCAGTGCTCGTGATTATATTTTACATCAGGAAGCAGATCTGCAAACATACTGCTCCAGGCAGAGTAGTATATATTACGAATTTTACCATCAAAGCCCTGTAAGTCGGGTTCCAACCATTCTCTTGAAGCAAGATAAGGTAATATACCCTGGTTGGTATAAAGCGCCTGGTCGCGATCTCGGGGAACGCCTGTATAAACAATACCCTTATCGGTTTTGGTGCCTTGCCAGCGCCACTGGTCGCCCCTCCTGTCCCAGTCACCAATTAATAAATCAAGCAAACGGCCGCGTAAAAACGCATCTCCATCTAACCTGTTATCGTTGTCCTTCAACATAACCGCCAGCATTTTTGCGGTAGCATCAGATTTTCCTGTGGGCTCTCTTTCTTCAATCAGTACTACTTTGTTATCAAATACCTTATTGTATTTGCCCAGCTTTTCATCTGGCGACATCACCCCTATCTGGGGATTGGTATGAGGCACGCGTGCGGCATCTGCCAATGGCGGAACGATGAGTGCTGAAAAGGGGTGTTGTGCACTCATGGCATCATTTACCCAATCTTTGGCAAAAGTTTCCTGGAATTCTTCGGGCAGTACTTTTTCCGGACTTTTCTCGACGCTGCGGATCACCCATTCCTTGCCTGTATTATCTATTAAACGTAAGGAATGGGTTTGAAAACCGCCACCCAATTTTTCGGGAGTTAAGCCTCCCTTAAATTCAGAGATTCTGATAACAGGTAATTTAGTATCTGCCGCCCATTCCTTACGGTAGTTTTCGCCAAATATGGTGCGGTGAAATTTGCTTACTTTATTGTAGGAAGGATGCACTTTAACTACCACGCTATCGGCGGTAATTGGTTTAACGGCAGCATCAAGTTCCTCTTTTACACGGGTGTAAGGTTGGGTGTAGGTAAATGCCTGCTTTACACCTGTTGTACTATCAATATAGTAAGTAAAACGGATGCTGTTATCGATCAGCATATCGGCTATAACATACCCTTGAGTAGCATCGGCGAAAAGAGTGTGTGGCCCTTTTGTAGCGTAAGTGCGTTTGGCACCTGCTCCACTTACTACCTGTACCTGGTCGCTCTTAATAAATTGCAGGCCATGCTCATGTCCTGCTACGTGGATCATATTTGGGAAGCCTTTAAAAACACCATCTATTCGCGTTATCATATCCTTATATAAGGGATGATTCAAGTCCTCGGGATTAGGAAAGGATGAACGTAAAAAAGGATACAATGAACCAATTACCGGCAAGGGCACCATTAAATTGCTGTTGAGGGCAGTTAACGGAAAAATATGATCCTTCAAAGAAAACTTGCCGCCATGTGTACCATAGCTTTGAAATGGATGATGTGATGCCAGCAGAATAACCTTGTTGCGGTTCCTGTTCAATATCTCCTCAAATTTATCTATTATATCATCTTTGGTTTTACAATCGCATTCCGCATCATTATTAATCTTGCTATAAGGATATAACCACCATTCACTATCAAAGGCTATAACTGTTAAATTTTCATTCAGATCAATCTCTACCGGATCGGGGCATCCGTTTGCGGGAATCATTTTTAATAAGCTATCCTGTTGCTCATTCAAATATTGCCACTGGCGTTTAATTTTAGCCAGTCCTTGCGGTCCCATTTTATCCCAGTCATGATTGCCGGGCACAAAATAAACAGGTGCGCCGTTAGCACGCATGGGTTGATATTGCGATTGAAGGATCTTTTTTGTTCGTTCTTCATCAGGGCTGCCCGGTAAGCCCATACCTGTTGGGTATATATTATCGCCCAGGTACATTACAATGGTTTTGTTTTTAACGATGTTAGCCGCTGCATGTTTTAAAACATCGCTTTGATGCACCCCCATTTCGCCTGCATCACCTATTAGTATTACCCGGTAACGTACCGAATCCTGGGCCTTTGCGGCAAGCCTGCCCAGGAATAAAATGAATAAGAAAAGTATTTTTTTATTCATGATCAGTTACGGTTGGGTTGTGCTTTTTAAATAACTTTTGATTAAGCCAATGGCCTGCATATGATGTACCTATGCCTACAGCAGCACCTGCTAATACATCCGTTGGGTAATGTTTACCCAGATACATCCTGGAGTAACCTACCGATGATGCCCATAAATAAGCCGGTACGGTTACATACCATTTATGATACTGTATAGATAAAGTGGCTGCTGTTGCAAATGCCAGGCTGGTATGCCCCGAAGGAAAAGACTGATTGTGCGTTGGCGAATTAACAAACACATCGTTAGGGTATCTATCAGCCGGCCTGGTACGATTTACGGTTACCTTAAGAAGATCTGTAACTAAAACAGATGCTCCTAAATTGATAATGGTTTCGATACCATTACGTTTAGCTGTTTCATTGTTGCTGACTAAACCATATATCAGCGTGCCGAAGGAGGCAGCTCCTGCTCCATAATAGGCCGAATTACTGGTATTGCGCCAATATAAGGACGTTGGATAGCGAGGGTTGATACTCTTTAAAATATTAATATCTGGGTTTTGGGCTAAGCAATTATGATAACCTGTAAATGCAATGATTATAAAAAAAATCCAGATCAGTTTCGCGTCTCTTATCATTTTGCTATTATTTAGTGTATTTAAATTTTAAAACATTCCCCTCGCTGGTTTTGCTTCCTTCGTTGGAAATATAAAGGTTATAGTTTGCATCAAATGCCATACCCTCGGGTTGGCCAAACAATGAAGTATTTAGTGGGTAAACCGCTGTTACATTCCAATTAATATCCGTTATTACCAATATTTTGTTAACCGACGACAAAATGTACCACTCATTGGTATTAACGTTTTTCGCTAATGCCGATGGGTGGAAACCAATCCGCTTTTTACCCAGTATTTTCTCAATAGATTTAACGTTGATGCCGAAATCTCCGCTTTGCTTAAGTGAGCCATCGGCTTGTAAGGCAAATATGTAACCACTGCTGCTTTTTGTGGTGTGCTCATCCGTACAATGTTTGCATAAAATATAGAGCTGGCGCGATTTTTCGTCGGCATACATACCTTCATATTCTCCGGGCGGTAAAAGGCCTTCCAGTTTTTGTACGTCGGCTACTTCTTTGCTTCTTATCTGGCTAAGCGGAAAAGTAAACAGTACCCCATCGCTGCGCAACATAATTACCCGGTTATGGCAGATAGCAATATCCTCGTAATCGCCTTTTTTCCCAAACCTGCTGTGGCTAACCTGTTTATCGCCTAATTTAAAGTAAAATACTTTACCCTCCTCATCCTGCTCTGCATATAAGGAATCGCTTTTGCCATTATTGAAAGTGATTCCCGAGATTTCAAGCAATTCGTCGGGCATATTGTATTTTATTGGCTTATCTAGGTTATAGCCTTTAGGACTATCATTTCCATTTCTGTCGGCCCTTTCGGTGCATGATATAAATGAAATAGCACCTACCGAAACAAGTAAAATGGATATATAAATAATGGCTTTACGCATAATTATAACCTTTTAAACCCCACTTAAAAATTTATATATCTCACGCTGCGATTGCACCAGGGGTGGTTTGGCATCGATGTTTATATTCTGCAATTGCGCATTTAGAATTACAGCTTGTACATTATCTTTTAATTGTAGATCAATAATCTGTAAAATTTCGGCCTTTATCTTTTCATCATAAACAGGGAAGCAAACCTCAATACGGCGGTAAATGTTACGGTTCATCCAATCGGCTGAGCCAAGAAATACTTTTTTATCGCCATTGTTGTGAAAGATAAATATACGACCATGCTCCAGGTAACGGTCAACTATACGTCTAATGGTGATATTCTCGCTCATACCCGGTATTCCGGGGATTAAACAACAAACGCTCCGCACAATCATGCTTATTTTAACCCCAGCCTGCGATGCTTCGTACAATTTAGCAATTAGCTTACGCTCTTCCAAATTGTTTAGCTTTATAGTGATGGCGGCAGGTAAGTTTTGTTTCGCGTTTGCAATTTCTTTATCTATTAATTCCATAAAGCCCGATTGCAAATTAAACTGCGCAACCAGCAAATGCTTAAAATTGATAGGGTAACCCTCCGCAGATTTTTTTCCCTTAGATAAGAAAATAAATAGCAATTCCATTTCGCGCAGCAACAATGGATTTGCCGTCATTAAAATATGGTCAGTATAAAAAGCGGCGGTACTTTCATTAAAATTACCGGTAGCCAATAGTCCAGAATATTTATCACGACCATTCACCTGCCTTTTTACCAGCGCTACTTTAGCATGAACTTTAAGTGCTTTATCGCTATAGATGATATTTACTCCGGCGGCCTTCATCTTTTTAGCCCATTTTATATTATTGGCTTCATCAAAACGTGCTTTCAGCTCAACCATCACCCTTACCTTTTTGCCATTATTGGCTGCGCTAATCAGCGCGTTCACAATTCGCGAATCGCTGGCTACGCGATAAAGGGTTACAAATATCTCCTCTACGGTCACATCCGTTGCAGCTTCGTTAAAAAAGCGCAGTATCGTATTGTATGATTGATATGGCGCGTGAAAAATGCAGTCCTGTTTTTCAATATAATCAAACAAAGAACTCCAGCTACCAATAGTACTGTTTGTGACTGGTGCCCAACGGGAGTAGCGTAGTGAAGGATTATTAACCGGTAAGCCCATCAGATCCTTAAGATTATGGTACATCCCGCCCTCAACCACACTTGAACTTTGTAAGCTAAATTTTTCTGTTATAAAATGCAGTATACGCAAAGGAATACCTGGTTGATGCAAAAACCTGGTGGCTATGCCCAGATCACGTTTTAACAGTTGCTTTTCTATTTGCTCGGTTAGGTCGCCCTGGTATTCGTCTTTCAGGTCCAGTTCAGCATCGCGGGTTATTTTAAAGCTAAAGCATCCTTGTAATGTTTCATTCGCAAACAGTTTATCAAGGTTATGCCTGATGATATCATCCAGGAAAATAATGTATTGCCGATCATCAGCACTAACACTGTAAAAACGCGGTAACTGGTTTGAAGGGATATTGAGTATTACATTTCGCTCCTTATCGTCTCGGGTACGAAGATTTATAAAAAAATATAACCTGTTATTTTCAGGGAAAAAGTTCTTTTTGGTGTCAGCTAGATCTATCGGCTGCAAAAAAGACATTACCTGGCTGTAAAAGTAATCACTTACTTTATCGTTAATAGCAACGGGTATAGGCTCATTAAAAAGGAGATTAATCTTATTGTCTTTTAACAAGGGAATAAGCCTGCTGGTAAATACTTGCCCAAATTTTTGCTGCTGATGGCCTATCAGTATTTGTGCTTCCAATAAAACATCTTCCTTTTCGCTATTGCCATGCTTGGCCAGGTTGTGCAGGGCCAGTAAAACCGGCATTCTTACCCGGTAAAACTCATCTAAGTTTGACGAAAATATCGACAGGAAATTTATCCTTTCCATTACGGGAAGATCTTCCTTGTTGGCCTCCAACAAAATACGCTCGTTAAAAAGCAACCAGCTCAGGTCCCTATCAAAAAATGAATAATGATCCATAATCGCAGTATTTATCTATTTAGCTATAAAATTTACTGCTTAGAGCAATGTCGAAATAATGAACGCTGCTACCGAAATAATAAGTCCAAACATGAATATATTATAAGAAGCACGCAACAACCGGTATTTTTTACCTAATACAACACCCTGTGAATAATTGTCGCGGATAAGACTGCCATATAAAAAGTCGCTGTCATCCATCATTTTTATCATACCGTCGGCGTATTCATCCAGCGACATCCGGTAAAAGTTACCAAAGAACAACAGGTTAACAGTTTTCTTTTCAATATCAGCGCGCGTAAACAATCCACTCGGGATGGATGGCCGCGTTGCCAGTATAGAAAAAGTCATCGTTAATAAACTTACGCCAAGCAGCATAAAGGTAGGAATCAGCAGGTTTGAGTGCTCATCAAGCTTACGTAAAACCAAACTGATTATAGCTGATAGAATAATGGAGTTTACCGTAATCATAATATGGGCCTTATTATCGGCCATATCGCTCAGTCGCTGATGGTTGCTTGAGCTAATCCGGAACATGGTTTCTATGCCTCGCTCGGGCTTATCATTTTTATGCTTTTTACCATGTTTATCGTGATCATTTTTGCTGTCATCGAAAGCGTCGGTAATGTTTATTTCGGCAGACTCATCTGCTTCAACATATTCATCTGTTTTAGCAGGTTCTTTTGTTTCGGTTTTATCCTTCACCGTACTTTGCTTTTCTAAAAGTTTGTCGAGGTTTTTTTGTTGCTGATCACCAAGCAACAGGCGGCAATAATCTGTAAAATACCTGTGCGATTGCAATAATTCAATACTGCGGGCACGCCATTCATCTTTATCAATGGTGATACGCTTTACTGCTTCTATCTCTTTGCGAACCATTTTACTCCTTTCACTAAAATCATCGGTTCCTAAATGAAAAAGATCGGCATCGCATAAAATTTCCTGGAGTAAGCCAACTGGCTTCTGAGGCATTTCGGTAGCCAGGATACAGGCTTTAATTTTATCTATCACAGGCTGAGTTACCTTTAATTGTTTCAACTCATGCTCTGCAATACTTATACTTTTTGCTTCATGATCGGCCCTATCCGTAAAGTAGCCGGTGTCATGAAACCATGCAGATGATACTACCACAAAAAAATCCTCATCACTTAGCTGGTAATGGTTGGCTATTTTGGTTGCTGCAGTAACAACATCCTTAGTATGTTTAATATTATGGTATATCAGTTCCGGATCCTGGTAGGCGTCGAAATAGGAAGTGACATATTGTTTTACCTCTTCTAATAGTTGTTGAAATTTCATTTGGATTGGGTAATTGTTTATCAAATTTATTCTAAAATTTTTTATTAAACTGTTTAATAAAAATTATGGGCTTAATTATTGCGTAAGAGTTATTTGAAAATAAGGCAGAATACAAATGATGCAGTCTTATTTTCAAATCTTGTGCCAATTGATAAACAATTTGTTTATCAATTACTTAATGTAAATACCGGATTCTTGAATAATCGATATATCGCTGAAAAACGTAATATATTACGGCATATAGCGATTTCTCATCCGTTTTTAGATGCCGAATGATGTTCTTCGGGCCCTTCGTAACTGTAATTATATGGAGGATACGGCACAATAAAAGTATCCTCTACCCGCGACGACTTTTTAAAATATGGAATCCATATAGCTGCAACTATCATCGCGTAAACCAATATGTACGGATGTGGTTGAACAATTCTGTTGGATTTAATAGTAAGCGTCCAAACAAAATCAACCAGCACAAAAGCAACAGTGAACAGGAAATAACCTGTAATTACTTTTGGCAATATATCGCGCTTGTTCAAGAGTAATACAAGGCAATAAACAGAGTAAAATATTAGGGCTATAAAGCAGGTGACTTCCATAATCACAAATAATTTATAGCTCAGGTTCTGGATGCCAACGCCACCCAAATTCCAGGTTTTAAGGCTGAAGTAATCACCCGCAAGCAGAACAGATATTGAAAAAAATGCAGTTAAGGCCAATAACACAATCACCAATACAAGCCAGCCGCCAACAGGTGTAAATGTTGAACCATAGCTAAAAACAATGCCCGGGGTTTCGCGCTGATAGATCCAAACACCTAAAAATATAAGACCCACTGTAAGGAATCCTGCAAAAAGTATCATAAAATTGTTTGCGTTTGAAGGAGGCTCGTTTACAGTTCCATAAGTAAAGTTGTAACTTAAATCATCATAATTAAGTTTCTTTAAATCGCTTTTAAACTCGGCCAATTTGTTAACCGGCACATTGTCTTTAAGATAAGCCAGCTTATAATTGAGACGCAAGGTATCTCCGGATGAAGAATAATCTGACGAAAATTTGTAATAATCCCTGTTAATGGCGTTAGTACGGTTTGTAATATCCCAACCACCGGGTAATATTACATTAATGGTATAGTCGTAATTAAGAGGATAACTTAGCGATACCGGTGTTTTTATTTGACCATTTATTGTCGGCAACTGTTGCGTTATATAACTGGCATACAAATCAACAGATCGTTTATTGGTTTCAGAATCAGTTTTGAAAAAGTCCTTTATAATATAAGTTTCGGTTGTTGTAAGTACATTCTTTTCCAGGTTATCAACTACACTTACCGAATCCTTAGGCTCAATTCTTGCATATGTTTTTGCATAATATTCCAGGTAGTTCTTTTCCGTTTCGGCCATACCTGATGATGCCAGTCTGCTGCGTATGTCATCCGCTTCGTTGAGGGTATAGGTAGTTTTCACGGTAAATTCAACAGGAGCTTTATCGTTTTTAATTTTATAAATATCGTTATAAACTATACTTCCTGCTTGTGATTGTGGTATGGCGGTGAGCGATTTATTACCCGGTTTTAATACCAGCCCTTTGCCATAATTGGGGAAATAAATATTGGTACCGGTGCCTCCCTGGTAACCAATAGTAGCATCAACCCAAACCTGTTTTCCCTTCACGTTGGCAGTAACCACGGCATGGTCAAAAGCATAGTAAGTAGGTATGTAATCGGCAATGTGTTCCCGTACGCCCGAGTTAACCAATACCATAGATGCATCAATGCCATCCGCTTGCAGCATTGATACCAGCAGCAGCGATTTATCTTTGCAATCTCCGTAACGTTGTTTAAATACCTTGTCGGGATTGTTAGCCCGGTGTGAATATTGCCCTATCTCGATGCCCATGTACCTTACTTCGTCCTGCACGATTTTTACCGCTTCGCGAAAGTATTTTACCTGGTCGGAACCTGTTTTTGTTTTTATTTCGGCTATACGCGCGGCCAGATCACCTTTTATATTGATAGCAGCGGGGTTTATGCTGAGCGCCCAGTTGGTAACAGCGGCCCAATCATTAAACTCGCTGATCTGAACGCGTGCGCGACCCTCATACCAGACTGGCTGGCTATCGTCATAGTGGGCAGCCGGTACCTGGAAGCTTTCGTACTCATATCGTTTTAAGCCACCATTTTGAGTAATAGTTGCTTTAGGTATAGTATTAAAGGCCTTAAAATTTAAATTTCTTTGTAACGACGTGATCCAAACGGTGTATTGATGCGCTACCGGCTGATACCATTGAAAAGAGATATCATCGCAAAATTTTCCATTAAATATAGGGTTACGGCCGGTTAAGGTATATGAATATTCAATGCGATCCCCTTTGCGGATATCATCCAATATGCATAATGCAGAGTAGCTACCCTGGTAAATGAAGTTAGATAGATCCTGTTCATCGGCTATAACTTTAAATGCTGATATGTTTAGGCGGTTGATAGGTTTATTGTTACGCCATACAATGATCTCGTGAAAATCAAGGCGCTTAAAGCTGGGATCAAAACCAACGTTGATCTGCGATGCATTTTGGATCCCGGTTTCGGATACTATTTCTTTTATGATATGGTGATATTCAGCTTGCTTTTCAATATGTACCTGCTGCTCAATAAGGGCATAAAAAAAACCTTTTTCTATTGTACGTGCTGATGGTCTTTGGTTATAGGGTTTACAAATACTTAACCAGGTTGGTTTGGGAGTTACGTGTACTGCTGGTGTGTTTGCTTTAACAACCCGGTTGCCAATTAATAAGAACAGAAAACAAAACAGGAATGTGAGATATAATTTAAAGTGTTTTTGCATACCGGCTATGAAAATAAATAAAGAAGCCGACTTTATGATTATTTATTTAATATTTAGCTTAATCCATGCCCGCCCCAAAGGATATCGGTAAAACAAGCTGGTTTAAAACAACAAATGGAAGTTCTCCCTTAAAGAAAACTTCCATTTATTGTTTTTTGTGAATTTAAATTATCGTGGCTCTTGGTAATTGATTCCTGGATAGGGACTTTATCAAAGCATTTTATTGCTGGCCGCCTAATAGTGGCGAAAACTTTTTAACGTAATCTTTTAATTGGCCATCAAACTTTTTAAACAATCCTGTTTGGTTATTTTCCTTCATGAAATCAGTCATTCCATTTAGTACCTGTAAGCTAATCTGAACATCACGGGTATTTAAGCCACCGCTGTTGGATGTCAATAAATGATAGTTATAATCAAGTTGATCAACCACATAGTTATCAATATTTTGCACCATTTTAGTTCCCAGTACAACATCATTTAATTGGAAAGCCATTTGTGCTAAAAATATTTTACGTCCGGCAATATCAATATATGGGTTTATATCAGGCATTTCCTGGTCGTATTTATGAAGGGCTTTTAGCGCCAGGTCTTTACGGCCTTCTTTCATCAGGTTTTGGATCAGATCGCTAAATGTGGTTACCATTACCGGGTAAAACATTGATGTTGATTCATGATCAAGATATTTGGCAGTTTTAAAATTGCCAAACTTAAACTTGTTCATTACATTATCATACATCACCAAGGTGTTTGTTTTGCTCAACTGATCACGTATGGTGGTATCCTTTTGGAAAGGTATTAAATGATATGTGAAACCTTCTTTATATAGGTATGGCTGTAAACCTATCAAATTTTCGTTACCAATGGTGGTAGTAAAGCAAATTGGTCTTTTCCAGTTATTATGCGCCAGGATATCAAGCATGGCTAGATTTTCTTTGGTTACATAATTTGGCGGGAATTTCCAATCCATGATATTGGCTAATTTGCTTTTCTGCTCAGGTGTAACAACTCCCATTTTAACCACTTCATCAGGGTTAATAGTGATCTTTAAGTTTTTGGTAGGCATATAATTGCCATAATCACCACTTTGATATTCTACCTGGGCTGCCTTATCATCAGAGGTTATAAAGTCAAACACCTCTTTTACTTCCTGCGGACCGTCTAATTTACGATCGCTGTAATAAATTGCATCCCTTACCCCCTCTTTATACTTATCAAAAGGCATAGTAATAGGCAATGGGTCCGATTGGTTCATTTTTCCCTGCATCTGGCGTATATACCAATCGCCGGTGAATAAACTCAGGTTTACGATGCGTACATCAGGCCTTATTCCTTCAACCTCCTGGTCGTACCATAACGAGTAGGTATCATTATCGCCATAAGTAAACAAAATGGCATTTTTAGGGCACGATATCAGGTAGTTATAGGCCATATCATGCGGCGTCATTTTGGTAGACCTGTCATGAGCCCTCCACTCTTTACTGGCTAATAATACCGGAACAACCAGTATACAAATAGCTGTTGAACCAATTGCTGCGGTACGGCCATCCAAAAATTTGCGGGCGCCTTCGGCAATAGCAATCACACCCAAACCTATCCAAATGGCAAACGCATAAAAGGAACCCACGTAAGAGTAATCGCGTTCGCGGGGTTGTACGCTCGGTTGGTTTACGTATATAACAATGGCAAGGCCCGTAAAGAAGAATAGTAATAACACTACCAGCGCATCTTTCTTTTTGCGGGTAAAGTGGTAGGCAGCCCCAATAAAGCCTATTATTAGCGGCAGCGCATATAATGGCGTATAAGTTGGCGCATTAACAACAGATTTTGGCAGGTGACGACCGCCATCAAAAACACCGGTTGTCCAGTTACCGTCAATACTTTCGGTACTTTGCTGCCCGTCTGCGTCATTATAACGGCCAACAAAATTCCACATAAAGTAACGCCAGTACATCTGGTACATTTGCCAGCTCAGCATCCATTTCATATTATCAACCATGGTTGGCGCCTGTCCTTCAGGAATGCGTAACCAATCTTTATAAAACTGAATATCCTGCGCCTCGGTACTATACATACGTGGAAGAAAGGTAGTATGATCAAACACGGTTTCAACCTTTCGGCCGGCATTTTCATATTTGGTTTTTCCCTTACGATATATGATGCTTCCCTCGTTTTGCTCAACAGCTTTGGCATCATAGTACTGGCCAAATAACAATGGGTTTTCGCCGTATTGGATGCGGTTCAGATAGCCATAAAGCGTAAACGCATTATCTGGATGGGAGTTATTTAAATCGGGATTGGCCGTAGCCCTGATGGGAATATATGCAAATGAGCCATAACCAAAATATATAAAGGCCAGGCAAAGCAAAGCAAGGTTTAAAACAGGCTTTTTAGCACGGATACTGTAGATTATGCCGGCTACTAATGCGGCCACTATCAGCAATATAAAGAAAAAGGCACCAGTACCAAACCCCAGTCCCAGAGAGTTTACAAAGAAAAGATCAAAGTAGGCGGCAAATTTTATAGTATATCCCCTAACTCCATATTGTACCAATCCAAGTATAACAATGCCCGAAAGTATAGCCAGGATACCATTGCCAACAGTAATTTTTTTGCTCCTGCGGAAAAAATAAACTATGGCTAATGCCGGAATAGTTAATAAGTTAAGCAAGTGTATACCTATTGATAAACCAATAACATACGCTATAAAAACCAGCCATTTATCAGCACCTTTTTCATCGGCATGGGCATCCCATTTTAATATGGCCCAAAATACAATGGCAGTACACAATGATGACAGCGCAAATACAATGGTTTCAACGGCTGAGAACCAAAAAGTATCGGTGTAGGTAAAAGCCAATGCGCCAACAAGTCCTGCACCCATAATGAGGATAAGATTTGTTTGGTTAACAACATCATCGCGCTTATCCAATATCAATTTTTTAGCTAATGCGGTAATTGTCCAAAACAGGAACATAATGGTAGCACCACTGGCAATTGCCGAACCCATATTGGTAAAATAAGGAACCTTGGTATTATCGCCCAGTGAAAGAAGGGAAAACAATTTACCCAACATGGCAAATACAGGATATCCGGGTTGGTGGGCTACCTGTAAACGGTAGGCGCATGAAATAAATTCGCCGCAATCCCAAAAACTTACGGAAGGTTCTAAGGTTAGAATATAGGTCACTGAGGCTATAATAAAGCAAAGCCAGCCTAAAAGATTATTGATTTTTTTGTACTGCATTTAATATAAATAGTAATGGTTTCGTCGCGCGGGCAAATATCATGATTTTTACAGCTTATTTAAAAAAAACCGATCGACGATGTCAAATTTAACATTTATTAACTTTTAAAGGCCGCTATTACCTGCATCACAATTAAGGCGGCTATCAAGTTTAATTATAACGGAACCTGTAAAAGCTTCATTTAGAACAATTAATAAGGAAAACAAATTTGTACTATTTTGCATTTATTAGGTGACTTTCGTTTTTTATATTCTGTATCCTAAAATATGAGGGTTATAATAAGCCATATATAAGGATGAATAAATCATAAACAAAACGAAATTTTTATGTTACAATAAATAATACTTATTTTGTTGCGATGCAAAAACTCTACTCCGTAAGTTTCAGAAAAAAATTTTTGTTGGCCGGGATTATCCTTTTTTCGGTACAATTATGTAAAGGCCAATCTACTTATTTGCCTAACTCCTACCAGCTTTATCAAAAGTTCAACGCCGATATTTATTCGACAAAAAGCGCGTTTCATACTTCATTACGGCCATTTTTGATTGATAGTTTAATTCAACATTCTTATGATTCGGTAATGAATGTTGGTGTAAATAATAATCGTAAAAGCTGGCTGGACCGAAAAATATTTAATGAACATCTTTTTGAAGTTAATAAACCCGATTATACTTTTTACGGGGATATTATACTCGATCTACAAGCCGGGACTGATTTCACATCTAAAAAATCAACCTATTTAAATACCCGCGGCTACCAGGTAGGCGGTACCATTGGTACCAAATTTTCGTTTTATACTAGTGGTTTTGAAAATGCGGCTAAATTCCCTTTATACTACAGCAATTTGGTTGGTGTAGACCGCTTTATACCTGGACAGGCTTATTTGCGGAACTATAGCGGTATAGCAAAAAACTCTGCAGACTGGTCATACGTTACCGCGATTTTGTCATATAATTTTACCAAGAACTTAAATGTAACTTTAGGCGAGGATAAAATGTTTATAGGTGATGGCTACCGATCCTTATTGCTATCTGATTACGCTGCTAATATGCCTTTGTTAAGAGTTACAGCTAACTTAGGCAAGCATGTTCAATACATGGCTACATGGGCTTATATTGAAGATACTCGTGAAACCAAATTTGATACCTTTGGCAGTAACCGCCGTAAATGGGCATTTTTTCATTATATCGACTGGAATGTAAGTAACCGTGTTTCATTCGGGTTCTTCAATGCCCTTATATCTCCAGAAGCTGATGAGGCAGGCAACAGGCGCGGTTTTGACGTGAATTTTATAAATCCCCTTTTGTTTTCGAGCTCCTTAGGCCCATCTCAGCAACCAAAGGATAATACATTAATTGGTTTTACAGGCAAGTATAAAATATTTGATAAAACCGCCTTATATGCCCAGCTATTATTGGATAGGTTTAAAGCCAGTGATTTCTTTTCGGGTAATAACACCGATAATACAAATGGCGTACAGGTGGGTATACGCGGAGCCGATCTGTTACAGGTTAAGCGCTTTAATTACATTTTTGAATTTAATACAGTTAAACCATACACTTACCAAAATACAAACACCATCAGCAGTTATGCATTTTATGGCGATCCGCTGGCGCATCCTTATGGTGCAAATTTCAGGGAGATTTTGGGTATATTGAATTACTCTTTTGGCCGGATCGATCTGCAAGGACAGGTAAATTATGCCAAATATGGCCTTGATGCTACAACGGCTATAAACAATGGTAAAATTGTAACCAAGCCATTGGTACCTACCGCCAACACAACTACAACTATAGGCCAGGGAATAAATACCCAACTTTATTATGCCGAAGGTACTGTATCATTCCTCCTTAATCCAAAGTATAACCTGCGTTTTGAGCTAAGCGGCTTATATCGACAGGAAAAGAACAGTGCAGCAGACAACAAAACTACCATGGTGACTTTTGGACTAAGAAGCTCGTTCAGGAATTTGTACCACGATTTTTAGCAAGACCTAAAGTTCATAGTGCGATATAATTTTACGGATATTATTTTATATCAATAATGAAAGATGATCATTTAGCCTGCTTGCGTATGTTTAACCAACATATCAGCAATCCACAGTTTAAAGATCCTGCAGATGTTGTAAAATATATGGTAGCTATGCAGGCACAGGATTATGCCGGCGCTAAATGGGCTATTGGCTTACGGATGCAAAATGCACATGACACTGTTATTGAACAAGCCATAACCGAAGGGAAAATACTGCGAACCCACCTGCTTAGACCAACCTGGCACTTTGTATCGCCGGTTGATATTCGCTGGATACTTGCACTTACCGCTCCCCGCATTAATAGCATTAATGCGGGGATGTATAAAAAGTTTGAAATAGATAATGCTATTTTCAACAAAAGCAATGATGTGTTGGTAAAAGTAATGGAGGGGAACCAACAACTTACCCGCGCCGAAATTACCGAATCATTAAACCAGGCCAGCATAGCAACAGATGATCTGCGATTAACTATACTCCTGATGCATGCGGAACTCGACGCCGTTATTTGCAGCGGCGCCCGAAACGGCAAACAATTTACCTATACGTTGCTGGATGAAAGAGTATCCCAAACTCCACAGTTAACCCATGAAGAAGCGTTAATTAAATTAGCAACTGGCTATTTTAAAAGCCGTGGGCCTGCTGCCGTACATGACTTTGCCAATTGGTCTGGGCTTACCATTGCTGATGCGGCCATTGGACTGGAAAATATTAAAGAGCAATTGATCGGCATAAAATCTGACGGAAAAACCTATTGGATGGCAAATAATAATGATGCCATTATCGCCACAAAACATGAAGCCTATTTATTACCCGCTTTTGATGAATTTGCTATTGCTTATAAATATCGGGACGCTTTAGTTAATCCCAAATATCTGGCGCAAGCCCGTCATGTAATTTTTGATCCGGCTATTGTGATTGACAACCAGGTTGTGGGCAACTGGAAACGGGCCATTAAAAGTAACAGGGTCGACGTCAGCTTAAACTTATATGGTAACCTTAATAAAGCGCAAACAAAGGCAGTAGAAATAGCAGCCAATAGATTTAAAAAATTCCTTTTATAACTTCCCGGGAAAATTGTCCATGCATTGACGAAATTCATCCATGTTACAGCGTCGCTAACGTTTGCACATTTGTACTGTCAATAATGACAATTAAAACATAACAACAATGGCACGTTTAAAAGCATTAAGTCCTGATGAAGCAACAGGCAAAACAAAAGAATTATTTAACGCTATACAAGGCAAATTAGGTGTGGTACCAAATATGATGCGTACCATGGGTAATTCACCCGCCTTGCTGGAAGGTTACCTTAACTTTAGCGGAGCGTTGGCGCATGGCAAACTTGGTGCAAAAACCGGCGAACTATTGGCTCTTGCTGTATCTGAAACTAACAGCTGTGACTATTGTGTATCTGCCCATACATATATTGGCGAAAAATTAGTTCATATTGATGCTACAACTCTGCAAAGTGCACGAAGTGTCAGCAGCGACGATGCCAAAACCGAAGCCGCATTAAAATTTGCCAACATTTTGGTGGCTAAAAAAGGGTTAGTAAATGATACTGACGTTGATGCAGTTAAGGCAGCCGGTTTTACAGACGGTGAAGTTGGCGAGATTGTTGGTCATGTAGCTTTAAATATATTAACTAACTACTTTAATAATACTGCCGCAACTGAAATTGATTTTCCGGCAGTAAAAGCATTAAATGCTGTTGAAGCATAAGGAAAATATAATCAGGATGTAAGAATTGAGATGTAAGAGTTTTATCTTGATTCTTACATCCTGACTATTGGTTCTTATGTTTAATTTTAATCAATCAAAATATTTTGTCATGGAAAATAAACGATATCCCCTCCCTCCTTTTAACATGGAAACGGCGCTGCAAAAGGTGCAAGCAGCTGAAGATGCCTGGAATACCCGTGATCCCGAAAAGGTTAGCCTGGCCTATACTATTGATACCGAATGGCGCAATCGTACCGATTTTTTGAATGGACGCGAAGAAGTAAAACAGTTTTTAAAAAAGAAGTGGGAAAAGGAGCTGGATTATAAACTAAAAAAAGAGCTTTGGGGTTTTCGCGAAAATCGTATGGCCGTAAGGTTTGAGTATGAATGGCATGATCATAACGGGCAATGGTATCGCAGTTATGGTAATGAGCTTTGGGAATTTGATGAAAACGGTTACATGCAAAAAAGATTTGCCAGCATCAATGATATGCCCATAGCCGAAACCGATCGTAAGTTGTTTTAAACTAATTTTATTATGAATTACCCACAAATTGCTTTTACCGAAGCTGTGAAAGATTTCCAGGTGCGTTATGGCAGCCGGGCCAGTTATGGCCGGCAGGAGGAGTTTAGATATACTGATGGACTTACAGAAAGCGAGGAAGATTTCATAGCTCACCAGGATAACTTTTATATAGCAACCATAAGCGAAAGCGGATATCCTTACATCCAGTTTCGAGGCGGGCCAAAGGGATTTTTGAAAGTGCTTGATCATGAAACTTTAGGTTTTATTGATTTTGGCGGTAACAAACAATATATTTCAACAGGAAATTTAGCTACCAATAGTAAGGTGGCCTTATTTCTATTAGATCAGGCCGCAAAGGCCCGTTTAAAAATATTTGCTGAAGCAAGTGTTTTAGATATTGATGGCAATACAGAATTATATGATAAACTTAACCTGGATGATTATAAATTTAAACCAGAGCGCATTATTTTGTTAAAGGTTAAAGCGTATGACTGGAATTGCCCTCAGCACATCACCCCCAGGTATACACTAGAGGAAATACGGGATGAGTTTATGGCTCAGCATGAGTATATTAATAAACTGCGGACCGAGAACGCGGAACTTAAGGCGCAATTAGCATCAATTAAATGACCGATTCGCAAAATACATTTACACTGGTTGATCCGGTGAGCGGAAACCTTGCCTTTAAGTTGTTTTTATTTGAGGATAATAGTTATTTCGATCATTTACAACGAAATAACTATTTTTCAGTTATTTGGGTAAAAGAAGGATCGGGTAAGTTAAAGTCCGATTTTTCGGAATATGATTTTGAAGAGAATAACCTGCTGGCATTTACTCCATATCAACCTTTTATGTTATCCACAGAAAAGCCAATAAGCGGAGTAGCTATTCAATTTCACCCCGATTTCTTTTGTATTCATAAGCATCATAAGGAGGTCTCGTGCAGCGGTATTTTGTTCGATAATATTTATCATCCCCCCTTTGTGAGGATTGATGAGGTAAGCGCCGCTACATTTAATGTGGTTATTGACCAGGTAAGGGCCGAAATGCAAAATAAAGGTTTAGCCCAATTTGAGATCCTGGTTTCCTATCTCAAAATTTTTCTGATCACGGCATCGCGGTTAAAAGCAGAACAGCAGGAATTGAGCCGGCATCCGGATGATGTTAATAAAGAGCCATTTATATTGCAGAATTTGCAGGAAGCCATTGAAGCGCATTACAGAACTAAACACAGCGCAAGCAATTATGCCGATATGCTTAATATTTCGGCAAAAGCATTGGCCCGTATCACCAAAACCCATTTCAATAAAACCATTAGTAACCTCATAGCCGAGCGTATTATTATTGAAGCCAAGCGGGAACTTTATTTAACCAACAAGCCTGTAAAGGAAATTGCGTGGGAATTGGGTTACGATGATGAATATTATTTTAGTCGTTTTTTTAAAACCAACGCCGATGTTTCACCACAAATGTACAGAGATACGGTAGGTTTCGGTAGGGCAAGTGGAGATCAGCATATAAACTAAAACTTATACATTTATATTTGGTTAAAATTTCAACACTAAATATTATGGCCCGAATTACCAGACCTCCAGGCATTCAGCTATAATCTCAACAAAAAACTTGGCGGCAAAACCGTTAAGGAGATTATTATTGTTAATGCTAAAAAACTGAATGTTACCCATAAAGAACTTAAGGATACACTTGAGGGCCAAAAGCTGGATAAGGTATACCGCGAAGGCAAAGAACTTTACTTTAAATTCGACAAAGGTGATACATTGGCATTACACCTGATGCTTCATGGCAAGCTGTTTTTGTTTGAGGGAAAGAATGAAAATAAATACCCCATAATTGAACTACATTTTAGTGACGATACTGGCCTGGTACTCACAGATTTCCAGGGCATAGCCACCCCTACTTTAAATCCCGAAGAAAAGGAAGCGCCGGATGCGATGGAGATCGACAGTAATTTTTTAAAAACGCGACTGGCCAAAACAAAAACGAATATTAAAACTGTCCTGCTGGATCAAAAAATTATCAGAGGTATTGGTAATGCATATGCTGACGAGATTCTATGGGATGCGGGAATCTCCCCTTTTTCGGCAAGTAATAAAATTCCGGATGAGAAGTTAAAAGAGCTGACTAAATCTATTGAAAGCGTTTTAACCAATGCCGAAAAATCTATCCTTAAATCAAATCCGGATATCATCAGTGGTGAAATAAGGGATTTTATGCTCATTCACAACTCCAGGAAAACACATAGCCCAAAAGGTGCTGAGATCAGGATAAAAGAAGGCACCCGGAAAACTTATTATACTGATGAGCAGGAGTTGTTTGAGTAAATAATAATCGTTAGCTCAGTTATGCTAATTTCGGTATAATTGAGCTAAGGTTATTGTTTATTTCAGTTTTTTTACCAGTACATTAAAATCGGCACCAACCACCGGAATTTTCTTCCACTCGGAGCTGTTGGCATCCTTATGGAAAGTGCCGCCATTAAATAAACCACAGGCAAAACCAATATATGATCCGTTTTTGGTAGTCAAAAACTCTATCGACACTAAAATATCTCCACTAACATTAATTTTGTATGCAGACAGATCAACGCTAACTAACTGGTGCTCTTCCGTGTTGTTTTTTTTAATGATACCTTTTATCTCCTCTTTTACAAGGTTAGTATCTGATGGTAGTTTTCCATTCATTTGATAAATATTTACTTTAAATGCAATGCTATCACCTGCGCGATTATCTGCGTGGAAATTAAGCTTAAGCAGTTCTACATGTTTATGTCCCGCATTTATCATGACGCCGACTTGTGCGCCTTTTACAGCGGTAAAAGAAGTATTGGTTGATCCTTTTCGGGCCTTGTTCCCAATGGTTTTGGTTTTATCCTGCGCAAAACTACCTATCGCAATAAAGCAAAGTAAGCATGCAGTGATAATTTTTAAGGTTGAAGTTTTTGATAAATTGTGATATTTAAGTTTCATAAAGCTATATATAAGATATGTAATTAAATGGTAGACGATGGTATGCTTAAATTGGTTGCATATCACCATTTTAAATTCATTTCATTATTGTCTTAAATATAACTATCTATAAATAACTTAAATAAGATGTTATTTTTTAATCATTTTATAATGCCTGATACCTGCTTCTTCAAATTCGGGCCCGGTTTCTTCAAATCCAAATTTTTTATATAATGAAACTGCCTGTATCTGGGCATGCAGGTAAATATAAGCAGCATCAGCCGGGAGATCATCCAGTACGGCTTGTACAAGAGCTTGCCCTACACCAAATCCTCTGAATTTTTGTAATACAGCAAAACGCTCCAGCTTATAACCTTTGTCAGTTTTTCTCCACCGGCAGGCACCTGCAGCTTCACCATCAACAGTAGCTAAAAAATGATTTGATTCATCTTCAAATTCCCATTCCAATTCAGGGGGGCAATTTTGTTCAACTACAAAAACTTCTGTGCGTACGGCATATACTTTGTCAAGATTTTCCTGTGTGGTTGCTTTGCTTACTACGATTTTTGAGGGCATTGATGTAATGAGGTTTTAATTTATAGGAATTAATTTTATTGGTATGATTTTCTTCTGCAGCATCAATTGAATGTGTGCAGGTAATGTCGTCTTCCTCCTCTGCAAGTTCAGATAATTGCACATAAAATTTATGCAACAGATCAAGTTCCTGTTCGTTTAGGTCCTCAATATCAACCATACGGTTACTTGCTCCCTGGTGAGACGCCAGCAGTTCATTTAATTTTAAATGTATGGCTTTTGAATCTTTATTCTGTGATTTTTGAATCAAAAAAACCATTAAAAAGGTAACAATGGTGGTACCGGTATTAATGATAAGCTGCCAGGTGTTTGAGTATTGAAAAATTGGACCTGTAACTCCCCAAACAACAATTATGGCTACTGCGCCTATAAAAGCTGCCGAACTACCGGTGGCTATAGTTGCCCAGTTGGCAAACTTTTCAAATAAATTTTTTTTCTTTCTAGCGCTCTTTGCCATTGGTGTGTTTTTTATGTAAAGTAGATCGCCTTATTTAACAACAAAGCGCCAATACAACAAATGTACCGGCGCTTTGTTAGTTTTTAATGAATATTATAATTTACTGTTAACGTCAACGCAATTAAGGTCTTCGAAAGCAACAGCAAGTCTTTTTACAAAGGTTTCTTCACCTTTACGCAACCAAACACGTGGATCGTAATATTTTTTGTTTGGAGAATCTTCACCCTCTGGGTTTCCAATTTGGTCTTGAAGATAAGCTTCTTTTGATTTGTAGTAATCTTTTATACCTTCCCAGTAAGCCCATTGCATGTCTGTATCAATATTCATTTTTACAGCGCCATATGAAATAGCCTCACGAATTTCTGCCTGGCTTGAGCCGCTACCACCGTGAAATACAAAGTTGATAGGTTTATCGGCAGTTAAACCAAATTTTTGTTTTACATACTCTTGTGAGTTATGCAGGATAACCGGCTGTAATTTAACATTACCTGGTTTGTAAACACCGTGTACGTTACCAAAAGCAGCAGCTACTGTAAAACGCGGGCTAACTTTTGAAAGGTGCTCATATGAATAGGAAACCTCTTCTGGCTGAGTGTATAAACGTGAGCTGTCAACATCGGAGTTGTCAACGCCATCTTCCTCACCGCCGGTTACGCCTAATTCAATTTCAAGTGTCATACCCATTTTAGCCATACGCTCAAGGTATTTAGCACTGATCTCGATATTTTCTTCCAAAGGTTCTTCAGAAAGATCAAGCATGTGTGATGAAAAAAGAGGTTTTCCTGTTTCTGCAAAGAATTTTTCGCCGTGATCTAACAATCCATCAATCCACGGTAAAAACTTCATTGCTGCATGGTCTGTATGTAAAATAACAGCTACACCATAATGTTCTGCCAGTAAGTGAACGTGCTTTGCAGCAGATACACCACCTAATATACAGGCTTGTAATTTTGAATTATCTAATGATTTGCCGGCGTAAAATTGTGCACCGCCATTTGATAGCTGAATAATAACCGGGGAGTTTACCAGTTTAGCTGTTTCCATAACTGCGTTAATGGTATTTGTACCAATAACGTTTACTGCCGGTAAAGCAAACTGATGCTTTTTAGCTGCTTCAAATAGTTCCTGCACTTGATCTCCGTGCAGAACACCTTTATAATTTTTTAAATCCATGAGCTTTTATTTGGGCCTCGAAGTTATAAAATTTCTTTGTTTTAGGTAAGAAAACTTGTTATTATTGATTGAATATTAACATTTTGTTCAGCAAAATTGGCAAAGTATATTTAAAAGGTAGTAAAAATGGGGTTTATATATCAAAATAATGTTTTTTACTAAAAATAAAGCCCTTTTATTGCGGATTTGGCATAAAAACGGCCTTGCGTATTTTTGATAAATAATTTTTATGCCGACAAGTTTTTTATCCCTTAGTACTTGTTTAATATTTTTCGTTTCTTTGTAGTCAATTGAAAGAGCTAGATATAGATATGGCGTGGTTTAAACGAGAGTTGAAAGGGATAATTACGACTACTGAGGAAAAGAAGGAAACCCCTGATGGTATCTGGAATAAATGCCCTAATTGTAAGAAACCTTTACATTATTCTGAGCAGGTTGAAAATCAATATGTTTGTCACTACTGTGGCTATCACCTGCGCATTGGTTCAAAAGAATACTTTTCTGTTCTGTTTGATGATAACGAGTTTACAGAACTGTTTGAAAATCTTACATCGGGCGATCCGCTGCACTTTGAAGATACCAAAAAATACACCGACAGGCTTGCTGAAACTCAGTCAAAAACGGGTTTAAAGGATGCAATACGTTCTGGTGTAGGTAAAATAGACGGACAGGATATTGTTATTGCCTGTATGGATTTCAATTTTATTGGTGGTTCGATGGGTTCTGTAGTTGGGGAAAAAATAGCCCGCTCCATTGATTATAGCATCGCCAACAAGATTCCATTTCTAATGATCTCGAAATCGGGTGGTGCAAGAATGATGGAAGCCGCATTTTCATTAATGCAAATGGCAAAAACATCAGCTAAACTTGCTTTATTATCACAGGCTAAGATCCCGTATATATCTTTATTGACGGATCCAACAACTGGTGGAGTAACTGCATCTTACGCCATGCTGGGCGATATCAACATAGCCGAACCAGGTGCCCTGATAGGTTTTGCCGGCCCGAGAGTGATTAAAGAAACTATTAAAAAGGATTTGCCTAAAGGCTTCCAAACTGCAGAGTTTGTTCAGGAACATGGTTTTCTTGATTTTATCGTTGACCGCAGGGAAATGAAAGAGAAATTAGCGTCGTTTTTGAAAATGATGAAGAATTAGGTTTATTCGATACAAAATACAAATTAAAGGCTATCCGTTTTGGGTAGCCTTTATTCATTAAAAGCAGCGAGTTATTTTGTTATCGCAGCGCATTGTGCACCGGCTCCAGGTATTTCTCTGTCAGGAAGGTCAGCAAAGCTTCCATCCTCATGCAAAACTCTTAGATTTTTTCTGTTAGGCCCAGACCTTTCCAGGTTGAACTCATTTTGGTAGGTACTCATATCAAAGTTTCTGTGACTTCCTCCTACCCTGTTGTTGTAGCCCCGATTTCTATCGGGTTCTCCATAGCTGTTCATTATCATGTCCTCCTCTATATTTTATGGTTAAAATATTAGTTCTACTAAACATTTGTTTAGCACTGGTTCATGACAATATATTTATTCAGTATTAAGTAAGGCCGACCCTAACATGTGCCAGGTTTAATTTGTCGTCATAAACCCTATTGCTACTTTAACTCATTATTATCCAATTTATTATCCAAAATCATTTTCGAATTTTAGACTGGTATGGAATTATTTTAAATATTTACAATTTAGCGCCGTGTAGTGGGCGTTCTTATATTCCCTCTGTACCAGGTTCATGCCCTATCATCCTACCTGTTGTTCTTCCATGCGGGCGACTTTCGAAATCTGTTTTAGCTGGCCCTACGGATGGGAATTCTTTTTTGTTGGGCGGAGTGACGTCGTTTTGTTCGCTGTATGAAGTATCAGCGCCTTTTTGTGGCTGATCAACTTCTGATTGGGTATGGTAGCCTGTACCTTCGTTATCAGATTCATGTTCCTCTGGTATTTCATCAGGGTCGTCACCATTTTTATTCTTTTTCAAATTATCGTGCCTTTGACCTGGAAAAGAATTGCTTGTCTGTTTCAAATCGTTACGATTTTCATCCTGGTTATTCCGGGATTCTTCTTTATTAGTGTTCATAGGTTTTAAATTTTATATTAATTAATAAACCTATTGAATTATTATTTTGTTTTCTAAATAAGAAAATAATTTTCTAAAATTGAGTGGTTATGCTGAATTTTCGTCTTTTTTTGCAATGGCGTTTAAGACGGCCGCCCCGCGTTCGATAGGTGGATTAGTTTATGCAAAGATTGTGTAGTGCCTGTTCGGGATGTCTAAACCTAAAAAACTCGTCGAGGTAGTTTTGTCTTTGCAAGCTCCATTACTTTGTACGAGTTATGGTGAGAGCAAAAAAGAGCAGAGAAGAATTATAAATATTCAATGCTTGAGTCAGCGTTGAAGTAAGGCAAGATCAATTGACGCTTAATGAGCCTTACGAAGTCGTTAAAACTTCGTAAGGCTTATGAGCAAAGGATTATGCGTTAACCAAACAAAGTTCTTTTACTTTGGCAACGGTAAAATCAACTTCATCTTTTGTGTTATATTTTGAGAAAGAAAATCTAACCGAAGGCCGTGATGAGCTTGCCCCAATTGCTGTAAGTACATGTGAACCAATATCGGTACCAGAACTGCAGGCGCTGCCGCCAGAAGCCGAGATTCCAGAAATATCAAGATTGAATAACAGCATGTCAGCCATTTCCATTTCCGGAAAGGCAACGTTAAGCACTGTATACAAGCTCTTGTCCGCGTCAATTTCTCCATTAAAGTTTACACCAGGTATCTCGTTAGTCAATTTACCTATCATGTATGATTTTAAATTCTGGATGTGGGCCTGGTGTTGCTCCATTTCGGCATAAGCTATTTCAAGTGCTTTAGCCAGGCCTACTATACCATAAATGTTTTCGGTACCACCACGCATATTGCGTTCCTGGGCGCCACCATATATAAATGGCTTTATTTTAATGCGGTGGTTAATATGTAAAAAACCTACACCCTTTGGCCCATGCAATTTGTGACCGGCGCAAACTAAAAAATGAGTTTTAAGCTTGCCGAGGTCGTGGCGGTAATGTCCCATGGTTTGTACAGTATCGCAATGATAGATAGCGTTATAGGATTCGCATAGGTCGCCAATGCGATTCATATCCGATAGTGTACCTATCTCATTATTAGCATGCATAATAGATACAAAACTGCGTTCGTTATCCTTAAGCAAGGTTTCCAGATGATCATAATCAACATTGCCTTTGCTATCAATATTAACAAAACTCAATTTTATAATGCCCGATTTTTCCATCGCTTCCAGCGTATGGAGCACAGCATGATGTTCAATATGACTGGTTATGGCATGGGTAATGTTATGATCAACAATGCCACAGCGGATTGCGGTATTATCAGCTTCGGTACCACTTGATGTGAAAAATATCTCTGCAGGCGAAGTATGCAGCAAGTTGGCAATGGTTTTGCGTGATCTTTCAACCAGGGTTCTTGCCTCACGGCCATGTGAGTGGATAGATGATGGATTGCCAAAATGGCTTTCCATTACTTTATACATTTCTTTTAAAACTTCCGGATCAAGCGGCGTTGTAGCAGCATTATCAAAATAAACACGCATCTTATCTAATTAGTGAGTTGTTGAATTTGTGCGTTAGTGATTTTTTTGACCTTCAATCACTAATCGTTAATTCAATAGTTAATTCAAAATTTCTTTAATATCAGCAATTATCTTATTTGCTAATCCGTTTGCAACCGTTTCTGAGTTGCCTTCAGAGTAAATACGGATAATTGGTTCAGTGTTTGAACGGCGCAAATGTACCCATTCTTTATCAAATTCAATTTTTAGACCGTCAATGGTGGAGTGAGGTTGTTTATCGTATTTTTCTTCAACCTTGATTAAAAGGGCATCGATATCCATTTCGGGTGTTAAGGTTATCTTATTTTTAGATATAAAATAACCCGGATATGACCGGCGCAAGTTCGAAACCGACTTGCCAGATTTAGCCAAATGAGTTAAAAACAGAGCAATACCAACTAATGCATCACGGCCGTAATGCAGTTCGGGATAAATTACGCCGCCATTACCTTCACCGCCAATAACCGCGTTAACTTCTTTCATTTTGTTAACTACGTTTACCTCACCTACGGCCGAAGCGTGGTATTCGCCACCGGCTTTTTCCGTAACGTCACGCAGAGCCCGGGTTGATGACAGGTTGGATACTGTGTTCCCCAAATTATGCTGTAAAACATAATCTGCAACTGCCACCAGCGTGTATTCTTCGCCAAACATATTACCGTCTTCGCACACAAAGCAAAGGCGATCAACATCCGGATCAACAGCTATACCTAAATGAGCTCTTTTATTTAAAACCTCTTTTGATAAAGCGGTAAGATTCTCTGGAAGTGGTTCCGGGTTGTGAGGGAAATTGCCATCCGGTTCACAATACAATTCGTGAATAGTATTTACCCCCAGGGCTTTTAGTAAAGCCGGTACAAAAATACCGCCTGTGGAGTTAACACAGTCAATTACTACATTAAAATCAGCTTTTTTGATTGCGTCAACATCAACCAATGGCAGAGCCAGCACAAGGTCGATATGTTTTTGCAGCCAGCTGTCATCCTGGGTTATTTTACCCAGATCATTAACATCAGCATATGTAAAATCACTGCTTTCTGCAATCTCCAATACTTCTTTACCATCGGCATCACTTATAAATTCACCATCGGCATTAAGCAATTTCAAGGCGTTCCATTGTTTTGGATTATGGCTTGCAGTAAGGATAATTCCACCTGCAGCATGTTCGCCGGTTACAGCCAATTCTACAGTAGGCGTGGTTGACAGGCCAAGATCAATAACATCGATACCTAATCCCTGCAGTGTGCCAATAACCAGGTTGTTTACCATGATGCCGGATAAACGTGCATCGCGGCCAATAACAATTTTCTTAATGCCAGATTTTTTGACCGCCCAGGCACCATAGGCCGAAGTGAATTTTACAATATCCAGCGGTGTTAAACCATCGCCAACCGCACCACCGATGGTGCCGCGTATACCCGAAATTGATTTTATAAGTGTCAAGATGTTGTTGTTTTTTTGTACCACAAAAGTAAGGTATTTAACCAATAGCAGGGTACAAATTATATTTTTCTGCAAACGTTTGCTCAGTAAAAAATGCCCAGAATAACTCAGCAAACAGCCTTATGACATTATTATAGTTTAATGAGCATAGGGTATCCTGTAGCTAAAGCATATTTACCTGTAAACCAAAATGAGTTTAAAAGTTTATTAGCTCGCTATTATAAAACTTGTTTTAAAGTATTTAATAACTTTGAGCCGAAACTATAAAATTGACAATTACATCAATGCCAGATTATATCTTACAGCTCGACCGGCATTTATTTTACTTTATCAACCATGACCTAACGAACCCATTTTTCGATTTGGTGATGCCCTGGCTGCGTAATCCTAAATTCTGGATCCCGCTGTATATTTTCATTATTGTTTTTTGTTTGTGGCGATATAGAAAGGTAGGTGCGATTATTATTTTATTGCTGGCTACAACGGCTGGTTTTGCCGATTTTACAAGCGCCAGTATAATCAAGTACAATGTTAAGCGACTTCGCCCCTGCCGCGACCCTGTTGTAGGTATTACTGATATAAACCGCATCCCCTGCGGATCGGGTTATAGCTTCCCATCAACACACGCTACCGATCATTTTGCCATGGCTATATTTTTATGCCTCGTTTTTGGAAAAAAATGGCGCTGGGTGTGGTTTTTAGCAATTTTATGGGCCTCGCTGATTTGTTTTGCACAAGTATATGTTGGTGTGCATTTTCCGGTTGATGTGATCTGCGGAGCCATTTACGGATCTGTGGTTGGTATCTTGTTTGCTTACCTGTTTAAAAAAATACAACCTGCGTTTTAATGGAGATCTGGAAAGTTTTAATATTGTTTTTAAGTGCCTCATGCGGCGGATTAGCCGTTTTTCTTTTTAAAGGTGATAACCATAAAATGCTGAAACTGGTACTCTCGTTTAGCGGGGCATACCTGTTTGGTATAACTGTTTTACATTTAATTCCTGATGCCTATCATGGCAATGATAATTATGTAGGTGTATTTATATTGATCGGTTTCCTGTTCCAGATAGTACTGGAACAATTCTCAGATGGGATTGAGCATGGTCATATGCACAGGCATACCCATGATCTGGCTATGTTTCCTGTTGGTATTATGGTGAGCCTTTGCCTGCATGCTTTTCTTGAAGGTATGCCGTTGGCGCAGGGAAACCAAAATCAATTGGTTTATGGCATAGCATTACATCATATACCAGCCTCTTTTGCTTTAGGTACCGTGTTGTTAACTAATAAACAGGGAAAACAAAAGACTGTATTTTTTATCTTGCTATTTGCTGTAATGGCGCCCGCCGGATATTTTTTTAGCAATGCATTAAGTACCGGCGATATTGGTAACCTGCAGCATTACTTTAACCGGATAATGGGTATAGTTATTGGAATATTTCTGCATATTTCCACCACCATCCTATTTGAATCAAGTGCCGATCATAGATTTAACTTGCGGAAGATGATGGCAGTGTTGTTGGGTGTTGCTATTGCGCTGGTTGGATTTTTGGGAGAGTTATAATATAAGTTCAAGCCATCCTTAAAGGACGGTCGCTTGAACTTATTGTTTAATTTATGCTTTCTAACATCTTAATATACAATTCAATACCTTCCCTTATTTCATCTACATATACAAATTCATCCGCTGTATGTGAACGTGCTGAATCACCCGGACCCACTTTTATTGATGGGATATCCAACAGTGATTGATCAGATGTGGTTGGCGACCCATAAGTTGTTCGGCCTAAAGCAATACCAGCCTGCACAATAGCGTGTTCCATTGGTATGGATGATGGTTTTAAGCGAATGGATCTTGGTTTAACATCACAATTTACATGCTGGCGAATGATCTCCAATACTTCCTCGTTACGGTAAGCATCAGTAACCCGCACATCAACCGTAAATATGCAGCTGGCTGGTACAACATTATGTTGCGAGCCGGCATTGATAATGGTTACAGACATTTTTATAGGTCCAAACACTTCTGATTCCTTTGGGAATTTGAAACTGCGGAACCATTCAATATCTGCCAATGCCTTGTAAATAGCGTTTTCACCCTCCTCGCGGGCGGCATGCCCCGCCCTGCCATGTGCGGTGCAATCAAGTACCATTAAACCGCGTTCGGCTATGGCTAATTGCATTAAGGTAGGTTCTCCTACTATTCCAAAATCCAGTTTACCCAATTCAGGTATGATCAATTCCAGTCCGTTTACTCCGGAGATTTCTTCTTCGGCAGTAGTAGCTAAGCAAAAATTGTACTTTAAGTTTTCCTTGTCATGAAAATAAAGAAACACCGCGATAAGTGATACCAGGCAACCGCCTGCGTCGTTACTGCCAAGACCAAAAAGTTTGCCATCTTCAATTTTGGCATCATAAGGATCGCGGGTATAGCCCGAATTTGGTTTTACCGTATCATGATGTGAATTGAGCAGAATTGTAGGTTTTGCCGGGTCAAAATGTTTGTTCCAGGCCCATATATTGTTTAGTTTACGATGGGTTGTTACTTCATGCTGCTGCAAAAATTCATTAATAAGATCGGCAGTACGGTCCTCCTCTTTGCTAAAGGATGGTATAGATATAAGTTGCTGCAGTAAAGTAACTGCCAGTTGAAATAAATTGTTGCTATCGGTCATAGATGTTGGGCTAACTCCCATAATGTTAAGTGGGCAAAATTAATATTTTTTATGTAACGGCGGTGATAAACGGATGGTATAAAATAACCGGGGCAGCTTTAACATTATAGCATTGAGATGGCATACATCTACAATAAAAATAAAAAATACCATCTTCCTGGCCGGGTAAGCTGGTAAGCCACAAACCAATATTTATTGTGAAAATGGTTATAAACTACATTGTTAAATCGCCTGGAAACCCGAAACACATTAGCTCTCCGGAGTACCGTTAAAAAGCTACAATAAAAAACTGGCACATCTTAAAACTCAAATTAATCCTCTTCCATTTTGGAGTGCTTTCTTGTATCGTTCATGGAAATATAGAGTACAAGGGATAAGGCAATACAAACGGTTACATACCAATAAAACCATTGTGGATGATGATGATTTTTGAATAACAGGGCGATGTATTCCGCCGTTCCACCAAACATGGATACTGCTATGGCATAAGGGAAACCTACCCCGAGGGCACGCACATTTGCAGGAAATAGTTCGGCCTTAACAACAGCATTGATTGATGTATAGCCGCTCACTATGATCAACGCGCACAAAATGAGCGCAAAAGCCACCCAAACATCTTTGGTATGGCTTAACAGGGTAAGGATGGGTATAGTACTAACTGTTCCCAATACACCAAAGCCGATCAACAGCGGTTTGCGGCCTATCTTATCTGAAAGTAAACCAAAAACGGGCTGAACAAGCATAAAAACAACCAAGGTAAGTGTTGATATTAATGTAGCGCTGGCTTTGCTAAAACCCGAACTATTTACCAGGAACTTTTGCATATAGGTGGTAAACGTATAAAAAGCCAGGGTACCACCAATGGTTAAACCAATAACAGTAAGTACGGCCTTTGGGTGTTTGGCTAATGCGCTTATGGTACCATGCATGGAGTCACTTTGATCTTTTTCTTTGGTGAATGATGCCGATTCCTGCAAGTTGCGCCTGAGATACATGGTAATAACGGCTAAAAAAGCTCCTATGCCAAAAGGGATTCTCCACCCCCAGTCATGTAATTGTTGTTCGGTTAAAAATGCACGTTGCAATAAAATGAGTACGCCGAGGGCAAGCAACTGCCCCATTATGAGCGTTACGTATTGAAAACTGGAATAAAAACCCCGGCGCTTTTTGCCCGCAATTTCACTAAGGTAGGTGGCACTGGTGCCGTACTCTCCTCCTACGCTTAAACCCTGGATGATACGGGCTATCACCAATAAAACAGGAGCGGCAACACCAATAGATTTATAGCCAGGTGTAACAGCGATGATGAGCGAGCCTACACTCATTAGCAATACTGATGTTGTTAACGCTGTTTTGCGGCCGCGTTTATCAGCAAATGTACCCATCAACCAACCACCAATTGGGCGCATTAAAAAGCCGATAGCAAAAATACCGGCTGTGTTTAATAACTGTACAGTTTCATTTTCCTTAGGAAAAAAGGCATCCGAAAAATAGAGGGAAAATGCCGTGTAAACATACCAATCATACCACTCAACCAAATTACCCAACGAACCTGCAATAATTGATTTAATACGGCCACCCGTTGTTTTGGGAAGCGTTATGGTAGAATTAGTCATATTTTAGATGGGGTATGATCAAAGCATAAATGTAAGAGATAAATTTAATTCAAACCGCTTATGTAAATGATTCTGTTGTCAATTTATCCCCTTCTGCTAATGGTCACTACCGCCACCATAAATTGCCCCTTATGATCAGTGCTTGCTCATACCAATGGACGAGGAACTACTCCCCTCATAGTTGCCAAGGTTTTGCAGCATATCGGCAGTCATGCTTTTTAGGTCATAAGCCGGAGCCCAGCCCCAGTCATTCGCTGCCTGCTGGTCGTCAATAGATTCGGGCCAGCTATCCGCAATAGATTGTCTCATGTCCGGTTGGTACGTTATCGTCAAAGGCAGAAGAGTATTGATTTGCGCGGCTAGTTCTGCAGGCGTGAAGCTTATCCCGGCAAGGTTATAGGAAGATCGGATAGATAAATTTTCAGCGGGCGCATCCATTAGTTGCAAAGTGGCCCTAACAGCATCTGGCATATAAAGCATTGGCAGTCGCGTTTGCTCACCCAGGTAGCATTCGTAATAACCCTTGCCTACCGCCTGGTGGAATATATCAACAGCGTAATCAGTTGTACCTCCGCCGGCTTGTGCAGAATGACTAATCAACCCCGGATAGCGCAAGCTGCGTACATCCAGTCCGTATTGTTTATGATAATACCGGCACCAATGCTCTCCGGCTGCTTTGCTTACCCCGTAAACAGTAGTTGGTTCAATAAGAGCATACTGGCCGCAAAGCTGTTTAGGCGATTCCGGCCCAAAGACAGCTATACTGCTTGGCCAAAAAACTTGCTGTAGCTTCTCCATACGGGCAACTTCCAATACATTAAGCAAGCTTTGCATATTCAAATCCCATGCACCCAGCGGATTTTTTTCGCCATTAGCAGATAATACCGCTGCAAGATGATAGATATGGGTAACATTCAAACTGGTTACCAATTTTTGAAGTTCGTGCGTGTCCAACACATCAAGGCGGAAATACGGACCTTCTGCGGAAGAAGTTTCATCAATGCTACGGATATCTGTAGCTATCACCCGCTCGCGGCCATATTTATCCCGCAATACTTTTACCAGCTCCGTACCAATTTGCCCACAGGCTCCTGTAACCAGGATAATCTCTTGATGATTCATTTATATAGGATAATAGTTGCGTCAAAATTCACATTTACAATAATATATTGCTACTTAATTTTTTTATTTGGTTTATTTAATCTAAAAATAGGTTTTTTAGGGTTAAATAGTGCGTAATTAATTAAGTTTGATTGTTAATGTGGAAAATCTAATCATATGCTTCATCAACTCGATAACACAGATATCAGCATCCTGAAGATATTACAGGAGAACGCTCGACTCACTAATCAGGAAATAGCCGACAAATTGCACAAAACAGCCTCACCCATATATAGAAGAATTAAACGCCTGGAGGAAGAAGGTTTCATCAAAAAATATGTGGCTGTGCTGGATCCAAAAAAAATAGACCGCGGTTTGATGGCCTTTACCCATGTACAGCTTAAAGATCACTCCCAGGATAGTTTAAGAAATTTTGAACAGGCCATTATTCAGTTACCAGAAGTATTGGAATGTTATCACATGACAGGGGCTTTTGATTTTATATTGCGTGTAGCCGTAAAGGATCTGGATGCCTATCACCAATTTCTGATGCATGAATTGTTTGGCATCATGGCCATCGGGTCGGTTCAAAGTACGCTGGTGATGAAACAATCTAAACATGAAGCCGCGTTTCCTATAGATGTACCGTCGAATCCTTTTCCTTCTGCCGGTAAAAGTTAAACGGGTGTAATGAAAGTAATTGCTGAGGGTTACTGTTGCTCCTGTTTGAGGATTTATTAGAATTTGATGGGTTAATGATGTTCCAAGCACTGAAATTCGTAAAAGCGGATATTATTAGTGAAATTCGTGTTATGAATTATTTTGAGTTTTATGGCATACCCGAGTCTTTCCATATTGAACCGGCTACGCTAAAAAAAAAGTTTTATGAGCTAAGTAAACTTTATCACCCCGATTTTTATGCCGGAGAAGATGAAGCTAAACAACAGGAAATATTGGAACTATCCACCCTAAATAATAAAGCTTACCAAGTTTTAACCGACCCGGCGCGCAGAATGGAGTACATTTTAAAGCTGCATGACCTGGTTTCTGAGGGTGCAAAACCACAATTACCGGCAGATTTTTTAATAGAAATGATGGATATTAATGAACGCCTGATGGAAGTTGACGACTCGGGAGAGTTAGGATCTATAACAGCGGAAGTGCTTGCTATTGAGGGGGATATTAATGAAAAATTATCCGGATTAACTGCGGGTTATACCAAGCTTGACCATAGTGCGCAGGAAGAACGCCGCATAAAAATTGCAGATATTTATTATAGACAAAAATATTTGTTGCGAATTAAAGAGAGTTTAGATACATTTGCAGCCCGCCTGTAAGGGATCAACGATCACATTACAGCATAGTAGCCCAGCTGGCGGAATTGGTAGACGCGCTGGTCTCAAACACCTGTGGGAAACCGTGCCGGTTCGACTCCGGCGCTGGGTACTAACCAGAATCTGGTTAGAAAATTGAAGGGGTTGCTTGTAAAAAAGCAACCCCTTTTTTATTGACTTTCAGTACGTTATCATAGAACGCTGGATGGATAAAAGCGGTTCTAAACATACCATTACCATAAGTTTGATTGCCAAGCAGGGTTATTACGTTTAACTTGGATTATATCCGCGATGTATCGGATAATGACCTGTAAAAATCATAAGCTATTGCCTCCTCTTTACTAATTTGTTTTTTTGTATTCTGTAATTGGCGCAACGGTTCAATCAGATTAGTTTATCCACTTTCGTGAATTATTTTGGGGCGTTAAATACCTCGGTTAAGGATTTTATAACCAGCGCTGAAGCCGCTTCTCCAAAATCAAGCCCGGAATAATCCGGGTTAAAGCCGCCGATAAAAGGTACTGCCATAATATAGATCCGTTCATTAAAAGCATTATATTCATCTACCACCTGGAATGAATCATTAATCGTGATACCGGGAACATTCAGGTAATACCTGCCGTCACTATCGGTTTTAACTTTTTCATTGCCTTTATCATGCAAAGTTTTCCCATAGTTTTGATCCCGGAAATATAACCTGGCCCGGCTTACCGTTTTATTGTTGATCAGGCCAGGAAAAGGCAATTCTTCAAATGATAAATGCGGCTGTCCGATACAATCTACAAAAGTTTCAAATGCCTCATGTTTTTCCTGTCCGTCTATGCTATAGTGATATATAATACCGCCTGTTTCTACGGGTTCTACTTCGTTATCATCACCAACCGCAACAATATCCAGTACACCCGCTTCGTGCATAGCCAGCATTTCCGCCGCTGAACTTTGTGGCACATAAGCGATCACCACGGAAATCAGTGGCATCAACACTTTTTGTAGCCGGAGCATATCTTCTGCACTAAAATATTTGGCTGGGTAATTCATAGCGAAGCTTAACACGCCCAGCATTTCTTTCCAATAGATCGACACCCTGCGCTTAATTGATTTTTCTGCCTCAGCATATTCTGCTGCTAACAATTGGAATGGGTCCAGCTTTTCCCGGAGCTCCATTACATCGTTTACAAAATCCTCTAAAGTGAAATCTTTGATGCGCTCATAAAACTCCCGATCATTTTCTTTTATACCCTGCCTGAAATTCTTATCGAAAACATAATCGAGTGGCAAAAATCCATCATTGGCTGCTCGTACACTTTTGATTTCTTCCGCAGTCAGCACGGTATTCTTTCCAAAATGCGAGTCTTCTAAATGAAAACGCAATGCCGGCAGCAGGCCATTCCTGGAATGCATCACGATTTTAAAATTCGGTGTATCAGTTTGACCGTGTAGGTGAGCTTACTATTTTTATCTTTAGCAAAATCACCGTTGTAACGTCCCAAGGTCCTGATGGCGTCAACCGCCGTAAGTGAAGAACCACGTACAGCTATTGGGTGGTCAGCTTTAAATCCAAGCTTGACCGGCGGGTATGGTGAATCAAAATAGCCCGGGATCTTTCCCTCATGTTTTTTGGGCCATAAATGGCCGGTGCAAATCACGATTGCATCAAAGTCACGCTTCTCCTGGTCATTCGCAATTACCGTGGTAATTTTGGTTTCTTTATCGTCAATGATATCAGCCACCTCTGTATTAAAGAGAATATTGGTTTGAATACCCTTATCCTTGGCTATCTTTTCCAGCATTTTAAATTGAGCTGTCAAATATTGACCAAATAGCAAACGGGGCAGTGTTTTGTATTCATTGAACCGAGAGGCATCAATATGGAATTTATCTAAAGTGTCCTTAGGTACTGTGTTGATCCAATCCGCAATTGAAGTAACAATTTCAGGGATCTCATTGCCGGATACATTAGTGATATGTTCATCATTAGCCCCTTCCATACTGTAAGGCATACCCTCGCCTAAGCGGCTTCGCTTCTCAAAAATTGTGATCTCCATATTGGGGAGATCTGCATCCACCAATCTTTTATAAATAAAAAGCGCGCTCGGGCCTCCGCCTAAAATTCCGATTTTAAAGTGTTGATGTGTTGCCATAATCTTAATTTTTGAATTCGAGCTAACAACATGTGTTCCAAACAAATGTGTGAGGCAGTGACGAATAAAGTTTTGCTCAGGGAAATACATTTTAGTGTTGAACTAAATAATTTAAGCTTCCTGATACTTGTGTAAAAAATTGGTCAGTTTTTAAACAATTTGTAGAAATAATCCTTTTATAGCTCGATATGGAAACGAAAACATTAACCCCGGGAAATAAGGTCGCCGGAATGGGCGCGATAATAACTGATAAAGGCACTTACTTCAGGGTTTGGGCACCAAACGCAGAAGCTGTATTTATAGCCGGAAGTTTTAACAATTTTGACAAGGGGGCTTGTCCATTAGAAAATGAAGGCAATGGTTATTGGGCGGGATTCGCTGAAAATGCCAAAGCTGGTGATGAATATAAATACTTCCTTCAAACTCCTTTTGGCGAGTTTTTTAGGAATGACCCCTATGCCCGGCAGATGACCAATTCTGTGGGTAACGGCGTGATCTACGACAGTAATTAGTTCTATTGGGGTAATGCAGAATATAATATGCCTTCCTGGAATAAATTGGTGGTATACGAGCTTCACGTTGGCACCTTTAATGTGAAGGAAGAAGGTAAGCCCGGCGACCTTTACGGCGTGATCGAAAAACTACCCTACCTGAAAGATCTGGGCATCAATGCCATTGAGGTGATGCCGCCCTTTGAATTTCCCGGTGATTTTTCCTGGGGCTATAATCCCTCCCAGCCTTTTGCTATAGAATCAGCATATGGCGGGCCGGATGCATTCAAGAGCCTGGTGAAAGCTGCCCATGAATTGGGCATTGCAGTAATTCTCGATGTGGTTTATAATCATTTCGGCCCAAGTGACCTTGACCTGTGGCAGTTCGATGGCTGGTCTGAAAATAATAAAGGCGGCATCTACTTTTATAACGATTGGAAATCAGAAACACCCTGGGGAGATACCCGCCCGGATTATGGGCGTGCAGAAGTTCGCCAGTACCTGCGTGATAATGCTATGATGTGGCTGGAGGAATACCAGGTAGACGGGTTACGCATGGACATGATCCCATATATCCGTAACGTTCATGCAGATGAAAGTCCGGACAGCATGCTGGAAGACGGTATGAGCTTATTGCGGTGGATCAACAGCGAAATTGCTGAAAAATTCCCTTGGAAACTGACCATTGCAGAGGACCTGCACGGCCTTGATGAGATAACGGATAAAGTGGAAAACGGTGGACTGGGTTTTGGCGCACAATGGGACGGCGATTTTGTACACCCCGTTCGCAACGCCATTATCGCACCCGAAGATGAGGAGCGCGATATGTTTGCCATGGAAGCAGCTCTTATCCGGCGCTACAGCGGCAATCCTTTTCACCGGGTAGTTTACACCGAAAGTCATGATGAAGTGGCAAACGGTAAGGCCCGGGTAGCTGAAGAAATCGCTGATGGTGACGTCAATAATTACTACTCAAAAAAGCGTGCTTCGCTTGGGATGTCTATGGTGTTAACAGTGCCCGGTATTCCCATGATCTTCCAGGGTCATGAATTGCTGGAGGATCAATGGTTTTCGGATACCGACCCGATCGACTGGAAACGAAAAAAAGAATTTAACGGCTTCGTTAACCTGCACCGCGATTTGATACGCTTGCGTTTGAATTATAATGGACAAACCGATGGGCTAAGCGGGGAACATTCAGAAGTAATTAGAGTGGATAATGAAAAGAAAGTCTTGGTTTATCAGCGCTGGCAGGAAGGTGGTGCAGGCGATACCACCGTGGTCGTATTGAATTTTTCAGGGCAGGCCTATGAAGATTACCGTATCGGTATGCCTGATCTGGGGCTTTGGAAAGTTCGCTTCAACAGCGATTGGGAAGGCTACGATAAGGAATTCGGGGATTTTAAGGCTTTTGACACGGAAGCAGAGCAGCTGGAATGTGACGGCTATGCGCAATCTACAAACGTTGCCGTAGGTGCTTATTCAGCTATCATTTTGTCACAGGATAAATAATGTTAATTTAAATTATTAATAAATATTAAATTATTAAACAGCGCCGGGTGTAAAGTAAAGACTAAGGGTTTATGTAGTAATAAAGTTGCCTTTAAAGGATAATTTGTTTCTTTCTAACTAAAAATCTAACTTTACTTTACATCCGGCTCGTCCTTTTAAACATTTAAAACTTGTTCAAGAAGGCTGTTTATTTATAGAATAAGTTTATATGTCTAAAAAAAAATATGACTCGGACTTCTGTGGAAGTCTTCCTTTAAATCACATTAACGTTATTCAATCTTACGGCTATTTGCTGGTGGTCGAAAATCACACCTTCAAAGTTTTACAAGTCAGTGAAAACGCGGTAGAATTATTTGATAGGCCTTTACAGGAGATCATCGGGACGTTGCTTGGTGAAGAATTTGATCTAAGTCAGTTGAAGGAATTGCAGGGCCGTTTCGAAACTAAAGCCAATCAAAAAATTCCATTTACCATCATGATTAGCCACCGGAAAACTCCGGTATTGGCTCATTTCAAACCCGGCTATATCATTCTGGAAGTGGAGAAAAGCGAGGTGGAATATGAACGCACTTTCACCAAGGTTTTTGAAGAGGTGAAATATGCCATGGCGGCAATCGAATCAGCTTCATCGGTCATCGAGGTGAGCCAGGCTGCCGTCCATGAATTACGGAAAGTGACGGGCTTCGATGGCATTATGATGTACCGGTTTGATGATGACTGGAACGGTACCGTGATCGCTGAAGAAAAGGTAGATGAGCTTGAAAATTATTTAGGTCATACCTTCCCCGGTTCTGATGTGCCCAAGCAGGCGCGCGACCTTTATTTAAAAAATCCCTATCGGTTGATACCTGATCGTCAGTACGAACCGATCAGGCTGTACCCGGTGGTTAACCCGGTAACTAACGCGTTTATCGACCTTTCTGACTGTAACCTTCGTGGCGTTGCCGCCGTTCATCTGGAATACCTGAAAAATATGAACGTCAAAGCGTCCATGTCTTTCCGAGTGATTGACAATGATAAATTATGGGGCTTGATCGCCTGCCATCATATTGAGCCGCTCTATCTTAATTTTGAGTTGTGCGCAATATGTGAGTTGATCTCCTCGGTAACCTCTAACCGGATCGCTAGTATCCTGCATAAAACAGCACGGGAAATAGAAAGTGATCTCCAAAATCAGCAAACTGAACTTTTCGCTCAGGTCTATACGCTTAATGATATCAACAAAGGCTTATTAAATGCCGGGGGTAATAATTTAATGCACTTACTCCATGCGACCGGCGTCGTTTCAAATTTCCAAAACGATTATCAGCAGATCGGCGCTGTGCCTGACCGGGACATGATCGAAAACTTGTTTCTTTGGCTTCAAAATAAGCAGGTTGAAAAGATTTTTTATACCGATCACCTGCCGGAACTTTTTGAAGAAGCTTTACCTTATCCTGAATTGGCGAGCGGCCTTTTAGCTATTCCCCTCAATCTTGAAAGCGGCGAATTTATTATTGCTTTTCGGCCTGAAGTTGTTCAAACTATTAACTGGGGTGGCGATCCAAATAAAACGATCAATTTTGAACCAGATGGTAAGAAATATCATCCCCGGGCATCTTTTAAGATTTGGAAACAACAGGTAAATAATACTTCCAGTCCATGGTCTAAACAGGAATTAGCAGTTGCTGAAAACTTGAGAACCTTTTTATATGAACTTATCACCAAATCTAAAGGTTAATTAAGTGACTGATATTAAACAAGATTATTTTCTGGGTGCCAGGTCCGCAGAGCTTTGTGTGGTAGCTATTGGCGCGTCAGCCGGTGGTTTGGAAGCAATCAATGAATTTTTTGACCATATGCCGGAGGATTCCGGGCTTACCTTTATCGTTATCCAGCATTTATCGCCGGATTATAAAAGCTTGCTGGTAGAATTGGTGGCAAAACATACCACTATGCAGGTTTTCGAGGCAGCTAACGATCTGAAACTTCAGCGCAATTGTATCTATATCATTCCGAATAAAAAGTTGATGACCATTAAAGGTGCTAAGCTTAAACTGGCCGATAAAATAGCTGACAAATCCCCGAACACTGCGATCGATCATTTCTTTTTTAGTTTAGCCCAGGATAAAAAAGATAAAGCGATTGCCATTGTATTATCGGGCACAGGCACCGATGGTTCTAAAGGAATTGCGGCAATCAAGGAATTCGGCGGAACGGTTATCGTGCAGGAACCAACTACGGCAAAATTTGATGGTATGCCCAATAGTGCAATTACCTCCGGTAATGCAGATCATATCGCGGCACCAAAAAAAATGTACCTGGAACTGGAATCTTTTCTGAGTAAAAGAGCTGAACCGGAATTAAATGAGGACAATTTCGATAATGTTGTCCTTAACGAATTATTTCAGCTGGTAAGTGCCAGCAGTGGTCAGGATTTCGACCTCTATAAAACACCAACCATACTGCGGCGGATCGCACGGCGGATGAATGTGGTGGAAGTTGCCGATTTGAAAGCTTATGTAGAATTCCTAAAAGAAAATGATAAAGAAATTAAACTTTTAGCCAAAGATTTCCTGATCAATGTGACCAAATTCTTTAGGGATAAGCCAGCGTTTGAGATTATGGCGAAAGATATCATTCCGGAGATTATAAGTCATAAAAAAGACGGCGACCTGTTCAAGATATGGGTTTGCGCCTGTAGTACTGGTGAAGAAGCTTACACTATTGCGATACTGATCGATGATTGTTTGGATAAGGCCGGGAGGCACCTGGACGTCAAAATCTTCGCCAGTGACCTCGATGATGCTAGTATTGAAGTGGCCGCAAAGAACAGCTACCCGTTGACCATCGCCAAAGAAATCCCGTCACCACTACTGAAAAAGTATTTCATAAAAGACCGTACCTCCTATTCTGTTATTCCTGCGATCCGTAAACAGATCGTTTTTGCCAAGCATAACGTAGTAAAGTCGCCACCTTTTATTAAGAATGACCTGATCACCTGCCGCAATATGCTGATCTACATGAATAATGTGTTGCAGCAAAAGATCATGGCGACTTTTCATTTTTCCTTACTGAAAGAAGGTTATTTATTTTTAGGTTCCAGTGAAAATGCTTCGAGCATAAAAGATGGAATTACGGAGATCAACGGCAAATGGAAGATCTATCAGAAAACGGGAACCATCAATTACGGGCTACATCACACTTACACAACAGTTACGCCGCTGATCAAAAAAGCACCGGAGAAAAAAGAGGTTAGCAATGCCTTACCTGAAAATACGGTGGAGCAGGATTTTTTAAATCTGATCGTTGAAGAGTTTGATTCGGTTGCGGTATTTATTGACAAAAATTATACAGTCCGGGATACGATAGGTAATTACCGGCAATACCTTAATCTACCGGAAAAGAAGATCGATCTGAATATATTGAACCTGGTTAGCCGCAACGTCGCCGTGATCCTGAATACCGCCATTCGTAAAGCCTGGAAAGAGAACAAAAAAACCTACTTGAACAAGATCAGGATGAGCCGGGCTGGTGAGGATGTGTTTTTGCAGATCACCGTAAAGCCACCCGAGCCTGCCTCAGTCCATGGCTATACCATTCTGATGCTTACGGAAAGTAAAGCTGAGCCGGGCAACAGGGAGGGCATTGCACTTTCCCCGATTGGACCGGAAGATCAGCAGGAACATTTACTGGAGGTGGAAGCGGAACTGATCGAAACCAGATCAAATCTCCAAATGGCTGTCGAGGAAATGGAGACCACTAATGAGGAACTCCAGTCCAGTAACGAAGAACTGATGTCGGCCAATGAGGAATTACAATCCGGTAATGAGGAGTTACAGTCTTTAAACGAGGAGTTGCACACTTTAAATACGGAACATCAGGCTAAGATCAGGGAACTGGTTGAGTTGAATGATGATCTTGATAACTATTTTAAATCAACCGATATTGGCCAGATCTTTATTGACAGCAACCTTAATATCCGCAAATTTAACCCGGCAGCTATCAAGCTGGTTAATCTGATCAACGCAGATATTGGCAGGCCAATCAACCACATTTCCCGTAACATCCAGTACGACAATTTTATCAATGATATTCACGCCGTTTTAGCAAACGGTTCTACCATTGAAAAGGAAATAGAACTTATAAACGGGGCGACCAATCTGATGCGTATTATGCCTTATATCCGCAAGGATAGGCAGAAAGACGGCGTAATAGTTTCCTTTATTGATATTTCCAGAATTACGGAACTCAGTAACATTATTTCCGGTGTATTTAACGCCAGCTCTGCTGCTATATTTGCTTTTAAAGAGATTCGCGAGGACGGCAAAAAAGTATTAGATTACAATTGTATCGCTTATAACGAAGCTGCGCTATCCTTACTATCGCAAACAAATGCTGAGTTCGACGCAAATCCTTCCTATAAGTCACTAGGGCTCATTTCAGGTACGATAAGTTTGGATAAGCTATTTCATGTTGTTGATACCGGCAATCCTTTACAATCCGAACTCCAGGTTGCTGATGGCAATTGGTACCAGGTACTGACGGCAAAAATGAATGACGGTTTTGTAATGAGCCTGACCAGGGTAACAGAAAGAAGAAACGCAGAACAAAAACTTCGTAAAAATTACCAGGAATTGATCACTGTGCGTGAAGGCCTTAAAACGCTTAACCTGGAATTGGAAGACCGGGTGAGTGAGCGAACCCGAAAGCTGGCCGAAAGTGAGGAACGGTTTAACCTGGTGGCTAAAGCGACCAATGATACCATCTGGGACTGGAACCTGGTAGACAATACGATGTGGCGGAGTGAAACTTTTGTCAGCATGTTTGGCTATGAGCGGAATGAAGAGGCCAACTCTATTAATTTCTGGTACGACAAAATTCACCCCGAGGACCGCGAGCAGGTTAAACAGAGCGTCAATGAGGCCATTAACAGCCATCAGAAACAATGGACTTCGGAATACCGGGTTCTGAAAGCCGACGGTGATTATGCGTTTATTTTGGACCGTGTCAGCATTTTGGAAGATGAATACAGTACGCCATTCCGCTTAGTAGGTTCTATTGTAGATGTCACCGCCCGAAAGGAAGCAGAGATCCGCCGTATCGAATTGCTTGACCTGATTAAAAAACAGCGCGACGAATTTTACAGCATCTTTAATAACGCGCCGGCCTTGATCACGATCAGGCGGGGTACGGATCTGATATATGAATTTGCCAATTTATCTTTCCGCGAATTTGTTGGCCGGGAAGAGTACATCGGTCGTAAGTCGGTAGATGTGCATAACGAATTTAACCAGCTGGAGCTTTCAGCAATTGAACAAAAAGTGATCACCAATGGCGAAGCCTATATAGGTAAAGCCTGTCATTTAAAGAAAAAAGCTCTGGGAGATAATGATGTGGAGGACTATTGGTTTGACCTTATCATCAACCCGGTATATGCGGCTAACGGAGAAATAGATGGCATTGCTTTTTTCGGATTTGATGTAACCACTTTGATCCGTGCTAACGAGGCAACGGAAGAGCTGATGCACAAAAAAGATGAATTTATGAGCATCGCCAGTCACGAGTTGAAAACACCCGTTACCAGTTTGAAAGGATCACTGCAGATCTTGCAGCGAATGGCCGTCAAATTGGAAAAGAACGACCAAATGATTTCATTCATTGAGAAAGCGGCTAAACAGACCGGTAAACTGACCGTGTTGCTCGATGATCTTTTGGATGTAACCAAAATCCAGGAAGGTAAACTATTATTGAATTATAGCCGCTTTGATGCCTGGAGCATGGTCAAAGAAAGCGTGGACGAAGTACGGGTTCAGAGTCATTCCCATGAATTGATCATTGATGGCGACGAATGTATCATGGAGATCAGTGCTGACCGCATCAGGTTAGAACAGGTGATGAATAATTTTCTGACAAATGCCATCAAATATTCTCCCAATGGTAAAAAGGTGGTCGTTAAATGTGCTATCGTTAAGAATGAATTTCGGGTGGATATACAGGACTTTGGTATCGGTATACCTAAAAGTAAAAAGGATTATCTGTTTGACCGGTTTTACCGGGTGCAGGAGTCATCTACGCACTTCGCCGGTTTGGGTTTAGGATTATATATCACTGCGGAGATCGTGAAACAGCACCACGGTACTTTAGGCGTGGAAAGTAGCCCGGGTGAAGGTTCGACCTTTTGGTTTTCCGTGCCTATTCATGGGGGGCATTAAATTTTAAAAGGTATATTTTATATATGAATTCAACAAACCGCAAAATCATAATATTTGATGACGATGAATATGTTGTATCAATCTGCCAGTATATTTTAGAAGAAAATGGCTGGGAGGTTCATTTTTATACGGACTGTATTAATGCAATTGAGAAGGTTTCGGCAGTTATGCCTGATATCATCCTCATGGATAACTGGATTCCTGATGAAGGCGGAATTGTTACCACTCAACTATTAAAAAGTTCGCCTGCTTTAAAAAACACACCGGTAATTTATTTTTCCGCCAATAATGATATCCAAGCTTTAGCCAATACTGCCGGAGCGGACGAATTCCTGGCTAAGCGATTTGATCTGGAAGATTTAGAAAGGATTATTGAAGCTTCTTTGAGAAAGGATTAGACCCAAGTCTTATTAAAATTACTGTGTTTTATAATGAATATCAAACCATTCGCTAAATTTCTGAAAAGTTTGATTAGCGGAATTGATCACCTGTTCATTTGTCTCCGGTGAATTCAATTTATCTAGCGCAGATTTAAAAGAAGCCCACATCTTCATCGTATCATCCCCATACCCGTTAAAAAAAGAGGTAGCGTAATTTTCAGCAATACCTAATTGCTTACCCAGCATCTTCTTAATGATCTGGCCACCAAGCGTTGAACCTTCCATGACATATAAAGCACCTAAGGCTTCTGCCGTATTGGTAATGTTGGGCAAATGGTCATCACTGGCGAACATTGGAGTTTTGGCTTTAAGAATTAGCAGATCAGAGGATAGCAAAACCGCCTTCCTTCTTTCAATATAATCAGGCAATGTTTTAGCGCTGATATGTGGATTGATCAAATTTTCCAATCCACCAAAATAGCTGTAAAATAATTGCAGCAACAAAGCATAATCTATTACACTTTGCATAGACCGCATTTTACCGACCAGTTTTTTTTCCAGTTCCTGGTGCTTAACTAAAGTTTGTTCTTTTAATTTTTCTGACAGCATGTGATACGGCTAAGGTAAAGGTTTTTGCTATCGTATCACTATCTTCTTCGGTTAAAAAGCGTAGCAGATCGTACAATAAGGAACCATCTCCGTACAAAGATTGACCAGCTCATCCACAAATTCTCTTTTAAAATTACTTTTGTAGCGAACATTCCGCTGCCCGGTTTGGCTGTATTTAACCTGCTGGATATCCGGTCGCCACAGGGCATCTGTGCAGTCTATGAACTTTAATGGAATAACCTTTGATGTCCTGCTGATATTAAGACAGGGAGGTCTTGTCCATGAAATAAGTTTTTTACTGCGGCAGCCCAGGGTGACGCCAATCAAAAAATTTAAGACATAAACTGTGCCGTTGTTTAATTATTTAAATTATCGTTATAATATATTTATTTAATTAAAAAGTAGACTTTGGACTTAAAATTGTATGTAGGTTAGTTCACCATATAAAAATCTATAACTATGTTTCACCACGTCAAATCTCTACAATTCAATGCCAGGGTTTCCCGCCCTGATCCACGCTTTGCAAACCTTTTATTGGAGCAATTCGGTGGAGAAAACGGAGAGCTGGCCGCAGCCATGCAGTATTTTACACAAGCATTCGGCGCGAAGGTGCCGCACCCCGACAAATACGATATGTTGATGGATATCGCCACCGAGGAATTTAGTCACCTCGAAATTGTCGGCGCTACTATACAGATGTTGTTAAAAGGGGTCAATGGCGAATTAAAGGATGCCGCTGAACAAAGCGAGATCATGGTAGCCATGAATGGGAAGGCTGAAAAAGAAAGTGTTATCCATGCCGCTCTTTCTGCCAATCCCCAATTCCCGATCATAACCGGTGGCGGTCCAACGCCAAGGAATAGCCAGGGGATTCCCTGGTGCGCGTCATATATCAATTCAAACGGCGATCTGACAGTTGATTTACGCACGAATCTGGCATCTGAATCAAGAGCCAAATTGGTTTACGAGCACCTGATGAAATTTACGGATGATCCATATATCCATGAAACACTTTCTTTCCTCATGACCAGGGAAGTGACCCACTACAAAATGTTCGAAGCAGCTTTAAATAGCATCCAGCCCAATTTTCCTCCGGGCGTTCTTGCAGCAGACCCTCGTTACTTGCAAAACGTTTACAACTTATCGGAAGGCAGCGTTCGTGGCCCTTGGAACGAAGGTGAGATAAAAGGTATGGGCAAAGATTTTGTCTACATAGAAAAACCTTTAGAGCAGGTTCAGGAAACTCAGGGCCAGACCAAACTGGCTGATGATTTCAGCAAGGAGTTGAAAGATACTGAAAAACTGGACAAGGAAATGAGCGCTGTAAAAAGTGCCGAAGTGAAGGATGCTGAACCAAGAGGCGTAGCACAATGGAGTACCTATTAATCTTATAAAACGATGAATAATTTAACAACAGGTCAACGTATTACCTCTCCCGAAGGATCGGGAGAGATCTTAACTACTTTTGAAGAAAAGGTCGTTATAAAATTAGATAACGGGAAAACGACCACGCTACCCGCTGCTCAGGTGTCAGCTGAATACAACAACAATGATGGCTTCACTGATTTAACGCAGGAATCACCAGAAGTTGCTGAAGCACGGGCAGAGCATGCCGGAGAGATCGTTGCAAAACTTGACCATTTGGATAATGAAAACTATAACCGGAATAACGAACAAATACCTACGGAAATGTTAGAAAATTCACTTGATGTAATCAACGATCTGATCAAGATCAATAACGACCGTGTAGCAGGCTTCGAAAAAGCGGCTGCTGATCTGGATTCAGAAGATACCGAAATTATTGCTGTATTTAATAAACTGGCCGCTGAAAGCCAGCAGTATGTTACAGAGCTGACCGATATTATACAGCAATACGGAGGTGAGGCCGCTGAAGGCACAAGCACTTCAGGTGATTTGCATCGCGCTTGGATCGACATTAAAGCAACCTTCACAGGGAGTGATCTTTTGGCAGTATTAAATGAATGTGAGCGCGGGGAAGATGTAGCTAAGGCAGCTTATCGTGATGCCTTAGATCCTGAAAATGAATTTACACCTGAATCGGCACAAGTATTAAGGTTACAGCAGCAAGGTATTAATCAAGGTCATGACCTGATCAAATCATTTCGTGACAAGGTAGATAAAGCAGATGATATTGACGAAACGCCATCATCACAGGATCCAGGTTTTCCCTTCAACAACGGTTCGGTAGATTCAGCATCGCAGGAATTTACCTCTCAGCCTACCTATGAAAGTGCAGCCGGGGAATATGACCGCGAAGTAACTTTGGCTCCTGAGCCCGAAAGAATTGCTACAGAAGAAGATTGGCAGGACGAGCCGATCGTCAGTAAAACAGATTCCAAACTTATGGAGTTTTTTGTAAATGAGTTAAAAGACCTTCTTTGGGCAGAGCGTGAATTGGCTGAAACTTTACCGGAAATGGTAGAAGCGGCTACCTCAGCTGAACTTAAAGAGGCCTTTAATTTGCACCTTCAGGAAACTTACACGCATGTAAGCAGGTTAGAACAGATCTTTGGTATTTTAGGGTTGGAAGTAGATAGCCGTAAATGTGATGCGATGGCTGGTATCCTGGATGAAGGCGATGAAATTATCAGGGCCACCGAGGAAGGTACCGCTCAACGTGATGTAGGCTTAATCTTCGCCGGCCAGAAAGCAGAGCATTATGAGATCGCTTCCTATGGTGGTATGATAGCTTTAGCCAAAACCTTAGGCTATTACGATATCGCAGAAACTTTAGTGCTCACTTTGGATGAGGAAAAAACAGCAGACGCTAAATTGACCGAGATTGCAGAAAATCAGGCTAATTACAAAGCCAGTACAGAACCGGTTGAAGATTAATTAATGCCATATTTATTTAAAAAGCCGCTTTTCAGTGGCTTTTTTTTGGATTTTAAATTTGTTATATGGTTATAAAAAAAGCCGCCATCCGGCGGCTTTTGTAAAGTGTTGTTAATTACTTTAGCTCTATCTGGCGGCTCGCCATTTTCGATTCTTCTTTCTTAGCGATATCCACCTTTAACACGCCCTCTTCATAAGCAGCCTCAATGCGGTTTTGATCAGCAAGATCAGGTAAAGTAAAAGAACGTACAAAAGTACTGTAGCTAAATTCACGCTTGCTGAAACGTTTTTCATCAGCATTTGTCTCTGATTGTTTTTCAACAGAGACCTGCAGTACGTTTCGGTCAAGGTTGATTTTAAAATCATCTTTTTTCAAACCGGGCGCAGCCAGTTCTAAATGATAATGATCTGCAGTTTCGCTGATATTTACCGCAGGCACACGGGTCATCAGACGATCATTAAAAAAAGTGTCATTAAAGATTGATTCAAAAACGTCATTAAAGCCTGGCATTAATGCGTTCGCTCCTTTGTTGTTGTTAAATTTTATCAGTGTCATGGCTCTTATAATTTTAATACTACAAAGAGATTGCACAACCAATATGCCAGTCCTGAAAAAGTGAAAAATTTGCAGTTTTGACTGAAAATTTTTCATCTTCAAATGTCAGTTTTTCAGAGACTAAGATTTCTGAGGACGGAATTGGCGGCTACCTCATCCGGTTCCTTCCAGTACGAAATCAATACCAACATTTATGGTATGTGTTGTTTCCCAGCTCAATTTGCTATTAGCCGCGTTCGAAACATAAAATGAGCTTCCGTTTACGGCATCGGTTTGTGCACTAAGTATATCAAACGTAGACCCTGCACCCACATAAGGCGAGTTTCCGGTTATACCATAGGTAGCCCGTAAGCCCAGATCATTTAGCCACGCTATCTCTTTCATACAATCCTCTTGTTTGACCAACTGCGATGTTAGAAATACTCAATTATTTTTAAATTACAAGATAACTATAGTACAATATTATTTTAATTTACAGATATTGGTACTATATTGCACAAATGTAATTACCATTACATTTCGAAGCTATTGATCGAATCGTTGAAATGGCCTGGGAAGACCGCACCTCATTTGATGCCATTAAGCTGTAATTTGGGATTAGTGAACAGCTGGTGATCAAATTAATGCGAAAGGAATTGAAGCCTTCCAGTTTTAGAATGTGGCGGGAACGGGTACAAGAAAGAAAAATACATGGCAGTTTATCCGGTAGATTTAAATGCGACAGTCAAAGTCAAATAAGCGGTAATAGGATCAGTAAAGAAATTAATCACTTTAATGGACACAAAAAAGATTGCCCTGGTCTGGTTTAAAACAAACCTTCGCTTGCGAGATAATGAATGTTTAGTCAGAGCGATAGCTGAAAATGATTTCATCGTGCCGTTTTATTGCCTTGATGATTTACTTTTTGCGACAACCTCGTTTGGATTTAAAAAGACGGAAGATTTCCGGCTGAAGTTTCTGCGTGAAAGTTTGAGGCAACTGGAGAATGAATTAAGGAACTTAGGTTCCGGGTTAGTTTTATTGAACGGAAATCCCGAACAGGAGATTTTTAAATTAGCTGAAGATTATGATGCTCACCGTATTTATGCTGAAAAAGAACGTGCACCTGAAGAGTTGAATACGCAGCAGAAAGTAGCTGCTGAACTTTTAAAATTAAACTGCACCTTTTTAACTTCTGAGTGCCGTAATCTGCTGGATACAGCTGATCTGCCATTTCCAATTACCAACTTGCCCGAAGTATTTACCGAGTTTAGAAAACGAACGGAAAGGACGGTTGCCATCAGGCCCGTATTGCCGATACCAGTTTTTATAGCCTCTCCTGGTCTGCCTCCTATAAATTTAGCGCTGCTTCCGGATCAGGTGATCGCAGACCCACGCGCTGTTCTGCAATATCAAGGTGGTATGTTAGCAGCACATGATCGCTTGCGGCACTATTTTTACGATACGCAGGCATTGTCATCTTATAAGGTAACCCGTAACGGAATGGTGGGTGAAAAGTATTCCTCCAAATTTTCTGCCTGGCTGGCATTAGGCTGTATTTCCGCAAGAGAAATTTATCATGCCATCAAAGCGTATGAAACTAACCATGGCGCAAACGAATCCACGTATTGGTTGTTCTTTGAGTTGCTGTGGAGGGACTATTTTGGATTTTGTATGGAGAAAAACGGATCACAATACTTTTTAAGGGCAGGAAACCAACAACTTAAAGCGGTTGATCCCAATAAATTCAACTCGGCGTTAAATAAATGGGTTAATGGCCAAACCGGTGTGAAATTTATAGACGCCAATATGATCGAATTAAAACTAACGGGGTTTATGAGCAACCGCGGCAGACAGAACGTTGCCAGTTATTTTTGTAATGACCTGAAGCTGGACTGGCGCTATGGCGCAGCTTATTTTGAGCAGCAACTAATTGACTATGATGTTTGTAATAACTGGGGGAACTGGGCTTATCTTGCAGGTGTAGGCCACGGTCCCAAAGCTAACCGGTATTTTAACATTGCCAAACAGGCTGCAACCTACGATCCGAATAACCTGTTTCAAAATCTTTGGTTGACATGAATCACTCCGCAACCCTTATTTTTCCTCACCAGTTATTCCAGCACCATCCGGCCTTGCAAAGAGCCCGCGTTGTCTATCTGGCAGAAGAGTGGTTGTTTTTCCGGCAGTATAATTTTCACTGCCAAAAATTGGTATTACATAGGGCGAGCATGAAATTTTACGAGGACTGGTTGCAGCAACAGGACTATACCGTTCATTATATAGAATCCAATACCCCGGAAAACGATTGCAGGCAATTAATGGCAACCCTGGCTGCTCAGCAAATCGATCAGGTTCATATGGCTGCGGTATCAGATGACTGGCTATATAAAAGAGTGCAGCACGCCTGTGATCAGAATGATATTTCGCTGCGCGTTTACGATAGCCCCAACTTTTTAAATACGACAGAAAGCACGGCCGATTATTTCAGCAAAAAGAAAACTTATTTTCAAACCGACTTTTATAAATGGCAACGGCAACAGCGTAGTGTTTTGCTGGAAAATAATGGCCAGCCCATTGGCGGACAATGGACCTATGATTCGGATAATCGGCAGAAGTATCCTAAAAAAGAAAAAGCGCCAATAATTGAATTACCGGAAGAAAACAAATTCATTAATGAAGCGAAAGATTATGTTAAAACAAATTTTCCAGATAACTACGGCGACGTATACACACCCTGTTTGTTTGTCGTTACCTTTGATGATGCCGCTCAATGGCTGGATGATTTTTTACGGCACCGCTTTGAAAAATTTGGTGTTTATGAAGACGCTATCGTTGCTCAGGAAACCGTGCTTAATCATTCCGTGTTAACACCGATGCTTAACATCGGGTTATTATTGCCCGGCCAGATTATTGAAGCGGCATTATCCGCTGCCCAAGACTACGATATCCCCTTGAATTCTTTAGAGGGATTTATTCGCCAGGTTATGGGCTGGAGAGAGTTCATCCACCTGGTTTACGAACGAGAAGGCGTTAAGCAACGTACCACTAACTACTGGAAATTTAAAAGAAAGATCCCGCATAGTTTTTGGACAGGCGATACCGGCATTGCACCTATCGATATCACCATCAAAAAAATCTTAAAGACAGGCTATTGTCATCATATTGAAAGGCTGATGGTGCTGGGGAATTTTATGCAACTATGCGAGTTTGATCCCGATGATGTTTACCGCTGGTTCATGGAAATGTTTATTGATGCGTATGACTGGGTAATGGTGCCCAATGTTTATGGAATGACGCAATTTGCCGATGGTGGCCTGATGGTGACCAAACCTTATATCAGCGGCAGTAACTATCTAATGAAAGTGAGTGACTACGAAAAAGGCGACTGGCAAAGGATATGGGAGGCGCTTTTCTGGAGGTTTATGCATGTTCACCGCAGCTTCTTTTTGTCCAATCCGCGTTTAGGCATGCTGATTAGCACATTTGATAAAATGAGTAGTGAAAAGCAACAACATCACTTAACTGCCGCCGAAAACTTTTTAATAAAATTGGATCAGTGAAGCAAGTAAATAAGCAAGATTTACCTGCCAAAACCTGCCCGGTTTGTAGCCGCCCTTTTTCGTGGCGGAAGAAATGGGCAAAGAATTGGGAAGAGGTAAAATATTGCAGTGAAAAATGCAGAAATACCAAGTGATCTTTTAACGATCCATGTTTTAAATAAATATGCAGTCAAAATCACCGAAACTTTTGGCCTTTCGGCAATAAGGCAATTGATGGGCGCTAGTTGCTATTTCCCAATACGTCCAACAGGCTGCTCCACGTTACAGCATAGCGGGCATTATCCAAGGTTTCATTGTGCGCACTGAACATGTTGTGGATGTACTGGCTTTGCTGCCAGTTAGCGTATGTTAATTTTCAAGTGCATCTTCAATATTCTGTGAGCCAAGGTATATGTAAGATGTAGCGTAAAGCTTACAAAATGACCTAATTTGCTATTTAGGAACGGAGTAATCAAAGCTTTGAAACGTGCAGTTTATCATCCATATGAACTCAACCGCCTTGATTGCTGATTCCACTTGTATGGCTAATCATATGTTTGGTGAGCCTGTGTAGCCGAAAAGTGGCCCTGAGAAAGGAATTTTTAGCATTGAAAATCTCTATCTTTATAGGACGTAATTCACACATTGTTAACATTTTATATTAATAAAAGAAGATTATGATAAAATATAAACATTTAGGTATACTTTTTTTTATCATGGCTGACACATAAAATGCTTGTTTTATTATTGTGCCTGCCCTCAAAATTCATCACATAACTCTCAAACAATTATTATGAAAAACCTTTCACAAATTAAAGAAACCGACAAATTCAGGAGAATTGCGGTAGCCATCAAGGTCCGATGGAAAAGAAAAACAGATGATCTCTTTAAAAAACAGAACACTCATTTATTTTGGCCGGCAATTAAAACAAAGCGAAAGTCGCTTTTTGAATTTAATGTAGCTGACCTTAATGTCTTTAAGTTTAGTGCAATTTAGTATTTGGCCAATTAATGGCTAAGGCGAGATAGAAACAGTATTTTAAGCTTAATCATCACTATTGCGGCGAACTTGAAATTTACACATAAATTAAAACTATGAATTAAATTCAATTTCATAATAAATTAAAGGCCGCTGATGCTCATGGTTTAAGATCTTATTTTTTTAAACTTTTAAATGATGCTACTGTGGAAAAACATTACGGACAAATTGTGGAAATGCTGGTTAGAAAAAAAGGATTCAGCATTAGTGAAATCGCTCGTTTAACGCATGTTAATCGTAGATCTGTGTATAATTGGTTTAATCAGAAATATTTAAAAACAGAAATAATTTATAGAATTGGACTAATTCTTAAACATGACTTTTCATCTGAATTCCCCAATTTATTTACTAAAGAAGATTTTGGAGAAATTCTTAATTACAAACAACCAGATAGCGATGATCCAATATTCTGGGAATTGCCGACGCACCATGTATGGAAAGACCGATACATTACACTTTTAGAAAACTATAATAAACTGCTTTTAGATTTCACAAAGCTTTACGCTTCTGACAATCAAAATGACGCATCACCCTCACAAATGCGGCAATAACATGTCATAATTAAAATGTTTCAATAGCATACAGGCAGTCTGAAGGTTGCCTGTATGCATATTTATCTGGTACAAGTTTGCAATACTTAAGAATGAATTTGGCTTGGGGTTTGGCCTTCAGTTATTCTATTATTACTTTACTACTATGTGTAATGCCTGAATAGGTAACATTTATAATGTAAATACCTTTAGGTAAAGATTCGCTGTTAATATTTATTTTATTTTCTCCGTTAACAACCTCAATTGTTTTTTTGTAAACCTTTAAGCCAGTAAAATTGGTAACGATCACCTCTCCGCGATGTGCTTTAGATGCATTGAATTTTAAATTTATTGCATTTCGTGCCGGATTTGGATAAACCAATAATTCCTCGGAAACTATATCTGTAGGCGCAGCTACTGAATCTGTTGAGGTAAATTTTGCCTGTGCAGACTGAATAAAGGGCGACAAGCGGTTGCATGATATGGGGGTTTCCATACTGCCACCAGGCAATTGCCAGCTAACTGATAAATTATCACCGCCGGTGTTTTCTTTTTGAAGGGCCTCAATATAATACCTGGTTCCGGCCTTTAAAGCTATGGGGGCGGACTTTTGAGTTGCATATTTGTTATATTGCCTTGAATAAGAATAAGCGTTAACAGTAGCTATCTTCTTTTTGTGCGTTGTTGTAGCATCTGTACTTACCCAAAGTTCGGCTACATCATCGGCAGCTAAGAAAAAGGTGTAGTTACCATTTGCGGGCGCTGTAACATACCCCCTGATGCGTACACCATAGCTATCGCCCGTGTTCAGTGGAGATTCAAATGAAGTTAGCCTGGTTGTAATAGTAGGATGATCGGGATAGTTTTTATTAGCAGTTAAATTACTTACCAGGTTACCAGGAATATTATTATATTGCTCCCTGGTAACATATGATTGATTACCGCAGGGCGCAGGTACAGGCATCTCTACCTTCCATATCTTGGGCGACGAGCCACCGTATTCAAGTACATATATTATATTTCCCACCAATTCCGCATCTACGGGATTGTTAAATTTCCATGCTATGCGGTGAGTTTGGATTCTATAATTGTCAGTAACGTTATCGTATATAAATTGTACATGAAGTAAATCCTGACCCGGGTCTGCAAATGGACCAATTTCCTTGGATGTATCTGAAACACCCGCCGTCCAGCCCAATAAAAAACCATGCCCTTTAAACTCATCTGTCAAAAGGCTATCTCTGTCAAACACGAGCCCTAGGGGCGACCGATGGCTTGTAAATGTGGTCATTTTTAGCCCCGTTCCGTTCGCATCCAAAATTTCGCCGGTTTTAGGATCTCTAACTTTATCAGCATCAGTACCGATATTTACAATTCCCGCTGTAAAAATGCGGTTAGGCTTCTTTGGATACGCCAGATCGTTATAAAAAAAACCTTTTTTTGCGCCGTTGCAATTGGGATTAAGTAATTTATCGGTAGCTGGGTTATATCCTGCAAATTGCATGGGCGTTTCATTGCCACCCAAATTCCACGGAAAGCCGTAAAAATGGCCCTGCCTTATCCAATTTAATTCGTCTGGATCGTCTCTGTCGCCTGAGTTTTCGCATCCGTACAAATTCCCGTCGGTCCCGAAAGCCAGATCAAAACTATTTCTCGTTCCATCCGCATAAAGATACCCCAACGTCGCCAATCTTGCCGAATCATTTGGCAACACCAGGTTTGACGAATTGATGGGGATTCTAAATATTGCAGACGTAAGGGGTTCTTCTCTCAAATCTGTTTTTAAGCCCTTCCTTGTCTGAATTTCGCCGTGATCAGTTCTGGATCCACTGCTGATAAAAAGATAGTTGCTGTCCGGACTAACTACTAATCCACTATACCCATGATTATAAGCGGTGTTGGTATAACCATATTTTTCGGTTGTCATGACCTGTGTCCAGGTTCTCTTTCCTGTATTCTGCAATGTACCCTTTACAATTTTGCCTTCATAACTAATGCTATCCGCATTTCGGTTACCTATCAGGAAAAGCGATTTTCCCTTAAATGCCATTCCCTGAAGTAATGTTATTCCATGATCTGTTGCTGTGGCTCTCAACACACTGGTGTAAGTGCCGTTGCTATTCATAACCTCATAAACATCTCCGTTTTGATTTACAAAAAACAAGTGGCCAGATACGGGATCTCGGGCCAGCCTTGAGCAGCCGGTTGGTACATCTAAAAGCTTGGTGACTTTTATATCAGTCCTGAGTGAAACTGGTAAACCTTGCGCCTTCACAGATTTGATCATTACAATTTCTGACACTAACAGAAATGCTAACTGTAGTAACTTTGTGCTGCGTTTCATGATAAAGGTTATTTAGATATATATTAGCTTATGACCAGAAATGGTAACCCAGGGACAGCTTATAGTATCAAACATTGGCTTAAGGTAAATTCAAATATTTAAACTTATCGTAAGTATTTAGATTACTGCAAGTTATAATCTATAATACAAAAATTTAACAATTAGTAATTATTGTATATCCAACTGTGAAATATTGGCAAATTTTATTCCTTTTTAATCAACTCATAATTAAATTGATTTCTTTTATTGAAGGCTATCCCGGAAATCTTGCTGTATTGTTTTATTGATGCAAACGTGTCTAAAAAAAACAAAGCTCACGACCATTAAGGTGCGTGAGCTTCTGCATTTTTGTTAATCAATAACCCTATTAACTAATAGTGAAATCAACAAGCAACTTATTAATTTGTTTATAAAAACGTATTCCTAATACTACTATTTTAACAGTTATAGCTAATTCTACTTGTAAATAATTGAAATTATAACACAAAAAAATATTCTTTAAATAAGGAAAGAGGCTGCATCTATTGATGAACCAGCCTCTTTCAACCAAGTAATAAGTTTTTTTTAACCGGTTACTTTTCTATTTATTAGCTACAAAGGTTTGTGCTACTATTTTCATTGAATATTTATCATACATGGATGTCCATTTTAATAAACCAAAACTTTTCTCGGCCGACGCTCTCTCCGGTTCATCAAAAAGCTCATAGCATAACACTGCTCCTACTTTAGGATTTTTCTTCACTTTTTTTACAAAGTTGGATAAGAAATCGCTTTGAACTTGCTCAATATTAGCAACCGCATCCGGCCTTTGACCAACCTCTGTAAACCAAATAGGTTTATTAAACAAACTTGTCAGCTTTAATGAAATATCGGGTATTTTAATTCTTGTAGCAGTTGCTTCCATATCAGAATACCAATGCCATGCAACAATATTAAATTTATTCCCGTACGATATCATATACTGAAGGAAGTAGTAATGCAACCAACCTGCATCAATCATAGTTTGAGCAGTTGGCTGTATGGATTTAATACCATCATCCAAGCCTTTTAAGTAAGCCGCCGCTATTTTAAGCTTGTTGGCGTCATAATCTGTTGATACGTCACCATTGCCTCCTTTAAGTACCTTGTTGTCAATCTCATTACCCAACTCATAGTATTTAAAGTATCCGGCATTTTTAGTTGCGGTTTTTACACCAAGCGATTTCCCGGTAGCATAAGCGCTGCTTTCGCTGGCAGAAAAATCAAGGCTTGTGGTATTAATCATCGGCAAAATTGTAACACCGTTGGCCGAAGCCGCCTTATAAAGTGGCAAAAAGATATTTGAAAGCGGGATGGAACCGTCGGAATTGATGTTAATATTTTGACGGTAACAGCTCATCCCCATTTTAGTTAGAAGTGATATTTGATCTTCCTGGCTAACTGTCATGTAAGCCGGTAATCCTAATGAATGTCCGTTAACACCTAACATAAAAGAATTGGTACTGCCGGTTGTTTCATCTGATGGTGTGGCAATAGGCGCTGATGTTTTAACTTTAGCTTTAGCAAAAACAAAATATTGATTTAATATGCCTGCAGCACCGCTCGCATTAGCACCGCCAAGTTTTACAGTGCCTGCATCAAAAACTTTACTGTATAGTGCATAATAGGTAACTTTTGAGTCATTCAGAGAAACCGTGGCTTTAAGCTTTGTCCAGGCTTTTAACCAGGTTGGTAAAGACGTTGCTCTCGGATCGAAGGCAACGTAAACCGTTGAAGCTTGACTCAAGTTAAAAGACATGTACGACGATGAGGCGTTACTCTTATCGGCATTGGCCGTTTTGATCATGTCAAGATTAGCGAGGGAATCAGGTACGCCTGTAATGGCATAATTCCGGTCAATGTAGTAGGCTGAACCTTTTATTAAAACAGATACTTGATTAGTTAAACCGCTTGCAACAACTACATTGCTAATGACGGATGAACTGGTTGCGGAGGTTGCAAAACTTGTAGTTGCATTGTTTGACAGTGTTAAATCTGGGCTGGTAGCTTCCTTTTTACAAGCAGAGAATGAAAAAGCAAGCGCAGCAAAAAGGGCAATTCTTTTTGGATACGACATGAATTTAATATTTTAATCAATAGTTAATTTCCGCTCTTAACGGGAGAATTAACGTCTTAGTTACATTTTTTCTTTTGTTATTTTTTAATCAACTGAACCTCAACTGATTTCTTTTCAATTTTTACAGAAAAAGGCTCATTCTGATCATTTTTATCAACCAATTTAAATTGTCATTATATTATTTTAACGTTTATTGTTAATTTATTTAACCCAATGCTATATTCATGAAACAAAAAAGCCTCACCAATTCAATCAAGTCGAATTTGATAGCAATAAGTGTTAAGAAAACGTCAATAACCTTCCAAATCTTATACGCGAAGACAAAAAATAGACAATTTGATTGATTATTGAGAAAATAACACAAAAAAATGCTATATTTTGGTTAGATAAGTGTTTTTAGGCATTAAATTGTTAGAAATATAGATACGAAAATTGCGACATGAGTTATAGTTAAGGCAATTTAAACCTATAATTAATAACAAAACTAAAACCCATCTGTTTAATTTACAGTTATTTACCACAATCGGCGAACATGAATAAATTAACAGAAAGCGCAAGTAAAGTTTTAAAAAATAATAGCTTCCTAATGAAAGGAGATTGCGAAATTATACCCTATAAAAGTGGCAAACACACCAAACTGATATTTAAAATAAATGGGGAGATACGAAACATTGAATTTTACTTTTCAACTTCGGAACTAAAATTGATATTTGATCTGATAGAAAATCTTTAATTATTTTAACATCCCTCCTTCTTTGAGATGTAGATTAATGTCATGTAACTCAACGAGATCAAATTTTTATATGTTTTCTTTTTAAATGAAAACGGCTTCTCTCGTAAAATGGCCAAATCACATAAGCCCATTTAATTTTGCTTTTCCATATTTGAGAAACCTTTCAAAGCAAAAACTTGCGATAGGATATTTGCGTATCACTATCGTATAGACGTACTCATTGGCAGATTTTGCGAATGTTGTTATCTATCTATCAATTCGCAGCCGATAATTATACTAAAAAGTTGACTCTCAATAAGTTCATACTTTTTTACAACTTTTTATCGTTTCACACCCAATTAACATTTTTGATAAAAAAAAATATCACTTTTGCGCCTTATAGCGTTTTGAGGTTTCAAAAGAAAATGCTGTCATAAAAATTAGGTTAAGCCGAATAAAGGTTTATCAATAATAAAGAGATAAAGCAGCCTTAAGGGATAACTTATGAATGTATAGTACTTATTCTTAGAATATCTAATACCATGAAAAAATAATTGATATTCATTGGAATAACAAAGATTAATCTGGATAAAAAACAAGAATAATATATTGTAACAATACTGATAATGACGTTCAATTTAAAGTGGTTTTGATTCCTTAACGAAAAAAAAGTCGTTTTTTTTCGTTAAGGAAAAATCACTCCTCAAAAGGCGATAAACCGCTTATATACAAATAGTTTTAGCCTACAACCTATTGTTTTAAAATGATTGTTTTTTGATATAATTTCAAATTATCAATCGATTTAATACAACTTTTTAACATTTTTTAACGTTAAGTTTCCACAAACGCATTTTTATTAACTTTTAAATAACCCTATTAAAACAACTCAAATGAAGCTTTTTAAAAAAACTATCATCGCGAGCTCCTTATTATTGACACTTTTTTCATGTAATAAAGAAAATAATATTACGCCCGCTCCAGACCCTGAAAGCCCTTCGACGATCGACGCTGCATCGTCCATGAGCTTTGCAGCAACATCCTCGGCCCTCGTTACAAATGTCAAATCAGGAACGTCAAAACCCTATCTAACACAAACGGTAGCTGCAAACGCCGTTTATTACACCGACAGAACTTATAAAATCACTTCTGTTCCTTCTGTTTTATCAGGAGCTACCTTGATTAAAACTGCTTGCGATGATAAAACCAACAAAACTTCCAGCCTCAGTTTTACATTAACAACTTCAGCTACCGTTTACGTAGCTTACGATTCACGTGCAACTATCATACCAGACTGGCTCAGCGACTGGACAAAAACAAATACTGAAATTCCCGTTACAGACAACGTTTCTTCTTTAGAAATATACAGCAAAACATTTGAAGCAGGAACCGTTACACTCGGCGCCAATATGGCTTCACCGGCATTAAATGTAAGCTGCCAATACATTGTTTTGGCTAAGGCATCAACATTATCGTCTGCCCCTTCAACATCAGGCTTAATGCTGGGTGTTAATGGCCATTCATTAAGTATTAAAGCCTATTTATCCGTATCGGTGGCTCAGCAAATAGCAATGATGAAAAAAATGGGGATGAAAGTTTATCGTCAGGATATTGTTTTCAATGCTGATGGTTCAATTCCGTCATGGACACCATTTGATGAGCTTTATGCAGCAGCCAGTGCTGCCGGCATAACAATTTTGCCGATGATTAACACTAGAACTTTAGATTTTAAGAAAACAGAAAGTCAATCATACACAGCCGGGAAAACATTAGGAACTAACATTGCCGCAAAAAACTCAAAATATTTTAAATATTACGAACTAGGCAATGAGCTTGATAACCGTGTAATTAAGGCGGCAAGCAATGGCAATCTCACTACAGATTATAATGCAAAAGATTTTAAAATATTGGCTGCCTATTTAAAGGGCATGGATGATGGTATAAAATCAAAACAACCAACAGCACAAACAATGGTAGATGCAGGTTGGGTACATTATACATTTTTGCAGATGCTACAGTCATATGGTGTAAAGTTCAACATTATTGCCTACCACTGGTATTCTGATATGGAAGGCGCTGCCAAAAGTAAGGGCATCCCAGATATCACCCAAAAGCTTTCAAGCCTATTTACCCAACCAATTTGGTTTACGGAAGTTGGCCAGCGTTATAAGAAAGTAGCTAACTTTGAACAAATACAAAGCGACTTTACCGAATCGTTTATTAAAAAATGTAAGGCAAATTCACAAGTGAAGTCTTTACAGTTTTATGAACTTATAGACCAACCAGACCGGGTTGCAATTGAAGGTAACTTTGGCTTTGTTAAGTGGACTATTCCATACGTTAAATGGGCATATAAACTTTCGGCACAAGACCTATTTGTAAACTAAAAACTAGATTTTTTGCATTTAAAAAGAAGAGTGTGTAAAAGCACTCTTTTTTTATGTCCGATATTTTATTTGGAATTTACCCGGATTCTGTGATGCCAGTTCGAACTTACTTTAATAACCTATCATGGCATTACACACTATTCCACACTTTTTTACCATCTAAACCTCGCTCCCATATAAAGCTTTCTTAAAAGCATATATTAGCTAAGCTGCATCAATAATGTAATCAGCAAAATATAGTTTCTACGGTATGCTATTAACAAAGGCTATAATATGTTCGTACTTGCTTATATTTTTATCAACAAGTGGAATAGCCCAAATATCCAATAATTCTTTTCGTTGGGGAGTAAATGGTCATCCGCTTACGCAATCCGACTACAACAAAACAACCTGGGATAAACAGATATCTTTTTTAAAGGAATTAAATTTAAACACATATCGTGTTGATGTAATGCTTGATACCCAAGGCTTACCCAAAAATGAATATTCATTTCAAGAACTTAATAGCAAGCTAAACTCAAATTCAATTAGCATGTTCCCCGTACTCATCATCACCGGGTTATCTGGTTTGGATGCCGGCCAGATATACACGCAATGTTATAATCAGGGCAAAACCTTTGGATTAAAATATGGCAACAAATTTCCATGGCTGGAAGTAGGTAATGAGGAAGACAATAAAGTAATAGCATCAGGAAATGGCATAAAAGCATCTGATTATAATGATCAGAAAATACCGAATGTTATGGCCAAACTTAAAGGCTTTATTGATGGGTTAAAATCTGTAAGTCCGGATATTAAAGTAAGCATTTCTTTTGGTTGGGTTCACTTCTATTACCTGGAGTTGTTAAAACAAAACAATGTGAATTATGATATTATTGGTTACCACTGGTATTCAAACATGGGTGGCGGTGATATTACAAACGTTCATACGCCTTTTGTATCCGGCAATTTATTAAAATCTGTTAGTGATAAGTTTAATAAAGAAATTTGGATCACCGAATTCAATTATTACAGAGGAACCAAAAATGGCGACTATACCAAGCAAGCCGATTATATAAGTCAAAGTATAAAATCCATTATCTCACAAAACATCATCAAAGGCTTTTTCATATACGAGTTGTTTGATCAGTCGGCATCAGGTCAACGGTCTCCTAACGAAGCTAATTATGGGCTGGTTATGAAGCAAGATGCAAATTCTGATTATACAAAAAAGGAAGTATACACACGTTATCAATCGTTGATTAATGACTACAAAAAATAATATCATGACAAAAATACCGGTAAATAGACTTCAATGGGTTGATTCGCTTCGCGGCTTAGCTGCTGTAGCTGTTGTGGTTGTTCATTTGTTTAACAAATCGAGACGATTGTATCCACATGATTCATTTTTTAGTTTGGATGGCATTCCTGGATTAATCATTAATGACTTTTTAAACTGGGGTAAAATTGGAGTTGTTGTGTTTTTTTTTGTGAGTGGTTATGTAATACCCTACAGTTTAAATAACAGAACCTTAGATGAGTTTGCTATTACGCGTTTTTTTCGTTTATACCCTGCTTATTGGGTTTCAATAATATTATCAGTTATTTTTGTTGGCGTACCTTCTTTACTGGTATTACTCACAAACATTACCATGTTTCAAAGATTTGTAGGCGTAGCCGATTTAAATGTTGGTTATTGGACTCTACAAATTGAATTGATATTTTATGTTATTTGTGCTTATTTATTTTACAAGGGGTTGCTGTACAATGCCAAAACAATTGTTAAAGGTTTTTACCTTTTCCTGGTGGTTGCTGTGCTTTTATCCGTAGTGCGATATTTCACCGGGCTAAAATTACCGGTTGCTGTTCCTGTTTCGCTCAATGTAATGTTTTTAGGTTTAATGGCCAGGAAGCTTAGCAACAATGATGAGATTTTTACACGTAGCTATATTTTAAAGCATGTAGCAGTATTTGTGATAACCTTGTTACCAATTTGCTTTTTGGCTTATAACAAAGATTATGGCTATGACGAAAAATGGTATAAATATTTTTCATCTTATATTACCGCGACAGCTTTCTTTGCCCTGTTTTTCCACTACAAATGGAGCAATAAGGCATTCGCCTTTTTGGGCGCCATTAGTTATTCTCTTTATTTACTTCACCCTGTTGTAGGGTTTGGTGCAATGAAATATATAAGGAACATATTTCCGCATATATCATCACTCAATTACATATTGTTATTTATGCTCTTTTCAATAATTTCAGCACTCCTGTGCTATTATTTAATTGAAAAACCAGCAATTGCTATCGGGAAATCATTTATAAAGTCGAGAAAAAAACCTTCCATAGTAATACAGGCCACTGCAGCTGTCGAACCCTAATATTGCTGGCATCGCACCTATTCGCCTGTCAGTTGTTAACTGTAAATTGATTTAATATCGCAATATTAACTTTTGGTATACACAATTTCCCAAAGTATGCACAACAATAAATGTGTATCTGCTTTGGGTTGTAAAAGGGCTTATCTTTAATAGAAGAATTTGTTGCTTTCTGCGCCGGTTCTGATTGATAATTAATATACCTATCAATTATGAGAAAAATCACTTGGGTTTGTTATGCCAAAGCTGCGTATACATTAAAGCCCTTCATTAAATTTGCACATATAATCCTGATAATCAATTTAATGACAGGGTTGTCCTTTGCTAATACCAATACGCGTCCGGCTTTTACAACAATAAACATTGCATTTTTACCGTCAACCTCCACGGCACCTGCTGGCTACCTGGCCGATAATGGTTTAGCCTACAGTTCAACCAAGGGTTACGGCTGGATAAATCCAACAACAAAAGCAGCACAATCAATGACTGCAAATATGCGTATACGTACGGGTACGAGCGCCAAACAATTGCTTGGCCTTGTTCAAATGCAGGCCTCAGACAAAGACCAGTTGCCCGGCACATGGGAATATGCAGTACCTAACGGCAAATACAGGGTGACAATTGGTGCCGGCGACGAAGGGTATTTTGATAGCGATCATCAAATAAATGCCGAGGGTTTGCCAGTTATTTCCGATTTGATTACCAGCTCAGTCGCCAAACACAAAGTCGCTATAGCCGTGGTAACCGTTACAGATGGCAAGCTTACTATTGATGCCAACGGCGGTATAAACAGTAAAATGAATTTTATAACAATTGCTGATTCCGGCACTGTTACAGATACAGCTGTGCCAACTGCAAGTTTAAGATTAGTCGGTTCAACTCAATCCGCAGGTGTTTATACTGATCAGGCACAAGTATTTATAACAGCCACTGATAACGGAAACTCGGGCCTGGCTCAGGTACAGTATTCAATAAATGCTGCAGCTTATGTTAATTTCATGGCTCCATTTACCTTAAATACAGCCGGCAATTACACTATAACTATAAAGGCTACAGATGCAAATAATAATCAATTTATAACTGCTGCTTATAAATTTAGCATAGTTAGCAGCGCGGGTCAAAAAACACCGGGCGTTTACATGGTTTTGAAAAATCCCGATGGCTTCCCTGGTGATGACCAGCTTGTTTTTTCATTAATACAAACGCCCTGGAGGCGCACGAGCCCCGATACTACACCCTATAACTTAAATCATGACAATATAAAACTCAGAGTCAATAATAAGGGAACAGGAAAACTTACTGTAAGTAATTTGAAACTATCAAATCCTGGCTCATGGAAGATTACAGCAATTAACACGGATAGTACTGCAAAGTTACCCTTTAGCGTTAATTCTGAAGCTTTTACAGATGTAACCGTAAAGTTTATAGCTAAAAATGCCGCTTCGAGGATCAAAATCTTTAGCGATACATTAACAATAATTAGCAATGACAGTATTGCACCGGTAAAGAAAGTTGGGCTTCACGGCATTTGGCAAATAGCAGGCGAAGGCTTAAATGAACCTTATGCCCAGCAGATTATACAAGCATTCGGTTTAGGAACAACCACGGGTTATGCCCATGATGATGGCAATATAAATGGAACAACAATAGTGCCGAGCTCAAGTGAAGTGAAAGCAGATTATTTTGTAATGGCCGATCCCTCAAAACCAGTAACGGTCCGTCAATTAGCGGCCTATCATGGGTGTTGTGCAGCAACAGAAGCTATTCGGTATTTTGCTAAAGGATCTTCATCTACCAAAATGGTTTTTACGCATAATAATCTTTATGGTCAATCTGTAGTACCCAGAATTTACGGTAGTAATACTAACCCTTCGGTTGGAACCTTCACCATTACCGGCTCATTCGGTTTTAAAGCTGGCAGTGCCTCATCAGATAGGACCCAAAACGTTAATGGACTTATAGGTATGAGAATTTTAAAGGCTATAGATGCCGCCGGAAATGTAATACCAAACGCCTATTTGTTGGATTGTGATTACCTGGGTACACAGTTTACCAATTACGATTATCAGGACAATGTATATTACGTTGAAAACATTATGCCCGAATCGGGATCAAAACATCATGCCGATCTGGCATCGCTTCCGAATACGGCTATTAACTTTACGCCGTCTTTAACAGGAACCTCTTCATCTATTAATGTTACATTAAAGAATACGGGAATGAACTATCCCGATAGCTCAACTGATGGCGCAATAACATTACAAAGCTTACAAATTGTAGGGCCCAATGCCAGTGAATTTTCGGCAGGAACGTTTGCAACTACATCGTTGGCAACACAGGGCACAACCGCTATAACTGTAAAATTCACCCCCAATAGCGTAGGTATAAAAAATGCGGCGTTATTGGTGAATTACAAAAACGGAACGTCGCCGCTGCGGATCCCTTTGTATGGAATTGGCAACACCTCTACATCTACAGTAACTGCTTTGAAAAGAATAAAAGGAGGATCCGATGCTGCTGTCACGATTGGCGGAAATACTTATGAGGCAGATGCTACTTACAGAAAAGGGTCTATTAAGCTGGATAAACAGGTTATAGCCAGCGGTGTAGCCGGTACAGATATAGATTTATTATATCAAACATACTTATCGGCCAATGCGGAACTGGCACAAACAAGTTATGAAATCCCTATAGCAAATGGCAATTACCTGGTACGGATGCATTTTGTAGAAAATTATTGGACAGCAGTTGGTATGAGGGTATTTCATATTGCGATGGAAAACAAACAGGTGCTCAACAATTTCGATATTTATAACGAAGTAGGTTACCGTGCCGCGCTGGTGAAGGATTTTAGTACAACAGTGGCAGATGGGAGTTTAAGCATTAAATTTGACCCTACAGCCAACCGGGTGGGCATTGCTGCGGTTGAGATATTCCAAGTGAAAACTACCGCAGGCGCATCAGCCTTATCTGCTAACGCTACCGACAGCCTGGCGGAAAAACAACGAACAATTACGGTTTATCCTAACCCCAATAACGGTGCTGCATTCTATTTAAACGCTAATAATTTCCAAAAGTCAGAAAAAGTAACATTATCTGTTACAAGCATGTCGGGGAGACTGTTGCAGAAACAGACATTTGTTACTGATGAAACTGGTGCTGCTAATACACTAATTAAATTAAATAGCAGTTTGGGTAAAGGAGTTTATATTATAACTGCAGAGTCTCAAACAGGAGTTTTAAGCTCAAAACTATTAGTTGAATAATATCCTTTCGCTTATTAAATAACTTTATTACCTTTTTGCATCATCCCCTGCTTTACTAAAGAAGAAAAATGCCGGTTTCGTCATGTTTAATTTATGAAGAAACAAAAAACGGCAACCAATAGCCCGATATCTGCTATTGATTGCCGTTTTTGTGTTATTTAAAATAACAGTTAATCCGGGCAAATAATTTTGATGATGGTAAAACATTCAAGCATGTATTACCTTATTCCTTAGTGAGAATTAAACGTCAGTTTGCAGCAATGCAAATTATCAACTTAGGTGATTAGATCTATTGAATGGCGACCTCTTTAGTAGTAGCCTGCCGCGATGATTTATTGTATTGAAACAGCCATCCAAATTTAGGTTGATGAATCGACAGGTATTTTAATCCTAATGGGAAACATAAGCCAACTAACGTATTAAACACAATGTGCACTATAGCATTGTCTACATGCAAAATTTTCTGTAAAAATATCCTGAAACCGGCCGTAAAAAGTACGTGCGACAAAAATATAATCATTGAGTTTTCACCGAGGAAATTAATTACTGTTTTTGACCTGGTTTTTACGGCATAAAAAGATAATTGTATCACAAGTAAGGTGCCCAAAACCTGGGTATCTAATGTGTTAAACCATGTCCATCTTCCGTATCTGAAATATAAAAATTCAGCGCCAACAAAGAGGAGAAAAGTTAAAAGAATACACAGTTTGTTTTCAAGTACAAACTTCAAATATGTCATGTTCCTGGCCAGTAAAATACCAAAGTTAAAATAGATCAAATTATAGAATGTTTTATCAAATGATCCAAAATGAGGCTTAAATACATAAATTAAAAGCCAAATTGAGCAGGAGATCAATAAGCCGTATTTTCTTGAAACTTTATAGATAAGTACATTAACAACATTAATAAAAAACAGGGCAAACAAAAACCAATAAACAGAACGAGGAATAAACAAACATGTGTACAATGCCTGAATTGGCAATTTCGCGTTGGTCTGGCTGGAAAAAGCAACCTCAAAAGCTGTTTGTATTATTGACCAAATTACAAATGGATAAAGAATAGTCTGCAGTTTATTTATCAAAAATTTCTTCTCGTGATGATTATCTAAGCTTTTCTCGAAAAAGAATCCGGACAAAGCAAAAAACAAAGACATATGAAAACTATAAATAAATGTAAATAGGGAATTAATCACAAATAGATTTGTTGGTATATGGGCTTCTTTTATACCCACTAAAGCATGCCCCAGTACAACAAGGATAATTCCTAAACCCTTGGCATAATCGACCCAGTCTACTCTTAGATGCTCTGTTTTCATTTGCTAATTATTTGATTAATGTTGATGGTTTATTAAACTAAAGTGTTATTATTTGGACGTTACTTTTTTGTGCAACCTTTTGGTTACTTAAAAATGTTGTGGCAAGAGGCTTGAATCAAAGCTTACTTTTAAATAAGCCTTTTAGGAGAGAAATCTAATTTTGAAAAAAAATGGAAATGAGAAAACCAACGACGAGCTTATGTCGTATATAAAGAGTAGTAGAAAAATAATTTATTATAAAAAATAAAGAGGATGTATTGAAATACACCCTCTGATTCAGGCACATAACTCTCACATTTGTACCAATTATGAAAAACAAGTTTCATTTAAATCTTATACGATAAATATTTATATATGTTGTAGGAGTTTTAAAAAAAAGAATAAAGGCTTAACTCGCTTGGTGTAATTGATCTATATCAAATCTATAAATTATTTACGATAAAAAGAAAACTTACTATTAAGTTATTCAAAATTGTGCTATTATGTATAAATTTTGTGAAGTTGATGCTGTAATTTGATAGTCTTTCTTCCTCAAAATAAGAATATTACGGCACTAAGATGATACTTCGCCATACCTCAGCGCCTGTTCTTTTTGCTGTGTTATGAAATATTTGTCTTTGCTCCCTGCTGTAAACATTCAGCGTTATGTTTTGATCTTCTACTGGTGTAACTTTGATATCTAAATCATATTTGGATTGATACCTAAAAACATACGTGGCCATTGTTCCCTCAACATCAAAATCATTTAGCTTATCATCTGCGCCGAACGTAACATGACATTTCTTTTCGCAGTCAACAGTTAGCTTTCCGTATCCATAATAGCTTACATCATCGACCGAACTTTTTTTGCAGCCGGTAAATAAAAAGATAGAGGAACTAAGAAAGATTGCACAAACGATGCATTTTCTTATTGTGGGGATGGTAAATAACCCGCTTCTTCCTGAAGCATGTAATAGAGTTTGATTTTGTTTCATGATTTTTTAATTTGTAATTATTAAGATAATATTAGCGTGAATTTCAAGTGCGCAGTTTGCAAATGGTATGCATTTTAAAAGGTAGTATGCGATACTATAAAAGAAGAAATTTTGTATCACGGCTATTTTCCTGTGGCAGAGTATAAAAACTTACCCAGGCAATATGACGGCAGATAGTCGTCTGAAATTTGTATAAAAGCTAAAAAGAGGCTATTTTTTTACGCTGGCTATATCAACATTTTTTTTATCAATTATTATCAGCTTCTTTTGTTCGTCACCAAATGGTCTTACGTTAGCTACCAAATAAACATTATCCTGGTAATCATAATTGGTTCTAGGTTGCCCAATAAAGTCGCAGGCTATGATATAACTATTTTTTAGCTCCTCACCTTTTAAATTAATGGCTTTCCAAACACGCACACCGATTTTGTTTTTATAATTTTTCATACGGTCTGTACTTGATGAGCCCATTATAAAGCCGAATTTTTTTTGCGGATAAAAAGAAATAAAATTTACAGATGGTTTAACAAGCATTCTAGGTAATAACAACTGCGCAGCACCTGGTTCGTTATTGAATAGTGTTATTGCTGTTTTATCTCCTTTATAAAAAAACTTCAACGCATCATCTTCATTGAGTGAATTAAACGCGTGGTAAGCAGCAAGCTGAATTATTTTAACGCCTGTAGTATCACTAACTCTTTCAAAATAGGATGCAGCAATCTCATCCGAATTAGAGATGGTTGCATCGCCGTTGGAGCCGTTATCGAAATATTTGAATCCGACGTTGGTTTTAAAATTTAAATTTGTAAGTATTTTTTGCAAATCTGGTTCCCAGTCGCCCTCTGCCCTATATTGCCATAGGCCATTTAGATACAGTCTTTTAAACACTTTATCCTGTGTGTATAAGATCAGTTCATTACGAACTGTTATACAGCTGCTTAATAAGTCAGATTGGCAGTTTAATGATTTTGTATATCGCAATAAGTTCCACTGTAATTTAAATAGTGCATTCCAGCCCACCCGCCTTGCCCGCTTTTCAAATATATCCGCAGTAAAGTTTAATGTGATCTCTGCAAAATTATTTACTCCGATTGTAATTGGAAATGCACTTTCATCAACATTGAGATTATTTATTCTACATATTTTCCAAAGGTCATTTTTTAAAAAAACAGCTTTATTTATAGTCAAATCCTTATCACTATTATTTTCAATACGAATGGTTACCAGGCCATGATCCTTTATATTAAACTTAGCGTTCTTTTTTTTACTAAGTATTTTTCGACCCTTATCACTCAAACGAGAAAAAAATAAATAGTCATTACTTGAAAAATCATTTATCACTTCAACTTTTACGCCGGCACCGTTAACGTTGATATGCCTATCTGATACCAAATGAAAATCATTTACGGCTTTATTATTTAATAAAACATCTTCTTTTACAGGACTTTCCTGAGAAGAGTATTTAGTTTTTAATAATGTTCCGAAAATCAAATTTGAAACTATACAAAGCACAATTAAAATTTTCCGGAAATAGACCTCTTTAACGGAAAGAAATGCCGGCACAAGAAACATGGCCGATAAAATACCCCAAATTAATGGTAAGAAAACATTTAATAATGCATGAAGTCCATCTTGGCTGAAATCAATTGAGGTAGATATAAACTCCGAAATAAGAATGCTTGATAGTAAAAAAAAAAGTAATAAATTAACAGAAAGCTTCTTCATAATTAATAGGGGTAAAAAATAAAAAGCATTTTTTGATTGTATATTAAAAGTTCATAAAATCAACATCTAATTTGGCTCGCTGGCCGATCCAAAACTGTATCCGATACTAAATCGCAAAGTATTGGCAAGGGGGCTTTTGTCTTGGCTGGCTGCTAGATATGAAAAGTCAATATTGATGTTTTTTGTAACCAAACCCAGGCCAAGGGTTACATAACTTCTGTTTCCTTTGTTAGGGTTTTCGTAAAAGTATCCGGCTCTTAATGCAAACTTGTTGTCGTACCAGTATTCCAATCCGGTTGAGTAATTTATTTCCCGAAATTCTTCTTTAAAGCCGCCAGGAGCATCACTAAATGAGCCGAATATGCCTGAAACAACTGAACGGTCATCATTCCTCCCCCTCACTATTTTATTTGTACTATCTCTTATCGGTGGTGTTGGAACAAGCAATTTATTCAAATCAATTGCAAGTGTCACCTTATTGATATTATCTAAAAACAGCGTATTGGCAAATCCTATTCTTAAATTGGCCGGTAAAAATAGCTGGGGCCCCTGAGCAGAGTAATTTATTTTTGTACCTATATTAGAAATATTTACCCCGAAGCCAAAAGTAGCATCTTTGCCAAATTGCTCGGTATTATGATTGTTAAACAGGGATATATCTGTAGCAACAGCATTAACACTGTTTGACCCTGGGCTATTTGAGCTAAAGCCTCTGTAAAGCCCAGAATGTATATACCGTAAAGTAAGACCTAACGACAATTCTTCACCAAATTTGCGAGCGAAAGATCCGTCAATTGAATATTCATTTGGGTGATAAGTACCCTGTGATACAAGATTATCATCAATTAAATCGATCCTGCCTAAATTAAAATATCTGATTGAAAAGCCGATGCTATTTCTATCATCTAATTTATTTGCGTAACTTAAATAAGCAAGATTGATATCTGAAACAAGCTTCCTTAACCATGGTGAATATGAAAGGCTAAAAGATGAATTGTTTTGCAAAAACGGGAGTTTCGCTGCATTCCAGTAAGTGGCATTTGCATCAGGAGCTATAGCCACCCCAGCATCTCCCATCGCGCCAGAACGGGCATCGGGAGATATTGTTAAAAACGGTACAGCAATTGGTATGGCGGTATTACTGCTTCCATTAGTATTAAAGCTTGCTTGCGCCTTTGATTCCAGGCACATGATACAGCAGCCAACTATAAATAAAGCATAAAATTTAAAGGTATGAATTGCCATATTATATACAATGTAAAAACAGGTTAGCGTAAGCTTTTAAAATAATTGGGAAACACTTAGTATGCGTTTTTCTCGCCTTTAAATATGTTATAGATGGTTAGGAAAATTATTTTAACATCCAGTTTTAACGACCAGTTTTCTAAATACCAGATATCATGCTCAACGCGTTTCTCCATTAACGCGTCATTTTTTGTTTCCCCTCTAAAACCATTAACCTGAGCCCACCCGGTTATACCCGATTTTAAAAAATGACGAACCATATATTGATTAATTAATTGGCCATATTGTTCTGTCATTGACAGGATATGGGGTCGGGGGCCGATAACGCTCATATCACCTAACAACACATTTATAAATTGCGGAATTTCATCTACGCTGGTTCTGCGGATAAATTTGCCAATTGGCGTAGTTCTTGAATCATTTTTGGTGGCCTGAACAAACTTTGTCTCATCCTGGATCCTCATGCTCCTGAATTTATAGCAAATGAAAGGTTGATTATCTTTACCGGTGCGTAATTGTTTATATAGTATAGGACCGGGGCTTTGCAGTTTAATTATTAACCCTAATATTGGATAAAGCCAGCTTAGAATAAATACGATCACCAACGAGCTGAAAATTATATCAAAAAGCCTTTTTGCAAATCGGTTTTCCATTTCTTCCAACGGCTCCTTTCTTAAACTCAAAATTGGAAAGTCATCCATATAATTTACTTTACAGGACGATTTAAAATAGGTATCCCAATCAGGCACAAATTTCAACCGAACGCAATGCTTTTCGGCCATCTTTAACAAGTAATTGGCATCGGCCAGTTTATCAATTGGCATCGTGAGATATACTTCGTTTATTCCGCTTGCCGACGCGTTCCTTATGTATTCTTCAACCACCTCATCACTTGAATTCTCTTCAGGCTCGATGGTTCCATCACCTTTGTTTAAAAAGCCTTTAAAGGAAAAATTATTTTCAGCATTTTCAAAAAATGTCGCCAACTTCAAACTCATACTATCGTTACCTATCACCGCCACAGACTTATTTATATTGAAGAAACGTTTAAAATAAAACTCAAATAATGTTCCTAGAAAACGGCTCAGAATGAGCCCTGCAAATATGAAGTTGTAGTAAACTATTGTAACCTTTAATACACTTATAGAATCTTTTGGAACTAAGATGAGCGACGTAAAAAAAAATACGAATAAAATAAAAGCCTTAATTGATCCCGTGTAAATCCTTATATGCTTCTGTGATATAGCAGCTTTATAAACACCTGATAATGAAGTTGCTAAAACCCACAAATAGTTACATAAAAGCAAATAGATCAGATAATCCTCAAATGGTTTATTAACAAATTTAAAAGCCAGGATGAAACAGGCGTTCACCAAAATCTGGTCTGTAACTTTTAGTACAAAGTATAATAGATATAAGTACTGTGTTTTCATATAATTTGATTTATAAAGTGATTGTAACCATCATTTTGAAACAAGCCGATTTGTTTAACCAGTTTTAACTCACTTAAATTCGCCGGCACTCAAATTGTTATTGCTAACAACATCAGGAAATATAATAGTAGCTATTCGCTGCAGGATCTGTTGTGGATCTGCGCCAGGGATGGGAAGTGCCTGGCGTAGTATATGTTAACAAATTAATGATTTGCCAGATAGTATACAACGGTACTGCCGGGATGATGTGATATTGTGTAGTTTTGAGATACCCCCACGCATTAGGCTGTTAAATCACGATTATTTTCTGAGTAAAATTTCGCCTCTATTGCTAATTCATACAATTTATCTTTGTGGTTGCCCCATAAATCCTTCCACCAGTATAAATATTTGCGTGGGTATTTTAGCTGCTCGTAATGATCAGCGCGCGATAATCCTTCAAGCGCCATCAATTTATGCATTACTCTACGGCAATGATCCATCACAGAGTGCGATTGCGACGTATAACCGTATTCTATTCCAATTTTCCTGGACGTTTTATCGAGCAGTATTTGGCTAAATAATTCGATATGATAAGTAGACAAGCCCTTTGTTTTTAAATAAGGCTTATTTTTATATCCTTTGGTTTGCATAAACTTCGGGTTTTAACATTAATTATCGCACACATCGTTAGCCCTTTAATGAGCCATTGCGGTAAACAGTGCGATAGTTGATACTTGTTAATGGGCGTCCTATGCTGTTATAATAAAAGCCCATTTCGTCCATTAAGTCAACATTATATAAGTTCCGTCCGTCAAAAATCATTTTGTACTTTAAAAGATCTCCAATTTTAACAAAGTCGGGATTACGAAAAACGGCCCATTCTGTTAAGATCAGTAATGAATCACACCCTGCCAGCATTGTATAAGGATCATCACCGTAGCTGATCTTTAAATTTGTATAGTTGCTGAAATTATTCATTGCTTCAGGATCAAAAGCTACAACATCGGCCCCTTCTGCTAAAAGCTCCCTTATTATAGTAATAGCCGGCGCTTCTCTGATATCATCTGTTTCCGGTTTAAATGCTAAACCCCACACAGCAAACTTTTTTCCATGAAGATCATGATTAAAGTGTTTTTTTACCTTTTGTACAAGCACAGATTTTTGCGCGGTATTAACTTCCATTACGGCATTCAAAATTTTAAAGTCGTAGTCATTTTCGTTAGCTGATTTAGACAAAGCCTGCACATCCTTGGGAAAGCAGCTTCCGCCATAACCAATTCCCGAAAAAAGGAAGCGTTTACCAATGCGATCATCTGTACCAATGCCCAACCGTATCATATCAACGTCTGCTCCTACTTTTTCGCAAAGGTTGGCTATTTCATTCATGAAAGTGATTTTTGTAGCCAGGAATGAGTTAGCAGCATACTTTGTTAATTCAGACGAACGCTGATCCATAAATATAATGGGATTCCCCTGCCTTACATAGGGTTGATATAAGCGGCTCATCAAAACTTTAACCTTGTCGCTATCCGTCCCTATAACAATCCGATCGGGCTTCATAAAATCATCAACCGCAACACCTTCCCTCAAAAATTCGGGGTTGGATACTACGTCAACCTTTATATCAGTATTGGCCAGAAACACCTCTTTAACCCAATCGGCTGTTCCAACCGGCACCGTTGATTTGGTTACTATCACCTTATAATCTTTAATTAATTTAGCGATCTCTGCAGAAGCATTAAGTATAAAAGTTAAGTCGGCTGAGCCATCAGCTCCCGGAGGGGTTGGCAATGCCATAAAGATAATCTCAGCATCGGTTATGGCTTCTTCCAGTTCTGTGGTAAAATGCAGGCGATTCTGAATAATGTTTCTATGAAAAAGCTGCTCCAAACCAGGCTCATAAATAGGTAACTGACCTTCCTGCATCATTTTTACCTTTTGTTTATTAATGTCAACGCAAATAACATTATTCCCTGTTTCTGCTAAACAAGTTCCCGTAACAAGGCCTACATAGCCGGTTCCTACTATTGCAATATTCATAAATGATAATAAGTTAAATTATGTTTGATTAATTATTTGAAAGTATAACTGCTGTTGGGCGTTAAGCCCGAGAAGCTTTTTTACCTTTACTCACTAAAAATTTTTCGTATGCTGTAACGATAGAAAGATAATACCTCAACCTGAATACGGTGATTTTTTGACTTAGGGTCAAATCTTTACCTCTGCTATTTATAAGCTTAATACTTTTAATTGGAGGGCGTAAATCATATATGAATCGCGAAATTAATTTGATAGATTTTCCGTCTCCGCCGCGGGAAAACTTGGCTTGCCCCCCTCCTACACGTTTTGCCTTTTTCAAAAGCTCACCTAAATGATACCGGGCCGGGTGTTTTACAGTGGCATTATCTAAATAGCGTATTAATATCCCGCCTTTTTGTGCTCTTACAGACCATTCATAATCGCCACCCGACATTAGGTTTTCATCAAAAAAACCAACCTTATCGAATGAACTTCTATAGGTAAAAAGGTTTGCTGTAACCGCTGTTGCATCGTTTTTTACATAAAGCTCCTGGTTAAAGGCATATACCTTTTCATACAGTTCAACATTTACGAGTTTAGAGGACCGATAAAACAGCTCGATTTTTCCGGCAATACGGCCAATATTAGGATGGGCAAGCATATATGTGCGGGCATTTTTTATCCAATCTTTATCCGGGATACAATCAGCATCAGTAAAAGCCATAATTTTACCCTTTGAAATTCTGATCCCGGCATTGCGTGACGCATATGAGCCCGGTTTATTTTCGTCAATTAATATACAATTGTCCGGAAGTTTATAATTTTCAGGAGGCTTTGACCCGGGCATGTTATTTATAACAATAATTTCAAATAACTCCTTTGGATAAGATTGCTTTGACAATGCCTCGAGACAAAGAGACAAACAATCCCAGTCGTTATAGGTAGGTATTATAACTGATATAAAAGCTTTGTTCATCGGATTAATTTGATTGTTTATGATACTAAACTTAAAAGCACGAAGATTTGGATTGCTGGTCAGGCTTTAAATAAGCGCTTTACCTTAGTTTTGAAAACTTTCCTTTTTGAAACGTCCAGGCGATTGTTTTGGAGGTATAAACCCACAAATTCGGGCAAAACATCCAACCAGGTCGTTAATTCGGTGTAGATGTAGGTATCAATTAATCGATTTAATTTGGGGGAAAATAAACCCATTTGTGTAAGGTACATCCTGATTGCAATCCGCAGGTTTATTCTGTTTTTAACAATTTCAACTAAGCGGCGTTTATTGCCACTTTTGGATATCGAGCTATCTGATTTATATATATTGGTTTGTACCAGGTTGTGGTAAACAAAGGTTGCTCCTATTTTTAGCAAATTGAATAAAAGATTATACTCCTGAGAAGACGTTAAAGAAGTATCCCATCCGCCAACATCCAAAAGTGTTTCCTTTTTCCAGAGAATGGAACTCGTGATTCCTAAATTTGATTCTATTAAACCTTCCCAGGGTTTAGGATTGGCATATTTAATATGCTTTTTAATTTTACCATCTGTTGAATAAATCAAAACATGATTACCAATAACTACATCAGCTGCAGTCAATTCAGCCATTTCATATTGCGATTCTATCTTTAATGGCATCAGTTCATCATCGGCATCTAAAAACTGAATAAATTCTCCTTTAGCTTCAAGCAGTCCTTTATTCCTGGCAGCAGGAGCGCCTTTGGTAAATTCACTAAAAACTCTTATCACATCCGGATACCTTTCCTCAAAAGAAAGCAGCTTTACTAAAGTTTGATCTGTTGAATCATTATCGACGAGTATTATTTCATAGTCTTTAATGGTTTGATTTAAAACACTTGATATCGCCCTGCCTATAAATTCCGCGCAATTGTAGCAAGGTATAATTACAGATATTTTCATAGGCTTAGGTATTAGTTGATTTGAGTTGCAGGTTTAAATATTTGGTATATCGCTTTTAGCTCGGTGTTCATTAACCAGTATACCGCTAACGAATAGCTGATGAATAAGGCAATACCCGCAGTGATGTAATTGACATGGGCTACGGATAAAGCGTAAGCTACAGCATATGAAATAAAAGATGCAATTACCGCCCCCTTAATAGCCATGCACAGGTCAATTACTTTAATCTTTACAGCCGAAATTTGCCGGAAGCTGTATTGGGCTACGATAACAACTACCAGCTTATTAAACAAAATGGCCCAGGCCGCGCCTACAATGCCATATTTTTCAATTCCGAAAGCAAGCGTTGGTAAAAAAACGAGTGCCTTTACTATTTGTAGTTTCATTTCAAGACCTGGCCTTCCAACACCTCTTAAAAGTGCAGTGTTACCACTTACCAGGATATGGAACATAACAGATCCTGCTAATATTTGAAGCGGCACAACCGCTTCCTGCCATTTTAAACCAAATACATTTACAATAAATGGTTGCCCTAAAACAATAAAGAAAACCATAATAGGGAAAATTAAAATGCAATTGAACTGTACTACTTTTAGGTAATAGCTTTTTAAAGCTGTAAAATCATTTTGCTTGCGGCCGTAAACAGGATACATTACATTATTAATAACTGCCATAACTCTGCTGCGAAATGTATCAGTTAAGACAAACGCAAGCGTATAAACACCCAGAACAGAGGCTCCTAAAAGCTTGCCTATCAGTAAATAATCAATATTATTATACATGTAGTTCATTATATTTGAACCGGTTGTATAGGCGCCAAAACCAAAAATATCTTTAAAAGCCTGTTTGCTCCACATAAACTTTGGCAGCCACCTGGTTGCTTTAAAATACAGAGGCATGGCTATTATGACAATTGCAACTGAGTTGAAAACCAAGGCCCAAACGCCAGCCCCTAAAAAAGCAAGTACTAAGGATATTACTCCGGCAACTATATTTGAAATGTTATCGATAAATGCTATTTTCTTAAAATCCATCAGCTTTGTAAGCTGGGCTTTATGAACCAGATTGACAGGACTAAACAAAATTGCTAAACTTAATACAGGGATTATGGTAGTTAACATAGGCTGTTTGTAAAAAACGGCAGCTAAAGGGCCTATGATAAAACTCATAATCAAATACAATCCTACAGACCAGGTAACCCCGGTCCAAAAAGCGGTATGAAAATGTTCTTCGAATAAATTTTTGTCCTTACGCTGTACTAATGCTGCACCTACTCCCAAATCATTAAGTACCTGAACAAATCCGGTAAAAATTGTTGCCATGCCAATTAAACCAAACTGTTCAGGAAAAAGCAGTTTTGCTAAAACCAGTTTGATGATAAAGGCGAATGATTGATTTACAACCATTTGTACGCAATTCCATAGAATTCCTTGTGCTACGAGCTTTTTATCAGATTTTACTGCAGAATCTGTCATTTATATATGTAATAAGTAAGTTAAGATTTGGTTTTTGAGCTCCGATTCGGGCTGCATATATGTGTGTAGAAGTACAATATTTTAGCTACCTGCTGCTAAAGAGCAACCCGCTTTTTATCTGACATTGATTTAGAGGTATCTTTTATAGTTTCATAAATATTTTGATAACCTTCTATGTATTTAATTTCATTGAACCGTTGGGCACTGCTTAAGCAATGTATTTTTTTAAGCTCTATACTTTGCTGGTTATTGACGATATTTTCGATTAATTGTGTCAGGCGGCTTTCCTCCGGCGCATATAGCCAGGTACTGATGTCATCATGCAATTCTGTTAATCCACCGCTATCTGAAATACAAACCGGTACCCCGAATGACAGGGCTTCGATAACCGTGCGGCCAAATGGCTCGGGCCATAATGAGGGCACTATTAAAACATCAATCTGCCTGAAAAAAGCCTCCGGCTTAACAACTCCAACAAACTCAATTTCAACCCCAACGGCCAACGCGTTAAGTTTATTGATAAAATCGTTCTCGCCCCGCCCCGCCAGCATCACTTTAAATTTAGTTTTACTTTGGGGGGCACATGCGGCCAATTCTTTTACCATGTATTCAACACCCTTATCTGTTGATATCCGGCCCATATAACCGAAGGTTAACTTATCTGAATACGGAAGTTTTATACTTATTTCATTATGATTGGTTTTTACCCCGTTATATACTACAGACCGTGGCTTTTCATCTCCTATAATCGAATTATGCCTGTTCAGTATATATTTACTTATCCCAACGAAGTAATCAGGACACTGCATAAACCCACTTTTTAAACTATGCGTAATTTTGCAATCCTTACACAAACCGTCACAGGAATGATTGTTATTGAACATATTGGTTCGATGACAAATAAGATAATAGTCACGAATAGTATGCACAATTGGAATTTTACTGAACTTGATCACGGCCCAGAGCGAGGGAGAAAAGCCCATTATATTATTTGTATGGATAACATCCGGCTTTATTCGCTTGAGGAATACATTTATAAAAAATAGGTATAGCGGATTAAATGAGTCAACCAAATGCCAAAGGATTTTGGCTGATGCCGACCGGTGTTTGTTTGCTGTATAGCTGGAATAAATATTCCGTTGTTTAACCCTAATTACAACTACTCCGTTAACTCGCTTTATTTCAAACTTTTCACCAAAAGTTATTACAAAAATTTCATTCCCCTTCTTAACAAGCCCTTCAGCTAAAAGCTGAACAGAAACTTCCGCGCCGCCTATAAATTTGGGGAAATAAAAGGTATTAAAAATTAAAATACGCACTGTTGTTAATATTAAGCTTCGTTAGCAATCAGGTTCTTTTTATCATGGGTGCGATATTTTTCGTCGACGAAATCCCGGATTTTTTTAACAAAGCATGTATCGTCAAATTCTTCGGCATGTTTTCGTATAAATTGAGAATCAAAATTTGATAACTCAAAAATATCTATAGCATGTTTCAATGCTTCTACAGTTTGTTTTGGGAAAAATACGGCTGTAGCTTTTGAGGCATCTTCCTGCAATGGTATCATTGTTTCTAATACACCACCTTTGCCGTATGCTATTACTGGTCTTCCGGATGCATTGGCTTCCAAAGGTGTAATGCCGTAATCCTCTAATTGTGGAAAGATGAAAGCTTTGCAGTTTGCATACAAATTGGCAAGCTCAATGGCAGACAGACCGCTAAGAAACACAACATTATCTCCAGCTATTTCCTTAAGTTCCTTTTCTCTGGATCCTTTGCCAACAACTATTAACTTTTTGTCGGGCATTAATTTAAAGGTTTCGATAACCAGATCAACTTTTTTATAAAATTCAAACCTGGAAACAACCAGATAGTAGTCGCCTATATTTTCGGAAATATAAAAATTATCGCATTTTACCGAAGGATTTATTACTTTAATCTCAAGCGAAGGGTTATAAGCTTCTTCAATACGCGGCACAACAGTTCTGGAATTGGTAATAAAATAATCTGTCCTTAGTGCCGATTGTTTATCTATGCTTTTAAGTTTTTCAATAATCAAATAGTATAATTTTCGCTTCCAGAATCCACCATTTGATATGGCCTCGTAAGATTCCGGATTCCATACCAACCTAAACGGCGTATGGCAATACGTAATCACAATTGTGCCCGGGTCTGTTTTGATGTATTTGGCGCAATGCGTTGTTGATTGCAGTATAACATCAAAGCCCTTTAGGTAAAGTTGCTTCATCGCCATAATACCAAAAGGGAAAAAGAAACGCTTTAAGTTCTTTTCACTTTTAATAAATTTCCCAAACCACGTAGTCTTAATATTACACACCTTAAATTCCGGATAGGAGGTTACAGGATTGTAATTAAGTGTGTAAATTGGAGCATCCGGAAACGCATTATGAAAGCTTAAAACAACCTGTTCAGCTCCACCTTTTCGAACAATTTCATCTTGAACTATTGCTATGTTCATAATATTAGTAAATTATTTTAGCTTGAAGTGATCTCATTTCAAATACGGAGGTTTGGATCTTTATTAATGTATTGGCGGGGATGGAATCCATGACTACACAATTCGGTCCTACGATACTATTTTGTCCAATTTTTATTGGGCCAATTATCTTTGCTCCTGCCCCCAAAACACAATTGCACTGAATTATCGGAAAGCCGTCACCAGGGGCAATTATAGCTCCTTGTTTTTTACGGCCAAGTGTAACTCCGTGATAAATAGTTGTATTAGATTTTACAATAGCACCCTGGCCAATTACAATTCCAACGCCATGAATTATTACAATTCCGCCTTCCAGGTCCGCCTTATAATCAATGTCGATAGCATATAATATTTGTATGATACGGGTTAACAGTAATGGAAGAATAGGTATTCCTTTAATAAACAGGTAATGCGAAAACCGGTAATTTATCAGTGCATGTATTCCTCTATTTGCCAATAAGGCCATCAAATTACTTACCTCAAACTCGGTGCGTAAGCGAAAAAGGTCAAGTTTTATATCTTTAATAACGCCCATTACTTAATTTATTGATCAGGTAAACTAATTGGCTACCTGACGTTTTCCAATCGTAATTAAAACTAAACTGATAATTTTTGGTGATCAATAACTTTACTTCCGAATCCGTTTTCTTTAGAAAATTATTTAAAGCTATTTTAAGTGTGGACAGCGAGTGTGGATCGAAATAAATGGCCTTTCTTTGAGCAATTTCAACAAATGCGGGGATGTTTGAAATAATCAAAGGGCAGCCGCTTGCCATAGCCTCAACAACTGGTAATCCAAACCCTTCATAAAAAGATCCATTAATTAACGCCCTGGCTCTTTGGTAATAATCGGCCAACAACAAATCATCGCAGTTGGTAATAAATTTAATATTGCTCGCAGGTTTATAATTTTCATTTTGAAAGGAGCCGGCCGCAGCGCCAATCACAACCAATTTTAAAGAACTATATTCTTTAAGAGAGAATACTTTGATAAGCAATTGGATGTTTTTCCTGGGATCATGAGAGCCCACAAACAGGAAAAAGTTATCTTTTTGAAAATTAAGTGAATCCATATTGCGGACCACAAATTTTTCGGAAGGGGCGTTATTAATAACCGAGACCTTGGTGGTTGGTACATTTAGATTTTCGCAAATTTCTCTTTTCGAAAATTCGCTTACTGTAATAACGTGTAAAGCTTTTTTTGCTAACCTGGGTATTAAAAATTTATAGTATCGGGAAAAACTATTGGAAAACCACTTTGGATTGAAGTGATATGACATATCGTGTATACATATGATGTGGTTTCTTAGCAAAAACGGCCCCGTATTGCAAAAACTTATCAATAATGAACCCTTTTTCCGGGTCACATAAGCTGTCAAATCAATTTGCTCCCATAACGTTAATCTTTTAAAAAAACCTGTTTTGATAAAAGCATCTTCAGGAAAATCAAGAGCAGTTACATCAGCTATTACAGGAACCAGGATTTTAACCTCCAACTCCGACTTGAGAAGCAGATTGGTTAGCTCATAGGCGTAGCGCTGGACGCCTGTTCTGCGTTGTAACAAAAACTTACCGTTGATAAAAATCATGAGGAAGTATAAAATATCAAAGTTTAAGGAGGGGGATGATTTTTGTAAGATCACCTGATTATCAAATACTTGTATTTAATTATTTATAAGCTTCAAATCGCGGGTTCTTATCGAAATACTGGATTTGAATAATTCTTTTTTATTATCTGCCGATAATACATAGCCTAATCCTAAAAAGATCCAAAGGCTTGGATATGCAAATTCAGGAACGGTAGTCATCAATATGATATATAATAACACTAATCCTATGCGATAGCTTAACTGCACTTGTTCGGGCTTAATTTTAAATGACAGCTTATCATAAAAAAATGAGGTAAATAAAAGAAACCCGATAACCCCGTTGTTTACCATTACGGTACTAAAAAAATCCGTCGACCTCACATAGCCAAAGCCTATTCCCACAATTTCGTTATAAATATTCAAGTTGGCCCAGTACGTTATGTGTGTTGTAAAGTGTCCTGATCTATCTTTTGAAGACGCTGATGAACCATCAAGTTTACTGGCGAAAACTATTTTATAAATACTATCAAGCTGATGACTGAAAACATCCAACTGCAGGATTATGCAAAATGCGGCCAGCCCCACAAGCCCGTAAAATATTAGATGAAATTCTTGTTTGTAAATCATCCAAAAGGCTGAGAATATTAAAATAGCCAGGTAAGCTGTAGTTGAAAATGTTAACAACAAACATCCTAAAATCAAAACGCTATCAAACTTACGTTTCAAAGCTACTGCCAATACCCAAAAAGGATATGCGGTAAAAACAAACATCGAAGGCTCGCCAGTATAACTCGTCATACGAATTAAGCTTATCCCTCCCATATTCATAGTTTGAAACTGGGAGGCCGGTTTGTTTTCGTAACCAAAAGTTCTGTTTACAATAAAATCGCCATTTTGGTGAAATATCATGTAATATAACAGCTCGTAGATACCATAGATACACATTAACCTAACACCCCAGAAAACATATGTTAGCGTTTTTTCATCCGCGAAATACTTTATATACAGGTAAATGGTAAATCCTACTATTAAACTGAGCGTTTGAGTTAAATGTGATATCCGGAAAAATGTTTGTGTGTAGTTTTTGATATTGAGCAGCAAAAGATCATCCGGTAATTTAAGATCAACCCAAAGATTTACCATTTGGGAACATATGCTTAAAACCGTAATTATTGAAAAGAAGATGAAAAGCTCCTTTATGAATTTTTGCTTAGGTAACCCAAGAGGAGTTAAAAATATGATTATACATAATATTCCAGCAAAAAAGGTAATGATTGTAGTGCCTGGGATAGAAGGTATTATTAAAAAAGAAATCACAGGAAAAACCAGCATTAACAAGTTAACATAACGTTTAACAAATTTCAGCCTGGAATCTTTATTTGATTCTGCGGGTTGGATTGCTATGTGCATCTTTTAATTATTAATCGTTTACAGTTTAATATCAATGTGAGCTACATTAATATCTTATCAGTCGTTACCGTAGCCCAGCCCATAGCCGTACCCAAAGTAACCGGCTTTAGCAAAGTCGACATCATTAATAACCAAGTACATATTTTCGACGTTATCTTTGGAGCGTAACTGGTTTACAAGATTAATTTGCTCGGTATTGGTGTAATTATGCCTGCATATATAAACCGTCATATCCACGTACTTCTCTAGGATTAATGCATCTGAAACCAAGCCGAGCGGTGAACTATCAATTATTATATAGTCGAATTTTTCCTTTAGGATATCCAACATCATTTTTGTTTTCTTATTTAACAGCATTTCGCTTGCATTGGCAACCACTGGGCCTGAAGAGATAAGGAACAGGTTTTCACTTAATTCGGTAGATTTAATAATATCTGCTAAATCCACAGAGCCCTGCAAATAATCAGAGTAGCCCGCGGCTTCACTACTATGATTAAACATCTCTGATAACTTTGGTTTACGAAGATCAAGCTCCATCAACAGTACTTTTTTATCGGCCTTAGCTAAGATGTTTGCGAGATTCGCACTTATAAATGTTTTCCCCTCCCCATTAACACTCGAGGTGACCATTATGATCTTATTATCCTCGGAGTTTAATATATTCTGGATCTTAGTTCTCAACGTTCTGAAACTTTCGGTAACTGCTGATTTAGCTGAATTTTCAATCATCACCCCCTTGGATATATTGCTGTGTCCTATTTTTCCGATAATAGAAACATCTGTGTAATTTTGAATATCCTGTTCTGAATTAATAATTATGTGCTGTTGAGTTTTGTTATTTACATAAGCAAAAGGCACGATGAAACCTAACAAAGCGGAAAGCAAATAAATAACCGGTTTAAGAGGTTTTGCAGGCTCTTTAGAGCTTTTTGCATTATCTATTATATGAGATGTTGGGATATTTGAAGTTTTGGCGAGTGCAGTTTCTTCCCGTTTTTGTAATAAGTAAACGTACAATTGTTGTTTAAGTTCCTGCTGCCTGCCGTAATCATTTAAAGCACGTTGTTTTTGAGGCACACCTTTTAAATTACCCTTCGCCAAATTAGTTTGATCGCCAAGTCTGGCCGTCTTAAGCTCTATCGACTGTCTGTAATATTTTATAGTTTGCAAAAGGTTTTGGCGCGCTATTGCTAATTGTTCGTCAATATTGACAACCAACGGGCTGGCATCGGTATATGATAATAATTTTTTCTGCCTCTGCAGAATTAAGGCGTTATAATCATTTAAACCAGAAGTGAACGACGCATCCTGTACTATTAGTGAACCAGGTATGCTTTGTTTGTTTTCGGGGTCTTTTAAAAACTTTTCAAGCTGATAGATAACCGACAACTGAACCTTTTGATTAGTATATTGATTATCATAATCATTTGCGTTGCCAACCAAAACTTTAGATTGCTCATTTATATCTGCAATTCCCTGGTTGGATTTATACTGTTCGTAATTCCCTTCAATATTGGCCAATTCACTTCCAACAATAGCAATACGGTTATTGATAAAGGTAAGCATACTATCAATCTTGGCTTTTTTGGTGGCTATGTTATCTTTCAAATATTGACGCATAATATGATCAACTATAATTTCGCCCCGTTTCGCTACCGGATAATACAGGGTTATATCTACGGCTGTAGTTGTTTTATCAGAAAACTCGGCATCGTAGCTTTTCAGCAAAGTTCCAATGGCTTCATCTTCGGATGTTACTTGTACAGAATAAGTTGCCTGGGAAAAAGATGCACCTGCCCTTGGCTGCAGCATTAAATCAAATTGCTGCAACTTTAATGGCTTGCCAAATGTTCCGTTTACATCCAGATTTTCGTCAGCGTTGGAGATATGAAAAGTATTTCTGTTGATTACGTTAATTTCATACGCTCTCTTCTTTATAGTATCAACCTTTTGATTAACTGTGGCTGCGTCAAAAGGCGATTCATCATAAATCTCTTTGGACAATAACCCTGATCCTGAAAATAGCTTTATATTGAGATTCAGGGTTTTAACCGTTTCTTCTATCAGATTGCGGGTTCGTAACACATCTCCTTCATTTTTTAAATTCTCATTGCTGTTTATAGTGGATATACCACCGCCAAAAGCTGAAGACGGCGCCGCCTGAGTAGGTTGAGCTTCTACCACAAGTGCACTACTGATTAGATATTGCGGCGGCGCTATCTTTAAGTATGCATAGCCCAATGCTACAAATACAATCATGCTGAGCAGAAATAATTTCCAGTGATTTAAAAGCATTATTTTAAAACTTTTAAACCCATTCTTTTTTTGGGGCTCTAATTCAATTGTCATGTTTGTGCTATTATAGGTGAGGTAAAAATTAAACTGTTAATTAAAGACTATAACGATGTAGTAAAACAATGGCAGTAAGAACGGTGGCAGCTACAGTGATATATTTTAGCACTGTATTCTCAGTATTAGCATCTTGTCTGCCCCTGCGTGGCTCTACATAAACCACGTCGTTTTGTTTAAGATAAAAATATGGAGAGTTAATAATGTCCTTCTTTGTCATATCAACAGTAACCACAAAGTTTTTACCTTCGGTATTTTTCCTCATGATGAGTACGTTGTTTCTTTTTCCGTATATGGTCATATCACCCGCATAGCCAATGGCATCAAGCACTGTTACCCTTTCATTCGGCAGAAAGTAAGAGGCCGGGTGATTAACTTCGCCAAGAACGGTAACTTTAAAATTTGAAAACCGTACATCAACAATCGGATCCTTAAAATATTTTTTTGCAGCCGTTCTAACAGCTTCCTTGGCTACCGATGTGGTTAATCCAGATAAATGAACCTTACCCAGAATCGGAATTTCAACCAATCCATCTTTGTCAACTAAATACCCTGCTCCAACACCGATAGATCCTGTTGCGCTGTTTATACCTGCAGTTAGATTAACACCATTGCGCGCATTAATAATTTGACCCGCATCTGCCTCTGTTGTATTAACATTAATTGACAATATGTCATCGGCCTGAATAACGGGTTCTGTAAATTGCGACTGGCCGATTTCTTTCAGCTGGGTATTCTCAGGCAAATCTTGAAAGTACTTTAACTTTTTTGATGTGGTGCAAGAGTTTAATACCATTAGGCATACTATAAACGAAAGATATACCCACGTTTTAGCGTTTGATTTTGTGCTCATAATTATTAAGAGTTGTTTGTTTGAGTGTGTAGTATTCTTCAGTTAACTGAACAGGGAAATCAAATGACCAGGAGGGTTTGAAAGTTCAAGGATTGAAGAATTTGGTATGCCTTAACGGGCTTCGCATTCTCACTAACAGAGTGACTATATTTGGGTGATCAAGGATATTATGATTTGATAAATTTTAATCACAAACAAATATTAAAAATATATCACTAATAAAAGATGAAATTTTGGGAATGAGTGCTTTTTGTGTAATTATGTGAAATGGTGAAAAATACGCTAATAAAACTCCATAACACCCTGGATACACACCTATTTATTTTTATATATTTAATAATTATTCTTGTTTAGAGTAATTATTAAACACATTAAGCACATCTGCAGCAACTGATAATTACTGCGTTAATATCTATTCACATCAATCAATTTAGAGGAGATGAGTGTGAATGTTCAACAATCATAAACATTCCTTTAATCCTTACTTATTTGCTTTTGCATTAGTTGAATATTTTTCATTAACCTTAAGTAAAGTAATCTGAGACATTAAATTGGGGTTGTTATTCCAATTAAATTCACTTACGTACAAATTCCCCGTTTGCGTATCTTCTACAAGATCCAAAGGGTTTGCAAAGCCAGACATTCCTATCAAACCCATATTACCGGATCCGCGCGCACTGTTAACTATATCATACTCTTTATCACTTGCACCAATGGCCAACCGCGTATTTTTAACCATCGATCCGGGTTCGAGAACAATGATATCTCCCCCTCCACTAAACCTGCAAACAAGTAATTTTCCTTTTAAAGCGCCGCCAAAGGCGTTGCTTTTATACTCAATTACTCCGTTAGGTGAGTGATTTAAACCAAAATCAAAGGCAGCGCCCCTGTAATTGATATCCGGTTGTATATCTTTACTATATAGTGGATTATCCGGATATCCCCTGTTAACCGTATATTCTCCTCTTAAAGGGTTAGGATGGCCAAAATATCCAACTCCCCTATTGGGGTCTACTCTAAACAGCCAGTCATGCTGCACCTGAACAGATTTTGTGGCAGGTATATTAGGGCCGTTATAAATTGTCCCATCCGGCCTCCTGGTTCCATTTAACGAAGCCGGAGAATTACCGCCGCCTCCGGAACCATTAGCCGGAATATATAATTGTCCGTTAGTATGCCAAACCAGGTCATAAGCATTGCGAATACCCGATGCATAAATAGTTAAAGGGGATTTGATGCTATAAGGGTTATACTTGCCATCTGCTGTTTTAATATCATTTAGGGGTGCCTGATTGATAAGCTTTTGGTTGTCGCTGGTTTCTACATTTAGTGGAAGTTTCAGATTAGCCAATTTTTTAATATCCAATCTAAGTATAGCTCCTGCAAGCAAGGTTTCCTCTCTTTGCCATCCCTTATCAAAAGCGCCCGCCGAGCTGTTGCTACCCTGGCATATGTATATAGCACCATCCGGACCAAACGCCAATCCGTTTACCATATGATCTCTTGTAGACCGTGGCAGCTTACTCACGATCAACTCCTCCGCCGATAGATCAGATCCAGTTAAACGGGAGATATTTCCATCGAATGGTGGCGCACTCGTTAAGCTACCAGAGCAATGAGTTACCCAGGCAATTAACGTTTGTGAGGTTGAGGAAGGATCAAACGTTAAACCAATTGCAGTACGCTCGCCATATTTTGCTTTGAGGGTATTTATTGTTTTGAGTCCGCTTAATGCACCTGTTTGATGATTAACCTCAAATCGTTCAATTACTCCATCCATTCTTAACGCGTAAAATTTACCATCCGGTCCAAATGTGAGCGTCGTATAATTTTTATTCTGTGTGCCGGGAACCGGTATTTTAGTAAAATCGGCATTGTAAAACTTACTCGAGTCAACGGGAATGGTGCCGGTAAAAAAATTGCTCTCAAATCTTTCTATCGATGTTCCTGCATATGATCTTACCCCATTTGTAATTACAAATTTGTAATGCGTTGTTGGATCAAGAGGTTCACTTGGCGAAAAACTTATCGCATCTCCACCACCCGTACCCTGCATTACTCCTTTTACACTAACATATTTGCCCTCAACTTCCCTTAAAAGTTTTACCGTGTTGTTATTAATTGTGCTATTATCTATTCCTCCTTTAAAACCATTTACCTGGGGCACAGAAAGGCTGTTTGCCGCAATATTTGAAGTGTTGATACTTACAGACGTTGCCCCATTAACGGGATTTGATGCAATAACATAAGATTTTGAAGCATCAACAACTCGTAACTGATAAGCTACCTGTTGCGTGCTATAACCTTTAGCGCTTATAGTTAATTTTATAGTATAAATACCGGGTGGCAGTTTTTTTGCTTCCGAATAATCGAAGTTTAAATTATCAGCGCTTGATTTATTATTGGCAATTAAGTGCAACCATCTCGGAGTGTCGTCCAGATAATCGATATGCAGACCATAATTGATTCCTTTAACCGGGCTAATTAACTCTATATGCAGTAAGTGATTGCCTGTGTCTTGTTTAGTAACTGAAAGATTTGGATTAGATGGCTTTATATAGAAATAGGGATCAAGCTTTGCCGGACTGATTTGAATATTATTAATTTTTGTGTTAACTCCACCATCGGCATTAATTGTCAGAAAACCATCTAGCACGTGTACTCTTATTTTAGCTATTTTAAAACGACCGAAACTGCCTTCCTTTCCAAATGGAACAAAATCAGTAATAGCTTTCTTCCCCTCTACGTTTATGCAATGTTTTTCTTTAGCTTTCCCTACCAAACCATCACCGGCAGTTACAACAACATCGTAATAGCCATTTAAAACTTTGATTTCCCAATAACCTTCTTCTTTTGTGCCCTTGAACGGCCCGTAATACCAACTGATATCATTAGCCTGCATATGTATAAGGCCATCAAGTAAAACATCATCAGGGTTATTCCTGTTCCTGGCATTGTTAACTAAATTCAACGGAGTTCCATCGGCTCTTTTTTTCCACCCATATTGTAAACTGCCGGTTTCAAATATCCCAGGCTTAGTACCAAATGGAAAACCGCAATCCTTAACCCAGCCAACCGGTTCTGAGCCTGAAGAATCCTGGAAATTTATTTTTAATGTTTCCATTAAAGGTTGCGAAAATTCAATAACCGGCACATCTGTGGGTTGGGCGATTTTTTTAGAATGAACAAGCCCAAAAGTGTTATTTAAAAGATAATTAGGGACAATTATAATTCCTACAAAAAGCAACATGGTAGCAGCTGACAAAATGAATACTTTTTTCATGCCGTAATAAAAATTAATGATAAATGAGGGGATAAATAAGGTAAAGGAATAGATTTAAAATGCTGACTTATTTAAAACCAAAACAATTGTTGGCTTATTAAAAAATGTCAAAATATTATCGGGAAGTATTGAACCGGATTTTTGCAAACTCCTGCAAAGTCTGTATAATTATTTGATGGAAGTAATTAATTTACTTCCATCAAATAATTAACTGATAGGGTTATCAACTTAATTTTGGATTATAAGTTTAGCTTCTTTAGAGCCGGTAGTATTTACAGCCCTTACAATAAAATAGGCTGTACCTAATACTTTGGGTAATTGTATTGTGGTGTTACAATTTCCCTGTAAATCAGTAGTAACGTCCATTGATCTAAGTTTAACACCCATGATATTAAATAACGAAATATTTACCTTCTCTAACTTTCTGTAGTTTGCCAGTTGAACGTGAGCCCAATCTCCAACATTAGGGTTAGGATAAACTTTCAATGTACTTTCAGCTTTATTTTTTTTAAGGTTTGCACTATCTGATGAAGAATTTGTAATTGACTGTGGTTGTAATGACAAGTCAACTTCTTTAACAGTATCTTCAACGCTGGTTACCCTAAGCTTTACAGCTTTTTCTAAAGCTGTATTTATAGGCGCACGAACAGTAAACGTTAGCGTGGTGTTTTTCTTCATCACTAAAAGGCTATCCTTTGTAGGCAAAGCTATTCCTTCGATATTATAATTTGACGCATCGTTTCCGCTTAACTTAATATCCTTTATTTTCAAATCTCCATCGCCCTTATTAGCAACCGATATATCATAATTTTTATAGGCTATTAACCCTTGTACATCAGGCGCCGGACTTGAAAATACACTCAAAAGACCAGCTGGAGCCGTTGGGGTATCGTTTACCTTTAATAGTGTAATTTGTGTAACAAGGCTAGGATTTACGTTCCAATTATATTCAATTACATATAAATTCCCATTCAGGGTATCTTCAACCAAATTAATTGGATTAGCAAAGCCCGACATGCCAATTAAACCGTAATTTCCTGATCCGGGTGTAACTTTAACAATATCATAGATGTGATCATTGTCATCTGCCGAATTTATAGATGATACCTTTACAAGTGAGCCAGGTTCCATTACCATTATATCTCCACCGCCACTGAAACGGCAAACCAAAATTTTATTTTTTAAAGCCCCGTTAAATGTGTTGCTTTTATATTCAAGAACTCCATTTGGCGAATGGTTTAAGCCGAAATTATAAGCCGCACCCCTGTAATCTGCATCTGGTAGAATGCTTGTTGAATAAAGCGGGTTATCTATGTTACCCCTGTTTTCAACATACTGACCTCTTAAAGGATTCGGATGACCGAAATATCCAACGTTTTTTAATGGATTTACCCTGAACAACCAATCAAATTGCACCTGTACGTCAGTAGTTCCAGGTACAACCTGTCCGTTATAGAAATCCCCGTTTGGCCTGCGGGTACCGGCAACGGATGCAGGCGAATTTCCGCCTCCGCCTGAACCATTTGTAGGTATATATAATTGCCCGTTACTGTGCCAAAGTAAGTCATAGGCATTTCTAACGCCGGAAGCATAAATCGTTACCGGTGAATTTGAGCTATAAGGGTTGTAAGTACCATCGCTCATCTGTATTGAATTTGCCGGGGCGGCATTAATAACACTTAATGATGACGAAGTTTGAACATTCAAAGGCAAAGTAACCGTATTCATTCTCGCCATATCTATGCGTAGGATTGTTCCTGAGAGCAGACTTTCATCACGCTGCCAATCACTGTCATAAGCTCCAGCAGAACTATTACTACCCTGCGACAAATACATTGCACCATCTGGGCCAAATTGAAGGCTATTGGCCATATGATCACGTGTTGAGCGCGGAAGCCTGGTGATAAAAAGCAATTCATTTTCCAGATTGCTACCACTCAGTTGGGAAATATTGCAATCAAACAACGGTGAATTGATTAATCCGGGTGAGCAATGGGTAACATAGCAAATAAGATTATTTGCAGTTGAGGCAGGACTAAAAACTAAGCCAATTGCAGATCTTGTGCCATATTTGGTATTTAAAGTGGTAATAATTTGTTGATTACTTAAGGTTCCATCGGTATGGTTAACTGAATAGCGCTCAATTGCTCCATCGAGTCGCAAAGCATAAAACATGCCGTCCGGACCGAAACGCACAGTGGTATATTTTTTATTTTGGGTGCCCTGCACCAGGCTTTTAGTAAATTTTGCATTTAAAACACTGATTGTTAAATCAGTATTTGCAGAATCGGTAGTAAATGTTGATGTGAAAGGAGTAAACGCAGCGCCACTATATGATTTTACACCATTAGTAATACTAAACCTGTAAGTTGTATTTGTTTCGAGTGCCGTTTTAGGCGAAAAGCTTATAGCATCTCCTCCGCCTGTTCCTTGTACTACGCCCGCTACTTCGGTGGCTACATTATCTATAACTTTGAATAATTTTACTGTAGTTGAACTGATTGTACTATTATCTACCCCTCCTTTAAACCCAGCTACAGCAGGCACAAACAAATGATTGGCGGCAACACTTACTGTGCTTGGATTTACTTTAGTTGCGGCATTGGCTGGCGAAGATGAAACCACATACGGGCCGTTGCCGTCAACAACCCGTAAATAAATATTAGTATATGAACTTGAGTAACCACTGCTTGATGCTTTAACTGCCGCGCTATAAGCACCTACAGGTAGTGAATAAGCAGTAGCATAGTTAAGCACAATTACAGGCGTAACACCAGGTTGTGATGAAGCAAAACTCAGCCACCCCCCGGTACCTGTGTTATAGGTTGCTGCAATTGCATAGGTAAGCGACTTATTATCGGAATTGCCGGCCTGCAAAGAGATTGTGTTGGGGCCACTGTTTCCTTTAATAACCAGGAGATTTATGGTATTGTTGGACCATCCTATAAAAGGAGCTATACTTACAGGAGTAATTCTGGCATAGTTAATTTTAGTATTTGTGCCTCCGTCGGCCGTTATAGTTATATGTTCATCTGTAACCGGAACCCTCACCGTAGCCTGTTTAAATCTGGTTGATGAGCCGGGTAGCCCGCTTGGCACAAAACCTGTTATGGCACTCACACCCTCTATTTTTAAATTATCACTTTCAGGATTGCCATCTCCTACGCCATCGCCGGCCGATACATTTACATCATAAGTTCCATTTGGCACCTTAATTTCCCAATAGCATTGCGTTTTTGAACCAGGAAACGTTCCAATAACGTTGTTAGCTTGCATGTATATTAATGTAGAAAGTGTGATATCTTCCGGCTCATTTCTATTAAAACCATTTGATGTTATATTAAATGGCGTGGCATCTGTCTTTCTTCGCCAACCATACTGCAGGCCAGATAATTGATAAGGTGCGGTTCTAAAAGCATACGCCTGTCCAAAATCCCGAACCCAATTATTGGGAGGTATTGTTGCTGCATTTTGAAAATTCACATACGTTGGATTAAGCGATATACCATCCACCACAATTAATCTAAAACCAAGAGTATCTGATTCATAGCCAGTTGCGCTTGCTATAAGCGCCCCTTTATAAGTTCCCGGCGCTAAATCAGAACTGATATTGGCTCCACCAAATGAAATGGTGCCTAATACAGCCGGAGGTACAGTTAGCCATGGGGCAGTTATTGCTCTGAATGTAACCGCTGGAGATCCCATACCAGATGATAAAACAACTGATTGGGATTTAAGTGCTCCTCCTTTATAAAAAGTATAAGACAGGCTGTCTGCTGAGAATTTTAAGGTAGCCGAAGGAACTATCGGAACATCTTTTTTTACACTAAAGTCATCAAAAGTGTAGGTAACAGGGCTTGCGGCGTTACGATGCGTAGCGTATATAGCTGCATAAGTTGCAGCTCCGGTTACGCCCATGCCGTTAATCTTTATGTTTGAATTTGGATAGGCAGCGCCGGTACTCAAATAAGTGCTTCCGCCGTCTGTAGAATAAAAACCTTCCGCAGTTTGCGTTGCAGAATCTATTGTTAATCTCAATCTTACTGTGTTGGTATTTAGGTTTACTATAACCGGTGTTATCCTTTGATCGGGATTACCAGCGCCTATAACGCTACTGCTTAAATCGTTAAACTCTCTTCTAAGCTCCACTTTATTTCCGCTTATATCCAGCTTAATAAATGTATGGTCATTTAAACCAAACCAAATTCCGGCTTGTTGTGATTGTGCCGCGTTTATTGGATTGACAATGGAAACCTCTATATTAATTTTCCCACTTTGTAAAACCTTTACCCCTAAGATATTTATTTGATTATTGTTAGTCAAAAAGTCAATACCCTTGTTTGTTACAAAAATCAAACGGCCCTGTGTTACGCTGATTTTTGAAGGCTCATATCCGGGAGCATCAGCTACCGATGGAACGCCATCAACGGCCAAACGTGTGCCGGAATATGGCAGTGCCATGGTAAAACCGGTACCAATATTAGCTTTATCGACTAAAGTGCCTGTAACACCAGCGTTAAAAGACAAAGAATATGGCAAAGAAACCTGAATAGCAGAGCAGGGTAAGGTACTATAAGGAGGACAAGTATTGGCTGTAGAATCAATAGTGATGTTGTTTGCTAAAACAACTGTGCTCTGTAATATTATATTCAATAGCAAAAATAAAATACATCTTTTCATGGCTTTTGATATAAATTAAACAAATAGAACTTCAATTACTTTCTATTACTATCCCGACGTGTTGTATTTGGCTAATAATCTTTAATCTCCAATGTTTTTAGGTTAACTACCAATTGGGCTGATTTTTCAATTAACTTAAGATTTAATACTTCATTGCTCATCAAACAAACAGACAAAAGAGGTACAGAAAAAAAGCAGTATTTAATACAATTCAATATATCCTTGGTCAAGAGCGTTTTTACAACTAAATACTTTTCCTGAATTAACGTTCCAATTTCCTGGTCGTTAAAAACTACTTTTTTAAAGCCATTTACATCAACTACAAATTGTGTGCTGAAATACCTATCTATATCATCAGTATCTATGGTTGATGTCTCAAATAAATCGGTTATATCATACCAATATAAATACATGTTAATCTCCATACCAATGCTGAGGTACCATTTTATAACTCCGCTGTTTTTTGTAAATGCATCCAAATACAACATATCAACGTCATTCCTTTCATTCTTTATAATATTCAGTGCTCGGTAAAAAATCCTGGAGCCAATATTATAATGTGAAAAATGATGATTGACAATGATGTTGCGTAGATAAACAACGTTTTTTTCCACTTCTAAAAGAACAAAGCCCGTAAGATCATTTGACAAATAATCACATACATAAAAAACATACACATCCGGACGCTCAATCATCCCACACAAGTAGTGTTTATAGTTAGGATCCCTATATATAAAAAAAACTGACAATGCGTTGCTATATGCATTTTTAAGCACATTACATATCTTATCAATAATTGGATCATCAAGATCCGTCAGGCGGATAAATTGCATGGTGCGCATGCTTTGCGATATAAATATTAATTATAGCGAAGCTCTTTCGCTTACATGATCATAAACTATCAGCCCCGTCTCTAAATGATAGATGTTAAAATTCATACAATAATAAAGTATTATCTATTTATTAAAATAACATCCGGCGTTTTGTGTGTAATTACGAGAAATACCGAGCAAAAGCTGCCAATATGAATTAAATCATATTCTATTTTTTTAACACCATAATTTCAAAGATTCTGAAAAATTAAAGAAGATCCTTCAACTTTAACTTCTTTAAGAAAAAATTTCTCATAGGTAATCAAAATTTCACAAAACGATATACATAATCCTAAACACCAATTTAATCAAGGGGATTATCTTTAAATTGAAAATAATTTCAATAGGGAAAATATTACAACCAGTACTTATTGTCATAACATTTAATTAATTATTTAACTCGCAAAAAAGCAGGAATATGTAAAAATAGAAGTGATCCAAACACAAAAACATAACTCTCAAATATAAATTTATGGCACATTTTACACAAACAGAAAAAGAAATCAGTGATTTCAACAATTCCAGATGGAATGTAGTTTACACCAAATCCAGATGGGAAAAGAAAGTTGATAAACTCCTCAAAATGCAGAACATCAATTCGTTCTGTCCAACTATCAAAACTAAACATCGCTGGGTCGACAGAATTAAAACTGTCGAGCTACCCTTGTTCAAATCTTACCTATTTGTGAAGGCAAATCCAAAGGATCTGCTCAAGGTTAGGCAAACAATGGGGGTTGTGAACTTTGTTCATCACTGTGGCAAGCCTGCATCAATTAACAACACAGAGATTGAACGCATAAAGACACTTGTTGAAAGTTATGATAACGTTGAAGCGGTAGGCCTTCCCCGGATTAGGGTTGGCGACACGATAAAAATACAAGATGGTGTACTATTAGACTGGCAGGGTGAAGTACTTAAAATTCAAGGAAAATCCGTTGTAATGTTAATGAAAGAACTCAATTGCGCCTTAGTTATCAATACTGATGAAACAACGCTGAGCTTCGTATAATTAATGCTGTATGCGGAATTGCAAAAGAGGAAAACATTTTAACTACTTATTAACCTGGCATTAAAGGAAAATACCATGGACAAACATTATGGACAAACCGTCGAGGCGGTGATTAGAAAAAAAGGCTATAGCATAAGTGAAATCGCTCATCTTGCTCACGTCAATCGAAGGTCAGTATATAATTGGTTTAACCAAAAATACTTGAAAACTGAAATTATTTTCAGTTTAGGTCTTTTATTAAAACACGATTTTTCAGTCGAATTTCCAGATTTATTTACTAAAAAAGATTTCCAGGAGATTTATAATTATCAGGAGCCAAATCCTGACGACCTGATTTTAAAAGATACAATAACACATCATGTGTGGAAAAATCGGTATATAGAATTACTTGAGCAATATAATCAACTGAAATTAACCCATCCCCATATAAGCGAATACTTAGAACGCAAAAAATTAGGACTAGATGGTTAAACAAGAAAACAGCATCAAAAAAGAGCCCACAATTTTTGTTTATGAGGTAAGCTGTGCATGATTAATAATTTAAGTGAATAATTGATCATGTACAGAATTACTGGGCTTGGTTTTAAATCCGCGTTCTACTTATTGAAAATTTCGAGTATTTAATTAAGACAATGGCTAAAGTTTTTTTGATAGATGATAATCCACTGGAGCATTTTATAGCAGATAGAATGCTTAATAAGTATGCCCGACCGTTAGAAATTTTACATAGCGTTGATGCTCGCTTAGCGCTGGATTTTTTGAAAGAACACAGCCAGGATATAGTTGCCTTGCCCGATTTAATCTTGTTAGACTTAAATATGCCTCATTTTAGCGGAGGGGATTTTTTGAAAAGTTTCACGTTAGTTGAAAATCAACTCATCAAACATGTAGACATTTTTATACTAACATCATCTATTAGTAACAGTGATAGAAACTTCTGCAAAAAGTTTCCCTTTGTTAAATCTTATTTCGTTAAACCTATAACTCAGCATATTATTCAGCAAATTTTTTCATCTCAGGCCCTCTGACCCCCTCTCTCTGCAAATGAAGATGTTAATGTAGCCGATATAAGCAGAATGACCAATTATTAAATACCGAGTTTTTTCAAAAACGAATGATATGTCTAAATATATTTATATTAAGACTCTTTTTCTGTTGATATTGTTTTTTTTTAATGTAAAATATTTGTCGGCAAAGAAGAGAATAATAATTTCATATAACAATCCGGATGAAATTTTATGCACCCCTTCTAAGATGCTATGCCCCGGAGGAAGCGTTCAATTAACGCTATCCACAGATCAAAGTAATGCCCAAATAGTGTGGTTTTTAAACGGGGTCACTATTCAAGCCGCCAACCAACCTACTTATACTGCAACATCAATTGGCTCATATAGTGCTACCGCGACATTTGGGGGCAATACTGTAGTTTTCCCAAAAGTTGATATACTAAAAAGTGATACCCCGGTGGCAAGTTTCACCCATTCTGCTGACGGGAAATGTGCAACCTCACCTATCCGGTTCACCTCTACTTCAACGGGTACAAATTTGAAATATACCTGGGATTTTGGCGACCCCAATTCTCAAAAAAACAACACTTCAAACCTCGAAAATCCAAGCCACTTATTTATCGGGAACCATGGCAATGGAACACAGGTATACACAGTGAAATTAACTGTAACAAATGAAGCAGGATGCGCCACAAGTGTTGCAAAAACAACAATAAAATTAAACCAAACACCAAGCACAAGTTTAAGCGCCAATGGGTTGACTTTTTATAACGGAGCTTCTTATTTTGTTAGCTGTACAACAACCCCTTCATCATTTAAGTTTATAAATAAATCCGGCACATCAAACCTCAGCTATCGAATTGCCTGGGGCGATAAATCGACAGATTTTATAAGTAAAACATTTCAAAGTGTTACACATACTTATTTGCCGGGCTTTTACACAATGTTTTTTAGTGTTACGGGCCTTAAAGGCTGCGTAAATACGCAAACATACTATGTGTATGTTGGCATCAGTCCACAAATATCCGTTGAAAAACAGGCTGATAAAGTGTGCGTTCATCAACCAATGGTTATAAATATTAAAAACCTAACACCGGCTGCTACAAGTTATAAAGTTACCTATGGCGATGGCGTTGTTAAAAACTATTCAAAAGCTGTTGACACGATTATGCACACTTTTGAAAATAGTTCTCAAAATCAAACGGCAGTTACCAGCCAGGGCACATTCAATAATGCTTATACAGTAGTCATCGAAGCTTCAAATCCATGTGGTAAGGTATCCATTGATACTGGTCCCATTTTCGTAATTGATTTGCCCGAAAAACCGGTAGTTACTTCGCACATTAATATTTGTTTAAATACTGGCGCAGCGCCTTTAACAGCTACCCCTGCAAACGGTAATAATCTTACATGGTACACCGATGCAACATTAAAAAATAAATATAGCCAGGCACCTTCTCCCCCTACCAACATTGCACAAGCAATTACCTATTACGTGTCGCAAACAAACCCAACAGGATGCGAAAGCGATGTTGCGGAAATAATCGTGAACATTCTGCCTCTTATAGAAAACAATACAATAGGTACTGATCAAATTCTTTGTTTTGGAGACACTCCTTCGAAAATATTAGCTACTGAAGCCTTAAAAGGTGGAAATGGCCAGTTTGAATATCAATGGCAAGTATCTACAGACAATGGCAGAACCTGGAGTAGCAATATAACTAATAATACCTCATCCGATTATTTTCCAAACGGCCTCCCTGGAAATCAACGGTACAGGCGATTGGTTTCAAGCGGCTCCTGTACAAGCATTTCCAACGAAGTTACCATTGATATTGAACCTGAGATTGTCAATTATAATCTCCTTGGTAAAGACCAGGTTATCTTGCCGGATGATTCGCCTGCGCTTATAAAAGGAGGGTATCCATCAGGAGGCAGTAATGAATATAAATTTACATGGGATGAGTCAACCGACAACTTAAACTGGAAACCTATACCTAATGCTACAGAGGTAGATTTCCAACCTCCAAAAAGCGCCGTGAATATGTATTACAGGCGCATTACAACAAGCGGGCGCTGTATGGTTGTGTCGGCACCGGTTAGAGTTTTTGTCAAAAGTTCCATTTTTATACCTACGGCTTTCACTCCCAATGGAGATGGCGTTAATGACAAATGGACAATTAAAGGTTTCGAGTACGACTCCAAATTCCGGGTCAAAGTTTATAACAGATACGGTGAAATGATAGTGAATTCAAAAAGCTCAACCTGGGATGGCCTCTATAATGGTAAACAGTTACAATCAGGAGTTTATTATTACATTTTAACTGCTGACAAAGTAAATTTAAGCGGATATGTAACAATTATTCTGTAGCTAAATTGGGTGCCAGCTTATATTGCATACTTAGTTGACGTTTTACGAAAGCATATATAAGTAAGGATTAATGATGGCTAAAACTTTGACAGCTCACATTCAAATATCATCATGAATATTGCTAAAATTGAAAGTAAATCAAGTTTCAAATCAATCGATTTGTTTTTAAAGCGGTTATAGCATGACGTAAAATTATAAGGATTTGAAAAATTGAAGATCGTAGCAAGTTCTCCAATTCGATACCTTTTTTCTTTTAAATATTGCTCTGCTACATCCATTTGAAGTTTCCTGAAATAAATAAACGGGCTTACGCCATAAGCAACTTTGAAATCCCGTTTTAATTTGGAAGCCGACATGAAATGAATTTCAGCAATATGAGAAAGGCCTGGAAATTTGGATAGTAATATTGATTTCAGATATTCTGCTACCCTTTCAATTTGTGGATCAATAACCGATATTTCTTCGTAAGATTGACCTGACGAACTCGATTTTACAATCGAGTTATTAAATTGATTAATTGCCATCATTAAATCAGGATCATGCAAATTTATTTCTGGTTTTTCAAAAATCTGCAGATAAAAACCTACAGGCAAATTGTCTTTCCAATCCGGGTAGTAAGTAATAATGCATAGACGGAGATTTGTAAAACTATCCGAAAGGTCTTGTTCAAAAACCCTTGGATTGCCACTTAGCACTGAGGTTAAATGTGGCAAATGACTATTATAAAGCGGTCCTAATAACTCGCTCAATGTTAATGTGCCTATTTTTTTTTTATCGGAAATATTAAATTGTCTTAAAAACTTTAAAGATGCATATCTTAAAACTTCGTCATTATCCCAATATGATACCATAACAATTTTTATCATTAAATCTTATTAACCGTGTCCGTGCCAAAAATGACAGACACCGTTACTTCATAGTTTAAACCTTTGTTTTGAATATAAATTAAAATATTAATTTACAACAAAAAAGGCAACTTAAAATCTGGGAGACAAGTTTTTTTCACAACTTCTACAGTTAAATTCAAAATTGTAAAGTTTGTGTAAAGGGGGGTAAAAGGGCTATAAAGATAAAATATAGCCCTCAATTATTTAAAAAGCTGGTTTTGCTTTATTGTTAACGAAGATATTCAATAGTAAATTGTGAAAATGTGTAAAGTAGAGCTTTACACATTTTCACAGTTTACTATGTCTGTTTGTATATTATTAATGATCGGTAGACAATTAAGATAGCTGTAATCGGGATTTTTTAGAGTTTTTTATTTTAATCCAAACTTTGCTTTTTCTTTTTTATGACACTCTTTTAAAAATAGACTGATCCCAGATTTGAACTGTTTGCAAATTTATGTCATGATTATCTTCAAAATCATTTAAAAAACAGGCAAGTTGTTTAGTTTTAAACTCGGCCCAGTAATCAATAAACAGATATGCACTTTTGTTTGCTATCAGCAGATCATCCAGTGCAAACGTTTGTGTCTGATCCTGTTGATTAATTACTTCCGAAAAATCTTCAAAAAATTTAAAATTTTCCATCAAGGAAATAAAGTCTATTTGTATTGCAATACGTTCTTCCAATTTCAAGCGAGGAATTTCGATTACTCCGAAACCAGCAGAGATCTTTGACACTTTGTCTGTGAGTTTTGCAATATCTTCACCTGTATAACCTCGACTGTTCCCATCATTTTCAATTACCGTTAGCAGGTTAGCATCATCTTCATTGACTACGAAAAGCTCATTTTGCTGATAGTCGTAATAATACTTTTCTGTAAAATATGTTTGCGGAACGCTAACGGCATTCATTAGCCATTGATTAACAGTGTTGGTCATATAAAAAAATGATTTATAGTGAAGTCCATTCGCTTCATCAACTAAAATTGGTGTTTCCATTTAAATTAAATTAATACAAAAAAGTAAAAAATCGCCATAAAATACCTAATCGTTTAATTTACTTGCAATTATACGATAGCTTAATTAAGTATACGTGAAGATTTATGAGAATGTTATGAAAAAATGATATAAAAGTGAATATCAACTAAGGCTTATAAGAATTTAATCTGCGCCTCAAAAGCACTATTCCCACTTGAGTTAATAGCTTAAAATGGCTTTAAGGAATTTTTGAGAGATGCTTTAAAAGTAAATACCCATCAATTAATAATTGACAGGTATTTACAAATGTTTTTTTACTTCAAAAGTAAAACATTATGGTTGGAGAATAATTTTATTGAACGAGCAGTTTTGAAGATAAATTTCCCGCTGCGCTGCGTGCATTTATGATATAAACCCCCTTGGTTAAAGTATTATTAAGGTTAACCAAAATATTGGCATTTCCTGACTCATTGGTAGTGAACGTTTTTGTTTGGAGTAAACGACCCGACATCGTGGTAATCAATAATGTTACCTCTTCGTTTTTTGAAAAGCTGCTTGCATTCAAACTAAAAACACTACCCAAATTTGGATTTGGATAAACAATAATCTTCCTTTTCTCCTTATCGCTTTCTGTTACGAGAGAACTACTGGTTGATTGAAGAGATGTTGAAGCAAACGAACTTACCGGCTGTACTTGAAATATTTCTACTGCTGCAATTCCGACACGATTAGCTGTTGGGTCAAATTTCATATTCATCACCCCATCTGTTACCGTTACAGGAATATCCTTTACTAATGCTGCCCTGTAACCAACTTGGGCATAAATATCAAAATTGGTTAAAACAACCTTGTTTTCAATAACCGTATTAAATACCCTGGTGCCAGGAACGGTCCAATAGTTTTCAACAAAATGAAGTCTTACAAAATAATCTCCATTAGTTACTGGTATGTCATATCTGGTTTCTGCAAGTTCTGCCGCTGCAGATAAGTAAGTTTGATATAAACTATCTATATCTGTACCCAAAACAGTCGTTTTTGTTGCCTGTGCATCAAGTTTAACCGAACCTGCTCTGTAGTTTTTATCTGCTTCATAGGTGTTACCCGCTAATGTTAGCGGCACATCCGAGCCACTTTTTATCCTTTTGATGACATTAACCGTTGATGTGATTGTGTTACCTATTCCATAAAGCGGGATACGAAGCGGAGATGATGCACTGTTGTAATTTATCAATAAAGCCGCATTTTTAATGCCAACTGTAGCAGGATTAAATTTAACAGTTAAGGTGGTAGTTGTCTGCACCGCTAGAGTTGCCGTTTTTAGGGCACTCACGGAAAATTCGGCATTATCGGGCCCTACGATTTGGACACTCTTCAATGTAATCGGCGAGTCATTGGTGCCGTCGGGATAGCTGATCCCTGAATTTTTTATGGTTAAGGTATAGGAGATGGAGCTGCCTGTTTTCGCAGGATCAAAACTTATCATTTTTTTAGGAAGTGGCACCAAATCGGCATAGTGCAGCGACCCTGAATCCGGCTTTATGTTTTCTAAATAGTAAATATTGTCCTGGTAGTCATAGTTGGTGAATGCCGTACCTAAATAATCGCAATCAAAAAAATACGCGTTTGGAATAATATTCCCATTCCCATCCATAGCTTTCAAAATTCGCATCCCTATCAATCCATTATAATTTTGTGTTCTATCTGTTGATGAAGAACCTACCTTAAATCCAAAAGATCCGGTTGGATTAAATGTATTAGTGGCTGGGGCTGATGTACTGCCGTAAAGCCGGGGAATTACAGACTGGCCATCCAAATTATTATGCGTAAAAATCATAGTAGAAGCCGTTGATCCCTTTTTAAAATATCTTATGGATTCTGTTGCCGAACAGCATCCGTGATATGCAGCAACCTGCCGAACGGTTACCGGTCGGCTTGCATCCGCCCTCACAAAATAAGAGGCTACTACCTCACTTGAATTTGGCACGCGGGCAGAACCATCTATATTTCCATCATCATGACCGTACCCTGTTATTGAGGTGAAGCCGGCGGCCGTTAGCAACTGTTGGGCGTAGGGTTCGTTAACTCCCTCTCCCTCGAGTTGCGAAACGCCGATTAATTTAACACTTTTAATAGGGGCAATACTATCATTGCTGGTTATAGCCAACGTATCATTAAATACCTTTAAACGTGAGCCAGCGTCTTTACTTATAAATTGAATTGTTACGTCGGTATAAGCTTCGGAATTTATATTAAAGGGCACCTTTGCTAAGGTGTCGCTTCCTACAGAAGCTACCTTCCATGCAGTCGGGTTGCTGAGCGCCAGTTTTGTTACCGTAAGTTTAGCAGCTCCTTTGTTATTTATCCTAAGCTTTATTTTATCGTGATTAGCGTTGTAAGGAGTCGTATCGGGACTAACACGCCTCCAGGGTGTTTGAATCTTTGAAAACAGCAAACGATCATCGGCCGGAAATCCATCAGGGTTCTTCAACACCATATACGTTGCCGGCGGTTTAATTACCACAAACCGGAAAGTTGTGGCTGTGGTTATCGTTGTGTTATTATTGGCATCAACGGCTTTGGCCACAATGCTGTAATTTCCAATCGTATTTATAATTACTGGAACTGTATAATTAACGTATGGAGCATTATTTAATGAATACTTCAAGGAATCCATGCCTGCTCCTCCACTATCGGTACCCGTTAATAAAACCTGTACCTGATCAACGTAAACTCCGGGAGAGCTAAGTGTACCCGCAAGCCTTATACTTGCTGTGGGCGCTATGGCATCTGTAACAGGATCTGCCGGAGCAATCGTTACAAAATTTATTTTACTGTTAACACCGCCATTAGCATCAATGGTGAGTTTACCATCGGTAACTGTTACTACTCCTATCGCTATTTTATGTTTGGCCGATGCCGAGGTGATTAAGTCTGCTATAACCGGCAATCCTTCTGCGTTTATCTGTGTATCACTGTCATAATAACCTTCGTCACCCGCTCCTACTGTTACCCGGTAAGTACCGTTCACCACAGCACACTCCCAGGTTCCGGGTAGCTGTCCCTTATCGCTGGCCTGTATCTGAACAACACCTAATAATCGCTTTTCACTCGTACCTGTACGGATCCGTATGTTCGCGGTCATATCCTGCGGAGCTTTTGTTGAAGGGTTTATCCACCCAAAACCACGCGCATCGGTATAAGCAAAACCATTATCAGCTGTGTAACCTGTAGGTGCAGTGGATGTAGATGGCAAAAATGCTATAGATTTATTGGTTCCTGTTGATTGAGCCGCAATAGTAAAAGGACTCGAATTGGTTACAACCTGGTTATTATTGGCATCAACCGATTTTATTGAAATATTGTAATTACCCGGTGCTGTGAGGATAAACGGAACTGTGTAATTAACATACGCACCATTATTCACAGCATATTTCAACGAATCCATGCCTGCTCCCCCGCTATCTGTTCCGGTAGCAAGCACCTGTACTTGGTTAGTGTAGGCGCCTGCAGCATTGAGTGTACCTACAAGCCTTATACTTGCTGTGGGTGCTATAGCATCTGTAACAGGATCTGCCGGAGCAATGGTTACAAAATTCATTTTACTGTTAACACCGCCATTAGCATCAATGGTGAGTTTACCATCGGTAACTGTTACCACTCCTATCGCTATTTTATGTTTGGCCGATGCCGAAGTGATTAAGTCTGCTATAACCGGTAACCCTTCTGCGTTTATCTGCGTATCACTGTCATAATAACCTTCGTCACCCGCTCCTATTGTTACCCGGTAAGTACCGTTCACCACAGCGCACTCCCAGGTCCCGGGTAGCTGCCCCTTATCGCTGGCCTGTATCTGAACTACGCCTAACAATCGCTTTTCACTCGTACCTGTACGGATACGCATATTCGCGGCCATATCCTGCGGAACTTTCGTTGAAGGGTTTATCCACCCAAAACCACGCGCATCGGTATAAGCCAAACCATTATCAGCTGTGTAACCTGTAGGTGCAGTGGATGTAGATGGCAAAAATGCTATATTAATTGTAGTAAAGCTTGTTAATGCACCTGTCAATTCAGGTTTGGCAACGTTAGACGGGAATGAATAATTCTTGCTGACAAAAACAGCGCCTTTAGCGTAATCAGAAAAAATGAAGCAATATAGAACTGAAAATAGCATTAAACAAGCCCCCTTTTTGCTTTTTACGAAAATTTTTAAATTATAATTAGTAATTAAACCCGTCATGTGCATAAAAATTAAATACATAAGTTGCTGATTACCAACAATAATACGCATTTATAAAGCGCCATACAGGTACCCGAAAAACCTGTGATAAGAATGTATAAAAGTGTACATGTAAGCTTTATCGCCTATAATAAATTTGAGAAAAGGCTTAAATTTATTATAATTCTGAATATTATTACATTGCCTTATGGGAAAGACCTTACCGCATATTTATTAAAAAAAATAATTATTGATTCATAACTGTGAAATTTTGTGCCATTAAAATCAACCTTGTGTAGTTACCTTTGAGTCAGATCAGTTTTAAATCAGTTAATTTTGTAAGGTAAGCCCTCTAACAGGGGCTTATTCAATTATTTTCACATTGGAAAAATTGCATATTCTTCCAATGATCCAGGCACCAATCATTACACACACTCACAGGGCTTAATTTCCACCTACCAAAACTCAACTCATGTTTTGGCGGTTTTTATTTTGGCAATTTTCAGAAAAAAGGCCCCCGCGTAGTAATAACTACTCGAGAGCCTTTAAACTAATCTTAATGAATTACATCGAAAGTTAAGTGTTTTTTTACGTGATTTATTCATTTATAACTATCCTGTGCAAGAATGTATTTAAAACCGTAAACAATTGAGTATTAGTATTAATATACATACCAACGCTTACCATAGGTAATGATAAATTTCAGTAGAATTTATTTGCACAAAAATTCACATAATAGCCAACAACTTAATTTAAGGCAATGAATTTTAATAACTTATGATTTAAGTTTACTCTACAAATCTTTATTATAAACCAGTTAATCAAGTAATATTATGAAAACGAAAATAGCTTTATCAATAGCATTTTTGCTGATTCCCTGCTTTACTATAAACGCATATTCATCTCCTGCAAAAAATTCAGGCAAAAAAAAATATAGAGTAATCCATTCTACGTCATACAAACTAAAATTTAAAAGATCTGTCTCCATGTCAATTGAGGAGATAACAAAAAATCTGGAATTTGATTTTTCACGGGCAGACGTGCACACCCAGTATACAGAACAATTGGATCAGCTTGCAAAACTAATGAATGAAGGAAAATACGCTTTAGCGCTCAGGGGGCATGCCGATTCTATTGGTACCTACGTAGGGAATTGGAAGTTATCTGATAAGAGAGCATTAGCTGTTAAGAAATATCTTGTAGAAAAAGGAGTTCCTGAGGATAAAATAGTCACCACGCCGTTCGGAAGTACACTTCCTGTCTCCAGCAATAAAACAAGTGCCGGAAGAAAAAAGAATCGCCGGGTCGAGATCAAGCTACAATCCTCAAACAGTTAATTTCTTTTGAAAAAAAATATTATGGGATTTTACTTATTAATCCAATGAAATATTCACATTGTCTTACAGTTTTATGCTGTTCATTAATGGCTGTTAGCGGCTGTAAAAAGGATACTGCAGTTTCCGGATCGGATATTCCTGAAACAACACAGAATTTTAAAGACGGGTTAACGGCTACCGCTACTAAACCGTTCACGGTAATAACTATTGCTGGAAAACCCAACGTAGAAGGTTATAAAGACGGGATAGGGAAAAACGCCCTGTTTGCGTCTGCTTTTGGAATTGAATTGGCAAATGACGGAAACCTTTTAATTGCTGATGTACGAAATAATAAGATCCGAAAGGTGACACAGGGTGGAGTTGTTTTCACTTTGAATATCCCAAATGCTGCAGATGGGTCAAAGCTTTTAAACCCATATATTGTTAAACAGGCCAAAGATGGTACAATAGCGATTTTTGCTTATCAGTTCGAATATGATTCAAAATATAAATTTTGGATTTACAAGCCAGGAGCCAAACCATTAGCCATTACCGGGAATAAAAATGGCTACTATGGTGGTTTTTCTGCTGATCCATACTACAATTACTATTGGACATGTGGCCTGGAGTTTACTGCTACAGGAATGAGGGGGTTTATTGAAAAAATTTTACCGGATGGAAAGCAAGGCGTGGATACTTATTACCTGGCGCCCGACAGGTTGATACCAGAAGATCTGAATTTTCCGTCTGTATCTAAGATTTTCTCTGGATATAATGGTGTGAAATATATAGTTGTCAACAATACCCATATTTATAAATACACCCCTTCAGGAGAATTGACAAGGATCTTTTCGAACTTTATCTATGGCGGAGTAGATGACATTATAGGTAACAAGGATAGCAGGTCGATTTATTTAACCAGCGGGGGAAAGATATATAGTATTTCAAATAATCAGATAAAATATCTTGTCGGTCCGCAAGAGCCGAGGGATGGCCATGACGGGATTGGTAAGGCTGCGGATGTTTACGCATATAATTTGGCCTTATCCCAAGATGAAAATACGATCTACTTTACTGACACGCACAGAACAGTTAGAAAGTTATTGCTGAAGTAGCATTACCATTACAATATTCCTGTTAAGGCTTTCTATTCGCCAGTAATCAATCTTTATGAAGGTTATATGTCTCAGCGATAAGATATAGAAAGTATGATATCTCTTTTGCTTGACTTTCTACTTGAATTATTGCGCACTTTCCCCGGATCAAAGCCGCTTAAATGCTACATTCCTGGCACGGAAGATGGATATCTTCAGACCCGTTATTTTCTTTCGTTTATCCCTTTCAAAATATACTGTTCCGCGCCAGAAGTTGAACCCACCCTTATAGGTAGCCACCAGGGTATCAGCGCCATGCGGCGTCTCCCTAAGCATAAGGGTTTTACCCTGAAGGACGATAGAGAATTTTACCTGGGCTTCATCGGAATAATATTGGCCTACATAATCCTGCAGGGTTTCCGGCGTAAGGGTATTATAAGACGCACCCGCAGCCGGCTACCCTGGATAGGAAATAATAGAGAAGATATTGGTATTTTTACCTAAAAATCTGATTCAAATGGATATGCTTATCGAAAAGATCAAAAATCATGTGCCACTGTCACCGGCAGATGAAGAAATGGTCAAAAAGCTATTCCACAAAAAAATAATACCAAAAGATGAACATTTGCTGGAAGCGGGCCAGGTTTGCCGGCATTTGACCTTTATCGAGCAGGGCCTTGTCAGATATTACCTGTTCACCAGCGGCGAAGAGCAAACGCATTACTTTAATAAAGAAGGAGAATGGGTTTGCGACTACCAGAGTTTTATACCCAAACTTCCGAGCATCGTCTTTATACAAGCTTTAGAGGATACGACAATTTGGACAATCAGTTACGACGACCTGCAAACTTTTTACCGGGAAGTTAAGTACGGGGAAAGATTCGGACGTTTAGGATTAGAGCAGGTTTTTATCGACATCATCCGTCAAATTGACTCGCTCTACAGCGACAAGCCTGAAGTACGTTATGAAAAATTCATAAAGGCGTATTTTGATATTGCCCAGCGTATCCCCCAATACCATATTGCTTCTTATGTCGGTGTCAAACCCCAGTCTTTAAGCCGGATCCGTAAAAGAATTTCAAGCCAGTCTTGATTTGTTAACCCAGGTGCATCAATCCTCGTCGCCGTCCCGATAATTTTGTTCCGACATTTAAAACGAATTATCATGACAACAAAAATTTTTTATGCAATTGCATTTGTAACCGGCCTGGGATTAATTTTTTTAGGTACCCGTTTTCTCTTATCCCCTGAAATAGCTGAAGCAGGATACGGCATACATTTTAACGAACAGGGAGATTATTCATTTCATTATATCAAAGGGATCAGGGATATACTTTCGGGGCTGTTATTGTGCGTTTTTGTGTTGATGAATGAAAGGCGTGCTTTGGGCGTAACCTTATTGGCAGGTACAATGGTTCCTGTTACCGATATGCTTATTGTGCTGGGCAAAAGCTATAATAGTATTCTTCAAGCCATGCCACACATCATCGCTATTCTGATTTGCGCTGTATCCGGGATTATTTTATTGATAACTAAACCTCAACAAAAAGCGCTATGAAAACACAAGGATACATTAAACTGGTCAGTTCAGCAGACACGGGTAACAACAGCGTATTGGAGTTGAATATTCTTCCGGGCGAAAAGACGCCCTGGCATTATCACACTTTGTTTTCAGAAACATTTGAGGTTTTGAAAGGTACACTGGAAGTAGGGAAAGGTAAAAACATCCACCATTTATTGCAGGGAGATAAAGCAACCATCGAACCGAACGAAAAACATTATTATCACAATGTTTCCAGCGAGGAATGTGTGATCACAACAACCATTGAACCTGGGAATAAAAACTTTGAACATGCCCTATTCATTTTAAACGGGTTGGCAAAAGATGGCCTGGCAAACGATGCGGGAACTCCGGGTAAATTTTCAGACTTAGTATTATTTGTCTATTTAAGCAACTCCAAAATGGTCGGGTTTCAAAAAATAGCCGAGCCGATATTTGATTTTTTTGCAAAAGCGTTTATCAAAAAAGGTCATTTAAATGCGTTGTTGCAGAAATATGGTAACGAAACAGGAAACAAAATATAAGACCAATTGACAAGGAATAACCAAGCTGAAAACTACACAGCTTGGTTATTAGCTTTTACCCACGTTGATAATTTGCCTTGCCCAGTTACTTCCCTGAACAGCATCGAGCAAACACCTGGCACAGTCGGCATATGGTAAGGCATTGAAGGGGATATTTGAGCTTTAACTCCAGCTTTATATTTTCCTGTAGGCTTGGTATCATTTAAACCGGAAGCCCTGACAATGATCCAATCCAGTGCGCTTTTTTACAAATTACACGATGTAGGGTGTATGATGTGCTGGCACAGAGGATCATTTTCCATATTAAAATTCCAATTCAGTAATCTTGACTGGCAATAGATGGTTTATAGTAGTTCTTACTGGTGTACCTCACCTTTGTCCTGCCATTTAAAGTTTCCCGTTCGCTTTGCGATAAGCCACTGTTTGTCCTCCCGTATGTAATCGTCCTGGTAGATAGCGCCGATAGTAGTCTTCATTTTTTTGCCGTTTTCATTGCCGATCAAAGTAATCAGGCTGTAACACGTTCCTGTAGCGTTATCACCATCGATGGTTACCACCTGCTGGCCGTTAAAATGGAAAACGGTTTCAAAATCTTTAAGAAACTTACCAAACGCTTCCGACATTTCCTTTCGACCTTTCAGTTTTAAAATTGATTTACCTCCCGCAAAAGTTTCCGACAGTGCATTTTCAGAAAACAGCTGTACCTGCGCGTTGAAATCTTTATTATCCCCCAGGACCGAAACGCGGTCAACAAGCTCTTTTAGGGAAATCCTGTCCACTAATTCTTTGACATTCATAGCTTTTGTTTTTATATAAATTATAAGGATAATTATTGGCGACTTATTATGCACTAATCAATGCCTGCTTATTTTTATAAAGGCTATCTTGAATTTGAGATAGCCTCTTAATAGCAATTGTATTTTTGAACTTTTAATAACTTTCATTTTCAGGATACAGTTAGCACAATCTTGCCTTGAATGTTTGCTTGCGCGGCGCGTTCGTGTGCTTTTCGGGCATCGGCAAGCGGAAACGTGCTGTCAATGGCCGCCCGGACCGTACCGTCGTTAAGCAAACGAGCAACTTCCGCCAGTTGGGCTCCGCTTGAACGCACCTGCGTTGCCGAGACCTTGACACCCAGCTGCTCTGCTTCCGCTGACCCGGAGAAGCCCAAAGGGAATATAGGGAACAAAGCGCCGCCGGGTTTTAGCGTACGCAAAAAACGGCCGGTGGTCGGTCCGCCAACTGAGTCAATGACAAGATCGACGTCATGCACAACATCCTCGGCTGTGGTCTTGGTATAGTCGATGAATTCGTCAGCGCCAAGATCTCGCAGGAACGCTTCATGCTTACCAGATGCTACAGCGATCACATAAGCACCTTTCCATTTTGCCAGTTGTACTGCGAAGTGCCCTACGCCTCCCCCGGCGCCATTAATAAGCACCTTTTTACCTTTGAGCGGTACCGGCATATGCTTGTCAGGCTGTAGCGGGTTCTGTACGTCATGTCCCACCTCGATCATGAACTGCCATGCGGTAAGCAATGACATCGGCGCGGCGGCTGCATGCACATGATCAATACCCGCCGGCTTGAGGGCAACTTCCGATGCTGGCGCGGTTACAATCTCAGCATACGCCTGGCTTGGCCCATAGCTGGGAAAACGAACCATGGAATATACTTCGTCGCCAATGGCAAATCCCTCGACATCATCGGCCACCGCCTCAATTACGCCTGAAATGTCTGTGCCGAGAATGATAGGAAAGGGTACTTTCGGCTGCCACTCAGGTGGCAACATCTTATATCCGTCGCGCAGGTACCAGTCAGGAGGATTGAGACCGATAGCGTGAACGCGAATGCGCACCTCACCCGGCATTATTTCAGGAATGGGTGCATCCTCGTAGCGCAGTACTTCCGGCCCACCAAATTCGTGCTGACGAATCGCCTTCATCATGGGTATGTTTTGGATCGTATCCGTTTTTATTTCTAATGGTTCCATTATTTTATGCTTTTATGAACGGCCAAGTTAGATCCTTTGTTTACTTTTGGCAAGTATGTACTTATTTGTATCTTACATACCAAAAAGTATGTATTATTGATTATCAATTATTTATATTAAATTAATATGAAAAATAAATCAGATATCCCCGATTGTATAATCAATTGTGGAGTTGAATATGCCTTTAAACGCATAGGCGGAAAATATAAAGCGCGGATCTTGTGGCATTTGGGTATGAAGAACGTATTGCGTTATGGGGAACTAAGCAGGACTTTACCTGATATTACTACTAAAATGCTCACCCAAACATTGAGGGATCTGGAGGAAGACAAATTGATTGTGCGCAAAATGTACCACGAAGTGCCGCCCAAAGTAGAATATTCTCTGAGTGACACAGGAAAAGAATTGATTCCGTTTATAGAGCACCTGCATCTTTGGGGGAAAAAGCAACTGGAAACTGAATCATTGGTAAAATAAAATTAACCTGCACGGCGCGAAATTTCAATATGCTATTCCGCGCTGTAAACAAGCTGCCTCCAAATCAGGCGGCTTGTTTTTTTATTTCAATCCGAGGTAGACTTTTGAAAGCATGTTGTTCCCCCTAAAGACCAGTGCCCTATCCTCCTCATGCTGTCCCGAACATGTATCCGGTTTCTTTTTTGGCTTCCGACATCACGAAGAAACTTTGCATGTTACCCACATCCGGCAATTTCGAAAGCTTTTTGATCAGCACCTCGTTATACTCATCCATATCTTTGATGGCCAGGCGCAGCAGGAAGTCAAACGCCCCGGTCATATGATAACATTCCAGTACCTCAGGTAATTTGATTACTTCCTCCATAAAGGCCATCAGGCTTTCCTGTGAATGTACTCGCACATGGACCTGGGTATAAGCGATCAGCCCCTTACCAACCTTTTTGTGGTTAATGATGGCCGTATAACGCTGAATATATCCGTCCTCCTGCAGCCGGCGGATCCTGGCATGTATAGGGGTGATCGTTTTATGCAGTAAATGGGCGATCTCTTTATGTGTCAGGCGGGCGTCCTGCTCCAGCAGTCTCAATATACCCAGGTCCGTTTTATCTAATACGTGATCCATTTTAAGCGGGGATTAAAGCATTTGCGGTTAATAATAAGTTTTCAGCCTTTTCGACCATTAATTTTAAGCCGATAAAGATCGGGGACCGTTGATGTAAACTGGTTATTGCGATCTCCAGGATACGTTCGGCGCCCTTACCCACCTTTCCGCCTGTCCGCTCTGCCAGGAAGGCCATCGGATTACATTCGTAAACCAGCCGTAAAAGCTCGCCTTTTGCGCAGGGGAAATCAGCCTGTTTTTCAATAGAAAATTGCCCTAAAGTGATCACTTCGGTCATATACTTAGTGTAATTAATACATTAATTAACTTATGAATTGAATAGGTGCAAAGTAAGGTTAAATTCATTGATTTTTCAAAATATACACATGATATTAACCTTTCAACTACATGAGCTGACATGAAAAACAAAACAGAAAGTGTATTCAACTAAAGAGTTTATGCACTTAATTTCATGAAATCAGGCACCAATCGTCACCTGTTTGGAAAAATTGACTAAAAAATCAATGGATTTTGGTCATGTTTTCCAAAGTGCAAATGAAGTGTGGTTTTAATGACCAAAACATTAAAACTTTGTATAGAAATCGGGAGCCCAATCCTGCATTTTCCAACCAATTATAAAATGCCTGTATGCTGACTAAAAAACACAATTTCGGGGCGGGGCCATGTATCCTGCCGGATTCCGTATTAACACGAGCTTCGGAAGCCGTGAAGCACTGGGACAGGGCGGATCTGTCCATTTTAGAGATCTCCCACCGTTCCACAGAATTTGAGCTGGTCGTTCGCGAAACCGAATTTCTGGTCAGGGAACTCCTCGATGTTCCCGAAACCTACAGCATCCTCTTTTTACAGGGCGGTGCCAGTATGCAATTTGCAATGGTGCCCATGAATTTTTTGGGCACAGGGCAAAAAGCGGCATACCTCGAGGCTGGTTTCTTTGGCGAAAAAGCCATTAAAGAAGCCAGGATCTCGGGCGATGTTACTGTGGTGGCAACCTCAAAAGATACCCATTACCGATCTATCCCCAGGGAATACAATATCCCTGCAGATGCGGCGTACTTTCATACTACTTCCAATAATACCATAGAAGGAACCGAAATGTTCAACTTCCCGAAATCGCCGGTCCCGGTTGTTTGCGACATGTCTTCTGATATTTTCAGCAGGGTGATCAATATCAGCGACTTTGACCTCATTTACGCCGGCGCACAAAAGAATATGGGGCCGGCAGGCATGACACTGGTTATTGTTAAAAACAGCTTTTTAGACGGCATCAAAAACCCTGTACATGCGATCCTCGATTATCGGGTATACCGGGCCAACGGCTCGATGTACAATACGCCGCCCGTATTCGCGATCTATACCGCCATGCTCAACCTGCAATGGTTAAAAAGTAAAGGCGGTGTGAAGTTCATACATATGGCAAACCTGGCCAAGGCGCAATTACTCTATGACGAGATAGACAACAACCCCTTGTTTTACGGATTGGCCGAAAAGACCGACCGTTCCCTGATGAATGTAACCTTCCGGATGTACGACAAGGAAAAGGAAGAGGAATTTCTTAGCTATGCTGCCGGGCGGGGCATGGTAGGGATCAAAGGCTACCGTACCATTGGCGGGTTCAGAGCCTCCCTTTACAATGCGCTCCCCCTTGAAAGTGTGCAGGCCCTGGTGGACTGTATGAAAACTTACATATTCAAAACAAAACAAAACCTGGTTCAGGTATAAAACATAAAGATGGCCACTATTCAACCCTTTCGCGCGCTGCGCCCGAATTCATTTTATGCCGATCAATTGGTATTTCCCGGTGATGAGCAGGTCTTCTTCTTTGGTATAGGTGAAAAAGAACATCCGCTACTGCCCCTGAAAGCCCAGCTGGAAGCGCCGGCCCGTCTCCGTCCGGAAACTGCCCATAGCCAGGAAAAGGCATACCATGACATCCGGGAAGCACTCAAATGTTTATTGCGGCTGGAACGCGTAAAGCAGGATGCACAACCCGGAATTTATATCTATGAGATTGTGCACCGTAATTACCGCCAAACCGGTATCTGGGCATTGACATCTATCCGGGACTTCTTCGACGGCAGGATCAGACTGCATGAACAGACGCTCGCCGACAGCGAACGCCGGATCTGTAATTACCGTAAGCATACTGGTCTGGAAGGGAGCCCGGTTTTATTGACTTATCAGCCGGACATTACAATCAACAGGGTCATTGCGGAAACCTGCGCCAATACCCGAAAATCAACGGTGGGAAACCGGAAGAGCCTGCACCGCATCTGGAAGATAGAAGACAGTGAAACGCTCCTTAAACTACAGGATGCTTTCTCCCGGATCGAAACCGTTTATATGGCTGACGGGCACCACAGGCTGGCTTCAACGGCCTGTCTGGCGCTTGAATCTGGCACAGACGAGTATATTTCTTCACTTTATATAGCCTCCGACCAGCTACGGATCATTGAATATTACCGCCTGGTCCTTCCTGATACCGCTGTAAACGAAGTTGACCTGTTCTCCCGCTTAAGCGAACTATTTACGATCATTCCAAGCGAAGGGAACTTACCGGTCAAGCCCCATTCAGCTAACATCCTGGGGATCTGCATCCACAGTAAATGGCATGAATTACATGCGAAATCCCCCGCAGCGCTGGATGTGGTTCTCTTACAGGATGAGGTCCTGGCGAAGATTTTCCGGATCAGCGATCCCAGGAATGATACCCGCTTGAAATGTATCGGCGGCGAAAAAGCGATGGAAGAAACCCTGGCATTGCTCCGGGCTGAACCTTCGGCCATTGCCTTTACGCTTTGCCCAATGACGGTGCAGCAGTTGATCAGCGCGGCTGATGCCGGACAGATCCTGCCGCCAAAATCAACCTGGATCGACCCTAAAGTACCCTATGGCCTTTTAATGTATCAGCACAATACCGTTGGCTAAGCCCCCGAAAATCTAACAAATTCAGCAAAACAGAAATGGCCGTAAATAAAATAGCAGCATGAAAAAAGACAAGATCCTCATTATTGGTGCCTGCGGGCAGATCGGCACCGAATTAGCAATTGCCTTAGATAGGCAATACGGCTGTATTTTCCAGAAGGCTTGACCATGGATGTTCAGCACTTTGTGTAAGATGAAAAAACAATGGCTTCTGGATGTAAATAGGTTGATATGGTCAAAGTGTTTCATAAGAACTGGTTTGCTATTTCAGAACAAACGGGGCAAAGGAGCCGGAATCTCTATGCAAACCTCTTTTCTTAAGATAAACCAGCAGTTCCCTTGGCCTGTCTGTTTAAATAATGGTTGCGCCTTGTTCAATCAACCAGTCCCAGCTGTCTTTGATGTTGCCAACATCAATAGCGGTGTCATCATCGTGCCCTGCATTCAGGCTCGCCCAAAGCGAATTGATCCATATTTTTGATCCCTTACGGTTGATAAATAGGTGATTTGCCAAAACAGCTGATGTATCCTTTTTAAAATTAAGTTCAAACGCTACCGGTTGTATATGTTGCTGGTAATCGTTGATCGTTTGCATAGCATGAGGCTTATCCAGGTCAACAACAGCCATGAAAGTAATGCTATCTATAATGGAAGGATAGCCGTTCCTTTACCTTACTATAAACCGCATCTGTTTTAAAAATGGCTTGTTTTAAGGTACCGGTATTTTTAAGTACCTGGTAAGCTTCATCATAATAATCGTAACTTTTATCCAGATTAGCTCGACCATAACCATTCGGATCACCCTGCGCCATTCAAATTCTTCCAACGCTTTAAAACAAGCCAAGTGGGCACTATAATAAAGTGAGGGTAAAATCTCATATTTTCTGTCATAAAGTGATGGTAAAATCATTGCTTGCCTTTATGAAGTGTAGTGGTTGATCGATATCAGTATAAAAATATTTTTTGACGGTAACACGCCCTTCCGCTCCAATTCGCGTATAGACGACCATCTAAGGCTGATTTATTCCATCATTAGTCCAATTTCTTCTTCCTCTATTGCAGCTGCCTGTTTTGGGCTGACGGTGCGTTCAATCCATTTAACTCGCAAAACAAGCACCAGTATGCATAAGATCAATATCGAATAACTTGCACCCAGCCACGCTTGGCTGTTAATATGGAGCGCTTTTACGACGACGAAGCTAAATGCAGAGGTTGAAATGATGTACCCACCACCGGTCAGCCCGCTGGCCATACCGCCATATTGAGAGAACCGCGTTAAACAATAGGCCAGCATACCATTAAATATAAACCCGGCTGCTGAATGAAGTAAGATGACATAAGCCATCAAAGTATATAAATTATGCACCTGCAAGGTTAGCAGGATTAAGCAACCGGAAAGCAATAGCTGAATGACAGCTCCCGCAAACATCCGTTTAAAGAATGGCCTGGAAAGAACAGCTTTGGAGATCAAGCTGCCACCGAGCATGGCCAAACCGGAGATCATAGAACAATTGCCGGTGACGGTCGCGGGGTAATGCATTACTTGCTCGATCAGAAACGGGCTTGACATATTATAGACCATCAAAACACCGTAGGAAAGTCCCAAAATAAACAGGCCTGCTGTGAAATCCCAGGTACTGATCATCAGGCGGTAAGCTTTCCCGATAGTTTTCAGGCGGAAGGGTACTTTTATGGCAATCGTTTCGCCGCTGAAGATCAGTTCTAACAGGAGAAACACCAGACCGAAACAACCAAGAAAATAGAAGTTGGACTGCCAGCCAAAATGGGTCTGTAGAAATCCCCCGGCAAAGGGCGCAAGAATGGGAGCTGCCGACCAGATGATCGAAAAAAGACTAGTATAGTGCTTTAGCTTATCGCCTGAAAACAGGTCGAAGAAATAAGATCGTTTACTAACCACGATTACGGCGGACATCAATCCTTGTAGGGCACGCATATAATAGATTACTTGCAGGTTACCGGTATTGGCAATCACAAAGCTGGCGACACTAAAACCCGCCAGTGCAATGATGTTGGGCCTGTAGCGGCCATAGCTGTCAAGCACGCCTCCTACCAATAACTGGCCTATGCCATAGGTAGCTAAAAATATGGAAATGGATAGTTGTATGGCTGCCGGTGTTGCACCCAGTCTCGTGCTCATATCTGGCAAGGATGGAATATAGATATCCAGCGCGAAACCGGTAATCGGGATAAGGCAAAATGCCAGGATGGTACCTATGGCTTTATTTGATTCTTTGATGTTTTTCATAACTTGCTTTATATGGTACAAATGTACCCGGGCAAGCCTGTCTGCAGGTAAGATGAATCAAAGCAATGCTTATACAAATCAAATATTAACTTACCTGTCTCCAATGTTCCCTGAACAGCAGCGGCGTGGTTCTTGTATTTTGCTTGAAATACTTATTGAAATGAGAAGGATATTCGAAGCCAAGCGTGTAGGCGATCTGGGCTGCATCCCAATCCGTATGCAGCAGCAGTGTTTTAGCCTCTTCCACAATCCGTTCGTGGATAATCTCCCGGGTGGTTTTACCGGTCGCTTTTTTCACAACATTGTTCAAATAATTAACATGGACATGTAACTGGTCGGCGTAGGCAGCCGGTGTGAGGAACCGTAACGGATTTTCAGGTGAATCAACCGGGAATTGCAGGTTCAGCACACCGAAAAACCTGGCGATCAAACGATCATTGGAATTATCCTGCTGTACCGGCCCCTGCAAACGAATACCTTCCAGTATCATCATTTGCAGCAGGCTCCTGATCGTATCGTATTTATAAAGATATTGGCTGGCAAGCAAAGCTTCCATTTCCCTGTACATATGGACAAACCGGTCACTTTGCCCTGCATTTAATGGAATAACGGCAGGTACGGCCGGGTTAAATAAAGCACTCTGGTATCTGATATCCTGCCGGATGGTATTCAATAAAAAAGTATCATTGAAAAGACAATAGTAACCTGATTGTAAATCTGACATTTTTTGATACGCCGATGGAACAGCCGGATTGTAAAATATAATACCCCCGTTTTCAATCGGTATATCTTTATCTGCTGCTTTATGGATACCATCACCGATGATTAGGCTTATCTTATAATAATCCCGGCGATTGTAAGGCGTTTGCTTAGTCAGGCAAATACGTTCCTTTACGTTAAAATGGCTCACATTCGCTTTGGAAAGCAGCTCAGCTGGCATTTGCTGATGAGTGCGCTGATAAAACTCTGGCAACGTTTCTGTTCCTATTTGCATGGCTTGATTATTATACAAGTCAAATATAAGGCAGATTAATAAGCATAGTTGATATGTAGGAAGAAATGACCAGTGATTTACAATGTATGCCTCGCCCCCTTCAAAGATGGTTCTGTTAAAGACACCCAGGGCCATATCTTAGTGGAAGACTTATAAGCTAAACCCAGGGTATAGGATTAACCGGGGTTTAACTTATTAAAATACTGGACAAATCCCCCAGGCTTGTTCAAAACCGGTATGTTCTCGTAAATCGCATTGCCGGTCAGCCACCCCAAATACGGAGCCGGGTTCCAAAGGGAAGCAGTCGCCTTTTCATTTGCACATGACAGATAAGTTAGCCTGTGTAAAAATTCTATTGACTTTGTTACATTGTAGAGGGTTATCTCCCTGGTGATTTAATAATAGATTAATATTGGTGGTCTACTTTTGCCGGTACATAATGGTCTTATGGTGCCATTTTTTGTAATCAAAAAAATAATTTTCGTAAACTATGTCACCGAAAAAAATTCTTTACCTGGCCACCCTGTTACTAACCTGCAGCAGGCTTGTGCAGGCGCAAGATCTTGCCGCTATTGAACACAACCGGGTAAAACTACCTAATGGTTGGTCACTAACACCCGTTGGGAAAAGTCTGCCTCTGGGCGACTTGCCCTTAAATATAGCAGTAAGTAAGAGCCACCATTACGCCGCGGTTACCAACAACGGCCAAAGCGTTCAAACCATCCAATTGCTGGACGCCAGGACAGACCGCGAACTGGATAAGGTGTTGATCAGTAAGGCTTGGGGCGGCCTGGTTTTTAGTGCGGACGAGCAGTCGCTCTATGCCTCCGGCGGCGATAACAACTGGATTATCCGTTATGCCATCACCAACGACAAACTGATGGCAGCCGATACCATCAAGCTGGGCGAAGCATGGAGTAAAAAGCCAAATTCGGAATCTATTTCGCCTACCGGCCTGGCGCTTGATGATAAACGGGGCATTTTATACGTTGTTACCAAGCTGGATAACAGCCTTTATCTCATCGACCTTAAAACAAAAACCATTAGCCAGAAGATCAAACTGGGCACCGAAGCTTATACCTGCCTGCTATCACCCGATCTGTCAAAGTTATACATCAGCCTTTGGGGAGGAGATAAAGTGGCCATATTTGACACGAATAAAAATAAGCTGCTCGATGCCATTGCGGTGGGTGATAACCCGAATGACCTGTGCATCTCCCGGAACGGAAAATACTTATATGTGGCCAATGCCAACGATAATACGGTGTCGGTAATTGACGTGCGCAAAGCTAAAGTGCTGGAAACCCTGAACACTGCGGTATCGCCCACCCCGCTGAGCGGAACCACCAGTAACTCGGTAGCCCTGAGCAAAGACGACAAAACTTTATACATTGCCAATGCCGATAATAATTGCCTGGCCGTGTTTGATGTAACAAAGGCAGGTTTCAGCCGGTCGCTTGGGTTTGTGCCTACAGGCTGGTATCCCAGCGTTGTGCGCGTTATAGATAACAAACTGTACGTAGCCAACGCTAAGGGCTTTTCGTCGCTGCCTAATCCGCATGGGCCTAATCCAGTAGCCAAAAACCAAACTGTTGTACTGCACGGCGGCGACCCATTTCGACCACAACGTACCGAATATATTGGCGGTGGATTACTGATGGGTACCCTGAGCATCATCCCAACGCCTACCGAAAAAGAGCTGCCGGTATACGCACAGGCGGTAGTTCACAATACACCCTACCACCGGGAGCAGGAAACGCACGCCAATAGTGAAGCGGGCAACCCCGTTCCGGCTAAAGTGGGCGCTGCATCACCCATTAAATACGTTTTTTACATCATTCAGGAAAACCGGACATATGACCAGGTACTGTCTGACATGCCCAAGGGCAACGGCGATACCAGCCTGCTGCTATTTGGCAAGCGCATTACGCCCAACCACCATGCACTGGCCGAAAACTTTGTATTGCTGGACAATTTTTATGTAGATGGCGAGGTGAGTGCCGACGGGCATAACTGGAGTTTGGGCGCCTACGCCACAGATTATATGGAAAAGAACTGGCCTACCAGTTATGGCAGCCGCGGCCCCGGGGCCGTGGGCCCAACGGCTAAGAACAAGCTGTACATCTGGGATCAGGCCAGTCGTTTCAACGTAACTTTCCGCACCTACGGCGAGTTTATTAATGCCGATAATACGCCGCAGATACCCGTACTGAAAGATCACTTTGCCAAAACGTACCCTACCCGCGATCTGCGCGACCCCGATACCCTGCGCTACCAGGCATGGGAACATGATTTTGACTCGCTGATGCGCAACAACGCGCTGCCACGGCTAAGTACTATGCGCATGCTGTCTGACCATACCGAGGGTACAACCGCAGGCAGACCCACGCCTTTTGCACATGTCGCCGATAACGATCTGGCTGTCGGTCGCCTGGTAGAGCACATTGCCAAAAGCCGGATATGGGAAAACAGCGTGATCTTCATTGTGGAAGACGACGCCCAAAACGGGCCCGACCATGTGGATGCCCACCGCTCACCTGCTTATATTGCCGGAGGCTTTGTAAAACGGAACTTTGTAGATCATACCATGTATTCTACCTCCTCTGTTCTGCGCACTATAGAGCTGATCCTTGGTTTGCCGCCGATGACGCAGTATGACGCTTCGGCCACAGCCATGTGGCGTTGTTTTAGTAAAACGCCCAACAATACACCCTTTAGTAGTTTCCCATCCAATATTAACCTGAAGGAACTTAACCCTAAGGGGACAAAACTTGCGGCGATGGCCAAAGGGCTTGATTTTTCGGCAGTAGATCGCGTGCCTGACGAAATCATGAACAACATGATATGGAAGGCCATTAAAGGGGAGAATGCTCCGGTGCCAATTCCGGTGCGTGCCGCCTTTGTAAAGGCTGTTCAGAAAGCAGGAGATGATGATTAAGTGATAAGGCATCAGTCGATTAAGCAAATACCCCGGGTTTTACAGAGCCCTGGGTATTTGCAATTAATTCAGATGAGGCTTTTTCTGGTGACATTGGGCCATTAATCGGAGCATATAGGCTGGCAGCTTTTCCACCAAAAAAAAGGCAACATTGTCTAAATCCCCTATCAAATCCGCTGCCCGAATAGCTGTTACTTTCTACCTGGCACCAGTTTGCCGGCAAGGCAGACCAACCTGCAAAATCATCCAAACGCGCTGACGCGTTAGTTGTATTGGTAGCATCCAAATGTCAGCTCACCCAGTTAGGTTCTCCTTTGGTAGTATTGTATGATTCCGTATAATATTTTTGATCAACCAGGTAATTATCTATAGAAAAGCTCTCTAAGTGTTCAAAGTATTCCCGCTCAAGGTTACTAACCGGGATCTGGTTAGAAAATTGAAAGGGTTGCTCGTAAAAAGGCAATCATTTTTTTATTGATTTTCAGTATGTTATCATAGGGCGATGGGTGGATAAAAGCGGTTCTAAAAATACCACCACCCCATAGCAGATTATCTTTGCCTCCTAATTAAGGTTTGCTTCTGAATTATATTTCCTTTCTCGTAAATCTGATATAAGTTGGATAATTCCGGAAGTAAGCGTTGAATCAAATCATCGCCATTATCAATCTGAGGTTTATTTTTTCAGTTTAAAGCTTAAGTGCCGACTGAAAAACTCTCAATCATATTTACTTAAGCTGTCATTCAAATATTAAAGATATATCAATTACTTACTCCGGCAAACCCTGCCATAAGTTTAAAACAACGCTTTATCTAAAACAGGTAAACGTCGTTGTGAATCGACGATATATCACTTCATAAAATTAAACACTTTATCCTATCGACTAATTTTCAGGTATTTACAATTGGCACCTCATTGGCTTAAAAGAAACATGACCGGACAGCCCGGCGACTAATCCCAAAATCACCTTTGTTTGCCTTGTCTTATATGAAGAAATTAGTCATATTCCTGGTTCTGTTTTTTTTAATGCAATCAGGTTCCGGACAGGCAATTTTAAGGTATCAGGCCGACTCGTTAATTAAATTGCTACCTTCATTGGGAACGGGAACAGCAGCCACCGAAACTTCATTAATGCTGGCTAATTTTTACCTTTCAAAGGACAATCAAAGTAATGCGGATCGTGATAGTGCGGCCTTTTATTTAAGCAAAGCCAAATTACAAAGCAGTTATCTGCATTCACCGCACACACATGGTTATACTTTATTAACAGAATCCCGTTTAAAAAACGCATCCGGAGATCCCGCCGCCGGTAAACGGCTCAACGCGCAGGCCCTGCAGCTACTCAAAAAAACAACGGACAAAACACTCCTGGGAAAAGCTTATTATGAATTATCCCGCTACTACACCAATCTGGACGACTCCCTGCAAATGGCTATACGGGTATCACTGGTTGATACAGCTGTAAATTTACTTAGATCCTCTCCTGATAAAATTGAATTAGCCAAAGATTTACAAATGTTAGGAGACCTGTACAAAGTGCAGGGAAATTACTCGAAATCAGTCAAGACATTAAAATTATCACTGGCCGTTTATAAATCCATCAACTATAAAAGTTTACAGGGAGTTTATATATTGATGGATGAAGATAATGTTTTCCTGAGCAATTACCAGGAGGCCTTATATTTTGGGCTTCTGGCAGAAAAGTGCTGCCTGGAAACTAAAGATAATTCGATGCAGTTGTGCCAGGTTGAAAATATTATCGCAACCACTTATTGTTACTTACTTCAGGAGGACGAGGCAATACCTCATTATTTAAAAGCCCTCACGGTTGCTAAACGGTTTCGGGATACGGCGGCCATCTACCTACTCACAGAGGACATGTGTGGCGTTTATCTGTATAAAGGTAAGCCGCGACTGTTAATTAACCTCTTAAACGAAATATCGGCTAAGTATTCAAAAAATGGAGCCTATGCAAAGACCTGGACCAGCAAGAATTCATATTTGCGCGCGTATATGTTGTTGGATGATTATAAGATGTCGACAATTTATTATGAATCAGTTAAATCAGAATTAAACAATCCACAAGTTCAGGAAAGCCGAAAAACCGATATTTACATGGATTTGATCCTGTACGATATAAAATATCATAAATATGCGCAAGCCTATCGTTATTGGAACAATTACTCTGCCATTGCCAATATTCGGCACAATGATTACGAACGAACACGTAGTTACCAATTAAGATACCGCCTTGATTCGTGCACCAATCAGTTTAAATCTGCATTTCATTATTCGGTGCGTTTTAAGGAACTTACGGATTCAATTTTTAATGAAAAGAAAAACCACCAGTTACAGGAACTCAAAGTAGCTTATGAAACACGTGAGAAAGATGTTTCTATCGAATTACTTAACCAAACTGCAAAACTCAGGGAGGCTGAATTAAGCAGAACCCGCAGAACTAAAAACGAAAGCATTGTTGGTATTTGTATTTTATTGGTAGTAGGTGGCTTGTTTGTAAGGCAATACCGGATCAAGCAAAAAGCGTATCAAATCATCAGCGATCAAAATGAGGTCATTATTACCAAAAATGAAGAAATAGTTTATAAAAACAGGGCGCTTGAAGGGCTGGTACAAGAAAAGGAATATTTGCTGATGGAGATTCACCATCGCGTGAAAAACAATTTGCATACAGTACTTAGCTTCTTAACCTTACAATCAAAATACCTGACCGGCGAAGCGCTTGAGGCTATCAAAGTCAGCCGGCAGCGCATTTATGCCATGTCGCTGATTCATCAAAAGCTTTACCTGGCAGAAGATGTGAAAACCATTGACATTCAGTCTTACCTGCACGAATTTATCGCATACTTCCGGGAGTGTTTAGATCCTGGTAATAACATCAAATTTATACTGGATATTGAAGCGGTAAGGCTTCCGGTTACCAAAGCAATACCTGTAGGATTGATTGTTAATGAGGCGGTCACCAATTCAGTAAAATATGCATTTCCAATAAGAAAGGATGGTGTGATCTCGCTAACGCTACAGCGAAAGAATGATTTGATTGAACTTATTATTGCAGACGATGGTATTGGAATTTCTTTGGATGTAAACAATACCGATTTTAACTCCCTTGGTATAAAATTAATCAAAGGACTTTGCAATGATCTGGATGGCCAAATCATATTTGAGTCCGCAGTGGGAACAAAAATCATGATCTTGTTTAAAGCCGAAATCCAGGAACAAGATATAGCTACTTCTTAATAATTCTCCCCAGCAGATCCAATTTCGGCCACCTACTATCGGGAATAGTTTAATGATCTGGATGCCAATCAACGCCAATAGCCTAATTCTAAAAGTTTTATCCTACACCCTTAAAGCGAAATTTCGTTTATTTTTTACCGATCATTTTGAAGAATTAGCGATATAAAGTAACGGATTAAAACGCAAAATTAAACTAATAGTCTAATAATCAATAGATTGCATTAATGGCATCAGTTTGGTATAGTTACTAACGGCGGAAAATTAACATTTATTTATTCTAAAACCGGAAAGCTATGGAAACCATATTTGTACTGACCCACACCATCATGATTATTTGCGCAATTGCCATCCTGTACTTCTCTATACTATTAAACAGCGGTAGCCAGGAGGGTATACAAAAACCTCTCATTCCCTATCCGTTATTCAGGGTAAGATCAATAAAAATAGCGCCTATAACTCTTTACAGGACCGCTGCCGGTTTACTTGCTTTACTTATCAGGTAATGCCCTTCATTTGTTTACACAATAGCCGAAGCCATGAAAAATACCATTAAAATAGATATCCTTATTCGTGATCTTGATTCAATTAAACAAGTTAATTGTTTTTGTCATGAATCTAACAAACTGAAAACTGAACCTCAGGGGAACGAATTAGTGACCCGTTTAATTGATCTGCAGGAAAGAGGTTACGATCACGACTTTGTTTTGGACCGTGGGCATATGCGTTGCATACAATGCGACAATATGATTGTAGAGGAAGATTTCGAGATTACTGAGATATTTCACATTCATTATAAACTGTTAGATCATATCATATACAATTTATTTGCCATTCAACTGCGAAACTCAGGCATTAAAGGAATCTTGATGAACTCTTACCAATTTCGATGTGGAAATAAATCCATCAGGCCCCAGGCTGTATTCAATAAAAATTAATACTGATGTTTACTCCACTAATTTGGCAACACAAAAGCTATTGAAAATCCTTTGACAGGCCAAGTTTCTTTATCTTCGCAAACAAAGTATTGGCTGGCATATCCAGTAACTCAGCAGCACCTCCCGTCCCTGACACCTTTCCGTTACAATATTGCAAAGTATTTAGGATATGCTCTTTTTCCAATTCTTTTATCGTTTTAATTTTTCCATCTTGTGGTATCGCAAGTTCTTCTGTTTTTTCATGTTCGGGTAATTCAATATGCTCAATTATACTTCCCTTGTTCAGCACCAGGCTCCTCTCTATAATATTTTCCAATTCCCTGATGTTTCCCGGCCAGTTATATTCCAGCAGTGTTTTAAGGGTATCATCAGAGATATCCTTTGCATTCCTGCCCATTTTTGCGGTAAGGCTGATTACAAAATGCCTCGCGAGTGCAGCTATGTCTTCTTTACGTTGCCTCAAAGGAGGCATGGTTATTGGAAAAACATTGAGCCGGTAATAAAGATCCAGCCTGAACCGACCAGCGGCGATGGCTTTTTCCAAATTACAATTAGTTGCAGCAATGATGCGCACATCAACTTTAATCACCAGGTTTCCGCCAAGTCTTACTATTTCTCTTTCCTGTAACACACACAGCAATTTTACCTGCAGATCCATAGGTATTTCGCCTATCTCATCCAAGAATATTGTTCCCCCGTTTGCCTGCTCAAATTTACCAATCCTCCGGTCGGCCGCACCTGTGAAGGCCCCCCTTTCGTAGCCGAATAATTCCGATTCTATTAACGTAGCAGGGATTGCAGCACAATTCACTTTGATCATCGGCTTTGCCTTTCTTTCTGACAGATTATGAATTGCCCGTGCAACTTTTTCCTTGCCTGTACCACTTTCCCCTAAAATCAATACCGAGATATCAAATGGGGCTACCGTAGTCACCTGTTCCTTAACTTTCTGAAAATTCGGCGCGCTACCTACCAAACCAAAACTGTCATCATCAATGGCAGGAATCTGAGCAGTCTTTATCGCGCTAACGTACTTTGGCAAGGTGTGCTCCTCCCCTTGTTCCTGCGGTTCTACCCGGCCCAGTTTCTTTATTTCGGGTAAGCAATCAGATATCCTGACCAAAAACAGGTCTAACCGGTCCAATAAAGCCGCGTGATGCTTTTTAAACCCATCAGGGTTTTGACAATAGAGGGAAAAGTTAATCTGCCCCCAGCTGCAGATAGCGAAGGTTTTTATCAGTGCCGAATGCAGGTTAAAACTATCTGCTATCAGCTTATCAAACGAATTTTTACGGCACATCTCCGCAAACTCGCTGCCTGTCAGGAAGCTTGACTTTGCTGATGGGGACGAAAATTTCTTTAACAAATTCAGCCCCTCAGACGCTTTTTGAACCTCTGAAAAAAACTCCGTCTTATCCATTAATTTAAAATCATCTTCTCCGGATTTGTTGAAAGCGCGTACCTCAGAAAATTCCCCGTTTTTATCTTTCCAACTAATTGTGAAAAAATCAAACGGAATATGATATTGTAACGCGGTAACAATTTTAGATACTTCCTCATCCCTGCTGATTGTCTCCGAAAAGATGTTCATTACCTGTTGTTTCAGCACTTGTTCGCTTTGCAGCTGGGTCTCCAGGTCATTTTCATGCCTGTATTTGGCAACATCCAGGGTTACCAGAACATCCTGCTCGCGAAAAGGCTTTACCAGAAATCCGTATGGCCGGGTAGTTTTCGCCTCTCTTAAAACGCTTTGGTTGGAATTGGCAGAAACATAAATGAACGGAATGCTCATTTCTACCAGCATTCTGGCAAGGTCGATCCCGGTAAGTTTTCCGGAAAGATAAATATCAAGAAAAACCCAGGCGGGTCTTTTTAACCTTATTATTTCCAGGGCCTTTGGAACTGACGATGCAATACCTGCAATTTCATACCCTGCATCTTCCAGTATTATCCGCAAATCACTGGCAATTATAAACTCATCCTCTACAATCAATATTTTACCGTCCATGGCAATAGCTTTTAATGTTGCTGAATAACGTTTTCAAATTCTTCCTCTTTAAACACCCCATTATCCTTAAATGTGATGATTAAAATAGTACCGTTATCATTTTTAATATTAAGTTCTCCATTTAGCTGGTCGGCTAATCCATGTATAAGATTTAATCCTAAAGAATTATGCCGAACATCAGCGTCAAATGCTGCCGGTAAACCGATACCATTATCGGCTATTTCTAAAAAGCAACGGCCGTTGGCATCGGCCTTTAATACAATTAATATCTTTCCGTTCCTTTTATCAGGGAAGGCATATTTGATCGCATTCGTTACCGCTTCATTAATGATCAATCCTAAAGGTATGGCCTGGCTAACATCAAGTTCAAGCCGCTCCAACTGTAACTCAAAGCTGATGTAACCGCTTCCACAAAAACTATCCTTTAAATAGCCGGTAAGTTCGGCGATATAGGACGCCATGTCGATATTGGTCATATTTTCAGACTGATAAAGCTTTTGGTGAATTAAGGACATCGCCTGCATTCGTCGCTGACTGTTACGGATGGCATTCAAGGCAGCTTCATTAGAAAGATACACTGACTGCATATGCAATAGACTGATAGTTGTTTGTAAATTGTTTTTTACCCTGTGATGAATTTCGCGTAACAACCATTCTTTTTCAATCAGTAACAATTGCTGTTTATAGTTTAGCTTTTCCAGCGACTCATTCTTGTGATCTATCTCTTTTTGATGCGCCTGGAGTGATAGATTACTACGCCGCTTCTGCCGAAAGCCTTTATAGGTTAAACCAGCAATGATTAAAACCAGTACTATCCCTCCCGAAGTTAGATTCCTTTGAACGTTGATTCTTTTTAATTCAGCCCGCTGTGCTTTTTCCCGGCTTTGTAAACCGGCAATTGAGCGCTCTTTTTCTGCCGTTTCGTAACTGATTTCCAGTTCTTGTACCTGTTTATTCTTAGTTGCGTTAAAAATGGAATCGTTTAGTGTTTTGTAAAGCTGAAAATGTTTAATCGCTGTAAAGTAATTTCCCTTTGCAGAGTCGATTTTAAAATATAACAATTGAATATGGCCCAATCGTTCTGCACTTAATCTCCCATAGGGTATTGAACCAACCTTTGCTAAGTAGACAGCTGCTTTGTCATACCGGTTCATTGCTACATAAAGATCGCAAATTAAAATATCAGTTACCTGGATCTTAGGTGCAATATTACTCCCGAGTAAATTATATATTTTTTCTACGTTCAGGAAATATCGTTCAGCTTTAGAATATTGTCGAAGTGCCATATAACATGAAGCAAAGCCATTTTCAATTTTCGCAATTTGCATAGAGTCTTTTGGCTGAATTTTTTGAGACGCACTTTGCATAACTTTAAGGGCTTCTTTTCCTTTCCCGCTATCAATCAATGAATTGACTTTGGCGCACAAAGCAAGAATATGATAATACATTTCGTAGAATACGGCAGGATCAATCGGTTGCGCAAGTGATTTGTTAAAATAAATTATGCTTTTAGCGCTAAAACCTATTTTCTGGTACGCCAGTCCCAGTTTATAATAAAAATAAATTGCAAGGGTGCTATCGCCCGAAATGCTCATAGACTTAACGCATTGCAGGAAACAGGACAGTTGTTTATTGGGATATCCTTTGAGTCCGTAAACCTCTCCAAGTAAATCATAGGTTTCCTGTAATTTTTTATAATTAATGGCATTGTATTCTGACAAAACTTGCAGCAATTCACTTTCAGCCAGATCCAATTTCCCTTCGTTTAAATGGGCATCTGCCAGACTTTTTAGCACGCCTATCTCGAAGCCCCTGTTATGTACAGGCAACAGCTTAAAAAGGGAGATAGCCCTAACGTAGCATTTCTCCTGATCGGCCGAGTGCCCTATAGTGAAACATTGCCCAAATCTCACCCAGGTTTCCATTTCTTGCTTATAATCGCCAACAGAGTGAAAATAATTGGTCACTTGTTGAAAACAAATACCTCCATTCAAAATGTCATCCCTTTCAAGATAGCAATTGCCCTTAAGTTTTAAAGTTTCATTTGTCCATTTTACCGAATGCAGGTTTTTAGATAAAATTAATGCCAGGTTTAAACAGTTTAAAGCACTGTCGAGATCATATTTGAAATTTCCGGGTTTAAATATATAATACCCCCCAAGCTTGTTCAAAAGGGCGACCTTATTGGTATCCGGCTTGCTTTTTTGGATTAGAGGAATTAAATACTTAGGAGAATCCGGCAAATGTGCTTGCGCGTTTGAACCAAATGACAAGACCATCTGAAAAAGTGACGTAAGTACCAGTTTAAAGATTCTCTTTATCATGTAAAAATGGTTTAAATTATACCCTTCACTATTTTCTTAAATAATACCTGGCACTGTGTACATTCTTATGATTTAAAAAAAAAGAGAATGGCGCCCGCATTACATGCAGTAAACGGTGCTGTTTCGTCTTTTTAATAAACCTCAAGACAATAACCTGCCAAACAAGGGCCATGTTTTATCTTATTACCTTTCAGCTTTTTATGAAATAAACAGTTTGATAAAGTCGTCTTATATCGCCAATTCCCCATAAAAAATGACGATATAAAACATTTTTTGAAAGCAGATCAGTTCTTTCCAGGAAAAGCTCGCCTTATTTTCAGGCGCCTCATTTTAGAATTTAATGTAGATGCTGGCACTTTAAGTACATCGGCCGCTCCGCCAATGCCGGCAACCTTATTATTACATTTTTTCAGCACAAACAAAATGTGTTCGCGTTCCACTTCGTCAATCGTTTTTATTCGGATATCCGGTATGGTTACTGCATTTTCCTCAACTTCGGTAAACGATAACGGCACTTGGTTAATTAGTGTTCCGTTTGTCAGTAGCACACAACGCTCAATGAGGTGTTCGAGTTCACGAACATTTCCGGGCCAATTGTATGCAGAGAGCTGTTTGATAACTTTGGAAGAAAAGCCAGTGATGCGCTTTGTTCCCTTTTTTAAATATTTTTCTAAAAAGTGAGTAGCCAAAATCGGGATGTCGTCCTTTCTATCCCGAAGCGGAGGCAGCGTTATTGGAAATACATTCAGCCTGAAGTAAAGGTCGCTCCTGAAATTGCCTTTCTGCACTTCATGAAGCAAATTCCGGTTAGTGGCAGCAATGATCCGTACATTGATTTTGATGACGGACGTTCCGCCGATTCTTTCTATTTCCTTTTCCTGCAAGGCCCTCAATAATTTCACCTGTAAGTCAGGCGGAAGCTCACCTACCTCATCCAAAAATAGCGTACTGTTATGAGCGAGCTCAAATTTCCCTATCCTGCGTTCAGTTGCATCGGTAAAGCTGCCTTTTTCATGGCCAAACAGTTCGCTCTCTATGAGGCTGGGAGGAAGTGAGGCGCAATTGACCTTCACCATCAATTTTTTCCTCCGGGATGAGGCATTATGAAGCGCCCTGGCAATTAGTTCTTTGCCGGTTCCTGTTTCGCCCAGGATCAACACCGAGCTGGGCGTATCGGCAACCTGCGAAACCAGGAAAAAAACCTTTTTCATTATTTCACTGGTTCCTACAATATCGCTATAGTTGTAAGTTGTTTCTATTTCTTCTTGCAGGTAATGGTTCTCTATCTCCAGTTGCTGTTTAAAGCCCTTTATCTCATTTAACTGGTTTTCTATCTTCTCGTTGGTTATGATATTGTTTAGGGCGATTGCCAGCTGCGCCGAAACTTCTTTGATCCTGTTAAGATAAAGCGCAGGTAAATTGATCTCTTCATTAAATAAAACAATAAGCAGACCAGTGTGAACATTCTGGCTTTCAAGCATCGAAATAATGGCATTTCTCCCCCCGTTCTTATAAGTCTCCTTCAGCCAGTCCGGAGCGCGCTGGCTGTTAACATCTTTAAGTTGAATTATCGCCGGCTGCGAGTGCAGCAGATTTTGATCAATCCAGTCACTATCCAGCATGAGTTCGCTATCTTTTAATTGCTGGTATTCCATTGCGACTGCATTCTTCGATGGCAAATAATTGATAAATGGCCTATAGCTTTCACCATGATTGCCGGTACGGTATATGAGTATACTGGCTTTTGGCAAAAAATGCTTTAATTTTTGATATACAAAGCGATTTAGGTCATCCCGGCTTCTAACCGCCGCAATATCACCACTTAATGCAAACAGATCAAGTTTGATCTGGTCATTTTCGGATACCTCCGTTTTTGATAATGATTCTACCTCCTGGCCTGGTGCCAAATGATCTTTTTTCAAAAGATGCTGAAACACCTGCTTTAAAATTTCCTCAACAATATTAAATACCGCATTTTCATTGCTGGTAAAGCCATTCTCCCTGTTTGTTCTTAACTGGAATGTTCCGGCAATATCGGCGCCATTAAAAATAGGGATGAAATAAGTGTATCTGAACTCAGTTTCCTTTTTATAAAAAAGTGATCCGGGAGGTATTTCGTTAATCCAATAGGATGCGCTAACCTGCCGTGTCCGTTCAGGCCTAAAATGCCTGGTTAGTGCCATCTTGCCTGATTTTGAAAAAAGCAGCGGATCAGCTACATTCAGAAATTCATGAAATTGCCCGCCATGATAAGATAGCCTGGTATGCATTGTTGAAGCTTCATTTTCAAATAGCAGCAAGTCGGCAGCATTAAAATCAATAATCTCCTTCAAATGCCTCACAACCGTTTCAAACAATTCTTTTACTTCCTGGACCGCAAAAGCCGCTATCCAAAGTTTCAGCAGGTGGCTGGCCTGGCTATTTTCTGTAACCAGCGCTAACGGCTCGTTATCCAGGGACTTGTCAACATCTTCTAAATACTTTTCCATCAGCTATCCCACTTTGAAAATAAAAGCTAAGTAAATATAATAATAAAACATCTCCTTTTTGGCGAAACCCGGTTCCTGTCACCATAGGATGATTGCGTATTACAAAAGCCAATCCAAAAAGCAACTTGTTATATAACAGGCATTTACAACAGACTCACATAAATCACTTGTTTTATTTCGCTATTTTACCATTACCTTACCATGGGTAAAGTAATGATAACGGGGGAAGCAGTTACGAAATCTCATGGGTCAGGCCCTTAACCATTCCAAACGAAAACGAGAATGTTCAGGTCCTACGGGCCCATCTGAACTTAATTGAAGACAATTATTGTTAAGATCGATTTTTCGGATTTGCCGGCTTCCCACCCATTCTGGGTAAAAACTTACCACTAACTCATGAGTCATCAATTTCAGGTTTTCATCAACATGATAAAAGCCGCTATATGCCAAATAACCCAGTTCATTGTATTTCAATTGCTCTTTTAAAAGCAAAGCCTTATCGATAAATATATCCCTGCCGGCCAGCATAATATTCACAGCAACATGGCCTCCGGGCAGGTAAAATAGCGACCCCGTTGCCTCCTTACCCAGTGGATATGAAATTACTCCGTCTTTGCTCTCCTGTTCAAAAGTGACCAGTGTCCAGGCGCCGATTACCCTTTCTGCTAAAGTGTTTTCCATGGCTTATTTAAAATCTAAGTATACTAATCCAAATCCGGGGCAAGTGGAAAATCTATCTTAAACTCACCCAGGGCGGCATACACATAATTGGTTACTCCTCTTAAATTAATTAAAAGTATGGTATCAATCACTGCGCCTTTGGTATATCCCGCTTCAATTACCCGGTCTACCAATTCGCCGTCAATATGTCCCCTCATTTCAGTCAAACTTTTGGATAGCTTCACAAGAGCATCTAATTTTTCATTAAAAGAAGCTGTACCTTTCCTTATTTCCGCCAACTGATCAGCGGTAAAACCAAGCTTTTGTAAAGAGACGTAATGAAAACTAATACAATAACGACAAAAATTAACCTGGCTTACAACAAGATTGACTACCTCCTGTTCCCTATAGGTTAGTGAGGATTTGTCAAACTCTGCTTTAACATAACGGCTTAATGCATTTTCTGAATTGGCAATAACCCCATACATATTGGGAACAAATCCCAGTAGTTTGGTGCTGGAATCGAAAACAGCCTGATTGGCTGGTGATACCTGTTCTCTTGTCTTAATTTCAAATACAGTTTTCATATTATGATTTTTGAATATTCAATTTATTGTACGTGGTCATGATCTGTGCCTGTGGAAATCTCCAGCCATTCTGTAATATCCTTACCTGTTTTTTCAACATTGTTCCTGTAAAATCCAACAGCATCACTGCCAAGCGGGAGATGAAGGGGTATATTTTCAGAATGAGCCAGCTTAATGATTGCATTTGCCAGTTTTACCGGATCGCCATTTTGATTACCATGCAATTTGGTAGCATTGGTTCTCATTTGCCCTACCGTATCCTGGTAATCACTAATTATGTTTTTAGAGGCCATCGAAGACTCCGCACTTAAAAATTCGGTGCTGAATAATCCTGGCTCAACAGCAGTAACCCGTACATTAAGCGGTGCAAGTTCTATCGCAAGGCCCTTGGAAATGCCTTCAACTGCAAATTTGGTAGAGCCATAAATTCCCCCCCCCGGTATCACATCAAATCCAAACATTGATGAGATATTGATAATATGTCCCGATCGTTGCTTACGGAAAAAAGGAAGAACAGCACGCGTTACATTTAACAAGCCGAATACATTAGTATCATACTGCTGTCTTACCTCTGCATCTGATGCCTCTTCTATTGCAGTCACCATGCCGTAACCGGCATTATTTATCAGCACATCCAACTTTCCAAAATGGGCAATAATTTCGGCTACAGCGCTTGTTGCCTGCTCCTCATAAACCACATCCAGGGTAACTACCAGGAGATTTGGATGATTACCCAATTTTTCGATAAGTTGGTTCTTGTTGTTGCGCACGCTGGCTGCAACTTTATCCCCGGCGGCAAGTGCTGCCTTAACAATTTCAAAACCGAAACCTTTAGAGGCGCCGGTCACAAATAATATTTTTTCCATCTGGTATTCCTTTTTATTTATGCAATAAATTTTATGTCATAACCAGCTGTGCCACTTTGATGCCAGTACTAAATATGCTGATTGTGAGTAACTTGAATATTAATGCCGTCATTTTATTTGTTTTATTTCACTGATTTACCGCTGGCAATTCTCAAAATGAGATCATGTGCTGCAAACCCAATTCAGCGGCGCGTGAATGTGATTTATTGATAAGACTATTGGTGTTTTAGTGATATAAAACAGTAAACACCACCTCAAGCTTTTCTAATTATTTGTACATCAAATACTTGCATACCGGCATATAATTAGCCATAGTCGCGCTACAACAAAATATAAACACATGGCAGATTTAATTGATCTGGTCATATCAGCCCATGGCGGTATGGACCAATGGAACAGCTTCAATCACATTAAAGCGCACCTGAAGGTGGATGGACACATCTGGAAAATTAAGGGCAAAACAGGCTTACTGAGCGATGGTATTTTTGAGGCAAACACACACGAACAGCTATCAGGCTATCAATCATTAGTAGCACCCTATCAAAAATCGACCTGGGAACCGGGCAAAATTATTTTGGAGGATGCGGATGGCAGCGAGCAAAGAACATTGCTAAACCCGCGGAAATCATTTGAAGGAGAAGTGCTGGAGACCCAATGGAACGATTTTCAGCCACATTACTTCAGCAACTATGCCTGGTGGACGTACTTCACCGCACCATTTAATTTTAAACTACCGGGATACCAGCTTAAGGAATTAACTCCATGGCAACAGGATGGCGAAACCTTGGAAAGGCTGGAAGTTACGTTTCCTGACTATATTGAAACTCATAACAAGGTGCAGGTATTCTACTTTGATAAAAACTATTTACTGAGGCATCACGATTACGCTCCGGATATATTACAATCTGTTCCATCATCCCAATATGTATGGGATTATAAGAATTTTATGGGGATTAACATTGCTACAACCAGGAGAATCTACCTCAGGAATGAGGACGCAAGCTATAATCCTATCCCTGTAATGGTATCGATAGATGTTGTTAACGTAGAATTTAGTCATTAAAAAATGGAAACACCAATTCATGTAACCTACATAGGGGGCCCAACTGTTATTTTAGAAATTGCCGGTCTGCGTATCATTACCGACCCTACGCTTGATCCCCCGGGAGTTTTCCCGGCAGGCCCCAATGATTCAATCAAGAAACTTACAGGGCCTGCTACTAATGATATCGGGCATATTGATCTGGTATTACTAAGCCACGACCAGCATGCCGATAACCTTGATAAAATGGGGAGAGAATTAATAGGACAAGTAAAACAAACATTTTCTACCATAGGCGCAGCCGAACGACTACAGGGTGCTGTAACAGGTCTTGCCCCATGGGAATCATTTACACTAATTACACCCACCGGCGAAACACTAACCATAACCGCTACACCCGCCCGTCATGGTCCTATCAATGTTGAAAAATTTGCGGGCGAGGTTATTGGCTTCGTCCTATCGGTAGCCGGGATTGACCCATTTGAAATCTATCTCACCGGCGACACTGTTTTTTACGAAGGTGTAAAAGAGGTAGCAAAACGCTTTAATCCAAAATACGTATTTATTTTTGCGGGTGCCGCAAAACCTCCGATATCCATTAACCTCACGATGGATACCAATGATGCTATCGATACCGCATTCACCTTTCCAGGAGCAACAATTATTCCCGTTCATTACGAAGGCTGGTCGCACTATTCTGAAACTGGTGAAATGATCCTCCAGTCGTTTACCGCATTCGGCATTAATGACAGGTTGAGCATACTTGAGGCTGGAAAAAGAACCCTCCTGCCCGTGAGCTGAACACGTAATGCAATTGACATCTGAAAGTAAATAAATATATAAACAGACTAAATAGTCTAAATAACAAACCATTTAGTCTATTTTTGACACATATCAATATTATAATTATGAACGATAAAAAAGTAGCTCTCATCACCGGATCGAATCGCGGTATAGGACTTGAAACAGCCAAACAACTGGGAGAATTAGGTATTACGGTAATATTGACCGCAAGGCAGCTTGAAGCCGCTGAAACAGCTGCACAACAACTCACCGAAAAAGGTATTGACGCTTATGGCATCCAATTGGACGTAACCAATGACGAAGAAAGGCAAGCCGCAGCCGCATACATATCTTCCAAATTCGGAAAGCTTGATATTCTTATAAATAACGCAGGTGTAGCGCCTAAGGATTCACTCTTTGTGAGCAAGACTGCCGAAACAACAAAAGAGGAATTCAATTATATATATGACACCAACTTTTTTAGTATTGTATACTTAACTAACGAGTTGCTTCCATTGATTAAGAAAAGCCCGGCCGGCCGCATCGTTAATTTATCCAGTATACTGGGTTCTTTAACCATACATGCACAACCAGAAAGCCCTATTGCAGGTTTTAGGGTACTTTCTTACAATTCGGCAAAGGCTGCATTAAACATGTTTACCATTCAGTTGGCTGCAGAGCTTCAGCCACTCGGAATTAAGGTAAATTCAGCTCACCCGGGTTGGGTGCAAACAGAATTAGGCGGAAACGAGCAGGCGCCTATGAGTATTACCGATGGGGCAAAAACAAGTGTTTCCCTTGCATTAATCGGCGAAGACGGACCAAATGGCAAATTGATCCACATGGGCGAAGAACTGCCCTGGTAATTATTAAAGGGTTTATAAAATTAACGTACGGCGGCCGGCATTATATGACCGGCTTTCCGTTTTATCTCTGCTTATAAGGAAAATAAAACTCATTAAAGAAAACCATTACGGTATAAGTGCCATTCTCGCTTATTCCCTTATCTGGCTTTGCTACCGATATTTATATACCCTCATTGCCGCCAAGGGCCAGCCACCTGGGGTTACAGCTGCTGCAGTGCAATTAACACTGGTGTTTTTTATGGTAAGTTCAGGTATCGGCCAGTTATTTGTTGGCAGCTTGCTCGATAGCTTTGGCAGATACCGGCTTGGATTGGCATCATAACAATCAAAACCAGCAATGGCTTGGAGCATCCTATATCTGTTTCGCACTCCTGTGTTTAACCGCATTTGCATTATTTGCAAGGGTAAGGAGAAAGATTAACGCCAGGAACCTTTCCTTTGTTCCTGAAACTGTTACCGCTTAAAACAAACCTGGCGTTGTACGGCATCGGGTGCCAAAAGCTATAAAAGCTGACACTATAAGTAGATGGACATAAACCATTTGGTCTATATTTGGGCATTTAAATAAACAATGGGTAAATCTGAAACAAAGAAACAATTGATCATCGAAAGCGCCGCGATACTATTTAATGAGAAGGGTATTGCGGGCACTTCTGTTGATGATATTATTGCAGCCACCGATACATCAAAAGGATGTTTTTACGGGCATTTTGAAAGCAAGGAAGAGTTATCTTTTGCGTCTGTTGATTATTTGTTTGATAAAATGACCGGGAGAAGGAATACTGCTTTGGATAAACATGTTAAAGCTGTAGATAAGATTCATGCCTTTATGGATATGAATAAAAATCCTTTGAAAAGTTATTTCAAAGGCGGGTGCCCCATAATAAACCTTTCTACAGAAAGTGATGATACCAACTCTACGATCAAAAAAAAGGTAAAAACAATGATCAATACCGCAATAAGCCAGTTTACTTTAATATTGCAGAGTGGTATAGACCGGGGCGAACTATCGGAGAACCTTGCCCCTGCTGAGTTTGCCAATAAGATGTTTGTATCTATTGAAGGTGCTAATGCCATTTGCAGGGTGCTGAACAGCGCCGGCCCGATGCGCCTGGTTATTGACAGCCTTAAAAAAGAATTAGCATCATACACACTTACTCCCTGAAATACCAGGATTCACCTTGCATTTTCCTGTGCCCCCCCTTCTGTCATCTAACAATGCAACTATTTGTTGTAGAATAAACTATGGTGCTACACATGTCATTCGCGCTTTAAAAAGCGGGAAATGGCTTGGTTAAATAACGAAATAAAACGGATGATTTGACCTTGTCTTAAATCAAGTTGCTGTAATTCAATTATTTAATATATTGGTACGCACCTTGCCTTTCTGTATTGAAAATAATAACAAACAATTAAAAAAAATCAATCATGAAAGGTAAAATCTGGAAACTATTCTACAAAAAAGGAGAAAAAATGAAAACGCTTTTTTCCCTTATCATCATCGCTCTAACCACATTACTAATGAGTGCTCCGGCACAGGCACAAGTTAAAAATATTGTGTTGGTTCACGGTGCCTGGGCGGATGTTTCCGGCTGGGAACCGATCTATAAAATACTTACCGCCAAAGGGTATCATGTAGATATGGTGAGCAATGCTAACCTAACATTCACCGGGGATGTTGCAGCAGTAAAAGCAGTGCTTGCAAAGCAAAAGGGCCCGGTAATTCTTGTTGGGCATTCATATGGCGGGGCAGTGATTACCGAGGCCGGGGACACATCCAATGTTGTGGGCCTGGTTTACATATCAGCCTTTGCACCGGATGCCGGCGAATCGCTTTTAGGCCTTTTAAAGGCTGGTCCGCCCAACCCGGAATCAGGCATTCTACTGCCACCTGTCGACGGATTAATCTGGTATGATGTGGCTAAATTCCATAAGGACTTTTGCCCCGACCTTCCTGCCGGCCAGGCCGATTTCATGGCTCATTCTCAAACGCCATCCGGGTTAGCAACATTTACAACGCCGTTAACTAAAGCGGCATGGAAAACAAAACCAAGCTGGTACATCGTATCCACCCAGGATCGAATGATTCCACCTGATGCCGAACGCTTTATGGCAAAAAGGGCTAAAGCGAAGGTTACAGAAATTCAGGCAAGCCATGTGGCATTCATCTCACATCCTAAAGAGGTTGCCGATATAATAATAGCTGCCTCTAACAATGAAGCTAAATAATTGACTGTAGCGGTAATCTATGTACACAAAAACTGTTCATGGATTACCATTATCAAAAAAATCAAAATTTATGATAAAGCTAGCTATACTTGTTCCCCGCAGGTCAGACCTGACGCTGGAAGAATTTAAGACTCATTGGAAAGATATTCACGGCCCTTTATTTTCGAGCCAGCCAGAAGTAAAGCGTTACGTTAGGAAATACATCCAGGTGCATAGTACAGGCGAGCACCTGGATCAGTTCCCGGTTGCCTCCTTTGATGGCATTGCCGAAATCTGGTTTGACCAGATGGAAGATATCAACAAAGTTTTCGGCACAGAAAACTATCTGAAAACCATAGCTCCTGATGAAGCCAAATTTATCGACAGGGAAAATATTCTTTGGATATACGCCACAGAAAATATAGTTATCGATCTTAAAAACCAGCAATAAAACATCATGACAGATCAACTATTAACCGACCAGAATAAGGCATTGGTGCATAGTTTTTATGCAGGCGGTACAAACAGCGAAGCCAAAGAATATGGGGAGATTTTTCACCCCGAATTTAAAGTGACCGCCCCCGATTACCTCCCCTGGGGTGGCACAAGCAATCTTAAAACCTACCTGGAAGATGTTTTGCTGCAGGTAACAGCAGTGCTTGATTTTAAGCGTTGCGAGATCATTTCACTTATTGGCGAAAATGATGCCGTTGTTATTGTAATAGATATCGGGATCATGGATACACCACATACCGTAAGGATATCTGAGCACTGGTCAATACAAAAGGGTAAGGCCATTAATTTATGGGTAGCTTATTTTGAGCCACAACAGCTTGTGGAGGCGATTGAAAAAAATGCCGCCGGGCGCGATATTTAAAAACATATACCTGGCTTATTAAAAATAAAAAAAGGAACCGGGCCCAAGCCGCGTTCCTTTTTTTATTTTCTGATATGTGTGCCTGGTTATATAGTAACCACGATCTTACCTATCTGCTCGTTGGATTCCAGGAAACGGTGCGCTTCAACAATCTGCTCAAAGGGAAATATTTTGGCAATTACTGGTTCAAGAAAACCTTCCGCAAGTCCCTTAAAAATAAATTTCCGGGCCTTTTCTACACGTTCCGGATCCTTCGTGGTATCCCAAACCGTATGGCCGCGAATCACTGGAATTTTATTCAATACCTCTATCAACGGCAATGGAGTAACCTCATCACTTAACGCGCCATATAAAAATATTTGACCGCCACGGGCTAATGATTCCAGCAATTTGGCAAACATAGGGCCACCTACCGGGTCGAAAATAACTTCAGCACCTCTGCCATTCGTAATTTTCATTACTTCGGCTACTATATCCTCCTCTTCCGTTGCAATCACGTAGGCTGCACCGGCCTCTAATAGTCTTTGTTTTTTTAAACCAGAACGCGTTATGGCAACAGGTATGGCCCCTACCATATTGGCTACCTGGATAGCTGCAAGCCCCACACTGCTTGAAGCAGCCGGAATTAACACAAACTCACCAGCGGAAACTTTGGCTATATCAATAAGGGCGCTGTATGAAGTAATAAAGGGATTCCAGATTGCTGCCACCTGTTCAAAAGCTAACAAGGGCGGGCTTTTGATCACTGCGTGCTGCGGGATCAAAATTAATTCGCCATATACACCATAATCATTTTGTGAAAAAGCCGGGATAGTGCCCACTTCATCGCCTACCTTTAAATGTTTTACGTCACTTCCTACAGCATCTACAATACCCGAGGCATCATAACCCAAACGGGCCGGCAATACCGGGGCTTCAATATAATTCCCCGACCTCCACATGGATTCGGCACGGTTCAGCCCGATGGCTTTAACCCGTATCCTGACCTCATGACTTGCCGGCGCCGGAATTTCCAAATTCTCAATCTCAAGTACTTCCGGGCCTCCGGTTTTACTAAAACGTATTACCCGGGCCATTTCTGTTCCACTTGTTGTGGATCCTGACTTATCTGTTGTTTTCATTTGAATAGCGTCCATCAGGCTGAAAGTGCTTCTTCTTCTTTGTAAAACGGATAATCGTTATAGCCACGTGCATCGCCTCCGTAAAACGTATCCCTGTCATAGACATTAAGCGGCAGGTTATTTTTAAGACGGAAAACCAGATCGGGGTTGGCAATAAAATGCCTTCCGAAAGCTACCAGGTCAGCATTTCCTTTTTGAAGGATATCATTGGCTTTTTCGCCATCAAAACCACCGGCTGCAATGATGGTGCCTTTGAAAATTTTACGCAGATGCATAGCAGCCACCGGCTCCAGGTCTTCTACTTCTTCAACAGAACCTTTAACACGCGGTTCGATAAGGTGAAGATAGGCCAACCCAAATTTATTAAGCTGTTCTGCCGCATAGCCAAACAGCGCGATAGGGTCGCTATCAAACATGGAAGCAAATGTTCCGCTTGGCCCTAAACGTACCGCAACACGATTGGCACCCCAAACCTCAACCAGGGCTTCAACAATCTCCAGCATAAAACGTACGCGGTTTTCAATAGAACCACCATAGATATCGGTGCGTTGATTGGAACCATCCTGAAGGAACTGATCTACCAGGTAACCATTGGCGCCGTGTAATTCTACACCGTCAAATCCAGCCTCTTTGGCTCTTATGGCAGCTTTGCGGTAATCTTCTACCATTGCCTTCACCTCTTCGGTGGTCATCGCCCGGTTCAGGTCGGTTGGCAACCAGCCAGTGGGTGTATATACAAAATCTTCAAATTCTATAGCGGATGCACCTATCGGCTGATCGCCATTTGGCTGCAGGCTTCTGTGTGATTGACGGCCAACATGAAAAAGCTGATCAAAAATAATTCCGCCCTTGTTATGTACAGCGGCGGTCACCCTTTTCCAGCCTTCTACCTGCTCATCGGTGTAGATGCCCGGGGCACCATAATAACCATGACCGGTTTCGGAAATGACAGTGCCTTCGGCCACGATATACCCACCCTGGGTAGCACGCTGGCTATAATGCTCAACCAAAAGATCGTTGGGAACAAAATCCGACTCGGTACGCATGCGGGTTAATGGAGCCATAACTACACGGTGAGTAAGCTTGTATGGTCCTAATTGAACAGGTGTAAACAGATCTGTACTATTTACAGCTGTTTCAGTATTGTTATTTGTTTGCATTTTTAAATGAATAATTTTTAAACTTTAACCAATCGAAATAACCAGGTTATTTCGATTGATCTTCGGGTCAAAGTTCAGGTTTAATAGGGCACACAAAAAGATACAGTTGGCATCAAAAAAAAGATATCAGTTGCATATTTAAGTCTTGTTTATAAATCTGTTAACCAATTGCAATATTCCCTTGTTACCGGGTCTGTCCCCGTTTATTAGGCGTATTTTTGTTAGATATTTATGGAGGTATCTAATGAGTCACAAAGCTTTCCGCTATGAACAGGTAGTTCATAAATTAGAAGAAACGATTATCGGACTCGGGCTGCAGCCGGGTGATAAACTCCCCTCGGTACGCAGGGTGAAGGATGAACTGAAGGTTAGTTTAACCACGGTAAACCAGGCCTATGCTATCCTTGAAGCAAAGGGGGCCGTTATTTCAAGGCCGGGTTCGGGTTATTACATCAACTCTTTTAATAAAAACCCACTGGCCAGGTCGGCAGCCAAAAATTTAGTCCCGCTACCCGAAATTGTTGAGGTAAGCAGCATGGCCGCGGCTATGATAAAAAACACGGTTAAACATAGCGTAATTAATTTTTCATCACTTGCCCCTATCAATGAATACCTTCCTATCACTAAGCTCAACAAAGCCATGCAGGCTTCGGCAAAGGAGGAAAAAAACATTTTTCAATACTCCTTTTTAGAAGGTCATCCCCGCTTGCAAAAACAAATAGCATTACAGTCTTTTGAATGGAAAAAGAGCATCAAACAGGAAGAGATATTGATAACCAATGGATCAACAGAGGCCATTGGGCTTTGCCTTGATGTACTGACCAAACCCGGTGACATTGTTGCCGTTGAATCGCCAACATATGCCGGCCTCCTGCAATGCCTGGAAAGTAAAGGCTTAAAAGCTTTAGCCATTAGCATGGATCCCATTACCGGCCTAAATCTTGATGAATTGGAAACCGCATTGGCTACAAATAAAGTTGCCGCTTGCTTGTTTATGCCGGTTTGTCAAAATCCGTACGGTTGCTCCATGTCCGAAGAAAGTAAGATAAAGCTAGTAAATATGCTGGGTGAAAAAAGCATCCCCATGATTGAGGATGATACTTTAGGCGAGCTCAACTTTGCCAAATCAAGACCCTTGCCTGCCAAAGCTTATGACAGTTATAACAACGTGCTCTTGTGTTCTTCGTTTTCTAAATCACTGGTTCCCGGTTTCAGAATTGGATGGGTAGCCGGGGCAAGGTATCATGCGGAGATCGAAAAACTCAAGTTCTCGGCCAATATTTCAACCAATGGATTATTGCAGGATACCATAGGCCGATTTTTAGAAACCGGCAATTACCACGCTCATATTAAAAAACTGCGCGAGTTTGCACAAATTCAAATTATAAAATACAGGAATACGATACAGGAGTATTTTCCGGATACTGTAAAAATAAGCTGCCCTAAAGGTGGCTACAGTTTATGGATAGAGCTGCCCGAAAACTTAAACGCGTTAGTACTACAGCGCGAAGCTCTGAAATATGGTATCGGGTTTTGCCCCGGTCAAATATTTTCGGCTTCAGATAGATATAAAAATTGCATGCGCATTAACTGCTGCCCTTTATGGAGCAGTAAAATTGCCGATGCATTAAAAATGCTGGGAAAATTAGTTCACGCCCTATCAGACGGGCATTGATCTACCTTTTCTAAAAAAATAAAAGCCAGCCGCCATTGCTCTTGTAACAGCAATGCCGGCTGGCTTTATTCTTTACTTTATTAAATTGAATTAGGTACGGTCTGCTGCAACGGTATCTTCACTGTACACAGCGAAATCCGTATAGTATTGTTCATCACCACCCCAAAATGCCTCGCGATGGTAATCATGCAGCGGCAGATTTTCTCTTAACCTTTCCGGAAGATCCGGATTAGAGGTGAAAAGACGACCGAAGGCAACCAGGTCGGCATCGCCTTTCTGCAGTATGTCTTCCGCATCATTACGGTCAAACCCGCCCGCGGCGATAATAGGGCCCTTAAACAGCGGCCGCAAAAAAGAGGAAGCAACAGGCGCACGGCCTTCGTCAAGTGTTTCCGTTCCCATTACGCGCGGCTCAATTACATGCAGGTAAGCTAAACCGTATTTATTTAGCTGTTGAGCATAATAGCCAAATGTAGCTTCCGGATCCGAATCAGATATTGTCCCCCATTTGCCACTCGGAGATATCCTGACGCCTACCCGGTCGGCCCCCCAAACAGATACCAATGCATCTACCAGCTCCAACGGAAACTTCACCCTGTTTTCTATAGCACCTCCGTAGGCGTCGGTTCTTTTGTTAGTGCCATCCTGCAAAAAAGTATCGGCCAGGTAACCATTAGCATTATGGAGTTCAACACCGTCAAAACCGGCAGCGAGCCCGCGTATTGCTGCCTGCCGGTATTGTTCAACAAGTGAAGGAATCTCGTTGATATCAAGAGCCCGGTGCGGCGAAACCGGAACCCAGCCGTTCGCTGTAAATGACAGACCTTCAAAAGGCACAACAGATGGTGCTACAGGTGTTTTACCATTGCTCAAATCAACATGTGATTGCCTGCCGTCGTGAGATATCTGCATAAATATATAAGCGCCTTTTGCATGAACTGCATCAACCAATTTTTTCCAACCTGCAATATGATGATCTTCATAAATGCCAGGCGCACCAATGTACCCCCTGCTTTCTATCGATGGGTGAACAGATTCCGTAATCATAAAGCCGCCATCTGAAGCCCGCTGTGTGTAATATTGGATCATCATATCACTTACACTATCATCCGGGTTAGCGCGCAAGCGCGTAAGAGGTGGGTGAACAACCCGGTGTGTTAAATTCATTCTCCCCAGTTTAATTGGAGAAAAAAGTTTTAAATTATCTTGTAAACCCGAAGGTTTTTGTTTGTGTTCCATTATTTTAATTTTTTTTAGTGAGGATAGCACATCGTTGATTGAACAAGCGGTAAACAGACTCGCGCTATTTACTGCCGTATCAGTATGGTTATTTACTTGCATTTTTTAATAAATAACTTACCAAAGTTCAGGTTTAACAAGGCACACAAAAAGATACAGTTGATATCAAAAAAAGAATATCAGTTGGGTATTTACCTTTGTTTTTTAAATCCGTACCCATCCCAGCATTTTACTTGAATTGCTATTTACCATAGCGCCTCCAACTCACCTACTGTGTGCACACATCTTTTGCTTTTGACACATAATTAAAAAACGTTGTCATTTCGAACGAACCAGTGAGGGATTGCGCGCCGGACGTGAGGAGAAATCTTGTAAAAGCGGACATTCGGGCATGCAAGACGTCGAAGATTTCTCCTCGCACCTCCCGCTTTCCCCTGCGCATGCTCGTTCGAAATGACATTTTTCTTTATTAAAAAAGATGTGTACACACAGTAGCTAACTCCCGGGGAAGGAATTACATGCAAAACAGGTGGCGCAGTTATTACAAACAACTAATTAGTAACCGTGTACATTAAACATCAATTTATTTGCGATATGAAGTATATTTACCATAAATGGAATTAACGGGTAAATTTTATATGAAAAGGAAATCCGTACTTAACTCCCTAACCAGTTTGATATGGATGATTTTATCATTTTCATCATTCTTTACCTACGCGCAATCCGCCCTATCTCAGGCAGGCTACAGTAAAACGCTATTACAGGTAAGCTCCGGGTTTTACACGGTAGAAAAAAACGCGACAGTTGATTTAGATAGCAGTTTATTTATAACCAGCAGGTGGCATAAATTGAGCCGCGTGCCCGTTATAACCGAAGGAATAGATGGTAACTATACTGCTGAAAATTGCCGTTGGATGGATAAAAACAACAGCGATAGTGTTAGAAAAAAATTACCATTATTAACTGGGGCCAATCATGCGCGGTTATCATTATTAATTGGGGCTTATTATGCCTTCCATCCGGCTTTTCAAACAAAATATATTGACAGCGGCATCTTTTACTTAACACAGGCTAAAAAAGAATGCGATCAATTGCATCTTACTAATTGGTCATTACAATGCGCCTGCCTGTTGGGGAAGTGTTATTTTAAGCGGAATAATATATTCACCGGTACAAAATGGTTCAAAACAGTAACAGATAATGCAGGGCAAAACCCAGATACAAAAATCATTGCAAAAGCCTGGAACTATGCCGGGATGTATTGTCCGTTTCTGGCAAACACCACAACTTTTAGATTAGATTGCCTTCATAAAGCGTTAACCGGTTTCGAAAGCTTAAAGGATACCAGCAACCAGATCAACACGCTCATGAATATCGCCTACATGAGTGTTGCCAATCAGGACCTTAAAAGCTCAGAAAATGCAGCTTCGAGGTCACTTTTTTTACAAAAGGCAAGTCATTTTAAATACAACCAATTTACGATTGATTTGCTGGCGTATCTCGCGGAAATAAAATCGGACTATCCAAAAGAGTTAGAGCTTGCCTTTAATGCTGTGAAAAACATCGCCGCGAACAAGGACAGTCTGGCACTCGGTCATTTTTACGGAAGGATAGCTTCGTCCTATGATTACCTCCAGGATCCCAGCGAAAGCATTTTATGGAAACGAAAATCATTGGCAGCATTTGAACAACATAGCGGGGATTCGGAAATTTACTCCTGCTTAAGGGACATCGCGCTTTCCACAAAAAACGTCTCCGAAAGCCGTCAAATTATGAAGTTAACAGAGAATGCACTGCGGGAATCTCCCCCAAATAACGCCACCGATAATCAATTTGTTTATATGACTTTGGCGCATTGTTACGAAAATATGAATGAATTGGAAAAGGCGAAGAAATATTATGTTGATGCTGAAAATATTGAAAAAAAGACACCGCTACTTAATGGCGGCATGGCGAACTTTAGATTGGCACATTCGCTGGGTAACTTCTACCTGAAAACAAAAAATTACAAATTAAGTAAAACCTATTTTTCTAAACTCCTTACTGATCCTTACAAGCGGATCACCCCTAAAGAAATTATCATGAATGTTTACTTTAAACTTCATATTATAGATTCGGTTATGGGGAATTACCAATCTTCACTTGCATACTTCAATAAATACTCGTTGCTAAATGATACCATATTCTCAAAAAACCAAAGTAAGCAAATTGCAATTTTGGATATCACATATAAAACCCAGCAAAGAGAAAAGGATCTTCAATTGCTGCGGGCTCAAAATCAGTTGAATTTGCAAAGAGAAAATACAACCCGGAAATTTTCTATCGCGGGTTTTATCGCGTTGCTATTTGTAATTATCATGATTTACAACCGCTATTATTATAATAAGAAAAGCAATGATAAGCTACAGGCACAGAAAGAGGAAATTGATCAGCAAAACCATGAGTTACAGGTAATGAATCAGAATCAGAAAATGCTGCTGACAGAAAAAGAATGGTTGTTGCGCGAGATACATCACCGGGTAAAAAACAATCTCCAAACCACCATGAGCCTGCTAAAAATGCAATCAGCCTATATAAATAACGAATCGGCACTGGAGGCTATGCGGAATAGCCAGCGACGTATGTACGCCATGTCATTAATCCACCAAAAATTGTATCAATCTGATGAAATGACCCACATAAATATTAAGGACTATATTTATGAGCTTGTATATTATTTAAAAGACAGCTATAGCAGTAAAATTAAAGGAAGCTATAGCGATCGTAATAAAATTACTTATGAACTAAATGTAGCAACTGTTGATCTTGACATTGTGCAGGCAATTCCCCTGGGTCTCATCATTAATGAAGCTGTAACAAATGCCATTAAATATGCTTTCCCTAACGAGATGAATGGTGTAATTACTATTCTATTAAAGCAAATCCCTGATGATCATTTCCTGTTAAGTATAAGCGACAATGGTGTGGGTTTACCTGCTAACTTCGATTTAAATTCCACAAACTCTTTAGGTATGAACCTGATGAGGGGCTTGTGTGATCAGTTGCAGGGTGAATTTAGTTTAGAGCGATATTTTGGGACAGGGCTAAAGTTTACTTTTAAACGCGTTGATAAAATCATACGGGAAGATCAGCTTTCGTATAATAAAACTGAGATATCCTGATACAAACCGATCTTAATTCCTGTTATGTTTTGGGTCTTGATCCATCACCCGTCATGCATCTATATAGATCTGCCCCGGGCCGTTGCACCTGGGGGTTGCCTTAAGCTGCATCTGCACGTTGGGCGACATTAGAACGTTATCAGTCACGTGATGGCATATCTACAAAGCTTGATGCAGCATAATTTCTTGATGCCAATAGAATGATAAAAATAATTATCATTGCTACCATTAGCCACACAAATTTTCTCCCCGCGGAATCTTCCAGGATTTTAGTAAAAATACTTTCTTCAGGTTTGTTTTTAATTTTAAACGCCTTGTCTGCATTTTCTATATCTATCTCAGGAACTCCTCTCTTTAAAAGGATGTATTTGATTATGATAAGGGAATGAGTATTATACCATTCTTGCGAATGTTTAAGTATTTGAAGTAGGTTAAACGTAGACTCTGCCTCAAATTTACATTGTACATTATCAATATGCTTTAATTCGTCGTGCATAGCTTCATTAATTTAGCCATTAGCTCCTATTTGGCGGTAATACAAAATAAGCGTGGAGCCTCATCACCACAACCAACCAAAAGTGCACAGTACGAAAGAAATAACCCCACCACACATTGGTATGCGAATAAGTTCTCCGTAATGTGTTCAGGTTGTTCAAATTTTCAACGTAGGTGATCTTAAACGAGTTCGCTAGTAAAACACTAATATAAATAACAATTATTTATATTAAATAAGAAATTTATTATTTATGAAATATGCAGTTAGATAAGTAACGATGGTGAAATCCGGATACTTTATATCGAAATCAGAAAAGCTCCTTTTTATATTAACCCGACCTGGCTGAAGCTACCGTTTACACGCCGGTGACGTAGGGCGTACAAAACGGTAACAATATTGTTTCTTTGCGAAAATGACCCTCTTTTAACCTTATTCCCAATAAACATTATGCATCTTGCGTTGCAATAAATATCAATTTCATAATGAAACAACAGTACTTACGCTTTCTCCTGCCCCTGCTTTTATCAGTCATTTTTTCAACCGCTTCGGCACAACACCAAAGTGTCCCCAGGGACGGCGGGGGGTATCGTGAAACACCTGAAAAAATAAATGATCTTATAGATACCCGGCTCGATGTAAAGTTTGATTACCAGAAGTCATACCTGTACGGTAAAGAATGGGTGACCTTAAAGCCTCATTTTTATGCGACAGATTCACTGAGGCTTGATGCCAAAGGAATGGATATTCATCAGATTGCCATCGTCAAAGACGGTAAGCTGCAACCACTTCAATACAACTATTCAGATAGCCTTTACCTTGACATTAAGCTTGATAGAAAATATAAGGGTGGTGAGCAATTTGTAGTGTTTATAGATTATACCTCAAAGCCAAACCTGTTGCATGATAAACCAGGCCACAAATTAGATGGCAAAGGTTTATACTTTGTAAACCCCAAAGGGACAGAAGTTGATAAGCCTATCCAGATCTGGACACAGGGCGAGGCGGTAAGTTCGTCGTGCTGGTTCCCTACCATTGATAACCCAGGGCAAAAGACCACGCAGCAACTAAGCATGACGGTACCGGCAAAATACACTACCCTATCCAATGGCTTGCTGATCAGCCAGAAATCGAATACTGACGGTACCCGTACGGATACCTGGAAGCAAAAACTGCCACATTCGCCATATCTTTTCATGATGGCCATCGGCGATTTTAAGGTATATAAGGATAAATGGCGGAATAAGGAGGTTAATTATTATCTGGAGCCTAAATATTTCCCCTATGCAAAGGCGGTATTTGGCCAAACGCCAGAGATGATGGAGTTTTTTTCAAAAGCCTTGGGCGTCGACTTTCCCTGGGAGAAGTATTCGCAGGTAGTTGTTAGGGATTACCCTCTTGGTGCTATGGAAAACTCTTCGGCTACCCTACTGGGCGATTATGTACAGAAGAGTCCATGGGAATTGGTAGACGATCCGAACGGCACGGGTGGAACTACTATAGCGCATGAGCTTTTTCACCAATGGTTTGGCGGCCTGGCAACTTGCGAAAGCTGGAGTAACGAAACGCTGAATGAATCATTCGCTGTATTTGGTGAAAAATACTGGAACGAAAAAAATATGGCAAGGACGATGGCGACGCCAAACGTTATGACGAGTTACTGGCCTACCTGAATAATAAGACCGCCGCTAATCAAAACCTGGTTCCCTTTTATTATACGGAAAGCGAAGGCATCAACGGCTCCAATATTTATGACAAGGGCGGCCTGATCCTAAATATGTTGCGCAATTACCTCGGCGACGAAGCCTTCTTTAAGGCCTTAGGTGTTTATCTTAAAGCCCGTTCGTTTAAAAGTGCCGAAGTACAGGACCTGCGCCTGGCCTTCGAAGAAGTATCTGGCAGGGACCTTAACTGGTACTTCAACCAATGGTATTATGGTGCCGGCCACCCCATCCTGGACATTACCTATAACTGGGACGAAGCCACTAAAACAGAAAAGGTTTTTGTCGCTCAAAATCAGCAAGGCCAAATTTTTCAATTGCCTATTGCAGTTGACGTTTACGTTGGTGGGAAAACTGAGCGGCACCAGGTTTGGTTAAGTCATGTAAAGGATACACTTAGCTTCAAGACGGCCGCCCGCCCCGACCTGATAAATGTTGACGCCGAAAAGATATTGCTAACAAACAAGACAGATCATAAAACCCTGGCCGAACTGGCATTTCAATATCAGCATGCCCCGCTTTATATGGATCGCCTGGAGGCTTTTGTGGCAGCCGCAGACCAGCAATCAACGGCAGAAGGTAAATATATATTGACGGCAGCCTTAAAAGACAAATACCACGGTTTACGTATTAAGGCTATAAGAGCCATTAAAGTAGATAACCAGGCGTTCGTGACAGCTGTATTACCTATAATGGCCGATCTGGCTAAAAACGACCCGAACTACCCGGTACGTGCAGCGGCGTTAAAACTGCTGGGCAAAATAAACTCGCTGGTTTACAAAAATCTTTATGTAGCATCTTTATCAAGCCCATCGTACGGTGTACGCGGCGCAGCTTTAACCGCCCTTAATTCCATCGCACCTGATCAGGCCTTTAAAACAGCTAAGGAATTACAGCCACAGGCAGAGGGACCTTTTGCGCAGGCAATCGTGGCTGTTTATGCCACCAACGGAGCAGATCCCGAATGGCCTTATGTAATAGCGGCATTTAAAAGAGCTTCTGTGCAGGTAAAAGTTGATAATGCTATTCAGTCGTTACCTCAAATTATTGGCAGGATGGCTAACCGTGCCTACGTAACCGAAGGTATCAACAGTATCCGCGACCTGGCCATCGCTTACAAAAAATACGGCATCGCATCAAGACTGATCGCTTCATTGGAGGAAATCAGCAAGCAGCGTAAGAAAAGCAATGACGATGACTCTGCAAAAATAGCCAATGAAGCCATTAAACAAATAAACGACGCTAAAGCATAAACATTGATCAGAGACCAGCACCCGGTTCGGGATGCTGGCTCTTTCCTTCACGGATCATGTATAATCAGCCTCCCGGCTTCCAATATAATCGGGTGATGGACCAATTGCATCCGGGTTTTATCCGGCCTTTCTTTTCAGTATCTCATTCAACCTTTTAGAACTGAGGCCTAACTTACAGGCGATATATACTATCTCCGGTATGAATGGTTGATGTTTATCTTCAAAGCGCTCGAAATGTCATCAATGAACGTAAGTAAATTTTGCTAAATACTTGGAATGGCGGGTAATGTTATTTAACTTTGAATAACAAAGTACTTTTAATTATTAAACACGAGATTATGAAGACCTCCAGAATAAAATTCGTTATGCTCTTCCTTGTTTTAGCATTTGCTTTTCAATTTATCACTACCTCCATTCTGGGACTGGAGACCCGGCTTTTTCCTGCCGGCAATAGCACGTCCTTCCTGGGGATGGGATCGGCAACAGGCTGGAAAAGCATCGTATCCATGATCTTATTACCTGTCAAACTGATACTGATCGGGCCGCTGATACCATTTATTGATTTTTTGCGGCAAGAACCGGATACGCCGCCGCCATTTTTCCTAATCGGTTTTGCTGTCTACTGGACAATCCTTGGCCTGATCATTTATTACCTCGCGGGTAAATTCAAAGCGCGTAAACAATAATAAACCTGCAATGATGAACAGACTTGAAGCGATATACTATGAAGCAAAAGCGGACAAGTATTTTATTCGGTTTTGAAATTTATAACGTCCTCTATATCAATATAAAAGTTAAAGTTTTTGCCGTTCGCAGCTACGTTGAAAGAAGCTCATTGATGAGAAAAATATTTTAGCAAGTGCATAATCAATAAGATCATCCGGCCCGGTTTTTATAAACTTAGCCAGATGATCATTATTAGATAACAGGTACTATTACTTGCTTAATTTTTTAATAAAGACCGACCTTAATGGTCGTTTGTAAAAAAGGAAAACTCCTCCATGGTCATAAAGTCGCCATTCCCAAAATTAGAAAGTAGCTTAAAGCGGAAATACCTGAACTTAGGAGTACCAGCAATTACGGGGAAGGATTCTCCACGAAGAGCGAAGGCAACATCCGCATCGGTGTTTGTGCCTACGGCCGAGCCAGACGGCTTCACCGATTCGTAACTTCCTATTTTTGTCCAGCTACCCCAGCTGCCGTCCGCATTTGGATTGTTGCTGCCGTATAGTTCAAATGCCTTAACGCTCTGCTGATCGTAAAGCCTGTCGTTCGCCTGCCAAACCTTGAAACCGGTTATTGCAGTTGATATGCCACTGTCAAAGGTAAACCAGCAGGGTACTTTGGATTCCGTAGCAAAGCCCGGCGGATTGTAATTATCATCCCAGAGAAACTCCTCCAACCATCCGTAGCCACCTTCCAATACATCGGTTGGCAGTATCAGGCTCTTAAATTTGGCCTTGTTTAGTCCGTTGGAAAAGTAGGCTGTAGCTACAGCCGGAGAAAAGGTTTCAAACGCAGTCGAATCCGGCTTAAACAGCGACCGGAAAGTTAATTGACTATTCGGCTTTACGTCTGAAATTTTGGTGTAGATTTCACTTTTAGGGACGATAATGGTTTTGGTGAGGCTGCTGTTGTTGATATATTTCAACTCAACACCCAGTTCGTCAGAAGCAGCGTTGCCCCAATCGATGGTCGCTTTGCCATCATCATCAAAATAAGCCAGCTTTAAATTCCGGTTGGCCAATGAGGCTGTATAGCTGGGACCATACACCACTCCGGACGCATTGGTAACTACTGATTTATGACCTTTTACATCATACGTATAAATAACGAAGTTGTAATTTCCTTCCGTTAACTTATCTACGATGATGTTTACGGTATCTACGCCCAAGGTTCGGGTAACTGGTGTTTCCGTTGAATCCTGCATGTTATTGTAAAACACCCGGATCTTGGTAACCAGCGGATCATTGCCCAACACAATAGCAAGCTGCACCCTGTTATTACCCGGATGTACAAATACCGAGTCGGCGCGGCCTGGGTAGGTAATTTCGCCGCCCTTTTCAAATTTTTTATAGGCATCACCCGTAGTTTTGGTGCAGGACGCAAGGCAGAATGCAAAACAGGTGACTAACAGTAAAGCAAAATATTTTATTGTTTTCATAAATTTAATTTTGATCATTGATTATTTTGAATCGCCCCACATCATTATTTCATTAAAATTCACATAGGAACCGTTCGACCAGTTTTTCAATGTCCTGAACCTGATGTAACGTACCTTAGGGGCATCTAACGGGAACGAGATTGTTTCCCCGGCGTTGGCTGCATCAATATCATCCTGAGATAGTTGCCCCTCCGGCAAACCCGATGGCTTCACCTGGGTATGCGAGGTCAATAAGTTCCATCCGCTGTAACTACCGTCCGGGTTGGGGCTATTGGAACCCCAAATTTCCACTACCCTGGGGTTGTGCAGCGTGTAGAAGAACCCCTGGCGCATAAAATAACTTAAGCGGCTTAACTTAGCCTGAACTCCCATATCATACGTGAACTGTTGCGGCATTTTTGAATCATCGCCTGTATGGTAATAACCGCTGTTATTGGTGATGTCTCCGTCAAACAGCTTATCAACACCGCCTCCATATTGCGGGCCGAGCTGGGCATCTGTGGGCAATACAATTGGTTTTATTTTGTTTCTATCCAGCAGTTCCTCAAATAGTGGCTTCAAATTCACAATGAGCGTGTCAGATAAGTTTCCCCACCTGTCGCGTACAAATACGCCAAACTTGGTGTTCACCGCTGGCAAGCCCCTCGTTGAAAAGTCCCCAGCACGCAAATTGGTATAATTCGTATTGATCGGCGAAAACTGGCCAAGGGAATCGTTGGCCAATACGATGATAGCCAGGCTGGCCTTTTGCCCGTTGGAGAACTTGATATTTATTCCCCCGAAGTCTGGCGAAACAATTAAACTATCCCTTACCAGCTTAAGCGGCGGCTTCAACGGATGTACATTGATGATAACCGGTGCGGACGCGTTCTCGCTTTTGTCAACAGCGTATAACTTAACCTGGTATTGAACGGTATCGCCGAAACCATCCACAATCATGCTGCTGTTGTAGCGGCTAACCTTTGTTTCCCGATTATCACCCTTTCTGATGGAATATTCAGCCCTGATGTAGGACAGATCGGCATCATTGGGCAGCGAATAACTGATTTTTGCTGCCCCATTGAGGTTTACAACAGCAACATGGGTTACCGATCCGGGCGCAACATTGTCTTTTACAACCGGAGCAAGTGTATCCTGCTTGCAGGAATTGGTGATCAGGATGATCATTCCAATAAAGTAAATAGTTAATATTTTTTTCATTTCTTATAGCGTATAATGATTTTACATTGAGTTTTGCCGGTTACCAGCCGGGATTTTGAACAAGATTTGGATTAACCTGCAAATCGCTTTCGGCGATGGGCCAGAAATAATCTCTCGGCGCGATAAACCGTGGCGTGTATAACAGCACCCTGCGGTTATAGTCTGCATAGGTGGTTTGCAAAATGTCCCAGCCATAGATTGGTGCGCTCAAAACCTGGGGGGCAGTCTTCCAACGGCGAAGATCCCAGAAACGACTTCCCTCAAATGCCATTTCAATACCGCGTTCCTGTTGGATAATGGAACGAAGACCAGCAACCGATGTGAACTTGGTTGGCTGATTTGAAAAATTACTCCAGGAACTTTCGACAGTTTTTAATCCCGCCCTTGCCCTGATCTGGTTGACATAGGATAATGCTGCCGCAGAATTTCCGCTTTCATTTAAAGACTCAGCATATAACAGATAAAGGTCACTCAAACGCATCACAGGCCATGGGTAAGACTCCACAGTAGTACTTGTTTTGGTTGCAACCAGGTTCCAGTTAACCAATTTTTTGGTGTAATAACCAGTTATAGAATATAAACGGCTTTGCTTTTTGCCAGAATATTGCTCCAGTTTACTCTGGATATTAAAATCCCCGTTCTTCATAAACCACTTTGACCCATCAAAAGCCATATCCGCATAAAAACGGGGCTCCCTGTTAAAATGCAGCCCGACGGTCTGATAATCCTCCTGCATGCCAGATTCCTGCGCGGTAACCGTGCGCAGTTTAAAGCGATTGGCATAGTCCCAGGTCTTATCTTCTTCGATAGGAACGCCATTTTTAGTGTAAAACAACTCCGCCATCTTCAGCGGGGGGGCCAGCTTCCCTTTCAGGTCAAGGTTGATATTATTGGGATCTATCTGTGGGCAGGCAAATAATTGCAGCCAATAAGTGGGGTTTCCACCTGTTGTTAATCCCCAAATTAGTTCACTGTTCCATTTTTCACAAACCGCATTACGGATATTCATCTCCGTTTTTGTGGTATTGTTAACCACGTTGATACCAGGGGTAAAATAATACAGCTTTACTCCTACCGCGGCAGCGGCGTCAATAGCGGTTTTACACGCTTTAGCCGCCCTGTCCCATTTCGACGCGTCATATTTCGGATTAAATAAAATCTTCCCATCTTTTCCCTTCATACCGGCAAAGTCGCTGTTTCCGTTAAATAAGGGGCTTGCAGCGGTAACCAGTACTCTCGCCTTAACTGCAAGCGCCGCAACCTTGGTAATTCGGCCCAGTTCTGTAGCTTCATTCGCGATTTTAGATGGCAAACCTGTATTTGCATCTCCGACTGCTGCATCATCAATCAGCTTTGAAATATAGTTTACAACGGAATCAACCGGCTGCCTGAAAACTTTAACTTCCTCTGGTGTTGCAGTTACGGCAAAATTCTTGTCCATAACCGGTATAGGCCCATACATCCTCAGCAAATACCAATGCAGGTAGGCCTTGATGAATTTGGCTTCGGCAACCCATCGCAACTTGACGTATGGTTGCAGATCAACAACCTTATCCACGTTTTCAAGAAATATATTACAAGATCTGATACCCTGCCACAATGATGTTGCACCACCCCAATAATTCATTAATGGGCTGGCCTTGCTTTGATTACCACGGGCAATTTGATAAGGATCGAGGGAAAAATAATCCTCCGTCATCGGCCAGTAGGTCCACGCTTCGTCTCCACCGCTAAAACCAGGATTCCCATCTGGATTTCCATCATTGGGTAAATACGAGTAACAGGTAAACAGGTATTTTTCTGCCTCGTTACGGTTGGCAAAAGCATTGTCCAATGTCGCTACGTTATCCGGAACCACATCCAGGAAGCTTTTTTTACAAGATGATATGGTGACCAATACGACGAGTGAAAGCAACAGGCAGGTTGGTTTTCGTCCTAAAAAGATAAGAAACCGGTTATATATGTTTAAAAAATTCATATGATTATATTTTACCAGGGTTAAAATTGGATGTTAGCACCTATATTGAATACTTTTTGTACAGGATAGCCAAGACCGTTGCTCCCTTGTTCGGGGTCCCAAAGCTTAAAGCTGCTGAGCAAGAACAGGTTGGTGCCGTTTGCATAGATCCGCAGGCCAGAGATATGGTATTTTCTTAAAGTTTTTTCCTTAATGTTATAACCTATTTCGGCTGTTTTCATCCGCAGAAATGAACCGTTGCGCATCCACCAGTTGGAAGATTGATTGTTGTTATTATTCTGATTTAAACTAAGCCTCGGCCATAGGGAATATAAATTCCGGTTATCTTCTGACCAGTGGTCTTTAGCAATGGCATCAAGCAGTCCGTGCTGACCGCCACCATTGGTTACAAATGGCGATATCTTGGATGGGTCAATAAAGAAAGAAGATCTGGCTGATCCCTGGAAAAATGTACTGATATCAAAATTTCCGTATCCGAATGAAAAGCCAAAACCATAGATAATTTCCGGCGTGGTTGGGTATCCCAGGCCGTTGATCATATCAAGGTTGGTGATCTGTCCGTCGCCGTTCAGGTCGCGATACTTGATGTCGCCTCCCCTTACCTCACCAAAGTTTTGTTTGGGCGAATTCTTCACATCTGCATCATCAACAAATAACCGTTCAGCTACCAGTCCAAAAGCTTCATTGATAGACTGCCCTACCCTCGACAGGTATTGCATGTTTGCAGGATAATTGGGTTCTTCGTTAACCAGCAACTTACTGGCCGCGTAGGTAAAGGTACCCCGCATTTGTAGCCAGGTTTTCCCAAAATTCTTATTATAATCCATCGACAGATCCACACCCTTACCCTCGGCTATGCCAACATTGGCACTTACAGGCGCGGTAAGCCCCATCGTTGTTGGAATATAGGCACGTTGCATCAAAATATTGGTGCGTCGTTCTTTGTAGGCGTCTACGGTAATATCTAAGGCATTAAATAGGCCAAGGTCCAATCCAAAATTGGTTTTCTTTGCTTTTTCCCAGGTAATACTGGTATTGGCATATCTTGAAATAGAAACCAATGGCCTCGAATAACCATAGTTTTCTCCAAATACATATGTATTACTCGCATCATTCAGCGATACATTAGACAGGTAGAAGAACCTGTCGTTGGGGTTACCAATCTGGTCATTACCCACTAATCCGTAAGTGGCGCGCAATTTAAGCTTTGACACCACTCTGGATATTGGTTCAAAGAATTTTTCGTTGCTTACATTCCAGGCCACACCTACAGAAGGGAAAAAGCCAAACCTGTTATTCTGCGCAAAGCGTTCAGAGCCGTTATAACCAAAATTACTTTCAAGCAGGTAGCGGTTGTCATACCCATATGTTAAACGGCCTGATACTCCCTGGTTTCTGAAAGGCAATGATGCCTGAAGGTTGCCGGCATTACCGTTTACGTAATTCCGCTGAATACCGATCAGTAAGCCGCTGATATTATGAACCTTATTAAAGGTGCGGTTGTAGTTAAGGGCCACCTCGCCATAAGTAGTGGTATTTACTGTTTTTGATCCTTCACTATAGTTAAGATACTCTGTTGCCGTTTTTTCATTCAATAACGATAGGGTATATCCTCTTGGATCGGTACTGGAGGGATTAGCCTGGTAAAAAAAGGGATTGTACTGCCGGTTAACATTAAAATAAGAATAACGCTTGGTATAAACCATTCCCCGGGCAGATAAACCTTCTGTAATGAACTTCAGGTCCTGCTTAAATTCAAACTGCACGTTCAACGTTGATGTGCTGTAATGCTGAAAACCGGACACCATGGATGCAAAGGGATTATCATAAACCTCTCCGTTGAGCCCTCTGGGTGCATTACCAAATAGCGGGTGTTTTACAAGAGGCAGATCCGAAGACGGAAAAATAGCCGGAAACAAAACGGGATTGGCATTCAATGCGCTAGAGAATACCCTTCCCCCACCGCTCACGGCATTACCGTCACTGTCAAATCCACCAACCGGGCCGCTGTAGTCATCAAAGTCTCCTGAAGTTCGTAGGATAGCCTCGGTAGTTGGAGTAAGTTTTACGTTAACGTTGGATCTTATCTGGTAACTCTTGAGGTTAACATTGTTATTAAAGTTGTTGCCACTCTGCGTTTTAAGTACGCCATTATCCTGGTTGGCGGTAGCGGCTATATAATATTGCGCCCTGTTAACACCCCCTGTTAAATTCAGATTAAGCCGCTGATTGTTGGTATAATTTTTTATCAGTGTTCCTATCCAGTCGTTATTAGGATAAAGCAAAGGATTGTCACCCGCCGCGGTATGGTCAATTTTGTTTTGGGTATACGGCAGTGGCGCAAGAGGATTCCTGGTTAGCGCAGCCTCATTGGATAACTTCATGTAAGTTATATTATCGGCGAGCCTGAAATTCTGAGTATTAGTGGATGTCGAATTTTCGAACCGGACGTTGAGCTTGGTGTCGCCAATTTTGCCCGATTTTGTGGTAATTAAGATCACCCCGTTAGCCCCGCGGGCTCCATATAAGGAAGAGGCGGCAGCATCCTTCAGAATAGAAAATGCGGCGATATCATCCGGCTGAAGGCGTGCAAGCTCGGTCGACGTAGATTCCACACCATCTATCAGGATTAATGGGTCAATTTTACCCGAGCCAAAGGACGTGATGCCCCTAATAAAGAATGATGCATTATCTGCCCCCGGCTCACCACTACGCTGGTAAGAAATAAGGCCGGCGATCCTCCCGGCGAGCATTGTCGTGAGGTTACTGGTTGGCCCCTTGATTTCCTTTGGACTTATGGTTGTGATGGCACTAACCATACTCGCTTTGGTTTGCACTCCGTAAGCCACCACCACAACTTCATTCAGGTTGTTCTTGTCGTCCATCAAAACAACATTGACTATACGACGGCCTTTAACAGCGATCTCCTGTTTGGCATAGCCCAAAAAAGAAATGATCAAGGTATCGCTTCCCCGGGGTAATTTAACAGCATAGGTTCCATCGTTGCCGGTTTGGGCTCCAGTTATGGTGTGCTTGACGGCAACGTTGACACCAGGCATGACCAGTCCCTTACTGTCGGTCACCTTACCTGTCACGGTAACTAATTCCTGCGCATAGGATGTAAATGCTGCGAACAGGATCAATAGAACACAACAAAGGTACCTCACCTTTAAATAGGTAGAAATTTTTCCATTCATAATAATTTTGAGTAAATGTTAAACCATTTTTATTGTATGTACATATATACATAAATAATATTATTAATGTTAATTTATTTACACTTTATTTAAAATAAGATGTGGTATTGCATAATATTTACCATTTAGGTGATATATTAATGCAATTTACTTGCTGGTTATATTAATATTGATTGAATTAAATATTAATATCAATGAAGAAATTATGTTAGTATGTAAATACATTTAACAATGAAATACTTTTTTTGTATTCCTGGCCTAACTGATTCCCGGTTTCAGAATTGGATGGGTAGCCGGGGCAAGGTTTCATGCTGAGGTCAAAAAGCTGCGCGAGTTTGCGCAAATTCAAATTTTAAAATACAGGAATACGATACAGGAGTATTTTCCGGATAGTGTAAAAATAAGCTGCCCCAAGGGTGGCTACAGTTTATGGATAGTGGGGCAATAAATAGCCGATGCATTAAAAATGCTGGGAAAATTGGTTTACGCCCTATCAGACGGGCATTGATCTAACTTTTTGGAGAAAATAAAGGCCGGCCGCGTTCTCATAACCATTTCAGTAGTTATGCTGGCAATAAGGGTTAATAATGGCTTTTGCTTGCTTCTTTATCATAGGAGCTAATTTTGGCCAATGGACATCTGAACTTAGGCTTATGGCCAATGCCACGCATACAGAAATGGTTAGTTTGAAGGTGCCTCTTATTACTTAATGAGCTTTAATTTTTTTAACCATGTTTGAATTTCTGTCTCTGCCTGTTTTCCTTTCTCCCCTTCCATCACGAATAATATGCCGTCCCTTTCTATTCCCCCCTTGATGGTAAAACCATCCAACACCGTACTGTTAGGACAGAATTCTTTTACGGTTTGGAAGGTGCTGCCAATGCCATAACCGGCATTAGTATTAAAGGGGATGACAGTTTTGCCGCTCAGGTCATATTGCTTCAAAAAGCTTTTCATCGGTGGTGGAAGTTGCATGCCCCAGGTCGAAAAGCCAACAAATACCAAATCGTAGGATGACATGTTGTCAATCTTCGTTTTAAGCGGAGGTAGAAACCCGGATTCATTTTCCCGAACTACCTGGGCAACAATGGCCCGGTAGTCTTCGGGATAAGGATTAACAAGTTCTAAAGCGACCAAATCTCCACCTACCTGCTTCTGAATGATCTGAGCGACAGCTTTAGTATTATTTGTCCGGGACAAGTATATGATAAGTATCTTTTTGGCGGAGATGGATTGCGCTTTTGAGCAGGCAGTTGTACCTGCTAAAGCAATCAAAAGCAAGAAAAAGATAATATTTCTACACATAAACCTGTCAATACCGGTTAATATTATTGCTATTTCATTTTAACAGGCCTAAGGAGCGTTGAAAAAGTGAGCGAACCCATCTTCCATTTGCCGTTTTCTTTAAAGTATACCTCAGTCACCATAAACGCATGGGTTACTTCGTTTCCACCTACTACTGCCAGCAAATCGATATCATTTAAAAGGATGGCAGTATTACCGAAAATGTTTACAGACGCGCCATAAACCTCAGCTTTTTTATACCAAATCATCCCCCCTTTAATGGTATTTAGTTCCTGGGTCTTTCCCCAGCTCCCTCCCATATGAACAAATACACAATTCTCAGCAAACAGTCCGTTTAAAGACTCTACATTTTTGTCTGCCATCCATGTCCATTTTGTTTTAGAGAGCTCAAGTATTTCCTGTTCTTCTTTAGTTGTGCTTGTGCCTGGTGAATTTGGCAATTTAGCCTGCCCATATGATAGCTGGACAATGGCAACACATAGGAACATTCCGATAATAGCTTTTTTCATAATCTTAGGTTTTAAGTTTTATATGTTGGTTAATTTTTAGCGCTGTTGTATTCCGCATCAGTTACCCGTTGCAGCCATACCGTTTTGTTCTTTGCACTGTTTGCACTTACTGCCAGATAGGTAAAGGCACTTTTGTGTGATGCGCCGTGCCAGTGTGCAATGCCAGGAAGACATTTAATGATATCTCCTTTGTGAACCACCTTGATGGGTTTGCCTTTTTCCTGGTAATAACCTGTTCCTTCTGTGATCATCAGGATCTGCCCGGAGGGATGGATATGCCAGTCGAGTTTTGCTCCCGGTGCAAATGTTGCATTTGCTATAGCGATATCAATGGTACTGTCTGGTTTGTTGAGTTCAGTAAGCCAAACTGTTCCGGTATGATTATTTACAGTTGCAATTTCGCCCTTTGGAAATATTGGAGTGTTTTGAGCCGCCGCACCGAACGTAATCCCGGTAGATAAAGAAATGGTAATCAACAGCATTTTTTTCATGTTTTTATTCCGTTGTTTTAGTTTTCCAGTTTTCTTTCGCCCAGCCATTTCACCATCACCGGATCACGGTGATCAAAGAAACTGCTGGCATTAGTATTTAGCGTTTTGATTTTGTCCATCTCATCCGCGCTTAATTCAAAGTCGAGGCTATTTAAGTTTTCCGCCATCCGCTCTTTGCGTACTGATTTTGGAATGGCAACAACGCCTCGTTGGGTTAGCCAGCGTAGGATCACCTGGGCAATTGATTTGTTATGCTTCTCGCCAATAGTTTTGAGCAATTCATTCTTAAAAATATCATTCTTGCCTTCTGCGAACGGCCCCCAGGATTCTATCTGGACATTATTCTCTTTCATGAACAGTTGCGTATCATATTGCTGGTGGAACGGGTGGGTTTCTACCTGGTTAACAGCAGGAACGATCTCATTGTGAATGATCAGATCAATCAATCGGTCAGGTTGAAAATTGCTAACGCCAATAGCTCTTACTTTACCTTCTCTATAAAGCGCTTCCATCGCGCGCCATTCACCATAAACATCGCCGTAAGGCTGATGGATCAGGTAGAGGTCGAGGTAATCCAGCTGAAGCTTCTTTAATGAATTTTCAAAAGCTTTTTTAGTCCCTTCGTAGCCGTCAGACTGTATCCAAAGCTTGGTTGTAATAAACAGATCTTCCCTGGCCACACCGCTACGCCTGATTGCTTTGCCCACTGCTTCTTCATTCGTATAAGATTGAGCAGTATCGATCAATCGATAGCCAGTTTCAATCGCATCCACCACACTTCTTTCACATTCTGCCAGGTCATTCACCTGGAATACGCCAAATCCTAAGATTGGCATTTCGACGCCGTTATTTAATTTTACCTTTTGCATGTTTTTCTTTGAGCTAACTTATACAAAGGTCATGCGTTTTATCGACCCCGATAGGATATAGATTACGGGTATTTCTACCATTATTACTGATTTTGGTAAAGTTGCTGCCAATGCATTGATTAATAATGTAAATTCGAATTAAAAGAAAGCGATTATGGACAGTATGCGACGTTTTAACACCATAAGTGAATATAATACATTCAATAATAACGAAACTAAGCACCCATTAATTAGCGTCGTCGACCTGTCAAAGGCTGCCCGCAGGCAGGGTTCGCAAATGTACTTTGGCTTTTACATTGTGTTTTTAAAAGATGTAAAATGTGGTGACCTCGTATATGGCAGAAATACTTACGATTACCAGGAAGGGACATTGGTATTGATGGCACCGGGTCAGGTGGCAGGGGTCAATAGTAATGGCGAATACTACCAACCCAAAGGATATGCGCTTGTATTTCACCCTGATCTGATGCATGGTACAACGCTGGGCCGGCGAATCCAGGAATATTCCTTTTTTGGTTACCAGTCAAACGAAGCATTGCACTTATCTGAACGGGAAAGAAATATCGTTTTGGATTGTTTTTCGAAGATAGATTACGAACTGGAGCGTGGTGTAGATAAGCATAGCAAGCGCCTGATCGTATCCAATATTGAACTTTTTTTAGACTATTGTGTTCGTTTCTATGAAAGGCAGTTCATCACCCGCGACCATGTGCTGCATGGGGTGTTGGAAAGTTTTGAAAACCTATTAAATAATTATTTCGCGTCGGATAAACCTGAAACCAACGGTCTGCCTTCAGTTGCTTATTGCGCTGATGAATTGAATTTGTCAGCAAATTATTTTGGCGATTTGGTAAAAAAAGAAACTGGCAAAACCGCGCAGGAATATATACAGTTTAAACTCATAAACATGGCCAAAGAAAAGATCTTTGATGGCAATAAGACTGTTAATCAGGTTGCTCTTGAACTGGGGTTTAAATATCCTCAGCATTTTACAAGATTGTTTAAGAAACGGGTTGGGCAAACCCCGCATGAGTATCGCAAAATGAATTAAAAATTATGGCGTATTCCATCATAGCCCGGGAGGCATCACCAACATGAGACTGGTGATTTAGTTGATTACCTTATTATGGTAACGGCGTTCCGGTTTGAGAGCCGGAGCGCTTTTTAAACGATAGATAACTGAATTAAATAGACTTATGATCACAATTACAGTAAACGGGAAACAGCACCAGGTCGATGCTGATCCTAACATGCCGTTACTATGGGTAATCAGGGATGTCATCGGCCTAACCGGCACTAAATATGGTTGCGGTGTAGCGCAATGCGGGGCCTGCGTTGTACATTTGAATGGTGACGCTGTACGTTCCTGCGTTACAAAATTAAGCCGTGCGGCAGGCCAGCAAGTAATTACGATTGAAGGCCTGTCAGAAAATAATAACCACCCTGCGCAGGTGGCATGGAACGAAGAAAATGTACCGCAATGTGGTTATTGCCACTCAGGACAAATTATGTCGGCTGCGGTTTTGTTAAAAGAAAACTCCAATCCCAGCGATGCTGATATTGATAGCGCCATGGCAGGTAATATCTGTCGTTGCGGAACCTACCAACGTATTCGTAAGGCCATACATTTAGCTGCTGAGTTGCAGAGAAAGGAAGCTGCAAGCAAATGAAACATCAAATAAAAATTCCGGTGAAAGCATTCGCTGTGGTCAGCGTTCTGCTGATGACGGTCGGTATCATGGCGTTTGCGCTCCATAGCGATGACAAAAAAAGCAAGGTGCATGCATCAATGCTGCCAGTTGTAAAAAAGGATAGCATAGCATCCGTTAAGGCATTTAAACAAGTATATACGGTGCTGACGAGTGCCCGATGTATGAACTGTCACCCGTCTGGCAACATTCCTTTGCAGGGAGACGACAGTCATCTGCATACCATGTCTCCCCAAAGAGGAATTGATGGTAAGGGTGTATACGCCATGAAATGTTCCAATTGCCACCAGCCTACCAATACCCCCGGCTTACATACTCCTCCCGGTAATCCCAACTGGCACCTGCCACCGGCAAATATGAAGATGGTTTTCCAGGGCCGCACACCGCGCCAATTGGCTGAGCAATTGATAGATCCAAAACAAAACGGCCACAAAGACTTGAAAAAGCTGATTGAACACGCAGATGATGGCCTGGTACTTTCGGGTTGGAACCCTGGCGAAGGACGCAAATTGCCACCTATGAGCCACGCGGCATTTAAAAAAGCGTGGATCACCTGGCTTACAACAGGTGCGTATGCACCCAAAGGGAAATAAGAACGATTTATTTACACTTAACTCAATACCTTATGAGTACAAGTAACATATCAAGAAGAAACTTTTTAAGGGCCGCCGGCCTTACCGGAACAGCTCTTTTTGTCGGTCTTTACTTCTCTTCAAACGCTGAAGAAGCTAAACTTGCTACCGCCGATTCTGCGATGGCTTCGGATATAGAGATGAATGCCTGGATACATATTGACACAAATGGCAAGGTTACCATATTCAGCCACCGCGCTGAGATGGGCCAGGGTGCTTACCAATCCGTCCCGCAAATCGTGGCAGAAGAGCTGGAAGTCAATTTGAAGGACATCAATATCCGCTTTGCGCAGGGCAACCGGGAGAAATACGGTAATCAGGTAACCGGTGGCAGTTCGACCATTCGTGGGTCCTATAAAAATTTACTTAAATTAGGTGCATCAGCGCGTGTAATGCTCATTTCGGCGGCTGCCGCAAAGTGGAGTGTACCAACATCAGAATGTTATGCACAGTCAGGACACGTGCTACATCGTCCTTCAGGCAAAAAATTCCATTACGGCGAGTTGGTAGAAGCCGCATCAAAACTGGAAGCTCCTAAAGATATTGTGTTGAAAAACAGATCGGATTATAAATTGATCGGGAAACCGCTGGCAAGGCTGGATACCCCCTTGAAAACGAATGGTGTCGCAGTATTCGGGCTGGATTTTAAACTCCCGGGCATGTTGTACGCTGTCGTTGAGCGAAACCCGCGATTGCGCGGAAAGCTCAAATCTTTTGATGCCAGTGCGGCACTGAAAGTTCCCGGCGTAAAAAAAGTGTTTAAGATACAAACCGGAGTATTTCAAACATTCAGGGATGGTGTTGCTGTGGTGGCTGATAGCACCTGGGCTGCCATACAGGGTCGAAAAGCATTAACGATTGAATGGGACGACACCGGATTTGACCACGTGAACACCGCCGACATTTACAAAAAGCAAAACGAGCTTATCAATAATGAAGAAGGCTTATCCGCAAGAAAACAGGGTGATCCTGATTCGATATTAAGCGCTGCTACCCAAAAGCTGGATGTTGTTTATGAAACGCCTTACCAATCACATAGCGCGATGGAGCCACTGAATTGTGTTGCTTTTTATCAAGCGGACAAGTTGGAGATCTGGGGACCGATACAGGCGCCAGAATGGGTACAGGATTACATCTGCGCACAATTCAAGTTACCGAAAGAAAAAGTAATTGTTAATATGACCTTTTTAGGCGGAGGTTTCGGGAGAAAAGCATTCATGGATTATCCGCATGAGGCTTGCTTGATTTCTAAAGAAACCGGTACGCCTGTGCAGGTAGTATGGACAAGAGAGGACGATATGACACAGGGCCCCTATAGGGCCGGGATAACTTACCGGTGCCAGGGAGCGATTCAGGACGGTCAAATCAGCGCACTCAAATTCAGAATGGCCGGGCAGAATATCGGGCACTGGCAGGGTGCACCGAAAGATAAGCCCAACCGCAGTACCACTGAAGGATTTCTTGCTCCTTATTATAAAAGCATCCAGCATATAAGTTTCTCGGATATACCTTTTGAAACGCCCATCCCGAACGTATGGTGGCGGTCGGTTTATGCTTCTACCAATGGTTTTGCTTTTGAAAGCCTGCTTAACGAAATGGCCCATCTCGCAAAAAAAGACCCTCTTGATTTCAGAAGGGCATATTTAAGGGAAGAGCGGGAACAGAAACTGATCGATAAATTAGAGGAAGTTTCTGGTTGGAAATCTAAAAAGAATGGTGACGGATTCGGGGTAGCGATTACCGAATGTTTTTCAACCACCGTTGGCCAGATCGTTAAAGTTTCACGAAAAGCCGACGGGAAAATTAGAATCGATCAGGTATGGGCGGTGGTAGACTGTGGTTGGTACGTAAACCCCGATATCATCCATGCCCAGGTAGAAGGTTCGGTATTGATGGCGCTTGGTGCTGCTACTACTCATCAGATTACCTTCAAAGATGGTTTGGTAGAACAACGAAATTTTTATAATTATCCAATGCCAAGAATCAATGATATGCCATTGTTGGAGGTACACATTATGGAGAATGATGCAAATGCCGGCGGTGTTGGTGAACCGGGGCTACCACCATTTGCACCGGCACTGACGGCTGCCATTTTTGATCTGACGGGTAAACGGATAAGGAAACTGCCATTTGATATGAGCAACATTTAAGGTGGTTAAATGAAAGAATGAATTTACCTGAAAGGCAATGGCGACACAATTCATGGGGCTTACTAAAAGGGATTTGATATATTAATAAAACTAATGAGGGTAAGCCAATGACATCGCCGCTCCCACTAGGATTAACGAATGGATTTGAATGCTGCACGCATCTCCTGAACAAACAGTTGGGGTTCTCCCCATGCGGCAAAATGTCCGCCCCGGTCAACTTCATTGTAATAGATGAGGTTTTTATAAGCACGGCGTGCCCAGCTTTCCGGAGAAGCATAAACGTCGTTCGGAAATGTGGTAACCGCTACCGGGATAGTAATCTGATCAGATTTCATTACACTTGCACTAATAATACTATTGTTTCGGTTTTCCCAATAAATTTGGGCGGAAGAAGAAGCCGTATTGGTTAACCAGTAAAGCGAAATATCATCAAGCACCTGATCTTTGGTTGGCAGCTGTTTGGGATCATTGCCATAAGACCAGTCATCGAAGCCGGGATGTAAAAAAATCCATGAAGCAAGACCTATCGGTGAATCTGTTAAACCATAGCTTACTCCCTGGGGTCTTCGCTCCATTGTTGTTTTATAGATAAACCCACCGGTCTTAATTGCATTGCTAAGGTGTTGGAAAGCTGCACTTTCCTTTTCAGAAAAGCCTGCAGGTATAGTATTGCCTCCCAAAGCCATTGCTGCCTCAATAGGTAACGTTGCCGGTAAATTACTGTGAATACCCAATAAGCCATTTGGCGCCTGCAGTGCCATAGCTTGGACAATACCCGCGCCCCAGTCTCCACCCTGAGCGACATAACGCTTGTATCCCAGGCGTTCCATCAGCACAATCCAGGCCTTCGCAATACGATCATTATTCCAGCCTTCCGTGGCCGGTTTGCCAGAAAAGCCAAATCCGGGCAATGAAGGTATAATAACATCGAAAGCATCTTCTGCTTTTCCTCCATAGGCGGTCGGGTTGGTCAGCGGTTCAATAACATCTATAAATTCAAAAACTGATCCGGGCCAGCCATGGCTTAAAATAAGCGGCATTGCATTTTTATGTTTTGATTTGACGTGGATAAAATGGATATCGACACCGTCAATTTTGGTTTTAAACTGTGGATACGCATTTAATTTAGCTTCCGCCTTTCTCCAGTCATAGGCTGTTCCCCAATACCTGGCAAGCTCCTGCAGCTTGGCAAGCTTCGCGCCCTGTGAGGCATCTTCCACAAGTTCTTTTCCCGGCCATTTTGTAGCTGCAATACGCTGGCGAAGGTCTCTGACATCGCTATCGGAAATATTTACCTTAAATGGCCGTATACTCTCGTCAGTTTTTGATTTGCCCTGTGCGACAGCGGTAGCAACTTGCATCATCAATACTCCGGTAGCTACCATTCGGGCAATATTATTTAGCATCTTCATTTATTGTTGTATTTCAATTATTAACTGTTTCTGTTCCGATTTCTAACGCAAAGGTAGTATCGTAGGGACGGAACGATAAGGATAACATAGCTGAAGTAGGCAAAGTTATGGGCGAAACGGACACGGACGGTGCTGACTTATATCGTAGCCTAAGGGTGATCTTAAATGGTATCATGATTAGTTATGCCGCTTATTCGGCAACGCAAATTTACCGCGTACATGAGTGAAACGCTGGTAATCGGGGTACAAGATGAGGGGCAAAACTCCACTGTTCCGAGCGTTTTTAGGCACTGAAAGGAAAAAAATTGATCCCTTTAAAGATACGGAGAAGTAAAAAGGAAATGAATGGCTATTAGTTTCTATATGCCCGCCTGGTAAGCACTTTGATGAAAGGGTCAGCAAAACTATAAATAAGGTGGCTTGCTCAATCGTTTACCGATTCAATCCCGGTTTTTACCGGTTTCCCGGAACGGTTAACCAGATTATACTGGTAGCCCTCCCATCCTGCGGTTAATTTCGTCCTGTCAACAAGCTGATCTTATGAGTAACCGCATAAAATGTTTTAAAAGCTTAATCGTCTATACTACCATGGAGCAGAATTATTTAATCCCGAACCCAGCGCCAACTGTACCCGACCAGGAACGGGAACTGGCGATCTTATTCCTGGATATCCGGAACTTTACCCCCCTGATGGAAGCACAGCCAGGCCAAACCGTTATACAGGTTGTTCGCCGTTTATTCACTACGTTCAACCAGGTAGTGAAGAATTTCGGGGGCCGGGTAGTAGAAGTTGCCGGGGACAGCCTGTACGTGGTGTTTGGTTTACAAACCGGGTTGAAAGAATCAGTGGATCATGCTTACCAGGCCGCTAAAGTTATGTTCCAGACCGTTAGTCTTTTCAATGAAGCTTACACCGAGCCCTTTTACGGCGGCCCGCTGGAAATCGGCGTAGGCTTACACGCCGGGAAGGTTTTCGTCGGCGAGTTTGGCTTAGATAACGGCCCTCAGTTATCGGTCATGGGCCTGCCCGTTAATATCGCTTCCAGGCTCCAGGCCAAAACCAAAGAGCTGGATAACGACCTGATCATTTCCGAATACGCCTACCAGTTATTATCCGGTGACAAGGCCGTAGTCCGGCATGAAACAGTGAAACTGCAAGGCATTAGCCAGGGACAGCAAGTCCGCTTAGCGGGCAAATCCTACAGCGCCCGGCAAAACATGGATTATTTAATGGCAATATCCGGCTAACATCCTTTAAATTCTCCGCAAACCTGCTGCCAATTTTCAGCCTTGCAGGGCGCTTATATCGAACAACCTTTAACACCAGTCCAGTGCTTATCAATCGCCTGCGACCTTTGTATTTCTTTTTACAGCAAGCGGATATTGCCGATCAACGCGATTGAGCTCAATATAAACCGAATCTTTATGCCCATCTAATCCCTTTAAAATAAATCTGCCAGGCTTTGGGATCGTATAATTCAACACGGTCTTTTCACTGGTATCTGCGCGGTTTTTCAATGTGAATACGTGTTTAACGGTATCGACGTCATAACCATAAAACAGCCTGCCTATGTTACCGTAATACTCGGTAGTACGGATCTTATTTTGTGTGTTAAGTTTAAAAGGCCTGGCTACTTTAATGCTGATGGTATTGAATTTTTCAAAAACTACATTTTGCCAGCGCAGGCTATCGTTAGGAGAATATGGGATAAATCGGTTATTTATCCTAAACTCATCCACATTATAAAACCCTGTAAAGCTTTCTACCCCATTATCCAACGGCAATTTAAATGTTTTACCCGCTGCGTAGAGCTTTTCGTAATGATAACCCCGGTAAACGAGAAAAATAAAAATAAAACCAATTTTAAGTGCAATGCGCCCCACCCTCTTCCATTGCTGCGGAAAAACAGGCGGCCGGATATAGCTAATCGCCGCCTCTTTGTGCTCGATAAGAAGCTGCCAGAATTTGGTCGAATCTTTTGCAAGCAGCAATAGGGATAATAATAACAGGTGCAGGCTCGCAAGCTCCACCCCGGCGTCATAACCAATATTTACAAACCAAATAGGGAGCAGTATAGCGATCATCATTAGGGCCCCCAATGTTGTAGTGCGCCTGAAAAGAATAAGAATAGTGGCCGTGAGTTCAAAGATGCCTGCAAAAACCTCAAAAAACGGAGATACCCCGGTTGTAAGCCAATATAGTTTTCCTGGTGTAAAATCTCCAAGACTGGTGTTTAACTGGCTGATGGTTGGAAAAGGCATTTGCACAGGGAATACTTTAGCAATAGCAAACCACGACATTCTTAAAACAATCTGGTATCTCACTAAAATAAAGAACCAGTTATAAAGGCCTCCATCACCGGTATTGAGATCTGCTACATTTTTATCCTTATTGATTTGCTTTTCAACCAATAACCAAACTGTACCGGCAACCAAACAAATTAACAAAGTGATAAACCAGCCAATATAGTTTTTACCTCCCTGGCTGCTGAAGAACCAGGGATTATTTTGGCTAATCACATCCAGCCATCTCCAGGGATAGTTTGCCACTGAAAAACCTGCATCAAAGTCCTGGCTGTAAAAGGAAGGAACAAGCGGTATAATAGTTACAGCGCCATAAACGATAAATGTTCTTAAGAGAACCCGATTGTGCCATTTCCAGGCTAGGTGGGCAAAATTATTTGTATTTCTCATTAACCCAATCGTTTATTAACCTCGTTCCAGTTAATTACATTCCACCAACCGGCGATGTACTCATTACGCCTGTTCTGGTACTTTAGGTAATAAGCATGCTCCCAAACATCCAGTGCCAGTAAAGGCACTCCCTTTACCGCAGCATTATCAAATAAGGGGTTATCCTGGTTGCCGGTAGATGCAATAGTTAATTTACCGTTCACATTTACCAACCATACCCAGCCCGATCCAAAGCGGGTTAGCGCGGCTTGTGTAAATTGTTCTTTGAACTGTTCAACAGATCCAAATGCGGCATTCAAAGCATCTTTAATCCTGCCATCAGGCCCGGTTGGGTTTGGCGTAAGGCTTTGCCAAAAAAAATTGTGATTCCAGGCACCTCCGCCGTTATTACGTGCTTTGGGCGACAGCTGCGAAGCGTGATCAAAAAATTCCTTTTCGGTAGTAAAGGTTAGCTTTTCGGCACCAATGGCCTCATTTACATTTTTGATGTAAGCGGCATGGTGCTTAGTATAATGTATTTCGTTTGTGAGCGCATCTATATGTGGCTCCAATGCTTTATAGTCAAAGCCCAGCGGAACCTGTGCAAACTTCAGCACATCGCCAGGTATGGTTGCTGCGCTTTTGGGAGATGCTAACGCGTTTTCGCTATTTAAAATCAGTGGACCGGTCACGGCTATGGCAACGGTTGCCTTTAAGGTATTTTCTATAAATTCTCTACGACTACTATTTTTCATTATGATGATGTTGAATTATAAATTGATTGATTAAAAAATAAAGCCGCCCGGCCAAAACCGGGACGGCCTCATCGGCACATCTATTAAATCACTGCTATTTGTGCTGTATTTTTGTTAATTATGGGTAATGATAGTAGCGCCAATAGCTGTGCTGCCGGGTGTTCCGTTGATATAAATGGTATATATTTTACCGGATGCTAAAGCAACATTACTTAACTTATCATTTAGTATGTTCACGACTGAATGATCTGCAGATTTACTGACAGAAAAATTAACCGTGCCAGCGTCAACACTCACAAAGGGCCCAAGCGACCATGCGTTATATCCTGTTCCGGAAAGAACTGATCCACCGGCTCGACCATACACTGTATTGGTAAACAAGGCGGTTTGCCCGGCTATTCCAAAATCAACGGCGGCATTGCCGGGTGCCAGATGCACAAATCTTACTTTGGCTTTGCCGGCAGCCGGCGCACTCAGGTCGTCATAAAACAGGATGAGCGAATCGGCAGTAGCCTTGGTGTTTTTCACTGCGAATACAGTATGATAGTAAGCGGCTATAGGCCCGTTAGGGCCGCCTGTTGTTGTAAAAGCGGCACTGTTGCCAAACTGGCGCGATGCTTTGTATGAGGTGTTGGTACCCTCCGTAAAATTGATCTGCACATCGCCAAATTGGGTATCAAGGTAATCTGTTTTGGCATTTACGGCTACAGCGGCTTTGGTTACCTGTGTGGTATAAGTCCAAAACTGGATACCTGCATTTACCGGCCTTGCATTTACAAAGCTGATATGAGCAGCAAGCGCGGGTCTATTGGCATCGTTGATGTTCAGGTAATCTGTTTTTTTGCAGGAAGAGGCCAATAATAATATGCCCGCAAACAGTAAAGTTAACTTGTATGGTGTCGGCCTTAGCGCCAACCTGTATATTTTATTATAATTGTTATTCATGATTTGCAGCTTATAAATGAGCAGATAGTTTAATAAATGGCTGGATGCCCGCGCTGCCGTTTTGGATACCAACAACGGTAGGATTGCGTAAACCAGCTATGGATGGATCGGTATAATCTCCAACGATATTGAACACGTTGTTTACACCGGCGGTAGCCTGTAGTTTGGCTGTGAATTTATAGCCTATGGATAGATCTGTCACCCAGATTGGTTTCAGGTTCTGGTAAAAGTAAACCGGGTTAAGCGGATCGGCAGCGCTCAGCAGCGATGCGGTGGTTACCTTACCAAAGTAAACGGTGCGCAGTAAGAAGGTGAATTTATCCAAACTATAAATGCCCTGAAGATTGATCTTTTGTGCTGGGATATTAGTGGTAACCCTGGCCCTTTCTCCCGGGCTTAGTATCACATTCTTATACGCTTCTAATCCCTTTGGAGTATTTACTTTAGTCACTTCGTTTTTGGAAAAGTTCCCGCCGAAAAGGAAGTTGATATTGCCTTTATCTAACAATACCTTATAGCTGCCGGTAAATTCTATACCCCTGGTACGGGTGCTGAATTCATTGTAAAAGAAATTTGCCTGCGCTGCACCTGTCTGTTGGAAAAGGGTTTTAACATCTGCAGGAAGATTGGCATCAGTGGAGGTAAAGTTGCCGGTGTTACCTACCCTGTTATCTATCTTGATCAGGTAGGCGTCCACGGTCAGTTCTACATTACTGCCGGGTGCCGAGGTAAGGCCCAGCGCGTATCCTTTTGATTTTTCGGGCGTTAATTTAGGGATACCCAATGCCCTTGCCGCCGCGCTTTGATTAGATGCTGTTAAAATATCAACTCCCCTGCCCTGCTGAAACGTAGTAGAAACTGAGGTGTAATAAGATTGTGCCAGGTCTGGTGCCCGGAAGCCTGTATTGGCCGATCCACGGATATTCAACCACCTGGCAAAACTGTAACGGGTGGCAGCCTTCCAGGTAAACACATTGCCGAAATCGGAAAAATATTCTGCACGACCAGCACCCGATATCAGCCATGCTTTGGTTACATTCAGTTCCACATCAGCGTAGCCGGCGGTTACAGAACGGCTGACGTTCACCGCATTCTCGGGCCGGAAACCCAGGTGGATCTGCGAACCGGCGGCGAGGCCGTTCAGCGAAGTTACGCCAGCATTTGATAAGTAAGCAATACCGCCAACAGTAGTGTCAACATCCACAATAGTGCGTTGGTCTGCCTTGGAATAAGAGCCTTCCTCGCCTGCTATGATCTGGAAACTTTCTATCCGGTGCTGCGCGCCAAAGGCTACGTTTAACCCTTTTAAAACCTTTTCAAAGTAGCGGCTAAAGTCGAGCCCTGTGGTGTTTTGGCCTGCGTTATATCTGCCCGCATCAAAGCTGGTCGGGCTTTTCAATCCAAGGCTGGCGTTTAATGAATTATCCACCCGGTTGGTGAAACTATTCTTTCCAAATACGTTGGATAGATCTACATTCCAATCGCCAACCTTGCCTTTTATACCCACAGCTATTGAACCGTCAACAATGTTATTTTCCATGGCCGGTAAAAAACCATCCGGGTAAATAAAGTTATTGTTCCGCGATGTCCATCCGGGTAAACGGTAAACGGCGGTAAACTGGGAATTACGGCTGCTGATACCACCGAATGCGTATATATCTGTGGTTTTATTTAATGGAAAGCCAGCGTTGAAAGACAGCAATGCGTCCTGGCCTGCATTGGACCCGCCGCCACGCTGATCAAAAAAATGACGGTCAATGCCGCGGCTTTTTAAAATGGCATCATCAATTTCTTTAGTATAAATAGCATCATAAGCGCGCGTATTTGCACCGCCGCCATAAATGGGCCCGTTATATAATCCGGCATTGGCTCTTCCTGCTGGCAACGCGATGGCCTGCGTTGCGTATTCAGCAGTGGCATTAATATAACCTCCTGTGCTGCCTAAGCCAACACCATAATTTACGCTTGTACGCGTTGTTGCACCGTCACCACGCCTGCGGGTGCTTCCTGATGTATTAACGGCCAGGTCATCCGTTTTTTTCTTAAGTACGATATTGATCACGCCCGCAATCGCATCAGATCCATATTGAGCTGCCGCGCCGTCGCGCAGGATCTCAATCCTATCGATAGAACCTGATGGAATAGAATTTAAATCGTACCCGGTTGATCCATTGCCCAGGCCGCCATAATTTACGTTAGCGCTTTTATGCCTGCGCTTGCCATTTACTAAAACCAATACCTGGTCGGGCCCCAGACCGCGAAGCTGGGCTAAACTAAGTGCCGAACCGGCATCACCGGCATTACTTCCGTTAACGGAGTGGAAAGAAGGCGAAATATATTGCAGCAACTGCGTTACGCTCACCTGCGGTGCAGATTCCAGCAAAGGCTTGATATCGATAATATCGACAGCCGAAGCCGAATTAAGCTTGGTGCGGTTGGCATTACGCGAACCGATGATCTGCACCTCGTTAAGATCATTACCTGCAGGCTTAAGCACTATTTTAAACTCTTTTAGTCCGTCAATCTCTACTTCCTGGCTTTCGTATCCTAAAAATGAAAACACCAGGTACTTGCCATTGCGTACTACGATACTAAAAGTACCGTCGGCTTTGGTAACCGCGCCTTCATTTAATCCTTTAATGCGTATAGATACGCCCGGTAATGGGGCTTTATCATCGGCAGCGGTGACTATTCCGCTAACCGTTCGTTTTTGTGCGAATATATTTTGCCCGTAAGCGAGGCTGAAAAATATAAGCAGGAGTACAATTTTCTTCATTTTACAATAGTTTTAGACAAAGCGGTGGCTATAGCAGGTATTTTTTCTGCCCTGCATACGCAATCGATGTCCGTGATTAATTAATTATTTAAAGGGGGAATTATTTCAGTTTGAAGCGAATTTCTGTTTAAAACGATCGTCGGTAAGTGCTTTCAAAAATTCAACTATATCGTTTATTTCTCCGTCATTCAGGTTCAAAGGCTTATCTAACGACAGGTCGCGGTTGATGCCATCCTTAACAATAAGAGATGGATTGTTATAATATTCAACCACGCTTTTCAATGTTTTAAACTTTCCGTTATGCATATAGGGAGCGGTAACCGCAACATTGCGCAGGCTCGGTATCTTAAATTCGCCATCTTCCGTTTTGTTGTTAGTGATCTTTGAACGGCCCGGATCATTCAGATCTTTACCATTGTACAGCCCTATGCTTTTAAACCTATCGGCCGTAAAATCTTCGCCCGAGTGGCAGTTGTTACAATTGGCCTTACCAATAAACAAGAGGCGGCCACGGGCTGCAGATGCGGTTAAGGCGTTATCGTCGCCATTAATATAACGATCATATGGGCTGTTTGAGGTTTCAAGCGTCCGCTCAAAGGAGGCGATGGCCTTCAACAGATTATCTTTGGTGGGTGTTGATTTAAATATCTTTTGAAATGCATCAGCGTAGTATTTATTTTCATTTAATTTCTTTACGGCATCTTCAATAGGAAGCCCCATTTCTGTAGCCGATGTGATAGGCCCCAGAGCCTGTTCTTCCAGGGAAGATGCGCGTCCATCCCAAAAAAGGTGTGGCCGGCCCGAAAGATTAGTCAATCCGGGTGAGTTTCTTGACGTAAGGTTACCTTTTATGCCAATGCTAAACGTAGCGGTATCGGCAAATGCAAACTCCGGTTTATGGCATGAGGAGCAGCTGATGGTATTATCACCAGATAGTATTGGGTCAAAAAATAATTTTTCGCCCAATTGCTCTTTTGTTTGCACATCATCTTTGGTGCCCACAAAACTCATAAAGCTTATCAATGTACTGATAGCTATAATAACCAGAAGTATATTTCCTTTTTTCATATCCTTATGCATTCATATTGCTGCCGATAAGCCTGTCCGGATCTTTGCCGGGGTACCCAATGCGCCCCGGCTCCTGATCCGTTTCCAAACTTTACGCGAGTTTTTAAATGCTATTTTTAGTCAAAACAATGGCCATCCACCTAAAATGGTGGCTATAATTTTATCAGATCTTTAAAATTTGTTAGCTCAGTAAAAGCTTATTGCGCGCTGGCGTTAAGGTTTACGTTTAAATCAAAATCATCGTAGATCACCTTATCACCCAGGTTTTCAAAAAAGTTTTTTGAGCGGAATTTGATATCGTACTTGGTACGATCGATAGTGATCTTTGCAGTAGCAGCCAGCTTCTTGCCATTAACTGTTACCGTTGCCGGGAAGCTCACATCATTGGTAATCCCTTTTATAGTAAGCTTACCTTTAACATCGTATTGGTTTCCTGAAGTTTTTGTGGCTGATGAGATCACAAAATTAGCCTTAGGGAATTTTTCTGTATTGAAAAAAGTCTCGCTTTTTAAAGTACTAACCAATTTATCGTTTGATGCCTGGTCGGTAAGGTCAGCATCGGTGATGGTATTAAGGTCGATATCGAAGCTGCCACCTTTAAGCACATTATTTTCAATGGCAAAGTTGCCGTTGCTTACTTTTACTTCGCCGTTATGATCGCCTGTAGCTTTTTTTGCGGCCCAGGTAAGTTTGCTGCTTTCATTATCGACTTTAAAGGTTGATATTTTTAATTTTTTATTTGATGTAACGGTTTTGATGGTGGCAGCCCTGCCTTTAGTTAGTTTAACACTTTTAATAGTTGATGGTGTAAACGCGGTTAGCGATACGAATGCTGTAAATAATACAGCGCCTGATAATTTAGTCATGGTGGTTTTTTTACTTGTTTTAGTGAACCCGGTAAGGCTGTAACCCCTTACCGGGATTTAATTTAGTTTATTTTCCTTTGAGTTCTTTTTGATCGGTACCCGTAACATTACCCGCGCTGGCAGGTGCCGGTTCGGCAATCAATTCATCCAACAATTTGTTGAATTTCTTTTCGTAGTCCTGGTAATATTTACCGGTAACAGTGCCTGTGTAGCCTGTGTATATTTCACGCACATCGCCCTTCCTGTCAATAATGATGGTGGTAGGGAATGCCACAAATTTGTTTAGTGCAGGCAGTTTTTGCGATACCAGCTTTTTATCAGCCAAGCCGCCGAAAACGATATCATACTGGATATTGTATTTATCCCTTAGCTTGCCTAAAGTATATTTGGCATATTCCAGGCTATCTTTCTGTTCAAAACCAATAGCAATTGCTTCTACCCCACGGCTGTGGTTTTTATTAAACCATGGCGAAAGGAATACAGTTTGATCTGTACAGTTGGGGCACCAGGTACCTACAATTTCAATAATGGTTACTTTGCCTTTATACTTATCATCGCTAAGCGATACCGGTTTTCCATTCAGGTCGGGAAAAGTAAAGTCCAGCTTTTTGTAACCTTCTTTAAGGTAGGTTAGTTTATACGGATCGGGTAATTCTGCTTTATCGTCCTTCACAGCATCAAACTTTGTGTTATCATAAATACCGGAACCAATTTCGCCGCTTAATGTACCATCAGCATTGATCTTGCCCTTGTAGATCTTTGGACTCGGACCGGTAAAGCCGGATAATTCGAACTCATTCCCCTGAACGGTACCCTCCAATTCGCGGCTATCGCCGGTTACCTGCATAATTACGCCGGTAAGTTTATTGCCTGTTTGTTTCAAAACAGCTATTTTGTTAGGCACCTGGTCTTTTGAATAAACTTTCAGTTCCCATTTTCCGGTTAGGTTCGCTGTCGGAGCAACGTCCTTTCCTGGTTCAACAAAACGGTATGTTTTCCCATATTCCGCGGTGAAAGGCAGAGCATTACCACGAAAACCCGGTACCAGGCTGCGGTATTCACCGCTTAATGTTCCGTCATCTTCCACTTTAGCAACCAGGGCGGCATCATAGGTATTCATTTTGATAAACACAGAGTCTCTGCCAATCTGCTTTACATGAAAGTTGTCCCGGCGGCTGCCATTAATCAGCGTAAATACCGCGTGCTCCGCGTCTTTACCCTTTAATTCAAAGTTGAAAGGAACCTTGGTTTCGGCAACGGTAAATACACCACGCCATACACCTTGTTTAATAAATTTCACAGGCGGATTTTTATCCGCGGCTAATGCTGCTGCACCGCTAAACAATAAACCTACAGACAGGCATTTGAATGAGGTAATTAGATTGATAGTTTTCATTTGATAAATTATAGGATCAGTTAATGTTAGTTTCCTGGATGGGTTGATGGATCTGCAATAGCCGCTGTTTCCGGGGCCGGTTCAGCGATAAGCTCGTCCAACAGTTTATTAAATTTCTTTTCGTAATCTTCGTGGTATTTACCCGTTACCGTACCTGTATAGCCGGTGTAGATTTCCCTTACATCACCTTTTCTATCAATTATAATAGTGGTTGGGAATGCGATGAATTTATTCAATGCAGGTAGCTTCTGCGATACCAGCTTTTTATCGGCCAGGCCGCCAAAAGCTATGTCATAATTGATCTCGTATTTTTCTTTCAGCTTACCTAATGTGTATTTGGCATATTCCAGGCTGTCTTTCTGCTCAAAACCCAGTGCAATGGCTTCTACACCACGTTGATGGTTTTTATTGAACCATGGAGATAAGAACACGGTTTGATCGGTACAGTTAGGGCACCAGGTACCAATAATCTCTACGATCACTACTTTACCTTTGTATTTGTTATCGCTGAGAGACACCTGTTTACCGTCTATCCCCGGGAAAGAAAAATCAAGTTTTTTATAGCCTTCTTTCAAAAATGTAAGCTTATAAGGATCAGGCAATTCCACCTCTGTTTTTTTAGCAGCATCGAACTTCAGATTTTTATAGATGCCGAAGCCTTCTTCACCGCTGATAGAGCCGTCGGCGTTGATCTTGCCTTTTATGATGAACGGACTTGGGCCGGTAAAACCACTCAGTGCAAATTCATCGCCCTGAACAGTACCTTCCAGTTCGCGGGTATCGCCAACTACAGTCATCACTACGCCGGTAAGCTTGTTTCCTTTTTGTTTCAATAAGGCTATAGATGCAGGAACAGCCTCTTTACTGTAGGTTTTGATTTCCCATTTACCGGTCAAATCAGCTTTAGGGGCTACGTCTTTGCCGGGTTCTACAAAGCGGTAGGTTTTACCATATTCTGCAGTAAATGGTAAAGAATTACCCCTGAAACCCGGTACCAGGCTACGATATTCGCCGCTTAGCGAACCATCGTCTTCGATTTTGGCTACCAGCGCAGCATCATAGGTGTTCATTTTAATATAAACTGAATCGGTACCCACAGATTTTACGTGGAAATTATCCCTCCGGGAACCATTAATAAGCGTAAACACCGCGTGCTCGGCATCCTTGCCTTTCAGCTCGAAATTAAAAGGCACTTTTGATTCGCTTACGGTGAATTCACCGCGCCATTTACCTTCTTTTATAAACTTAGGCTTTGGGGTTTCATGGGCCGATAATATCGTAGCCCCACTAAGCAGTAAGGCGGCCGATAGCAGCCTTGTTTTGGTTAAGTAGTTTGTAGTGTTCATTTTGTATAAGTTTTAATTATTGTTGATTGATGCGATGCCTGAAAATTTGGACATAAGTATTCCATCAGGCTTAACAAGCCTTTGAAAAAACGCTATAAATTTTTAAGGTGCCTGGTTTTTAAAACCAGAAAACATACTGAACCATACAACAACATCGTTTGATGGCTGCGGGTTGTGGTTGTGGGTAATGAATGTTAAATGTGTTCATGACTTTTAGTTAATTTATATTCCGGTGCATAATTGCTACCGAAAAAAGTTCAGCACTTATTTCAGGTTTCTGAAAAGTTGCTATAAGATCATCGAGACTTCCTCTCCCTTATTCTTTATAAATCAACTAATTAATGGTGGGGTTAATTAGAATGGTGTAAAGATAGCAATAAATATGATAAATACAATAAAATCTATAGACTTAATAGAATATTTTTTAATTCTTTATGTTTTTAGTAATTATTTATCTTGTAAAACGATATACATCCTGGACTGCACAGCACACGCCTGATTTACCACCATAGCAAAGCAACGCACTTAGTACAGCCAGGATGTATATCTTGATTAAGATTTAAAAACCGGAAACGTAACTACGTTTTTAACAATGGCAATAACAACAGAAAAGGGTGCCACCATTCTGTTTGCGGGCTTTGGTGAATAGATTTGATCTTAGTTTCATGGTATTAGTTTGTAATTCTGCAGATCAATTGGTGGCTATTGAACTGCTTACTAATTAAGTATTTTGATTATATACGATACTATTTTACGGGTATATTAAACTCCACATCATCTGGCGGTAAACATTGCTTGTCGTTACATGCCATAAAATTTACCGTGCCACTAACTGATGCCTGGCCCGATTTAAGTTTTACTTTTTGCTGAAATATAACTGCCTGTTCAAAATACTGTACATTCATGCTAAACGACTTTTCATACTTGCTTACGGGTTTGGGCTCGGTTGTATTACCCACTAAAATGTAGTTGTCGTTTTTTTCAAACTTTAGCGAGGTCTTTATCGGTCCGCCATCGGCAAGATGCTGCGAATAAATATGCCAGCCTTTATCAATGGTAGCTTTTATAAATACTACGGCTTGTTCATTATCAATCTTTTTGGCAGCATATGACCATTTTACCGGTGTAAGGATCTGTGAAAAAGCAGTGGTGCTGATAACAATTGTTAAAGCGGTAAGTATTACTTTATTCATTTGATAAATTCTATTTGTAATAATGTGATGTATAGTAGTTAGTGTGCGAAGGAGGCTGTTTCTTTAAAGGAACATTTAATCAACAACACATTGTTACATCATTACAAAGCGATCTGTAAATATTGGCAGGTAATTGGGGAAAAGTATTCATGTATTTAGTTGTTTATTTATGTTCTTTACACTTATCTAAAAGAGAGCCGGAGAGAATACCTATAGAATTCTATACCAACTTATCTTCCTCCCAACGGGAGCAGGAATTAGCACCTTTTACTAAATCTGAGATTCATGGTACAGGTTGCCAAGACGTCATGGGGCCTTTCCCTCTGTCTTTTCTGGATAAGTATAAAAGAACGTGATGTTGCAAATATATATTAAAAACTATAATTCCTATAGACTTTATATAATTTATTTCACTTTGTTAATTTTCCAATAAATCGTCGGTTGTTCAAGCATTCTTTTTAGGCAATAATACCGGATACAAAATCATTAACAATTGAACAGCCCCGTTTAATTGTCATTTAGTCAGCGCTTTATCCCCTATTTCTTCAACCTTAAAATAGCTGAACTTTAATATCAGCACTCCATTAAAAATTATTTTTTGCAATAAAATTCAATAGTATACAAAATCTATAGGATTTATATACTATAATTGTATAGTCATGTAATTCTGTATTTACGGCACATTAAAATTCATTATTTAAAGCACATTCCTATTATCTAAAAAATGGCAGAGCAAAAAGCAAAACAAACAGCCCTTGGTGATGTAGCCGCCAGGCAGTTAGCGGTAGCAACCCGTACCGTTCCACAATTATCAACCATTACGCCACGGTGGTTAACCCATTTACTCAATTGGATCCCGGTTGAATCGGGCGTTTATCGGTTAAACAAGGTGGTACACGCAAACAATGTAGAAGTGGATTGCTCTTCACGCGATGAACGTGAATTGCCATCAACCTTTGTTGATTATGAGGAAAACCCAAGGGAGTACAACCTGAGTGCTGTAAATACGGTACTGGATGTACACACCCGTGTATCTGACCTGTATAGCAAGCCTTATAACCAGATCAGCGAGCAATTGCGCCTTACTATCGAGATAGTTAAAGAAAGGCAGGAAAGCGAACTTATCAATAACCCCGAATACGGGCTACTGAGCAGTATTTCGCCATCACAAAAAATTAAAACCAGGCTGGGCCCTCCCACCCCCGACGATCTGGACGAACTGATAACCAAAGTGTGGAAAGAGCCCGGCTTTTTCCTTTTGCACCCATTAGCTATTGCCGCCTTTGGCCGTGAATGTACCCGCCGGGGTGTACCACCGCCGACGGTTTCACTATTCGGATCGCAATTTATTACCTGGAGAGGAATCCCGCTTATTCCATCAGATAAACTGCCTATCGTAAATAATAAATCAAAGATCATCCTGTTAAGAACAGGCGAAAGCCGTCAGGGTGTTGTAGGCTTGTTTCAACCTGGTCTTCCGGGCGAGCAGTCACCAGGTTTATCTGTCCGTTTTATGGGTATCAATAATAAAGCGATTGCCTCATACCTGGTTTCGCTTTATTGCTCTTTAGCCGTTTTGGTTGATGATGCTATTGCCGTTTTAGAGGATGTTGATTTAAGCAATTACCATGAGTACAAATATTAATCCGGATAACTTACTTAACCTGCAGGAACTGGAGCAACTGGCTAATCAGTTTTTTAAATCAGGGCCTGGCGGCTTAGTAAACCAAGTGCCTGTGCAACAAGCTCCTGAGCCTTTTTTATTACCCGGCAATATAGGTGATGAAGGCTTGTTTAGCCCGCCACAACAGGTGAATACGCCTATACACTCCATCCCTTCAAGTACAATTGGAGGTGGTGGTATTTCACCATCTGCCATTAACCAGAATAATGCTGTTAACCTAAAGGATCCGCAAACCAGTTTTGCAGATCCTAATTTAAGTGATCGTTCTAATTCATCGGCCCCTGTTTCTGGTAGTACTCCCACCGCTTTTGGCGAACAATTGCCCCTACAACCTGGTTTTAGTTATGACTCTTATTTGGTAAAAACAGATCTTATACCAGATCTTCCCTTAAAGCAAAACTTCCCGGTTGAGCAACTTTCTATTGCCCCTGAAGGCTTGTTTCAGCTATCTTACCAGCAGGACCAGGCTTTTGATATCGAGCTAAAGAAAATATTGAGCAACATTAATACATCGGGGCCTTCAAACGCTTTACCATTTACCGGTGCACCCGCTGCTACCGAAATTCCGTTTTATTTTTTATCAGATAAACATGGATTACCTGCGGTAAAATCAGATCAGGGAAAAGTTAAGCAGGCAGGCATCAGCAATATCATCAGCCCGCCGTTTGATGTAAACCTGGTTAGGCGCGATTTTCCCATTTTACAGGAACAGGTGAACGGAAAACAGCTGATATGGCTTGACAATGCAGCTACCACCCAAAAGCCTAAACAGGTAATTGACCGCATCAGCTACTTTTATGAGCACGAAAACTCCAACATCCACCGTGCAGCACATGAACTGGCGGCAAGGGCTACCGATGCTTACGAAGGCGCACGCAAAAAGGTACAAACTTTTTTAAATGCCGGTTCCATAAACGAGATCATATTTGTTCGTGGCGCAACCGAAGCCATCAACCTGGTGGCCAAAAGCTGGGGCGAGCAAAACCTGCATGCAGGCGATGAGATCATTGTGAGCCACCTGGAACATCATGCCAATATTGTTCCATGGCAGCAGTTAGCTGCTAAAAAGGGCCTAAAAATAAAAGTAATTCCTGTGGATGACGACGGGCAGGTATTGATAGATGAATATGTAAAACTCCTCGGGCCCAAAACCAAATTGGTGTCATTTACCCAGGTATCAAACGCTTTGGGCACAGTAACGCCGGCCGCGCAAATTGTGCACCTTGCTCACCTGGCCGGGGCTAAAGTACTGGTAGATGGCGCTCAATCCGTATCGCACATGCCTGTTGATGTACAGGCCTTAAATGCCGATTGGTTTGTATTCTCGGGCCATAAGGTTTTTGGGCCTACGGGTATCGGCGTCCTTTATGGTAAAGAAGATTTATTAAATGAAACCCAACCCTGGCAGGGAGGTGGCAACATGATCAAAGATGTAACTTTTGAGCATACCCAATACCATGATGCCCCCGGCCGCTTTGAGGCTGGCACCGGTAATATTGCTGATGCGGTTGGCCTGGGTGCCGCAATTGATTATGTAAGTCATTTAGGGATGCCGCTGATAGCGCAATACGAACATTATCTGCTGGTTTATGCAACCCAATTGTTAAAAGAAGTAAAGGGAATACGCCTGATAGGTACTGCCCCGGATAAAGCCAGTGTTTTATCATTTGTATTAGATGGCTACAAAACCGAAGAGGTAGGCGCAGCTTTAAACCAACAAGGTATAGCCGTACGGTCTGGTCATCATTGTGCGCAGCCTATTCTTAGGAGGTTTGGCGTTGAAAGCACTGTTAGGCCTTCGCTGGCATTTTATAATACCTGTGCCGAAATTGATTTGCTGGTGAACGCCCTTCATAGCCTTAAACGATAATATACCGGTATGAAAGACGATAAATTTGACAGCTTTATACAATCGCTTTATCAAACCCATAAAGCTGAATGGGAAGCGACACCGAAGATCAGGCAATGTGTTGGTTGGTTATCTGATCTTTTTGAATTCCTGTTTCCAAATAACCATGCCAATAAACTATCAATCTATGGCGGTCATCTTAAAAAGAACCAGATAGATCTTGAAAATATATTGCTAAGTTATCTCGATCCCAATGACATTGATATTGAGGAGGCAGTTATTTCTTTTTATGATTCATTAAATGAAATTTACCAGGATCTGCGGCAGGATGCTTCCATGATATATGAAAAAGACCCTGCCGCTACCAGCGTACATGAGGTAATTGTATCTTATCCGGGCTTTTACGCCATCGCGGTTTACCGTATAGCACATCAGCTTACCCGGTTGGCTATACCTATTTTACCCCGGATATTATCGGAGCACGCGCATGGTAAAACCGGGGTAGATATCCATCCAAAAGCTATAATCGACGTACCTTTTTGTATTGACCACGGTACCGGAATTGTTATTGGCGCAACCAGCATTATTGGCAAGCATGTAACCATATACCAGGGTGTAACCTTAGGTGCCGCGCAGGTGAGTAAGGAATTATCCGAAACCAAACGGCACCCTACTGTTGAGGATAATGTAGTTATTTACGCCCGTAGTACCATTTTAGGTGGCCGTACGGTAATTGGTCACCACAGTGTAATTGGAGGTAGTGTGTTTTTAACAAAAAGCGTACAGCCCTTTTCGCATGTTTTTAATACTCATCAATTACGAATTGAAGTAAAAGAAAACCTGCAATAATTTTTTAAACATGGTTTCGAAACTTAACTCATCGGAGATAATTCATTTCCTGCTCATTCTTTTGATTATACTGATCCCGGCGAGGTTGTTAGGCGAGTTATGCCGCAGATATAAACTGCCGGCTATTATTGGTGAAATTTTCGCGGGTATTATTGTTGGCCCCACCTTGTTGGGATTAGTATTCCCATCTGTTTTTAAAGATATCTTCCTGTCTACCCCTCATGCTTTTGAAGCGTTTGATGGTATTGCTAATATTGGCATTATTTTGCTCATGTTTATTGCCGGCTTTGAGGTAGATCTGAAACAGATAAGGCAGAACGGCAAACAAGCCATCAGCATAAGTCTTACGGGTATTATATTCCCTTTTGCTATTGGTTTTGCCGCAGTATGGTTCCTGTACCAAAGTCATTTTGCCAATGGCTTTAATAACCAATTAGTCACCTCGTTATTTTTCGGAACAGCGCTTTCCATTACTGCGCTTTCTGTGATTACTAAAATACTGCTCGATCTGGATATTCTTAACACGCGCATAGGCAACATTGTATTAACTGCTGCTATGGTTGATGATTTTCTGGGCTGGATACTATTCTCCATTATTATCCAACTCATGAATGTTGGCAAAGGTGAAGCCTCATTTTGGTCGGTAAGCATAGTTATACTTTATGCAATTTTCATGTTAACAGGCGGCCGTTGGCTTATACATAAACTATTGGCAATTGCCGGCAAGGGCGAGAAGCCAGGCCGGGTACTTACCATGGCCGTTTGTCTTTGCCTCATCAGCGCATGCATTACCGAAGGCCTTGGGGTGCGTGGTATATTTGGCGCCTTCCTGGTTGGGGTTGGCATCAACGATTCTGAATATTTTACGGAGAAACATAGACATGTGCTACATCAATTTACCATTAATGTATTGGCTCCGCTCTTTTTCGCCTCCGTTGGATTAAGGTTGAATTTTATAGCCAATTTTAACCTGGAAGTAGTACTTATTATCCTGGTTATTGCCTGCCTGGCCAAACTCATAGGTGCAGGTATTGGCAGCGCGATGAGCGGCATGAGCAAAAATGAATCCATAGCAGTAGCATTTGGTATGAATGCAAGGGGATCGCAGGAAATTGTACTGGGTTTATTGGCCCTACAGGCAAAAATAATAAGCGAACCTGTATTTGAAGGACTGGTTGTAATGACGGTAGTTACCATGATTATCTCAGGCCCTATTATGAAACACTATTTTTTAAAGGAACAAAAGTTACAATTAACCGTAACAAACTCCCCAAGCCCATGATATTATATAAATCATTGTAAGTTATGTACTTATAATGATTTGTATCACATACTGTAGCTGGCGGCGCTTTCCGTTTTAAAGGAAACTTTCACTATCACACCATTAAAATTTTCAATTTTAAGTTTGCCACCTAATTGCTTGCTTAAGCCTTTCATCAAGTTTAGTCCGAGGGTGCCAATATTTTCTGAATCCAAACCCGCCGGTAAGCCCTTGCCATGGTCAATTATCGTCAGATAATTAAAACCATCGCTCATCCGTTTTAAAGCAATTTTTACTATTCCCGTTTCATCGCTTGCATAGGCATATTTAATGGCATTTGTAATTGCTTCGTTCAAAATCAAGCCCAGAGGCACTGCCTGCGCTACATCGAGCTTAATTACATCAATTTGCTTTTCAAATTGTATCCGATTGCCCAGATCATAACTATCTTTCAAATAGCTGATTAACTCGTCAATGTACTCAGGCATGCTGATAAGGTCCAAGCTTTCAGACTGATAGAGCTTTTGATGGATCAATGCTATGGAATGCATACGGTTTTCACTGTTTTTGATAACCTCTAATGCTTCATTATTATTGATATAAGCCGACTGGCGCTGCAGCAGCCCCATAACAATCTGTAGATTATTTTTCACCCGGTGATGGATCTCTTTAATGAGCCATTCCTTATCTCGCAATAATCTATCTTTTTCATTTAGCAGTTGGTTAAGCGATACATTATTGCGCTGTTTAAGCCTGTAACCGTTATATAATAACCCAATAAATAATATCAGCAACACAAGTCCCCCAAGAGTAATGTTCCGCATATTTTCAGACCTTATTACCTTTTCGCGCTGCAATAAACCATCTTTTTTTAACAGCTTAATGTCCCTCTCCTTTTGGTCTGTTTCGTACTTGATTTGAATTTCGGCTATTTGCTTGTTTTTTATGATGCTAAAAAGTGAGTCGCTTGTAGCTTTGTAATTTCTAAGATGATTTAAAGAAGAAAGATAGTCTCCTTTGGCCGAATCTATTTTATACCAAAGGAATTGAAGATCTCTTTCGTAAGATGCAAAAAAACGTTTACCTGCCAGTCCATCCAGGTAAAGATTTGCCTTTTTATATTTTTTTTGCTGAACATAAAACTTAGCGATATCCAGTCTGGCTATATAAAGAAAAACACTTTCGTCCTGTCCCGGTGTAATTAGCCTGATCATATCCAGATAGTTCTTTTCGGCAAGGGGAAAGTTTTTTTGTGCTTCGTAACAATACCCTTTAATTTCGGCAATGGTGCCTTTTATAAAATCACTTTCGGGTGGGTGTCGTTTTTCTGCGGCAAGAATCTCATTTAAAGCTTCATTGATTTTTTTTTGTTTTACGAGCCCCTGTACTACGAATCCTACAGTCCGGAAGATGGAAGTTTGGGAATAACCAGGAACTCTTTCCCTCAATTGTATGGTTTTACGATACCAAATGATACTATTTTCGGTTTGACCAAGCTCCTGGTAAACCAAGGCTAATTCGCCGTAAAAACTTTCCCGGCTCAGGGTGTCATTCGTTTTTTTCAAATATTCAATACCCTTTAAAATATAAGGTAGAGCTATATTGTAGTTACCTTCATATCTGTTTGTAGTTGATAACAACATAAAGGCACCAGCAATTTCTTTCCGGCCAGAAAACTGGTAGTTTTTTATTATATCGAGACATTCATTTTCAGATGAATCAGAATGATCAGACAAAAAATAAGCATCGGCCAGGGAGTACCGAACATTAATTTCGGTGGAGGTTTCATTTAGTTTATGGTATATTTTTATGGCATTTTTATAACTCGCAATGCCAAGTGCTAAACTATTACGCGCAGACGAATCATAACCTGTTCTGTATTGTATGGCAGATAAACCCAGCTTATACCAGGTCCGCGCTTCGAGTGCCACTTGTCGCTTCATATGAAAATTACTAATCGCTTTCATATAAAGCTGCTTTCCCCTATCCCTGTTTTTTAAGGCGATATAGACCATGCCCAGGTAGGTAGTAGTTTTATCAATACTGTAGTTGCCGTCGGTTTTATGTAACTGCTGGCTTAAGTTAAGCGCGTTCTTAAAATAAGTGAGCGCAGTATCCATCTTTTTTTTATTGCTTCCTGCTTGGTTAAAGAAGTAGAATCCAATTTCACCGAGTTTTTTTAACTGATTAGTATCCGCCACACTTTTTTTCGCTAAGCGGATATTGTTTCGAAGGTCATGCTCATTGAGGATCTGGCCCCGGCACGGAATCGCGAAAAGGTATAGTATCAATAATAAAAATATAGCTTTATACATTTGCGCCGGGAGATATACCTTTTGTAAAAATAGTTAATAATAAAATAAGCGATAATCAAATATGGTCCAAAGTATGTTGCCAGATCGCAAATTGCGGCCGAAAAAACAATTGTAATCTCAATTTTACCTATTGCCGTTTTAAGGTACAATAAAAGCAATGGGTAAGATATTTCATGCGCCTTAATTATGGGTTAGATCATTCGTTAAAATGAGATGCCAGTTTTAATTTAAACCGGCATCTCCAGTAGGCTTGTTTATTAGTTTAAAAAGAAATCCAAAAGATCTTTTTGCACCTGTGCAGTTTGCTCCTGAACCACCCAATGACCAGAATCTTTAATAATTGCCTCATGTACATCGGTTGCTACCAATTTACAATGCGCTGCCAAAAATGAACCTGCAAAATGATCAGACCCCATGGCCAGTAATGGCATTGGTAGTTTCTTCCTGGCAAATTCTAGATTGTCTTTGGCGTCCTGTGAAAACTGGCCAAACCAATGGAAAGCCCCTGTTGTAGCCCCGGGCACTGAGTAAGCCCGGATAAATTCATTTTTTTCGGCCTGGGTAAATGCATTTTTTTGAAAACCAACTACAGGCCAAAAATCTGTAAAGAACAAACCTACTTTGCCCGATACAATTTCGCCCGAATGTGGTTGCCCAAAGAAGCCAAACCACCAGGCCTGTGCCTTAACCTGGCTCCAAACTGGCTCAATGCCTGGCAACAACGCATCCATCAGGGCTATCTTTTTAACTTCGGCAGGGAATTGTGCTGCATAAGCATAAGCTACCATTAAGCCAATATCATGCCCGGCCAAATTGATATGCTGATAGCCAAGCTTTTTCATCAGCTCGTGCATATCTACGGCCATGTTTTTCTTATCATAGCCACCTGCCGGTTTGCCAGATTCGCCAACACCGCGCAAATCCGGGGCAATCACGGTAAAGTGTTTGGAAAGTTCGGGTAGCAATCGGTTCCACATATACCAGTTTTGGCCAAAACCGTGCACCAATAACAATGGCTGGCCTTTGCCGCCAATAACGTAATGAAGTTTTACGCCGTTAACGGTGGCGTATTCATTTTTGAAACCTGCAGGTGGCAAAGCTGGTTTTACGCCTACGGCAAATGTTACGGTTGCAAAAATGGTTAGCAAACAAGCGAATGCCATACATGTAATTTGTTTTGTTACTTTCATGATCGTTTTATTTGTGTTGGGGTTAAATTTTTATTATTGTTTCTTGTTGTCGCTGATATCTTTATAGGCATTAGGCAAATTGAAGTTGAAATGCAACCAGTTAAACAGCGCATAGCCTTTGTTAAATTCGTTCATTTTTACAGTCTCTTTGGTTTGTTCCAGCGTAAGGCCTTTGTCAACGGCCACTTCTACCTGTTGCTTTAGTGCTTCCACATAATCAATAGTATATTTGATGCCTGCTTTATTGGTCACCCTGCCGTGGCCAGGAATGATTATTGCATCCTCAGGTAAAAAATCATACACTTTTTTGAGGTTGTTGGCCGGTTCCAGAAAATAGCCATCAAACAACCAGGGAATAGCCGGACTTTCGGCGATAAAGGGATTGCCGGCCCAGAATATTTTTTGTGCGGGCATCCACACAAAAAGATCTGCCGGTGATTGCGCCGTACCTACATTTAAAAGTTCAACTATCTTACCGTTACCTAAATCGAGTTTTAAATTACTATTTTTTGGTATCACAATGTCCGCAGGCCGGTAAACCGAGTTTTCGATACCTCGGTTGGCCCCAAATAGTGCAGTCATAAACTGTTTGATATTATCGTAATTTTTAGCAAGATTTTCTTTGGCAAACTCGTTCTGGATGATAGTTGTTGAAGCCGGCAACAGGTAATTGCTAAAGCAATGATCACCATGATCACTGGTATTAACCGCATAGATGATGGGCTTGTCTGTAACAGATCTAATCAGTGCTACTTCCTGGTTATAAAGCCGTTTGCTTAGCATTACTTCTATTAGCAATACGCCCTTAGCACCAATAATAAAGCCTCCGGTTGTTGCCTGTGGAATGCCCATTGAGGTTTCTTTTTCGGCTGTTGCAGGAATTATGGCGTAAATGTCGTCGCTAAGCTTTTGCAGCTTTAGTTCTACTTTATTGGCGTCCCAAATAGGCACCTGGGGCGGTAGCGCCATTTGGGCAGATACAGACGCCGCAACTAATTGCATTATAAAAGTTGCTACAATGATTATATTTTGATTTTTCATGATTTTGTTAATTGATGATACTGATAAATTACTTTTGATAGCCACCGAAATATCTAACCGGCGACCAGGCCGGGATTACTTCTGGGATGGAGGGATTTTGAGCTGAATATTTACCTGAAGCATAAACTATTTTGCCATTTACCACGGTTACCAAAGCGTTGATTGCCTTCACTTTTTCAGTACTGGCTGTGAAATAATCATCGGATAGGATCACCATATCTGCATACATGCCTTTTACCAGTTTTCCCTTCAATTTTTGTTCACCGGAGAACCAGGCGCTGCCGGATGTATATAGCTTTAAAGCCGTAAATTTATCCAGTACCTGGTCTTTTGGCCAAAACTGCATCCCTCCAATAGTTTTCCCGGTTAGCAGCCAATGCAATGCCATCCATGGGTTATAAGTAGAGATCCTGGGTGCATCTGTACCCATGCCAACAGGAATCCCCATGCTAAGCATCTTTTTTATAGGGGGCAGCTGCGTTGCTGGCTGGCCATACATTTTGGTGTACAGCTCGCCCTGGAAATACATGCGAAATTGTACAGCCACGCCACCGCCCAGCGCTTTAACACGTGCCAGTTCAGAGTCTGTTATTGTTTCGGCATGGTCAAAAAACCATCTTAAACCGTTAAATGGCATGTCCTTGTTCACTTTTTCAAATACATTCAGCATTCGATTGATCGATTCGCCGTAAGTTGCGTGCAGGCGGAATGGCCACCTGTTTTTTACCAGCAAGCGGATAATGGGCTCCAGATCGGTTTCCATACTGTCTGACAAGACGATTCTTGGCTCCAGGAAATTTTCAAAATCCGCTCCCGAAGCGATTAAATTCTCTCCGGCGCCTTCCATTGCATAACCGTTAGCCATCAGAATATGATCATTTTTGTTGGGATAGGTCTGGGCAATCCATTTTTCATAGTCCGTAAATTCCTTTCCTTTTTTTTGCGCGAATAGATAATAAGCGGTACGCACGGTAAGTTTTCCCGCTTTGGCCAATGCCAGCGACGCCTGGTAATCAGCGTCATAATTTTGGGAGCCACCGGCGGCATCAACCACGCTGGTTAAACCGAAACTGTTTAATTCCCGATAAAAATTCGCTGAGCTGTTAATGCGTTCTTCCGGGGTAAGCGTACCGGTAAGCGCCAGGGTTTTGTAAATGGCCATGGGAGTTTCTTTAGCATAAAGCAAACCGGTAGAATTTCCGTCTTTGTCCAGTTCAACAACACTACCCGGATAACTTGTATTTTTATCGTACCCCAACACTTCTATTCCCTTTTTATTCAAAAACGCTTTGCCGTACAGGTAGGTAATAAACACCGGCTTATCCGGCACTGCCGCATTAATCTCATCAATGGTAGGTTGTCTTTTTTCTTCAAATTGAAACTCGTTCCAGCCGCCTACAACTTTTACCCATGCACCTTGTGGTGTCCTGGCAGCCTGTTCTTTGAGCATTTCCATCGCCCGTTTAAGCGTTTTAACGCCATCCCAGCGTAGTTCCATATTAAAATTAAGGCCCTCCCTTATGGCATGCATGTGGCTGTCATTTAATCCGGGGATCACCGTTTTGCCATCTGCATTAATCAATTTTGTAGATGACGACTTGTAGCCGGCCATTAAATTGCTGGTGGTGCCAGTTGCCAGGATGATCCCATTTTTTACCGCTATAGCCTGTTTAAATTCTCCGGGCTGGCTCATGGTGGCCACTTTAGCGTTATAAATGATCAGGTCGGCTTTTTGCTGTGCATGTGATAGATGGGCTGCTAATGTCAATAGCATCGCCAGCATGACCGAAAGCCGCCATGCACCTTTTTTTGAGTTATAACTATTTTCCATAATTTTTGTGGTTTTAAGCTTTTATCCAGTTTAAAATGTAATCGGCTTTTTCCTCCCACCCGGGCTGACCCAATACAAAATGGTTGGCGTTTTCAAATTCTTTGTAATCGGCAACAGAACCTGCATCCTGGTATTTTTTAAAGTTTGAGTAGTTGAGAGAGGCCGGGATGAAGTTGTCCTTACCGCCGGCCAGGAATAGTAGCGGTGCGTGAGGAGTGGTAAAATCTACCTTGGCGGCATTGGTGATGGCGTCCCGCACAACCAATTTTGATTCAGGCGTCAGCAGGTCATAATAAGCCGTTTTCTGTTCCTCATAGCTCATGCCATTTGTAAAAGCATACTGCCATTCGGTAAATGACATCAGGTATGATTTTTTAGTAGATGTAAAAAAGCCTAACGGCCCCCAGCCTGCTTTGTAAAAGGAAAATTTAAAGGTCATGACACCCTGGGGCTGCAGAGAATGAATGGCGACCCCTGCTTCAGCGAGTCCGCGCTGCACCAAAAGCTGGGTAATTAGTCCGCCCATAGAATGACCGATAAGAATTGGTTTTTCCAGCAGTTGCCGAACAATCACGTCGTAATAATTTGTTAAATCGGCCAGCCGCTGCCTCGCGATCGCAGTATCGGGGTGCCTTTGCCGAAGGGTACATGCCGGGGCATCCTTATGAGGCCATGCTGGAGCATATGTTTTATAGCCCCTGGCTTCGAAAAAAATGCTCCACTGATCCCAGCAGGATGCACCTACAAAGGCCCCGGTGATAAAAACAATGGTTTTGGATGTGGTTTTCATGAGATGAATGTGTTCGTTAATCATTATTTGACCTGACCATTGAACACAACCGCAATACCAATAATATAATGTGTTGTATATTAAATAGATATGATTATTCTTAAAAGAAAACTTACTTCATGTCGTAATCAGACGCTCAAAAGCAGCGAAATAAAGTAAAGGTTATAGATAGTTTAGAAAATGAACTTGATCATTATGAAGAAGAAAAGCTGATTGATGCCCAATCTGCCTATCCGGTCAATGATATTGTCTGTAATGCTATAAGGGAAAGTGAGCTTCGAATACACCCGTTTTACTATTTTCTTTATTTCGTTGTACAGCCATCAAATCACGACATGAAGTAAATATTTCCCAATAAAATAAATTAAAATACTAATAATCAATAATTTAAATAAAAGGCACTGCATTTGGCTATTTACTATCATGTTATTATTCAGAAATCTATTTATCATGAAAAGAAATATACTAAGCCTATTCATTATTTTTTCATCCTGTATTTGCTTTGCGCAGGATGCTTCATTTAAATCACTTAGGTACGATGAAAACTATACCTACCTGGCAAAGGACACCAGCACAAACTGGTATCATCAAATGAAATTTACTCCAATCAATAGCAATAAAACCACGTATTTTAGCCTCGGCGGCGAGGTGCGTTACCAATATTTTTATTTTAAAAATGAAGATTGGGGCGCCGTTCCTTATGATAAAGACGGCTTTGTACTCACCCGGTATTTAGGCCACGTAGATTTTCATACAGGTAAACACTTTCGCACATTTGTACAGCTACAAAGCAGCTTAGCTAACGGACAATTGGAAACCCCGTCGCCGGTTGACAATAACCCACTTGATCTGCACCAGGCTTTTATTGATGTTTCTACTCCATTTGGTAAACATCAAAAACTAACTTTACGGCTCGGCCGCCAAGAATTGTCCTACGGATCGCAAAGATTGGTAGCCGTTAGGGAGGCACCAAATAACCGCCAATCATTTGATGCCGCAAAAATGATGTATAGCTACGGGCAACTTAAACTGGATGCGTTTTATGCCCACTACGTGCAGGCAAAGCCAGGTATTTTTGATGATGGCTTTAATCACAATACAAAATTTTGGGGCGGATACGCAACAATAAGCAATGTGCCTTTTTTACAAAATGTAGATATTTATTACCTTGGATTATGGAAGAAATCATCTGTATTTGATGATATTGCCGGCCAGGAAACCAGGCACTCTGTAGGAACAAGAATTTTTATGAATTCGCCAACCTGGCAATATGATTTTGAAGGCGTTTACCAGTTTGGAAAATTGAGCACCAGCAACATTAACGCCTGGACCTTGTCGTCCAACATCTCCTATACGTTTAACAAGGCGGGGTTAAAGCCCCAGCTAGGATTAAAAACGGAAGCAATCAGCGGTGACAGAAATTACAGGGATGGTAAACTAAATACATTTAACCCGCTTTTCCCAAGGGGATCTTATTTTGGATTGGCTGCGCTTATTGGCCCATCAAATTTATTTGATGCACACCCCTATTTCCAAGTATCGCTATCAAAAAAACTGGTACTTGCAGAGGATTATGACCTTTTTTGGCGAATGAGCAAAAATGATGGCTTATATGCTGTAAATGGCAGGTTACTTTATTCGGGTAAAAATACAACCTCAAAAAAGGTAGGCCGGCAGTTAGGTACAGCTCTGGAATATACGCCCAACAAATTCCTGTATTTTAGAGAGGAACTAACCTGGTTTAGCGCAGGCGATTATTTAAAAGAAGTTGGGCCGGGTAAGGATATTTTAATGCTGGGCAGTACAATCACACTTAAATTTTAACTCTGTTACCGCGCAGTTGCAGGGTAAAGGCGATAGGTTAAATAATCATCCGGTATAATCTTTTCTAATACCCAGTTTTTTCATTTTTGAGTTAAGGGTTGTAGGCGGTAGGTTCAGCAGGTCTGCAGCTCCGCCTTCGCCCCATATTTTACCTTTACATTTTTTTAGTGCTGACAGAATATGGGCCCTTTCATTTTCGCTCATGGTTTGGATAACCCCGTTTTCAGCAACATGGAAAACCGTTTGAACCGGCATGGTAGGCAAAGCCATAGTATTTATGGTATCATCCCTAGTGAGTAGTACCTCCCGTTCAATCAGGTTTTCAAGTTCTCTGATATTGCCTGGCCAGTGGTAGCTTTTCATCTTCTCCATTACAAGGTCTGAGATTCCCTTAATTGCCTTCCCTGCTTTCCTGTTGTATATACCTAAAAAATGGGCGGCAAGCGCGAGGATATCTTCTTTGCGTTCCCGTAATGGTGGCATAGTTATCAAAATAACATTCAAACGGTAATACAGATCGAGTCTGAAGCGTCCTTCGGCCACCTCCTTTTCCAGGTTGCGATTAGTGGCCGCAATTACCCGTACATCAGTTTTAATGGTTACCCTACCGCCAATGCGCTCAATCTCTTTTTCCTGTAATACCCTGAGAAGTTTTACCTGGAGCTCGAGCGGAATTTCGCCAATCTCATCTAAAAAAATAGTTCCGGAGTGGGCCATTTCAAATCTTCCTATTTTTCGTTCATAGGCCCCGGTAAATGATCCTTTTTCATGCCCAAACAATTCAGAATCAATAAGGCTGGCTGGCAGGGCGGCACAATTTACTTTGACAAATGGCTTCAATTTACGCGGGGAAAGCTGATGGATACGATCAGCTATCTTCTCCTTGCCCGGCCACTTTCGCCCAATATCAGCACAGATGAATTGTGCGGCGCTACCTGGATAATTTGATCAAACACATTTAGCAACAAATGGCTGCTGCCTATAATCCCCTCAAAAAAATTGGGGCCGGGAGCCTGTATAGCCGGTTTTACCATAGTATTATCTATGAAGCTTGTGCCAAAAGGATTACTTCCATCAGCCATCATCGCCTTTATAAAACTCCCCAATAAGGATTGAAAACGATTAATCATCATCAAGTGATCTGCATTATAGGCATCCGGGCGCCGGCTAAAAAAATGAAACTCAAATTGAATGTCATGCCTAATGCTAATCGGTAATACCAAACACGATTTTAAATCATAAGTATTGGCAATGAAATTTATGAATGGGGCATCACTGCGCAGCTCATTCAGTTCGGGTTCGTTATACCAGGTAGCAATCTTTATAGGTGCCTGCCTGGCTTGCATAGCAGTCAGGTCGCCCATCTTTAACCGGGTGATCACCATTAATTCCTTGGGGCCAATCACCTGATATTCTTCAAATCCCACCCGTAAAAAGCCAAGCTGATTAAAGTGGTGAATTGCGGCCGGCGTTAACCCAACCGACATATATTCAAAAGGGATATATGGCTGTACGGCCTGGCCAAGCAACATTACTTTATCTTCCCAGCCCAATACCATTTCCAGTATTTGGGATATCTTTTTCTGAAATACAGCATTTTGACGCAAGCCGTTCTCCAGATTATTCTCATAACGGTATAAGGCGATATCCAAAGCTATCAGTACATCCTTCTCCCTAAATGGCTTTACAACAAACCCATATGGATTTGTCTTTTTGGCTGCTTCTAATACTTTTTGATTAGAGTTGGCAGATATGTATATAAATGGAATATTCTTTTCCGACAAAACATGAGCCAGGTCTATCCCAGTTTTCTTTCCCTTTAAATAAATATCAAGCACCACCAATCCTGGCTTTTGTTGCTCTACAAGCTCCAGGGCCTCAGCAAAAGTGTCGGCTATTCCGCAAACATCATAACCTCCATTCTGCAGTATCTCACGCAAAACATCGGCTATGATGAATTCATCTTCAACTATCAGAATATTTTTTCTGTTCATCTCTTGCTAATTTACTATTAATAAAGATCGGGTGCTCAAGCTGGATAAATCTTTCTGTTTTAAATTTAAAGGTTGTCGCAATATGTAATTCATATTTAAATCTCATGGCATTAAATCATAAACTCTGCCATTAAAACGAAAAAAAGACGGAACACGCTGATTTTTTCAAACAACCCGCATTATTGTATTCAGAAAGTTTATACTATGATTTCATTAATTATAGTTACTCCAAACACACAATCGCCTACAGCGATATATCGTTGTAGGCGATTGTGTAAACAGCTAAATATCGCTGTTTGATATTTTGCTTAAATAACCGTTTTAATTTTAATCCTCACAAATTTAGCATGGCAATATTAATTAGTATAGCCGTCTACTTCAACTATCGCGTCGGCAAAGGCCTGTGGCGCTTCCTGGGGTACATTGTGGCCAATGCCATTAAGGATTTTATGGGCATATTTACCTGTGAATTTTTTGGTATAAGCTGCTCCATCTGCGGCGGCACCGTCAAAATCGCTGCTGATGGTGATGGTTGGTACGGTGATGACCGGGCCCGCGGCAAGCCTTTTTTCCAGGTAGTCATACTTAGGGTCTCCTTTGGCCAGGCTTAGCCTCCAGCGATAATTATGGATCACAATACTAACGTGATCAGGATTGCTGAAGGAAGCTGCAGAACGATCAAAGGTGGCATCATCAAAGTTCCATTTCGGTGAGGCAATTTTCCAGATGAGTTTATTAAAATCGTGCCTGTTGATATCGTAGCCGGTGCGGCCGCGTTGGGTAGCAAAATAATACTGGTACCACCAACCCAGCTCTGCCTTTGGTGGTAAAGGCTGTAGGTTTGTTTGGCGATTAACGATTAAATAACCACTTACAGCAACAAGGGCCTTGCAGCGTTCAGGCCAAAGGGCCGCCATGATGTCGGCAGTTCGCGCTCCCCAATCAAAGCCGGCTATAATTGCCTTTTCTATCTTCAACGCATCCATTAACGCAATAATGTCTAAGGCGATAACTGATTGTTGGCCGTTCCGGAAGGTTTTGTCTGAAAGGAAACGGGTTGTTCCAAAGCCGCGCAAATATGGGATAATTACCCGGTAGCCCTTTGCTGCCAATAGTGGTGCAACTTCAGCGTAGCTATGAATATCGTAGGGCCAGCCGTGTAACAGAATTACCGGCTTTCCGTCGCTTGGGCCAACTTCAGCGTACCCAACATTCAAAACTCCTGCATTAATCTGCTTTATATTGTTAAATGTGTCATTGGCTTCCTGCCCGCCTTTTTTCGCATCAGCAGGCTTTTGGTTGGCGGGTTGTGCATTTGCTGAACCGATCATTACAAACGATGCGACAGCCATGATAACAGCTGTGAAACTTAAAAAGAACCGGCGGCTGTAATTGAGTGGATTTGACATGATATTTTTATTTAGTTGTTTGTTTGATTATTCAAAAATATCCCCATTTTGTGCATTATTCAATCTTCAAATAGTTCAACCGGACCGAATTGACCGCGAAATGGTCATTTTTAATCCTGAATTTTTTTTGTTGGAAGTCTTGCCTCCTGTGCTGAGGAGGATCACTGAACCTGTTAGTGTTCTCCTTTTCAATAAATATATTTTTCTCATTCGTAACTGATTATTTTAGTATGTTAGCTTTTGCGCATTCCGCGTTAATAGACCACCATATTGCGTAATTTTTTGATTAAAAAAATATAATGATAATTTCATTGCCTACTGACAAATGGCACATTGAAATGATCAATTTTTTGCTGCATGGTTTTGACCTGATTTTTGGAATGCAATAAGGTTGGACAAAATCTCCAGATCTGGGGATATTGGTGACTAAAAGAGATTTTATATATTGTAAAAATATAATCTGGTAATGAAAAATATCAAGCGCCGTGATTTTTTAAGGAATACAGGTCTTATTACTGCAGGTTTGCTGGTGGCTCGTGTACCGGTAATGGCAAGTGCTAAGGTAAGGTGGGCAACAAAAAATGGCCCCTTACAATTAGATAAAAATCAGGATCAGGAATGGGTAAAATCCTTATATAACAGAGGAACGACAACAACCTATCTGAAAACTAAAAACGAACTGCAATACATCGGTATGCCTGTAGGAGGTATCAACTGCGGTACCTTGTATTTAGGCGGCGACGGCCGGTTGTGGCTATGGGATATCTTTAATAAAAACCAAGAAGGTATTGAACCTAAGGTGGTTAAATGGGATCATGATGTTCAGGGGATGGGTGAAAAAGTACGATCACGTGATGGAGCCTGCTATATACAGCCATCAAAAGATATCCGCCCGTTGGAGCAGGGCTTTGCTATTAAAGTTAAATACCAGGGAAATACGATAACAAAACGCATTCATCAGGATGATTGGGATGAAATAAAATTTGAAGCCACCTACCCCCTGGCCGTTGTTCATTACATAGATAATAGACTGCCGTTAGATATTAAACTGACGGCGTTTTCTCCATTTATTCCGCTGGATGAGGATAACTCTAATATCCCGGTAACTGTTCAGTCTTTTGAAATAAAAAATACAGGAACAGAAATTATAGACGTAGAAATAGCAGGATGGCTTGAAAACGCGGTCAATAAATTTTCGGCAACTGCAAATTGTGATGGGAAAAGGGTAAATACTGTAATTAACAAAACAGACCACGTGTCAGTGTTTTCTACCTTTAAAGCCGTGGATAAAGCAAAGTATAGTGATGCCGGCGATACCGGCTCTATGTGTTTATCATTCATCGGAAAAAATGCCATGGGTATTTCTTCTTTTTCACTTCCTTTTTCTGCTGCATCTTTTAACTCAAAAATAACAAATGAGGCCGTTGTAAATGCCGATGAAAAATTAATTGCCGGTATAGTTTCATCACAACAGCTGTCGCCCGGGGAAAGTATAAAAAAAGAGTTTGTCATTAGCTGGCATTTTCCTAATGTAGGTGTCCGTATCGATGTACCGGACGCAAGAACAGGTCATTACTATTTGAATAAGTTTTCTGATGCCCTGGCCGTTGCGGATTATGTGGCTGAAAGGTTCTCGTATCTAACGTCTCAAACAAAACTATGGAACGATACCTGGTTCAATTCAAGTTTGCCACATTGGTTCCTGGAACGAACATTTTTGAATATCTCTGCATTAGCCACTACTACCTCCCATCGGTTCAAAACCGGGCGTTCATGGGCTTGGGAAGGCGTTGGGGCCTGTGAGGGTAATTGCACGCACGTATGGCAATATGCACAGGCCATCGGCAGGGTATTTCCCGGTATTGAACGGGACAACCGCCAGCGGGTTGATCTGGGCATCTCCCTTCAGGAAGATGGTGGTATATGGTTTAGGGGGGAATATAATAAACGACCCGCTATTGATGGGCAGGCCGGCAGGGTTTTAGGCTGCCTGCGCGAACACCAGATGAGTGCCGACAGCACATTCTTAAAAAACAATTGGGTAAATATCAAAAAGGCGACGCAGTTTATCATTAACGCGGATAAGAATGGTGACGGCATGACGGATACCCCAATGGAAAATACCCTTGATGCGATTTGGGATGGCGAAATTGCCTGGATCGTAGGGCTGTGCATTGCTGCTGTAAAGGCAGGCGGTGTGATGGCAGAAGAAATGAACGACGCGGTTTTTGCTGCCCGATGCAAAGAATATGCTACAAAGGGAATAAAAAACATGGATGATCTTTTATTTAACGGTGAGTATTACATTCACAGACCTGACGCGGTGAAAGGACGGGCAGGGATCGGGTCGTACAATACCTGCCATATCGATCAGGTGCTGGGGCAAAGTTGGGCATGGCAGGTGGGGATGGGTCGGATCAACAATAAAGAAAAAACGGTCAGCGCTTTAAAGTCGCTCTGGAAATATAACTTTATGCAAGATGTAGGTCCGTTTGAGAAACAACATTCGGGCTGGCGCCCTTATGCTTTGCCCGGCGAAAGCGGCATGGTGATGAATACGAATCCCAAAGATGAACCCCATCCCTATGGGGAATCAGCAACCTGGCAAATGGGCTATTTTTATGAATGTATGACCGGATTTGAACATCAGGTTTCAAGCCACCTGATGGCCGAAGGAATGACAGACGAAGCCCTGGTTTTAACAAGAGCGATTCATGACCGATACCATGCTTTTAAGCGCAATCCCTTTAATGAAATTGAATGTAGCGACCATTATGGCCGGGCCATGGCCAGCTACGGAACTTTTATTACTGCTTGTGGTTTTGAATACCATGGCCCGAAAGGCTTTATTCGTTTTGCGCCAAAATGGGATAAGGAAAATTTTAAATCTCCCTTTACTGCGGCTCAAAGCTGGGGCACTTATTCCCAAACGAAGACAGGTGGCAAACAGGAGCATCTTTTTGAAGTAAAATATGGTTCGTTGCAATTACAGAAAATTAGCCTGGAAAAAATGGACGAACAAAAAGTAAATCATATTTTGGTGATGATGAATGGGCAAAAAGTCTCCGCTGATTTCATCCAAACGGGCACAACTATTTTGGTGACACTACCACAAGCAGCAAACATAAAAACCAACGAACTTTTAATGATTTCAATTTAATTATATCAGTCTACCATTGGGGATCAGTTTTATGCCATCAGTATTGCCTTCAACATGAAGGAAATTACTGATGGCCCATAATAGACCAATATTCCGCATTGCAAATCCAGGTTTTACTTGCATAGAATAACTACAGACTGCTTAACGCTTTATTGATCAGATAAAGTCCGTTTTCCGAATAAGGTAATTTCAGTGCAAGTTGATGTCCATTCTCATCCATTTTTAATAATGATTTCCGGAGAATGTTTATTATTTTCTCTGGTTCATGCTCGTACTTTTTACTAAAGTCTTCATATTGTAATTGCAGGAACACCAGGCAAAGAGCATTCTCCATTGTCTGAACATCGGGATCAACTTTAATTCTTTGTTTCAGGATGATTTGTTTAACCCGATCCAATGTTTCTTCCCCATATCCGGCTTCTTTCATTAAACGACCGGCAATAGCAGCATGGTGCAGGGCAAGATTCTTGCGCCATTTAAGATAGTGTTCACGTCCGTTCGGGTAATCTTCACGCGGGATTTCCCATCTCCCGATATGTTGACTTCTGGATGCTAATAATAATTCGTCAGTAGCATTGGGGTTTAGTTTTAAAACCCATTCATATAATTTAACAGCAAAAAAATATTCCTGTGGTTGGTTTTCACTTTCCCATGTAAAACTGCGGGGATCTTGTTTATTGTAAGCGTCAAAAAGCTCAAATGCCTTACTTAATCTACTCATCGGTTGAAAAAAAAGTTAATTATTTATAAAGCTACTATAGTTTACCGACTGCCAAAACCATTTATTAAGATAACTGTGATTTTCGGCCATTACCACAAGCAGAGATTGACGGGTATGCTCCTGACCAACAACCGGAATAATAGACATCAGCCTTTTTATCCTTATATTCCTCTACTATTTGTGCCGTTTGTCGATATAATTTTGTGGATCGAACGCTTTTAGTTTCTTTTATGATGAATGATAATGACATATCAAAATGGATGTTCTGGATAAACAGCTTAAGCTGCCGTTTTCAAAACGCAGCATCACATTAAAGCATGCCCTGATGCATGGCGCCTATTGGGTGCTCATCACTGGGTTCTTCATTTATGAGAAAAAATATCTCATTTACAAAGCAAGTATGCCTTATTTTGTAGCCTGTGTTACCGGCCGGATTGTGCTGCTCATCGTGATCGCTTATCTTAACCTGCAATACTTTTTACCCAGGTACCTGTTAAAGAAGCGGTACCTTGCCTATTTTACGGCAATTATCATTTCTGTGATGGGGTATTTAACCGCTCAAAGCCTGTTTGATTTTTACCTTTATGGCTATGTGGTGGGCCCAATGCGTAGCAGCCATTTAATGGAAGCATTATCCTATAACTTTTTTAGCACCTTATGGTATCTTGGATTAATATTGGCACTCAAATTAAGCATCGATTGGTATGGGCAGCAACTCGTTATTCAGAAAATTATGGTGGAAAAGCTGAATGCTGAGGTTAATTTTCTTCGCGCCCAGGTAAACCCGCATTTTTTATTCAATATATTAAACAACCTGTACGCGCTAACGCTTAAAAAATCAGAACTCGCGCCGGATGTGGTGCTCAAGCTGTCAGAAATGATGGAATACATGTTGTATGATAGTACAGCTGAAAAGGTGTTGCTGGAAAAAGAGATCACCTACCTCCACAATTACATTGAATTAGAACGGCTTAGGTTTAGTGCTGACTCAGCTATTGAACTAACTACCCCGGGTGAATTGAATGGGCAGGAAATTGCTCCGCTGCTCTTATTGCCCCTGGTAGAAAATGCTTTTAAACACGGATTGAGTAAACAGACTGAAAATGGCTGGTTGAAGGTAAACATCGGGTTGGATCAGTCAATATTGACGGTAACTATAGAAAACGCAAAATCACCTTTATTTGTTCGTAATAGTAAGGGAGGAATTGGGATCGATAATTTACAAAAGCGCCTGGATCTGCTCTATCCGGCCCGACATTCTCTTGAGCTTGAAGACAAAAAAAACACCTTTTTTACCAAACTGGTAATTGAACTGTAAAGACGGACTTAATTTGAAAACGATGTTGAAATTTGTAGTGGTAGACGATGAGCCGCTTGCGCTTGAAATATTAGACGGTTACTTAAAAAAAATGGACTATGTACAATCCGTGTCACTGTTTCGACATGCGGGAGAAGCTTTGCATTATATGGAAAATCACCAAACCGATGTATTGTTATTGGACATTGAGATGCCGGAAATGACAGGGATTCAATTTCTGAAAGCACTTTCAGATCCTCCCCTGACTGTATTTACCACTGCCTACCGCAACTACGCATTTGAAGGTTATGAATTGGGTGTGATTGATTTTTTATTAAAACCTATATCCTTCAAACGTTTTGAACAAGCCATCACAAAAATCAGGGAATTCCTGGCTTTGAAAGCGCAGCATGTCAATATAGAGGGTATCCCTGCTGGTGAAGACATGGATTTTATTTTTGTCAAAAGCGGTGTTCAGCGCATAAAACTTCACTTTAATGAGGTTACACACATCCAGGGACTGAAAGATTATGCCATTATTTATACCCACTCAGAAAAAATCTTATTGAAAGGTTCAATTAAAGCGATGCTGGATATTTTCCCACAGAAGCGTTTTGTACGGGTACACAAATCTTTCATTGTATCCATTCATCAGATCAAACGCCTGGAAAGTAACCGCATTGTTTTAAACGGTCATCAAATCCCAATCGGGCGGAACTTTAAAGATGATTTGGAGAAAGCGCTAACTGCTCAATCAGGCAATAAATGAAAATTCAGATTGTTACATTATGAACCACCAAAACAATGATAAAATATAGTAATATGTGCTACAAGGTTTTAACAAATGCTAAACCAATAACATGATCCTGGTACGTAGGGATAATTATTGTCCCCACTCCTGGATTTTGTTTGCCATGGGTAAATTGCCTTTTTATAACCGGATATATCAAATAAGCAAGTTTGGTAGATAAAACACCTACCCCCGCTCCTGCTACAACATCGCTAAACCAGTGTTCATTATTATATATTCTTAAAACACCCGTTGTAGCTGCAATTGTATAACCTGCAATGCTATACCATGGCGAAATATCCCCGTACTCCTGGTTAAGAAATTCTGCTGATGCAAAAGCGTTGCCTGTGTGTCCTGATGGAAAGGAATATCTGTCGGCAGCGTTTGGTCTTAAACGGTTGCTTGTTTTCTTGGTAATAAATGTGGACCCTGCAAAAATTCCCTCTGAGAGTACGTACAGCGCAGTCCTATCGGCAAAATTATGCTTCCCTTTTACTCCTGCTATATTTAGACCATAAACCATAACTGCCGGTAAAAACTGGCTGATATTATCCAGGTTTGTTTTAAATCCAGGATGATCAGCTTGTCTGTCATTATGTATATCATAATCAATTTGCCTAATCCCACTAACATGGAAAGAAAGTACACCATAGGTGATAAAGGCGACCGGAGGGATATATGAAATAAAAGATTCGTTAAACCGGGTTATCGGGGTTTTAGGGCGTACAGATACCAGGGAGTCGCTGGCTGGCAATTCTTGCGCAAGTAAAGCTGTAGGAACGGTTAAAATGATAATAAAAAGTATCTTTCTTAGAAACATGGTTGCCAATATCAGTGGTTGAATACCAATTTTACCCCGTAATCCTGAATATTTTCTGTAGAATTCCTTAATCAACAGGATATGACTTAAATCTGATGAATATCAGATCTGATTAAGTTAATCCCCAATATATTCAATTGCCATGGCCGTTATCGCCATGGGCCTAAACTGCTAACCGTATTTATCTTAATAAAGTCAACAATTGGTCTTGATTTCAAATTGCCCCCAAAAAGACAAAGGAACATCAGACCCCGTTTTTAGATAGGATCAGGAAGTTATGTGCAGGCGGTGTAAAATAGGTCACACTATATCGGTTTTAAAGTAAAATATCCAACATTTCTACAGAATTAAACAGTATAATACTTGCAATTTATTTTTATGCTATCATTGATCGAACAGAAAGCAGGGGAATATATAATTGAACTTTTTAGTGCCAGGCTTCCTAAAGAACTCTGTTTTCATGACAAAGCTCATACCCTGGATGTTGTTAAAGCGGTAACCTTGATAGGAGAACAGTCAAGATTGGCCGAAGAAAACATAAAACTATTACAGATAGCCGCGTGGTTTCACGATAGCGGTTATACCATCAGCTACCACGATCATGAAGCTGAGAGCATTATTATTGCCGAAAACTTTCTTCAACCGCTACTTTGCCCGCAAGAATATATTGTGCAGATATGTGCTTTGATCGCTGCAACCCGGGCACCTCAAAATCCACAAAACCTGGCAGAATGTGTAATATGTGATGCGGATCTTTTCCACCTTGCCAAACCCGATTATAAGAGATATGAACAAAGGCTCCGTGACGAATGGGCGTTTTATCTCCATAAAACACTTTCAGATAAAGACTGGAAATTACTTAATATCGACTTTTTAATTGAGCACCGCTATTTCACTACTTATGGTCAAACTGTTTTGCAGGAGTTAAAGTTAAAAAACATAAAAATTTAGATTTGATAAACTATCAGCGCAGCTAAATTATAATTCGCCCTTTCTCCGGCAACATAATTTACCTTTCTCAATATCCCCTACTCTAAATTAAGATTAAGGCAACTTTAAAGCCTCAGCAAATAAACGGTAGGAATTTAGTTTGGCCTCATGCTCATAGATATGGGAAGTTGCCATTACTTCATCTATGCCTGTTTTTTGTACAAAGTCCACCATCATAGCTTTGATCATTTCTTTGCTGCCGATAAAGGAATAGGCCAGCATTTGCATAACTGCTTCCTCTTCAAATACATTCCAAACCTCTTCCATACTATCAACAGGTGGCGGTAGCAATTGCCTTTTACCAGTAACTATTCCCATAAACAGCTGTTTTACAGAAGTGGCCAGGTGCTCCGCTTCTTCATCTGTTTCCGCTGCAACCACATTAACGCAGGCTATTACATAAGGCTCCTGTAGTTGCGCAGACGGTATAAAGTTTTCCCGATATATTTTAATTGCTTCCATGAAATAGGCAGGCGCAAAATGACTGGCAAAAGCATAAGGCAGGCCTTTCGCCGCAGCCAGCCTGGCGCTATCCGTACTTGATCCCAATATCCATATAGGAATTTCAAGTCCTTCGCCCGGAATTGCCCTCACTTTGCCGTCGGCATTTTCGGTAGAAAAATATTTTTGCAAACTATCCACATCCCGCGGAAAATAAAATGAAGCATTCATATTTTCTCCCCGGATAGCCATTGCTGTTGCCTGATCTGTGCCCGGCGCCCTGCCCAAACCAAGGTCAATCCGGTTAGGGTATAAAGTAGCCAGGGTACCAAACTGCTCAGCAACCACCAGCGGCGAATGGTTTGGCAGCATAATTCCGCCTGAACCGACCCGGATGGTATTTGTATTTCCTGCGATATAACCAATTAGCACAGAAGTAGCCGAGCTGGCAACATTGATCATGTTATGGTGTTCGGCGAACCAGTAGCGCTTATAACCAAGTTCCTCTGCCTGCCTGGCATTTTCAAGGCTTTTGTGGTAAGTATCTGCAATGGAATGCCCCTCAACAACAGTTGCCAGGTCGAGAACTGAATAGACCAGTTCATGGATTGATTTTGAACTCATGCCCAAAATTAAACCTTTAATCGTGGCGGTACACGCAGACCACAGAGATATGACGTTGCTTAAACAATCAGCGAAATCCTATACCGACGCCAAATGCATTGGCAGTTGATTATCAGGATTTTCGCTTTAAAGTGAGCACCGAGATCTCGGGCCAGATACCCACACGACCCTTCAAGCCAAGGAAACCAAAGCCACGGTTCACGTACAGGTAAAGCCCACTTTTCTCATAAAGTCCAGCCCATTGTTTATATACATATTTAATGGGACTCCACTTAAAACCAAATAGCTCAAAACCAAACTGCATGCCGTGTGTGTGGCCAGAAAGCGTAAGGTGAACAGGCTGATGGTGATCTAATGTAACCGCATCCCAGTGCGAAGGATCATGTGACATTAATACCTTAAAAGCGTCGTCGGGCACTCCTGCAGTTGCCTTTTTAAGGTCGCCATATTTATGAAAACCACCCTTGCCCCAATTTTCGACACCAATCAGCGCGAAAAACTGCTCATTCTTCTTAATAGGCATAGCCTCGTTCAGCAATAACCGGAACCCGATCTCCTGGTGAACCTCTTTTAACCTATCCAGATTAGCCTGTTGGGCTGCTTCGCTTTCCCAGCGCATATAATCGCCGTAATCATGGTTACCTAACACCGAGTATTTCCCATATGGAGCTTCCAGTTTTGCAAATGCAGGTATCCACGGGTCCATTTCGTTAGCCTGGTTGTTCACCAGATCGCCGGTAAAGAGGATCATGTCGCTTTGCTGTGCGTTAACCAGGTCAAGCCCTTTTTGTACCCCGTCTTTGTCGCTGAAACTGCCGGAATGAACGTCGGATATTTGTGTAATGGTAAATCCATCAAAGGTTTCGGGCAAGTCATCAAAATAAAGGGTTTCGCGGTGAACCTTATAGTAATGACGTCCGCGCGTGATACCGAATAACAATAAGCCAAAAAGCAGTATTGCTAAGATTAATATAAACTCGCTCACTGCATAGCTACGTGGCGGAAATCCCCTGAATGCGCGGGTAACATCTTCAAGCACCAATATTGTGGAGCCCAATAGCTTGGGTATAAAAGAGAGCAGTACCGGAGCCATAAGCCAAGAAATTAGTTTGGTCTTCCCCGTCATTGCGCCGTATAAGATGGTACCGGCGAGAAAGATGTCAACCATCCAGTACGCCAGGTATAGGAAAGTGTTAGATGTCAGCGTTTCAACAGCTGAAAAAAAGTAAATGTCAATAATCATCCATAGCAGTAGGATGGCTGGAATTCTTGTCTTCATATAAAAGCTAAGACGAGCAGGCCCGCAAAACATTTTAACGACCTGAACATGATGTCATTTAGATGACAAATGGCTTTTAGTCCGGTTGTTCACCAAATAATTCTCCACAACTATCGCAGCTTTTCCTGCCGTCAAAAGCATTGTGCTCATAGATAATAAACACGGATTATTAAATTACTTCGATCCAGACCGGGCAATGGTCACTGGTTTTTTCCCAACCGCGAACGTCCCGATCTACGCCGCCCCCCGTTAGCCGGTCCTTTAAATTAGGGCTGAGCAGGAAATGATCAATGCGTAGTCCTGCATCGCGTCCGTAGGCATTACGGAAATAATCATAAAAAGTATAGATTGTTTCAGTGGGATATAATTTCCGGATGGCATCAGTCCAGCCTTGAGCCAGCAGGTTATGAAACGCCGCGCGGGTCTCGGGCCTGAAGAGGGCGTCATTAACCCAGCGTTCCGGTTTGTACACATCCTGTTCGGTGGGCATCACGTTATAATCCCCGCATAAAACCACCGGAATATCATGACTCAGCAGTTGGGCGGCATGAGCGGTGAAGCGATCAAACCATTGGAGCTTATAGCCAAATTTCGGTCCGGGCGCCGGGTTGCCGTTTGGAAGGTAAAGGCAGCCGATCAATACACCATTCACAATGGCCTCTATATAGCGGCTATGCAGATCTTCAGGGTCGCCCGGCAGTCCGCGCCTTGACTCTTTAATATCTTCATTGCGTGATAAAATTGCTACGCCGTTCCAGCTTTTCTGCCCATGCCAGATAGATTGGTAACCTGCATCCTTAATAGCCTGTTCGGGGAATTTTTCCTGGGGGGCTTTAAGCTCTTGCAGGCAAACAACATCGGGGGCGCTTTCTTCCAGCCAGCGCAGTAATACTGGCAGGCGTCCGTTAACACCATTCACATTATAGGTAGCTATTTTCATGTCAGCTGATTTAACGAAAACTAAGTTATAAAAATTCCTCCCTTTCTGGGCGTGCGTCTTCCGATTTTGCCAGGCCAGGTGTTCTTGTCTAAGATGCGAACACTCAGCATTAGTCAAAAAAAATCCTTCATTTCAATATAAACAAAAAGATTAATTGATTAATATATTTTATTGAATATTAAATATATACCTAATTTATATAAAGCATAATTATTGTTTTATACACCTATAACCAATAGTTATACTACATGCAAAAGAACATTTTTGATTACTTAGAACGACGCTGATTTAATTATTCGGCGTACATTGTGATCCTATAAAAATAATATTTATGGATACTTTTCTTGCGCGCGTTTTGATTTGCCTTATCATTGGTATCGCGGTTATTGTAGTGCTTACCGCAAAATTCAGGATACACGCTGTCTTCGCCCTGATAATAGCTTGTTTGCTGGTGGGCCTTGGTGTTGGCTTATCGCTGAACAACGTACTTACTGCCATAAAAGAAGGTTTCGGCAATATCTTAAAATCACTCGGTGCGCTTATTATATTGGGTACTACACTGGGTGTTATACTGGAGCACACCGGCAGCACGCGGGTAATGGCAAACGCTATCCTGAAAATAGTTGGTAAAAAGCAAGCTGCGCTGGCCATGAGCATTACCGGCCTTATTGTGGGCTTACCCATATTTTGTGATTCGGGCTATATCGTACTCAGTGGTTTAAACAAATCATTGGCAAAAAGCACGGGAATCTCTATTGTAATTATGGCCGCTTCACTGGCTACCGGGCTATATGCTGTGCATTGCCTCGTTCCACCCCACCCTGGTGCCGCTGCTGCTGCCGGTATTATTGGCGTTGATTTAGGCAAACTAATCATGATTGGAACAACAGTTGCCATTCCAGCCATGATTGCAGGTTTCCTGTGGGTTGGTTATGCCAGTAAATCGATACCCAAACCGGTTATTACAGATGATGTTTTAAGCGGGGAACCTATAGGTCAACCATCCGTAATAAAGGCTTTTTTACCTGTATTGCTACCGATATTCTTAATCGCCTTGAAATCTTTTTTTGTGATTGAGCCAGGCACAGTCAACAATTGGCTGAGTATTTTACTTGCCCTGGGCGATCCTGTTATCGCCCTTGCCATAGGGATATTGCTTGCTTTTAACGCGTCCCGTTCATGGAAAAAGGATGTGGTTGCCAAACTATTACAAGATGGTGCAGAAAAAGCAGGTGGTATATTGGTGATCATAGGTGCGGGCGGGGCATTTGGGGCCGTTTTGGCGGCTACACAAATTGGGAATCATTTAAGTAATGCCTTGCCGCTGGCTGGTATGGGCATATTTTTTCCATTTTTACTTACCTTTATTCTAAAAACAGCACAGGGCTCATCAACAGTGGCTATTATCACGGCTTCATCAATTGTGCTGCCTTTATTAACTTCTTTGGGTTTAAATACAGATAAGGGACATATACTTTGTGTTTTGGCTATGGGTGCAGGTTCCATGATGATATCACATGCCAATGATGCTTATTTCTGGGTCATAGCAAAGTTTTCCGGACTTGAAATGAAAACCATGCTGAGGGTGTATTCATTAGCTACGGTATGTATGGGGGTAACTTCTTTTTTGGTTGTATATCTTTTAACCTTTATTATATAATTTGTTATGCACATCCTGATAGCGCCAAATGCTTTTAAAAATAGTTTGACTGCATCGGCTGCCGCTGTAGCCATTGAAAAAGGATTACAGCAAAGCATGCTCTCCTGTACCACCGAATGTTTCCCGATAGCAGACGGTGGCGATGGTACTGCCGCCCTTATTATCCAAAAGCTGCAGGGTAAAATTATTGCCGTTGAAATACAGGACCCTCTGGGCCGGAACATAGAAGCCTCATTCGGTTTGATTGACAGCGGCAAAATTGCTGTAATTGAAATGGCAGATGCATCAGGCTTAAGATTGCTGAAGCAACATGAACTGAATCCTTTAATGGCGTCATCGTACGGAACAGGTCAGGTGATTAAAAGAGCTCTTGATTTTGGAGTGAAAACAATTTTAATAGCGATGGGAGGCACCGCTACGATTGATGGTGGAACTGGTATTTTAAGAGCACTTGGCGTTCGTTTTTTGAATGAGGCCGGCGATCAATTAGTGCATATGCCCGAAATTTTGACAGAGCTTGCCAGGGTCGATTTTTCTGCTATTGATGAACGATTACAACACACCTCTATCATTGTACTTTGCGATGTGGACAATAAGCTATTGGGTGCGCAGGGTGCGGCAGCTGTATTCGGCCCGCAAAAGGGTGCTGATTCGCAGGCTGTAGAAATTCTTGATGCAGGACTTTCCAGGTTTAATGATATTACGCTAAAACAGCTTCATATAAATATAGCTGCAACCCAATATGGAGGTGCAGCCGGCGGGGCATCAGCTGCGCTTTGTGCCTGGGTAAATGCGAAACTGGTAAACGGTATAGATTATTTTATGGAACTTACCCGTTTTGATGATGCGCTGCAAAAAAGCGATCTTGTAATAACCGGAGAGGGAAGCATTGATGAGCAAACACTACAGGGAAAAGGGCCCTTTGGGGTGGCCAGCAGGGCAAAAGCAAAGGATGTACCTGTAATTGGTTTGGCAGGTAAAATACCACTTCATGATAACGACAAATTAAACCAGTACTTTGACGTACTGATGGCTATTGGAAACGAACCTTCAGATATCACTGCCGCCTTAAACCACACGGAACAAAATTTAATAAGAACATCCAAAAATCTTGCGTCGATATTGATGATGGGCATTTACAAAAGGATCATTGAGGAAAAAGACTAAAGCCACCCGGAATAATGATTGGCAATCCACAATTGCTAACGTGTCAATCCCCCACCCAAATATTTGTAACAAAATGATATATTGGTGTTTTATTATATTGGCGTACAAATATTGATGTATGAATACTGCTGCAGATTCACAAGCTATTTTTGATTACCATAGAAACATGATCTTCTTTCATGGCAACCAGGGAACTGCGGCCCTGGGATGGAAAGATCAGGAAAGTCAGTTGATACGGTTTAAAGTGTTAGCCAGGATAGCGGATCTGAATGGATGTTCGGTATTGGACACCGGTTGCGGACATGGGGATCTGCTGGCATACCTGCTTCCCTTATATCCTCAAATAACTTATATGGGCCTTGAACAAATACCTGAACTTTTGGTGGAGGCCAACAGAAGATATGGCAAACTGCCTAAGTGTTCCTTTATGCAAGGTGATTTTATGAGCGACGAGATACCGGCAAGTGATTACGTGATTGCCAGCGGATCGCTTAATTATTTCAGTAGTGACCCAGATTTTATTTATAAAGCAATTGCTAAATTATTTGCCCAAAGCAAGCTTGGCATGGGTTTCAACTTGTTGAGCAGTATTATTCCTAACGGCCTTTTAGTTGCTTATGATCAGCAGAAAATACTGGCGTTCTGTCAAACCATCAGCAGAAAGGCGCTGCTAATTAACGACTATAGCGAAGAAGATTTCACTATTTTTCTGTACCGCTAATCTTTCAGTTTAAAATTTGAAGTTAGTCAGCTGTCACATTTACTATATTTAAACCATGCTTTTCACCGAAGACTTTTTGCATTACGTATGGAAATTCAGGCTTTTTGATCGTATTGATCTGCAAACTGAAGATGGTAAAACCCTTGAAATATTTTCGACAGGAGTACATAACACAGATGCAGGCCCTGATTTTCATAATGCCCGTATCAAAATAGATGAAACCATCTGGGCCGGGAATATTGAAGTTCACCTTTCGGCTTCCGACTGGCAAAAACATGGGCATACTACTGATGACGCCTATAACAATGTAATTTTGCACGTGGTATACAATGATGATTTGCCTTTGGTTTTGACAAACGGCCGCAAAGTGCCAACCCTTCAGTTAAAAGACAGGATACCCGCGGAATTATATGGCCGCTATCACCAGATGGTGTTTGGGAACCAAACTATAATACCATGTGAGGCCAGTATTGGCGCCATTGATCAACTCATCATGAATAACTGGTTAACAAGGGTATTGGTTGAGCGCCTTGAAAAAAAATCAGCAGCTGTAATAACCGCCCTTTCCCTAAACCGTGGCGATTGGGAGGAAACGTTCTACCAGTTTTTGGCGGCAAACTTTGGTTTTAAAACAAATGCACTCCCCTTTGAACTGCTTGCCAAGTCCTTACCTCAGCTTACTCTTGGTAAGCACAAAAACAATCCGATGCAGGTAGAAGCGCTGATATTTGGGCAGGCAGGGTTTTTGGATGCTGATTTGAAAGATGATTATCCAAACAAATTGAAGAAGGAATATGATTTTCTGCGGAAGAAATACAGTTTAAAGCCTGTGGAAAACCATTTATGGAAATTTATGCGGTTAAGGCCTCAAAACTTTCCTACAATTAGGCTGGCTCAATTTGCTGCGCTTATCGTGAATTCTGCTCATTTGTTCTCTAAAATATTGGAAATAAAAGATATCGATGCGCTCAGAAATCTTTTCGCCTCCATAAAAACAAATGGATATTGGGATGATCATTTTCGCTTTGATATACCGTCTAATTCAAAGTCCTCGCCAAAAACCATGGGAGCATCATCTGTAGATATATTGCTCATCAATACCCTGGCCCTATTCCTGTTTAGTTATGGTAAGCATCATCAACAACAGTACTATATAAGTCGCAGCCTAAAGCTTTTGGAAAATTTACCGGCCGAAAAGAACAATATTACCGCAGATTTTGTTAACTTAGGAGTGAAAATTACAAACGCGTTTGAATCGCAGGCACTGCTTGAACTAAAAAATAACTACTGTAATTATAAGAAATGCCTGCAGTGCGGCGTTGGTAATAAAATATTAAAGCTGACCTGATATGCTACAAAGAATACTTACTTTTTTTGAACGGTACTCCTTCGGTGTATGCACCTATCTTGGCGAAAGATTTAATGTTTCAATAGCTAAAATCCGTCTATTTTTTATATACTCTTCTTTTTTAGCCGTGGGTTTCCCGCTGATATTTTATTTCTTTGCCGGTATAGTACTGGATATTCGCAGATATGTAAAAAGAAATCATACAAGGGTTACAGATCTCTAGATAATTGGTCAATTAATTCCTTAAGCCGGTATTTTCGCTTGTAATTTATTTCGTCTGAATCCGGATTAAACCGACTGAATGACTACTATGGTTTTGAATAAGTTGTATTGCAACTTCACTAACCTTTACACCAATATTCCTGTCATAACAGCATCCTGCAGGTTACGTACTTTAAACTTTGGTTTGTAGCAATAATGTGCAAGCTGTTTTACCCAGGTGTTGTGGTAGCCAAATAACATTTTTATCATTCTCACCCGGGTTGATCCCTTGGGATAGCCGTATTTATACCAGGTAAATTTAGATTGATCAATATTAAACTGGTCGGCAAAGTCTGCCAGGAAAAGATCTATCTCGATATCAAAAATATCCAGATCAAGATCAAGGCTGGTTTCGAGGCATAGGCTACCAGGATCCACACTTTGAATCTTATAGCGGCTGCAATAATCAACTATAAATTCTTTTAAAGGCGGCAATATCTCTTCCATTAATTGAATAGTTTTGATCATTTTGGTTATAGGACGTTGTTTTAAAAACAAAGGTTGCATCATGGAGACTACTTTTTTTTAAAAAGGTTACTTAAAAATAAATTTGGTTTATAAAATGTCGGAGATAAACTTTTTGATAGATAATTAAAGGCGTATTGCTATTATTGCAGTACGTTTTTTTTTATTTATTATGAGATTAAAAGTTATTGCTTTTGATGCCGATGATACGCTGTGGGTGAATGAGCCATATTTTCAAAACACCGAAAAAAAGTTCTGCAGCTTACTTGAAGATTTTTTACCGGAACATAGTATATCAAGTGAGCTTTTTAAAGTCGAGATTGAGAACCTATCGCTTTATGGCTATGGCATAAAGGGGTATATTTTAAGCATGATTGAGGCTGCTCTCAACATATCCGAAAAGAAGATTAGTATTGAAATTATCGATATTATATTGGAATATGGTAAACAAATGCTTAACGAACCAATTGAGTTATTGGATGGTGTGGAAGAAGTACTATCAGCTTTAAAACCTCATTATCGGTTGGTGGTGGCTACTAAAGGCGATTTGCTTGACCAGGAACGTAAATTAAAAAAATCGGGGCTGGCACATTACTTTCACCATATCGAAATTATGAGTGATAAACAAGAGGATGATTATATCAAGCTAATTAAGCACCTTGATATTGATCCAAGCGAGTTTATGATGGTGGGCAATTCCCTGAAATCGGATGTGATGCCTGTGCTTAATATTGGCGGGAGTGCTATCCATGTTCCGTTCCATACCACCTGGGCACATGAACATGTTGAAACCATCCTCACACATGAAAAATTTAAACATGCCGATACGCTTAAAGATATATTGACATCGATACAGATATGAAGCAAAAGTTACACCTTGATACGTGGGTACGTAAGGAGCATTTTCATCTCTTTAAACAATTTGATGAGCCTTTTTACGGCGTTACAGTAAGAATTGATTGTACGAAAGCGTACCTTTTTGCGAAAGAAAAAGAAGCATCATTTTTTCTGTATACAATGCATAGGGCATTGGCCGCGGCAAATGCTCTTGAGCCGTTTAAATTAAGAATAGAAGATGACGAGGTTTATATTTATGATCAAATAGATGCCGGGTCAACCATCGGGCGCAGTAATGGTACTTTTGGATTTGGATATATTCCGTATGCTTCCCAATTTGACCAATTTATCATAACCGCGAATAAAGAAGTTGAAAGCGTTCAAAACTCAAATGATTTGATTCGATCCAAGGTCAATAACATTATTCGATTTTCATCACTGCCATGGATCGATTTTACCAGTATATCACATGCCAGTACTTTTGGTTCACAAAATAGCTGTCCAAGGATTTCTTTTGGGAAAATGACACAGCAGGATGGCAAAAGATCAATGCCGGTATCAATTCATGTTCACCATGCATTAATTGACGGCTTGCATGTCGGCCAGTATATTGACCTCTTTCAGGAATTGATGGACAGCGTTGTTTAAACCGATTTCTCCATCACTATAAGCTCAATCAACTCTTTAGGCGAACCGAACCGACCATGATCATGAAAAGGTTGGATTTCGCCGGTAAAGGCATAGCCCCTGCGTTGGTACCAACTGATGAGCTCTTTACGGGTTCGGATAACGGTCATACTAATAGTATGTAAACCCAATTGTTTTGCAATAACTTCTGCCTCCTCAATTAAAGCACGGCCTACTCCCCCGTTTTGTAAAGTTGGCGATACGCTAAACATGCCCAGGTACAACTTATCCCCTTTTACTTCAAGGTAAACAGATCCTATTATCTTGTCATCGTCATCAATATATTTTAACAGCGTAATGGCATCATTACTAAGGTACTCAACCAGCATCGGCTCATCTATTCTTATACCGTCTATCAGATCAGTTTCGGTTGTCCAGCCTTTTTTTGATTCCTCGCCACGGTAAGCGCTGTTAATTAAAACATTCAATTCGGGTACATCGGCAAGGGTAGCTTTAATTATAGGCATATTGTTTTGTTTTTGGGAGGGCAAAATTAATATTTAGCGGTATTAATTTTAACAAAAATGCCTTAAATTATAATAATTTATAATCTTCACGTGCCGGGCTAAATATATCTATTAGTTTGCAATCAGTAACCGCAGTGCCACCATGAACTATATTTGAGGGAATTGTGGCAAACATTCCAGAATCTAAAACCTGTGGGACGCCATCGACAGTAAGTTCAAATTTACCTTCAATAACAAAAGAATATTGTTCATGTATATGCTTATGCATTGGTAACGAAATCCCGGCTTTAACCTCGATGAAGTTGATTGTGTTCCCGCTCGTATGGATCAGTTTGGAGAAATAACCCGGAGCTATTTCTTTGGTTTCAATATCACTAAAATGGTGGAAAATCTGATTTTGCATGCGGTAAATTTACGGTACTATTTTAAATTCTGTGCCTTTCTTTCGCTGCTTTTAATAGTCCTCCTTAATCGAGTCTTCATTAAAGACTGATTCATTCAAAACTTTGATGATAGCTGCTAAATAATGCTTAATTTTCTGCTGATAAAAACTTAGCCTTAATTTTAAGGTTATAATTATACAATAGTTTACCATGGCTTTTATTGATTATTATAAAACATTAGGCATAGAAAAAACGGCTACGGAAAAAGAAATTAAAAATGCTTACCGTAAACAGGCCCGTAAATATCATCCAGATCTTAATCCCAATGATACCGAAGCAAATAAAAAATTCCAGGAGATTAATGAAGCTAACGAGGTATTAAGCGATTCTGAAAAACGTAAAAAGTACGATAAATATGGCGAAAACTGGCAGCATGGCGAAGCCTATGAACAGCAAACCAGGCAACAGCAAAGCCGCCAACGCAATTCTGCTGACCCAGGAAGCTTTGAAGGCTTTGGCGGTGGTTATGGTGGTGGGGAAGATTTTTCCGATTTTTTTCAGTCGATGTTTGGAGGCGCTGGAGCTGGTGGCAGGCGCACCGGGTACCGTGGCCAGGACTTGAATGCCGAATTTCAGCTGAACCTGCAGGATACCTTACAAACCCATAAACAAACCTTAACAGTAAATTGCAAAAATATCCGTATAACAATACCGGCGGGCATCGAGAACGGGCAAACCATAAAAATATCAGGACATGGCGGCCCGGGAGTAAATGGCGGACCAGCCGGCGATTTGTATATTAAATTCAATATTCCTGCTGATGCCCGTTTTAAGCGCGATGGCGCCAATTTATATAATACGATAAAGCTTGATCTTTACACCGCCGTTTTAGGTGGCGAGATTATGGCCGAAACTCCAACAGGTAAAGTAAAAGTTAAAGTAAAGGCCGAAACACAAAACGGAACTAAAGTGAAACTTAAAGGCAAAGGGATGCCCATCTATAAAAAGGAAAATGAGTTTGGTGATCTGTACCTTACTTATGACATACAAATACCTACCAACCTTACTGATAAGCAAAAGCAACTGTTTGAAGAACTATCAAAATCCTGATCCACTTATGAAAACAGATAATTTAATAACCGCCAATGATTTTTGTATGTACCACAACGTTGAATATACATTTTTCAATTCGTTAGAACAGGCTGGATTGGTTGAGGTTACTGTGATTAACGAAACTACTTTTATACCGGAAACAGAACTGCGCAAGCTTGAAAAAATGATAAGTCTGCATCAGTTAGATATTAATGTGGCAGGCATTGAAGCAATAACACACTTGCTTAACCGCATAGAACAAATGCAGGAAAACATGCGTACGCTGCACAACAGGTTAAAAATGTACGAAGGCGAATAAAGGCTATTCCATATATTTTAGCATCATGCGCTCACTTACTATATGAGCGTCTTCAATCACAGATTCGGGGTATCCCATGGAGGCTAATATAGCTATGCCATTTTTACTTTTCAACAAGCCTTCTTTCAATTTGTAATCAAAAACCAATGTTCGGCCTGATTTAGAGTCTTCAAATGAATAGATGGCGAAATCCTCGTCCAAAAGTTCGGCGAGTTCAAGATCATGGGTTGATACAAATACAAAGTTATCATTGGCTGTGATGTATGATAATACCGATTTTGCCGCCGCAATACGCTCAATTGTATTAGTACCCCTAAATATTTCATCAATAATTACAAGGCTTTTGACGGCTTCTGCGCTGCCACTGTTATCAACAATATTTAATATTGCCGATGCCTGGGCTTGGAAAAAGCTTTGCTGCTCTTCTATACTATCGGTGATTTTGATACTGGTTTGTATCTTAAGAAAGGGGGCTTTATATGCCTTGGCGCAACTGGTGAACAGCGTTTGAGCCAACAATGTATTTATCGCAATAGATTTAATAAATGTTGTTTTGCCCGACATGTTTGAGCCCGTTATCAATGCTCCTTTATCGGCACGGGTATTTAAAGAATTAGGTACACATTTCTTTACTAATGGATGGTAAAGATCTGTGATGTCCATTTTGGCGTCTTGATCTATAAACTCTGGTTTATTGTAAAAAGGCAAGCCTTCCCTTACCGATTGTATGGCTATCAGCATATCAATCTCGGCAACAAACGCATATACCTTCTCAATATCATCACTGTATCTGCCAATGTGTTTTACAGAGTTTGTATATATGTATGGTTCAAGCAAAAACAATGTCTTAAAAAGCTGGAAAACCGCATAACCCGGTGAACCTGAATCAGCAACCAACATGCTTTCAAGGTTTACAATGCTCAGGGAGCGCTTAAGCCCGGCAAGGTTTACAAGGCTTTTTTTTACTTCCTCAGTATCGCCAGCTTTGGCATTTTTAACTAACCAAACAGCAACCTTGTGCATTATCAATAATTGAGGCAATGAATCTGAATATGCAGCTGTTTTTCTTTTGCTTGCAAAATGGAAAATAACATTATACCCAAACAATACAGCTAAAACTATTAAACTTACCGGATTAGGTATAATCAGTATCGAAATAATAGCCGCTAAAATTAAATAAGGAACCACCTTAATGTAAACATCCATCACAGGTGCAAATAATGGTACATGTGATTTTAAAAACAGGTTGGCAATCTGGTAAGCATTGGTATGATTAAGCCTGGAAAGTTCCAGTTCAATTAATTCGCGGTTGGGGTTATCAGCATTAAGTGTTTCTATCTTTTTATCCAGTAATAATAAATTGCCGATTGTTGTTTCTGGAAAATGCAGTTTTTTGTAGAGATATTGTTTGCCTGGTTTTGAGTTAGTCCTGTCAATGTAATTAAAGATATTTTTAAGGTCGAGGTCATCAGATGTTACTGTAGACAACTTTCCGGCGCTATTGTCTGCATCCGCGTAAACCTTTATCAAATCAAAATTACGCCTTGCATTTAACGGTTTGGCCCACTTGTTTTTTATTTTTTCAAGGTTTGTTTCTTTAGCACGTAGCTTTCCAAAGTAAGATGCTATGTATGAGACTGTAAGCACAATGGTGAAAACTAACAGTGTAAATAAGAAATAATACATGATTAAAAGTATAAAAATAGTTTAAACCCGAGTAATACTAAAAGTTCAGCCTGCAATAAAGATGGGCTTTTTTATGTAAACCCATTGTTACTATCACAATTTAATTTTCATGGATGGCTGCATCATTTGCCATTTCAATTATTACGGTATCTAAACGATCAAGTTCAACAAATATATAATCCAGGGCCGCAGCATCAGCGGGGTCGTCTTTTAGCATTGCGGTAAGTGCCTTTAAATTTGCAACGGGGCTTCGCATAAAATGCGATTGTTTCCATGCCATATTTTTTATGCTGTTTACCTGGTTATGAATTTGTTCATAAGCAACCTTAAGATCATTTTCTGCATTCTTTCTTTCGGTGATATCATAAAGAGCCATCATCAGCCCCAGAATTTGATCATTGTTATCAATAATGGGGAACAAGCGTAAATAATACCAATATATTGATCCATCGGGTTGCGGATAATCAATTTCATGACTAATCTCTTTTCCATTTAATACCCGCTTAGTAAGGCCAATGAATTGCTGGAAGCGTTTTATGGGGAAATAATCACCTACCTGATCTCCTTTTTGCAGGGTGTGGTTATATTGTTCTTTTACAAATTTTACCGCCATTTGATTATAGGCAAGCACATTCAATTTTTTATCAAATAAAGCGTAAGCCGAATCGGTAGTATTTAATATTGTTTGAAGGTTGGCCTCGGATTTTTGCAACAGCTCATCCGATTTTATCTTTTCTGTAATGTCATTAGCCAATGACAGGCGGACGGGCATAGCTTCAAACACTATATCCTGCGTAATTATCTCTACAATAATTAGCGAACCATCTTTTTTCTGATGCTCACAAATTCCTTGTTCGCCCACTTGAACTGTATTTTTTCCATAGCCATTAATAACATTATTGCAATTCCCTTTTGGCCGCAGGTCTTTGGCGTTCAGCTTTAAAAACTCTTCATTGGTATAACCGTAATGCCTTGAAGCAGCTTTATTTGCAGCTATAATAGATAGGTCATTTCCGGATATCATCCACATTGGCAGTGGGTTACTATCAAATAGCAATTTGTATTTTTGTTCGGACTGGCGGAGTAATTCTTCTGCTTTTTTGCGTTCGGTGATATCAATCATTGATCCTATAATGGTGGGTTCACCATCAATATTAACGCGATTGCCATAAAACTCTACCCAATTCAAGGAACCATCTTTACACTCTCCTACCACTTCGTAATGCACACTATCAACCTCTCCATCCATACGTGCCCTGATATTCTCTAAAGTAGTGGCTTTAAAATCCTTACTGACTATAATATCCACTGATGCTGCATTCACCAGTTCCTCCTGGCTATATTTAAAAACATTGGCAAAGCGCGGATTTACATAGATAAATTTCCCTTTTTGGATAATGTAAACACCAACCATTGATTTCTCGGCAAGAGTTCTGAATTTTAACTCGGCATGCTTTAATTCGGTTTCCATCGCTTTGCGTGATGTAATATCTCTTGCAATAACCAGTATGCGATTTTCAGAAAACTTTTTCACGTTTACCTCCACATCAAACACGGTACCATCTTTTTTTATAAAACGGCGCTCTTTGATAGTTGCCGTTCCAAGGTCATCTAACCCTAAAACTATTGGATCATTTTTTAAATGCTCTGGTTCAATTACCTGGATTACTTTTAGTTGCAAAAGCTCCTGATGGGTATAGCCTGTCATTTTGCACATGCTGGCATTTACCTCTGTAAAATTATTAGCGAGGTCAAGCACGTAAATAGCGTCCGATGCATGTTCAATAAGTGATCTGTATCTCCGTTCGCTTTCTCTTAGTTTTTCAACCATGCTCATTAATTCCGCTGAGCGCTCCTCTACCCTCTTTTCCAGTGAGTTATTAATGGATATAACCTCATTTTCGGCAATAAAACGTTTTTCGTCTACCCTGTTTAGCCACATTGCCGTAATTGCTACAAGAGCAAGGCAAATGATAAGCATAATAAGTGGAAGCATGTACATGCTTACTTCAAATGTTAACAGATGATTAAACTGTGTTTTAAACCTAAAAAAGCCCAAAACAATAAATATAAATTCAAGCGGTAAAAACAGCCTGCGCGCCATTTGATTACCTACTCTATCGCCGGTAAATAAATTAGTAAAACCGTATTGCGGATATAAAAGTGAGGCCGCTAAAGAGATGCTAAAAAACAATAAAGCAGTATTTAGCGGCATTGAACTTACATAGCGAAAATCATAAAACAATGAAAAGCCATATACATACCCAATTATAGCAACCGTTGAAATTAATGTAACCGAATGAAGCATGTACTGGCCCACCGGCAGCAGTTTTTTGGGCTCGGACGGAGCGTTGTCATCCGCGCGGTTGTCCCCACCGCCCGCGCGCCGCGGACTCCCCGCGGGCGGCGTG
>NZ_JANYGH010000065.1 GCF_025362475.1 Mucilaginibacter sp.
CTATGCGGAATAAGAAAAATCACTAAGTTTATTGCACATCATACTGCTTAGTGGTGATGGAGTTTTGACTGCTCATTTACACCTTAAAACGCTGGCCCCTTTTGCAGCGGAATGGTGGTATACTTTCCCCGGAATAATCACAACGACAAAAAACACGACTGATACCACTAATACTACTACCACGACAGACACCACTAAAACAACTACCCCAGTAACCCCAACACAACCTAAACCATACTCCTTGACAGAAACTTTTGAATATGGCAGTAAAATCGCTTATGCCCCTGCAAATGTTACTCTTTCTTCGGGTGTTTGGAATTTTGATGAGGCTATTATTGGCAGTGCAACTGCCGATATTAAAAATGGGAAAAGCTCTGCCCGAACGAACTACGGTGATTGTGCTATCACGATGATGTTTGACGTAACTGGCATCACACAATTAAGTTTTAAATATGCTTTCAATGATCCTTCTAGCTTCGACAATTACCCAACAACTTTACAACTCATGATGTCTACCAATGGCGGTGTAACCTTTAATCAGGTAGGCAACACCATTAGCACTGACAAAGCAATATTCACCTTTGTGACAGCCTCGTTTAAAATTACTACGAATACTAAAGTTCGTTTCAGAATACAAAAAACAGGAAGTCCTAAAATCAACTTGGATGACATTACTTTTGAGGGCACTGGTGACCCAGGTTTTACGATTACGAAATAATCATAAATCGGAATATAAATTTCTATATTAGTTCCTCCATAGCTAACATTCTTTGTTAGCATTGTGATAAGGTTTAGGTTAAAATCCCCAAGCAGCGAGTGTTAGGGGATTTCTTATTTAAATCCAAATTTTGTAGTTATAGCTTTCTTCTGTCATCACTCGCGTTTTGTGTTGCTTTAATAGATAATTAAGTAACCCGTCTTTAGTAGTGCTGTTACTGATGTTTTGAATTTTATAATCAGGTATTCTTTCAAATACGGTATTAATATAAAACTCTAATTGTGCTTTTGATAAAGACGTATCAACCAAACAATGAGCATGAATGCCTAAATTATTTATCTTAGAGCTATAAACTTTGTTTTTGGAGATAATGCCTCCATATTCCAACACAAATAAATAGTTTAAATGATCATAGGGGTTTCGGTGAACTTTGTTGATTTTGTTAAAAAACTTATTTGTTAATTGAAAGTTCAGATTTTCAACTTTTTTCGTTGGTATTCCATCAAGCGTTATGTGGTATAATCTATTTTTTTTTGACAGGGCAGTGAATGCTTTTGTTATATCAGATACATAGTCAGTAGTATCTGTAGATTTCTTTAATAGTGTAATCTTACTCATTATTAATATGTTATTTCTTTATAAGGCATAATCAACCAATTCAAAAGGAATGATTAATTAATTTCTTTGTTTCCATTTTATTCCAGAGTTGGATAACTCATTATTTGTGTTGCTGTATTAGTCGTTCTCTGTTAATTTGGCCGTCTATTATTTGTAATTCAATTCTTTTTAATTTCTTCTTCCAACTGCTTGTTAATGTGTCGTTATATTCTTTTAATTTAATCCTTCGTTTATTTTGTAGATCAATTAGTTTCTTGCTCATTCTTTTCCAATAATGTTTCTATCAATGATTTTATACCTGATAAAGAAAACAACCTTTTATTCTGAATGGTAACAATCTCATCTTTTGGCAAAGGATAGGTTTCCAATAGTTTTTGTATTTCAGATTTATTTAATTGAAGTTCTTTTCTCAATAGATAATTGTCTAAATATTTCTTTCCATCAATTAAATAGCAGACTTCCATAGGTAAGGGTGGTTTTTTTCTTTTTGAGCGAAATATCTTTTCATTTCAGCAACAATATCATCTTCATCATCAGTATCACTTTGTGGTTCTTCATCTTCATCAGCCTGTGATGATTTCTTGTCATTCTTTGACTGCTCAGTATTCTTAGCATTCGGGTCTTTAGCCTCTTGGATAAAGGCTTCAAATTTTTTAATGTGTGTTGGTTTGATTTTCATGGTTACATATTAATTTTATACGATACGATATATATCTAAAATCCCCCTCTCCCTTGAATTATTTTATCTGATATATGCACTTCAGTCGCGTTTTTACGAAGACCTCCCAGAACCTACGTATTCAGTCAATTCAGTCAAATAATACTTGTATAGGTCGTAAGGTTTTGGAATAGTGAGTAGTGCCGACTAGTTATTATATTTTTAATTATGGATTTTAAATCATTAATGTAGCCCTATGACATACCTAACCTATTTAGAATCACTCCGAAAAATCGCTAGTGAAAAGCAAATCAAAGTTGTAAAAGCAGATGAAGAAATAACCAATCAAGGCAATGGCTTTGTTGATATTTCAATTTTTGGTAATTATCAAAAAGCTCACAACGAATGGCAAATTGCCTTAAATAATATAACTGGGCTATTGAGTTTCATCTCTCAAAATGGCCTTAATCTTAATGATGAAATAGCCATACCAGAAAAATAATTATGGGAATATCAGATTTTGATGAAGATCCAGCTTTCAGATACGAAAGTTTGGCGCGTGAAGCCTTTGACAATTGTGGTAAATGGGGTGACCCATGGGGGTATGCAGCACAGGATGTTTACAATGAATTTATTGAAGAACCTACCACCGTTCGGGGCAAGAAAATATTGGATACTATATTAGTCGCCTTAATATTAAAACACAAAGGTGTTCCCATACTTGATAGTTTAAAAGACATTCAAAACACCATAGCAGACGCACAAAGTCAAAATGATGTGATTGTGATTGTAGATAATACGATTGAGTTATTGAGGAGTTTAGACTAATGTATTTTAAATATTGTATAAATTGATTGATTTAAATTTCACCTAATCAAATTCATTTTTAGCACACTCAATTAAAAGAATGGGTAGTTGTTTATCCATTCTTTTAATTCATTTACTGATTTGTTATCTTTTTAATTTTCGATACGGTGTTGATATGCAGGTCGGTTATTTTGGCAACTTCCCCAACTTTATAGCCTTTCTTTAAATAATCGAATGCTTTTTTATTTTTCTCCTTAGATAAAAAAGTAAGTAAGCTTTCTTTACTACCAATCTTTCTACCTGTATAAGATCCTTTCAATTTTGCAATTCTTATACCCTCTAGCTGACGTTCTTTAATTTGAACACGCTCAATTTCGCCAACTACCCCCAACATTGAAATCACCATTTTAGAAATTGGATTGGATAATCCATCTGCATTTAATGTTGTCAATCCCTGGCTAATGAATGTGATGGTAATTTTCTTTTCATTGAAATAATTTATGGTATTCAAAATGTCTAGTAAATCCCGACCAAGCCGATCAATCTGCAATACTGATAATGAGGTTAAAATGCCTTGTTCACAATACTTTTTAATCTCTAATCCACCAGGCCTAGAAAAAAAGGGTATTGACCCAGAGCATCGGTCCTCTACAACCATTTTGAAATCGTTTTCATTTACTCTTTGTCTGTCTGTCTTTTGATCCAAACTACTTACACGAACATATAATATTTTCATCTTCAACAATTTTAGCTACTGACTTATTTCTCCTAAAATTAAGGAGGAAAAGCTGCTCTTCGGAGGAAATCAAAGGAAATTTACGAGGCTAATTGCCCACATTTTAACCTACACTCTAAAAATGTAGTTTTATTATTTGACCACCCTCTGGGTAAATAGTCATAGATGTATTAAATTGCATGACTTTATAAATACAGATGGATAATAAGATAGGGATTTTTTCATTTTTTGCAGGAGCTGGCTTTTTGGATTTGGGATTTGAAAAAACGGAAAAGTTTGAAACACTTTTTGTTAACGAGTATCATAAGGCCTTTATGGACATTTATAAAGGTGCGAGAACTAACATTGGAATTGAACCACCGAAATATGGCCATGAGGTGAAGGACATAACAGATTATCTCAAACCTACGGAGCTAAATGGTTTAAAGGAAATGATTTCCAATGAAAGGAAACTTTCTAGAACAATTGGATTTATTGGTGGTCCACCTTGTCCTGATTTTTCAGTTGGAGGAAAGAATAAAGGAAAACACGGGGAAAATGGTAAGTTATCAGGAACCTACATTGAACTTATATGCACTACTAAACCTGATTTTTTCCTTTTTGAAAATGTTAAAGGACTTTATAGAACATCTAAGCATAGGGAGTTTTTTGAAAGTTTAAAAGTAAAGCTTAAAGAGGCTGGATATTTTTTAACTGAAAACCTAATAAATTCACTTGAATACGGTGCACCGCAAGATAGGCAACGAATTATTCTTATTGGATTTCATAAAAGTATCTTGAAAGGAACGGGATTAGATAAAAGTAAAGAGCAATTGTTAGATAGTTTTAAATGGGAGAACAACAAATCATTTGACGCTAAAACAATTTTGACATCAAATTGGCCGAAAACTGATCCTTTTAAAGAGGACAGCATTAGTGAACCACCTTCTGATATTAATAAAGAATTATCTGTGCAGTATTGGTTTGATAAGAACGATGTTTTAAATCATCCAAATGGGAACCATCATTTTACTCCAAGAAATGGTATGGCAAAATTTCTGACAATTAATGAAGGGGATGATCTAAAAAAATCTTATAAAAGGTTACACCGTTGGCGTTATTCACCTACTGCAGCCTATGGGAATAATGAGGTTCATCTTCACCCGTATAAAGCAAGACGTATTTCAGTTGCCGAAGCATTAGCAATTCAATCTTTACCCAAAGATTTTGTAATTCCTTCTAGTATCACGCTTACCGATATGTTTAAGACAATTGGTAATGGTGTTCCATTTGTCGCCGCACGTGGATTGGCTTTAAACATTTATGATTTCTTATTGAATAAGAATAACATCATTAAAACAAAAGTAAAGAAGTATGCCACAGCTGACAGCGAGTAATCTAGTAAGAGAAATCAACCGACTAAACAAAAACAATGTCTATAATTATATAGATACTTCAAATACGGGTGTAATTAAAATAGAACGAATCCAATTACCGGAAGGTCCTATAATTATAAAACGTTGGAAGCCAGAAAGTGGTGAAAACGAATCCTCTGCTAAATCTGCTTCAATTTCTAAAGAACAAATTTGGAGGCTTGCAAATGCCCTAATACCTAATCAACCTATAAATGTTGATAGATTATTTGCGGGGAGTTACAATACAAGAAGTGTATTAGAAGCTCTATTGGCAAATACACCACAATTCCAATACTGTTACCCAGGAAGAATACAAATGACCGGTGGAAGCCCCACTATTAAACACGGGCACAAGCATATTATATGGACACCTGATGATACACATGCTCTTGGCGTAACCAGATTAATAAATACTGATATTGTTATCAGCGAGGCCGCCTCAGTTGACACCTATGATGCTTTAACTATTACAGACCCTTCAGGTATTGGAGAGATTACAGGAATTGATGCTGACATAAAAAGAACGCACGCACTTATGCAAATCGCTCTTTATAATATAGGTAAGCAGTTGGATTATAGAACTTGGGTTGCTCAAAATGATAAGGGTATAATTTACAATGGCAAGCGAATAATAGAATACGATGGTATAATACAATCACTAAAAAATGAACCTCTTTTAAAAGCACATGCCGATGCAATAAAAGCGGCCTTATTGATTGACTGCATTTGGTTTAAAAATGGAAAACTAATGCCCGCTGTGATTGAAGTTGAACATTCTACTGGTGTAACATCTGGCCTTTCAAGAATGAAAAACTTTCAAGACTTATTTCCTCCATTTCCAACTAGTTATATAATTGTAGCTCCAGACGATGATAGAGGAAAGGTAATACAAGAGGCAAACAAGACACAATTTAAAAGCTTGAACACCAAATTTTTACCATATTCTGCTGTTAATGAACTTTACTCACTTTGTAAGCGAAGAAACATAAGAGGGATTAATCAAGAATTTTTGGACTCATTCATGGAAGCTGTTGTAATTGCCGCTTAAGTAGCTGTAATATAGGCTCTAGATGGGTGTAAGCCTTCAAACAAATCATTACCCCATAGTTGTCTTATTTCTAGACTATGTTTTATAAATCCTTTATTGTCAAAACGCCATCCTCTTTTTTCATATTCTATTTCTATATCTCTAGAAAGCTTGGCTTGACTTAGAGCATCTATTTTATAATCTACCATAATCCAGTGCCTTGATGTTTCAGGATTCCATGTAACATAAATACAGTCGATAAAAGCTCTAACGATTTTTTGCTTTTCGATATTAGTTATTCCTTCGGACTTAGTTGGAGAAAGAAAATCGTTTATAAATTTTAAAATATTTCCTTTTTCATCTGGTAAATGTGCTTCTTTAAGATATTTATATTTATCTTTTTGTGCTGTAGCTAAATCAACTATCAACTTGTCCATTCTCTCTTTAAACTTATCCTTCGGTATCATATTACCGAGATCAATAAGTTTATTCATTTTATCATCAGTCTCCTTTTCCTTATCTTTAGCTTGTGCTGCTTTCGCATACGATAATTTATAACTTTCCGTTTTTATCAACCTGTTAAAAAATTGTTCTACTTGCTCAGGTAGGCTTAACACTAAATCCCATATAAGGTCATCTAAGGTCTTTATATTAATGCCTCTGTTTCCGCACCATTCTGCCTTATACCTTTGACTTACACAGGTGTATTGATGGTCTTTTAGATCAACACGTTGTCTTCCATAAAAAGTTCCCTTACATTCTGTATTACCACATTTTACTAGCCCCTTTAATAGGAAGAAATAACCATCTTTAATATTTTTAAATTTATTTTTTTCACTAAGATTTCTTTGAACCATGTCAAAATAATCTTCTGAAACAATTGCGGGTGCCTTTAAAATATGTTCTTTATAATGTCTTTCGCCTTTGTAAATAGGGTTCGTAAGAATATTATAAATTACGGCATCGCGCCATTTAAATATTGCTTTACTTTCTCCCCTTACTTTCAAATGAGGTTTAGGAGAATTACCTCTTTTGGTAGGTATATTTTTTTCATTGAGTTCAAAAGCAATAATCTTTGTCCCTTTATTTTCTTCTAAACTCATGCTGTAAATCATTTTGACAACTTCCGCTTCCTTTTCGTCAATTACAAGCATTTTATCTTTGTCCTTCTTATAGCCATAAGGTTGAAATGGTCCGCCTGAAACTTTTCCGTCTAAAGCGTTTCTTTCCAATGCTCTAGAGATACGGCTTGCCATTTTATTTCTCTCAAAATTGGCAAATACTATACTCAAATTAGATTGGAATAAATCGGTATCATCTTGAAGATTAATCTCACCTCTTACACTAAAGATCCTTATATTATTGTCTTTTAAAAAAGTTAACAATTGACTGCCGTTAGTTACTTCTCTCGTTAACCTATCAATATCTGTTATATAAATTCCACCTATTTCACCAAGGTTTATTTTATCAACAAGATTATTTAATCCAGGTCTTTCACGAACATTTTTCATTCCACTTATACCTGCATCCTCGAAAATTTCAAATTTCCAATTAAGATTTCTTGCTACTTCTGAACCTCTTTTTATTTGGTCTTGAATAGAAATACCAAATTCGGCTTGCTTTTCAGTCGATACTCTAACATATATGCCTAGGTTCTCCGGTAATACAATTGTTTTTCTATTCTTTTTTTTGGCTGACATAAGAATGAATTGATTAAATATTGATATTGTTAATCATTTAACAATCTAATATACGGAAGGATACATTAACATAACGGCATCTGATATAGTGTGGTGGGGGCTCCTGAAGGGGCGTATGGTAACCAAAGCATCCGCGGCAGCAAGTTTCCCTGCTACTGAATGAATCTTGGTGGTTTCCAATGCTTCATACAAACTCAGCGGTGGCAAAATGGAAGGCAGTCTGCGGGCCAGCATGGTTTTACCAGCCCCCGGCGGACCAATCAATATCACATTATGGCCACCCGCAGCGGCAATTTCCAAAGCACGCTTGATATTTTCCTGTCCACGTACTTCGCTAAAGTCGCTGTCGTAATTGCAAAGGCTGTCGTAGAATTCCTCGCGGGTATTTACCAGTACCGGTTCCAATTTAATATCGCCATTAAAAAAACCAGCTACTTCTTTTATGCTTTCTACGCCATAAACTTCCAGGTCGTTCACAATGGCGGCTTCACGGGCGTTTTGTTTGGGGAGAATAAAACCTTTAAAGCCATCCTTGCGTGCCTGTATGGCAATAGGCAATGCCCCCTTTATAGGCTGCAGGCTGCCATCAAGCGAAAGTTCTCCCATGATGATATACTTATCAAGCTCCCCGGCTTCTAACTGCCCGGAGGCGGCTAAAACAGCGGTAGCAATAGTAAGATCATAAGAGGAACCTTCTTTTTTTATATCCGCAGGCGCCATGTTAACTACAACTTGCTGGCGGGGCATTTTGAAATTGCAATTTTTTAAAGCCGAATCGATGCGGAAATAGCTTTCCTTTATGGCCACATCGGGCAAGTCCACAATAAAGTATTTTGTGCCCGCCACAATATTTACCTCAACTGTTATAGTGATAGCTTGTATCCCATAAACTGCACTGCCAAAAGTTTTAACCAACACTATGATAAAGTTTAATCAATGCGAAAGATAAATATTTTTAATTGTGTGGTAAAAATATGTGTGTATTAAAATAACCCGGTTGTAGGAAGCGGGCACGCATTTATTTTTTCACTTGGCTATTACTCTCTAAAATCTACAAAAAAACTGCCCAAAAACAAAAAAGGCACCCTTTTGGGTGCCGTTGCTGTTAATTATTTTTTCTTGTAGCTGTCAAAATCGCTGGCGAAATCTTTCAGGATATTATACCATGAGTGTGCCCAATAATTTCTGAAGCCAAAGCCTCGGCTGTTGCCTGTTTTATAAACAGTAAACAATACTGTTTTATCGTTCATATTTACAAAGGTTACCCATGCACCGGCCAAATGGGTTGCTTTACTCATGCCCTCTACAATCAGCATCATGCCTAAACCCTTTTGACCCTGAAAATCGTAGTTCTTGACTACTTCAACTATATCTTTTTCTTTAAGGGTGCTAAAGTCGTTCGGGTTTTCGGTAAAAAAGTTTTTACTAAGGGCATTATTTGCTGCTTCGGTTACTTTAAAAGCAAAATGCACAGTATCGCGATGAGATGCACGCGGAACATTATAAGTTTTGGGTTCGGTTATAAACAGGTTGGCCCAGGCCGGAATGTATTTATTAACAAACTCAGAGTTTAACAGCTCGCCTGAGGCTTTATATGCGGCTTCAGACCCAATAAATCTCATTTGCGAAAAATCAATTCCCAACCAGGTAACAGGTACCTTGGGGTTAAAAGCATCTGCTTTGGTTTGTGCGAATAGTGCTTGCGTGGTGGTGCAAATAATTAAGGCAATAAGCCAGGTAAATTTTGTGATAATTTTCATGGTTGTTTTATGCAATTTAACAGTATCAAATAATAGTACCGCAAAATATACAGAATTCCTTAAAATAATATGCCCTTAAAATAAACAGATGGTTAATTTTAAGGGCACACGTCAATAATACTTTATAGATCAATATCTTAAATACCGTTACTGATCATTATATTGTGTTAGCAAAAAGGAAAAATACGCAGGAAACCACTGCATATACCATCAACATAACCGACCATACTTTCTGGTTGTTTTTGCTCAGTTTTTCAAATGCAACATTCCATCTTTTAAACCGGCCGTTGTTAAGCAGTATAAAATAGTTAAGCAATAAAACGCCGGTAGTTGCCAAAAGCATAATGGTAGCAGTTGTAGCATTGATGTTAAACCATTTTTGATTTAAACAAAGCTGAGTGAGCACCAGTAAATTGGTTAATAATAAGATCATCAGGAAACTTACACCAAAAAGGGAATTAAACTTAGGTAAGCCACCTTGTCCGAAATTTTTTGCACTCCATCTGTAAGCTGTTACATAAATGGATTTTGAGATTCCTGATGCGTTCATAATGTTAGGGTTTTAGGGTTAATATTCAAAACAAGTAGCCTATACTGCTCAATTGTTTGGTTAATAACGCAACATACAAAATTTTGTTGTGTAAAAATTAGCTTATTTGCAAAATTCAACTGTCATCGATTAATATTTACGTTGTGGTAAAAAAACAATCGCATTTGTTAAAATAATAAAGCCTATCCTAAATAAGCGGCAATTAATAATACTCGTATAGTCGGTGATACAAAAAAAACGGCCACTTTAAAGCGGCCGTTTTTTTTGTATTTTGAAAATTTGCTAATTATCTATTTTGCCGATGCCATTTGAAGCAATGTTGCATCATGATGGAATTTAACTTCGGGCTTATTATCAAACAACATTTCGGCCCCATTTTGGGCGGTATAAGCAGGCCAGTTAGGAAGCCCTTTGGCATTAGGATTGCCGGTACGGGCAAAATTAACCCATGCCTGGCTCATCTTTGTGGCTAAGGCATAAGCTTCTTTACCACCACCGGTAATTTCCTCACATCGTTTAATGTTATCAAACTCAAAGCAGATATCAATACAGTGGATAGATTTGAACATGCCATCGGCAACGGGTGATTGCCAGGTGAACATATACATATAAACCGGCGCAGCCCCGGCAATGGCCTTAGCATTTGCCTGGCGGATAACACCCGGCCTGAATGTAGCCAAGTCAATATCCAGGTAATCTGATGGCTTTACGGTTCCTGGATAGGATTTTAAAACCTCGGCCATATAAGTATCTGTTTTATCGCCATATTTCTTTTGCAGGTTGGTTTTAACTTCATCCAGGGAATAGTTTCTTATTGCCGGGTTAATAAGCGAAGCCATAAACTCGGTTTTGGTTGAGCCTACTAGTAAGGGAATGTTTTTTGATAGTTCAATTGCTGCCGCGTCGTTAAGCTGATAGGGCAAAAACACGCCGTCATTAACCGGCTCCCAGCCTAAACCAAAGCCAGCTACCGGTTTACCCTCGGCCTTTAATTGCTGCGCAACTTTTGGCAGGGCTTTTTTTGCCGCCGCGCTCAGGCGTTCGTAAGGTATGGTTTGTAAGGAATCTACTTGTGATGGTTGCAGATTAAGTACTTCCAGCATGGCGGCGCCTATCCTTTTTGATACCTCATTATCCATAAATTTGGATTGATAGCTGCCACTCTGTACAATTGCTTTATGGAACAAACCCTTTGCAGATGGCGCGGCCATTAAGGTAGTAACCTTACCGCCGCCGCCTGATTGACCAAAAATGGTCACATTGTCCGGGTCGCCACCAAAGCTGGCTATGTTTTGCTTAACCCATTGCAGCGCGGCAACAACATCCATCATGCCCACATTTGCCGATGATTTATATTTATCGCCATAGGCCGAAAGGTTTAAGAAACCCAATAAGTTTAACCGATGGTTGATAGATACCACTACCACATCACCCTTTTTACTTAAGTTTTCACCATCATAGGATGGCAATTCAATAGCCGAGCCTGCAGCAAAGCCGCCACCATGCAGCCAAACCATAACCGGTCGTTTTTTTTGATCATTAAGTCCGGGTGTCCAAACATTAAGCTTAAGGCAATCTTCGTTCATATATCCCCAGTTGTGCTGAAAGCCAAACTCAATAGGATCATTAACCGTAGCGGTAGCATCAATAGGGCAAACTGCGCCATAAACTAATGATGCACGGACGCCTTGCCAGGCTGTTGGCTTTTCGGGAGCCATAAAACGTTTGGCCTGCGCGTAGGGGATACCTTTGTAATTATAGGTGCCGTTGTGAATGTAGCCCCACACCTGCCCGTTATCGGTACCGGTTACAGCTATGTTTTCACCTGCGGTAACGGCGTCGCCGCTTTGGCAATAGCCCAATACAGGCATCAGGCAAAGAGCCAGCAAAGCCCAAAATGTAGAATTTTTCTTCATGGTTATCTGGTTTTATATAATTGGTTTATGGATTATTCGCGGGTTGAATAATTTATACCAGTACCATGAAATTGCGTAGATGATAACTAATCATTAAGCACAATTATCATTGTGTAGGTATTACACAATGATAATTATAAATTTCTATTTTACAATAGCCTGAAACAACTTTATTACAAATGATTTGATTGCCAATCAGCTATTTAGCCAGCACATCAAACGAAGCCAATAAATTAACATTAGGGTCGATGTTTATGGCTTGAGGCTTTGCCTTCAAAGGGATCTGCACTGTTGTTGTTATATTTTTCACAGCAATGCTGTGAATATGGTCGTCAACAGCGATTTCCAGGGGAAATTCATATAAATAACTTTGTTTTTGCTCAATAGTAATATCAAGCATTTCTTTAGCGGCATCATATAGCCAGGTTAACTTCAGGTCGGGGTGCCCGGCAGTTCTCAGCCATTGTTTAAAAAATGGTTTTAGGTTTTGACCGCTGGCTTGCTCCATTACCAGGCACAGGTCCGCAGTATTGGCATTGCGCCCATTATATTTTGTGTAGTAATTGCTTACACCTTTCCAAAAGGTGGCATCGCCCAACTTTCGCCTCAGCATGTGCAACACCCAGCCTCCCTTTTGGTAGCTATTGGCATTAAGTAATTGCATGTATTGGTTTTTAACCGCAGTATCGACCACAGGTGTCATCCGTTTCTTTTCAAAATCAAAAACTGTTTTCCTGTCTGCGGCTAATCGTTTTTTTAAGGTATCTGCACCATATTTATTCTCCAGGTACAGGTTGGTCATGTAAGTAGCAAAACCTTCGCTCAGCCACAGATGAGCAAAGGTTTTTTCGCTCGCGCCATCGCCAAACCATTGATGCGCTATCTCATGGGCCATTAACTCCTCTATGCCTTTATCGTTAACCGACTCCTCGAAATAGAATATGGCACTGGCATTCTCCATACCGCCAAATATGGTTTTTGATTGCACATTAGCCAGTTTTTCATAACTGTAAGGACCAACCTTTTTAATGAAAAATGGTAATATCTCTTTAGCTATCGCGTAGCTTTTAAATCCTGCTTCTTTATTCTCGGGGAACACATAGGTGTAAATGGGAATACCACTTACATCGCCGGTATGATCTATAGCAAATTCAGCTACACCAATTACCATCACCTTGGTGGGCAGGGCTACGTTTTCCTGCCAATGGGTGAGTTTTAGGTTGTTGGGCAATGCGTTTTCCTCCAATTTTAACCCGTTTGATACCACCTGGTAATGATCTGGGGCTGTTACTACAAAATCAACAGTGGCTTTGTCTGCCAGCGCATCAACGCAGGGCAGCCAGTTATGCGCCCTGTTGGGCCAGTTATCGCCAAAAAAAGTACGATGACCAAAGTTATTGGTTGATATGATCAATCCATCGGCAGGTATACCTTCATAGTTAATCACATAACTATGCCTGCTGGGTGCTACAACAGTGGTATAAATTTTAACCGCGCCGCTATCCTGTTCAAATTTCAGATTTTTACCGTTTTCTGTTATGGATGACACCGTCATCCCTTTACCTGCGGTGTTTTTCTTAACCAGGTCCAGGCTAAATGACGATGTGCTTTTCAAAAATTTTATGGCAACCGTTGCTTCGCCTTTAATGTTGTTATCAACATCATTAAGTTGCAGCGCAAAATTGTAGTGTTGTACATCAATAGGTGAACCGGGGACCTGGGCATGAGCAGATAATGAAAAAAAGCCAACCGTGGCACTGCTTATTAAATAAATTATTTTTTTTAACATCTTCTAATCTTTTACAATTGTAAAACTAACGGGCAACTCATATTCTACTTTCACCGGTTCTCCCTTATATAAGCCCGGAAGCCATTCTCCCGTTATTCGCTTCACACCATTTAGTGACTCCTCGTCGCAACCAAATCCTAAACCTGATTTTACCTTGAAATTGGATGCACGGCCTAATGTATCTATCGTGAAAGCAATTATAACTATTCCCTGTATATTATGCTCCCTCGCAATTGCCGGGTATCTTAAATTATATAGATCATTCTGCATTATCTGTTCACCGTCTAAAAATAAAATGGGGCGATCAAGGCTTAAGCTTATGGTGTCAGCTCCTTTGATTACTTTATAATTTTGGCTTAAGCTGTCTGTATGTGATAATTTATAATAGCGGAGCACTTTGTTGCTATAATCGTATTTTACTTGTAATTCATCCTTTCCATTAAAGGCGCTCCAAAACCCAAAACGTTTATCGTTTTTAAAAAAACCTGTTACAGCAACTGTACCCCTATGGGAATAGTATGTCCAGATGCTATCCTTCAAATTATCTTTGTAATATCCATCACAAATTAATCTGTTATTAAAAAGGACATATTTTTCATATTTGCCGCTTCGTATTTGCTCATTAGAATCAAGGACAAAATACTTTTCTAAAATATTGTGTTTTTCATCTGCCTTAATAATTTGCTTTATTTGAGCAGGCGACCTCAACGGCAGCAAAAAAACAAATAGTAGTAGAGCCGCATTTTTCATACCGTAAAGATATCGGGATAAAAGTATTTTTAATTAATCTGACGGCTTAAATCGAGTTTTATAAACTAAAAATTATAGTTGCGGGTAATATTCTTTAAAATCGCAAAACGTCCAAATGCTAACCTAACGAATACAAATCCTTAAAACGTCACACTCGCCCCTGCGGTAAATAAAAAACACAAACAATTTTTTGATGTATTGCTCACATATTCAACGTGGTTAAATGGTTTAATAAGGTAGAGGATAAAAGAAATCTGCACTTTATTAATCATATAAGTAATCCGGTACTGAACCGCTAATGGCTAATAGTTTGGAATTAAAAAACAGCGCAATTTAACTCTATGCAATAAAGCGAAGGTTTTCGCTCTCAAACTAAAAAAGCCTTTGGCAAATGCCAAAGGCTTATTTTAATATTATAAAGTGCTTCCCTTACGGGATAAAAGGCATTGTTTACATCTTCGGCATTCTGCGCATCATGCTGGCCATGGCGGCAGGGTTGCTCATTTGCTTCATTACCTTTTTCATGTCATCAAACTGCTTCATGAGGCGGTTTACTTCGGTAAGATCGGTACCAGAGCCTTTTGCAATACGGTTACGGCGACTTTGATTAATGGTTTCAGGGTTTGATTTTTCGAAAGGTGTCATTGACTGGATGATAGCTTCGATAGCCTTAAATGCATTGTCATCAATCTCCACATCCTTCATCATTTTTCCCACACCCGGTATCATACCCATCAGATCCTTCATGTTACCCATTTTCTTGATCTGCTGTATCTGGCTGTAAAAATCGTTAAAATCAAACTTGTTCTTACGGATCTTCTTTTGCAGCTCGGCAGCTTCCTTTTCATCAAACTGCTGCTGGGCACGCTCAACCAGGGATATCACATCACCCATACCCAATATCCTGGATGCCATACGATCGGGGTGGAAAACGTCAAGCGCTTCCATCTTCTCGCCTGTACCAACAAATTTGATAGGCTTATTAACAACCGATTTGATAGATAACGCTGCACCACCACGGGTATCACCATCAAGCTTGGTTAAAACGACACCGGTAAAATCAAGGCGATCATTGAACACCTTGGCAGTATTCACAGCATCCTGACCGGTCATGGAGTCAACTACAAACAGGATCTCATGCGGTTTCACAGCAGCTTTTACCTGCTCAATTTCCACCATCATGGCTTCGTCAATAGCTAAACGGCCGGCGGTATCAATGATAACCACGTTGTTGCCATTTTGCTTTGCCAATGCAATACCCTCCAGGGCAATAGCCACCGGATCTTTCGATTCCAGGTTGGCGTAAACCGGCACACCAATCTGCTGGCCTAATACCTGCAATTGATCAATAGCCGCGGGGCGGTATATATCATCGGCAACCAGTAATGGTTTTTTGCCCTTTTGTGTTTTTAAGTAATTGGCCAGCTTACCTGTAAAGGTGGTTTTACCGGCACCGTTTAAACCAGCAATTAATATAATGGTTGGCGATGCTTTAAGCTCCAGTTCGGCAGTAGTGCCGCCCATGAGCTCGGTAAGCTCATCATTCATGAGCTTGGTAAGCAACTGACCCGGCGATATGGACGTTAGTACGTTGTTACCCAATGCCTTTTGCCTTACATCATCGGTAAATGCTTTGGCGGTTTTATAGTTTACGTCGGCATCCAGAAGGGCTTTGCGAATTTCCTTCATGGTCTCTGCCACGTTTATTTCAGTAATAGTTCCTTGTCCCTTCAGTACCTTAAAGGCCCTGTCGAGTTTATCCGAAAGATTTTCAAACATTATTATTATCCTAATTTTGAGCTTACAAAGGTATGATTTTTCTTGTTTGGAAAAAGGATGAATGGAGCAAGGAAAGGGACAAAAGAAAATAAAGGGTGCTGTGTCATATATTCTTATCCCAAAAACGTTGTTCTATAAAATTATGGAAAACGATAAAGTATACCGAGCGCAAGCCCCTCTGTACCCTGGGCGGCGGAAGCTGTATGTCTATCGTACAGCAGCGTACCGTTAATGGTTACGTTAACGAGGCGGTTAACCCGGGCTGATAGCACGGCATCCAAACGATGGGTAATAAATTTAGGTGATTCGCCGTAGGGAATAAAGAGTGCATAACGGGCGTTAAGGTGCACGTTTTTCATCAGGTCTTTATCAAACAAACCTACTATCTGGAACGCGAGGTCGTTTTTTACTGTATGATTGGGGCCAACGCCGTAATCATTGCTTTTTCTTACACTATCATCCAACACAAATGTTTGCCTTGCGGTACCAGTACCCAATCGCAAATCAAAATAACCTGTTGGCTTATACTCAAAACCTATCGACTCTGTTAAGTAGCCCGGCGCCATAAAATTCGAGATCTGCTGCGCGGCAAATTTGCCTCCGCCCAGGTCTGTATAGTTAAAGCCCTTATCAAACTGCGATTCAAACGTAAGTGCACCAAAAAAGTACCAGTGTTTGGATAGCTGTGATGCAAGCTTATTATCAAAGTAAATACGATCGTTAGTTTTGCGTTTGCCCTGGCCTTTATTTTTAGCTACGCCATACGTAAGATTAAGCTCAGATACATAGCTAAAGGGAGCTTTGTTATATTCGGTATGGTAAATAAAGTTAGTACCCAGTGCTACCGAGTTTACACCACCCGCGCTGTAATTATTGGTAAATGCTGATTGGCTAAAGTTTAGCCCAAAAAGAACCGTTTTTTTCCAGTAATTTATTTTATAATCCATCAGCGTAACCGGAATTTGTTCCCGCTGTATTTGTATTGCCCTTGCCCTCGTAGGAATGGCGTTACGGCGCGAATCGATCCTGAGTTTGTTAATCTGCGCGGTATCAATTTTGATGGTGTCCTTTTTCAGCGAATCGGTTTGCTGAGCGCTTACCGAAATACTGCAGGCTATTAATGCTAATAAAAGCAGTCCAAGTCTGGGTTTTAACATAGTACACAAATTAAAGCAAAAATCTCCTTTATAACCGTCTTTAATTAAAAATGTTGTAAAACGATTTAATTAAAAAATGTTTTTAGCCCCCCTTGGCGGATATTAAATGCCTATTATCTGTATAAACAAAACGGCATTGTAAAAACTAAACCGAATGCATTTTAGCACTCAAAACAGTCAATTATGTTATTAAATAAGAAAAATTCCGGCATTATTTACCCACTTTTAAAACATAGCTTTATAGCCCATTGTTATCATATAAACTTAAAATTATGAATACAAAAGCTGCAGTTAGTATACTAACTATTTACCTGGCCTGTTACATAATTATATTCGCCACCGGGTATTCCATTACCTTACTTGCCGCCATGTTCCTGGTCTCGCCGTTTCTAATATGCTGGATGGTTTACAAAGTTTTAAAAGATGATAGCTTTAAATATCCGGCATTAGGCCAGAATGAAGAATGGGGTTATCTTGATAAAGATAAAAATGATCTGGGACTGTTTTAACTATTTCAGATTTCAACTCTATTTAAACCGGTGCCTGGTGTTGCCTATCAATTAACTTTTATAAAACACTACATTTCAATTATTTGTGCATAATTTAGTAATTATAAACCATTCATTTCCGGTTATGAACAAGCCCTCCATTCCATTTATTATCGCCATGACTTTTTTTATGCTTACAGGCACATTTGGCCGCGCGCAAAACAGTTTAAATAATAAGGACAGTGTTGACCGCAAATGGTGGAAAGAGGCTGTGGTATACCAGCTTTATCCGCGGAGTTTTAAAGATGATAATGGAGATGGCATTGGCGACCTGAAAGGAATAATATCTAAACTGGATTATATAAAAAGCCTGGGAGTAGATGTGGTATGGCTAAACCCCATATACAGTTCGCCAAATGATGATAATGGTTACGATGTAAGTGACTATCGCGACATCATGAAGGATTTTGGCACCATGGCCGATTTTGACACGCTACTAAAAGGCATGCATGCGCGGGGCATTAAACTGGTTATGGACCTGGTAGTAAATCATAGCAGCGATGAACATGAATGGTTTAAGCAAAGCAGAAGCTCGCGCAACAACCCCTACCGCGAATATTACCACTGGTGGAATGCAGAGAAGGGAAAGCCGCCATACCGTTATAGTTTATTTGATGTTAACCATGATGCGTGGCGCTATGATTCACTTACTAATGCCTATTACCTTCACTATTTTTCGCGCAAGCAACCCGATTTAAACTGGGAAAACTCTAAACTGCGCCAGGAGGTTTATGACATTATGAAATTTTGGGCCGATAAGGGAATTGATGGCTTTAGGCTTGATGCATTCCAGTTTGCGGCAAAGGATACAACCTTCCCGGCATTTCCGCAGGGGTTTGAAAAAAACTTTACGCAGTACTATGGCATGCAGGGAAATTTGCACGGCTATTTACAGGAGATGAATAACCAGGTGCTTAGCAAGTATAATGTAATGAGCGTGGCAGAAGGTGCTGGCAATACATTTGAAGACGCGCACAATTTGGTTGATGCCGATAGAAATGAATTGAACATGGCCTACGCATTTGAGGGAGTGGATATTGCCAAGCCCGAAGGATATAGTTTGCTGCACTTAAAAAGCGTGTTTAGTAAATGGGATAGCGCTTTTGCGGCCAAAGGGTGGCTGTCGGTTTTTTTAGCCAATCATGACCAGGCCAGGCTGGTAAGCAGGTTCGGCAATGATAGCCCGCAGTTTAGGGCGCTATCATCAAAAATGCTGACCACCTTTTTGATGACTATGCGCGGCACGCCCTACTATTACAATGGCGATGAGTTAGGGATGACCAATGCCGGCTTTACCAAAATTGAAGATTACCGTGATGTGCAAACGCTTAATGAATATCAGCGCCAAAAAAACCTGGGAGCCGATCTGCAAAAGTATTTACAGCGAATAAGCTTTGAAAGCCGAGATAATGGCCGCACACCCTTTCAATGGAATAGTACCGGAAATGCAGGCTTTACAAAAGGGAAGCCATGGATAACGGTAAACGCTAACTATAAAACCATTAATGCCGCCGCCCAGGAAAAAGACCCGGCCAGTACATTAAATTATTTCAGGAGAGCTGTAAAACTGCGAAAAGATAACCTTGTGCTGGTGTATGGCAAATATAGCCTGTTGGATAAGCAAAATCCGGATACCTATGCGTTCACCCGGGAGTTAAATGGCAAAAAACTATTGGTATTGTTAAATTTCAAGGATAAAACAGCCACCGCACAAACGGATATCAACCTGAGCAATGCCGCAGTATTGTTGGGCAATTATGATAGGCCATCAAAAGACGGAACCTTAAAACCTTATGAAGCTGTTGTATATGAGTTGAAATAAGTTTTAATTTTACAGCATAAGGCACCTATGGAAGTAATAACGTTAGATGAATTTTACAAGCAAACCGCGGCTCTTGTTCCGGAGGGGATCAATAAAGAGATAGGCCATTTTAATGTTTTCAACATTGCTGAGCTAAGCAAAACAGGTGTAATGCCTTATAACAGGCGCACTTATTATAAAATAAGTATGATCCGCGGCCGTAACAGGGCCGAGTATGCTGATAAAGTGATCGACATTGAAAAAAACGCCCTGCTATTTGCCACCCCCAGGATTCCTTATAACTGGCAGCCGCTGGATGATGATCAGCATGGCCATTTCTGCATTTTTACCGACGAGTTCCTGGTTCAGGCCAAAAGCGGGGGTTGTGCTCGATGATCTGCCTATCTTTCAACCAGGGGGCTATCCCATCTTTCAGCTTAGCGATGATGACACCATCGCGATAACCGCCATATTTAGCAAAATGCACCAGGAGCTATCATCAAACTATGCCTACAAGTATGATTTGATACGCAATTACATTTTGGAACTTATACACCAGGGTCAAAAGCTGCAGCCTGCTTCCGCTCTTTACCCTGGTCATACTGCCTCGGCAAGGGTGTCATCCCTGTTTATGGAGTTGCTTGAGCGGCAGTTCCCTATCGAATCGCCCAGTCAAAAGCTCAAACTGCGCACAGCCAAGGATTATGCTGATCGTCTTGCCGTACATGTAAATCATCTTAATAAGGTACTAAAAGAAAATACCGGTAAAACTACTACCCATATCATCAGCGGCCGCGTTATCCAGGAGGCCAAGATCCTGCTTAAACAAACCGACTGGAACATATCCGAAATCTCCTACTCCCTGGGTTTTGAGCAGGTGGCTCATTTTTCAAACTTCTTTAAAAAGCAAACGTCATTAGCGCCAATGGCGTTCAGGTAGTAAATTTCATTTTAAACGCAACTTGTTATCCCCGATAAATAATTCGGGTTTTTTTGTTTTGACTTTCGTTTACCCAACAAGTTCAGCAGCCGGCAAATAAAGCGGTCATGTTATTTTTAAAGGATAAAACTAAACAACAGGAGACTACGTAAAAAGAATACTCCTGTTTTGATACCCAGGTTTAAAACCCTGATTGCCTAAATTGCACCATTAATGATCAGCCAATCAGTAAATGATTTTAATATAGATTTGATATTTTGAAAAATCACGCAGCTTTTGAATTTTGGAATAGATTAGTTGGCCATAGATCAAATGTTTCTCTCGAGGGTCGAATTTTTCATTCCGTTTGTATAGTTATATTAGTTGTACTTGGCGTTAATATCCCATTCAATTATTTAATTGGCCTTCCTCAGCTGGCCATCCTAATGGCGATAATTTCCTTCGTCGTCGCCTTCGTATACTATAATTCCAGAATTAAAGACAGGCTCAATAGCAGTATTACTATTTTCCTGATAACCAACAACCTGTTACTTATTGCCAACTACTATTACAATTCGGGCATTAATGGGCCCGGGTACGTTATTTTTATACTGTCGTTTTTTACCACGGTAGCCATCATTCCGCAAAAACAATACAAAATCTGGCTTCCACTTAACGTAGGCATTATTTTAAGTTTGCTATTTATAGAAAACGCACATCCAGACCTGATCGAGAATACCTACAACAGCAGAACAAGCCGTTTTATTGATTTTGGCTACAGCTATATTGCAACGGTTTCACTTATACTGGTAGTTACGGTTCATATCCGCACTGCCTATAAAAAAGAGCGAAGAGTTGTAGAGCAGAAGGCAAAGGCACTTGAACTGACAAATACCACCAAAAACAAACTCCTCTCCATACTGGCTCATGACCTTAAAGAGCCGCTATCATCATTACAGGGTTTCCTGGAGTTGCTTACCGAATACAACCTGGACGAAGCTGAAAGAGTAAACATTGAAAAGGAACTATTAAGACGCACGCAAGACACTTCCTATATGCTAACCAATGTACTTTCCTGGACCAAAAGCCAAATGGAATCTGTTCAGGTAAAGCTAATCCCTTTAAACTTGCTGCAAACATTAGATAATACACTCCGAATTTTAAAAAGCATTGCCAAAGAAAAATCTATTGAGCTTAATGATGATTTAGCAAGCCATATTTGGGTAATAGGTGATAGGGATATGTTGCAATTGGTTATTAGAAACTTAGTTATAAATGCCATTAAGTTTACCTATCCCGGCGGCAAAGTAACGGTAAGCGCCGAAGTTGTAGAAAACAATTGCATCATTAAGGTAGCCGATACCGGTCAGGGCATTCCTCTTGCACAGCAAGCCAGCTTATTTTCACTTTCGGCCCAGTCCACATTCGGAACGGGAAAAGAAAAAGGCGCAGGATTGGGCCTGGTACTTTGCCAGGAATTTGCAGCCTTGCAAGGGGGCAAAATATGGTTTACAAGTGAGCAAAATGTGGGTAGTACCTTTTTTGTAAGTTTTGAGTTTTACTCCTTAGCCAAACATGGGGAGTTGTCAAAACTGTCTTCATAAAAGTACTGCAATCAAAGATCTTTGCTACTTACTCAAAAACAAATGGCTTGCGGGCTAAGCACAGGATTACACAATAACCGTGCATGTACAACTTACAGGCAAATATTCTTTAGCTCTTACACCGCACTTTATTTATTTATCGTTAAATTTATCAATAACAATATAGGCATGCTTTAATTGGCTCATTTATTGATTATATAAAAGAACAAAATCAAACCTTCAACCGTTCATGCTAAAGATCAATTTATCACTATGGAAAATTTCGACATACATTATGCGGCCAACAACAGGGAGTTCGATCTGCATATTTTAGCTAAAAAAAACTCTATCAAGGGTGTTTACTATTCGGTTTATGACCATGGGGTGTGGCTTGCAAATATCTGCAAAAAAGGCAGAAATAAATACAAGGCACTATCATACACCGGGGCCTTTCCGCAAAACGATTTGGATATTATAGGGCAGCAGATTGATTTAATCAATTAAGCTTTTATCAACGGAGGTTAACAAAGGGCTTAATAATGCGCTGCAATTTGCTTTATGAAATTATTTTAGCTTTTCCACACATTTGTTAAGTTGTATTTTAACATGGTCCTCTTCCTTTTTAGTAGCTATAACTTTTGTTAAAGCAGCCTGGTAATATCCCAAAGCTTTTTTGTACTCGTCATGCTTAAACGAATAATCGCCGGCTATTACGTAGGCATGGTAGTATTGAGGATTGGTAGCTACCAGGCTATCGGTATTTATAGTTTCGCCATCAAGCACACGCTGCTTCATTTTACGGAAGCTCACAAAATCCTGGTATTGCGCGGTTGAAAGAAAAGTATCTGCCGGTACCGTGAGCTCCTGCTCGTTAATTTCCTGATCTTTTTTCATATCCCGCAAGCCAAACACTTTCTTCAGGTCATAGGCCACATATTCGCCCAGTTGCCACGGCGAAGTGCTTACCCAAACCAACAGTTTCTTAGGCTCAAAAACAATGCTGTGGTGCGACATTAGCTGGTTGATGGCTTTCTCGTTACCCATGCCAATATCTGCTCCATGCATACCTTTCTGATCGCGCAATATCGCTATGGTTTTTTGTACTGTATTTTTGCCATTGGCATTCAGCAATTCCATGAGGCGGTTATACCGGTATGGCGATGCACTCTCGGCCACCTGGATCTTATTTTCTTTTGAATGAATGAGGCCCTTGCTCTGGAAATGGTTGGCACAAACAATGTAATCCTGGTGCGGATCGTACATATCCAGCGTATCGGGGGTTTTCTCAATCACAACAGCTTTGTTATCGGCAGCAGAGGCAACCAGGAAGGCTTCAGATACAAACATCTTACGCTTTTTAGCAATAGCATATGCTTCCTGTGTGTTTTTAGCATACTGCAATATCTCGCGTGCTACCAATGATACCGGCGTAGCCGCTCCTGTAGGAATATTAGTTTTATCGGCATTGATGGTTACACTCACACCTTTTTCATTCATTCCGGATACTGCGCCAATAAACCCCCCCCAGGTAACAGTCATAAATTTATACCCTTCGGTGGGATTAAAAAATGCCACGATCTTATCCTGCGCAAATTTATCGCCCACGTAAAAATCAAAATTACGACCAATGATCATCGTGCTATCCTCAGATTTTACACCCCAGGTGCCAAACGATGTACAGCCCACCAAAGCCATACTTTGCAGCGCATGGCCAATATCATGCGCGGCATGGTAGTTCAATATTCGCTGGTAGTTGGAACCAATGTACTGGTACTTATCTGATGCCGATTTAGAGATCCCGTAGATCTCTTCCTTGTATTCCTCCGTAACATTTTTATCCAGGTTGCGGTTAAACCAGGCGATAAAGTATTTTAAAAAATGCTGGTAAAATTTAGAGGGCACTATCCTGCCTATCTGCTCTACAAAGTGGTCTTCCTGTGCCACAACCAGTTCCTGGCTCAGTTTGCCGTTAATAACGCCACGTTCAAAGGGTTTCCCCTCTACATACATTTCAAATAAACCACTTTTACTTTTGCGAAACCAGTCATTTTTAATGGTGTAAAAACCTTTGGAAGGCTCAGCCCGCTGTAGTTCCAGGCTGCTCAAATCTTTAGGCTCGGGCGGGTAATCAATTGCTACCGCATACAGGTAAACCATGCCAATAACAATCAGCAGCACAAAACCCAGGAAAACATACAGTATCCTTTTCCCAAACTTTTTCCAGCTGAATTTCTTATGCATTCCGTATTTTCCCTATTATGGCATCGTTGCCCAGTAAAGTAGTACAGGTAACTATAGCACTCATGGCTGTACCTAAAATACCATGTAAGTTAAGGTTTTGCCCGGTAAGATACAGGTTAGGTATTTTAGTGCGCGGTGATATAAATGTTTTTAGCGTGTGTTTATAATCTTTCACGATGCCGTAAAGTGAACCATCGCCGTTACCAATATAATCGCGGTAGGAGAGTGGCGTTGCCGAGTAATAGGATTTGATATGGCTCCTGAAATCCGGGAATTTCTTCTCCACCATGTCAAGCAATTTCTCACTTTTACGAATCTTGAACTCCTCATAAGTTTCGCCCCGTTCGTTAACGTTTGATACCGTATTAAAGGTGTCCTCCCAGGGTTTCATCTCCTCAAAGCGCATATAGGTGAGTATAGATGCACCATCGGCAAATTTGGCCGACCTGGAAGATGGAGCCATAAAATAGGCGTAACCAAGCGGCCAGTTCTCTTCGTTGTAATCGGCAATATCCCAAACGTGGCCATCCTTGCCAATGTAGTAGTTGGTGTTAAAATAAGGGAAGCTGTCCTTTTTAAAAACCACATTCAGCGTGAACGATGATACCGAGTTTTCCAGCCCTTTCAGGCGGTTGCGATAAGCCGGTTTAATCACATCAGAATCTGTCATTTCCAGCGTTTGCACCGGGTGCATGTTGCTGATAAACTGCCTGCCATAGATATTTACGCCATTGGCAGTTTCCACATGCGATACCTTTCCATCTTCCACAACAATCCGTTTCACCTCGCAATGGCGCTTGATAACTCCACCCCTTGATCGGATGTTTTTGGCAATATACTTTGCTATCTGCGATCCGCCGTCCACACATTTATAGGAACTTTCAATATAGCTGTTCAGGATGAGCGCGTGTACATAAAACGGGGTTTTATCTGCCTGTCCGGCATACAAGGCGTTATTACCCGCCAGTACAGCCTGCAGGCGCGGATTATCGGTTATAGATTCTATAAAACCTTTAGTGTCAATTTCCAGCACGGCCGACTTTTCGTTGAAATCATCGCCGCTTTTTAAGTTATACAAAGAGAATTTACTGCAAACCTCTTTGATCTTATCGCAATAGGTATTAAGCGCCGCTTCCTCGCCGGGGAAATGTTTTAATATATGACTAATGAAATTATCGTAGCCCTGGGCATATTCGTATTCAGTTTCTTCGCCGTAAATACCAATCTTATCAAAAACAACATCCTGTTTTTGCAGCTTCAGCTTATCCATCAGGTTAAGGTATTTGAATATCTGGTACAGGTTTTGGCCTTCATCAAGCCCGCCAAGGTAATGCACGCCCGAGTCAAAGATCACTTTATCGCGCACATAGGTTTGCAGCGAACCGCCAATCTGCTTGTTTTTTTCTATCACGCAAACCTTAAATCCTTCCCTGCTCAGTAAATCGGCGCTCACCAATCCCCCCATACCGCTGCCGATAATTACGGCATCATAAATCTCCATTTATCTAATTCCCTGTTTTATATTATAGTTTATAAACCTTTATTGGGGTTTAAAGTTGGCCCGTGCGGTGGAATCCCCTCTTGAGAGGGGCAGGGGTGTGTTATCGCGCGTTTAACACACCCCTGCCATTTCGCTATCCCGGCCCGCCCCCTCTCAAGAGGGGATTGTAAACCCGCTATTATTTTTTTATTACAAAAGTAATATTTGAAGTGTACTTTGTTTCATCAATTATATGGCAGTCCATATTATTGGCAGCCGCAATGTCCTCAACCAGTCGAGCTGATAAAAACGACAAGCCCTTGCTTGCCTTATTGAATTTCACAAACCTGGTTGAAAAAAACTCCGTAAGCTCGGTCCCCCGGTGCTTTTCTTTCAGGTCTTTATTGCCATCACGGATAATCATCATCCCGCCGGCATTCAGGCTGTTGATGCAGCGTTGCACAATCAGTTTTTGCTCATCGGGCTGCATATAATGCAGCATATCGGCAATAATAATGGCATCGTATTTTTCAAACTCAAAGTTGAGCACATCCGCATGTTCAAAATTGATAAGCGCGTCTTTATTAAAGTTGTTATTGGCTAGTTCTATTTTATCCTCATCATAATCTATCCCGGTAAACTCACGTTGCGGGGCAGCAAAGTGTAACATATAAGGCATAAAACCATAGCCGCAGCCAATATCAAGCATTTTACCTTTTATAGGCAGCAGGTTATGAAATTGTTGGTAGTTTTTTTCTAATCTTACCTTAACCCTCATATACCACTCCAAAACCGGGCCCTTATAAAGGTAATTATATATCAGCTGCTCGCGGTAATAGCCCGGTTGCTGCACACCTGCGCACAGTTGTTTGTATTCGGCCTTAAAATATTTACTAATGGCTTTGGTGCGTTCATAATAACCTGTTCCAAAAGCACTGTCGCCCGGTTTTATACGGGGCAGGTATTTGAGGGTGATCTTGCCGTTCTTTAAAAGAAAATCACCCTTGGTCATACAATAGCCGGTGCCGTGGATGAGTATCGGCTGAATATCCATATTCAATTGTTCGGCCAGGTAAAACGCCCCTTTGTGAAAACGCTTAATATCCCCGTCAACAGAGCGGGTACCTTCGGGGAAGATCACGATAGAGTAACCTTGCTGTACCCTGCCAGCCAGCAAATCGATATTAGCTTCGGTACCCTGGGCTACCGGGAAATAATCGGCCATGCGCACCACCGCGCCAAATACCGGCGAGTTCCATACCCAGTTATTGGTGAACAGGATGAGCTTCGGGTTAAGCATCACCAATATCAAAATATCCAAAAACGATTGGTGGTTGGCAATGATCACCGATGGCTTATTAAAATCGGCAAGCTGCCTGTTAATGATCTCCTTTTTCACATTCCCCATGATATAGATCATTGACCAGGAAAACCGCGCGAGGATAGCATGATAAACCAATTTTCCTTTTTCCTTGCTGAACGGATTCAGCCTGAATAAAAAGCCTAATGCCGATAGGATTAAACAGCCCGTTACAAAATAAGTGAACGCGAAAACACTGATCACAAAGCCGCTGATGGTCCAGGGGAATTGCTTTTTCTGTGTGCGGTTTTTAATGAGGATATTGAACAAGAAAGGGATCAGTATCTGCGACATGATGACCACACAGCAGATCCCGATGATGGAAATAAAAGCTATCGACCGCAAAGCGGGGTGTTTGGCAAATATCAATACCCCCAAACCGGTAATGGTAGTTATAGCCGATAAAAAGATGGATGATTTATAAGATGATAATACCTTTTTGCCTGTTTTGTATTCTTGCAGCAGGCCATCCATAATGTACAGGCTATAATCATCACCCAAACCAAATATCAGGGCCGATATAATGATGTTCACTATATTAAAGCCAATGCCGAAAATCCCCATCAGCCCTAAGATCCAGATCCATGAAATAGCCATCGGGATAAAGGAGACCAGCGCCAATTCCATACGGCCGTAGGTTAACAGCAGCACCACAAAAACCAGCAGGGATGACATGACCGCTATTTTGGTAAAATCGGCATTAATGATCTCCACCAGTTTATTGGTAAGGTATTGTTTATCTATAACGGTAACATTAGGGTCGTTTTCAAAGGCTTTGTAAATGGCGGCTTTTTTATCAGCCGATGTTTGCACCAGCGTTACTACTGTAGAATGGCTGGGGTACTCGTTAATAAAATTATCCAGGAAACTCTTCCTGATCCCGGCTACATCACCTTCATTTATGTTCGAAAAATCTTTGTTGAGCAGCGTTTTAAATTTATCAAAGGCCGCGGCACTGAAACCTTGTAATTGGCCTTCCTTATCCAGGGTGGCAAACAGTTGCTGTTTCTTTCCGGGAGTCCAGTAAGTATTCCAGCGGGCGATCCGTGCTTTTTGCAGGGAATCGGAAAGGATAAATGACGATACATCTGAGGATTTTTTTACGATACCCTGCGCCTTTAGCTTTTCAATTTGGGCCGCCAGCTTTTCATTATTCACCAAAGCCCTGTCCAACGTTTTCCCTTCGGATACCAGGTACACCGATTGCAGCGCGTACTGATTGATCTTGTTGAGCTTATTTTGCGATTGCTGCAGCTGCAAAGGCATGTAGTTCATTTTGGCAACATCAAACTCAAAGGTTACATCATTGGCCTTGTAAAAAAACACACCGGTAAGCAGTATAATACCGGTAACAATGAACTTATTATACTCGGGATTAAAAGAGGCCAGCTTATCTATCCACGAAAGCAGGATCACCTGGTGGTTTTCCTGTTCTTTTTTGGTCGATATAAACTGCGGCAAAAATACCAGCGAGCAAATGGATGCACCTATCAAACTAAAGGCGGCAAAAAGGCCCAGGTCTTTCAGCATTTCCGATTCTACAAACTCCAGGCACAGGAAACCGCCAATGGTGGTAAAGCTGCCAACGGTAAGGGGCATTACCAAATCTTTAAGTACCTGCTCCACACTTTTGGTATGCCGGTAATGGTTAAATACATGCAGTGAATAATTGATAGCGATGCCCAGCACCACCGAACCCGTGCCCAAAGCGATAACCGAGATGCTACCCTTTAAAAAGTAAATGGCCGTTAATGAAAACAGTGAGCCAAACAGCACCGGGATTAAAATAATTATGGGTGCCCGCTTTTTTCTGAAATATAAACCTAAAAACAAAATAAGGGCCAGCACTGTGATGCCTTGCGTAAGCGCGGTATCTTTCCGTAGTTGTAAAGCGTTGCCGTAATATACTGCCGCCGAGCCAAAATAGGTGGCCGTAACAATTCCTTTAGGCTTATTGCTCAGGCTATCTATCAGCTGGTTTAAGCCTTTTATTAAAACGCCGTTCTTCCCGGTATTATTTGGCGGGTAGGCCGGGGTGATAAACATGAGCAGGGTTTGATGATCTTTAGTGACCACATAGTTATCATACAGTTCAAAATTTTTATCGTACTGCAATTGCTGTAACTTTTTTAGTCCGATGAAGGAGATACCAACGGGATCGTTACTGATGATGCTTTTTAGGGCTATACTTGCCGGCGATGCAAGCGTGCGGTAATCGTATTGAAGGGTTTGTTTTACTTTTGCCGGGGTAATAAGGGTATCAATGGTTTGGTAATCCTTCTCCGTTAAATAAACAGGCAGCCTTTGGGTAATGGCGCCAAACAGCTTCATCACTACATCATCATCAACCTTAAAATTGGCTTTGCCTATATAGGGTTTAAATTGGGGTTCAGCGGTAGCCGCAAATTCATCGGCAAATGCTACAAGGCTATCCGGGTTTGCAATAGCGGTGCTGTCTTTTAGCGATACCATGATCACCAACTTATCCAAAAATTTGGAGTTCTGGAAAACCTCGTTCAGTTTGTTGATCTTTTTATCCTTCGGGATAACCTTGCTGATATCTTCCTCAAACTTTACCTGCGAAGCAAAATACCCCATGAACAAAAAGCATGTGGCAAATACAGTATAAAAAACAGCCCTGTTCCTGGCAAAATAATGGTATATGAGGATAAGGCCTTTTTCCATTTAATGGCTTACTTAGATAGCAGCAGGAGCTTTTTTCAATAATTTAAGCAAGGCATACGTTATCAGCCCAACCGTAAGGGATGCAACAACAGCCAGTGTAAGACTGCCATAAATATATTGCTCCATGTGCTCGCCAATGGTTTTGAAAGATATTTTTGAGCTGAACGCCATGTTGGTCACTTTATCGCCCATCCAGTACTCGCCGGCTTTATAGCTTAAAAATATAACCACAGGAATCATAGGCGGGATACTGATGTGTGCCGAGAATACCACCAGCGCCTTATTGAGTTTAAATATGATAGATAAAAATATGGCTACCGCGAGTTGAAAACCCCAGATAGGTACTATCCCCATAAAAATACCCAAGGCAATTGATAAGGCCTTTACCTCGTCGGTATCGTTAGGGTTATACAGGGTGGCTATTATCTTTTTACGTCCTTTTTTTTTTGATAAATCGAGAAAAAAGTTGCGCGGTTTGATCCAAACAAAGGCAATAACTACCAGGAAGGCATTCAATACGCCAACCCTTGAAAAATCGGTAAAGGGCCGAAAGTGCGATACTCTCGTTTCTTTGGGTGCATAATAAACGCTTACCGGTACCGAATCCATGTGCACACCCCGCCAGGAGGCCCTAACTATCACCTCAATTTCAAATTCATATTTGCGGGTATAAAACTTCATCCCCTCTAACAGGTATAGCGGATAAAGCCGGAAGCCGGATTGTGTATCAGGGCAATGAATGCCTGTTTCCACCCAAAACCAAAAATTGGAGAATTTATGCCCGAAACTACTTTTACCAGGCACCGCCGCTTGTTCCATATTGCGGGAGCCTATGATGATAGCGTCCTGAACCTGTTCAAGCCTATTTAAAAAAGCGGGGATATCTTTAGCAAAATGCTGCCCGTCGGAGTCAATAGTGATGGCGTATTTGTAGCCTTTTTGCATGGCATAGGCAAATGCCTGGCGTAATCCCCAGCCCTTGCCTACATTATCAGGGTAACTAATAAGCTGTACATGAGGAAATGTTTTTACAATAGCTTCGGTATCATCGGTTGAGCCATCATTAACAACAATGACCTGGCTGCTGTATGCAGATACATCGGCAATTACACTACCTAAAGTAAGGTGATTGTTATAGGTGGGAATAATAACACATACCTGCAGTTCATCAAACCGCTTACTTACTAAACCCTCAAATTCCATTAATTACCCTTGATATATAATAAATTGAAAACAACATTTTTCTACATAACAAAATTAGCGTTAATGATGATATAGCGGCTAAATAGTTTTAAATTAATAAATGCGCGTTACTTACAGCAATCCACCTGCACGTGTAACGTTTTCAATATTTATCTCGTCTGCGTATTTACATTTAATAATATACAAAATCGCTAAACATTTATGGTGCTAATTACAGCCAAACCTTTATCAACAAAGAAGGCGAAAAATATCATATCTGAAATATTTATCCTATTTTCGGACGTTTTTTGTGTGAATTTTTTTGAAGTTTTACATTTTTCATTTTAATAATATTTAGTTCATGATACATATAGGGGGGCGGTACATTACTGCTGATGATTTTTCCAAAATCCTGTTTGATGATGAGGAAATTGGATTAGATACATCGGCTGTAAAGAATGTGGAGGTTAACTACCAGTTTTTGCAGGGCTTTTCATCAAATAAACTCATATACGGCATTAATACCGGTTTTGGCCCAATGGCGCAATACAAGGTTAGCGAAGAAAACCTGTTGCAATTGCAATATAACCTTATCCGCAGCCATGCTTCGGGCGGTGGTAATTTAATGCAGCCTTTATTGGTAAAAGCATTAATGATTGCCCGGTTAAACAGCTTTATGCAGGCCCGCTCCGGTGTTCATACCGATCTTCCCGAACTGCTTGTTGAATTAATAAATAAGGGCGTAGCACCCAATGTTTACGAACATGGGGGTGTAGGTGCATCCGGCGACTTGGTACAGTTAGCTCATTTAGCGCTGGTATTAATTGGCGAAGGAGAATCAAGCTACAATGGCGAGCAGCACTCTACCGAAGAGTTGTTTAAAGAAATTGGAATAACTCCTCTCTCTATCAAGATACGGGAAGGATTGGCCATCATCAATGGCACATCGGCCATGACCGGTATTGGCATGGTAAACATCATCCAGGCTAAAAAATTGCTGGAATGGTCTATCGTGCTATCATCCATGATTAACGAAGTGGTACAGGCTTTTGATGATCATTACTCCTACGAGCTGAACATCGTTAAACACCACAAAGGGCAAAACGAGGTGGCCGCCATTATGCGCGATGTATTAACGGGCAGCAAAATGATCCGCGACCGCTCTGAGCATTTGTACAATCCCGATAACCTAAACCAGGAAGTATTTTTAGATAAAGTACAGGAATACTATTCCCTGCGTTGCGTAACGCAAGTATTGGGCCCTATCTATGATACCATTTTTGAGGTTGAAAGGGTAGTGACCGATGAGTTGAACTCGGTGAATGACAACCCGGTAATTGACCACGATAGCAAGAACATTTTCCACGGTGGCAATTTCCATGGCGACTATGTATCCCTGGCGATGGATAAGCTCAAGATAGCTATCACCAAACTGTGCATGCTATCTGAAAGACAGCTGAACTACCTGCTGAATGAAAAATTGAACCAAAAATTCCCGCCGTTTGTTAACCTGGGCGTTTTAGGCTTTAATTTTGGAATGCAGGGTATGCAGTTTACGGCAACATCAACCACTGCCGAAAACCAAACACTATCATACCCCATGTACCTGCACAGCATTCCTAACAATAATGACAACCAGGATATTGTAAGCATGGGCTGTAATGCCGCGCTAATGACCAAACGGGTTATCGATAACACATTTGAAGTGCTGGCTATACAAATGATGGCTATTTTACAGGCTATTGATCACCTGGATTGCAGCGAAAAACTATCGCCAACAACCCATACTGTTTACACCGACCTGCGGGCCATATTCCCTAAGTTTGTGGAAGACAAACCTAAATACAAGGATATGGTAAACGTAAAGCAGTATTTTGAAAAGGCAGAACATGTGCACCTGATAAAAAACAGAAGCTCGCATATTTTATAACAACAAGGCAAATATTTCAGTAAAACAATTTAACAGATCAGCAAATGAAATGTGCATTAGTAACCGGCGGATCAAGAGGAATAGGCAGGGCCGTTTGTTATAAATTGGCTTTAATGGGCTACTACGTACTGGTGAATTATAAAAGCAACGAAACCGAAGCGCTGCATACCTTATCAACCATAAAAGAAAACGGAGGCGATGGCGAGATCATCCGGTTTGATGTGGCCGAAAAGGAAGATATAAGGGCAGTATTAGGTACCTGGATTGAAACCAATACCGAAAAATATATTGAGGTGCTCGTAAATAACGCGGGCATTAAGGATGATACCCTGATGATGTGGATGAAGGATGAGCAGTGGGACAGCGTTTTAAAAACCAGTTTAGATGGTTTCTTTTACGTTACACAAATGGTTTTAAATGGCATGTTGGTTAAAAAATATGGCCGCATTATCAACGTGGTATCACTATCAGGCTTAAAAGGATTGCCAGGCCAGGTAAATTACTCGGCTGCTAAAGCCGGTGTAATTGGCGCAACCAAGGCTTTGGCGCAGGAGATAGCCCGTCGTGGGGTTACGGTGAATGCTGTGGCGCCAGGGTTTATTAAAACCGATATGACCGAAGGCCTTGATGAAAAAGAACTAAAATCAATGATCCCTATAAAGCGGTTTGGAACCGCTGAAGAAGTTGCCCACGCGGTAGGCTTTTTGGCTTCGCCGGAGGCATCATATATTACGGCAGAAGTACTTTCAGTTAATGGAGGATTGTATTCTTAATTAATCATTTGTTCACAAAAGCATCATTTTAATATTTTAGTGATTAAGTATTTTTATTTAGTTTTAAAGGTATTTGTAAATTGATTAAGCCGGTTTTAGTGTTATGAACAGAGTTGTGATTACGGGGATGGGTATTTACTCCTGTATAGGGAAAAATCTTAACGATGTTAGGGATTCGCTATTCCAGGGTAAATCGGGAATAATGCTTGATACTATGCGCAAAGAATTCGGTTACCGATCTGGCTTAACCGGCTTTGTGGACAGACCAAATTTAAAAGAAAAACTTGACAGAAGATCACGTATCATGCTGCCCGAACAGGGAGAATATGCCTACATGGCCACTATTGAAGCCCTGGAACAAGCCGGTATTGATATGGATTACCTCGATCAAAACGAAATAGGTATTCTATACGGCAATGATAGCTCTGCTAAACCGGTGATTGATTGTACCGATATTATCCGTTTAAAAAAAGATACCATGCTGGTAGGGTCGGGCGCGGTTTTCCAAACCATGAACTCCACCGTGAGCATGAACCTGGCCACCATTTTTAAACTTAAGGGGATCAACCTTACCGTAAGCGCGGCCTGCGCAAGCGGATCACATGCCATTGGCCTGGGCTATCACCTCATCAAAAGCGGATTACAGGAAGGCATCATCTGCGGCGGTGCCCAGGAGCTTAACCATTTTTCGATGGGGAGCTTTGATGCGCTTTCGGCCTTTTCAATTTTAGAAGCAACACCAACAAAAGCGTCCCGCCCGTTTGACCGCAGCAGGGATGGCCTTGTACCAAGCGGGGGCGCGGCAACCGTAATACTGGAGAGCCTGGAATCGGCCCAACGCAGGGGCGCAAATATATTAGGCGAGGTTATTGGCTACGGCTTTTCATCAAATGGGGGCCATATCTCTAACCCAACGGTTGGTGGCCCGGTACGCTCTTTGGCTATGGCCCTAAGGGATGCAGGTATGGGCGCTGCCGATATTGATTATATCAACGCTCATGCAACCTCAACACCGGCCGGCGATGCCAGCGAGGCAAAAGCCATTCACGAAGTTTTTGGATCAAGCAAACCGCTGGTGAGCTCAACCAAATCAATGACCGGGCATGAGTGCTGGATGGCCGGCGCAAGTGAAATCGTGTACTCTATGCTGATGATGCAAAATTCATTCATCGCACCAAACATTAACTTTGAAACCCCAGACGAGGATTCAATTAAGTTAAACATAGCAACAACCACCATCGAGAAAGATTTTAACGTGTTTCTGTCAAACTCTTTTGGTTTTGGAGGTACAAATTCGTCCCTGATTATTAAAAAATACTGATTAACCTAACCTTATGCAATTTTTAGAGATCATAGAAAAAACAAACGCTTTTTTAGCCGAAGAGTTTGAGATCGACATAGAAAAGATCACTCCTGAAGCAAACCTTAAGGATACCCTTGAGCTGGATAGCCTGGATTATATAGACCTTGTGGTGGTAATTGAAAGCAATTTCAACTTTAAGGTACAGCCCGAAGATTTTGTGGGCATTGTTAACTTCCAGGATTTTTACGAGTACGTAGATACCAAAGTAAACGCTAAAGAGCTGGCGTAAACGCCATCACTATTGAGGTAATTAAAGAATTTACGCCCTGCTTCTATGTTTGTACAGCCGTCAAATACACCGGACCTTATACCACAAAAATTCCCTTTCGTGATGATTGATCATTTGATCTACAGCGATGAGACAAGCAGCCGTACCCAATTTTGTGTAAAAGCCGACAATATTTTGGTTGAGGATGGTGAGTTTAGCGCAGGCGGCCTGGTTGAAAACATAGCACAAACTGCCGCGGCAAGGGCCGGCTATGTTGCCCAAAACGGAGATAAACCAGATGCCATTGGCTATATAGGGGCAATTAAAAACCTTGAAGTATTCTCGTTGCCTAAAATAAATGATATCTTAGAAACAGAAATCATCATTGATAATCAAATATTTGATGTTACGCTGATATCCGGAAAGGTAAAATGCGGAGATGAATTACTGGCGCAATGCCAAATGAAAGTGTTTATAATTAAACCATAATCTTAATTAACAATACCTGCAAAAACAGGTTTCGATCACAAAAAAACAGAAATTGCAAAAAACACTGAAACATGTCACCGAGATAAGTGTAAAGTTTAGCGAAGTAGACTCGCTGGGCATTGTGTGGCATGGGCACTATGTGCGTTATTTTGAGGATGGCCGGGAAGCTTTCGGAAAAGCCTTCGGAATAGATTACCTCACCGTGTACAACAACCAATACGTTACACCAATTGTAAAGATTGATTGTAATTATAAACAAGTTTTGCGCTATGGCGATAGTGTAATTATTGAAACGGAATATATACCCAGCGAAGCCGCGCGCCTGAATTTTAACTATCGTCTGTTAAACGCAGCTACCGGCGAGGTTGTGGTAACAGGCTCAACCGTACAGGTATTTTTAAACCGGGATAGTTTTGTGCTTCAATTAACAAATCCTCCATTTTTTGAGGAGTGGAAAAAGAAACATTCGCTGGCCTGATGGGTATGATTTTCTTTAGAACATTTTACCAATTTGATACTTTTATAAACAACATAAACGCTAAAGGCTTTAATTAATAAACCCGCGGCAATACTAACAATAAACAAACGCTAAAGAATTTAAATAGATGAATACGGAAAAAGTTGATGTGTTGGTAATTGGCGCTGGTCCGGCGGGTACTGTGGCCGCTTCTATCGTGAATAAAGCCGGTTTTAAAGTTAAAATTGTTGAAAAGCAAAAATTCCCCCGTTTTGTAATAGGCGAAAGCCTGTTGCCCCGTTGTATGGAAGCATTAACCGAAGCCGGTTTTGTTGAAGCTGTGGAAGCAAAGGGTTTTCAGAAAAAATTTGGAGCAAAGTTTGTAAAGAATGGCGTAATCTGCGACTATTATTTTTCGGACCAGTTTACTGATGGCTGGAACTGGACCTGGCAGGCACCCCGTGCCGAATTTGATAAAACTCTGGCCGATACCGTGGAAGCCATGGGTGTGCCGGTTCATTATGAAACCACCGTTACCGGTATTACATTTAACGGATCAGATTCTGTTACAACTGTTGAAGACATTGACGGCAATCAAACACAGATAGAAGCTCGCTTTATTATTGATGGCAGCGGATACGGTCGTGTGATCCCCCGGTTGTTCAACCTGGATAAACCATCTAACATGTCTGAGCGAAAGGCGTTGTTTGCGCATACCAATGATGTTAAACGCCATTTAGGCGATGAGCCAAACCGCATAACGATAGTTGTACATAAACCCGGAGTTTGGGTATGGGTTATTCCTTTTTCAAACGGAGTTACTTCATTGGGTTTTGTAGGCAACCCGGAGTTTTTTAACCAATACGAGGGCAATAACGATGAAGAAAAGCTGCGAAGCCTTATTGCGTCTGAGCCCTATTTAAGTGAAAGGTTTGAGGATGTTGAATTTGTTTTCGACCCTAAAATATTACAGGCCTGGAGCAGTACTACCGATACCTTTCATGGTGAAGGCTTTGTACTTACTGGCAATGTTACCGAGTTTTTAGATCCCATATTTTCATCGGGAGTAACGCTGGCTACTGTATCCAGTCAAAATGCTGCACATTTAGTTATCCGCACCCTAAACGGCGAAACGGTTAACTGGGAAAAGGAATATACTGAAAAGGTAATGCAGGGAGTGGATGTTTTTCGCTCCTATGTTAATGCCTGGTATGATGGCACGTTGGATACCATCTTTTTTGCCGGATCATTTGTGCCCGAAATAAAAAATATGATTTGCTCTGTTCTGGCTGGATATGTTTGGGATTTAGATAACCCATATGTTAAAAACCATAACAAAGCGTTAAATAAATTAGCAAGAATTATTCAGCTAAGTGATCGGATAGATCAAAATGTATAAAATAAAATGGACAAATTAATTAATGATCTAAAAGTACAGATCATAGACCAATTGAACTTACAGGACCTTAAACCAACAGACATTGGCGATGATGAATCGTTATTTGCAGATGGCTTAGGCCTCGACTCTATAGATGTTTTGGAGCTCATCGTTTTAATGCAAACGAACTATAAAATTAAGCTTTCAAAAGCCGAAGATGGCCCAAAAGTATTCCAGTCGGTACGTACCATGGCCGAGTATATAACAGAAAATCAGGCCGCTTAGGTGAGGGGGCAATGTGAGAACGATTAAAGCACGGCAACGTTAAAAAGGGCATCAAAAAAATTCGTCATTGCGAGGCACGAAGCAATCTCCGTGCTGTACAGGGCCAACAGAAAGGCAAAGCATACATCCTTGTTGTGCTTGTGTAGAGATTGCTTCGTACCTCGCAATGACGGTAAGGTTTTAATTGGTCAACCGCGCTATTCCTCTTCAAACCTTTTGGCGCAATCAATGTCTATTTGGTAATATAAATTCGATTTAATTGTGAAAATCAATAAAGTACTCCTAACGCTTTTCATACTTTCTGCTGCTTTTACATCAAGGGCGCAGCATGCCGGCTATACCCAGCTTACCGATCTATCGAAATTTAAAGAACAGTTTACCGCTACGGCTCAAAAAACAAACAGCATTAAAAGTGACTTTGTGCAGGAGAAAAACCTGAGCATGTTAGCCGAAAAGATCACATCAAAAGGGAAGTTCTGGTTTAAAAAAGACAATATGGTGCGGATGGAATATACCCAGCCCTCCAAATACCTGATGATCATCAACAAGGATAATATCCTGGTGAAAGATGAGCAAAAGGAGAATAAGATCAACACCCGGTCGAACAAGCTTTTTCAGCAGATCAATAAAATAATTGTTGATTGCGTGCAGGGTTCTATCCTTAGCAACCCCGATTTTAAGGTTAAGGTATTTGAAAATAAAAGCAATTACCTGGTGGAGCTTTCACCATTATCAAAAGGGATCAAAGACTTTTTTAAAAGCATCAATATCTCTGTTGATAAAAAAGATAATTCGGTAAGTAATATCGATATGCAGGAGCCATCGGGCGATAATACCACCATTCATTTTATAAATAAAGAGATAAATGCCAGCCTCCCGGATGCGCTTTTTGCTGCTAAGTAGCTGCCTGCTCTTGTTGGCCGGCTGCTCTTCGGTTTATAAAAACCTACAGCCTGCAACTGGCAATTTTAACCACATCTACAAATTCAGGCCGCAATTTTCTGTTGTGCTTTATAATGCGGAGATCAATGTTACCAGCCATCATTTAAGCGGCTTGTTATTAATGAAAATAATGCCCGATAGCAGTACCCGTATTGTATTCTCCAGCGAGATGGGGGTTAAGTTTTTCGACTTTGCTTTTTTAAAAGATGGCAGCTTTAAGGTGTATTACATTATCCCCCAAATGAATAAAGGACCTGTGATAAAAACCCTGATGAAGGATTTCGATCTGGTACTCATGCGCCAGCAGGGCAGTCATGAGCATTATATACTGAAGGATAGTGCGCACCTATATTATGTATTGCCCCAGCAAAAGGGCGCCAACTACTACATCACCAACATGGCCGGCGACTCCCTGCTACGGATGGAAAAATCATCAAAAAGGAAACCGGTGGCCGTGGCAACCATGATGAACTATAAAAATGGCCTGCCTGATACCATCGGTATTGACCACAAAAACTTTAAATTTACCATCGGTTTAAAAAAGATAGAACGATAGCAGGAAGCTGAAGGCCGAAGGCTGAAAGCTTTAGTAAAAAAATATTGACGACATAAGAAGCTCGAAGTCGAGATCTGAAGGTTCAAAGCTTTCAGGTTTCAGCTTTCGGCTTTCAGCAAAAAAATTCGTATGCTCCAGGAATCCTTTTTTCAGTTTACTACACCGCAAACCGAGGGGAATACCTCAAAAACTACCATTACCCTGAATGCGGCTCACCAGATATTTGAAGGGCATTTTCCCGGGCAACCGGTTGTGCCGGGCGTTTGTATGATGCAAATGGTTAAGGAGGTTCTGGAACACCTTATCGGTACAAAAACCAAGCTGGTAAAAGCAGGGGATATGAAGTTTTTGGCGATATTAAACCCACAGGTAAACAGCACTGCCGATTTGCAGATAACCTACACTGCCGCAGACGGTGATACGTTAAAGGTAGATGCCATGATTCAACATGAGGCCTCCACTTTTTTTAAATTTAAAGGCGTATTTAAAAGATGAAGAAATTCAGAAACATATTTTTTTATATCATCCTCATCGGCGGATTTTCCTTTTTAATTTACCTGGCATTAACCGCCGGTAACGAGCTTGAACAAGGGCGGCACATAGTTAAACTGGCGGCAAGCAACAAAAGCTCCATGCATCAGTTTACCGATGGATTGGTAAAAAACCAAACCGGGCCGCTGGCTACCTTGCTGGCACAAATAGCGGTTATTATTGTAGCCGGCAATATAGCAGGATGGGTTTGTAAAAAACTTGGTCAACCGCGTGTTATCGGCGAAATTTTTGCGGGCATAGCCTTAGGCCCTTCGCTTGTCGGCCGGTTTTTCCCGGCATTTTCGCATGCCATTTTCCCTGCTCAATCATTAGGGCCACTGCAGTTTTTAAGCCAGATTGGTTTGATCATATTCATGTTTGTAATAGGGATGGAGCTTGATCTGCGCGCCATCAAAAACAAAAGTAAAGATGCCATCGTCATCAGCCATGCCAGTATCATCGTTCCGTTTACCTTAGGTATCGGGCTGGCTTATTTCATTTACCAATCCTTAGCACCTGCGGGTATACCGTTCTTTTCGTTTGGCTTGTTCATGGGTATTTCTATGAGTATCACCGCCTTCCCTGTTTTGGCCCGCATTTGCCAGGAACGGGGTATTAACAAAACACGCCTTGGCGCTTTGGTAATTACTTGCGCGGCTGCCGATGACATTACGGCCTGGTGCCTGCTTACAGTTGTTATAGCGGTAGTGAAGGCAGGTTCTGTAATGAGTTTTGTTTATACCGCAATAATGGCTATAGTATATGTAGTAATTATGCTAAAGGGTGTAAAACCACTTTTAAAGCTCATTTACAGCCGCAACATCAGGCCGGGCTACGTGGGCATGCCGGTAGCTATGTTTTTTTTGACGTTGATCATTTCATCTTACGCCACCGAATCTATTGGCATCCATGCCCTGTTTGGTGCTTTTATGGCCGGCATTGTGATGCCCGATAATATTACCTTCAGAGGGGTGTTTGTGGAACGGATAAAGGATGTAGCCCTGTTTTTATTACTGCCCCTATTTTTTGTATTTACCGGGCTGCACACACAAATAGGCTTACTAACCGATGCTTACTTGTGGGGCATTTGTGCAATAACTATATTGGTAGCCGTTACAGGTAAGTTTGTTGGCAGTGCGTCAGCGGCCAAATTTGTTGGGCAAAGCTGGAAGGATAGCCTATCAATAGGCGCGTTAATGAACACCCGCGGCCTGGTTGAACTAATTGTATTAAACATTGGTTACGACCTTGGCGTACTGAATAAAGAGGTGTTTGCCATACTGGTTATTATGGCACTGGTAACCACATTTATGACGGTGCCTATATTAAACCTGCTGGATAAGATCTTCGGCAAATCACCATCAGAAGAAGAACTCCCGGATGAATTGCCCGAAGATATTTTTATTTCCGGCGATCAATAAATTTAAACGGTTTTCTGCCCGATTCCTTATACTGCATCTTCTGAATCTCGTCATACTGTACATAGGTAACATACGGACTAACCCTCAACCTGGCCTGTAAGTTGGCCCTGATCTTACGGTCGCACTCATCGGTATAATTGATGGGCAGGATATGCAGCAACACCTCATCCATGCCAATCTCGTTGGAGTAAACCTCGGCTACAAAATCCAAAATCTCTTCCATCCCGTTCAGCAGGTCAAAAAGCGAAGGGGGATAAAGTGTAGTTCCCTTAAACTTAATCATCTGCTTTTTACGGCCAATTATAGATGATAGGCGCAGGGTTGTTCTTCCACATTCGCAGGGCTCGTCATAATATTGGCAAATATCGCCGGTTTTGTAGCGCAGCAGGGGCATACCTTCTACACCAAGGGTGGTGATGGTTACCTCTCCCGGTTCGCCGGGGGCTACTTGCTGGTTATGCTCATCAAGCAGTTCAACAATCAGCAATTCGGGCTGGTGGTGGCCTCCTTTTCCATGTCCGCACTCTGTAAAAGCTGTTTGCATTTCGGTTGAGGCATATGTAGAGTAGAGTTTGATATCCCAGGCATCCGTAATTTTTTTACCAAGGATGTTGAGCGAAAAATCTGTATTGCGAATATTCTCGCCAATACAAATTGCTTTTTTTACCGTGCTTGAATTAATATCAATATGATGCTCGGTAGCATACTGAATCAGTTTGTGGATGAATGATGGTACAGCAACAATCGCGGTCGGCTTTAACCTTAAAATGGTATCCCACTGCAATGAAGGCACGCCCGGACCAAGGCGAATAATACCCGCGCCAATCATCCGGATGCCCGAATAATAAGCCAGGCCGGCCATAAACTGCCTGTCGAGCGTAAGCATCAGCTGGTACACATCATCGGGGCTGCCATCGGCACAAATAAATGAGCTGTATTCGTTATAGGTAAGTCGCTGCAGGTCATTCTCGGTAAGCGCGATAGTAACCGGGCTGCCCAATGTGCCCGATGTGGAACTGTATTCAATAATCTTATCGCGGCCTACGCACATAAAATCATCATTCCGCGTCTGCAGGTCTTCTTTAACGGTAGTCGGGATGCGTTTCAGATCATCCAGCGTTTTAATATCGGCAATATCGATATTGTTAGCCGCAAACAATTCTTTATAAAACGGCGAATTTTGGTTAAGATAGGCCAGTAATTGCTGCAGTTTTTGTTCCTGCATAGCTACTATCTCTTCTCTTGACTGGTATATTGGTGTATGTGTTAATGGAGTAGTCACTTTTCTATAATTACGATGGCGGATGCTATTGTTTTAAGATGGGTTATTGATACTGAAATTTTCAATGGTCCTTGTTCTTTTAGCAATTCGGCAGTTTGCCCAATAAGTGTAAGTTCGGGTTTTCCGTCGGCATTATTGCTAATCTCAACCTCATTAAATGCGGTTCCCTTTAGCCAACCTGTGCCAAGCGCTTTAAAGAATGCCTCTTTTGCGGCAAAGCGGGCAGCGTAATGCTGGTACTTATCGGCCATAGCCTCACAGTAACTGATCTCCACCGGCGAAAATACCAACTCCCGGAAACCCATATCCTTCCCAATTTTGCTGGCCACACGGTCAACTTCTATCATATCTATCCCAACACCGGTAACCACCTATCAGTTTTTTTTAAGTTTAAGTTTTTTTAAGATCCCTTGTGACCTTTTTTCACGCTTAAGCGTCTTTTACAAAAATAATATTTGATTTATCTTTTGGAGTATGTAATTGCAGCTATGATTAACTGTTTAAACATTTTATTTGGCTATACACAAAAGATGAACAAATGTTTTTATTATTTTGTATTTTTGCGGCGTTATTGAATTATTTTTTTAATTACGTGTTATAGTATTTTCCTAAATGTAGAGGCTGGGCGCAGGAGGAGTAAGGATTAGGGATTTAAAAAAAGTTCATGAGGTTGTCTTGCTACCCGTAAGCCAACAAAATACCTAAATCGTTCTTTACACTGTTAACAAAATCAACAAATTTCAGAATACTTTTAATTGGTATATAAACAGCCCAATTAAATAACATATTTTAAACTTTTACAACCTATTACACTAACGTTTGGATGTACCCTGATTCAACCCAAATGTTGGCCTAATTAATTTAAACAAGATCATGCAAATTGAAGAGATCATTGCGAAAATAAATTCTTTCCTGTCTGAAGAATTCGAGGTAGATCAAGATACAATTACACCCGATGCAGTTTTAAAAGATACCCTTGGGCTGGATAGCCTTGACTATATTGACCTTGTAGTGGTAATAGAAACCAACTTTTCATTTAAAGTACAGCCCGAAGATTTCGCCGGCATTATTACTTTCCAGGATTTTTACAATTACGTGGTAGCTAAAGTACAGCCGAAGGAGCTTGTATAATGTCGTCCTGGAAAGGAAAATCTAAAGGGAAACCCTGGGGGTATTCTATTTTTCTGGCTATCTTAAAATGGGCAGGAGTTACTCCTGCTTACTTTCTTTTAAGGTTTGTTTCCTTTTATTATGTCGTTTTCTCCTATCAGTCGTCAAAAAGTATCTATTACTATTTCCATCAGCGACTGGGCTACAGCCGCCTGAAATCGTTGCTTAAAGTTTACCAAAACTATTACATTTTTGGCCAAAGCATTATCGATAAGGTAGTTGTAATGGCCGGCATCCCCAATAAATTCACCTTCGAATTTGATGGCAAGCATAACCTGCACCAGATAGCAGCCATGAATAAAGGCGGCCTGCTGTTAAGCGCGCATATAGGCAGCTGGGAAATTGCCGGCAACCTGCTTAACACCATCAACACACGCATTAACATTGTAATGTATGATGGGGAAGACCAGCAGATAAAAGCCTTTATGGAAAAAGTAACGGGCAAATACAGCGTTAACATCATCGTGATTAAAGACGATATTTCGCATATATTTAAAATAAACGAAGCTTTTCAGAATAACGAACTGGTATGTATGCATGCCGACAGGTACCTGGAAGGCAATAAAACCATTACCAAAAACTTTTTGGGCGAGGATGCCAAATTTCCGTTAGGGCCATTTGTTTTGGCGGCCAAATTTAAAGTGCCTGTGGCCTATGTATTTGCCATGAAAGAAACTAAGTTTCATTACCATTTTTACGCCAGTACAATAAAGGAATATTTACATTTGGGCAAAGATGCCGGGATGGAACAAATGACCAATGATTTTGTGGGCGAGATGGAGAAGTACGTAAAAAAGTACCCCGAGCAATGGTATAATTATTATAACTTTTGGCAATAAAAACAACTTGATGAGAGGAACTGTTCAATAAGCGATGAAATCTGTTTTTATTGTTGCCGATAATATCCTGTCGCCGGTTGGCGGCACCTCTGCCGAAAACTTCGATAGGCTTACCCAAAACATTTCGGGTGTTAAGCAACACGCAGGTGGTACGCGCTCCGATGTGCCTTTCTATGCCTCGTTATTTAATGACGACCAACAATTTGTAGCAGACCAAAATAATCACACAAAATTTGAGCAACTGCTTATCGCCTCCATTAGCGACGCGTTAAAAGATAGTGAGATTGACTGCGCAGATAAAAAAACGATCCTCATCATATCTACCACAAAAGGCAATATCAGCATGCTGGAAACGGCGGCCGATGATCCCGAACTAAACAATCGGATTGCGCTTAGCACTTCGGCAACGTTGGTTGCCGGGCATTTTGGTTTTGTAAATCAGCCTTTAATTGTTTCGCATGCCTGTATCTCGGGCCTGGTAGCACTTATTACCGGGATGCGCCTATTGCAAACCGGCCAGTATGAAAACGCGGTTGTTGTTGGGGCCGATGTGATCACCAAATTTGTGTTGTCGGGCTTTCAATCATTCCAGGCCATCAGTGCGGCGCCATGCAAGCCATTTGATGCCACCCGCGACGGCATTAATTTAGGCGAAGGCGCGGGTACGGTGATCCTTTCATCAAACCCTAAATATGCCAATGGCATAAAACTGGCAGGTGGCTCCATCAGCAACGATGCCAATCACATTTCGGGCCCATCAAAAACCGGCGAAGAGCTTTTTTATGCCATAAAGGGTGCATTAAAAAGCGCGGGCATTGAGCCGGAAGCGATAGACTTTATCTCAGCCCATGGCACCGCCACCATTTATAACGACGAAATGGAGGCAAAGGCTATCAACCTGGCAGGCATGGAAACTATCCCGGTTAATAGTCTTAAAGGATATTTTGGCCACACCTTAGGTGCATCGGGCATCATTGAAACCATTATAGCCGCCCACTCCTTGCAACAAAACGTGATTATCCCCACAAAGGGCTTTAATAAATTGGGACTAAGCCAATCCATAAATGTGAGCCATGAACTACAATATCTACCTTTAACCAATTGCCTTAAAACAGCATCGGGTTTTGGGGGATGTAACGCGGCAATTGTACTTACTAAATAGAGCCGAAAGCAATTAAATATAAATAGCAACAAATATTGACAGCAACTAACCATATCACTTCCCATTGCGTAATCAGCAATAATGTTGTTTACAGCAATGGCCTGCCTGTATTTGAAAATAAAGACGCCGACGCCGGGGCTTTCCTGCTTTCTGTTTACCAGTTCCTGGAGGTAAAATATCCTAAGTTTTACAAAATGGATAACCTGTCAAAAATGGGTTTACTGGCCGCAGAAGTTTTACTGAAAAACAACCCCATTAGCGAACTATATGAGGAGAACGAAATCGGCATTGTATTAACCAATGCCAACTCCAGCCTGGATGCCGATATTAAATACTATGAAGGGGCAAAAACGGTTGCCAGTCCGGCGTTGTTTGTTTACACCTTACCCAACATTGTTATTGGCGAAATCAGCATTAAAAACAAGTTTAAGGGCGAGAACGCGTTTTTTGTTTTTGAAACTTTTGATGCCGCTTTTGTAGCGCAATACGTGGCATATTTATTAAATAACAATATATTGCAGGCCTGCATTTGTGGCTGGGTTGATCTGCTGAAAGAAGATTACAAAGCGGTTTTGTACCTGGTAGAAAAACGCGAAAGCGATGTATCAGTACCGTTCACTGTAGAAAATATAAACAAAGTTTACCTGTCGGATACAGAAAAACCCGGCAATGATATTGGAGCATAAGATGAGTCAAACTGTTTTTGTTGCGGGAGTAGGCGTAATTTCGGGCATTGGCAATAACACCGCCAAATGCCTTAGCGCGCTCGAAAACAGCCGGGCGGGTATTGATAAAATCAGGTATTTAGATACGGTTCATAAGGATACATTCCCTGTTGCCGAGGTTAAATTAAGCAATGATGAGCTGGCCGCACTTTCGGACTTTGCCCCGGGTATCAGCCGCACGGCCATGCTGAGTTTGATAGCCGCACGGGAAGCATTGCATAGCGCCAAAATAGAAAATTTCTCCTCCTGGCGTACAGGTTTCATATCGGCTAACACCGTTGGCGGGATGGATAAAACGGAAGATTTTTTCACTCAATTTATGGCTAACCCTAAAGCCGGTCGCCTAAGGAATGTTGTAAACCACGAATGCGGTAAGATTACCGAACTGGTAGCAGATCAACTCGGAATAAAAAACTACGTAAGCACTATCAGCACGGCTTGCTCGTCATCGGCAAATGCCATTATGTACGGCGCAAGGTTAATCAAAAACAATATACTTGATGTAGTTATCGCCGGCGGTACGGATGCGCTAACCCGGTTTACCCTAAACGGGTTCAACACCCTTATGATTCTGGATAGCGAATACTGCCAGCCCTTTGATGCCAATCGCCGGGGTTTAAACCTGGGTGAGGGTGCCGGTTATGTTACTTTGGTATCTGAGCGCGTGGCCGCATCGCTTAAAACATCGCCATACTGTGCGCTTAGCGGCTATTGCAACGCCAACGATGCCTATCACCAAACAGCTTCATCGCCCGATGGAACAGGCTCTTATATGGCCATGCAGGGCGCTTTAAAAATGAGCAGTTTAAACCCCGGAGATATCGGTTACATTAACCTGCATGGTACCGGCACACAAAACAATGATAATTCCGAAGGGACAGCTATAAAAAGATTATTTGAGCCGCATTACCCTAAAATGAGTTCAACCAAATCATTCACCGGGCATACGCTGGGGGCAAGCGCGGGCATCGAAGCTGTATTTTCGGCATTATCTGTTCAGCAGGGACTGATCTATCCAAACCTGAGATTTAAAACCCGGATAGAGGATCTGCCCTTTGCGCCCGAGACAAGCTTTACCAGGCAACCCGAATTGAAACATGTACTCTCCAACTCCTTTGGCTTTGGCGGTAATTGTTCATCACTCATATTTTCAAAACTGCAGGATTGATATGTATATACGTGCAACAGGAAACATATCGCCACAAAAAACATTTGGTAACGCACCGTTCCCGGGAGAAGTTGTTGCCTATGAGGGCAACCGCTTAACCTGCATTACGCCGGATTATAAAGAGCTTATTGATCCTAAGCTCATCCGCCGCATGAGCCGGGTGATCAAGATGGGTGTAGCATCGGCCATGGCCTGTTTAAAAGAGGCCGGGGTAACTCCGCCCGATGCCATTATCACCGGTACAGCCTATGGTTGCCTGGAAGATACCGGCATATTCCTGAGCAAAATGATTGAGCGGGGCGAAGAATTGCTTACGCCAACATCTTTCATACAATCAACCCATAACACAATTGGGGCGCAGGTGGCGCTGTTGCTCCATTGCCATGAATACAATAACACGTTTGTAAACGGCGGTTCATCTTTTGAGTGTTCATTACTGGATGCACAAATGCTGCTACAGGAGGGCGAAGCTAAAAATGTATTGGTAGGAGGGATAGATGAAATTACCGATATCAGCCACGGGATACTAAGCCGGTTTGGTTTGTACAAACAAGGATCAGTATCAAACCTCGATTTATATAATACTCCCTCAAAAGGTACCATCGCAGGTGAAGGTTCTGCGTTTTTCCTGTTGACTAATGAGGCTTCAGAAAATGCCCTGGCGAAGCTGGATGCCATAACAACCTTCTATAAACCGGGAAGCTTTGGAGAAGTTGAACAACAGATCTCTTCTTTTTTATCGGCACAAAATATCAGTGTTGACGATATTGATCTGATCATAACCGGTAAAAATGGCGATGCTAAAAATGACGAAGTTTACCAGTATTTAGGCAAAACCCTGTTTAATAAAAATACCGCTATTAACTACAAGCATCTGTGTGGTGAGTATCCAACATCATCTGCTTTTGCATTGTGGTATGCTGCCCATATTATCAAAACAAACATGATTCCGGGTAAGGCACAAGTCGCCCCGCTTAAAAAAGTGCTCATTTATAACCACTACCAAAACACCTATCATTCCCTAATGTTGCTATCGGCGTGCTGACATTCAAAAACACCAATATTGCATTGATTGTATTGCTGGCGCTAACCATTGCGGCCGATAAAATGCATGGTGTAAGCTGGCTGGTTTATGTAGCAGTTATATTGGTTTATTCGCTCATTGTTGCATACGGCTGCTACTTTGTTAATTCCAACTTTTTTATGCCGATATATTGCTCGGCAAAAATTACAGAGAAAGTGATCTCCATTACCTTTGATGATGGTCCGGTAGCGGATGGAACGCCTGAACTTTTACAGATACTAAAGAACGCTAACGTTGAAGCCGCTTTTTTTTGCATCGGCAACCGGATAGCGGGGAATGAAGAGATCATTAAACAACTGGATACCGAAGGGCATATCATAGGCAACCACAGCTTTACACATGCTGCTTTATTTGATATGTACCCGGCAAAAAAGATGCTTGCAGAAATGCGGCAGACGGATAGTGCGCTATACCCTGTAACTGGCAAAAAGCCGAGACTCTTTCGCCCGCCCTATGGCGTGATGAACCCCAATTTAAAAAACGCCATAGTTGAGGGCAATTATTTACCTATAGGCTGGAATGTACGTTCATATGATACCATGAGTAAGGATGCTGATCAATTGTTTAACAAAGTAAGTGCTAAAATTAAACCCGGCGCGATATTCCTTTTTCATGATACCTGCAAAAACACCGTCGCCATACTGCCCCGGTTTATTGAATTTGCCAAATCCAAAGGCTATAAAATTATAAGGGTGGATAAAATGCTGGGACTGCCGGCCTATGCCTGATTAACAAAATACCTCAATAGCTTAGGGTATACTTACCAGCATGCAGCTATGCTGAGCAGTTTTATGCGTATTATAGATCAATATGTTTTTAAGGGCGGAAACTTTAGCAGCCTTTTTAAGCATGTGTTCAGGAACAGTTGCCTGCCCGCTTACAAAATTACAGGCCAGCCAAAGCGCAAATGACGATGCAGTAGGATATTCGCCGCACAGGTGTTTAAAACGGGCAACGGGCGTTCCACTATCCAGCAATTGTTCACAGAATGTATAATAATGCAAGGCACGCTTATCGCCGTTTTCTCCGCTTAAAAGCAGATCAATTTTTTCGCCCTGCGGCAAATTTTGCAACAGGAAATTTCTGATGTGCTCTTTTACAACATCAACATCTGTATTGTGAATGGTAGTAATGGCCTTCAATTGCGCTAAGGCGTTTGTTTTATTGTTACTCACATAAAACATCGCGGCACCTTCGCCAGATAAACTTCCATTTGTATTTGATTTATAGAGATCATTATTGGCGCAATCTTCTTTTTTAAACCAGTCGGCAAGGGTATCCAACGTGTGATTATTGGCACATATCTCATCAACCCCACCTAACAAATAGGTGCTTTGAGGGCTTTCATTCAGTAACATCGCGGTATCTATCACGGCGTTTTCAAAGGCCAGCCCCCGATGTACATGCGTAATATTATAGTTTTTATTATTGCTGATCAGCGCAATTTGCGATGATATGGTATTTGGCGTACCCTGTACAAAATTGCCCGGCGTAAGCATATCCTCATCATACTCGATGATCTGGTTCAAAAACTTACCGTTCTCTTCCATCCCGCTTACCTGGGTACCAATAATAATTCCATCGGGTTGGGTACTATCAGCAAGTAAGGGAAGTGCCGCTCCGCACCCCATCCTCGTGCTCTTGCTCATACGGCGTATGGCATTAGCCGTAAAAGCAGGGTAGGGAGGTTCTAAAACTTTTAATTTATTATCAACGGATGCATGCAACTGTTCAATATCGATATCCCCAAAGGTTTGTTGGGGCGATATGCAATTGGTTTTGTTTATATAGAACATCATGCTTTTGAAAAAATTAATGATGTACAGTTACCACCAAAACCAAACGAGTTGGACATGACGTGATTTATCTTCGCCGGCTTATAAGCCACAACCGGCTGCACTCCAATACCAGTTATGGGCTGCTTAAAATTCAGATTAGGATATAACTCCTGCCTGTCAATATTCAAGATACTATACACGGCCTCAATAGCGCTGGCCGCCCCAAGCGTGTGCCCGGTAAAACCTTTTGTAGATGCAAAATTGGGCAGGGCGCCAAATAGGTTTAACATAGCACGGCTTTCTACCTCGTCATTATTTTCGGTACCGGTGCCATGGGCGTTTATGAAATCAATATCAGCAGGGGTTAAGTTAGCATTGCTTAAAGCACTCTTCATCGCCAAATATGGACCATCGCCCCCTGGCGATAATGATGAAGGATGATAAGCATCATTGGCATTACCATAACCGCTCACTGCCGCGTATACTTTTTTATCGCCGGCATCGGCTTCTTTTTCCAATACCAAAAACGCCGCGCCTTCGCCTAAATTAAGCCCCTTTCGGTTTTCATCAAATGGTGTACAGGCTTCATCGGATAGGATGCGAAGTGCGTTAAAGCCATTAACAGTAAATTTTGCGAGGCTATCTGTCCCGCCAACAATTACGCGCCGGGCCAATCCATTCTTTATCAACCGGCAACCGTACATAATAGCGTTTGCCGATGAAGAACAGGCCGTATTCATGGTGTTAACCACCCCAGTCATTTTATAGTGAGACTGTATAAACAAGTTTACCGACGCGTAATCATATGATCCCACATATTCAATATTTTCATGATCACCATGCGTATTAGCATAAAGTTCATCGGTAAGGCACATGCCGCCAACTGTGGTTGCGCCTACCAACGCGGTATCATCGGCAGTTAGTTGCGCATCGGTCAACCCTGCATTAGCAATGGCTTCATTAAAAGCATGAAGTGCCATCAGGGTAGTGCGGGTAACACCGGGCTCCGTAACATGAAGCCTGGCTCTCAAATCCGCGGTACTCATCAAAACCTCGGCAAATGGCAGGATACCCGCATACCGAGAAGGAAAATTACCTCCACCTTTTATTATACCGGTTTTACCATTTACCAGTGCAATATGATTCTCATCTACGGAGTTACCAATAGCACTGATCACTCCCATACCGGTTACCAGGATCCTGTCCAATGTTTTAAGCTTTATTTTTCTCTGTGTTGTTCAATATATGCAGCCATCGTGTTAACATCAATCAATACTTTACGACCCTCTTTAGGATCTTGTATATTGATGCCGTACTCCCGTTTCAAAAGCACAATCAGTTCCAGCGAATCGATGGAATCAAGGCCCAGGCCATCACCAAATAACGGCTCATCGTTTTTAATGTCTGCCGGCGTAAGGTCGGTTAAGTTAAGGAATTGGATGATCTGAACCTTTAACTTTTCCTTTAATTCTGCTATTTCCATCATTATCTATATTAAATTTTTTCTTTTTAAACCAAGGTACGTTACCGCCTGGAACGCTATGGTAATAGCCACCAGCGGTATTATACTAATCATTACATCCTTTAAGCCCGCACCCTCTAAAAATAAGCCATAATATGCTTGTATACACCAATGTAATGGCGATAACTGACTAATTGTTTTTAAAGCGCCCGGCATTACAAAAGATGGCACCATTAAACCGCCAATGGCAGCTAATATTACAATAGATACCGCCCCAAAACCGTTGGCCTGTTCCTGGGTATTTGCAAAAACGCCAATGCAAATGGCATAGCTTACCGCACAATACCCACAGGCCAAAGTAACAATAAACAGGCCGAAAATATCTGCCGGTAAATTCAGGGCCGGTAAATTAATATACGGAAAAAACCACAACCCCAGTGAAAATATCACCAAAGCCTGGAACATGGTAACACCCAAATAAGTTATTTGCTTTGATAGCAAACCCACCGCGTAATTAGTTGGCAATGTTTTTAGCCTGATAAAACTGCCGCTTACCTTTTCCCTTACCACGCTACCGCTTAACGACATGATGATGAAGAACATGGCAAATATTGTCCATGCCGGTACATTATGCTGTGTTGCGTTTGGCGCTTTTAAGCTGCCGTTTTTTGAAACAGGAACCTGGTTAATCTCGGCCTTACCATTCAGCATTTCGTTTTCCAGTTGCTGCGGCATCTCCTTTTCGTTAATGGCAAAGTAAAGTGTGCGCAAGGTTTCACGGCTCTCTACAATTTGCAGGGCACTTGCCAGGGCACCATTTACCGAAAACCGTATTGATTCTGGTATCGATGGGTTGTAATATAATATAAGCGGCGTGGCGCCTGTTAACTTTACTTCTTTGGCAGAATCGGCCTGCAAGCCAAAACTTTTCAATGCTTTGTTTGATGAGCTGTTGGCTTTGGCTTCTATTTTAGCCGAAAAATCCGAAGGAATGGTCACGGCCAGCATGGCATCGTTAGCGTGCATTCCATCGGCAATTTGCTGCGCGTTTAGCTTTTTATCAACCTGCGCCACTTTAAACATCCCTATCTTATTGATGGTAGCTATCAACTGTGTACTTAACTTTCCGGCATCTTTATTACAAACCACTACTGTAAGCTTGTTTTTATTCATGAGCTGAAAAGTGCTGTTCTGTATGGTGGTTACTACAATAACCAAAATCACAGGCATAATAAACATAAGTGAAATGCCCACCTTATCGCGCAGCAAAACCCTTACATCTTTTACTATGGAAGCCCAGAGTTTAAACATTAGTTTCTGAAATCCTTTCCGGTTAAATTTAAAAATAGATCTTCTAAATTCTGATGGTCATATTCTTCCAACAGCTTATCTAAATTACCTTCGCGTACAATTCTGCCGTTATCAATTAAGGCTATCCGCTCGCACAAACCCTCTGCCTCACTTAACTGGTGCGATGTGTATATTAACGTGGTGCCATTGTCATTTAACTCTTTTAAATAATTGATGATAGCGTGCCGGGTTTGCACATCAACCCCTACGGTTGGTTCATCTAAAAAAAGTATCTTGGGGTTATGGATCACGCCGATAGCCAGGTTAATCCGTCTTTTCATACCGCCACTAAAATTCTGAACAGGTTTATCGCTTACGTGTGATAAGCCCAGAATTTCCAACAACTCTTTAGTGCGTTGCGCTATCTGTTTGCTGTTTAAGCCATACCAGGCGCCAAAAAACTCCAGGTTCTCTACCGGGCTTAACTCCTGGTAAAAAGAAAAATCTTGTGGTACAAAACCAAACAGCTTATTTACCGCCTTGCTTTTTGTACCGATGCTGTGCCCCAGCAGTTCTATCTTTCCTGTATCAGCAACCAGCAAGCCGGTCATCAAATTCATTAACGTGGTTTTGCCGGCTCCGTTGGGACCAAATAAGCCAAAACGTTCGCCTTCGGCTATTTTTAAATTAAGGCCGTCATAAGTAATTCCGGAATTACCAGGATAATGAAACCCCAGGTTTTCGATATTTACAGCTAAGGAGCTCATGACTGCCATTTTATATTTTTGAGAACCGTAAAGGCCTTCTTTTCTATTTCGGCTATCTCAAACAAGTAATCGCCCATTACATTAAAATCAGCCTGACTGCCAATACGCCCCTTGTATATGCCTGCTGCCTGCACCGCGGCTGTACGCCACAGATCACCGGCCTGGGTAAACATTTCTGATGCCCGAAGCAAGGTATCATTTGGTAAATAATCATTTGCCTGTTGTAAAAACGCGGCATATATATACCTGAAACCACCGCCACCGGTGCCAATTTCCTCCTGCATCCGTACCAATTGGGCCAGGTAAAGACCGGCATCATGCAATCCTAATTTATCGCGCCAGCCTTTAATTTTATTACCGGTATATTTTATACCATTTACACCAGCAAACCAACCGGGAATGGATAACATATTAAACACATTTTTTTTGATGCCGCTTTTGATGGCGCTCCTTATTTGCTCATCAGTAATTTCATTTTGATTGCCCGGATAATACAATTGGCCCCTGGGTGCTAATGCTCCTTTGGCAAAACGCACACGCTCCAACTCATAGCTGGTTAGGGTTGTGGCATGTTCCATAATTGGATCGCTGATGAGGTAGTTATCATCTTCCTTACCAAAAACAATCAGGTTATGGGCGTTAAAATGAAACCGGTATTCCTTTGGAAAGTACGACAGGTAGTAAACCCCCACCTGGCAACCCACCGGGTTGCCAGCGTTAAGGCTCTCCAATAAAAAAGATTTCGCACGCTCTTTTGAGCTGAACTTTTTCTGCACCACCGGTACACCCAATGATTTACATGTGCGGTTAAATATAAAACCAGGCATCGACCTAAAGGCGATGGCCGGCCCGTTGTTCACCTTTATCAGGGGCACGTATACAAAAAACAAACCTGCACCAATGCCAAAAGCCAGTGGCTCGGTTATTTTACCGTTTGATATTTTCTTTAATAAATTACTGGTAACCCCCGATTCGCAATGTGCCGCCTGTCCGTGTTCAAAATCAATCTTCATGCACATCCATACTTTTTAGCTCGTCGACCTTTACATTAAAGGCCGCGGCATATTTTTTCAATTTTGTTTCTGATAGTTTATTAAATACTTCGGGTTTTAAATGGCGCTTTATCTGCCATTTCCAAAACCCGGTATAATCGGCTAAAATACTAAAGTCCATCAGTCTTAACTCCATAAAAAACAGGAGCGGACTGGCCTCATTATTTAAAACCTGTTGCTTTGCTTTAGCAATGCGCCCATCAATCTCCTCCCAGGCTACATCAAGCGCTTTTATTTTAACATCCCAGCCGTTGCTCAGCTGGGTAACATACTTTCCTGTACTATCGGTTGCGTAGCATACTTCCCTGGTTATTTTTCCAAGCGAACTCAGGTCCTGGGGTACGTTTTCTTTTTTCATGGTATATACACCTTTCCGCTTAACATACGGTAAGCATCGCATACATATACGAGAATCTTGAACTCTCGGGTACCAAAAGCAGGATCTTTTCACCCACCTTTAGCTTACCGCTATGAAACAACTCGTTAATCATGAGGTAAACCGATGCTGCCCCAACGTTACCTACGGTAAACAGGTTCATGAACCATTTTTCATAAGGGATGCCACCGCCGTATACCTCAACCATTTCATAAATTTTCGGCCTGAAAAAATCGCTGGAGATATGTGGCAAAAAGTAATCAATATCCTGGGTTGTTAACCCTCTTCTTTCAAAGATCTCTTTAATTTTCTGCCCTCCAAGCGGAACGATATTGTCGCTCAGTAAGCTAATATCCTGCTTCACGCTAAAGATAGATTTGTTCTTGATCTCTTCGGGTGTAAAATCCATAAAACCCTTAAGGCTGCCATCGTCCTGCTTTTCGGCGCCCATGTACATGCAGGCATCCATTTGGTTGGCGTATGATACACCTTCAATCCATTCTACCCGCAGGCTCAGGCCTGTTTCATTAGGTTTATCGGTCATTAAAAATGCCGAAGCACCATCAGATAGCATCCACCTTAAAAAATCTTTTTGAAACGCTATGTATGGATTCTCCGTAAGCTCCTTCAATTTTTGAGCTTCTTCCTCAAATACATCAGAAACCAATAAGCCCGAAAATTTTTCAGATCCGGTTGCTACCGCCTGCTTAACCTCGCCCGATTTGATGGCCAGGTAGGCATATTTTAAAGCGTGCATTCCTGCGCAGCAAACACCAGATGGCGACACTACTTCAATAGCACCAGCCTCTGGCAACCAGCCATGTGTCATTACACCGTGGCTCGGCATCATTTGGTCTGGCGATGAGGTGCCGCATGATAGTAATTCCGTTTCTTCTATTTTGGCTTCGGTATTTTTAAATAGTTCCCTTACCGCCAGGGCTGTCATTTCCGCATTGGTATGGGTAGATTTTTTATTTTTATCTAAAGCGTAATACCTGGTTTTAATGCCATTGTTACGCAGTACAATTTTTTTTGATTTTGATGGTTTGTTGTCAATATAACCCAAATACAGTTCCATATCATCACTCGCGACAGGCTCGTTAGGAAGAAAAGCAGATGTAGTATTTATATAAACCTGATTAAAAGACATGTAAGTATTAATTTAGTTGTAAATAGTAGTTCTTTCTGGCTTCGATCCTATCACCAAAAAATGGTCGTATAAAAATCATATCCAGAATTAATAATATAGGTGCACCAATAAACAAGGCAATAAAAAGATAATATTTAAATGCCGCAATCCAGGGCTCCTTTTTTTTGCGTTTGGCAATAAATTTTGCCCATACTGCAAAAATGATTTTCGCCTTTCCCTCAATAAACATCAGCGGGTATTTTATGTGAACCGCTTCAAGGTTCATGAGTTCGTATTGCAGGCTTTCCCAGTATTCCATAGTGATCCTGAAGGCTATCGCCCGCCCAAATTTAGCGGTATCTAATATTTCCTGCTCATCAATACCGGGCTTAGGGAATATATTAAGATAACGTTCTTTTTTACCGGTTAGCATCCAGTAAAAAATGGTAACAAAACTTATGGGGTTAGGATTTCTATCAACCAGGGCTATATTGCCTACCAGTTTAGCCCCTGCATCCTGGAGAGATTTGCGAACCCGTTCAAAAGCATTTAACCACATGTTGCGCGCGGCGCTGATGGTAACAACCGGGGTACCTTTTAACACTTTTAAAAAATCCGGGTGATTAAGCAAGGAATTTGAAGGAATACTTGGTGATAAAAACCAGGGCTGATAACCCAAAATAATCAGATCGTACTTTGTTTCTTTTAAGGTAAAAGGCTGAATTTGGGCCGGCACACTTAAAACACAATCGGGCATCACATTAAAAAAACTGGATCCTGTCCATGGAAAAGGATAATTATCCACCATTTTTATAACAACCTTTTCAACCGAAAAGCCTTCATCAATAATCGGCTGGGTAAATGAGTCGATGATTTCGCCCATCTGTCCGGATTGGGTATAGTAAATAACTAAAACTTTTTTATCCATTACGCTGCCGGTTTAAGGTCTTCTGTGTGCAATACCTTTGAGGTTTTGCTATAGTCAACTACCGCACGTTGTACAACAGGCGATAGGCTGTTAAAGTTTTTTACCACCATATTTCTATCGTTTTCAATATCTGCACGGTAATGAACAATTTTGGGGGCCTTTTCCTGGATCACCAATCTAAGGAAATGCAGATCGGTATTATCCGGATCGGCAAGCAAGGCTGTTTCCAGCTTTATGCGTCCGGCTTTAAAAAAGCGTAGTTTATCTTTAGGCTTACCAACCAGGCTGGCTTTTTTCATTAATAAAGCACCTTCGTACCCCTCTTTCAGGTCGGTACCTGCATCGGTAAAAACGGATAGCTCCTGGTTTATTTCATCCACATTATCAGATGCCATTGCTTTATAAAAAGCGGCTTTCTCCAGTTTTTGCGCCCAGCCCTTTGTACTTCCGGCAAGCAAAACCGCCAGGAATAAACAAACAAAAGTAATGGGCCTTTTTATATAACTCTTCATAAACCTAACCAAATGTAATAAATAATACGTGCAGCACAAACCAACTGTTGCTTTACGGATATAGTAGTATGCCCAACCTTTTAACCGGCAATTAGTTTTAAATTTTTACCGCCGGCTAAATTAAAGCAACACGATATAAGATGTTTTATATTGATAATGGTTTAACCTATAGCCTAATAAATAGCATTTGGACCATTAAAAATCGGTTTTCTTTCGCTTACTTTGGGGTTTGAATTTTTTTGAGGAACTTAATAGCATAAATATTTAACAGTATCTTCCCAAGCATAAAGTATGACATTAGCAATAAGCGGTTTACATGGATAAAACTCAACAGTTTGCTGGCTCATGGGCGGTAATTTTAGGCGGATCAAGTGGCTTTGGCTTTGCCGCTTTGCAAAAATTAGCCGCACATGGCATGAACATTGCCCTTTTATACCGGGAAACTGCTATTACAGAAAAACCGCTTAAAGAACAACTAACTCAAATAGCAGCAGAACACAGCGTAACCATTTTACCTTTTAATATAAACGCTCTTGAACAAACCGGTCGCGATTTATTTTTAAAACAATTTGCCCAGCTTGCTGTACATAAACATTGTGTTAAGTTATTGCTGCATTCCATAGCCCGTGGTAATTTAAAACCATTGGCAGCAGGAGCCAATAACGACCCCGTTCTTTCAATTGAAGATATACAGGCAACAACCTACGCCATGAGTAACAGTTTATTGGACTGGACAAGACTGCTGTTGGAGGCTGAACTTTTTAACCCTGATGCCCGGGTGATTGGTTTAACCAGCGATGGTGTTCATAAATACTGGGAAAGCTACGCGGCGGTATCCATTGCAAAGGCATCATTGGAGAGCCTTACCAGGTATATGGCAGTTGAGTTTAGCCGTTACGGATTAAAAACAAACCTGATACAGGCGGGGGTTACCGAAACGCCATCCTTAAAAAGGATTCCGGGCAGCGATAAATTGATAACACTGGCCGCGGCTAATAACCCAATGGGGCGCATAACTGTGCCAACAGATGTGGCAAATGTAATTTACATGCTTTGTACCGATGAAGCATTTTGGATAAATGGTTCATTAATTCATGTAGACGGGGGTGAACATTGTTTGTAAATATTAGTTTTTGATACATGATGAATAACCATATACTTAATCATTTACCCTATAAATCAACGTTTCGCTTTATTGATAACATTACATCGTTGAATGAGGATGGTGTTACGGGCGATTTCACGTTGAAGCAGGATGCCTTTTTTTACGAAGACCATTTTGAGGGCAACCCGGTTACACCCGGTGTTATCATTACAGAAATTATGGCCCAGATTGGATTGGTGGTACTGGGTATATTTTTAATATTGAAGGAGCCAGGGAACGATTTTACCAGCGACTCTTCCTTATATCCTGTACTTACCTCAACCGATGTTTCTTTTTATAAAATGGTATTACCCGGTCAAAAAGTTACCGTTATTTCCAAAAAACAGTATTTCCGTTTTGGAAAACTGAAGTGTACTGTGGAGATGCTGGACAGCTCAAAGGAGATTGTAGCAAGAGGAACATTTGCCGGCATTATTAAACATATTGACTTAAAATGAGCAGGCGTGTTGTAGTTACAGGAATGGGCGTTGTATCGCCAAACGGAATAGGCATCAGCGCTTTTTTAAATGCCATACAAAATGGCATATCGGGCATAAAATTTATGCCGCTTTACGAAGAATTAAAGTTTAGCTGCCAGGTTGCGGGCAAACCCAGCTTTGTATTAGAAGATCTTAAAAATAAAAATTACATATCCGAAGTTACTTTTCATGGTTTAAAAGGCACCAACATCGGCTATGGCTTAATGGCCGCCCTTGATGCCTGGACAGATGCCGGCTTAACCTATGATACCGATGAGCCCCGCTGGGAAACCGGATGCATTTTTGGAAACAGCGTTTCTGATACGGAGGCCATGAAAAATGTAATTACCCGGGTTGATAACAAAGAGGTGAAAAAATTAGGCTCGCGCGTGGTTGAACAAGCCATGAACAGCGGTGTAACCTCCTATATATCGGGCAGGCTGGGCCTGGGCAATAAGGTGATCACCAATTCGGCAGCCTGCGCAACGGGTACACAGGCCATTTTAATGGGCTACGAAACCATTAAAGATGGCTATGCCAAACGGATGCTGGTTGGCAGCAGCGAATATGTGGATACCTATGTATTCGGTTCGTTTGATTCTATGCGGGTACTATCCCGTAAGTTTAACCATGAGCCAGAAAAGGCATCACGTCCCATGAGCATAACGGCCGGCGGCTTTGTTCCCGGATCGGGCGCAGCCGCATTGGTTTTAGAAGACCTTGAATTTGCCCTTGCACGCGGCGCAACAATTTATGCCGAAGTTTTAGGCGGATCAGCCAACAGCGGCGGCCAGCGCACAGGCGGATCAATGACGGCAGCCAATCCGCTGGGTGTAATAAGATGTATAGAGGAAGCCATGGCCAATTCCCAAATCACGGGGCAGCAAGTTGATCTCATCAGCGGCCACCTTACTGCCACAAATGCCGATATGCAGGAAATTCAAAACTGGTGTAAGGCCCTGAACAGATCAGGAGATGATTTTCCGTTGATGAATTCCCTCAAATCAATGATCGGTCATTGCTTAAGCGCGGCTGGGTCTATTGAATCTGTGGCATCAATATTGCAAATTGTACATGGGTTTGCACATCCAAACATTAACCTTGATGACCCTAATCCGGAAATAAGTAAACATATCAACTTAAACCGTTTGCCTACTTCTGTAGTCAATAAAGATATAAATATAGTTGCTAAGGCCAACTTTGGCTTTGGCGACGTAAATACCTGCTTAATATTTTCTAAATTTAACCCTGATGACACGACAAGAAATTTTAATTGAACTAAGAAAAGTTTTATCGCCATATACCCTTGATAAAGAAACACTGGCTAACATTGATGAAGGCACCAACCTTATTACAGACTTGAAAATAAACTCGGCCAATCTTGTTGATATCATTATTGACGCCGAAACCAAATACAACATTGAAATAGATTACGACGCTGCCGATAAAATGGTAAATGTGGGCGGCTGTATTGATGTAATAGAAGAAAAGACAAACCAGCAAATATGATCATAAGTGCCGGTAATGATATTGTAGACCTTGGTACAATTAACGCTACGCGTACAAAAGAACCAAGGTTTTATACAAAATTTATTACCGGTACCGAAACGGCATTACACAACCAGCCCCACCTGGCCGATATGCCGTTCGAATATTTTGTATGGATGCTTTGGTCGGTTAAAGAATCTGTTTACAAATTCATACAAAGGCACCATCCCGGCCTTGTTTTTTCTCCCTCAAAAATTACTATTGAACAAATTGAATTGCAACGGGAGGCTTCCATCCCGGCAATAACCCAAGCCCAAATTGAAGCTAAAGGCTTTGCCGGGCTAACTACTTATAACGCCATCATTGCCTTTGGTACAGATAACTTTTATTCGAGATCGATAGTCAATTCAAATTATATAGCTTCAACTGTAAACAACAGCAAGGATTTTGAAAATATATACTGGGGCATTAAACATATTGACCAAACCGAGCCTGAAAATCAATCAAGAGCGGTAAGGCAATTCCTTTTAAAAAAGCTGGCTTCTGTTTTTGACACGGATGATTTACATATTATTAAAAACAGTTCCGGATGCCCGGTTTTATTCAATGGAGATAATAGGGCAGATATCCCGGTTTCATTGGCTCATCATGGTCATTATGTAGCTTATGCTTTTCCTAATCTCCAATAACAATACTATATAGCTCCAGGAGTTTTCTGTAAGTTTATATCCTCCAATCAGCAACATTTAGCGCCCCGATACGTAAAACCCTACCTGATTATCTGTTTGTTTACGAAACCCAAACCATGCTGTTTGTTTAAGCGTAAAACGCGCAACGACATCTATTATATGAAAAGATCTGTTAAGTTAGTGCTGTTAGCTGTAGCCTTTGTTGCTGTAGGGCTGGGGTATTATTTTAACAAGCGATATGCCTTAGAGAAAAGATATGCACCGGTACCCGAAAAACGGCACAAGAACAATATTTTACGGATAGGGATCATCGGCGATAGCTGGGCAACCGGCATTTCATTGGATACCATCATAAGCGATGAGTTTTTAAGGCGCGGTATAAAAACGGAGGTCATTTCCTTTGGCGAGCCGGAGGCAAAAACGAAAGATATTTATGACAATTTATACGCCGGACCGGGTACACCTTATTCAAGCAGTGAGATACTGCATCATAACCTTGATTACTGTATAATTTTGGCCGGAACAAGTGATGCAGCGGGTGAAATGGGTGCAAAGTTTTATGCCTATTACAGTTCGCTTATCATTGGCGATTTGGCAAAAAACAATATTGAGCCTGTTTTTGTAACCATGCCCGATTTTGGGTTTAAGGAGGTTACCGATAGTTTAGGAATATTAAAAAAAGTGCGTAATGAGGTAAGCTCATTAATTATTGATAACGGCAGCACCGGAAATTTGGATGATTACCGCAAGCAGGTAAGTGAAGTTTTAAAAGACACCCACCTGCAGGATTCTGCCATTGTGGTTCCCTTTAACCTGGTATGCGATAACTATCAAAAACATAAGATATTGTATCGCAACAACAGCCATCTTTCAACTGCCGGGAAGCAAAAAATGGGAAGAATTATAGTGCAGTATATTTTAAATAAAATAAATCAGGGCAATTTGCATTCGCCACCAGCCGGAATAGGAGCACCCAATATTGCCAGTTCAAAACCGCTGGCCAATATACGCCGCTCAGGAAGTTAAGGCCGCTATCTTTTTAATATCGCGATAACAGATATACAGCGGAATAAAACCAAAGATGCCGAAACAGCAATCGATACAACGCCAGTAAATGGGGATTCCCCGGATTGGTCCGGCAATGAATGCCAGCGGGAACACCATAACACAGGCTATCATCCCGAACTGGATTATCCAGATATTTTTAACCGGATCTTTTAACGGACCAATAAACACTGTGGCAATAACAAGGTGACCAAATGCCAGCCAATCGGTACCATAACTCAAATAGGGATAGTTTTCGTTGGTTGTTTTTACCGCCAGGTAAACCTTTATTAACCAATCATGCATAAAGGAGGGAAATATATTGGCGTGTGCTGCAAAAAACGCCAGTTCGCTTTCAATTGGGAAAGCCGTAACGCCACTTAATACCAAACCGATGATGAATACAATAACCCAGGTTTTTACTTTTTTGCGCAGTTGCAGTTCGGTTTGTATCATGGGCTGAAATTAAAGATTATTTCGAGCTTGTATAAAACTTTCTGTGGTGCCCGCGCAGATTTATACAGAAACCAATTCAATAGTTTTTTCTATATTTGTTTTAAGGAAATGGTGTCTTCCTATTTAACCGCCCTAAAAAGCTGATGGCGCCTACAATAATTAACCCGTGGAATTTATTCCGCGCTAATTTTTTGTAGGTGAAAAAATTGCTGATCAAATCCATTTTAAAGACATCCCGCCGTTTAATACAGCGCGTTTTTCCTTTCTCCCATTCAATATCATTTAAGGTATGCGGCATCAATATTTCTGTATTGAAGTTTCTCTGCATCGCTAACAACCAATCAATTTTAAAACTAAATTAGCATCGCCATAAAATGAACGATAAAGCATTCCTGTCAGAGCATTTTTCGATAGTGAAAAACCTGTTGAGGTGGACACTCCTCATCATTCCCATTGCAATTGCCATTGGCAGCATGGTGGCCTTGTTTTTATGGCTGCTTAACTGGGCCATCCATTTCAGGTTTCAACATCCTTACCTGTTGTATTTTTTACCTGTGGCGGGTATTGCTATTTACTTTATATACAAACTATTTGGCGGATCATCCGAAAAAGGGAACAACCTGATCATAGATGAAATACATCAACCCGGATGCGGTGTACCAAAACGTATGGCGCCGGTGGTATTGATCACCACTATTATTACCCACCTGTTTGGTGGCTCAGCCGGGCGCGAGGGCACGGCGGTACAAATTGGTGGCAGCATAGCCCAGGCCTTTGCACATTGGTTTAAACTGAATGAAGCCGATACACGCATTGTATTAATTGCGGGTATTGCCGCAGGCTTTGGGGCGGTATTTGGCACGCCACTCACCGGGGCCATATTCGCTATGGAAGTTTTAACTATCGGCCGCATACAATACAACGCGCTGTTACCCTGTTTAATAGCCGGTATTTTTGGCGATATTACTGTTGCTACATGGGGTGTTCACCATACAGCGTATCATATTGATACTTTCGCGGGCACAGCCCATTGGTATTCAGCTTATACTTCCTTTGATTTTTTGTTGCTGGTAAAAATCATCATTGCATCTGTTGCCTTCGGTTTAGCCAGTTACTTATTTGCCTACATGGTTCACGGAATTAAAGCGTTTTTCGTAAAACGCGTTCGTAAACCCTGGCTTATTCCGGTAATTGGTGGTTTAATCATCATTGGCTTAACCGCCCTGTTGGGCAAACCCGATTACCTAAGCCTCGGCATCGACCCTGAATATGCCGGCGCTGTCACCATTCCATCGGCATTTAACCCCGGTGGCGCCAATACCTGGAGCTGGCTGTGGAAAACTATCTATACTACAACTACGCTTGCAACCGGCTTTAAAGGTGGCGAGGTTACGCCCTTATTTTATATTGGAGCCACCCTGGGCAATACCTTATCCGTAATAATGGATGCGCCGGTTAGCCTTTTCGCCGCATTGGGTTTTATCGCCGTTTTCGCAGGTGCCACCAATACACCATTGGCCTGTACTTTTATGGGGATTGAGCTTTTTGGCAGCCAATACGCGCTATTCTTCGCGGTGGCTTGTTTCACGGCTTACTTTTTTAGCGGACACTCTGGTATTTATGGATCTCAGCGAATAGGGGTTCCTAAAACCATCAGTCAGTTTTCCGATTCGGTTACGATATCAGAAGCCGGTAACCGAAGGCAGAGTTACGTACAAAAAAAGCTGGAGAAGTATAAACCAAAGGCTAAAGATAAAAGAGACTAATTCTGTTGATGTTACCTCAGGGTCTCCTTGAAAAGGGACCCTGAGGCCGCTTGCTAAGTATAAAACTATGCTATCCGATCTGCATAACGCCTCAGGGTCCTCTATCGAGAGACCCTGAGGGCACAAAATATAAACTAAAGGCTAAAACTAAAAAGGGCTAATTCTGTTGATGCCCCCTCAGGGCCTCCTTGAAAAGGGCCCCTGGGGCCGCTTGCCAAGTATAAAACTATGCATATCCGATCTGCATAGCGCCTCAGGGTCTCTCGATAGAGGACCCTGAGAGCACAAAATATAAACTAAAGGCTAAAGATAAAAAGGGCTAATTCTGTTGATGCCCCCTCAGGGTCTCCTTGAAAAGGGACCCTGAGGGGGCTTGCTAAGTATAAAACTATGCATATCCGATTTGTATAACGCCTCAGGGTCCTCTACCGAGAGACCCTGAGGGGACAAAAGATAAAAAGAGTTAATTCTGCTGCCCAGGCTTTTTAGCCGGGCTTTTAACTGTATCCTTTACCGCTTTAACCGGCTCTGGCAATTTAGCGGGCGGCGTTTTAGCCACTGTATCTTTCACCGTTTTAATAGGCTTCTGTTTGGTAGTATCCGCTTTAAGCAAACTATCCTTGCCCATTAATGATGGCTTTTTCAAACTATCGGCAGCTGTGCCTTTTACTGGCTTGGTTACAGGCACACCCGGTTTGCCTTTTGCCGGCGACTTACCTCCCGGCAGTTTTACATCAGTTGTTTTGTGCGGCGAAATGATAGATTCCTTTGATATTGGCCTGTCCTTAGGTTTCCAGATAAAACCTTTTAAAATTTTATCATCATCCACTACTTTTTTAATGGGCAGATACCTATTCTCGGGTTTGGTTTGGAGGCGAATATTGGTAAGTTTACTCTTCCTGAATGATACCACCATACGGCTGCTGAGGGATCGCTGCATTCCCTCCACCGTGTTGCTCACACTATCCCGTTTAAAGTAGATGCTTTCGGCATTGCCAACGGTGTACATCTTATCCAGCTTATCATCTTTAAAAAAGCCGCGCATTTTTTTACCGCCCATCTGGTTAAAATGCAGTGAATCGTTCTTTTCAAGGTTTACAATAAATGCCGATGGAAACAGCTCCATATTATCCATCTTTTTGTTCCGCATTTGTACATATATCGTGTCGCCAGATAGTTGCGAGCCCTGGGTCCAAAACATTGGTTTCACATAGCACCTGATGGTTGAATCGCTGTTACTGTAAAAAATTGAGTCGGCCTTACCCTGCAGATCCGATTTAAATAATTTAGCGTTGTGGTGCGCTATCAGGATCCTTACGCGGGCGGTATCCTTCAAATTAATCTCGCGTTGGGCAAATACCGGGTCGCGTTTAATTTCCTCGGTACGTATACTATCCTGCTTTGCTTTTCTTACAGCCGTTACCTTATCTTTTTTTATTTGCGCCGAATCTACTATCACCTTGGGATGCCCAAAATAATCAGTGTGCCTATAAGTGGTATCCTTAGGTATAGAAAGCCTGCGCGCTACCAATACCTTTGATAATTTCTTAATCTCAACTATCTGTTTCCTTGCTGCCGCCGATGTATCACGAACGTAAGCATAGGCCTGGCGTTGCTTTTCCTGGTAAAGCTTCAGGTTTTTATAAGTCATTATCTGGGTTTCCAGCGTATCGGCCGTCATGTAAACGGAATCTCGTTTTATTTTTCCTGACTTGGCGGTATCGGCCGGGGCCTTTATGTTTTTTGTATCCCTGCCGGGTTTAACCGCTGCAGCTACCTGTGCTAAACTGGCTATCTTCTTTTGGGCGTCAGCCGGTTTAATATTTTTAGCCTGGGCTGCTGCTTTTCGTATTACGGAATCAATTTTGGTCGAATCTTTTTTGGTGAGGTTAGGCTTCAGTTTCTCCGCCATATTTGCCAGCTCCATAGCGCTTTTTATTTGGCCCGGCGTAATGGTTTTATTGCTTACTGCCAACTTGCGTACCGACGAATCAATTTTAGCCGAATCTTTTTTTGACACAATGCCATTAGGTTTAACCTGCCCAGCCAGGTTTGCCATATTGGTTATCTTCATGGTATTGACTGGCGCCTTTAGTGCTTTGTTTTTGGCGGTAAGCGGCATCGGGGGAGGCACCGAGTCTGTTTTGGTGGTATCTTTTTGTTCGGTAACCAATACCATGTAGGCGTTTTTAGTAACCACGGTGCGCTCATCGGCCTTAAAGTAAGTGGCCAAATCGCCTTTCATGGTTATTTTTTGCTCCCTATCTATAAAGGTGATGTTTTTAACTGCCCGGCCATATCCTTTCAGCTTATCGTAAAACAAACTATCACCTTTTAATGATTTTGTGCCTTGTTTATACTGGTTTTTTTTGCCAAAAAAAGCTTGTTCCGTTACGGTATTGTACAGGCCGTTCTCGGTATACAAAGTATCTTTGTCTTTTTTGCCATAAATATTGGTAGGCCCATAAAAATAGGCAATCCGGGTACCTGTATTATACTTCATGGTGTCGGTTTTAATAACGGCATCCACCGTTGTTAAAACCACATCATAACGAAAATATGAATCGCGCGAAAAGGCAAAGTAGTAGCCGTTTTTACTGGTAAGTACATTGTCCTTATTGATAAGCTTACCACCGCCGGTATAAGTTCCTATGCGGGTTGCAGTATTGTAGGTGAGGTAATCGGTAGTAAGCGTAGCATCCTTATCCACCATTTTAACATTATTAGTTAAGATGGCAATTTTTGTATTCCCGTTATAGTTTAACTTGTCCGAATAGATGTTCAGCGTATCGCCCTGGTTAATGTTTACATTACTAAAAGCATCAAAGGCATTATCCTGGGGATAAAAATAGGCGCTATCTGATCGCAGGATTGAAAAATCCTGTTTAAAAACCCCTTTATAAACCTTGATAACATCGCGGCCATTTATCTTTGTGCCAGTGCTGCTTGCTGATTGTATCAGGTTTACAATTGATTTTTTTTGCCCCATAACGGTGGCCGCCATCATCAATAACAAAAAGCTTAAAACATATTTTCTCACTGTGGCAAAATTAGTTTTTTGTTGGGGTTATTAAATTAATAATTTTGATGAATGCTACCAGTTACCCAGTTTGCTAATTTTATTGAACAAAATGCCTTGTTTGCCCCAGGCAGCAAGGTTTTGGCTGCTGTAAGCGGTGGTATGGATTCTGTTTTAATGACTCACTTGTTAAAAGCCGCGGGAATTAATTTCAGCATTGCCCATTGTAATTTTCAGTTAAGGAGCAACGAAGCCCTGCGCGATCAGGAGTTTTGCAATAACCTGGCTAATAAACTGCGGGTACCTTTTCATACCATCAATTTTGATACCATAGCATATGCCGCCGAACATAAAATATCTATCCAGATGGCCGCCCGCGATTTGCGTTACCAATGGTTTGATACTGTATGCCAGCAATCAGGCTACCAGGCCATTGCTCTTGCACACCACCAAAACGATGCGATTGAAACAATATTGTTAAACCTTACCCGCGGAACCGGCATTGCCGGCTTACATGGCATATTACCTAAAAACGGTATGCTGGTGCGCCCGCTGTTATTTTTAAAGCGCGAAGAAATAGCCACCTTTATTACCGGTAACAAATTAGATTTTGTGGAAGACAGCTCAAACGTTTCTGCAAAATATGCCCGCAATAAAATCAGGCTTGAGGTTATCCCCAGGCTAAAGGAGCTTAACCCATCGCTTGAAAAAACGTTCGAAAACAATCTGAAACATTTCAGGGATCTGGAACTCCTGTTAGATAACCAGGTTGCCGATTTAAAAAAGACGCTGTTGCAATGGGGCACCGATGAAATATTTTTGCTTATTGATGAGGTTAAAAAATTAAATCCCGCGCGTTTGCTCCTGTTTAAATTATTACAGGAATACGGTTTTAATGAAACCACCGTTGATGATGTGCTATCGGTACTGGACAAGCATTCGGGCCGGATCTTTGAATCAACGGGATTTTTGTTGGTACTTGATCGCGAAAGGCTGATCATCAAACAAAAGAAAACAGGGGTACTGGAACCGGTAAGCATATTTGAGCAGGAGCATGAGGTTTATTATGGCACATATAAGCTTAATTTACTGCATGACGATACTCCGCTGATTATAAAAGATAACCCACTGGCCACATCAGTTGACGCGGCTTTGCTGGTATATCCGCTTACGGTACGGGCCTGGCAGGAGGGCGATTATTTTTACCCGCTGGGGATGAAAGGACGAAAAAAACTGAGTGATTATTTTATCAACCAGAAATTATCCTTACATCAAAAGGAGGAAGTACCCATCCTGGTAAATGGCAACGGCGATATAATTTGGGTGGCAGGGTACCGGCCCGATGAAAGGTATAAAGTAAACAATAACACTAAAAAAGTTACTATATTCGAATTGTACAAATTATGACGAGCGAAAAAACTGTTTTTGTAGAAAAGCAATACCTGGGCCGCGAATTTATCCCAATTACCATACGCCTGGTTTTGGCCATGTTTTGTTTTGCAGCCTACTTTTTTACCGACGAGCGTGAGCGCAACGGCGATTTGTTGGTGGTGGTTGGCTTCGCTATTATCATCATATCCATCATTATGGGTTTCCTGCTGCATTATAGCACTACTGTTGAAAATAAAAGCATTCGCCTGAGCGGCTTATGGACTGCCCGCGTTGTAAAAATTGATCTTAATGGCATTGTAAAAGTCGAAAAAGGATTATATAGCCGCTACCTGTTTAATAACCCGGTTTATAACCTGCATACCAAAGGTACTATCCGTTTTTATGCTGCCGGTAATGATGCCATTCATTTAACCGATAGAGACGGCATGGTTTATATTATAGGTTCCCAGCATGTAAATGAATTTTTACGGGCAATTACGGACGAGATGAAAAAGTAAACCCTCTTTAATGTTTAATGTGGAAAAACCCTATTAATGCGTTATAGTCCATTAAAATATGGCAAATGATCAGCATTTTTAAGTTACGGTATTTATAGTAATGGTAGCCAAAAACCAAGCCTATCCATACAGGCATTAATACATTTATTATAGTACCATAACCTGCATGTAATAAGCCGAAAAGCACGGCGCTTATTATTATAGGTAAATGCTGGTTTTTAAAAAATAGCTGCAGCCGCGGTATCATGTATCCCCTGAAAATTAATTCTTCCAATACCCCCGCAGTAAAAACACCAAATAATTTAGCCGGAAAACTTAATTTAAGCATCAATAACATGGCATTGCTTACTTTAAGCGTACCCCATAATTTAATTGGCAGGGCAATTATTACGGCGCCTATCAGTATGATCAGCAAAATTGCGAAAATAGACAGGATAGAAAAGCCTATCGAATAACGCTTCTCTCCCCATAATAAAAGAGGTTGTTTTTCTTTGTTTAAAACGTACCAGTAAATAACAGCAAAACATAACCAAAATGCCAACCGGCTTACCACAAACCGGGTATCCATTGATAAACTTTGAACGGTAAGCATACTGAACACCTTTGAGCCAACCATAAAGCATAAAAGCAATACTACCGTTAACAGCAGGCTATAAATTATGATGGCGTGGTGGTTTTTACGGATAAATTGTATCATTAAGGCTTGTTTACCAATGATACTAAAAATAAGCAATAATAACGCGGTTGATTTTTTTTAAGAATGGTGGTTCCCCTCTGGGGTACCAAATTTTTTTTATGATTTTCTACAAAGCTTTTGATCCTCTGGATCAATCAAATCGCTAATCCAATCTCATAAATTTTGGCCGTTCATATTCTTTTGATCCTTCGGGTAAACTATCACACTTCTATCGAAAAAATCACACCAGATGCTAAGCTGATGTGCACAGCTTGCATGAAAGTTGCATAAGATTTCTCCTCGTACCTCGTTCGATGACATCGTTTTCTAAATACAGTATGAGAATAAAAAAGATATGCTCACACTATAGCTGATCCAGAGGATCAAAAGCTTTGTAGAAAAATACACGCTATTGTTTTGTGCTCCAGAGGAGTACCACCCCAGCAGATGAAAAACATGTACCAACCGGACCACTACTCATGCCCCATAACCTCCACCAACTGTTCAATAAATAAAATAGCTGCTTTTTTGCGGTAAACTCCTTTTTGCCAAAGGATATAGGATTGCCGTTTGATGCCTTTGGCCGCTATAGGAACAGCTACAACCTTATCCCAGCCTATTAAGGCTTTTTCATTAAGCACCGTTGCCCAATGGCCGTTTTGAATCAGTGATAATAAGGAGTGCATATCATTCAGCTCGATCCTAATATTTGGAGCGATCTTGCCTTTGTAAAACAAGCCGTTAATGAACTCCCGGGAACTAAAGCCTTTACCGGGTAATATCAGCTCTTGTTGGGCCAACTCTTCCAAACTTATTTTTTCGAGCTTAGCCAGCGGGTTATCTTTAGCAACCACCATAACAATACTGGAACTGAACAGTACCTGCATTTCCAGGTCTTCATCGTCAGACTGGTTGTGAAATGCCAGGATCATATCCAGCTCGGCCAGCCTGAGTTTTTTTTCCAATTCCTCAGGACTGCCATAAGTAATAAAGATCTTTATACCGGGATATTTATTTGAGAAGGGCGCAAGAGCCGGTAACAGCAACGAAGTAAAGGCATAAGATACCCCTAAATTTAATTCGCCGGTAGCTGCATTGTTTAACTCTGTAATGGCCTGCTTCCCTTTTTGTACGTCGTTAAGTATTTTAGTTGCGTGGGTTAAAAATATATGCCCGGCTTCCGTAATGCGCACATGCCGGCCTATTCTATCAAACAAAAGCATCCCTAACTCATCTTCCAGTTGCTTTATTTGTTGCGATAGGGTGCTTTGGGTAATAAATACCGCAGCGGCAGCTTCTGTGAAGTTCATCGTTTCGGCAGCCTTAACAAAATATTGTAATTGTCTAAGTTCCATAATCAATCGTTTTTACCGATCATTTTCATTAAAACAATCTATTTTACAAATATATCATCATTGCGGATATTTGCATCATAAACAATTTCAATAGTCTTACATTAAGATCTCCCCTGAATTTGCTTGTGTTATGAATGAATAAATGAATATTTTCCGCTCTCTCAAATACCGTAATTTCAAATTGTTTTTTTACGGTCAGTCTATATCACTCATCGGTACATGGATGCAGAAAACAGCAGTAAGCTGGCTGGTTTACAGGCTTACCGGCTCGGCAGTATTGCTGGGTATAGTTAGTTTTGTTAGTTTGATCCCCTCATTAATCCTGGCACCATATGCAGGTAGCATTGTTGACAGGCATAACCGCTACCGCATATTGGTTATTACCCAGGTAGTATCTATGCTACAGGCAGGGGCATTGGCCTTTTTAATATTATTTAAGTTTTATAACATCCCCGCCATTATTGGCCTAAGCCTGGTTCAGGGGATCATCAACGCCTTTGATGTAACCTGTCGCCAATCTATCATGGTAGAAATGGTTGAAGATAAAGCCGATTTGCCCAATGCCATAGCGCTAAACTCTACCATGACCAATTTTGCACGTATAGCAGGCCCCGCAGTGGCCGGTATTGTTTTAAGCACTTTCGGAGAGGACTTTTGTTTCTTCGGCAACTTTTTAAGCTACATACCCGTGCTGGCCTGTTTGTTTATGATGAAGTTGAATACCACCGTAATAGGCAAACCGCAAAAAGGTATCTGGGCCGAACTGCAGGATGGCTTTAAATATGTATCCGGCGACCGTGACCTGAGCAGCCTGATCCTGATGCTTACCATAAGCAGCCTATTTGTTATTCCCTTTAACACGCTGATGCCCATTTTTGCAAAAGATATTTTTAACGGCGATGCCAAAACCTTTAGCTGGTTTGAAAGCGCGGCAGGCGTAGGATCTGTGATCAGCGCAGTTTACCTGGCCAATTTAAAAACAGGTAAAAACCTGGTAAAGATCATCATTACCGCAAGCCTCATTTTTGGATCGAGTGTATTGATGGTGGCTTATGCAGGCAAACTGTCTTTTGCATTAATCTTTATGGGCTTTACCGGTGTGGGGATGATGGCGCAAACATCGGCTATCAATACCTATATCCAAACACATGCAATACCGGCTATGCGGGCGAGGGCTATAAGCTATTACGTAATGGCTTACCAGGGAATGATACCCGTTGGCAGCCTTTTGGTAGGCTGGCTGGCCAATGAGCGCGGCCCAAGGCAAGCGGTTTTCATTGAGGGCGTGATTGGGTTGCTGGCTACAGGTGTTTTTGTTTTGTATAAGAGGAAGCAGGGGGCCGAAGATAGGGTTAGCGGCAAGGCTATGCTGGCTAAGTAATGGCCTTAACAGCTAATTGCCTATCCAAAAGGAGCTGCAATAAATCGTCCGAATCAATTTTTAATGTGCCGCTGCTTATTGATATGGGTGTTCCGTACGTTTTTTCGGTAACACGCATTAGGGCTTGTGTAAATTTATTTTCCTCTTGAATTACCTCTTTTGCGTTATTTATAAATACCAAAATCAGTTTAGTTGATCTGATCTTTACTATTTTAAAGCCCTGAATGTTTTTCCAGGCAATGAACCGACCTCTGGAAATGGAGCAATTGTCCTGAATACCCTCATCACTGATAATTAACCCCGGACGCTTATCAAATAGTTTTTTAGGGCCAACTATAAGTGCCGAGCCAAAAAACGCACCGCCAATTACTGAAAGTACTCTAAGACAAATTGGAGGCCACCTTGTTTGTGTATCTGCTGTATCCCACATCCATATAGATAATAATACAAACACAAAACCTCCTAATATAACAAGTAACGTTTTGGTTTTACTAAGAGGAACCTCAATTGCAGGGTTGGATTGATTCATGAAATAAATTGGTTTATCAAAAAGCCCTCTCCAAAGGAAAGGGCTTTTATTATTTTACATTTTCAAACCAATCTCCCTCAATCGCTCATCCAAATATTCGCCGGCGGTAATATCGGTATATAGCTTAGGGTGTTGCTCATCGATACATGAATCCAGGCTTGTTAAATCCATTCCCGATTTTGGGTGCAGGAAAAACGGTACCGAAAAACGGGAATATTTCATCAGCTCGCGCGGTGGGTTCACCACACGGTGCGTGGTCGATTTCAATTTGTTATTGGTTAAGCGTTGCAGCATATCGCCAACGTTTACTACCAAATCTTCACCATGTGCTTTTACAGGGAACCATGCTCCCTCACGGGTAAGCAGTTCCAAACCATCGGCACTGGCGCCAATAAGCAGGGTAATGAGGTTGATATCCTCATGCGCACCGGCACGTACCGCGTCATCAGGTACCGAATCTGGATCGGTTATCGGGAAGTAATGCAGCGTACGCAGGATAGAGTTTCCGTTGTGTACCTTATCGTCAAAATAATTTTCGGGCAGGTTTAAATAAATCGAGATGGCCTGTAACAGGTGTTTGCCCGCGGTTTCCAGCTTTTTATAAACCTCCAGCGTGGTAGTGTTAAATGATGGCAATTCATCAACCGCCACGTTATCGGGGTAAATATCTTTAATCGGGTCACCATCGGTAACGGTTTGGCCTATTTGCCAAAACTCCTTCAAATCGGGTGTTTTAAAGCCTTTCGCGGTTTCTTTCCCTTTACCTGTATAACCACGCTGACCGGCCAAACCGGGGATCTCATATTTTTGCTTTACAGCATCTGGCAAAGCAAACAGGGTTTTAACCTCCTCATAAAGCTCATCTATCAATTGTTTGCTTAAGCCATGATTGGTTATGGTAACGAAACCGGTTTCATTAAAGGCTCTACCAATATCGTCAGAAAACTGCTTACGATCGGCAGTACTGCCGTTTATGTAATTATCAAGATCAAGACGTGGAATATTTACTGTGCTCATAACTGTAGCTTTATAATAAAAAGTAAAATTATTTAAATTTTAAGATAGCAGGCACAAAGTATAAATAAAAAATTGTTTAGCCCCTGTAAACCAAGCATAAACAATATTGGCCCTTTAAAACAATTTTTGAGTTAAACGTTTTATACTTTGTCTCGTCATACACTTAGTATCGACTATATAATCCTAAAGAAAAATGAAATATATAAATAAAATATGCGGCTTAGGTTTAATAGCATTTTTAATAATGCTTGCCGCGCCCAATAAAAGTAAGGCCCAGGATGGGGGCTATGTATCTGACCAGGAGTTTTATGATAACCTCGCACCTTATGGTACCTGGGTTGATGACCCTCAGTATGGTAATGTTTGGGTACCAGATGTTGAAGATGGCTTTAGGCCCTATGCATCGCGCGGGCACTGGGTAGTTACCGATTATGGCAATACCTGGGTGTCAGATTATCCCTGGGGATGGGCTACTTTTCACTATGGCCGCTGGCGCTATGATGATTATTACGGATGGGAATGGATACCGGGACATGAATGGGCACCAGCCTGGGTTAGCTGGCGCAGGGGTGGTGGCTACTATGGATGGGCACCATTAACACCGGGTATAAGCATCAGCCTATCATTTGGTAACAGCTATAGGGTGCCCGATTCTTATTGGGTATGCGCGCCACAGGCTTATATTAACAGTCCTAATGTTTATAACTACTATGCACCGCATACCAGGGTAGTGAATATTATAAACCAAACAACAGTTATCAACAATACTTATATTTATAACAACCGCACCTATGTAACCGGTCCGCGGGTTGCCGAAATCAGGAATGTTACGCACAATAATAATGTGCCGGTTTATAGAATTGGCAACGATAGCAGGCCCAACGGTGGCGGCAGAATTGTAAATAATACTGTAAATATTTATCGCCCGGAGATTAGAAAATCGCAGGATGCAAGGCCTGCGAGGGTTATAAACGCGGCCGAATACCGGAATGCTAACCCCAACCAGGGTATAGCTAACCGTGCAGGCGGACAAGCAACTGTAAACCGGAATAACGCCGCTCGATTAGCAGAGGTAGCTAAAAGCAACGATGCTAAATTTGTAAAGGTTAATAATAACAGGCCAGTACAAACGCCGTCACAACAGCAAAATCGTCAGGGACAACCAAACGCAAGAGCTGGGGGCCAACCCGGACAACCAAATGCCAGGCCAGATAACCAACCAACGACTGAGCAAGCTAAACAACAGCGTGATCAGCAACAAAATCAAGCCAGGCAACAGCGTGATCAGCAGCAAAACCAAGCCGTTCAACAGCGTCAGCAACAGGTTAAGCAACAGCAGGATCAGCAGCAAAACCAGCCTGTTCAACGTCAGCAACAGGCCAAACAACAGCAGGATGCCCAACGCCAGGAGCAGATTAAGCAACAGCAGAATCAGCAACAAAACCAGGCCGTTCAACGTCAGCAACAGGTAAAACAGCAGCAGGATGCCCAAAGGCAGCAGCAGGTTAAGCAACAGCGGGATCAGCAACAAACCCAGGCCGTTCAGGAACGTCAGCAACAGGCTAAGCAACAGCAGGATGCACAAAGGCAGCAACAGATTAAGCAACAGCAAGATCAGCAGCAAAACCAGGCTGTTCAACGTCAGCAACAAGCTAAACAACAACAGGATGCCCAAAGGCAACAGGTTAATCAGCAACGCCAACAACAGCTTGATGCTCAAAGACAGCAACAGCAAGCCCAACAAAGGCAGCAACAGCAGGCGCAGCAGCAACAGGCTAATCAGCAAAGACAGCAACAGCAGGATGCGCAAAGACAACAGCAGCAAGCTCAACAAAGACAGCAACAGCAGGCTAATCAACAACGCCAGCAACAGCAGGATGCGCAAAGACAACAGCAGGATGCGCAAAGACAACAGCAGCAAGCTCAACAAAGGCAGCAACAACAAGCCCAGCAGCAGCAGGCTAATCAACAACGCCAACAACAGCAGGATGCTCAAAGGCAGCAGCAGCAAGCTCAGCAACGCCAACAACAGCAGGCTCAACAGCAGCAGGCTCAACGCCAACAACAGGCCGCTCAACAACAACAAGCCCAGAGGCAACAACAGGCTCAGCAAAAACAACAACAGGAGCAACAGCAACGTGAGCGCAGACCAGCCAATTAAGGCTCAGTTTTAAATTATAATCAATAGCACATATAAACCCGGATTTATTGGTTTATATGTGCTATTTTTATTGTTGCTTTATACCCGCTTAATAATTATGAGATACTTGAACCCTGCGCGCGGCCTTACACTTTGTATACTTTTAACTATGTTTCTTTATCCATTAAAGGGTAAAGCCCAGGCTGTAAAAACATCAGGCCAGATCAATTTTATTGAAAACTCCTGGGGCGAAGCTTTAAAACAGGCTGCTGCTAAAAACAAATATATTTTTGTTGACGCTTACGCCACCTGGTGCGGTCCGTGTAAAATGTTGAAGGCAACCACCTTTAAAAACAATAAAGTAGCCGAGTTTTACAACAACAATTTTGTAAATGTGGCTATTGATATGGAAAAAGGCGATGGTCCGCAGCTGGCAGCCCAGTGGGGCCTGCAGGCTTATCCTACCATGATTATTTTTAATTCAAAGGGAAAAGCCGTTTACGGAACCGTTGGCTTTATCAGGCCGGATGATCTGATAAAATTTGGGGTTAAGGCCCTAAACAAATAAAAACGGCACAAAAAAACCGGGAAGCTATGCCGCCCGGTTTAAAAAAAATTAAAAATTGAAAGTTCGTTACTTCACGATAAAGGTACCCGATAATAAGGCCAAAACCTGTGTCATACTTAATGGCTCATCAAATGCAGCCGTGGCAACAGCAACGGATGTTGATCCTCCGCTGGCGTTTTTTAAAGTAGTTACATCTACACCGCCCTGGCTCACATTTTGTTCACCATCATAATTACCATCAACCAATGATACACCGGTATCATTTCCTTTTGATGCTGTGCTGGTGATCCATGGCGTAACGCCCAATAAGGACCGAATTGCTGACGCGTGGCGCGCCTCAACAGCATGAATTGATAAAGCTGCTGTTAAAATATCTTTATTCCCCAGCAAATTAGGCGCCTGGCCTTTGTATGCACGCACCCCGGTATCTTCAAATGCAAGCGCTACTTTCAGGAAAATACTGGTGTAGTTACCGGCGGTAAAAACTCCTTTAAACGGACCATTACCGGTACCGCCTCCTGCTGTAAAGTCAAATGTTGGCTTGGCCACAGGTGTACCGCCCGAAGCAGTAATAGCCGAGCTTAAAAATGTGACATGCTTGTTTTCATCATCCTGTATATCTGCTATATAAGCTGTGTCAGAAGCAGGGATTAAGCCTGACGCTGCCACGCCGGCGTTATAAAACGATGATTCAAGGTATTCCAGGGTAAGCGCGTAATTCAATACCTCAACCACCGATGGTGCCATAGTATCAGCATACGCTCTTTTTATCATAGTACCTAAAGCAAAGGGCATGGCAGCCAGGGCCACTTTTGAACCAAAGCTGGTTATGTTTTTGATCGCGGCCCTGCGTGGGTTCAACCTATCGTTGAATTCCGGATCAATTTTTTCTATTTCCTCTATTATGTTAAATAAATTCATGGCGTTGGGGTTAAGCTGCTACGTAACTGTAATTTGATGCACTCACTTTTGTTTTAAGGTATGTATTGGCAATGGCCAATACCTGGGCAATGGTTGCTGATTTGTTTAAGCCATTACCATCCACCTGATCGGTAGCTGCAAATGAGCCCCTGGTTATCAGGTTGCTTATTAAAGCGGCATGCCTTGCCTCAACAGATACAATTTTACCGGCCAACGTGAGGTAAGCCGCATCTTTAATAAGATACCCAGCGCCGTCGTAAGCTGTAACGCCCGTATCTTCAAATGCTTTGGCTGCACCAAGAACTTTAGCACGGTTAGTAAAATCAATGCTGCTAAAATCAACAGTTAAACCAGGAATAGCGTTACCGCCTAATGCCGCTTTAAAAAACTCGCGGTGCAAAATTTCGTGATCGCGGATGCTGGTTAACAACTCTTTTTCGTTTGATGAAATTCCGGAGTAAGGTGTTAATATCACCTGGGTATAAAAGGCGGCCTCCAGTTGCTCTAATGCGTAAGCATAATTAAGAATGGCCAGATCGCCGGTTGCACCGATATCAATACCTTTGGAGGTAATTATTTTGTGATCTTTGTGGCATGCCGCGGTAGCCAAAAGACCGGCCGATGCAACCCCCACACCTGCATAGCGCAAAAACGACCTGCGGGCCATATTTGCACCAGATATGCTTTCTTGTGATTCTGTTTTCATAGAAGTAGTGTTTTAATGATTCGATTAGTTTCGTTTATAAATGGACATACGCTTATAAAAACTCATCGGTTTGTAAAATGTTGACAATTAGTTTACTCTGAAATAGAGTAATTTTCTATTTGGTTAAATTTTGCAATCATTTAACAGGAAAATAAAGATTTCAAAAGCCCGGAAGGAGGGAGGCACAGCAAAAAAAAGCGACCGGAAATTTAATAAATAAAAAAAGGTCGGAAGACTCTCGCAGTATTCCGACCCTACATCTACCTATGAAAAACAACCCTTTGAGAAGGGTATTGATACATATTCAAACGCAATGCCAATTATTAAATATAAGTTAAAACGCGCCAAAAGGCCTTTTCCAATATTTTCCCCAATTTATTTGTGGAAACTCTTCCCCGGCCAATGGGGATAAAATACACAATAGACTGGTTTATAGCCCCATATTCGCAATTAAAACATATATAAATCGCGGTTTAAAGTTTTGTTAACATAAATAAACATTCCAGAAACCATACACTACAAATATTGTTACTGATTATATGGATCACAATGTTTATTTATTGGCAACCGACCCTAAAAACGCTTGCCGGGATATCATTCATTCGAGAGATACGCCTTTAAAGGTTAGGGTATTTTGCCTTGATGAAGAAAGGTATAGCCCGAATGCTAACGAGATCCAGCTATATGGGTATGCCAATAGCAAACTATATGCCTTTGAAACTATAAATATTGCGGCCGATGATGCTCTTGACCTGGTAGAGGCCATACAATGGTATGCCGATTATATAGATGATCCCGAAATGGAAATCCTCCCCGAAGACCCTCGCATGGGTAAAGATATAGCCATGTAATAATCGGCTTGCAAGTAAGGTATTGCTACTACCTGTAACATTTAATTTCCCGTAATTCTTACATCTGTTTTTCAAAACCTTTTATGAATACCTACTTCGTGCTAAATTGATAAATACCAGAATCCGATGTATTTCCTTTCGAATCCCTGGTTATTATTTTCCAGTAATAGGTTTTCCCGGCAGAAACGGCAACATCCTTCAACGTATTTTCCAGAACTTTACTCTGTAATAAAGCCGGCGACGGTAAATCACTTAGATAAACATCATAGTTAACAATATCGTTGTCCACATCACTGCCGTTCCAGGATAATGTAATTTTCCCATTTAAAACTGCTACCGCCTGATTCATTGCCGGAGCCACAATTTCGGCCGGGAAAGGAGCATAATTCACAATGGCCGGCCCGGAATTATAAAACTTCCAAATATCACTTTTGGTTGCAGTATTATTATCGGTTGATTTTGATGTAATTGACCATGAATAAGGGGTATTCCTTTTCAGGGCAACATCAAGTTGAGTGTTAACAGTTGTTTGGGTGATAATTGTACCGTCTTCCAGGTTTTTAATATTTACTTCGTAATTGCCTGCGCTGGTAGGAGCGGTCCATTTTAAGCTAATAGTGCTTTGGGTAGCCGAAACAACGGTTCCCTGCGTACAAACCTCATTCTGAGCAGGAGCCAGCAGGATGGGTTTGCCAGGCGGAGGCACAGGTGTATCACCTTTGTGCCCACCACACCCTGTTAAAATAACCATGCTCAATAAAATGAATATTACCTGTCTCATTATTTTATAATTTTATAAACTGATTGTTTTGTGTCGATCATTAAATTAAGCGAATAAACGCCCCTGTCTAAATTGGAAACATCCAGGCTGATCACCCCTGATTGATTATTATAATCTTTTGCCATTTTAAGCACCCCACTATTTAGGCTGTAAATCTTAACGTTCACCTTTTTAGCTATGCTCTCTCCTATGTTAATGTATAATGTATTTTGGAAAGGATTAGGGTATGGAATTGTATTGCCAGGGATATTAATGGTCTGTTCTACTATTCCCTGGCACAGCTTATCAGTGCTTACCGATAAGTTGTTACTACCCTTGTTTAGTGGTAATGTAATTGAATTATCCGTTGTTTTATAACTGACTCCGTTAAGTTTTATATCATAAGTTAAACCTCCACCCAAAGTTATATTTACCGTATTGGTAATTTTGTTTACCGCGGCATATACTGAAAGATCTTTAGGTTCAGTAATAACAAGATCAAAACATTGTTTATTATTTGTTAAAGCCGCGTCTGTAATACACACATTATAGGTACCCGGCGATAAATTATCGATGCTTGTGTTGGTGCTAAAGCTATAGCTCTTGTTTAAACCATTACCTGTAATTATAGCGGTATAATTAGCAGATTGTGTAGCTGTGATACTGATTGATCCGTTATTTTGCCCTTTACAGGTTACACTGTTGGCGGCTAATTTTAAATTAGTTACTGCAGGAGTAATAGTTAGCTTGCCATTAATATAATTGAAATTATAATTATCAGAAAATCCCTCCTTAACTGTAATATCATAAGTACCGGCCGGCGATTGTGTGGTAGCTACAGTAATGACCACCGGTAATACGGAGAGCTTACTTTCATCATCACCATTTACAAAACCGTTATATTCAATTGTTAAATTCGGGTTAGCTTTTCCGTATGCACGGCTTTGGTCATTTGCTTTTACCTCCAGTGCTTTTTTATTGATTGTTAGCCTCTGCTTAACATTGGTTGCCGCATTACTCAAGGCATTACCGGCTTGTGAGGCCGTAACAGTAGCTGTGCCGGCTTTTATAATATGCAGCTTGCCATCTTTTATAATTGCCACATCAGCTTTATCAACACTGTAAGTTATAGGAATATCGGGATTATTACTGGTAGCGGGCAACGTAAAGTCAGCATCGCCATAAGTATGATCCACAAACGCCGGAAAATTGACAACCAGGTTGACTTTAATAGTTACAGCAGCCAGTGTTGCAATGCCCCCCGCTGTAGTTACAGACAAGTCTCCGCTAATGCCTGAAAAGGTGGCGGTAATTTTAGTATCGGAGTTTACAGTGAACGACAAAGCAGGAACACCAGCAATAGTTACACTTGTAGCCTTTGTAAAATAACTCCCATTAATCACGAGTGTTCCGCTACCATCAGCAGCCGGTATAGCCGAGGTTATTGTGGGTGCCGCCACAAATACAAATCCGGGGAACGAAGCAGGCCCGTTGGGGGTTTGAATTGAAATAGCGCCCGTTTCACCTTCGCCTACGGTTGCTACTATACTTTGAGATGAATCGACGGTGAACGATTTTGCCGCCTTGCTGCCAAATTTCACTACGGTTGTTCCGTCAAAATGCTTTCCGGTAACGGTTACTGAGGCACCGGCTTTTGCTATTAAAGGCGTAACAGCTGTTATTTGCGGCACAACAACAGGGCCTGTATAAAAAATGGAGAGCACGCCGGTACTCAGATTGGGAATCAGCAAATCCATTTTCCCATCACCATCCATGTCATTTACCCAAAAAGCATTTGTATTGGTGTATTGTGACTGCGTAAGGAGTGGCACAATACCTGCCAGCGCTATGCTCCCGGCGGCCGATTGATTCCGGGAATAATTGACAGCCCCGCCAGCACTCTCCACCAGGTCAATTTTACCATCTCCGTCCATATCTGCAACATTCAGATCATAATAACTTGCAGCGTCGGCAATAACTTTAGCCGTTTCAAAAGAGGATGCATCAACTACTCCTTTTTTAGCGGTGTTCCTGGAGGCCAATAATTGGTTGGTTGAAAGTTTTTTTTCGATAAGATCGATTTTACCATCACCATCAAAATCGGCGGTGATGATGCCGTCTACCTGGGTTCCGCCAGTATAGGTAGTTGGGAAATCTGAAGACGAAAGATCGCCGGGAACGGAATTATTTTTAAATATAGTTATACCACCATATGAGCTTGGGCCAATCGGATCGGGCTTATTGTCGCCGTCAACATCTGTAATGGTTAAAGAAAGAGTTCCGCTTGAATAAACATTTTGAAGGAACATCAGCGGCCCAAACGACACGGTTGATCCGGTTGTTGTATTTGGATAAAAATAACTGGCGAATGGCCCGTATAGTATCAGATCGGGTTGTCCATCCATATTCATATCCCTAAGCCACATTCCGTCTGATGAGCCGTTTAAGTTTTCAAATACTTTAGTTTCAAACGAGATATTTCCGTTAGATGAGGTGTTGCGTAATAAAACAATGCTTGGGTTGGAACTGTACAAAATATCCAATTTTCCATCGCCATCAACATCGCCAACAACCAAACTCTCCGCCTGTCTTGCGGTTTCCAGCACAACTTTTTGTAAAAAAGATGATTTTGATATTGATTTATCCTGGCCATGTTTAAGAATATACAATGAATCATTAGTTCTTATCAATAAGTCGAGATTGCCATCTTCGTCAAAATCTCTGATAGCAGACAATCCTACGCCCCCTTGTATGTTTATTTTATTTGAATAAGCAGCAACTCCGCCGTTGCTTGAAACAATAAAAGGTAAATTTGAACTTACCGATAACTTTTTAGCCGTATTAGCGATCGTTATCAAACCACTTGCACCTGCAGGCACGGTAACCTCCAGTTGTGTTTTGGTAGCACTTGTAACCTTACCTTTAACCGGACCAAAATATACAACATTCTTTTCGACCGTAGTATTGAAATTATCTCCTTTGATAACCAATGTTGTGCCGATAGGGCCAAAAGCCGGCGCAAAAGATGATATTAAAGGCGGACTATCATATAAATAGCCAAGCTTGGCACCCGTTCCGCCGGATGCTTTTACCGTAATTGCCCCAGTGGCTCCGGAACCCGGCTTAGCCGAAATACTGGTCGATGACAGTACAGTGTATGATGCCGCAGAAACTCCACCGAATTTTACTTCGGTAACATCGGTAAAATTACTGCCGGTAATAGTTACAACCGCGTTAGCTGCGTCGCCGCTTTTTGTAAAAGAATCAATTACCGGTGCCGGTATAAAAGTAAACCCGGGTAATACAGCTGTTCCTCCCGGGCTTATAATAGTAATATCACCCGATTCTCCGTTAGCTGGCTGCGCTGTAATTTGCGTTGGCGAGACTATAGTAAAAATGGCAAACGAAGAGCCAAAATATACCTGCTCTACACCTGTAAAGTTTGTGCCATTAATGGTAACCGTTGTTTGAGCATTGGCTTTCATTGGTGCGGCAGAAGTTATAGTTGGGGACGGGTACCAGGTAAAACCGTCAGATTCTGAAATACCAGCTATGGTTTTGACCGAAATTTTGCCTGTAGCACCTGCACCCACTTTTACTGTGACAAAATTATTTCCAACACTGATAATGGTTGCCGGTACACCGCCAACTTTTATCTCGGGGGTGTTGGTCAGATTTGCACCATTGATCGTCATTGTTGTACCTGCCCCACCGGAAGTCGGCGTAAACGAGTAAATAAAAGGGGGACCCAAATAGGTAAAACCTGGGACTGAAGCAGTTCCTGCCGGACTGGTGACGCTTACGTAACCACTCGTACCTGTTGCCACTACTGCATCAATTTCTTTGGAAGAAACAATTGAAAAAGATGCCGCATTGGTATCTCCAAATTTTACAGATTGTACAGCATCCAGGTTTGTCCCACTTATCCTAACAGTTTGACCAGTTGCCGCCAGTACCGGACTGATAGATGCAATAGTGGGAGAAGTATAGCTAAAACCGCTTATTGTGGCGGTACCACCAGCTGTAGAAACAACAACATCACCGCTTGCACCGCTACCTACTGTCGCATATATAGAAGTTGGCGAAGATGTATAATAATATAAAGCTGGTACCCCTCCGAATTTCACACCAGTAACACCAATAAGATTTGTCCCGGTAATAGTAACAGCCCCACCGTTCTTTTGTGAGGAGGGCGAAAACGAAGTAATAACAGGAGTTTGCACCCATGTAAAACCTGGTTTTTTATCAGTACCCTGAGGAGTTGTTACCACTACATCACCTGATATACTTGTGCCCGGCATTGCAGTGATGGTTGTTGCAGAAACAACAGTAAAGGAAGCCGCCGGCACTCCACCAAAGCTAACAGCAGTGGCTCCTGTAAAATTATTGCCTGAGATAGTTATCAGACCCGTTGAGAAAGCCCCGGCATAACCAGGACTAAAAAAGGTTATAAAAGGGCCTGGATGATCAAAGCCAGCAAGTGAAGCTTTGCCCAATGGAGTTATTACAGTTACACTTCCGGATTTTCCGGCGCCCACAACTGCGCTGATTTCTGAAGAAGAATTAACCGTAAAAGAAGTTGCAGGCACACCACCAAAATCAACTTCTGTAGCACCTGTGAAATTACTCCCCTTAACGGTTACTGTTTCACCTATACCGGCATGAACCGGTAAAAAGGATGTGATTACAGGCCCTTTATGCACAAATCCCGGGATACTTGCAGAACCGCCTTCAGAAAACACTGCGATGGCACCACTTGCCCCATATCCCACAGTTGCTTCTATAGTAGTTGGTGATAAAACAGTGAATACTGAGCTTATACCACCAACTGATACATTATCAACCTCGGTCAAATCAGTACCTACAATAGTTACCTTATCACCAGCGGCAGCGGTTTGTGGTGTAAATGAGGTAATATGCGGAGCGGGCACTAATATAAAGCCCGGAAATGTTACTGTACCTCCGGCAGTTACAACTGTAATATCACCAGATGAAGCTCCAAAGCCAACAGTGGCATATATTTGATTGCTGTAATTATAAAGCACGGAAGCCGGCGCACCACCAATGCTTACCTGGGCCCCGCTGAGGTTGGAACCGGAAATTGAAATAGGAGAATTATAGCCTCCCTTCATTGGGTATGCCTGGGTTATGACTGGTGGCGAAATAAAGCTAAAGTCATTATAATTTGCTGAACCGGCAGGTGTGCTTACAGTAATGCCGTTTGAAGAACCGGCAGCCACGGCAGCAGTAATTTTTGTTGGCGAAACAACTGTATAAGAAGATGCAGCAACATTGCCAAACTTTACCAAAGTTGCGTTGTTAAAATCGCGCCCGTTTATAGTTATAGTTGCACCAGCGCTGCCGCTTGAAGGCGATACAGAAGTTATAGCCGGAGCATTAATATAAGTAAACCCCGGAAATCTGGCATCACCGCTGGGGGCAGATACATCAACATCGCCTGATGACCCGTCGGTTAACACTGCTTCTATCTGCGTGGGCGAAATAACCTTGAATGATGAGTAGTATCCGCCAAATGTAACCTGATTAATATTGGAAAAATTTGTTCCTGTAATTGTTATGGTATTACCTTTCCAACCGGATACAGGCGAAACAGATGTTATTACAGGTGGCGGAATAAGTGTAAAACCAGCAACGCTGGTCATTCCTCTTGGGGTAGTAACACTAACATCGCCCGAGGTGGCACCGGTTGCTACATATGCAGTTATACTGGTTGGCGAAGCTTCGTAAAAGCCGGCCGGTTTACCACCAATTGTAACCCCGGTTGTGCCGTTAAAAAAATTACCTGTAATATTCATAACGGTACCCGGATAACCTGCGGCAGGGGTAAACGCGTTGATGACCGGCGGATCTGAGGATAATACCACCGCCAGGCTTATAACGGCTGATGACATTCCGGATAAGTTAGATGCTGTAATTTTATATTTGCCGGCGGCAGAAAGAGCGGTTGGAGTTCCGCTTATAGTGCCGTCACCACCTAAAACCAAACCAGCGGGTAAAGTTGGCGAAACATTATAACCCGTTGTACTTACCCTGTAAAAACCATCACCATAAAAACCGTTCCCCGAGTAAATGATAATATCATCGTTTTCATCAATACCAACTTTATTAAAAAATGTTTGATAAAGAACCTGGTTGTTATCATCATAATAAGGCCCGGGGATTGAATTTACCTCGCCCGCAGGGCTAATCTTGCGCAACAAGCCATCAAGGTCTCCAACAATAATATAGCCTTTGGAATCAATTTTTATTGATTCCGGATAGTTAAATGTGGCAGCGACACCAATCCCGTCATCACTGCCATTTTTTATTGAGCCAGCAAATGTTGTTACCAGTCCAGCCGGTGTTACTTTCCTGATCATGTTATTAGCATAATCGGCCACGTATAAATTGCCGGCTTTATCGATAGTAATTCCGGCAGGATTATTAAAAGAGGCACTTGCGCCCAACCCGTCTTTTGCGCCATTGCCAATCGCTCCGGCCAATAACGATGTGGTGCCATCTTTGGCCACTTTCATGATCCTTCCGGCGCTCTCTGCTACGTAAAGTATACCATTTGCATCAATTGCAATTCCACGTGGTCCCTGCAGGCCCTGTGCATAAGTGGTAACCAAACCATCGGGCGTAATTTTTCTGACCCTGGAATTTTGCCCATCACGGTAATTATTATCAGTTACGTATATATTACCGACTGCATCATAGGTGATGCCACCAATTTCTCCAAAAGCTGCAGCGCCCCCCATTCCATCGGCATAACCATAAGTACTACTCCCGGCAAATGTTGAAAATGACCCATCTGGTTTCACATGCACTACAGAACCATATAATATTCCGTATATATCTTTCGATGGTAATATTACAAAACTCGTAACCGCAGCAGACGATTTGACAAAACTACTCACTTTAGGAAAAATAGCGTTTGGAACAGCACCGCCTGTATTACTTACCTTGATGGGGGTTATGCTTTTGCCAAGATAAGTTGATGGAATGTTTGGATATGCGATATTGGGTTTCTGAGCGCTAAGTTTTGCAGAAAAAAACAGACTGACAATAAACGCAGGTAAAAATAGTTTATACATAAAATTGTGAAAAGACTAAGGTTTGGGGTGACGTAATTTTAAATATCTGTTTAAAACAGATAAGTGAGGCTGTGGAGATTTATGGTGTGATAAGAATTAAATTGTTGATTGTAAATATACATCTAACTTTCAACAATTAAACCCCAATTATAATGACACAAAAACTGTAAACAGACCTATGCGATGTGTGTTTTTATACCGGGTTTTAGTCACATAAAAGCACAAACTAAAATCTGGCACTCACATTGGTACCCTAAACATGGAGAAACTTTGGTTGGATTTGATGTCTGCGAAAAAAGCTGTAACAAACTAATTTACTATATTTTGCAACCCTTAATCATGTATTTACAAGATCCCGAATGCTTTTTACCGGTTGCTCGCTTATTCGCCATTCCCTTAATTTGTTATACAGTGCACATTTAACACTATAGTCGGGCGATCCATCAATCTGGAAGGAACTGCTGCCGTCAGAAAGGGCGATATCATGCGTACGCCGGTAGGTTTTTAGGCTAAATGCAAAATTCTTAACTATTTTAATAACAATCTTTGAATCACCTTTTACTTCAAGAATCTTAATTCCCATGTTGGGTTCAAAATTGACAATTGTGTTATTAGCCGGTGAAGAAAATTTTACTGATATTTGCCCTATAAATGTGCCGTTTGTAGTATGGCGGCCATCTTTTTCGCCTGCGGCTATACCGCCGGATACTATCCCTACCACAACTATGGCATCAAAGCCCAACAGCGCTATTGCCGCGTCATTTTCATCTTTAGAAGATCGGTATTCCACAAAAAATTTCCGGTCTCCTTTTTTAATAAATACCACTTGGAGATTACGTTGGTTTGACCCCAAACTTTGAATTTCAAATTCGGCCTCGTTTTCATTTTCAAGATCGAACTCAATACTGTTTGCCCATCCAAGAATCGCCCTTGTTCCGCCGCAAAAACCGGGGCCTCTGTTGCCCTCCTCCGGGGTAGATGCCGTTTTGGGCGTAAAATAGGCATAGGCACCTCCATAGGTTTCCGCGCTCATTATACAATAAGGATATCCGTATACGCCGCCTGGATACCCCGTTGTTTCTAACCCGAAAGAATGAGTAAAAAGCTTGTTGATATTTCCTATAATATGCCCTACTTCATGACAGGTGTGGTTGTGGTTAGTCCCAATAGCGAAAGTAGAATCCGAGCCGCTATTATCTCCATTCACAACATATTTGGATGTATCTACTCCCATAATAGCAATAAAACCATCATAGTTATCCGTTGATTCGCCTTGACTGCTTGCAGTATCTTTCGCGATACCTATTGCCGTATTACGATTAATGGTATTGACGAGATTGCCATTTTTATCTTTATCAAGCACGGTTGCAGGGTCTTTTGGTACGAAGGTCCAGTCAAGAACTTTTCCTTCTATTTTAAGTCTGCCAAAACTTTCCTTATACCAAAAACGAGCTATTCCATTCGGGTTTTCCCAGTTCAAAAAGAAGTTCTCATAAAAGCTTTTACTTTTCTTAGTAAAAGGAGGTTCTGCAGTGTTAAGCGGCCCCCAGCTAAAAAGTACAACGCATAACCTTAATTTCTTTTCATCTTCCGAACAATTACTGCGGATAAAGCTTGAAATAGAAAATGGAACATTCAAACCGCACTTAGCGGCAACATCTATCACGCTGATGTTAGCCCCGTTAAATCTTCCTGTATCCCGTAAACTTAGCATCTTGCTTATTTAAACGTCAATAAATCTGCCTATTGTAACACAACTAAAATCGGGATCAACCCCTTACCTTCTTTTAATGACGCAAGCGCTTTTCCTATTACCGCGCCAAACGCCTGGAAGGGATCAATCGCCTTCATGGCATAACCGGGAATGTTTGAAGAGGTAAGCATATCACCCGTTTCAATTGGGGAAATATCTGCATCAACTTTACAATACACCTTTCCCATCATGGCAACGGGTTTCCTATTTTCATTATCGCTTTTTTTATCAAGAATGACAGCAGGCTTGTAACTCCCTGCTCCTGAAATAACGCCGACTACTTTTTTATCATAGGCTTTCGAACTCCGTATTAAAGCGCCCGACTCTGTCAGAACCATCACTTCGCCCGGTTGGGTTTCTTCAATCACATCAAAATCTTCAGCAAAATCTGCATTCACCAGTGTTATATCTCCGGTCACCTCTACGTTTCCTTCAAATCGCCCGGCAAGTCGGCCACCTTTGCCAAATACGCCAATTCCAAGTTTGCTTACACCATGCACACCTGCACCTTCATCGCTTAAGCCAAGTACGCCGTCACCTTTAATGCCCCAGCCTTCTACAGCAGATGCCAGTCCAGATGATGCCCTAATACCCGCGATTTTATCGCTATGCGCCCGAACACCATAGTTTTCAACGCTCTTGCCCTCAACCCCTCTTCCAAGGGTCGACTCGCCTAAAACGCCTGGCTGTTTGCTGGTAGGTTTGCTTATTCCATGTACGCCTGCACCTTCATCACTTAAACCAATCACTCCGTCACCTTTCACTCCCCAGCCTTCAACAGCCGGCGCTAATGCAGATGATGCCCTGATACCGGCAATTTTATCGCTGTGAGCCCGAACACCATAATTCTCTACGCTCCTGCCTTCAACCCCTCTTCCAAGAGTCGACTCGCCTAAAACGCCTGGCTGCTTGCTGGTAGGTTTGCTTAGCCCATGCACGCCTGCACCTTCATCGCTTAAGCCAAGCACTCCGTCACCTTTGGCTCCCCAGCCTTCAACGGCTGGCGCCAATGCAGATGATGCCCTGATACCGGCAATTTTATCACTGTGAGCCCGAACACCATAATTTTCTACGCTCATTCCCTGAACGCCTCTACCCAGGGTGGATTCGCCCAAAACTCCCGGGCCGGCATTTTTACTCACGCCGTGAACACCCGCACCCGTTCCACTGGGAACTGCATTTGTTCCTAATACCCCCTCATTAGTTAAAGTGTTTGCATCGCCTTGAACTGGTACCATAAGCTTAATTTTTTAAAAAATGGTTTAAATGAGATGCTTGTTACCAAATGACTTTACATCAACTCAAACGGTCAAAAGTGAATATCAGATCATCAGTAACAATAAGCAGCATAAATTTATAAAGAGACTCTCTCTTCTGTTAGTACGAAAACGACAAGTTTGCCTCTAAAGCAAAAAATGGTTAGTAATAGCCATTTTTTGCAAGTAAAATGCTCGGTAGTTTTAATAAAAATTAAGATATATGGTTAAACTCACCAGTCTTAAACCCCATCCGGCTCTCTTTCCCTTTGTCAATGAGTATCTGTTAGCGGAGTTTAATACAGGGCGCGAAATTTTAACCCATCCATGGCGCGCTTCGTGTCAATTCTGCCTCGTGTTTTTTTTAAAAGATAAATCGTTAACCTTAAGGAATAACAAAACAGGATATTATGTAGCCGGTTCTCATCAAATAGGGGTGGTTGGCAATTCGACCCGGTTCAATGGGTTGATGACATTTAAAGGTGACTATTCGTGCTTTATGATCCAATTTCAACCGAATGGCTTCCATCGATTGTTTGGCCATCCTCCAGAATATTTTATTAACCAGATTATCTCTGCAGATGATTTGTTTGCCCACGGTACCGCAGCCCTAATCAATCATTTACAAAATGTAGCCACTTTTAAAAATATGGCCGGGGCTACAGATAACTTTTTGATGAAGTACCTTACCAAAAAAAATCTGCAAATAAACGGATTAACCCGCGTCGCCGATATTTTATATAAATGCCCGGAGATAAAAACAATCGAAAAATTAGCATCTCAAGCGGGTATGGGCCTTCGCAACCTCGAACGTCAGTTCCTGGCACAAATCGGGGTGCCTCCTAAACTATTTTGCCGCTTGATACGATTTAACAAAGCCATGAATCTTAAACAGCGTAATCCACAAAAGCAATGGGGCGAAATTGCTTTTCAATCCGGCTATTATGACCAGGTACATTTTAACAAAGAATTTAGAGAATTTACCGACAGCAGTCCCACCGTTTTCTTCAATGAAACTCCGCCTACCGAAGTTTTAAAAACAGCGTTTGTGGTTTAAAGAATATACACAAAATGCATAAAAAGACTTTAAATAGAAAAAGCCTGATATTTCTATCAGGCTTTAAGTGGGAGTTACTGGGTTCGAACCAGTGACCCTCTGCTTGTAAGGCAGATGCTCTGAACCAGCTGAGCTAAACTCCCTTTTGTTTGTTATTTGTCTTTCAACAATAACGTTCCTTGTTTTGGGTCTGCAAATATAGAAGCTTTGATCTATTCTTCAAAAAATATTTTAAACTTTATATTAAACAGCTGTTTTTTAGGTTATTAAATTTTATCTGGCCCCTTGAAGGGGTATCATTAAGGGCTCTTTGTGCAATTTAAAGCTTAAAATCAAGGCAAATCGATATACCCGATTTTAATTATTTGATGCATCTAGCAGTTATAACTCCTCTTCATTAGGTTTCACAACCTCATATCTATCCAATGTTTTCTGCAACTGACCATTAATTTGCTTTACCAAGATTCTTGGGGCTAATACTTTTAGCTTGGGGCCGAATCCCAGCAGTTCGCGTTCCCGTTCAAAATTGAAGATCACCCGGATACTGGAGATCTTACCCGTTTAATCTTCGCTCAATAGTTTGGGGGTATGGTGCAGTAGTTTGGCAAAAAACACAAAGCGCATTTGTGACGAATTCTAATTTAAAAACTTGAGCCGTAGCCATATTATAAAGAAAATAATAACTAACAACAGCGGAACCATAGCTATTGCATTTTGCTTCTTTTTAGTATCTATCGATAATTTATAGGTCACAGGAATGCGATATCGTTCGCCAATATGATTTAATACCTTACTGCAAAAATCGTGGGCTTTGGTTTGGTTTAGCAGTACATATTCTTCACTGATTGAAAAATAAAATAAATTTTGAGGATCGGGATCAGCTTTTAAAATTACATATGCAATGGCTGCGGGAATATCCTGATGTCTCCCTCCACCATTTCCCATTTCAAATTGAAGCTCCAGGATCTCGTCAACCTTAAAGCAAAGTTCCTTTTTTCCTTCAGCTTTATAACAAATATGCGTATCACCCAAAGTTATTTGCCAACGCTCTGTATCAAAATGGTCCAGGATAGCTGCATTTAATCAAGGTATCTTCTATAATAATTCTGCATCCATTATAACTTAACAGCATTTTATTAGTTAATATTTATTTTGAAGAATAAAGAAACTCCATGTTACAATAGTATATATTTTCAAATTATTTTTCACTGCGCAAATACACTGCGCACATGCGCTATTTCTTTGTATCATGAAAAGGGAATTAAATGCTGATAACCTCGCCCCTCAGGGGGCCGCGGGGCAAAAAGAAAAGGTCAGCAATAACGAATTAAAAGCTTTGGGTATTAACGATGTGGAAATATTGGTAAACTTTAGTCGCGTGGCTAATGGTTTGCTGAAGCATAACGTAATGAGCAAACCCGAAATACTGGCTAATATGGAAGCGCTGATTGACGACCCGATGCCCTACGCCTTAAAGAAAGGCGGTAAGTTTAAAAACCTGGCCGAAGACGTGATTGCCCTGCGTAAAGATGGCAAGTTTGTTAAACAGGAACGCAGCAACTTTAAACTGAAAGAAGAGATTGCCGATTTCCCGGTATGGGGACTGGAACATATTGAAGTAGGTGCACTGGCACAAATGCGGACGGCGATACAATTACCTATTACCGTGGCAGGCGCCCTGATGCCCGATGCACACCAGGGCTATGGTCTGCCAATTGGCGGCGTGCTGGCTACTACAGCCAATACCATTATCCCCTTTGCTGTGGGCGTGGATATTGCCTGCCGCATGTGTTTAAGCATTTTCGATCTGCCTGCAGAAACTATAGATACGGAAACCGACAAGCTGAAAAATATGCTGGAAAACCATACCTATTTTGGTATGGGGTGCACCACCAAATCGCATTTTGACAGTTCATTATTTGATAGCAAAACATGGAACGAGACCAAGGTGATCCGCACTTTGAAAGATAAAGCTTATGCGCAATTGGGTACCAGCGGTACAGGCAATCACTTTGTGGAATGGGGAGAATTAACCATTGCGGACCATGTTTTAGACGGTATACCTGCCGGCCGGTACCTGGCCCTATTATCCCACTCGGGCTCACGTGGTTTTGGGGGTAGCGTGGCCGATCATTACTCAAAAATAGCCATGACCAAAACCAAGCTTCCTGCCGAAGCCAAACATTTGGCCTGGTTAGATCTGGATAAGGACGAAGGACAGGAGTACTGGATTGCCATGAACCTGGCCGGCGAATATGCCAGCGCCAACCACCACGAGATCCATAACAAAATTGCGCGTGCGCTTAATCACAAGCCTTTGATGATGATCGAAAACCACCACAACTTTGCCTGGAAAGAACAACTGGCCAACGGCACCGAAGTGATGGTTCACCGTAAAGGAGCAACCCCGGCCGGCAAGGGTGTATTAGGTATCATTCCCGGCAGCATGAGTACACCCGGCTTTGTGGTGCGCGGTAGGGGCGATGAATCTTCCATCAACTCTGCCAGCCACGGCGCTGGCCGGTTAATGAGCCGTAGCGCCGCTTTTAAAACATTGGATAAAGCAGCAATTGCGGCCAACTTGGTTGATAAACGCATTACCCTAATGGGTAGCGATATGGACGAAGCGCCAATGGCCTATAAAGATATCCACGCCGTAATGACCGCGCAGGAAAACCTGGTGGAAGTATTGGCTAAGTTTGAGCCGAGGATTGTTAGAATGGCGGATGCGAGGGAGAAGCCGGAGGATTAGGTTAAAGGTCGGTGACAACACCGACCTTTAGCTGAAATTCAGTTACTGGATTAATCAATATTTTTCAAGCTGTGATTATCTTTTGTGTAATATTCTCCAATTATATATTGACTATTTAATAATTCATCGGTAGCATAGGAAGTCGTGTAAATAAGTTGATAATCGTTGACTTTTAGCTCATTTAATCGGTTTATGAGTATTTTCTGCAAATTTTGTGCACGCTTTTCTTCAATACCTTTATCCTCCATATTATCGGCAAAAATAAATCTTGGATACCTCATTTTATCGACTGTTAATGATGCGAGAAAAATTGCGAATCGCGCGGAAACTTTGAGATAAAAGTTCGAACTGGCCGAAAATTTTTGATACTGTTTGAACTTCGCAGCATCGGAACTTTTTAGGTAAACTAAATTATTTGAAAAGTCTAATATCAAATCTTTAGCATCTGCATTAGCAAATTCTTTTTGCCTCTCTAAATCGTGATTAAGTAAGTATACACCTTCTTGTTGTATTTTTTGAATTACTTCTTCCTTCGTTCGTGCTTGCTGATTTTTAATGGTGTTTATGAATGAATTAAGTTTCGAAATGTCAGCGTCTAGATTCGCTTTCGTTTGTAAAAGCCTTGAGTATATCTCCGCCTGTTCTAACATTGTCCTATACTGAAGTATTTCACCTTCAGCCAGCCCCTGTTCGTAATGCAATCTGTCTAGAGCTTCTTCTTTGAAAGATTGTACATTCTTTACCGCATCATTTACTTTTTTCTGTAAATCGTTAAGTACAGCAGTATTAGAAGTAAATTCCAGTCTTAATCTTTCCAGTTTTTCTTTTTTAAGCTTTAAAAGCTTTGAAGATTCATCAATTTGAAATTTAATTTCCAATTGCATCCTTTTTGCTTGGGTTATCCCTAATTTATCAGATGTTTCCTGCTTACATAACCTACAAGATTTTTCATCATGATGTTCAAGTAACTGATTTAGGCATTCAGGACAATAGTCAAGCGGTAAAGCTTTTAGAAATTCTCTTGTGTTTAAAGAATTTTCTAATGAGCGATACTTAGATTCTAAAGCCTCAATAAAATACTCCGAATCATCAACCTCCCGATTTAGCACATCTATCGCAGAACTGATTTCGATCGTCTTAATTCGTTGTTTGACTGCATCATCTTGCAATTGTTGAAACTTCAATTTCGAATCCGCTGTTTATTCCACTTCTGCATTTTCTAAACGAATAGCTCTTATGCTTTCATTGATTGCGAGAATGTCCTTTTCATTATTCTCTATTTGCGTTTTTATATGCTCAGCCTGCAAGGAAAAAGCGTCAGGGAAAAAGCGTTTAGTTATTCTTATCTCACTTTTAATTTCTTCCAACTCCTTCTCGGAATTGTATAACTGAAGTTTAAAATCATATAAATCTTGATTATATATCCCGAGCAATAAATCAGCTACAGCCTCACGTGTTGTTTGTTTATCAAATTCATCATAGAAATAAAGTGAACTTGTAGGAGATTCTTGATCTATATATAGTAACCTTAAGATTTGATGAATTGAAATATTGTTCTCCTCCTTAACTTCGGGCAACTCTAAAAGCTCAAATAAAACTCCTGAGAAACTTGTCTTTTTTTCAGTTTGGTTATACTCATATTTTTGCCAATACTTTGAAATTGGCGGATTAGAAGCTTCTTCGAAATTGCCCCAAAATATATGCAACCCAGCTCTAGCGTTAATTTTGTTCGATTTCTCACCAATCTCAATATATCTTTTCAACGTCACTATAACACCATTTGCCTCGATCTCAGCGTAGACAACTTGGCATTCACGTGCTTGAGGCACGAAGTCGTTAAATTCTCCGCCCAAAACAAAAAAGATAAAGTGAGTGATGGTTGATTTTCCACTACTATTATCTCCGCAAATTATATTTATCCCTTTATGAAAATGCTCATCATAAGCGACTTTTCCCGTGTTAGTGTAAATTACAAGTCTCTTTAATGCGAGATTATTTTGCATCGTATTTGCTCTCAATTAAATTAGTTCTCATTTTTAAACCATTTTCCCCGGTTAATGATATATCATAGAAAACAGAAGTGACAATCGAAATAATGTTTATCTCTCTGGAAGATAAATCGCCAATTGAACCAACATAGTCTTTTAAAATATCCTCGGAAATAATAGAAACGACTCCGTCAACGAGTAATGCTTTATCAATTATTTTATAAGAAGCGAGACAATTTAGCGCTGCCATTTGATAAGGTCTTATTTTTTCTAAGGTCTTTCGTTGATCGTAGACTTTTTGGTACGGGTTTTCTTTTTTAACATTAAGCTCTTTAATCAATTCCTTAAACTCTTTTTCATGTCTTTTGGGTTTTATAGAAAATATCTGTGAAGGAAATAGCAGATAAAAATCCCATATTCTCAGTCGATCCACTTCAATCCTTTTGGAAGGAGGCGACTTTTTAAGCAAATGAAGTAGCCTGAAAATCGTATGATATAAATCAAATGCGTTATTGTAGAGTATCATAATCCTTCCAATTTAAATGACATTTCCCCGTCAAAAAATAAACCATGCCATAAATATCATTGGCATTATAATTTAAGTATTCGTCCGCCTCTCCCTCTGTGTTTAATAAATCTAAAATTGGTTGAATGACTTTTTCCAACAAACATTCTAGAATCAATGTTTTATCAATACATTCGGTTATTTTGGGGAGAATGTAAGTTGAAAAATTTGAATCTATAATTGAAAAAATCTCGACATCAATTTCTTGTTGGGCATGATACATTTCACCTAAAACAACACGTCTAGCGTATTTGTCTTTGAAGTTTAAAGCTTTAATGATTTCTTTTTCGGAAAATCCTCCGTCAATCAATTTTTGTTCTAAACCAATACCATCTAATATGGTATTATAGGTATTAAATTCATCGATAAAGGTCGAATATCTAATATCATTTCGGACCTCATGCTGAAGTTTTTCGAAACGCTTTTGCCACCTGGTTTTTTTAGAGAGGTTTACATTGCCGTCAACTTTTCCAAAGTTGAACTGGTTTTCTAATGGGGCATTATTTACAACATCTTGCTCGCTTTGCGCCATTAAAAGTGAAGATCTCCGGAATTTGAAGTAATATTTACTTGTTTGGAAATAGCTGCGTTGTTTTGAACGTTTTGTTGAACTGATGATGGCTGATTCTTTGCTACGTAATCTTCAAGCTTCAATTTAAACGATTCGTCTTCAGCCAAAATTTCTTCTAGATTTGATTGAAGTTGAGCAGGGTTGTTTTCATCTATTTCCTTTCCTTTGGAAGTAAAGCAGTCTTTAATCATTCCCCAAATATCTTCCCCAATTTTTCGAGAGGTGCCTTCACCAATTTTACTTAAAAATGGAGTAGCTAATGTAACTGCTGTTTGGGCCAGCAAGGTGATATCCATAGAGTGAATGAGTTTAAGGTTAAATAGTTGTACGGTTTGTTTTACAAAGTAATAAAAGTTGCATAAAAAATCAAATTCGATTACGCCAATTGGTCTTCCGTTACTGTAAGAGTCACCCTTGTAGATAATGTTATCCTCCACTGCTGGCGCACTCGGCCCCCCAACTGGTGCGAGTATGCAGCCGTGGCAATAATGCCGGAGTACCTCATGCCTTTTAATACCAACCCGGAACGATTTGCCCATGAAACCATACGGAGCAAGCGGCCTGTAAATACACAGGCCGCGGAGATAAAAGCAACCCCTAATTGGCGCGAGTATGCCGGATCAGGCTTTACGATGAGGCCCTCGTGAATTGCGGAGCCTGTTTAATTAACACCTTACAGGTTGAGCTGATGCTTCAATAGGCAAGCGTTTGGTCACGAGTACGCCTCCTTTTAGGCCTTCGCTGCATACTCGCGCCAATTAAAAGCTGCCGGAAACGAAATCTGTTTGCGGTTGCTCGCCCAGATCAAGAGTTAATTAATTGACAGCATTGTCATAAATATATTTTTGCATATTATAATCATCAGGATATTCCTTACGCGCTTTTTGTTTGGCAGAAATATTTGTGGCACGTTGCATATAATCTTTAGCAATAGATTGCTGGTCATACACATATTTTTGCATCGAATAATCGTCGGAATATTGTTTAATTGCAAAACGCTTTAGCTCCATATCAACCACAATTTTCATATAGGCTTTATCTATTTTTTGCTTATCATACACATAATTCTGCATACTGTAATCATCAGGATATTGATTTTCGGCAAAAAGTTTAAGCTCTGCATCAGTTACGCGGGCCATGTAATTATATCCTTTTTTCTGCTGGTCATATACATACTGCTGCATGCTGGCATCGTTAGGGTATTGACTTTTTGCAATTGACCAAAGTTTTTCGTCTATGTTTTGAGCAAAAGCAGACGAACAAAATAAAATAGCGATTATTAACGCAAGGATAGGTTTCATTGTAATTAGTTATAATTGTGAACTGATAAAAATAGGAATAAAAACAATTATTTCAATAAGTTGAATGCGGTTGCTTGCATGTGCTGTCTTTGCCGACAGATATTTATCACCCCAACAAGCGCGAGGATGCAGCCCCTCCCTGGCGCGAGAATGAAGACTTAGGCAAAACAAAAAGGCTTTTAGCGCCGCCAGAAATCACAGCTATTGAGATAGTTAACGTTTTATTCTATCTTTAATTCGATGAAAGAACGTATACAGTCGATAGACATGGTTCGCGGACTGATCATGATCATCATGACGCTGGACCACACCCGCGATTTTTTGCACCTGGCAGGGCCGCCGCCACTTGATGTGCAGCGCACCACGGTGATCCTGTTTTTTACGCGCTGGATAACGCATTTTTGCGCGCCAACCTTTGTTTTTTTGAGCGGCGTATCGGCATGCCTGGCCGAGCAGCGTAGAACAACCAGCGAGATGACCTCCTTCTTACTAAAAAGGGGCGCCTGGCTCATATTTTCCGACCTGGCAATTATTAGCCTCATCTTCAGCTTCGATGTGCAGTACCATTTCCCGGTACTGGAGGTTTTATGGGCCACGGGCTTTGGTATGATTGTTTTAGCCTTATTGATCCGCGCACCTAAACAGCTTATAGTTGCTGTTGCTATCCTGGTCATTGCCGGCCATAATTTATTGGATAACGTTGATCTGCCTAAAAACGGCACTACGGGCAATCTAATCACCGTATTATTGAACGGAGTAGGGGCGTTGATCCCTATCGGTGCTAACCGGTTTATCTTTGCTATTTATGCGGCCATTCCGTGGACCGGGGCTTTATTGCTGGGCTATGTTTTCGGCCAGCTTTACAAAAAGGGCTATGATGCTGCAAAACGGCGAAAAATATTAATGCTATCAGGCTGCTCGTTAATAGTTCTGTTTATTACCCTGCGGCTCATCAATAATTACGGCGACCCTGCACCATGGGCCGTTCAGCGGAACGCGGCGCATACCCTACTGTCCTTCCTGAACGCGCGTAAACAAACGCCCTCTCTGCTGTTTATGTCGATGACGCTTGGGCCTATATTATTGTTGCTGTCGTTTATCGAGGGTATCAGCAATCGCATCACCAGGTTTTGCATCGTATACGGCAATGTGCCCTATTTTTATTTCATCACGCATTTGGCGCTGCTGCGCGTCATCAATGTAGCCGGGGTTGTACTGACGGGTATTCCCCTGGATTTTCAGAAACCATCCCCCGTATGGGCCGCGCCGGGTTTCAGTATTCCGCTGTGGGCCGTGTACCTGTGCTGGATAGCCGTTATTGCGCTGATGTATTACCCCTGCCGCTGGTATGGGCGGTATAAGCAAACACACAATTGGTGGTGGTTATCGTATATATAGGCGCTTAGGTGGTTCCCCTTGTAGCGGGCGTTTATTTGCTATTTTTTTTAATCGTAACGTTGCCCCCCTTTGGCGCGAGAATGACGACTTGGGCAAAAGCGTAAAGGCTTCTCGTGACATTACCCATTATGCCAGCCTGCCAGATCTGCGACTCGACGTCGCGTTTTTTAAACCATTCCCTCTCAAGAACCACTACTCCTCAGTGCTAACAATAAATTGAGTATTTGAATTACAAATTTTACTAATGGAAAGGCTGCCATCATTTTTAGCTTCCACGCGTTGATTGGAATTGTTTATCCTTACATGGTAGCCCTGTCCTGGTATAAATCCCGTAATAGTAAATATGTATTTGCCTTTTGATGTCACGGTCCAGGCGGTTTTCTTCATTTCCCAGGAATTAATTTTCATATCAATACGAGCAGACTTGCCCGCTACCTGCAAAAGCAAGCTGTCGCTGTTGTGATGAAAATACGTTAGTTTGCCTCCAGTCATCGATGCGCCAAAGCTTTCATTGCTGCGAACTGAAAATGCTTTGCCGCGCATTTCATAATCATTAACGCTGAGTTTAATTTGATACGCAGTATCGCGGACAGTATAAGAAAACTGTGTTCCATCCAGCATTTTAATCATATGGGGCTCCAGGCCCATCCTGTTCCACATGGGCCTGATGCCGTAAATATCCCGGTACAGTGCCGTGATAGAGGTGCAAATGCCTGCTAAAATATCATCTCCCTGGCCCAACTGGGTTACCCTGCTATATCGCTGAGACGAAAGACCGTCCTTTTTGTACTGTTCCAGAATGTTGGTGATATATTTAAGAGCGATGGTTTTGTTGTATTTGGCATAGGCCCTGATGCCGAGATAACCCCACGTAGGGAATATATCCCCGTTTTCATATTTAGGGAACGGCCAGTTTCCCTGCTGTACTTCAGCCCTTTTAAATGAATCGAAACACAAGGGCCAGTGAAACAAATTTTCGGCCTGGGTCCGTTGCTCTATTTGATCAAGGATAAGAGATATTCGCTCCGGATCATCGCATAAACCAAACGCAATTGCTGCGAAATTTACCGGGGTAACCAGGTTATCGCCGTGTACAGAACCATCTTTATCCCGCCAGTACACATATTGCTTTTTGGCAGGCAACCAAAAGCCGCCTTCTTCAACCGGCTTATTAAAGGCCGTTTTGAGGCGTTGCGCTACAGCCGAGTAGTAACCGGATTTTTGTTGATTACCCATTACTTTTTCGCAATTGGCCCATAAATTTAATGCCTCATACAGCTGTGCATTTACAAAGGCGTTTTCATAACCTGCATAAACAATATCCAGCCAGTCGCTGGCCTTTTGTTCGGCTATGTTATTGTTTACCATTTCAAAGATGCCGTTTTTATCCGAGTCACGTTTAATTAGCCAGTCCAGCGCTTTTTCACAACTTGCCTGGTGGGTTTTGAGCCAGGTTACGTTGCCGTTAATATCAAATTGTTCACTTGTGTTGATCACATAACCAGTTTGTGAGTCAACCGTATAACCCCACATCGCTTCATAATAGCCCGTTTGGGCATTGTATGTGCCGGGTATTTCATCGCCCGGCTCATTGTGCCAGCGGGATAATACCCGTCCATCGGCAAGTATGGCCTGGTCACGTTCCTGATCAAGCGTTGCCGATATATTGGCGGTGTAATTTTTATCGTCAACCGCCATGCCTATCTGCGCAAAAAAAGGCTCATGTAAGCATTTCCAGTTACTGAGCCAACCGTTTCCTCCCACAATATTATTATCTACAACACCATACCGCGCGGTGGTGTTCAGCAGCTCCCGTACCGCTGCAGCATCAACACCCGGAAGCTTGCCACGAGAGTATTTTTTAAAATAGTCAACATATTGCAGTTCATAATGTACGGCTACTTTTCCTTTTTCTATTTTAAAAGGAGCAAATACATTGTACCGCTGCGCCACAAACCTGCTTAAGTTGTACCGCTGTTGTAAGGGTTCACCCGTTACTAATTGCGTAAGAGAAAATTCATCTTTCGCCCCGTGCGAGTACTTGGAAGCGATTACGTTTCCTTTCCCGGGTATGGCGTTTATACACAATGCATCCCCCGATTTCGCGTTCCAGAAAGTTACCCCGCCTGTATGAACGCCGTAGGTATCATCTTTTTTGCGAAGGTATTTACACCAAACCATCCCTCCGTTATCTATGATGCCCCCCTTCCAAACAGAAAGATTGGCAAAGTTCCATTTGGGGAAAGCCATATCTTCTAAACCCGCGGCCTTATCGTACTCCCGGGTAATGTCCCAACGGATTTTATCACCGTGTAATTCAAAATCCCACTCTTCTTTTACAGCAATATTGTCATCGCCATAGCTTATCCCCGTTAAACTAATTTTATTCCCTATCTCAGTTACTTTTACATCGCTCAAGTGATTATCCGAAGAAAAAGAGCTGTTTTTCGTTTCGATGCCGGTATATATCCCCATGGGAGATAATGTGTTAATGCCTTTTATATTTAGTTGTTTAATTACACAACCCGATGAGTAATCAATCAGGATAGACAGATTTTTATCCGGAACGGTGATCGTAATCGTTTTAGCCTTAAAATCGTGCTTTATGGCATCGTTTCTATTGGGATAAGAAAAGCCTGCCCCGTGAAAAAATAGCAGAAGAACCAAAAGGGATATTAAAACTCGCCGGATCATGAAATTGCGCTTTTTATAAAAGATGTAATGAGAAAACAAAACTGAAATTTTGTTAAGTATTTGCCGCAAGATAAAGCAGAACAGGCTGATTTGTGCAATTCCATTCCGGAGAAATGCAATAAATAATAAACTTGTTCAGAACCCCGGCTATTAAATTTCCGAAAATTCAAAAGCCCCTTATACCTTGAACGGTATAGGGGGCTTTCGAATAAATATATCCTACAGTTTATTTTACTGCACCTGCTTTAGTGGCTGCTTCAATGATAACTTTAGCAACGGCATCTGGCTGCGAAATAAATACCACGTGACTGCCTTTTATTTCTGTTACTTTGGCGCCGGCACGTTTGTACATCTTGCGTTCTGTATCTGGGTTGATGGCTTTATCTTCAGTAGCTACTACGGCAAAGCTCGGTTTTGTTTTCCAGGCTGCTTCAGTAACCGGCGCTACAAAAGCCTGTACAAAGATAGGGCCTTGTGAAGCATACATAAAGTCGGCTTCCTCCTTGCTTAAATCGGCAGCAAAACCAGCGTGAAATTGATCTTTTGCAAAGTAAATTACGCCTTTATCATCAGGAGGCAATATGCCGTTTACCGATGTTGGTAATAACTGAGCCCATTGTAGGGTTGTTTCACCTTTATCAGGCGCAAAGGCAGCTATATAAACCAGGCCAACTACTTTGGGGTTTATGCCGGCCTCTGTAATTACAGTGCCTCCCCAGGAGTGACCTACCAATATTACCGGTCCGTCTTGTTTGTCAATTGCCCGGTTGGTGGCGTCAACATCATCTTTAAGCGATGTTAAGGGGTTTTGAACAACGGTAACATTGTACCCTTTTTTTGTAAGTATATTATATAATCCTTTAAAGCCAGAGCCATCGGCAAAGGCGCCATGTACCAGCACAACGTTTTTTACGGTTTGTGCTGCTGCTGTTGTAGCTGAGCCAATAATGGTTGATAAAATAATAGCTGAGGCAAATAGTCCGCTTTTTAATTTGTTTTTCAGTGATTGAGTTTTCATGTTTTTGTCTGTTGATTTTTAATGTTCGAATCAACGATACAAAGGTGCGCTAACTCCTGCAGCGGCGGAATGGGCATACTTCCCGATGACTTGTAATTATTTCCCTATGGATGCCATTTTTTTATTGCTCCTGAACTCCGATGGCGAAAAAGAAGTATGTTTTTTAAAATAGTTGCTAAAATAGGCCGCGTCGTCAAACCCCAGTTCATACGTAATTTGCTTGGCCGATTTATCGGTGTAAAACAGCAATCTTTTAGCTTCTATCAGGATTCTCTCCTGGATTATCTGGATGGGGGTTTTGTGATTATATAGTGCAAAAAGGTTTGATAAGGTTTTTGGTGATCTGTTTAACTGTTCGGCATAATAGCTTACACTATGCTGTGTGCGAAAGTTCATTTCAACCAGCAAATTAAATTTCCGCAAAATATGGAAGCGGTCATCATTCAGTTTTACATCCGGGAAACTGCCTGCCCTGGCAAGCCTGGTGACCATGATGATGAGTCGTTTTAACAGCATCAGCAACATATCGTTTTGAATACCATCATTCGTATTCAACTCTTCAACAAAAACATCCAGCAATAACTGCAGTTTGCGTTGGGTATCCTCATCCAAATCAATGAACACATTATCATTCATGCCAAATAAAAAGCCTACGCAGCTCACCTCCGAGTCATGATCAACAATACAATAAAATTCGCGATTAAACTGCCAGGCCACAATATCGGCAGGGCGTTCAAAATAAAATGACTGATTGAACATCAGCGGCAATATAGTTTGCGGCTTAAAATCATACGCCGAACCATCAATGCTTACGCTTTGCTTTTCGCCGCGGTTCCAGGCTATAGTGAAATATTTATTGTCTTGATCGCGTGTGTAAAACAGGCGGTCAAAATCTATTTCGTTATTGAGCAGCAACAGATCGCCGCCCGTGCTCTGGTTAGATACTGATAATTTCATTTGGGGAATAAAGATATTATAAAATCACAGCTTCTGTAAGTACCGCCCAAGGCATGAATTATCGTGCAGAAAATTCCCCCGACAACAGCGCATTTTCGCGCCTTATAAATTTAGTGTAAAGCAGCATTTGAGTATACTGCTTTACACTAAATTGGTGATTATCCATTTTTACGGATACCCATGCTTATTTCTACTATTTCCTGAATCAGGTTATTTACTTTTTCAAAATTTGCGGTTTGCGGGCCGCCGCCAACAACGGTAAACAATGGCCTTTGTCCCTGGGGCAATTCAACTAATGCCAACATAGCATCGGCCACTTCCTGTGGGTCACGGCTTTCCGGTGTTGGATCAAAGTATTGAATTACTCCTTTTTTATAGTTGAGGATATCTTCTCCATATGATGCCTCAACAGCAATATTATTAGGCTGTAATGATTTGGTTGTAATGTCAGTTGTTTGATAAGCTCCCGGCTGAATAGTAGCCACATCAATACCTGAGGATTTCAGTTCATAATGATAACCTACAGAAAGTGCATCCAACGCTGCCTTAGTGCCGTTATAAGTAGTTAAAATAGGAATATAATGCCTTGACTGAACGCTGGTGATGTTGATTATTAAACCATCCTTCTGTTTGTGCATAAACGGCAATACCGCTTTCATCATCCGTTCGGGACCAATGGTGTTAACCTGGAACAACTGTTCGGTTTGTTCAATTGACAGCGCTTCTCCAAGCCCTAAGTAGGAAAGGCCCGCGTTATTGATTAATACGTCAATAACTCCGCCCGATTTTTCACTGATCTCGGCAATGGCTCTTTTAACAGAGTCATTATTGGTTACATCAAGCTCAATAACCTCAACTGTTGCGCCATTTTCTTTAGCCCATTGTTTTAATTCGCCGGCTGGCACCGAGTTTGAACCCGCTATATTACGCATGGTAGCATATACTGTGTGCCCTTTGGCGGCCAGTGTTTTTACTGCCTGAAGTCCGAAACCGCTACTGCTTCCTGTTAGGATGATCTTTTTCATATTGTTGTTTTTTTATGTTTAGTGATTGATATTATTACTTACTTACATATAAGCAAGTATTGCAATTAAATTTTTTTTATTTCGTTTTTAACGACTTTCGCAGGCTATCCATCACCTGGTAAAAGTATTCTTCGCCCTGTACACGCCCTATCTGTAATGATCCCGGCAGTATTGCAGCCCAATTGTTGGCCATTTCCTGAGCTGTAATTTCAAAATTAAACCTCCCGGATTCTAATCCGGCCTGCATTACTTCTGTAAGCCAGGTGCATATAACGTTTAAATACTGGGCCGAGGCAATTTGTAATTTTTCAGACACATCATGATAGGCTGAGCAAAAAGTACCTACCAGGCATAGTTTATGCCCATCTTTAAAATACCTGTCATAACAATCAAGTAAGGCCTCAAGCCCCAGCAATGGATCGCCGTTGGCTGTAAGCCTTATCATATTTACAAACTCCTGCCTGTCCTTTTCAATAACAGCCAAACCCAAATCTTCTTTTAAAGGATAATAATGATGAATGGCTGCATTTTTAATATTTAACGCTGTAGCTATCTGCTTGTAATTAAATGCATGATAGCCTATCGTCAAAATATAATTCCTTCCTAATTCAACAATCTTATCGCGGGTATGTAATGCGGAGTCCATTTACTATTATATATTTTTTTAACGACGCAATGTTACTTACTTCTATGTAAGTAAGCGAATTAATTTTCGATGCTTACAAATTAATTACAAATGCGCGTCTCTTGCCAAGAGATATCATTAAATGAGTTATTTGGGTTGTATTGTGGATTTTACCTCCATAGCCCGCGATACAGCAACAATAAATGGGATTAAATTCCATCAGACAGATCCACTTAAATGCCTCACAATTTCATTTCTTCAAATCACTGCCTGCTTTGGTATCAACAGGCTTGTTTTCGGCCGCTGATGGTTTATGGGGCACTTCAATATGAACCAATTTTTTACGCATCCAACCTCCAAGCCTATGGTGTAGCGGTGCAAGGATAGAAGCGAGGATAACCAGGATAAACAACTCCAATATGGGCAAATGGTTACTGATACGCTGTACAAACGGATGGATAAAAAGCGTAATAAATTCAAAAACAAGTAACAACGAAAGGATCCCCATATACTCGATTACCTTGCGGTGAGTTCGGCCTTTACTAAGTACCAGCAATATCAAAAAGAAAAAGGGAATAAATATAGCAATACCTATAAGCTGCAAATCCACCAATCTTTCGTCTGCCTCCCGTTTCTTTTCTTCTGCTATTTCCTGTTGCCGGGCTGCCTCATTAAAACTAAGGGTTTGTATTTGCTTAACTTTCTCCACATTAAACATGCTATCCTTTGCCGCCATTGCCGTTTTTAGATATAACAACTCCAGATGCTCATTGGATTGCTGATATATTTGAGTAAGCAAATTACTTGCGCTATAAATAGCTATTGGATACTTGGCTTTCTTTGCTGCCTCCAGTGCATTTTTAGCGTAATACACGCTGGAGTCTATTTTATTAATGTTTTTATAGAGCACAGCAATACTGTTATAAGTATCAGCAAGACTGCTTTGGTCGTTATTCTTATTAGCATAAACAATGCTTAATCTGTAGTAATCAAGCGCGAGTGCCTGATGTTTCATTTTATAATTAATATCGCCTAAAATGGATAGGGTATTGGGCAGCATTTCGGGGGCACCTATACTTTGCTGTAACTCATAGGCGCGCATTTCATAACCCAGGGCTAAATTTACTTTATTGAGTTTAATGTAACAGTTACCTATATTGGATAGTACAATGCTCAGGAATTTTTTATTGTGAAGTGATTCTGCAATGGCCTTCGCCTTAAAGTGGTAATATAACGCCTTGGTATTATCGTTTTGATCTGAATAAATAATACCGATATTATTGAGGCAGGCTAACTCACCGGGGCGGTCGTTACTTTCTTCTCTTATCTTTAAAGCACTAAGTAAAAATTTTAGGGCACGATCATATTTGCCATTTTTCCACAACACAACACCCAGCCGGTTTAAGCTGTTGGCCTCGCCGGCCTTATGTTTTGTATTACGGGCAATGGTAAGGGCTTGCTCTGCATAAATTAAGGCGCTATCTGGGTTAAAGGACTGCACTTCCATGCTTTTTTTAACAAGTACAGCAATTTGCGCGGTATCATCGCCCGGATTTTCAACCAGTGATTTTAATAATGCCTTTCCTTTATCTTGCGCATAAGCAATGATTGCACTACTTAGCAGTAGGCAAATAAAAGCGGTTTTTCTATAGGATTGCATTTGCATAAAGCACAGTTAACAAGATAAAAACAGGTCAAAAATGCCTTCTCCCATCTCTTATCAGAACCAGAATTCCCTGTTCTGTAAGATATAAGTTAGCGGATACCCATATTCCAATTCAATTTCGGGTTCCGGATAAGCCTGTAAAATTATGCAACCAATAGGATCAACTTCGGCCAATAGGGGTGTTTTTATCCCTCAAGCTACTTTCCATGGCCAAACTTGGCGCAATTTCGTTTACATCCTGCTCTTCTGAAATACCAATTGGTGTTCCTGTATCAAGAGCATCATTAGTTACATTCTCGTCTGGAGAATTATCTCCAGTGTCTCCACCGCCGATGAATCCATCCGGTGTGTTTTCTTCGATTATATCCATGATTAGTTGTTTAATTAATTACCTTATTTTAAAGCACTTAGTTACACACTACACCTTTTTCATTTAAAATTAGCACTATGAAAACTGATAACCAAATTTTTAAATTTTTATATTCCTTGCAGTAACCAATAGTTATAAACACAGCCATTTTTAACTATAAGGAAATAAATTATAACGAATTAATAGTTAATTCATAGCGCAACACCTCACAAACCGCCCAGAAAAACCTAAAAGCGATGACGCACTATGCAAAAACTCACAAACACTACCAATATTCTATTACAGGAAACCATTTATTAACCTGCAGTTTATTTAGGAGTGCGTTATTTGCAACACACACAAATTTTATATGAACAAACTTTTTTTTATAGTGCTGACGTGCCTTTCAGGGTTCAGTAGTTATGCACAGGTAGCTGGCGCAAACAAAAATTTAAGTACTCCCACAGATTACATAAAAACCAAGAATTATTACCTGCTTACTTTATTTGAGGAGGACAAAGAGGTAAGCGCCCTGCTTAAAAATGATGCAGAACTCACAAAAATCACCCAAAACAAACTCAAGACCCTAAACACTTCACTTACCGATTGCAAGGATGCGGCATGCCTTATAGCCCAGGTAAAACTATCTGCCGAAGATATAGCAGCAGTTGGCAGTCAGCTTACTTTACTCTATAAGCCCGGTAACTCTTTGGATAGGTTGGTTAAAACCCGGTTAATACCATCTGGTGCTTACAGCCTTTATAAAACCCTGACACCAGCGCAACTATTGGTTAAAGCCTGGGAGCAGGATGCGACAGCTATAAACTATACCATAGGCGTTTATGCCGAAGGTGATAAGCCCAATTACCCTGCAATAGATTCTATAAGCTACAACGTACATGCAAAACAATACTATATTTTAATGTATGATTTTAATGCCGCTTTAATAGGCGATGTTAAAAACACTAAATTGTTTTTTGAGCCCTCACTACAGGCCGCATTGCTTTATCTGCAAATTAATGAACGGCAGGACCCCGCTCATTACGAGCCAATGGAATTAACCGTTAACAAAGCAGCGGTTGATAAAATAAAGACCATTAAATGGGCCGGTTTCCCGTACTCAAACATCCTTGTGCCAGGAGCAGGCCCGGATAACCTAACATCTCCATTAAGCGTAGAGGGAATGCTGCGCTGCAGGCTTGCCGAGCAGGAGTACAGGTTGGGCAAAGCGCCATTGATCATTGTTTCGGGAGGTAATGTGCATCCATATAAAACAAAATTCAACGAGGCGGCCGAAATGAAAGTATACCTCATGAAAGTACTGCATGTGCCCGAAAGCGCCATTATTATTGAACCACACGCAAGGCACACCACCACCAATATGCGCAACAGTGCAAGGCTGATATACAAATATGGTATCCCGGCCAATAAACCCGGCATTGTTGTTACCGATAAATCACAAACTGATTTTATAATGCACATGGCCGAGAGATGCGAGAAGGAGCTAAAATATGTGCCTTATAAATTAGATAAACGCAACTCAGAAACCGAAGTAGAGTATTATCCGGTGGAAGAAGCGAAACAAATAGATGCCGACGAACCGCTTGATCCCCGTTAAAATTCATAAACATGCAAAAATTAACACTAACCATATTAGCCGCAGCCTTAGGTATTGGCTCTTTAGTAACCTCCACCGTTGATCAGCAGCTTAGCCGTACAATCACTGTTGATTCTTTAGGGGCCTGCCAGGGCATATCATATCAAAAAGGGCGTATTTTTTTATATGGCGATCGCGAAGTGGGTATGATCCGCGAATTTAAAATGGAAAACGATAGCCTGGTTTATCAGCACAAAGAAATTAAGCTGACCATGAACGGTAACGATGTAATTAATCACCCCACAGGAATTGCCTATAATGGAACCGGACCAACTTTTATTGGTAACTCCATCCGCCTTAATGCAGAGGGTACAAAATGGAAGGCCGTAATATATTGTGTAGATTGGAAAGGGCTGTTAAAAACGGGCACGCTTGATGGCAACTTATTAAATACTATTGATGATGATGCCTGTATACAAGGCACCCGCCCCGAATATGTTAAGTATAATAATAAATGGTATATAGCTACCGCTGATTATGGCGACCACGGTAATGAGGTAAGATTATATGACCCCGAAAAACTAGCCAAAACTTCAAATTCAAAAGCTGAAGGGGTACTTTACAAAAAGTTTACATGCACCCCATGGGTGCAAAACCTGCATTGGATAGCCAAAAATGGCATGCTGGTACTTATCCAAAATAAAATTGAAGGGCGGCAATGGCGCTTTACTTATATCGATCTTAAAAAATCTGTTGAAACCGGTAAACAAGTAATGGTCAACCAAATTGACCATATTGACAGGGGCGATGAGCTGGAAGGCTTCTCTTTTATTGGCGATAATGAAAACGGCATTGCGGTAACATCATCGCGCAAAAACAACGTAAACTTTACCAAAACTACCTGGTAACAGCCGCCCAAAACGCTTAAAAAACTGAAATGCCGGACGTAACGCCCGGCATTTTTTGTTAACGTAAACTTAACTTTTAAGTATCTCCGGCTTAAGATAGTTGGCTTAATTTTGTTGCCAACATCACAATATTAATAACATCTAATTAATATTATTTTATCATAAAGTAATAACGATTATGATAATATTAAAACTGCAGCATATTTAATTTAAACGCCTATGTAACATTAATTTAAACTTAACATCGAACCGGCGATAAATTTAAGAACCGCTGAATGCGCTAACATTCAAACGGTCCCGGAAATAATTGTCAAATAACTAAAAAGCGGTCGAAAGCTTTATTATCGTTTTCTAACAATCAACTTTTAAAAATATGAATAAAAAGATTACCCGTGGTCTTTTTGAAAGGTTTTTGCTAAAACCTTTTATCTGCCTCATGATCATGGCACCCGCGTTTAACTCAAACGCTGCAACCCCCATTAAAATTGCGATTAACCAGGCAATTCAAATATCTGGTACCGTAACCGACGAAACCAACCAGCCTTTACCGGGCGTATCTGTAAGGATAAAAAACAGTGATAAAGGTACGGCAACCGATGCCAAAGGTAAATACAGCATAGCTGCAAATGAAGGCACAGTACTGGTATTTAACTTTATTGGCTATACGCAGCAGGAAGTTACCGTTGGAAGCTCAGAAACGATTAACGTTAAGTTGATGCCTAAAGCAAACATGCTTAACGAAGTTGTTGCCATTGGATACCAAACCATTCGCAAAAGCGATGTTACCGGTTCCATATCCAGCGTTAAATCAAGCGATCTTAACTTATCTGCTCCATCACTTGGGCAGGCATTAGTAGGCAAGGTTTCTGGTGTTCAGGTATCGCAAACAAGTGGCGCACCATACACAAGCCCCAAAATAAGGGTTAGGGGAGTTGGTTCATTCAGTGCCAGTTCTGATCCCTTATATGTTATAGATGGTTACCCTGCAGGTAATGACATTTTCATCAATCCGGATGATGTTGAAAGTATCGACATTTTGAAAGATGCTGCTTCGGCTGCCATTTATGGTTCACGCGCATCTGGCGGTGTTGTCTTAATAACTACCAAACATGGCAAAGAAGGTAAAGGTAAATTTGAATACAGCGTACAAACGGGTATGGACCAGCTGGCAAAAAAGGTAAAGCTTTTAAACTCAGACCAGGCTGCCCAACTGGTAATTGATGGCCGCAATAACACTTATCATGACCTGTGGGTTAATACAGGCCACATTTGGAATGATGCCATGTATTCTGACAACAATGCTACCCGTATTGCCAATGTAAGCAATGCCGGCAGTGTAAGTATTCCTGACGGGTTATATAATTTTGCCGACCAATCATTAATTCACCAAACCGTGAATACCGATTGGCAGGATGAATTGTACCACAACGCTTTTTTTCAAAAACATAACCTGGCATTTTCTGGCGCTTCAAACGGCTTCAATTACTATGTAAGCGGAGCATATCAAAACCAGGATGGTATTATACATACCACAGGGCAGCAGCGCGTTAACTTTCGCACCAATATTGAAGGTGACATAAGTAAAAGATTACACGTTGGAGCCAATGTTGCCTACACTCAAAACACCAATAAAGAAGTTCAGGAAGGTCGTTTTGACCACGGACCGGTTCTTGGCGCCCTTATATATATGCCATATTTACCGGCTTATAATCCCGATGGCTCATTGGCTACCAATGCAGAAGCTTCACAGTCGGCAGCATACGGCTACCAGTCCATCGAAAACCCGGTTGCCCTGGCCGAGCGTACGAAAATTACCCGCAAAGGCTATCGCAGTACTTATAATGCAAACATAGTTTACAACATATTGCCCGGCTTTAATGCTAAAGCCAATTTAGGTACGCAAACCTACAATGAAAAATATGATTACTACCTGCCAACCAACCTAAGCAGCGGTGCTTTCCCTCCGGGATCAACACAATCAATAGCTGCTGCAACGGCAACAGCCCAAACTATTACACAGTTAGATCGCCTGGCCGAGTTTACTTTAAATTACAACAAGCAGTTTGGTAAACATCACATTGACGCCTTGGCTGGTTATACCGCGCAAAAAACAACCAGCGATTTGATCAGTGTTTCTGCAAAAGGGTTCCAGAATGATAATATTCAGGAAATTACATCAAAAGGTGCCGATGCCAGTCTGTTTACATTAAACTCAAATACTGGTAAATCTGTTAATACCTTACTATCATACCTTGGCCGTGTTAACTACAATTACGCCGGTAAATACTTTTTAACAGGCTCTTTCCGTGCCGATGGTTCATCACGTTTTGGCCCGTTAAACAAATATGGCTATTTCCCATCGGTTGCTGCCGGATGGAACGTATCTGAAGAGCCGTTTTATCACAACTTCCTTGGCGATCAGTCAACCGTTAAAATCCGCGCAAGCTGGGGATTAAGCGGTAATTACAACATTCCAAACTATGGTTATCAACAAACACTTGCCAGCCCTACAGGTGTGGTTTTCGGCAACAACACCGTTAATACGGCTACTTACGCAGGCCCTATAGGCGATCAGAAATTAAGCTGGGAGTCAACTTCACAATATAACTTTGGTACCGATATCGGCTTGTTTAATGGCCGCCTGTCTATCATCGCCAACTATTATTTAAGCTACTCTTATAACCTGTTATATAATCAGCCAATCTCGGCTATTTCAGGTAACACCACCATCCTTACCAATCTGCACGATTCAAAGATCCGCAATACAGGATTTGATCTTCAGCTTGATGGCAGAATAGTGAAGTCAAAGGATTTCACCTTTAATGTAAGCGGTAACATTTCGCTTAACCGTAATAAAGTAGTGAAACTACCGGGTAACAATACCATCATCATTAACGGTGCAGAGCGCTCTTACTTAACCAACATCACCACACAGGGCCAGCCAGTGGGTATGTTTTATGGCTTTAAAGTGGGCGGCATAGTAACTCCTGAAAATATCAGCAAAGTTGCCCCATCCGCTTCATCAACCAATCCGGTTAAACCAGGCGACCTGTATTTTGTTGATACCAATGGCGATGGCAAAATAACTGATGCTGATAAAACAGTTATCGGTTCTCCTTATGCCAATTTCACTTATGGTTTTGCCTTAAACAGTACTTACAAAAAGTTTGATATCAGTGCATCCTTTAATGGCTCTCAAGGCAATAAAATACTGGATGGCCAGGATTATTACCTGTACAACATGGAAGGTTCCGGTAACCAATATGCCGATGTTGCCGATCGTTACAGAAATGCCGAAAACCCTGGCGCCGGAAAAGTTTACCGTGCATCACGTGGTGGTACTCAAAGTAACAGCACCCGTTTATCTACATTTTACCTGCAAAGTGGTTCGTTCCTGCGTTGTACCAATTTAACCGTTGGCTACTCCCTTCCTGGTTTTTTACAAAATACCCTGGGTATTAGCAAAGCACGTTTATTTGCCAGTGTAGTAAATGCCTTTACTATTACCAAATACAAAGGTTATAACCCAGAGGTTGATTACAACTACTCTGGCGCGGCATCAAATAATACACAACCAGCCAACCTTGCACCTGGAATTGATTATGGTACTTATCCATTGGTTAGGTCATATAATTTAGGTGTAAATGTTACTTTCTAATGGTTTTTTTTAACAAGAATATAGAGATGAAGAAAAAATTAATAGCCATCATTTGCCTTGCAGCATTTGTAGCCATAAGCCCGGCATGTAAAAAAGATTTTTTGGATCAAAACAATCCAAATGCCGTTACCGTCGATGACAATTTTAAATCGCCCAATGATATATTATTAGCAGTAAATGGTATTTACCAATCATTACGCAGTGGTAATAATATTGGCGAAAGCAGCGACCTGTGGACAGATCAGCGCTCTGACGATACCGGAACAAACGATAACCAGTCAAACGCCGGCGAGCCGTTCCAGTTCAATAATTTCTCGCTGATTGCAAGTAACACTTATTTAAAAAGCCACTGGGTATCTTTATATGCAACTGTTACCCGTGCCAACGTGGTATTATCGCATATTGATGCCGTATCTTTTACAGATCCTAATTTGAAATTACAGTATACCGCCGAAGCTAAATTTTTACGCGCGATGATGTATTTTCACCTGGTTCGCCTTTGGGGCGATGTGCCATTGGTGACCAAACAATTGGCATCTACAGAAGTTGCAGCAGCAACTTTCCGCGAAAAACAGGCTACCGTATATGCACAGATTGTAAAAGATTTAACCGATGTAATAAACAACAGTCCGTTGCCTAACCTGCAAAGCGGTGCCAATATTGGCAGGGTATCAAAAGCAGCAGCCAATGTATTGCTGGGCCAGGTGTACTTAACAATGGCTACTACGTTAGATCAGGCTAACCGCCAAACTAACCTTACCAATGCCAAAACATACCTGATGAACGCCTACAACATGCGCACATTTGGCGAACTAAAGAGCATTCCTTATACCGATGTTTTTGATGTAACTAAAAAATCAACCTGCCCGGAGCTGATCTTCCAGATTGTAAACAAACAGGGCGATATCAGCTATAGTTCATCAATAGCGGCTAACAACCAGGCCAAAGGCGAAACTATCAATTCGCAAAAAGCCTCATCGGGAGCAGGATATAATGTTACACATGATTTAATCAACGAGTACGAAACCGGCGATCCGCGGAAAGACTTTTCGGTTAAATATGCAAATGATCCTATAGTTAAAGACTGGTTTGTAACTAAATTCAGGGATGCAAGTGATGCAGCTGGCAAATTAGGTTACGGCGGTAACGATTGGGTATTGATGAGATATGCAGATGTTATACTAATGCTGGCCGAAGTTAATAATGACCTTGGCGACAATGCAACAGCTATCCAGTTTTTAGATATGGTACGTGCAAGGGCAGGAGTACCTGCTTATGCTGTAGCCATGACCAATAGCGCCTACAGCACCAGCTTCCCAACACTTAAACTGGCTATTTTGCATGAACGCCGTGTTGAGCTGGCATTTGAGCACCACCGCTGGTTTGATTTGCTGAGAGCTTTTACCACCGATGAGCTGGTAACCTATTTCAAAAGCAAAGCCCAGGCTAACTTTGGCTCGGCTTTGTTATCAAACTTTAGTACCAAGGATCGCTACTATCCTATACCGTTTGATGAAGTTAAGCTTGACCCATTAAAAATGTACCAAAATCCGGGTTATTAACCCTTTGCCACAAAATACCCCTATTAATTTAAAGGAGCAGGTTGCTAAAATACCGGCCGCAACTCCAAATACCAAAAGCCTCTTAGATAATTTCTAAGGGGCTTTGTTTGTATTAATGCCCACCACTATAGTTACATCAATGAACCGTTAGGCAAAATGCCGAAATGAGTTTAGCAGATAACTATTACTCAAACCAACTCAGGTGCAGCTTTATTGTTGATAAAAACACTTAAAGGCAAATTATCCCTATCAATTTCATTCAATTCTATATAAAAAACTTGCTTGAACTACATTTTACGTCAAAAAAAACAGAGATAAAAAATGTATAATTTTAAATAAAACCAATTTCCTGCGATTAAAAAAACAATAAATAGCAATAATTTTATATTAATTATATAAATATTAAATTTTCATTAACAAAAACCGTCCAAAAGTTTAAAAAATCTCTTTTTGGTAATTTTTTTTTAAATATTGTCTCAATAGTTAAGCTTTTTTTTAGCTAAATCGATTACATAATTAAATTTCTCAAATTATATCGGGCATATTATTACAATAATTACAAAATCAATTTCAATATAAGCGGCTTTTTGCTATAATACTAAAAATCAGCTATTAGTTAATATTTTGAGTGTTACGATATATCTTGTAATTGCACAAATTATTAACTAATAACTGATTTAAGTATGAAAAAAAGTTTTCTCAAAAACTTAATGGGAATCCTATTGGCATTATTTTGCCAATATGCCTACGCCCAAAATCGAACAATCACAGGTACCGTAACAAGTAAAGATGATGGCTTGCCCATACCCGGGGTAAGTGTTACCGTGAAAGGCACACGGACAGGCACACAAACATCCGGAGTTGGTAAGTTTTCCTTAACTGTACCCCCAACAGGCAGTACACTGGTTTTCACCTTTATTGGATTTGCAAAAACAGAGGTGCCTATTGGCAGCGGCAATGTTGTTAATATTGCCCTGGCCAATGACTACAAACAATTAAATGAAGTGGTAGTGACAGGATCGGGAGTAGCAACAAGCAAGGCCAGGCTGGGAATTGCTGTTGAAGCCATCTCCGGAAAAAACTTACCCCCCTCCCCGCAAGCTTCCATTGAGCAAGCCCTCGTGGGGAAAATTGCCGGTGCGCAGATCTCGTCTGTAGATGGTACACCAGGAGCCCGTACTAATATTGTTCTTCGCGGTATCAATACTATACAAGGCGGTACTTCACCAATGATTTTGATAGACGGTATTGAATCCAGATCTACCGATATCAGCTTACTTGATCAATCAACTGTTGATCATATCGAAGTTGTACAGGGTGCAGCAGCATCAACCATATATGGTGCCCAGGGTGCAAATGGCGTAATCCAGATCTTTACCAAAAAGGGGGCTTTAGGAAAAGTTAAGATTGATTTATCGAGCAGTGTTGCTGCAGGTAGTTACATCAATAACGGCAATATACACCAGGCTAAGCTAAGCAGTTTTAAAACTGATGCTAACGGGAATTTTATAGATGGTAGCGGAAATATAATTAAACTGGATGAAGATGGCACTTACCCCGGCATAACATGGGCTTATCCATCGGGCAACGGAAATCCAACAGCAATGTCAAATCCATTAAATACTGCACATCAGCAATATGGCACCAATCTTAAATATTATGATCACCTTCAACAATTATTCCGCACGGCCTACACACGGAACAATAGTGTAGCAGTATCCGGCGGATCGGAAAAAAGTGATTACGCGCTAACCCTATCCAACAATCACCAGGAAAGTAATATTGTCAGGAATGGATATAATGACAGGACCAATTTAACATCAAATATTGGTACCGAATTTAAAGGATTTACAATCAGATCAATTACACAATTAATATATACAAAAAACACACTTAACCCCTCATTTGGCTCTGGTGGAAACGCAATATTTAATGCTCTTAATTCCTCGCCTTTTTATGATTTCAATCAAAAATTACCTGATGGAAATTACCCTTTTTCATTAAATTCAGGCACAGTGAGCGTTAACGGAAGCAATCCTTTTTATAATTTACAATACGCAAGCAAAAAGGATAACAGAATAGATATTATTGAAAACATACAGGCCGATTACAAGATCAATAAGTTTATTGAACTGAGTGCAAAATATGGCATAAACAACACACACCAGGATATAAATTATATTTATCAAAACCAATCAGGAAACGCTAACTCTAATGATACAGAAAGCTGGGTTTCATTAAACAATAATGCTGATAATACCGGCGAGGTTGATAAGCAAAGTAATAACACAACCTTTCAGAACTTTAACGGATCGGCCACTATCAGAACTGACTTTGAGAAGGATTTCCACTTAAACATTCCTATAACAACCAGCACTTTATTACAGTATGACTATAGGAAAAACCATCTTAATCAGTTTCTTGCTTACGGATATAGTTTGCCAAGTTACCCGATATACAACTTCCAGCAAACCCAAACACAGCAGGTACTCCAGGATTACACAGAGCCTTTTGTAACTTATGGCTACGTTGTTAACCAAAAAATTGATATTGGAGAATATGGTGGCATCGGTGGAGGTTTCAGGAGTGATTATTCGTCTGCATTTGGCCAGGGCTCAAAGCCCTTTACCTTTCCAAATGCAAATGCCTATTTTAGACCATCGTCATTTGATTTCTGGAGAAACAGTAGCCTGGGCAATCGCATTCCGGAGTTTAAATTAAGGGCGGCATATGGCAAAGCAGGTATACAGCCAGGCGCATTTGACAGATATCCTACATTAGATCCCAAAAACGTTGGCAACGCGTTAACATTTGCTCTGCTAAATGCTCAAAAAAACCCCAATTTGAATGTTGAGGTATCACGGGAGTTTGAAGCCGGTACCGATATTGGAATTAAAGGCTTTGACGGGAATTGGCTAAGCGATATTAATTTAAGCGTAACTTATTGGAATCGTAAAGGCACCAATATAATTTACGATGTTAGTGTTGCACCATCAACAGGCCCTCTTACATTAAAGACCAACGCCATTGATATGTCATCAAATGGGATCCAGGCATCCATAAATATCAATGTGTTGAAAGCAAAAGACTTTAACTGGAATGTAACTACCAATTTCAGTCACCAAACATCAAAAATTGATAAAATAAACGGCCCGCCAATTATCCTGACATCCGCAGCTGGCAGTACCCAGGAGGTTTTGATTGCCGGGGCAAAAATTGGCCAGATATACGGCTATAAAGCACTAACAAGCCTTGACCAGAAAAACCAGGAGGGTATTGCTTATATCCAGCCTGCAGATTATAACCAATATGAAATAGTAGATGGCAGAGTAGTAAACAAAACAACCAAAGGTATTCAATTTACAAACGAGGTTTACGCATTAGGCGATCCAAACCCTAAGTTCAATATGTCATTTATCAATAGCTTTAATTATAAAAATCTTTCATTCAATTTTCAATTCGACTGGGTTCATGGAAGTCATTTGTATAACCAAACCAAAGAATGGATGTATCGTGATGGTATAAGCAGTGATTATGATAAACCGGTAACCATTAATGGCCAAACAGCAGCCTATACAGCATATTACCGAAGCATATATGCCGATTATTTTGGAGCAAGAAACGGCCCGGCCCGAAATGGAACTAAAGACTATTTTTATGAAGACGCCTCTTTTGTCAGATTAAGGAATCTTTCTGTAGGGTATGATTTTACCTCGTTAATAGCTAATAAAGTCTTCAGACGAGTGGTATTAACGTTTGCAGCTCGCAATATTTTAACATTTACCAAATACACCGGATTTGATCCTGAAATAAGTTCGGGTACTTCAAATTCATCATTTGATAGGGGAGTAGACCATGACTCAACTCCTAATAATAAATCATATCAATTAGGATTAAGCCTTGGGTTTTAATTGACTTATTAAATTAAAAACATGAAAAAATATAAATATTTATCAATTTATTTTGCAGCGGTTACCCTACTAAGCGTATCATCCTGCAAAAAGGAGCTTGACGTAAAAAACCCCAATTCACCAACAATAGAGCAGGCAAAGGATGAACCGGGAATTATTTCACTATCAACCGCGGCTGTTTACATAAACGGTTTTAATGGAAATAACCCTTCCATCATTGCTAACCAAAATTGGTTAGGCGATAGTTACTTTTCATTAGGCATTGGCTTCCATGAACTATTAGGTGATAATATATCGGCCGAAGCATCCAATCAAAACATCAATGTGGTTAACCTGCCAGATTATGTAATACTTGATAACGGGAGTAAGATTACGAATACATCTCCTTCAAAAAGTGTAATAAGGATAAGTAACGCGCGTGATAAAAAGCCCGCCAATATGTTTTATTATGAGTGGGCCTATATGTATTCGTTAAATAATGCCTGTAACCAGGTATTAGCTTTAGTTGATGCGATAAAATTTACCGGTGATGCTGAAACAAAAAAAAATACCATAAAAGCCTGGGCTTATTGGTGGAAAGGGTTCGCATATTCAAAAATAGGATCAATTTATTATGCAGGCATCATTAATAACACTGTTGGTGTTGGCAATACATCTTCCCTGGTATCAACGTATGTTACAAGTGCAGCCATGATAGCAGAGGCAAATAAAAACTTTGATCAGGCAAGCACTTTATTAAGTGCAATTACCAGTATATCAGACTATAGTACCGTTTTAGGTAAATTATTGCCAAGCTTTGTGCAAACAGGTAAAGGCGGTGTGCTTACTACGGCTATGTGGATTCGGAATATTAATACCATGAAAGCGCGTAATTTACTCGCAAACAAAAGATTAAGCCAAATGACAAGTACCGATTGGAACGCCGTTTTAACATTGGTAAATGCAGGAATTAAGTCAGATGATTTTGTTTTCACAGGCCGCACAACAGCCACAAATGGATTTTTCTCGGCCAGCGGAGGCTCTGTTGCAGCCATGTCAACCGGCTTACCTAAATCAACTTCTTTTAAAATAAGTGAACGATTAATTCAGGAATATAAAACAGGAGATAAGAGGCTGGCAACCAATTTCGCCGTTAATCAGTACACAAACCAGGTAGGTGGATTTACCTTTAGTACCAGGTGGCAATTATTGGATGCCAATGGCGTGAATAAAGGCGACGTAGCAGTTCTCAGCGATAAAACCCCAGGTAACTATGAGTTATATATAGCTGGGAGCTACGAAGAGAATGAGCTTATGAAAGCCGAAGCTTTAATAAACACAGGTAGCATACCTGCAGGTTTATTGAGTATAAATAATGTTAGAACTTACCAGGGAGCCGGGTTGGCTGCCTTAAGCGGGGCATTAAGCTTAACTGATGCAAAAGAAGAATTGCGAAGAGAGCGAAGGGTCGCATTAGTATTTAGGGGTCTTGCTTTTTATGACGCAAGGCGATGGGGGATTATAGATGATGTAACCAAAGGCGGCGGACGTACTAATGCTGTTGTCCTTGGATCGGATGGTGTTTTGAGCACCCATGCAACAATTAATTACAACTTTCTTGATTACTGGGATGTACCCGCAGATGAATATGTTATCAATCCGCCCGCTGCGGGGAGTGCGCCAATTAAAAACCCTAATTGATTTGTATCGTTCTTTATATAATATCAGTTAATATTTACTATTAAGGCCGTGCAGACAAATGCACGGCCTTTTATAATTATTAAAAATTGATGTGTTTTTAATTGCACTTATATCTCCACCACCCCATCAAACACCTGCACTGCCGGCCCTTCTAAAAATATATCGGTAAATACTTTGCCATCGTAATTAAAACGGATATTGAGGTTGCCGCCTAATACTTTTATCGGCGTATCAATATGACCGATAAGCTGGTTATGGCTGGCCATGGCCAAAGCTACCGCAGTTACCCCGGTACCGCAGGCAAAGGTTTCGTCTTCTACACCGCGTTCAAAAGTGCGCACAAAGTATCCGTCGTCAATCGGTTCAACAAAGTTTACGTTGATTCCTTTTTTGCGGTAGGTAGCATTATTACGGATAGCCTTGCCTTCGTGAAAAACATCCCGGTGCTCCAGGTCTTCAACCAGTTTTACATAGTGGGGAGATCCCGTATCAAGTACATAGGCATCCAAGTCAGTCTTTAGCTCCTTTACATCAATCATTTGCAGGCTCACCCAGTCGCCCTCGTCTGTAATTTTGGCATTATGCGGACCATCTACCGCCAAAAATTCCGTTTCGTTTTTAATGATGCCTAAAAATTTGGCAAAGGCTACAATGCACCTTCCGCCGTTGCCGCACATACTGCTGGGCTGGCCATCGGCATTGTAATACACCATTTCAAAATCAAAACCCTCTTTATTTTGAAGGAACATCATGCCATCCCCGCCAACGCCAAAACGCCTGTCGCAAAGGCGCACAATCAACCTTGGATTGCTGTGGTCAACCGCATTTTCGCGGTTATCTACCAATATAAAATCATTACCTGCGCCCTGGTATTTAAAAAATCGTATCTTCACAATAACATCATTTAATATCAGCTACTTAGCTTAATCCTAACCTTTGTGACAAGCAATACCGCTAAGTAAAAACAATTTAACAAATTTTAACAAAAAACCTGATAACTAATCATTGATTATGTAGTCTATATGGTATTAATTTTGATCTGTTAAATTTAATTCACATAAACAAAGAAAGGCAAATATAAAGATGAAAAAGATTGGTTTAACATTATTAACCGCTTTTGTAGGAGGAGCCCTGGCTTTAGGTGCATACAAAGTTATCGAAAGTAAATATGCGGATAACCTAAGCTTTGAGGACAAACAAAAAGTTTACTTTACCAGTAATCCATCGGCCCCGGTAGTATCATCAACCGGTTCTCTTGATTTTACGGAAGCAGCCGCGGCGGTAACCCCGGCGGTTGTTTACATTCGTACAACGTACAGCAGCCAGGCAGAAGGTGACAGCAAGAAGGACCAGCTGGAGCAGATGTTTGGTGATATGTTTGGTCAGCGTATGCGTCCGCAAGGGCCGCAAATGGCCTCGGGTTCCGGTGTTATCATCTCAACAGATGGCTACATTGTAACCAACAATCACGTTGTTGATAAAGCAGATAAAATTACGGTAGCAACAAATGATCACCGCACCTTCCAGGCTAAAGTGATAGGCACCGATCCGAGTACCGACCTGGCCCTAATCAAAATCAGCGCTACAAATTTGCCTATTGTTAAATTAGGCAACTCCGACGATTCCCGCGTAGGGGAGTGGGTTTTGGCAGTTGGTAACCCTTTTAACCTTACATCAACCGTTACAGCGGGCATTATAAGCGCCAAGGGCCGCAATATTGGTATCATTGGCAGCGAGGACAACCAGGACGAAAGCGGCCCGTTTGGCCGTAACCGCAATCAGTCAGCCGCACCAAAGCTTAACAAGGCTATTGAATCATTCATCCAAACTGATGCCGCCATTAACCCCGGCAACAGCGGTGGTGCCCTTGTAAATACAAAAGGCGAGCTGATAGGCATCAATGCCGCTATCGCTTCGCACACCGGCTCATATGAAGGCTATGGCTTTGCTATCCCGGTTAATCTTGCCAAAAAAGTATTGAACGATATTAAAAAGTTTGGTTCGGTAAAACGTGGATTTGTTGGCGTAAGCTTTACCGAGCTTAATGCGGATGTAGCGCAAAAACTAAACATCAACAACACAACCGGCTTATATGTTAATGAACTGGTTGATGGCGGCGGCGCGCAGCAAGCGGGCATTCAAAAAGGTGACATCATTGAAAAAGTAGAAGGTACACCTGTTTATGAATCATCAGACCTACAGGAACATGTTGGCCGCATGCAACCCGGAGATAAAATAAACCTTACTGTGCTTCGCGATGGAAAAGAAAAGAACTTTGCGGTAACGCTTAAGGCAGATGCAAGTCCAACTATTCGTACGGCGGCTGTTTCCAAGTCGGCAGAGGAATTGTTTAACAAACTGGGTGCGAGTTTCCAACCCTTAACTCCGGCGCAGAAAGCTAAATTCCATGTAAACTCCGGAGTTCAGGTAACCCAGGTTCGCGAAGGCAGAGTGTTTGATAGCTTTGAAATCCCTGTTGGTTCCATTATTACCAGCATCAATAAATCGCCTATCAACAGCGTAGCCGATATTGATAAAGTAATCACCAACCTGCGTAATGGTAACCTGGTTATATCCGGCTACTATCCTGATGGTACAAACTTTAACAATATGTTCCAGGTGCAGTAAGCTGCCACACGTACAGATTTTAGATAAATACAAAAAAACCCGGCGATTGGCCGGGTTTTTTTGTTTAAGAATAACAGGTTATTTCAACAACGATTACATATAAACTAAATCAATAATAAATAATGCTTTTTAAGCAACCAAAATTAAATCCATCCGTAATAAGATTTCCTAAAAGATTACAACTAACGATTAAGCTATGAATTATAGAAGAAATTTATTTAGCCAGTAAATTTGCGGTGAACGGAATATTTTCAGTTCATGCCCTCCCCCAAATCTCTCTTCTCAAAACAAGAAATATAAAAAAATAAAACTAATATGAATTTCGTCGTCATTTTAATTGCCTCGTCGATCCTATCATTTTTTTTAATCGGAAAAAGAAAGAAAAACTACCCAATCAAAGCAGAGTCAACAGAGCTTGATTATTTATATTCATACAGACATGCTTTATTGAAAATACGGCAAATAGAATCTGAACTTGAAGACATTTTTGTTTCTATGGATTATTATAATACAAATACAGGTCGTCTATTTAGCCCGATAGAAATAGTATCTATAAAACATGAAATAGAGCAAAACCTAAAACAATTTATAGCAGACTATGAACAGGGGGAGGTGCCCTTATTTGACTTTCATGTACAATTAGATAGCCTTCTTAAACAATTAGATGTTTTAGCTTTCAAGCTATCGGTAAAAAAAGAGCTAACCTCGATGATATAACGAGGCCTTCTCTTGTGCGACGATCTGTGAGGACACAGATCGTGAATGAAGAAGGAAAGAGCGATTATATCCCCAACCTGTGTCCCCACAGGCTGCAACTTCACCGGAACACCCATATAACCAAAAAAGCCGCTTAACGCGGCTTCTTTCAGTTATTATATCGTTTTTTTACTCTTCAACCATTTCACTATTCGGGCTGCTTACTTCCGGCACTTCGTGTTTAAAGTAACGTTTCTGATATAGCAATATCATGATTACTCCCACACAAATAGCCGAATCGGCAAGGTTAAATACCGGCCTGAAAAACTCAAAGGGCTCATTTGCCCATAACGGGAACCAGGATGGATAAGTGCCTTTTAACAATGGAAAGTAAAACATATCAACCACGCGCCCGTGAAATAAGGGAGCGTACTTGTACATAATACCGTAAAACGTTGAATCGATAATATTACCTACCGCTCCGGCTAAAATGAGCGATACGTTCATGATGAGCCCACGGTGGTATTTATGTTTTATAAGATATACAAGACTGTAAACAATACCGCAAACTGCAAAAATACGAAACAACGTTAAAGCCAGCTTACCTGCATCGCCACCCCATTCCATTCCGAAGGCCATGCCATTGTTTTCGGTATAGTGCAGCATGCCTCGGTTACCCAAAAAGCGAATCTCTTCACCCATGTACATGTGCCCTCTTACCCAGGTCTTAATGATCTGGTCGGCAAGAATAATAAATGCAGCAGTTAAAAAAGGTTTAGTGTAAGCTGCCTTCATTTATTGCTTCAATTTTGCTTCCATAGTCATGGTGGTATGCGGAACGGCACGTAAACGTTCTTTCGGAATCAGCTTGCCGGTTTCGCGGCAAATACCGTAAGTTTTGTTTTCAATACGCACCAAAGCAGCTTCCAGCTGATCAATGAATTTTTTCTGGCGGGCAGCTAACTGGTTAATTTGTTCTTTTTCCAGTGTGGCCGAGCCATCTTCCAGTGTTTTGTAAGTTCCTGCTGTGTCATCAGTTCCGTTCGCGTTAGGCGAGCTTAATGAAGTTGCAAGAGAGTTCAATTCTTCTTTAGCAATACGCAGTTTATCCAGGATCAGTGCTTTAAATTCCTGCAGGTCTGACTCAGAATATCTGGTTTTTTCGTTTTCTACTTTCATTTATATTTTACTAATAACAATCAAAATTTCATTTTCATCAATGGTGACTAAATCACCTTCATTTAACTCACTATCAAGCACTATGCCCGCCGCCAAAACTTCGGCGCAAATATAGGATAAATTGTTTTTCACCGCTTCGCCAATATAAGGGTGATCGCTAATGCTTACATTTATCTTATCGGTTACTTCTAATCCTTTTTCTTTACGTAAGTTTTGAATCCGGTTAATTAACTCTCGTGCTATACCCTCCTGTTTTAATTCGTTGGTTATGGTAACATCTAAAGCCACGGTTAGTTTGCCCATATTTGCAACTTGCCATCCTGGTACATCCTCCGCAATGATATCTACATCAGTATCAACGATTAAATATTTATTATCAAGTACTCCAATGCTTCCATTTGCATCTAACTCAGCAATATCCTCCTGCGTAAAGTTGCTGATGGCTTCTGCAACGGCTTTCATGTCCTTACCTACTTTTTGTCCCAGGGCCTTAAAATTAGGTTTTATCTTCTTTTTAATGAAGCCTGCCGTGTCGGTAATGTACTCAATATCTTTGATGTTTGTTTCAGATAATATCAGTTCTTTTACCTGCTCTACATGCACCTTAAAATCTTTATCCAATATAGGTAAAAGTATTTTACTTAATGGCTGGCGTACATTGATACCTATTTTTTTACGTAATGATAACACCAGTGATGATACATCCTGAGCCAGTTTCATACGTTCTTCCAGATCGGTATCAACAAGCTCCTTATGGTAGGTTGGGAAATAAGCCAGGTGAACTGATTCAAATTCTTCTTTACCGGTAACGCCGTTAAGGTCATTATATAATCGATCGGCAAAGAAGGGCGCTATAGGCGACATTAATTTGCTAATGGTAATTAAACATGTATATAACGTTTGATAAGCCGATAACTTATCATCCGAGTTGTCAGACCTCCAGAAACGGCGGCGACTTAAGCGGATAAACCAATTGCTGAAATGCGCATCCACAAATTCCTGTATGGCGCGGGCAGCTTTGGTTGGTTCAAAATCGGCATAAAAACCATCAACCTCCAGGGTAAGGGTGTTTAGTAACGATATTATCCAGCGGTCAATCTCCGGGCGTTTGCTTATTTCAATTTCTGCTTCGCTGTAGCTAAATTTATCAATATTGGCGTAAAGCACAAAAAACGAATAGGTATTGTAAAGCGTGCCAAAAAACTTACGCCTCACTTCATCTATCCCTTCGGTATTAAACTTCAGGTTATCCCATGGCGATGCATTGCTGATCATGTACCAGCGCGGGGCATCGGCGCCAAATTGTTCAATAGTTTCAAACGGATCAACGCCATTGCCCAGGCGTTTAGACATTTTATTGCCGTTTTTATCCAGCACTAAACCGTTCGAGATTACGTTTTTAAAGGCGACGCCGCCATTACCAACTTCTTCGTTCACCGCTTTTACTTCATCGCTGCACTCGCTTAGCATTACGGCTATAGCATGCAGGGTGAAAAACCAGCCACGGGTTTGGTCAACACCTTCGGCAATAAAATCTGCCGGGTAGGCATTTTTAAATTCTTCTTTATTTTCAAACGGGAAATGCCATTGTGCATAAGGCATTGCGCCGCTGTCAAACCAAACGTCGATTAGATCTGGCTCACGAACATAATATTGGAGCACTCCATCATATTCTTTTGATAATATTATATTATCAACGTAAGGACGATGAAGATCCATACCCATTTTCTCGTTTTTGAAGTATTCTTCTATTGTACAAGAATATTTTTTTACGAGTACATCTCTCTTAGGGCAATTTTGGATAAAATGTTTTAACTCTAAAATGCCTTTATCAATTAGCATTTTATATTCTTCTATATCTAAGTAATCTGTTTGATCAGGGTTATCGATTTCTAAAAAGGCAATTATATCTTCGACAGATTCCTTCTGGAAAAAAGCTTTTGCCTCATCAAAATAAAAATAAACCCCTTTCTCCTTAAGTTCTTCTATACTTCCAACACAAATTTCTCTTTGGAAGCCCTTGCTAAAATAATCACAACGCCAGATAGGCAGCGGAGTACCCCAGTAGCGTGAACGCGACAGGTTCCAGTCAACCAAATTTTCCAGCCAGTTACCAAAACGGCCGGTTCCGGTCGATTCTGGTTTCCAGTTGATGGTTTTGTTAAGTGCTACCATTTTATCTTTAACCGCAGTAGTACGGATAAACCAGCTATCTAAGGGATAGTATAAAATAGGCTCATCTGAACGCCAGGAGTGAGGGTAGCTGTGTTCGTATTTTTTAACGTCGAATGCTTTGTTCTCTGTTTTTAGCTTGATAGAGATCAGTACGTCGGTAGGTTTAAAATCTTTCTCCGCGCGTTCAGCATCAGAGTAATATTCTTCTTTAACGTAGTATCCTGCAAAATCAGTAACCTCGTCAACAAAACGGCCTTGCTTGTTCACCAATGGAACTTCCTTGCCATTTTCGTCTTTCACCATTACTGATGGTACGTCGTTCTCTTTACAGGCCCTAAAGTCATCCGCACCAAAAACAGATGCGGTGTGTACTATACCTGTACCATCTTCGGTAGTAACAAAATCAGCAGGAATTACACGAAAGGCGTTTTTTTCAAGATCGGCATTGGTTACGTAAGGCATTAACTGCTCATAGTGAATCCCCAGCAACTGGCTGCCTTTAAACTCCGCCAGTAATGTCCACGGAATAACTTTATCGCCGCCTTTGTAATCTTCAAAAGATGCGCTCTCGCCTTCGGCCTTAAAGTACTTTTTAACCAGGTCCTTTGCTAAAACAACGCAGATTGGCTCAAAAGTATAAGGGTTAAAAGTGTTTACTTTAACGTAAGTGATATTTTCCCCAACGGCTAAGGCGCAGTTTGATGGTAAAGTCCATGGGGTGGTTGTCCAGGCCAGTATAAATAAATCGGCAGTTACACCTTCAAATAAAAAGGCAGAATCCTGATCGCGTTTTACCTTGAACTGGGCCACAATGGTAGTATCCTTCACCATTTTATAAGTGCCGGGCTGGTTTAGCTCATGCGAGCTTAAGCCGGTACCCGATTTTGGCGAATATGGTTGTACAGTATACCCCTTGTACAAAAGGTCTTTATCATAAAGCTGTTTCAGTATCCACCAAAGGCTTTCAATGTATTCGTTTTTGTAGGTGATGTATGGATCATTCAAATCAACCCAGTAACCCATTTTTTCGGTCAGGTCGTTCCATACATCAGTATAGCGCATTACCTCCTTGCGGCAGGCATCGTTGTATTCTTTAACAGTTATTTTTTTACCAATATCATCCTTGGTTATACCCAAAGCTTTTTCAACAGCCAGCTCAATAGGCAAGCCGTGCGTATCCCAGCCACCTTTGCGTTTAACCTGGTAACCTTTAAGTGTTTTATAACGGCAAAAAATATCCTTGATGGAGCGCGCCATTACGTGGTGAATACCGGGCATACCATTTGCGCTCGGCGGCCCTTCGTAAAAAGTGTAAGGGTTATTTGCCGGGCGACTGCTGATACTTTTCTCAAAGATGTTGTTCTGTTTCCAAAACTCAAGTATCTCTTTGCCTGTCTGCGATAAGTTTAACTGCTTATATTCTTTGTACATGTATATATTCTACCGTTTATCACCTCTTTTTTAAGAGGTTGCAAAAATACAGAATTTATAAATGATTTTTTTAATTTAGAGGGGTGAAAAATAATAAAGTAAAGCGTACCATATTAATGTTACTGGTAGCTGTGATCCTGTTTTCGGCATCAATGGCTATCCCCGTGTTGCAGGGTTCAAAGTGGAAGGTGTTTATGCAGGGTGGCGCTACCGGCTTAACCATGGCAGGCATAGTGAGTATTATTACCCTGTTGATAGATTATATGAAAGAAAGCAAAGAGTAGGCTTTTTGTCTGAACCGGGATTCATCAGATTAAGGGATTGCCACGATTAAAAAAATATTTCAGGATGCGATGTAAAAAACATGCACGTCAAATCCAAAAAATCGGATAAATCCGTTTAATCCCGGTTCAGAAATTAAAAAATACTCCTGTTAGCCCCGCCATCTACCTGGATAGTAGTTCCGCTGATATAGGCCGCCTGCTCTGATGCCAGGAAAGCAACCAATGCTGCCAGCTCTTCGGGTTTACCTATCCTGCCAAGAGGAATGCTTTTGGCTTTGTCTTTTATGGCCTGCTCAGGGTCCACATCTTTGGGCATGGTATGTTTGATCCGGTCTGTAAGGATTAATCCCGGGGCTACATTGTTTACCGTGATGTTGTAAGGACCAAACTCATCGGCCATTAATTTCGCCATCCCAACAACGCCCATCCGCATACTGGTTGATAGCACCGAACTACCCAACACCGCTTTAACCGAACCACTGATGATGTTGATAATGCGTCCGCTGCCGGTTTTCTGCAGGTGAGGCAGCACCAGTTTGCTTAAACGCGCAAAACTGAGCAGGTTAAGCTCAAAAGCTTTTTGCCACTGCTCGTCGTCAAAGTTTTCAAATTTATCAAACGGGGGCCCGCCGGCATTATTAAGCAAAATATCTATCTGCCCAAATGTTGCAGCAGCTTTGGTGATGAATGCATCAATCTCATCAGCCCTGGAAACATCAACAGGTATGGCAACCACATCGTTACCGGTAAGCTGTTTTATCTCATTGGCCGTTTTGGTTAGCTCTGCCTCATCGCGCGAGCCAATGATCACTTTCGCACCTTCCGCAGATAGCGTGGTGGCAATTGCCTTGCCTAGTCCCTTACTTGCTGCAAGCACTACGGCTACTTTGTTGTTGAGTTTAAAATCCATAAAGAGCGCCTCCCTTAAATCCTCTCCGGCGGGAGAGGGTTTGATTAACAAATTTGTTGCTTTATTTTTTATGCTTCAATACCTTTTACTAACTCCCGATATCTAGAAGAGGGCTGGGGTGAGGCTATTCCTCTATATCCGGTCCCTTTAATTTATTGCGATTTGTACCTTTTTCAAGGCTTAACAAAAATGCCGGCAATAGGGTAAGGTTACTAATCATCGCTACCAACAAGGTAATTGATAACAGGATGCCCAAAGCCTGCGTACCACCAAACTTAGATACCACAAAAACACCAAAACCAAAAAACAGAACCGTTGCTATAAATATCATACTTATCCCGGTTTCGCGGATGGTATCAGATACAATTTCTGATATACTTTTGTTGCTGTTGCGCAACTCGTGGCGATAGCGGGTGATAAAGTATATCGTTTGATCGCTGGAGATGCCCATGGCTATGCTGAATATCAGGATGGTTGATGGCTTAAGCGGAATGCCAAAAAAGCCCATGATGCCTGCTGTAATTATTAATGGCACCAGGTTGGGCAATAAGGATATAGCTATCATTTTTATCCCACGGAACAAAATCCACATCACTACGGCAATTAACAAAATTGCCCAGGCAAGGCTCTCATACAAGTTGGTGAGCAGGTAATTTGTGCCTTTTATAAATATAATGCTGCTGCCGGTAAGCTCCACATGAAATTTCTTCGGGTTAAATATAGAATCGATACGCGGCTGCAGCTTAGCGAGCACTACATTCATTTTTTTTGATCCGGCATCAACCATTTCAAACGTTACGCGGGTTACCTGCCGGGTGCTATCCAAATAGGTATTAAGCGCATTGGAGCTCTTGCCCGAGTTGCCTGCGTAGTTAAGGATAAAATTTTGCTCCAGCCCATCGGGCAGGCGATAATATTCGGGGTTGCCTCCATAAAAAGCCTGGGTGCTAAACTTCAAAACCTGTATAAGAGAGATAGAGCGACTAAACTCCGGGTATGATGATATCAATTTTTCCAGCCTTTCAACCTTACGAATAACAGCCTGGTTCATTACGCCATTTTTACGTTTGGTATCAATACTTACCTCCAAAGGCAGCACACCGTTAAAATTCGATTCAAAAAACCGCAAATCTTCCAATGTATTATTGTGCCTCGGCAAATCATCAACCACATAGCCGTTAATGTTTATTTTGAAGATACCGATGGCCGATATTACAATAAGCACCAGGGTAGTTATGTAAACCGTTCGTCTTTTGTTGTGTACCAGGTGATCTAAACCAATAAGCAGTTTATTCATTGCTTTACTATCCTTAATACCCGCTGTTTCCGATTTTGGCGATGGCAAATAGCTAAAAATAATGGGCACCAGGATAAGGCTCAATGCAAAGGTTGCCATAATACTTATAGAGGCCACCAAACCAAACTGGGTTAGCAGTTCGCTGTTGGTAAAACACAATACACCAAAGCCAATTGCGGTGGTTACATTGGCTATAAAGGTTGTTATACCTGCTTTTTCGATAGCTACATTTAGCGCGCGCATCTTATTACCGCACAACGCAAATTCATGATAATACTTATTAAGGATAAATATAGTATTGGGAATGCCGATAACTACCACAAGAGGAGGGATGATACCGGTAAGTATGGTCATTTCATAGTGCATGAGCACCAGCGTACCCAAGCTCCATACTACCCCCAACACAACAATGATCACCGGAAAAATAACCGGGAAGAAGGAGCGGAAAAAGAGCAATAATATCAAGGCCGTGATTAATATCGAGAGGCTAAGGAACATGGTAAACTCATGCGCTACCAAATCGCCAACCACGGTGCGGATAAGTGGTAAACCCGAGTAATGTACCACTATGCCATGCTTCTGCTCAAAAGCCGCGCCCAGTTTTTTTATTTTATTGATGATAGGCACCCGGAATGCCGTATTGATGATTTTATCATCAAACGTAATGGCCATTAAAGTTGATTTACCATCGTTACTTAAAACCAGGCCCTTGTAAAACGGAAGATTTGCTATCTGTTGTTTTACACTATCAACCGCCTGTGTTGTTGCCAATGGCGCTGTAACCAGCGGCTTTATAACAAAACGATGTTGAGCAGTATCTTTTTGGAGGTTGTAAACATTGGCAACGGATATTACTGCTTTAACTCCCTTTACATGCTTAAGACTGTCGCCTATCTGGTACCAGTCATTAAATACATCCTTATCAAATATCTTATCAGATTTTATGCCAATAACCATAGACGAGGCATCCTGGCCAAACATCTTTTTAAATTGGTTATAACGGATATAGGCCGAATCGGTAATGGGTAGTACTTTGCCACCATTAAAGGTTATTTTTACTTTGGATGCCTGATATCCCATAAAAATACTCAGCGCCACAACGCCTATTAATACAAAGAGCCTATTTTTAAGAATGAATGAAGCCGTATTTTTCCAGAACATTATTGTAGTAGTTAAGAGCGCCGCAAAACTACGAAAATTGATCTATCTGCCGATTGAACTTATTGACTTTGTGATAATAAGCAATTTCACGGCCTTAACCACGTAAATCAGCATAAAATAAATAAGCCAATTACACGTATTTTTGATGCATGAAAAGACTGTTACGCAGTTTTGGCTTTGCGTTTAAAGGCCTAAGATATGCTACGTTAACCCAACCCAATTTCAGAATTCACCTGGCATTGGCCTTTATTGCCGTTGTTTTGGGGGCTTTGCTACAGATTTCTTTTGCCGAGTGGCAATGGATTATGCTGAGCATAGCTATTGTGCTGGTAACCGAACTTATAAATACTGGCATAGAAACCCTTACCGATCTTGTATCACCTGGATACCATGAAAAGGCTGGTCACGTGAAAGATGTGTGCGCCGCATCGGTGGTGATAGCCGCCCTATTTGCGCTCATCACCGGCATAGTTATTTTTTTACCAAAACTAATTTTATTGATTACGCATGCTGCATAAAACCAGGGGTATTGTATTTAAAGCAACAGACTACGGTGAAAGCAGCGTGATTGTACAAATCTTTACCGAGAAATTTGGCTTGCAGTCCTACATCATCAACGGCGCCAAAAAGCCCCGGGCCAAAATAGGCCGCAACATGCTGCAACCCCTGCACCTGCTTGACCTGGTGGTTTATCATAAAAATACCGGCAGTGTACAGCGCATTACCGAGCTTAAAAACGCGCCCGTACTGCAAACTATCCCTTACGATGTAATAAAAAGTTGCATCGTCATGTTTTTGAACGAAGTGCTGTATAGAGCGATAAAGCAGCAATCGGCAGAAGAAGACATTTTTGATTTTGTTTTTAACGCTATTGAATGGCTCGATCATCAAACCGGAAACGTATCCAACTTTCACCTGCTGTTTTTAACCCAGCTTACCCGTTACCTGGGTTTTTATCCCGATAGATCTTTAATTGGCCATGCCGATTACTTCGATCTGAAAAATGGAACATTTAGTAAGTATAAGCCCGATAGCCTGCAGTACCTATCGCCGCCGCATACCCAAAACTTTAGCCTGGTGCTGCAATGCAGCTTTGAGAACATAGAGCAATTAAAGCTCAATAATGATGAAAGGCGATACCTGATCCATAAATTGATGGAATATTATGCCATGCATATTGAAGGCTTTGGTAATATCCGTTCGGGAGATGTGCTGGAGGAGGTGCTATCTTAAGAGTTATTAAACGACAATTGTGCACGGAATAATTACCTTTAGACATAATCCTTATCTGCAATGAAACAATTGTTCCTTTTTATATCATTTACATGTTTTGCTTTTATTTGTAATGCTCAAAGCTATGAGCCACTGGATCTAAGCAAAAAAATATTTTCCAGGGATACTTTTCCAGAGATCAAACGCTATTCAATTGACGAATACGAAGGCCATCCCAACGGCCGGGACCTATCTAATAAGATAAAAACAAAGTTTGTTTTGTTGGACCAAAATACCTTAACCGCTGTAGTTGCCATGACTATAACAGATTCTTTAGGTAAAGGGCTTGACACTTATCTGCATTTCAAAAAGGACACTATATGGAAACTATGTGCTTTTAGAGCATTAGCAATGACGGGAATTATTGCAAAAGTAAATGATGATCTATCTGCCCTTACCGCAAAACAAATTGATAGTGTTATAGCTTCGCCATACACCAAGGCCAAGGACCATAGGTTATTTAAATCAAAAGAGGAATACCGGTATTTATTAGGAAATACAAGCTTAGTATTATCCCTCGATAGTGAATTAATTTCTCATTTTAACAAGAATAAACGGGCATTTGAAGATCTGAAAAACTCGCTTGTTAAACATGGTGTAATGACCAAATCACAGGGACTAAAAGAAATGAAGGGTGCCGAAACTTACAAAAACCGTTTAGCGTTGTTATTTATTGATAATGCCTTCCCCGATTGGGAAAGTTCAAAAAACAATTTGAATTTCCTTGTTGGCGGTATAACTGACAACTCAGTAGGTTACTTGTATATAAAGAATAAAAAAGATGTTCCTAAAATGAATCCCTCTCATTTTATAATGATCAGAGAAATAGGGAATGGGTGGTATTTATATAAAACGACTTAAAAACAGAAAACACAGATAACAATTGCCTTAATTACCCCTTTAGTTTTTATCCCCGAGGGGGCTTGTTTCATGATGTGGCGCATATTTTAACAATATTAAATGCTAAACGATGTGTTTTATCCCAAAAAAATAATGCCATTAAAAGAAAAAAGAGAAAGCCAATGGCTGCCTCTTTTTTTTAGTTGACTGACCTCATTATTTACCATAAAGAACTAATTGGTTAGATCGATAATAACAATTAATACAAATATATGCACTATAGAATTGGTAGACTAATTTTTTGATAAAAAAAAGCACTTTTTTATCAAAAAAGTGTGCTTTTTCATGAAAACCGGGTTGTTTTTAAAAAAAAGTCCTCAATTTTACTATTTACGCTACCAAAAATACCCAAAACACATGCTTTTTTAATCTGTACACATTGCTGTTTTTCGTTCGGGTTAAGCTTGTTCATAATAAGCAAGAAATATAAATCAACATCTTTCAGGCCTGAAAACAGTTAAATGTCCATACAAATAAGTTTATTGTATATACATTAATTGGAATTGTAGTTTTCGCTAATTATCTTGCGCAATATTTTACATTACAGGCATATGTTATAGTACGTTATAACATGTAGCTAATAGAAGCATGATCATGAAAAAAGTAATACTAAGTATTCTCTTGTGCGCAAAACTAATCCCTTTATCGGCCCAGCAAAAAACCATATGGGAAATAGGGAAAGCTGATGGTAACAGCCAGGGTATGGCACTGGCCCCCGCTAAATACGCTAATTTTTTGAATGACGATTTTGGCTGGGAAGACCAATATTTTTTGGTCGGCTTCTCCAAAACCGAAAAAGACTGGCCATATACTTTGCCTGGCCCCAAAGATGGCTGGGGTGGTACGGGGTCAACATCGGGCACACGTACAAATGTTCTCAATATTCTCTTTGGCATTGCCAGCTTACCTAAAAACGCCGACTGCCGCCTGGTGATTAATATTGCCGGCTATCAAAACCAATTACCACCATTGTTTAAGGTGCTTATTAATGGCAAACCTTTCAAATATCAGCTGCCCGCATCTTCAAATACCGACAATACCATTAACGGAGATTTTACTAATGCCAATCCCTATAAAATAAGTATTGCCGTAAAGCCAGGCTTGTTACATGAAGGCGGCAACGAGGTACAATTAACCACGCTTGATGGCTCATGGCTGGTTTTTGACCAGGTAAGGTTAGATGGCCCGCAAACATTAAAGCTCATCAACCCTAAAGATGTTTTTTTACGCGAGGTAAAAGCAGCCTCTTATGAGTTGAAAACCGATGGCAAACGCTACCAGCCATTGCTGGTTGATGTTCAGCACCTGAAAGGCAACCCCACAATAACGGTTAAACTTGATGGAGAGCCCGTGTTTACACAAAAGCTGGATTCGGCACGTTACCAGTTAGAGGTGCCCATGCCTGCTGTTGCTGTATCAACAAAAAGCCGCTACCAAATTTACAGCGATGGTGAAGCTATTGCAACCGGCACTGTACAACGCATGCCACGGGCGGTTATTACCCCGGCTGACTATGGCGATACCCGGATTGGTACCGCGCATTCCCGCTGGATGATAGCGCCCGGACCATGGATGCCATTTAGTATGGTAAAGTTAAGTCCCGATAATCAAAACGGGGGATGGTCTGCCGGTTATGATCCTATCTACGAAAGCATTGGCACATTTAGCCATATCCATGAGTGGACAATGGCTGGCCTGGGCATGTTCCCAACAAGCGGCCCATTAAAAACCTTTGTTGGTGATGAAACCAAACCCGGCGATGGATATAGATCAAAAATAGATAAAGCCAGCGAGGAGGCCCCGATAGGCTACTACAAAGTTCAGCTTACCGATTATAACATTAAGGCAGAGCTTACTGCAACTACACGCTGTAGTTTTATGCGCTATACTTACCCTAGGGCCACCAATGCCCGAGTAATGATAGATCTGAAAATTCCGGCTGAGTATGGCTATAATTTGAAGGATGTAACATTAAAAAAGATAAGTGATACCAGAATAGAAGGTTCAAGCAAACAATTCAGCAAAAATGTATGGTCTGGCGGTGTGAACCAGGATTATACCATCCATTTTGTAATCGAGTTTGATCGTCCGTTCAAAAAGTTTGGCACCTGGGTAAATAATACTGTAGGCGATAAAGATATTTTAAGCAGTATTGACCCTGGCAAAGCGGGTGCTTTTGTTGAGTTTGATACCAACAGCAACCAGGTGATACAGGTACGCACGGGCATATCATTGGTAAGTGTTGAAAATGCTGCGCAAAACCTGGCCACAGAAATTAGCACCCCTTTTGGCTGGAGCTTTAGTAAAGTACGCAACGCGCAGCGGGATACCTGGAACAAGCTGTTTAACCGTTTGGAGATAGGCAGCAATGATTCCCGCGAAAAAATGCGCTTTTATACCAATATGTACCGCGCGCTGGCCAGCCGTAACACCTGGAGCGATGTAAATGGCGAGTGGATAGATGCAAGCAAACGCAAACAGCAATTTAAAGACCCCAATTCACTAGCTATGGGCTGCGATGCCTTTTGGAACACCTTTTGGAACCTTAACCAATTTTGGAATTTGGTTACACCAGAGTGGTCGTCAAAATGGGTGCATTCGCAACTGGCCATGTATGATGCCAATGGCTGGCTGGCCAAAGGCCCTGCCGGCATGAACTACGTGCCCGTAATGGTTGCCGAGCATGAAATACCACTCATAGTTGGCGCATACCAAATGGGTATCCGCGATTTTGATGCACAAAAAGCTTTTGAAGCCGTATATAAAATGCAAACCACACCGGCACAAAAAGTAGGCGCAGCGGGGTTTGCTGGCAACGAAGATCTGCAGGCGTACCTTAAATATAAATATGTGCCTTATGATATCGGCCGTTTCTCCAATACGCTTGAATATGCTTATGACGATTATACGGTATCGCAATTTGCTAAATCACTGGGGAAACAAAAGGAGTATGATGAGTTTAAAGACCGGTCTGGCTATTGGAAAAACATTATAGATAAGGAAACCGGCTATGCGCGACTAAAAAAATCAGATGGGGCGTGGTTCCCTAATTTTGATCCCTTTAAATCCGGGGCTAATGAACATTATGTAGAAGGTAATTCATGGCAGCTCACCTATTTTGTACCTCAGGACGTACCGGGACTGGCCAGCGCTATAGGCACCGATAAATTTATTGACCGTTTATCATGGGGTTTTGCAGAAAGCTACAAGCTTCGCTTTAATGCCCCTGGTGATCAATACTGGGATTACCCTGTGATACAAGGAAATCAGCAAAGTATGCATTTTGCCTTCCTGTTCAACTGGGTTAAAAAGTCTTGGTTAACCCAGCGCTGGAGCCGCTCCATTGTTGATCGTTTTTACGGTTTTGGGGTATCAAACGCCTACTTAGGTGATGAAGACCAGGGGCAGATGAGCTCATGGTTTATCATGAACGCCCTGGGCTTATTCCAGATAGATGGCGGTACAGGCTCGCATCCTATATATGAAATAGGCAGCCCTATATTCCCTAAAGTGACCATCCATCTGGACGGGCAGTACGGCCGTGGCCAAAGCTTTATCATTGAGGCTGTAAATTCATCCCGCAACAATAAATACGTTCAACGGGCTACATTAAACGGCAGGGAGTTAAATTCCTTCTGGTTCCCGGCTTCCGAGCTATTAAAGGGCGGTAAGCTTGTTTTAGAAATGGGTCCAAAGGCCAATACCAGCTGGGGCTCGGCAGATATGCCGCCGGCGCAATAGCCGAAACCTAAACTTTATCACAATATTTCACAACAAAAAATCCCTTCGTTATTACAACGAAGGGATTTTTTATTACTTGAGAGTCTTAAACCATTAAATGGTTTTCATTTATTCTCCTTCCAGGTTCGCGGCGGCGGGTTCATCTAAAAACCACTCCGTTTCGCCAACAATAGAATCTATCAGCTGGGCAGGATATTCCTCAATGTTTTCTTCATCTTCCAGCACATGGTGTACGGCAATAGCTTTTCCTTCGCCATAAACCAGGAACGCTATGTAGCGGGCATCATTGATTAATGGCGCGTTAAGCGTAATCCGCCACACTTGCTGATCTTCCAGCCAAACTTCCTTTACACCTGGTGTTGTATCATGTAAAACCGGCGTATGCGGAAACAACGATGCAGTGTGTGAGTTATCACCTAAGCCTAACAATACAAGATCAAAACTCAGCTCATCCTCATCAAAAAAGGTGGAGATCATTTCCCAGTATCTTGCGGCAGCCTCTGCGGGCTCAAATGTAGTATCAACAGCGAATACATTGGCCGGGCTTATCATCAAAGGATCAAACATGGCCGTTTTTGCCATCAGGTAATTACTATCCTTATGGTTCTGCGGTACATTGCGCTCATCCCCAAAAAAGAAATAAACCTTTTCCCAATCAATCTGGTCGGCGTAGCTTGTTGAAGCCAGCAGTTCATACAGCTTTTTAGGAGAACTTCCTCCTGATAATGCTACCGTAAACTTGCCTCTGGCTGCAATTGACGCATCGGCTATTTTAACAAAATAATCTGCCAATGCTGTAAGCACCTCATCGGCAGTGTTAAAGATATTTAGATTCATAATTTATTGCTTTTTACCGGCTACGGGTAACGTAAACCAATTAAAGCCGTCGCGTGCAATCAATGCTTCAGCGGCTTCTGGGCCCCATGAATCGGCAGAATAGTTAGGGAAATTCAGGCTCTTTTTATTTTGCCAGGTACTTAAAATAGGCATAACCAGCTCCCAAGCAACTTCTACCTGGTCGCCACGCATAAACAGCGTTTGATCGCCCATCATGGTATCCAATATCAGGGTTTCATAAGCTTCGGGTGCCTGATTGGTATAGGTGCCTTTATAGTCAAATACCATGTCAACAGCATTTAATACCATATCAATTCCCGGGCGCTTGGCCTGTACCTGCAAACGGATGCTCATTTCTGGCTGAATGCTGATAATGAGCCTGTTTTGCTGCCAGCTTTCGGCGGCCTCTGTAGGGAATATTAAATGCGGAACATCTTTAAACTGAATGGTAATAACTGATGAAGACTGGTGCATTCTTTTACCTGTACGTAAATAGAAAGGAACACCTTGCCAGCGCCAGTTATCAATAAAGAATTTTATAGCGGCAAAAGTTTCGGTGTTTGATTCAGGATTAACTTTTGGCTCCTCACGGTAACCGGAAACTTCTTTACCCCTCATCCATCCGCTGCCGTACTGACCCCTAACGGCCGAATTACGTACATCTTCTGGTGTAAATTTCCGCATGGCTTTTAATACATCAACCTTGCGGTCGCGTACTTCATCGGCGCTAAAGCTAACCGGTGGCTCCATAGCAATGTGGCAAAGCAATTGCAACAAGTGGTTCTGAATCATGTCCCTCATCGCGCCTGATCCATCGTAATAATCACCGCGTTCTTCAACACCCAATTGCTCGGTAACCGAGATTTGTACGTGCTCAATATAATTACGGTTCCACAGCGGCTCCATAATGGAGTTGGCAAAGCGGAATGCCATTATATTCTGAACGGTTTCTTTACCCAGGTAATGGTCGATACGGTAAATCTGGCACTCGTCAAAAATACTCTTCAATAACTGATTAAGTTCTTTTGCAGTTTCCAGGTCATGACCAAATGGTTTTTCGATGATGATCCTTACGCGTTTTTTATCTTCGGCCAGTTTAGCTTTTGATATGTTAGATGCGATGATAGGGAAAAAGTTTGGTGCTACCGCCAGGTAAAACAATACGTTGGCTTTAGTTTTCCACTCGGCATTGTGTTTTTCAATACGTTTGCCAAATTCCTTATAGGTTTCAAAATCGTTAGCATCTGATACCTGGTAGTAGATATTATTTACAAACTCGGCCCACTTTTTATCATCGGCTTTACCGGTGCGCGAAAACTGGTTGATATCGTTATGCAGGTTTTCCCTGAACTGCTCATCGGTTAATTTTGTACGACCGGTACCAATTATAGAAAATTGCTTAGGCATCCATCCATCTAAGAAAAGATTATAGAGTGCAGGGGCAATTTTACGGGAGTTTAAATCTCCGGTGCCGCCAAAAATAATGAATATAGTAGGGTCTGATTTTGTGCTTGAGCTCATTGTTATCAGCTTTAATAGTTTATAGTTAGTCTTCGGCTTTGGTCCACTGTGTATGGAAAGTCCCTTCTTTGCCTATCAACTCGTAAGTATGTGCGCCAAAATAATCGCGCTGGGCCTGTGTAAGGTTCGATGGCATTTTTTCGCTGCGGAAGGCATCAAAGTAGCTTAAAGCAGATGCGTATCCCGGAGCTGCAACACCCGCGGCAATAGTACCCGATAGTATTTTTCTGATACCCGGCAATGTTTCACTTACCAGTTTCTGCACGTCGCTATCCAGCAATAAGTGCGGCAATTGAGCATCCTTATTGTATGCGTTATAAATATCATTCAAAAACTCCGACCTGATGATACAGCCACCTCTCCATATCTTGGCAATCTCGCCCAAATGCAGATCGTATTTGTATTCTTCAGATGCTTTTGACAGCAAGTGCATGCCCTGCGCATAAGTAATGATAGAAGTAAAGTAGAATGCCTGTTCAAGAGCAACCAACAATTCTTCTTTATCACCGGCTAATTCAATATCGCCTCCGTATAAAGTGGAAGCTTTTTCGCGTAGTTGTTTGTATTTTGACAGATCGCGCATGGATACAGAAGTATCGATGGTTGGGATAGGGGTAACCAGGTCCATAGCCACTTGTGATGTCCATTTACCGGTACCTTTGGCTTTTGCCTCATCCTTAATATCATCCAGCAACAGGTGATCTGTTCCAGGTGCTTTATAGGCAAAAATATCTTTAGTAATATCCAACAGGAACGACTGTAAACGACCAGCGTTCCATTGCGCAAATATCTTTTGGATGGCGTCGTTATCCAGCTTCAAGCCTTTTCTAAGTATCTCATACGTTTCTGCAATTACCTGCATAATACCGTACTCGATACCGTTGTGTACCATTTTAACAAAGTGACCAGATGCACCAGGCCCAATGTAAGTTACACAAGGCGCTCCATCAACCTTAGCAGCAATGGCCTCAAATATTGGCTTCATTACGTTGTAGGCTTGTTTATCGCCACCCGGCATCATGCTTGGACCACGACGAGCGCCTTCCTCACCACCAGAAACACCCATACCGAAGAAATGCAGGCCAATAGCTTCCAGCTCTTCAACACGGCGATTGGTATCAGTAAAGTGAGAGTTACCGCCATCAATTAAAATATCGCCTTTCTCCAATAAAGGAGTAAGCTCCTCAATTACAGCATCCACAATTTTACCTGCAGGTACCAGCATCATGATGGCGCGTGGCGTGGTTAAGCTTTGAATAAATTCCTTTACATCGCCAAAGCCTTTAGCGGCTCTATCGCCGGCCTCATCATTTAATGATGATACCTTAGCGGCATCTTTATCATGCCCGGCTACGGCAAAACCGTGATCGGCCATATTGAGTAGTAAGCTACGGCCCATAACGCCTAAGCCTATCATGCCAAAAGCATATTTATCTGTTGTTGCGCTCATGTTGTTTTGAGGTTTTCTTTTTTTAGACCTTCTAATATTTTTTTGGTATTTTCAAAGCTGGTATGCTGAAATGAGCGGATACCCAGTTTTTGCGCTGTGGTAACAAACATCATTCTATCATCAAAATACACGCATTGCTGCGCCGATACCTGGGCAATACCCATAGCCAGCTGCCAGATGCCCGGATCAGGCTTGCGCATTTTTACTTCGCATGATGATACAAAGGCATCAAAACACTCATGCAGTTTAAATTTGCGCACCCGGTAATCGTTAAGCTCCTTACCTTCGTTATTTACAGAAATAATACGGAAGCCACAGTCCTTTTTCCACTCCTTTAGCCATTGCAGCATATTGGGCAGCTCAACCGAGGTAGAGTAAATAAAATCCTTAAAATCCTCACGAACAAAATCCCTCGGGTGATTAAACACCACCGTATCCAGGTATTCATCAAGCGAGATGCTGCCAATTTCATATACGTTAAATATAAAATTGTGCAAGGAGTTTACTTCATCACAATCAAGGTTAAACCTTTTGGCCGCTTCTTCACGGGCTTCATGCCCCCAACCGTTCGATAGCAAAATGCCACCTATATCGAAAAAGAGTATCTTCAGATCTGCAACTTCCATAGGTTAAGTTTTATTTGTTTTTCTGATCTTCAATAGCGTTCAAAAGCTTCTCGAATGGTTTGTTGAATTTTTCGATGCCTTCATCTTCCAGTTGTTGGGTAATAGCATCTAAATCAATACCTAAATCTTTCAGTTTTGCCAAAGTAGCGGTTGCTTCTTCTAAACCACCCTCTAAAGTGTTTGCAGCAATACCATGATCGCGGAAAGCGTCAACAGTTTCTAAAGGAACGGTATCAACAGTATCCGGACCAATCAGGGCCTCAACATATTTGGTATCTTTAAACGCAGGGTTCTTGCTGCCTGTGCTTGCCCATAGCAAACGCTGTGGTTTTGCGCCTTGTGCAGCCAGTTTTTGCCATCTTTCGGTGCTGAAAACTCTTTTATAAATTTCGTAAGCTTTTTTAGCAGATGCAATAGCAACCTCGCCAACTAAAGCAGTTTCGCCTTTTGCTTCCAATAGCGGATCAACAATAACATCAATACGGCTTAAAAAGAAGCTTGCTACCGATGCTATATGGCCAACTTTATGGCCTGCAGCTAAATGCTCCTCTAAGCCAGAAATATAAGCTTCGGTTACTTCTTCGTAGCGATCCAGGCCAAAAAGCAAGGTTACATTGATATTGATACCTTTTGCAATTGATTGCTGAATAGCCGCCAAACCCGGTTTTGTACCAGGGATTTTAATCATTACGTTTTCGCGGTCAACTTTTTTCCAAAGCTCTTCTGCTTGTTTGGCAGTACCTTCGGTATCTAATGCTAAAAATGGAGATACCTCAAGGCTAACGTAACCATCTTCGGCGTTAGACTCATCGTAAACACCTTTAAACAGGGCAGTAGCCTGTTGAATATCGCTTATAGCTAAACCAAAGAATAACTCTTCGTTGTTTGCTGCTGTTTTTGCAAGTTCCTTAATGTCTTTATCGTAATCAGCGCTGCTGGTTATGGCTTTCTCAAAAATTGCAGGGTTTGAGGTCACTCCTCTAACACCATCTTCTTCTATTAATTTTTTCAGCTTTCCGGATGCGATAATTTCGCGGTCGATAAAATCAAGCCAGATACTCTGTCCGAAATCATGTATCTGTTTTACATTATTAGTTGCCATATTGGTCGTTTTAAAATTTCAATTTTTAATATTTGTTCAGTAGTTAAACTCAGCAGCCTACAAAGTCCGTATGCTAAGTGGAATAATTTGTGTAAAGGTATTCGTTTGAATGACTATGTAAAGTTCTTAATTAATATTCTATGTTTTGTAAGTATAATATCATCGTTCTGCGATAGCGGCATAAAACAATTTAGCTGTTTGATGCTACCAGTATTTTCAAATCGTATCCTATAAAAAGTCCGCTTTCTATTACTCCGGTAATAGCTTTAATGTCCCTTTCCAGGCTATTGAGCACTTCATCAAAACGGCAATCCAAAACCAGGTTGTTGTTCTCCGAAATAATGGGCCCGTCTTTACCCTTGGCTGGCCGTATCACTATACTATTGGCTCCCAGCTTTTTTAACTCTGCCTCAACATGCAATAAAGCCTGCGGAAACACTTCAATAGGGATAGGAAAGTTAGTACCTATCTTATCCACTATTTTTGAGTCATCTACAATAATGTAATTAACGGGACTGGAGCTGATCAATAGCTTTTCTTTAAACATGGCGCCGCCGCGGCCTTTAATCAGGCTGTTATTGGGGTCAACCTCATCGGCGCCGTCAAACAACCAGTCGGGTTTGTTTTCAAATAAACTGGTGAGCGGGATGCCCAGCTTGCTGCAAAACATAGAGATCTCCAGCGAAGTAGGGATTGCCAGCACATTCAGCTTTTCAGTCCTGATCCTTTCGGCAATGGCCAGTAAAGCCATGTAAACCGTTGAGCCGGAACCCACGCCAAGTACATCGCCATCTTTTACCATACCGGCAATTTGCTGCGCTACCTTTTGCTTGCCACTGGCATTAATGATCTCTGATGACCAACTAAGGTTTTTTATTAAACTACTTTCCCAAATCATTTTTTCAGTATCAAGTAGTTAGTATCAAGTATCAAGATTTGATACGCTTGGATAAGAGCGAGTATCAAATATGCAAACGATGTCTTGCTACCTGATACTCGCTACTTGATACTAACCTATAATAGCGCTTTTGCTTTGTTAACTACATTCTCCACTGTAAAGCCAAAAAACTTATACAGGTCTTCTGCCGGGGCAGATTCACCAAAGGTGGTCATGCCTAACATATCGCCTTCGTCTGTAGTGTATTTATGCCAGCCCATTGGGGATGCCATTTCAACAGCCAAACGTTTTCTGTTTGCTTTAGGGAATACTTTTTCTTTGTAATCGGCATCCTGTTTCTCAAACAACTCCCATGATGGCATACTTACCACGCGGGTTGAAATTCCATCAGCCTCTAATTTAGCCTGGGCATCCATGATCAATGCAACTTCAGATCCTGTTGCCATTAATATCAAATCAGGGTTCTTGCTTGCTTCTGATAGTATGTAAGCGCCTTTTTCCAAATCAGATGCTTTACCGTATTTATCCTGATCAAGGATAGGTAAGCCCTGGCGGGTAAACACCAATACAACCGGGCCACCTTTGTGCTCAAGTGCAACGCGCCATGCATGCGCGGTTTCGTTGGCATCAGCCGGGCGGATAACCGTAATATTAGGGATTGAGCGTAATGACGCCAATTGTTCAATAGGCTGGTGGGTTGTACCATCCTCGCCTAAACCAATACTATCATGGGTGTAAACAAATATCGGGCTTATCTTCATAATGGCCGCCAAACGGATAGGAGGGCGCATGTATTCAGAGAACATTAAAAAGGTGGCACCAAAAGGAATAACCCCCTTTGTTAACGCCATACCATTCATTGCAGAACCCATGGCATGCTCACGGATACCGAAGTGGAAGTTACGGCCTGCCCTATTCTCGGAGGTGAAAGAATCAAATTCCTTCAAATTAGTTTCTGTTGATGGCGAAAGATCTGCCGCGCCACCTATCAGGTTTGGCAGGCTTGCCGCAACAGCGTTCAATACCTTACCAGATGCCTGGCGGGTAGCCATTTTAGGATCAGAGCCTTTAAATACAGGCAATTTATCTTTCCAGCCGGCTGGCAATTCGCCACTGCTGGCTAATTCGTATTCTGCAGCTAATTCAGGGAATTTAACTTTATAATCGGCAAATAGTTTATTCCATTTTTCTTCGCTGCCGGCACCTTTTGCGCCTTTTGCATGATAATATTCCAATACCTCATCTGGTACGTTGAATGATTTATCTGGATCAAAGCCGAAGAATTTTTTAACCAGCTTAATTTCATCCGGACCAAGCGGCGAACCGTGAGATCCTGCTGTACCCGATTTATTTGGACTACCATAAGCGATCAACGACCGTACGCGGATTAATGATGGTTTTTGTGTTTCAGATTTGGCATTAATTAAAGCAAGTTCCAAAGCGTGCGTATCGTTCACGTCGGCTACTTCCTGTACCTGCCAGCCGTATGAGCGGAAACGGGCGCTTACATCTTCGTTAAATGCAATATCTGTACTACCTTCAATAGAGATATGGTTATCATCATACAGGTAAATTAAGTTACCCAATTGTAAATGACCAGCTAATGAAGCCGCTTCAGACGTAACGCCTTCCATCATATCACCATCGCTGGTAATTGCGTAAATATTATAATTGAAAAGCTCGAAGCCCGGCTTGTTGTAACGTGCTGCTAAATGTTTCTGCGCAATGGCAAACCCTACACCATTTGCAAAACCCTGACCCAGAGGACCAGTAGTAACATCAATACCAGGAGCCAAACCATACTCGGGGTGACCGGCGGTTTTGCTGTGCAACTGGCGGAATTGCTTCATATCATCTAAACTCAAATCATAGCCTGTTAAATACAAAAAGCTGTATTGCAGGATACAAGCGTGCCCGGCCGAAAGGATGAACCTGTCGCGGTTTGCCCAATCAGGGTTTTTAGGATTGTAATTTAAAAACTTCGACCATAAAACGTGGCCCATAGGAGCAAGCGCCATCGCTGTACCAGGGTGACCCGAGTTTGCCTTTTGAACTGCATCTGCCGATAAGATCCTTACGGTATCTATTGCTAATTTTTCTATGTCCTGTGTGTTTTCCATTGTATTGTGGGTATTGTATATTACTCTGTTGGTGTTGATATTTCGCGTTTGGTTTTGCTTTCTACATCGTCGATCCATAACCTTGCACCGCCCTTGATGCCATCAGCGTTGGTTACTATCTTCATGTTTTTATCAAGCTTAAAAGTAAGCAGATCAGAGTTGCCGCCTCCAATGTATAAAGTATCGTAATTAAATACTGTTTTTAATATTTCAAAAACTTTCTGCATCCGCTTGTTCCATCTTTCTTTGCCATATTTTTCCAATGCCTTTTCACCTATATATTGATCATAGGTTTTATCGGTTTTAACGGGCAGGTGGGCCAGCTCAAAGTGAGGAAGTAAGTGACCATTCATTAATAAGGCAGTACCAAAACCGGTGCCCAGTGTTACTACCATCTCCAGGCCCTTGCCGTTTACTACACCCAGGCCCTGCATATCTGCATCATTTACTACCTGGGTTGGCTTACCTAATGCATCACTTATTTTTTTGGTAAGGTCAACATCGGCCCATAGTTTGGTATTGAGATTTGGGGCTGTTTTTATAACCCCATTTTTTACATAGCCGGGGAAACCAACCGAAATTTTATCGTAGGCCGGGAAGTTCTTCACCAATGTTTTGATGGCCTTGATCAAATTATCAGGACTTGCCGGGGCTGGGGTCGGGACCTTATCATAATCCATTTTCAGCTCACCCTTTTTATTTAAGATAGTGGCTTTAATGTGTGAGCCACCGATATCGATTGAAAGAATTTTTACCTGTGATGTAGTTTTTTTCATAAATATTGATTTTAGCGAGCTGGCAAACCTGCGGCTGAGCAGGGTGGTTTAATAATTGTAGCGCGTAAATATCACATTTTTAATAATATCAGATTGTTAAATATTCAATTAGCGCAAGTGTAACTAATACAATAAGCAATCAACATTACAGGGGTAAAGTTAGTGTTGCTTTTTACTTTTCAAACAGAAAACCAAAGTTTTTTTACTCAAAAATGGCAAAAATGATACAAAATGCGCTTTTTGTTAGGACTTTCCCGATAAAATATGATTTACACCATGCTTTTTAAGTGGTTTTTATACAATTACCTTGTTTTTACCTGAATTAATCGCATAATTTTGGCCTTTCCATATAAAAACTCCAGATGTGCCTTGGGGCAGGGTAATCTCTATATTCCATTTACCCTTTTCAAGCTTATATTCTACCATTACTTTTCCATTTGGATGCGGTATTTCTCCGCTGATATTTTTAAGCTCGCCCAAATGCGGCTCTATTTTTATTTTGCTGAAACCGGGCGCGTAGCTGTCTATCCCTAAAATGGTACGGTAAAATTCAATATTGGGGCTGGCTCCCCAGGCATGGCAGTCTGATCGGTTATGTTCCAGGTCAGAGATCTCGGCCCAGGTAGTGAGGCCCATTTTAATGTTCTTGCGCCATATATCCAACCATTTTAAATAATCATTGCCAAAGCCACCTTTTATTAAAGCCTGGTGCAGGTAATATTTAAAGTAGATGGTGCACTGGGTAAGCGAACTATCGGCCATGAGTTTTTTACTCAACGCTATCTCATCATCCCCGGATACCATTCCGGTTAACACCGCCAGCGAATTGGTGTGCTGTGAAAACAACTGTTGATCCTCAGTATCTGAATATAGCTGCTTATCGGCTATCCAATACTTTTTTTGGATGGTAGCTTTTAGCTGGGCCGCTTTATTGGCATACATATCGGCAAAAAAAGGCACACCCATTTTGGCTTCCATTGCTGCCGCCTGCTGGTATGCCCACATCAACTGCAGATCTAACAGGGCCGAGCTTCCGTTGAAGCTTTTGGGGGCCATGCCAAAATCCCATCCTTTACTGTTCACCCAATCGGCAAATGTCCAATAGGGGGTGTCCTTTAGTGAGCCATCTGCCTGTTGGTATTTGCCAAAAAATGCCAGCACATCCTGCACACCCTGTAATTTATCTTTAACAAAAGCGCTATCGGGCCGGTACATCCAGTAATCATGCAACATACCTATATACCATAAAGAAAATGTTGAAATAATTTGAGGCGAGAACGACGGATGCCGGCTCAGGGTTATACCCTCGGCCACACGCGAGTGATCCATCTGGTTAATGGCATTGCGTACCAGGCGGTCGTCGCCACTGTTGTAAAACGATACAAGGGCTTGTATCCTGCTATCGCCCACATATTGCAATTGTTCATAATAGGGGCAATCTGTATAAGTTTCACCGGCGCAGAGGCGGGCGGTTCGCCAGCCAATTTCCAGCATCTTTTGCATTTCGGGCGTGGCCTGCAGTTTGGCATTTAACTCAAAGGGGTAGCCGGTGAATGTGCCATAAATATCGTCAATAACCAAAGGCTCATCCCCGGTTTTAATTTTTAGCTGTATGTAGCGGTAGGTACGCCAGGTAAGGCTATTGAATGATTGATTGGCTGAGCCGTTTGAAACGATGCTATCCCTGCGGCCCGAGAATATTTTCCCCTCCACATCATCCCGGTTACTTTTTACAAGCCCTTGCGGGCCTTTCAAATTGGTGAACAGCGCTTCGGCATAACTTAAACCGATCCCTGCGTTTTTGCCCTTGCTAAAGTTAAGTGATATAAAAGCATTGGTTAAAAAAGTTTGATCAAGCAATAGGGTAGCGGTTGTATTAGCCGGGATGGTTAGCGCCGTTTTTGCTGCCGGGAAAGCTTGCGGAACTTTTATACCCTCAGCCTTACGCAGTACCGCAATGCGCTGGGTTTTTAATTCCATTGGCGGTATGGATGATGGCACCAACATCCAGCCGAAAGCGTTTACCGTTCCCTTAGGATTGCCATTATCAATCTTAACAGCGTTTTTCCAGCTGCTATCATCAAATTTAACAGCGTTCCAGTTATCGATGCTCAAATTCATATCTAACCGCTCACCCGGTCCGGCTACATAGTAAGTACCGTAACCCACACCCACAATGGGCTTGTAGGCTGTGTTACGGATACACCTCCAGCTTTTATCCGTATTGATCAAAGCTTCGGCTTCCGTATCGCCCTGCATAATAAAGCCTGTTTGGATGGAGATCTGTGCTTCGGGGCGGTAGTCACCATCGTTCCAAACCACGGCGGATATATTGTTGTTGCCTGCTTTAAGGTAGGGGGCAAGGTCAACAGTTTCGTAATTCCAGTAATAGGTATCGCCGCGGGCGGGCCCTAATGATACCAGCGTTTGGTTAACATATAGTTTATACCGGTTATCGGCAGATACATGAATGATGAACGAATTGGGCTTGTCTTTTAAATCGATATTCTTTCTGAAATAATAAACACCATAATCTTTTGTCGACTCTGTGGGTACTGTAACCCAAAACGCCTTCCATGGCCCCTTTAAAAGTTTTGGATTGGGAGATTGGCCATAGCTAATAAATGCCGCTGATATAAATACGATCAACAGCATGAGCTTTAAAATTGCTTTCATTAAAAAGATGGGTTTATTATTGGTTAAAACGGCTTATCCGCTAAATTACAATTAAAGTTAAAATGATGTGGCTTGCCCCCATAATTATTAATAAATGCTTATTATTTCATAAATCCGCTATCTTTAGTTTTTGCTAAACATAATGTTATGGATGTTTTTACCGTATTTCTGTGTTTGCTGATTGTTGTATTAGTGATAAACAACAAAGGCAGCGTTAACCGTCATATTGAAGCACTGGAGCTCCAAATACTGGAGTTAAAGCGCATGATAGAACATTTAAGGGTATCGCGACCAGCAGACGAAGCACCTAAACGCGAGGAAGCACCCAAGCCTGTTATAAAAGAAATTCCGCAGGTAAAACCGCCGGCAGAGCCCGTTGCCCCGCCGCGACCACCGGCCCCGTTAGAGATAAAACCACATCCGGAAACCGTTAAGCCAATCGAAGTTGAAAAACAGCCCGAAGTTATTGGCGATAGTTTATCAACCATTCGCCGCCCGGTTAAAACCACAGATCTTTATCCCCCAAAAGCAAAAGAGCCGTCGCCGTCATTTTTTGAAAGTCACCCGGACTTGGAGAAATTCATCGGCGAAAACCTCATCAATAAAATCGGCATCGCTATACTGGTGCTTGCCATAGGTTATTTTGTAAAATTCGCCATTGATAGCGGCTGGGTTGGCCCTGCCGGTCGTGTTGGCATTGGTATTGCCTGCGGTGCTATATTAATAGGTATTGCTCACTGGCTGCGTAACAGCTATAAAGCTTTCAGCTCGGTATTAGCAGGCGGTGGTTTAGCGGTATTTTATTTCACCATAACGCTGGCCTTTCACCAGTTTAACCTGTTTAGCCAAACCACATCGTTTATTATCCTTATTGTAATTACCATTTTCGCGGTGCTGCTTTCTTTGTTGTATGACAGGCAGGAGCTTGCGGTTATTGCTTTGGTGGGCGGTTTTGCGAGTCCGTTTATGGTAAGTACAGGCAAGGCTAATTATGATGCTTTATTTATTTACCTGCTGATACTGAACACCGGCCTTTTAATAATTGCCTATTACAAAGCGTGGCGCGTGCTTAATATTGTATCCTTCGGGTTTACCGTAATTGTATTTGCTGGGGTACTGTATACGCTCACTGCGCCAACCTATCATTATGGCTTTATTTACGCCAGCATATTTTATGTGCTTTACTTTGCCATTAATGTGGCCAATAATGTAAAAGAGAACAAAAAGTTCATCAGCTCTGATTTTAGCATATTGCTTATTAATACCTCCCTGTATTTTGCCGCGGGCTTATACCTGCTTACCATGATGCATGCCGAAGCGTTCCGCGGTTTATTTTGTGTGAGTCTGGCAGTGGTGAACCTCGTATTATCATATATCCTGTTCCGCAACCGCAAGGTGGATACCAATATTTTGTACCTGCTTATAGGTATCACTTTAACCTTTATTTCGCTGGCCGCACCTATCCAGCTGCACGGAAATAGCATTACGCTTTTCTGGGCTACTGAAACTGTGTTGCTCTACTGGCTGTACCTGCGTTCGTCCATTAAGCTCATGAAGCTTACCTCGCTTATATTATGGGTGGCCATGCTGCTGAGTTTATTTATGGATTGGTATCAGTTGTATGCCAATCATACTATTACTCTAACCATTATTGCCAACAAGGGCTTTATTACCACTTTTGTCGCGGCTATAAGCTCATCCTTGCTTTCGGTATTGGTAGGGCGGGATGAATCAAAAGAAGTTTATGGCCTGGGCACCAATAAGCAGCTGTTTAGTATAGCCGGTTTGGCGCTGCTATTTTTAAGCGGATTATTTGAGATCAATCACCAGTTTTTAAACCGCTATCCGGATACTACTTTAAATATTTTATACATGATGCTGTATATCCCGGCATTTGTGTATGGCTATTACCTGGTATCAATAAAAGCACCGGCCCTAAAGTTCAATCACTACATCCGCATGGGTATACTACTCACCTGTATCACAGTTTACCTTACCTTCATGCCCGATTTTTTTGAACTGCTAACGGGTATGCTCAGCACCAACAAGCCACCATCCAATCATTTTGCGGCCCATTGGCTAAGCGCCGCCTTCATAGCATTGTTGTTTTACCGCACCATCCGGCTATTCCAAACCTCGCTTGATGATGGGATGAAAGCCCTGTTCACCTGGATATTGAGCGCGGGCGTTGTCACCTTTTTAAGTTTAGAGGTATGCCTGCTCAGCAACATTTTGTTTTACGGCAAATTGCATTCTATTGAGCAGATAGAAACCGTTTATATCAAAACCGGCTTGCCTATTTTGTGGGGGTTACTATCCTTCGCGCTGATGTGGCTGGGGATGCACTATAAAATGCGCACCATGCGTATTGTATCCTTAAGCCTGTTCTCGCTTACCTTATTAAAATTATTTTTGTTTGATATTGTTGATATCCCGCAGGCGGGTAAAATAGCGGCTTTCTTTTGCCTGGGTGTTTTGCTGCTTATTATATCGTTCATGTACCAAAAGGTTAAAAAAATTATTGTTGATGATGAAGCTAAGAACAAGGAAGCGTAACGTAGCATTAACCGCTCTTTTTTGCGGGTTGATGCTATCGGCATCGGCACAAAAGAATTTTAAATATAGAGCAAGCTTGCAAAAGGTGGATACTACCGGCTTTTACCGCATTAGCCTGCAACCCGCTTTTGTGGCGAAAGCCATGCCGGATAAGGCCGACATCAGGATTGCCGATGCCAAAGGCAATTTTATACCTTTTATAGAAGCCGGTAGTTTGCCGCAAAAAGATCAGAAAAGTTTTGTTGTTTTTAGTACGATAGATGCCCGCCTCCCAACAGATACCGGGACCACCTATACCGTTGAAAACAAAACCGGCCTGCCGCTCGACCGCCTTTGGATAAGGCTACAGAATACAGCTGTACAGCGCAAAGTAAACCTTATGGGCAGCGATGACCTTAAACAGTGGTTTGCCATACAGGAGGAGATCCTCCTGCAGGAAGCGGTGCAGAACAGCGAGGGTACCTATATGCAATCGCTGTCCTTCCCGGCCAGCAGCTACCGTTATTTGAAAATTTTGGTTGATGATAAAAGGAAAGCACCCATTAAGTTTTTACAGGCAGGCATCTATACAGAATATGCCAAAACACTGGCTTACTCCCCCATACCCGGCCTTCAGTTTACCCGTGCCGATAGTAACAAAACTACTTTTATCGCCATTAAGTTAAATGATAATTACCAGGTAAATAAGCTGCATTTAAACATCACATCGCCCAAATACTTTAAACGCAATATTACCATTTACCAGGTAACCGGCAATTATAAAGAAGCCGTAATTGAAGCTGAACTAAACTCCGCCAAAAACAACGACCTGCTATTTTCTGCAAAGGCCAAAGAATTATTATTGCAGATTGGCAATGGCGACAACCAGCCTTTAACCATCAGCGGCATTAACGCCTACCAGGCTGATGAGTACATTATCAGCTACCTGGATAATAAGCAGAATTACCACCTGCTCGGCGGCGATTCAACCGCCCAGGCCCCCGAGTACGATCTAAAATTTTTTGCTGATAGTATTAAGGATAATATCCCAACCGTAGCCCATGAGGCGGTTATTAAAAATAATTTGCCCCCGGCCGAAAAAGCCAAAGCAGGCAAGGATTATACGCTGTTTATATGGATAGCCATTGTAGTATCATTGGGCTTGTTGCTGCTCCTCACTTTAAAAATGACGAAAGAAGTGGGTAAGAAAACGGGGGTAGATAAATGAATGGATTAAAAGATTTTTAAAGGTTTGTCATCCTGAGGCACGAAGGATCTATTCGCAGACTGTACAGGGCGAAAAAGCATGGCGAATAACAGATCCTTCACTATCGTTCAGGATGACAAAAGTTTTTTTAACCAGTACGTGAACATATCCTTCGCTATTACTCAGGATGACAACAAAAAAGCCTTTCACCCCTTTATACTCAAAATATCATGTATCGCATACTCCGCCTTTGGGTACTCAAAAGCAAAACCGGCATCCAGTAAGCGTTGAGGTTTTACCCAGCGGCTTTTCAATATCAGCTCCGGCTCGGTACCAATAACCAGGGCGCCAATCTCAAGTAGCCATTGTGATGCAGGCAAACCAAAGGGCATGCCGTAAGCTTTGCGGATAATGCGCATAAAATCTGCATTCTTTTCTCCCTCCGGAGCGGTACAATTATAGATGCCCTCCATATCGGGATGATCTAACAAGTATTGGGTACTGCGGGCTACGTCATGCTCATGTATCCATGCCAGGTATTGCCTGCCATCGCCCTGTTTACCGCCCATACCCATTTTTACCAGGTTAAGCAGGCGCGGGAAAACGCTATCGCTGCGACCGAGCACTATGCCCATGCGCAGCGCAATTTTGCGGGTGTGCGGGGTTTCGCTTTTATAAAATGCGTTTTCCCATTGGTTACAAACATCAATACTGAAACCATAGCCTATTTCGCCGGTTGCCTCATCCTGCGGATGGTCTTCGGCATGGCGGTAAATGGTGGCAGATGTAACGTTGATCCAAAGCTTTGGCGGGTCGGTCATTTTATGGATCACATCGCCCAATAATTTGGTAGGCACCACCCTTGATGCAATGATAGCGGCTTTGTTCTTTTTAGTATAGCGGCAGTTTACGTTTTTGCCACATAAGTTAATCAGCATATCGGCATGGGTGAGCTGTACTGTCCATCCGTTTGCGGTTTTGCCGTCCCAAACCACTGTGCGGATGTTGTCAATAGCGGGGACTTGTTTGCGGGCAAGAATGATCACCTCATCGGCGAGGTCTTTATAGTACTTCGCCAGCACGGTACCCAGGTAACCGTTCCCCCCGGCGAGTACAATTTTTTATATAATTTCATGATTTCAGTTTAAGATCAACACTAATAAAACAATGCGGTAGCTTACCCAGGTAATGGTCATTACCCAACCCAGGCCAAGCAGTTTTGTTCTGCGGATATGCTCCAGGAACATCAGCCCGGCAATGCCCATAAAGCACAAGGTATAAACAAACGGGACTAATGTAAACCAATGACTTATGGCCAAGGGAATGAGCAGCAATAAACTACCTGCAAAAGAGATGGTCATCATATTACCAAGATAGGTCCAGATTTTTTCCCTGGCATAGGTGCTAATCACCAAAGCCTGGAAAATTATTTGCCCGCCGCAGATGATGTATTCCCGGTAGGCATTACCCAAAGGAACCATTCCTACTAATAATTGGGCATACCTGGTTAATATAAACCCGGTGCAAAACCAGGTAAACAATAGGAATGCTATGCGATAGTGCACCTTAAAAGTGGGCTGATAAGCAAAAGCGGCATCTTCCTTTGTTGGCGGAATGATCACCCGCCTGTTGTAAGAGATGAAAGCGTAAACCTTGCTCATGAACCAAACAAAAGGTTTGAAAGCGAATAGGGGAGTAAACAGCGGCCAGGCATTACCCAGGATTTTAAAAAGGCTTTTGATGCCGTAGGTAACTTCACCGCTTTTCATATCCAGCAACGCTATTTCATTAACAGCGCGCTGGCGATCATAAACAGGGCAGATATTTTGGGGTATGGTTTGGTAAGCTTCGCGACCGTTATTATCCAGCATGCCGGTTTTAACAAAGGCATTAGTATACATACTGCACATGGGGCATTCCGCATCAAAAAGTACCACATGATTTTTAAGCGTTTTCATTGTATATGAGTTTGTTGTTGTGTTACTACAAGACAAATATACAGTTTATTTTAAACTTTCAATAAATACTGAAAATATAATTACACTCTGTTGTGATTAAAAACTTTCCCAGTCCTTTGCAATTATAAAAGATATACGTAACTTTGAAAAACAAAGTGCTTTTAATGAAAGATCAAGACATTCATGCCGAATTAAGTTCCATCCGCAACCTGATGGAACGCTCAGCCAAATTTATTTCACTTAGTGGCCTTTCGGGAGTAATGGCCGGCATTTACGCCTTTATAGGGGCAGGCATCGGCTATGAAATACTTACCAATGAAAGCAACGGCATTTTACTTAAAGATATCGATGTAGTCTCACAATTAGTTATTGTAGCCTTTGCTGTATTAGTACTGTCCATAGGTACCTGCATCTGGTTATCTGCCAGGAACGCCAAAAAGAACGGGCAGCCATTTTGGAATACGGGCAGCAAGCGCTTACTCATCAATATGGCTATCCCGCTCATTAGCGGCGGCCTGTTCACTTTTATATTGATTTACCGCGGGTATTATGGTATCGTTGCCCCGGCGACCCTTATTTTTTATGGACTTGCGCTGGTTGCTGGCAGCCATTACACTTATTCGGGTGTAAAGGGATTGGGGATATTGGAGATTTTATTAGGTTTGCTGTGTGCATTAATGCCGGGCTATGGTTTAATATTCTGGACTGTTGGTTTTGGTTTGCTCCACATTATATATGGTACCATAATGCATTTTAAATTCAATAAGTGAAGATCTCGTTAGAACAATTTGATAAAGCCTTTGAAAACCGCATTCGCCTGCAAATCATGAGCGTATTGGTTGCCAATGAAAGCTATGATTTTAATTCGCTTAAAGATCTGCTTGATGTTACAGATGGCAACCTGGCATCCCATTTAAAAGCATTGGAGAAAGAAGAATATATCCAGGTGCAAAAAAGCTTTATTGGCCGCAAACCAAATACCAAATATCTTGCTTCTGAGAACGGCCGCGCTGCTTTCAAGCTTCATTTAAAAGCCCTTGAAAACTTAATAAAACAGCAGAAATAGGCGGTTTCTAAATCAGGGACATCGCTTTTAAAATTCACGCTGGCATTTCATTAATCTTAAAAAGCGGACGTCGTGCCGAATTTATTTCGGCATCCCACAGGATATTCATGCCTGCCAAGTCTGCGACTTGTATACTGCCAACCTATCCTGTGGTTACCTGCGTGTGGGATGCCGAAATAAATTCGGCACGACGCTGTTTTCAATTTTAAAACGATTCCCTGCCTGTTTCTAAATCAAATCTTGTTTCTTTTAAAAAATTTCCCATCTTTGTACCAATTCCTTAATTGTTAACCCTTTAATTATTAGGAATCATGACACAGAGTATCTCCAACACATCCCTTTAGTTCAACTGCCTTTTTAAGGCGGACAAGTTTTCTATTGTTTTTTTGAAACTGTTTGAATCGATCGTTTGATCGGATCACAACCTTGTTCGTTCCTGAGTTTTTCCTGGCCTGCTTTGAACTATCCCACAAAGGGTATATCCGCACCGCGGATGAATTGAAAACCACAACAGATCAAAGAAAAGATTAAAACGTAAAGTCCGATGGACATCCAAATGGGCATTTTAACAACAAAAGAATTAGATAAAATAGGCTACACCGATGACAGGCTGAAAAGCCTCGCCATCAACACTGTAGCTAAATACTATAAGCATAGCGATAAAGCTGATGTCATCACATTATTAACGGATGTGCGGAATAATCCGGCAACATATATAAGCAACACTAACCTGCAGAAAATAGCTGGGGCATTTATAAAGGCTGTTCCCGCGCCGGATGGAAATACATTTAAGCTAATGGGAGAACCCACACCGCTAAAAATTTATGGTGTGGATGAAATTGAGGCAGCGGCCAAAAAACAAATACAACTTGCCTTATCATTACCCATAAGCATCCAGGGTGCTTTAATGCCCGATGCGCATAGCGGCTATGGTCTGCCTATTGGTGGTGTACTGGCTACCCGCAATGCGGTAATACCTTACGGCGTAGGAATGGATATTGGCTGCAGCATGGCTTTAACCATTATTGATGCAGATGAAAAATTCATCAAACGATATGAACATCAAATAAAACAGTCGTTAGGCAAATGGACACATTTTGGCATGGAGGGGGAGCTAACTGTGCCGCAAGATCATGAGGTGCTGGATAGTCCCTTGTTTGGCGAAACTCATCTGCTTAAAAAACTGCACGGAAAAGCAGTGCAGCAATTAGGTACATCGGGAGGGGGCAACCATTTTGTGGAATTTGGAACGATAGAACTGATGGAACATAACGCAAAGGGCTTACCGGCTAAAACTTACCTGGCTTTATTGTCGCACTCGGGCAGTCGTGGCCTGGGCGCTAATATCGCACGCTATTATACCCAGGTAGCGATGAATACCTGTAAGCTCCCCCGCGAAGCACAGCCTTTGGCCTGGCTCGATCTGGATACCGAAGCAGGGCAGGAGTACTGGCTTAGCATGACCCTCGCCGGCGATTATGCCAAAGCCTGTCATGATCGCATCCATATCAACCTACTAAAGGCATTGGGATTAAAAGCATTGGTAAGGATAAAGAACCACCACAATTTTGCATGGAAAGACAAGCTTGCAGATGATACCGAAGCAATCATCCACCGCAAAGGAGCCACACCCGCGCATGTTGGCGAATTAGGCATTATTCCAGGAAGTATGGCAACACCCGCTTATTTGGTAATGGGCAAAGGCAGTACAGATGCATTAAACTCCGCGTCGCATGGCGCAGGGCGGGCTATGAGCAGGCAGGACGCAAAGGCAAGCACCACCAAATCAGCCATGAAAAAAATGCTGGCTGATGCCGGCGTGACCCTTCTAGATGGCAGCATTGAGGAAAATCCTTCTGCCTATAAGGATATTGAAACGGTAATGAAAGCCCAGGCAGAACTGGTTGAAATACATGGCAAATTTTTGCCTCGTATTGTACGCATGAATAAAGAATAAAAGAAAAATGAAAAAACTAATTATACAAATAACAGCAGGCAAAGGCCCACTGGAATGTTGCCGGGTAGTTGCCAAAGTACAGGAGCTAATGCTGAAACAGGCATTCCCTGCAGGTATCACCCTAAACCTTATCGATAATAAAAAAGCCGAGCTGGATGGCACCCTGCTATCATCAACTTTGTTATTGCAGGGCGATGATCTGGATGCTTTTATCAAAGAATGGAACGGCACCATACAATGGATAGCGCAAAGCCCTTACCGTAAATTTCATAAGCGTAAAAACTGGTTTGTTGGCGTCGGTGTATTTACTGTTGCCGAAAAGGTTGCCTTTAATCCCAATGATGTAAGATTTGAAACCATGCGCGCATCTGGCCCGGGAGGGCAAAATGTAAATAAAGTAGAAACCGCGGTACGGGGCACACATATCCCAACCGGCATCCAGGTACTGGCAATGGATAGCCGGTCGCAGTTGCAAAACAAAAAACTCTGTATGGAAAGGATGGAAGCAAAGTTGATGGCAATGCAAGCAGAAAAACAAATTGCACAACTTGAAAGCCAATGGATAGCACACCATTTGTTGGCGCGCGGCAATGCGATAAAAACAATCAGGCAGAAACTATAAATAACTATTATTAAATATTTTATAAAAAAAATCAACAATAATGTATTTTCACTGGCATAGTAAAACAACTTATCCCTTATCAAATGAAATATTTTTACCTTTTCTTATCCTTCTTCTTTTTTTATACCGCCGCCATTGCGCAAACAAATTACAAAGCTGGTTTTATAATTACTGCCAAAGGCGAAACCATCAATGGATATATTAACTATAAAGACTGGATCTATAATCCGTCGAGCGTGGGTTTTAAACCCACACTTAATGACAAGGTTCAGAATTTTAAGCCCACGAACCTGCGTTTTTTTGAGGTTTCTGGATTTGAAGCATACCAGTCGGCCCATGTATCTGTAAGCATGGGAAGAACAGAGCTGCAAACCATGAAGAGCGAAATTGATAGTACTACCGTAATTGAGGATGTTTTTTTAAAGCAACTGCGCAAAGGCGATAACGTATCCCTGTTCTCACTGGCCGATGAAGTAAAAACACGTTACTATATCATCGATAATAAAAGCACGGAACCAGCCCAGGAACTCTCGTACCAGCCCTACTACGATCCTAAAACGGCGACAATGAAATCAAAAAACGGCTATAGCATGCAGCTTATTGAACTGGCAAAAAAATACAGGCCCGAAAACTTTGATGTAACCGACAATATTGTTCATGCAAAATATACCCAGAAGGCGCTTGATAAAATTATTGCCGAACTAAATAACCAGGATCCGGCTAAAAGCACCGCCGCATTAAGCACTCAGCCAGCTGTTCGTCCTTTTGCCGGCGTTGGCATCAACATAAGCAACTTCAATTATGTTACGACGCCGGGCATCGGAACTACCCGAAGCACTAAAACATCTTATTTACCTAAAATAAGCATTGGTATTGATGCGCCATTTAACCCAAATGTTGGCAGCCTGCTTTTCAGAACGGAGCTTAGTTTTACGGCGGCAAAAGGCGAGATCACCGTTGTTGACCCATCTCCAACGGCTGTTAGCACCAAAGTTTTAAAGCTCGATCAACAAACTGTTTCATTAAGGCCACAACTCATTTACAATTTTTATAATGCCGATAACTTTAAGTTTTACCTGGGCGCTGGTATAAATATCAATTATTCGCATTACCCGGAAACCAGTAACAAAACTACAGTGAAGAATGATGTACCTACATTAAGCTATACCGCCGAAGATAAATACCAATCGGCCACTAACTTATGGTTCCAGCTTGCACCAAAAGCAGGTATCAATATTGGCCGCAAATGGGATATCAATATTAACTACTTTTTACCGGCCAACCTGCCAAATATCAGCCAGGTTCCTGAGATCAGGATAAAAGGTTTTGATTTTGGCATCAATTACTATTGGGGTAAATAATTATTTGCCGCTCATTTGATTAACCATAAAATCCAAAGCTGCTTTATCGGGCAATGATTGAGCCGCCGGCTTTTCGCCCAATATCATCACCTGGTTATCGCTTGTATTATAAGCAGGCCAAACAGGCAATCCCTTTCCATTGGGATTGCCTGTTTTTGCAAAGTTTGCCCAGTAAGTTGATATCGTAGTGGCCAGCTCCTGGTCGACCGGTTCCCAGGGGCGATTCAGAAACTTAAGGTTATTATACGCATAAGCAACTTCGCCGGTATGGAACGCGCCGTATTTTACAAAATCGGCTGTAGCGGGCAGGCGACGGGTAAATCGGTAAAGATAAACTTTCGCTTTGCCCTTAGTGCTTTGTACGTTGGCCCAAGTATAATTCTGTATGCCAAAAATCTGATCGCGGTTAATATTTATCTGTGATCTTTCTGCTTCCGCATCTGTACCGGCGGGAAAGTGTTTCAAAAATACAGGCGCTTTATCACCATATTGACCGGCTACCTCTTTTTTATAATCTTCGGCGTTTTTAAGTTTACCAACAAAGGCGTCGTCCTCGTTCCACCCTGTTAACAGGGGAACATGGTTCTCTTTATTATCTGCAAAAATCTGAGCTATTGCAGCCGGCAAAACATAGCCATCAATAATTGGCCTGCTCTGCGATTTATTAACCAATTCGGCCGCAGGTTTGCTTCGCATTTCGGCGATGGAATTAGCCCCTAATGATTTGGCTACCTTAACACCGTCATCTTCTGCTTTTTGCAATGTTGTGCCACCAAACGGTCCTGCTATAAAACTCGCTCCACTTTCGGCAATAGCCTTTTGGAACAAGCCTTTACCCAAAGGCGATGCCACCAAACAGTTCACACTCATTGATCCTGCAGATTGCCCCGCTATAGTAACATTATCGGGGTCGCCGCCAAAGTTTTTTATATTTTGCTTTACCCATTTCAGAGCTGCCAGCTGATCCATCAAGCCATAATTACCTGACGCGTTATGGCCCGATTCTTTCGTCAATTCCGGATGCGAGTAAAAACCGAAGATGCCAACCCGGTAGTTGATCACAACAAAAACAACCCCTTTTTTGGCTGTTGCCTCGCCATCATAAATGGGTACTGCCGCTCCTCCTGATCCAAAACCTCCACCATATATATAAACCAGTACCGCTTTTTTCTCTGCAGATGACGTGGCGTTAGTCCAAACATTCAGGTACAGGCAATCTTCGCTAATGGGTTCGTAAGGAATTAAAAATTCGCGGGTATAAACACCAAACTCATTGGGTTTTCCCTGCATCGGGCTGGCCGAAAATGCATTACATTTTTTTATTCCTTCCCAGGGCTTCACCGGCTGTGGCTCTTTCCATCGTAAATCACCAACAGGCGGCGCGGCAAAAGGGATTCCTTTAAATATATGAACGTTGCCATCCGCATTTACACTGCCCGATATTAGCCCGGCATTGGTTTTTACAACATCCAGACTATTCCCTTGTGCATACAATGATGAACAAGAAATAAATATCGACAAAATCAATAGAGAGTAAATTTTCATATAGATAATATTTATACAGTGCTATAACATTTTAAAATTACGGCTTTATATTTGTTTTATACTTAACAGTGCGGGCATCATTTATGATACCTTTCCAGTTTAATCCATAGCCAAAATCATAAACATGGCCCTGGTCATCGCTATAACATTTCATATCATGTGGCACATCTTCAAATTGTTGCTCTACAGTTTTCATATCGGCAGGCATTTGCATTGGTAATAATGCCGATGGCTCATTTTTACCGGTAAGGATATCTAAAGTTGCCTGCCCCTGTACACCAAAATCAACTACAATAGCATTCGCGTTTTTCTCAAATTCCGAAAACACCATCGGGTTGGCCATGTTTACCGAAACAATAACCGGCTTGCCTTTCATTTTTGAATAGGTGTCATTAACCATTCCAAGATCGGTAATATTTATGGCTGTAGATGATTTGCCTTTATAAGTACGGTTGGTAAATTTCTCCAACGGATCGCCCCCGGCAATGCTTGTGGCACGCGCGTCATTAGCAGTATACTCACCATATTGCAAACTAATAGGCACATAACCCGTTCCGCCACTTTTGGCATCCTGGCTATTGTAGCCGCCGCCGCTGTTAGGGCTGTTGATGAATACTAACGCATAATCGGCCTCATCTGGGTTTTCGGTAACGGTAAAGTATTTTTTTACGGTTTCCATGTTCACGGGGTATTCCAGTTTTTCTGGTGTTTCCATTCCTAAAAAATTACGTCCGGCTGGTGTGAATTTTTTAGGTACATAAACCGTTTTTCCCTTTTGTAAGGGTAATATATTGCCCTTGTTCTTCAGCATTACGATTGATTTAAGCTGAGCCTCGTATCCCGCATTCATAAATTCCGGATTACCTACAACGTTTTTAGAAGCTTCGGTATCCAGGTAGGGGTTTTCAAACAAGCCGGTCCTCAATATATTACGCAGCAAACGCACGGCCGATAGCTCAAACCTGGCGCGCATAAAAGCCTCACCATGTTCTTTTACGCCCATCTGGTAAGCCGCTATAACCGGCGCTACCACGTTATTTCCACCGAACTGATCAACACCTGCCATCAAAATTTTATAGTGCCGTTGTGCCACAGAAAGCCCCTCAACACCCCATGACTTTCCGGATAGGAAAACATCAACAGCGGTTTCATCTCCGGTAACCAGCCAGTCGGTACAAACTACACCATCAAACTTGTATTTTTTGCGCAGCAGATCATTGATGATATAGGAGTTGTAATTGTTGGCAACATTCTCCTTGTTTTTGGTATCCTGGTTAAATGATATGGTATAATAAGGCATAACCGAAGCAGCCATTCCCGTTTTTCCATTCAACTTAAAAGCACCTTCGGTAAAAGGGATTAAATGTTGCTTAAAGTTATTACCTGGATATACTGCATACTTGCCATAACCATAATGGGCATCCCTGCCGCCTTCGCCTGCGCCACCGCCAGGCCAGTGTTTCACCATGGCATTTACACTGCCATAACCCCAGCCGCCATTAATTTCTTTGTCGCCCGTGGAGGTCTGGAAACCGTCAATATAGCCGCGTGCCATATCTGCAGACAATTGCGGGTCTTCGCCAAAAGTACCGCTTACCCGCGCCCAGCGTGGCTCGGTGGCTATATCAACCTGTGGTGATAGGGCCGTTGCAATACCAAGGGCCCGGTATTCCAATGCGGCTACATGGCCAAAGTTCTCTACAATTTTGGGGTCAAATGTTGCCGCGAAACCTAATGAACCAGGCCACATAGAGATAGCGCCGCCAGCGCCAGCATTATACTCCGCAGTAGCAACCGTGCCATGACGAGGGTCGGAGCTGTTATTGTTTGGGATACCCAAACCCAGGCCTTCTACAAAAGCCTGCGCTTTATTATTCCATTGCGCGGCAATCTCCGGGCTTTGTACCGAAGTGATCAAAACATGCCTTACATTATCTTTTGCCAAAAACTCTTTCTGCTGATCGGAAAGATCATATGGATTAGCACCACTTTCGGCAAATTTCTTTCCACCATAGGTCCCTGCAAACGGCCCAGCCGGAGCGGCCGGAATAGGCTGATGTTTGCTATACAGCATTAAACCCGCTATTTGATCAACACTCATTTTTGATGCCAGATCTTTTGCCCTTACATCAACCGGTAAACGCCAGTCTTCATATTTATCCAGCTTACCATTCTTGTTCAGATCCTTAAAAGCCAGGCCATCAACAGTTAATATTTTAACACCAGATGTGGTTGCATAACCCAATTGCTGCCCCCCTGAATTGGTCACAAAAACAACATCTCCCGATTTTTTTTCGGTCCATTTGGTTTGAGCCATAGCAGCAGTTGCGGGCAGCAGCGATAGCAGCGCAATAAATTTTAGTTGATTAGCCATGAAAATTATATTAGTTGGTTAGTATTTATAATTGCCTTGTACCTATAAAAGCCATTGCAACGCTTCGTTGCAATGGCATAGTTTAGATAGTTATTGTGTGTTAAAAATATTGTGTTTGCAAGGCACGAAGCAATCCCGAATATGCAAAATTTCTTTTTGTCATCCTGAACGCAGTGAAGGATCTATTATTCGCTATGCTTCTTCGCCCTGTAAAGTCTGCAAATAGATCCTTCACTGCGTTCAGGATGACAAACCTTTCAAAACCTCATTTGCAGAATCCCAGACTTACGAAGTTTATCATTTCGCAATAACACTGTGTTATTTCATCTTCAATTCTTTAATAGCAACCTGCGGCGTCAACGCCTTGTTAACCTTTTCAACGGTGATATCCTTAGCCAGTTTAAAAGATTCTTTTTCTTCAATCTCTCTTGATGATGAACCAAGTTTTACCTCATATTTACCCTTGTCTGCAATCCAGGCCTCCCTGTCGGTATAAAAAGAAGCAAGATCAGCAGCCTTGATAATAAAGGTCATGGTTTGCGATTCGCCGGCAGCCAGTAAACGGGTTTTGGCAAATGCCTTTAACTCCTGCTCTGGTTTATCCAGATCCTTTTTAGGTGCGCCGATGTAAAGCTGTACCACTTCTTTACCTGCAATATCACCTGTGTTTTTAACGGTGATGGTAGCGGTAACGCTCGTCACAAAATCGGTTGAACTTAATTTCAGGTCGCTGAATTTAAATTTAGTGTATGATAAGCCATATCCAAATTCATAAGCCGGTTTAATTTTAGCAGCATCGTAATAACGATAACCTACATAAATTCCTTCCTCATAAGTAACAGACTCCGGCTTAGGCATAGGCGTTCCTGGGAAATTATTGGCCGATGGAACATCCTTGTACTCCATTGGGAAAGTTGTAGCCAATTTACCAGATGGATTAACCGTACCGCTCAAAACATCAGCGATAGCATTACCAGCTTCAAGCCCGGGTTGCCATGCCAGCAATATGCCATCTACCTCATCGCGCCAGCTGGCAACTTCAATAACACCACCAATATTTAATACTACAACTACTTTTTTACCCTTTGCATGAAATGCTGCTGCAACTTCTTTAATTAATCCCTTTTCAGCATCATTTAAATAGTAATCGCCTTCCAGTTTTCTGTCGGCACCTTCACCGGCATTCCGGCCAAGGGTTATCAAAGCTATATCAGCACCATTTGCTTCATCTCCTACTATTCCTTTCACATCCATTTCGGGGATAGGAGCGGGGTGATCAAAGAAGTTTTTAGGCTTAGGCTGTTTTAATTTCATATCAGCCAGGTAAGTGCCGTAGTTTTTTGACAAGGTTTCCTGTAGTTTAAAACCGGCATTGCTTAAACCCTGCATTAAAGAAATAGTATACGCCTTGTTTACATCGCCGCTACCTGTACCGCCGGCAATAATATCATAGGAGGTATTACCAAATACCGCTACCCTTTTTGCGGAAAGGATAGGTAAAGCATGGTCGTCATTTTTCAATAATACCATACCCTGGGCAGCAGCCTCGCGGGCTACCTTGGCATGTCCGGCCAAATCCGGCGCGTCAGAGTATTTATATTTTGTAAACGACGGCGATTTAACAATCACATTCAGCATCCGCTCCACGTTGGCATTCAGTTGCGCGATATTTAAAGTACCTTTCTTAACCGCGGCCACAATGTCGTCAGATTGGCTGGGACTTCCCGGCATAATCAGGTCATTTCCCGCCTTCATTTGTGCTACGGCATCAACGCCACCAAACCAATCCGTCATTACAAAACCTTTAAAGCCCCATTCCTTTTTTAACACGGTTGTAAGCAGATCATGCCTTTGTGAAGTAAAAGTGCCGTTAAGTTTATTGTATGACGACATTACCGTCCACGGTTGTGATTTTTTTACAGCGATCTCGAAGCCTTTCAAATACAACTCGCGCATGGCTCTTTCACTTACAATAGTGTTGATGGAGTTGCGATTAGTTTCCTGGTTATTGGCGGCATAGTGTTTTATAGATGTACCTACGCCGTTTGATTGTATTCCGCGCACAATGGCCGCGGTCATGTTACCGGCAACCAGTGGATCTTCTGAATAATATTCAAAATTACGGCCACCCAATGGGTTACGGTGAATGTTTAAACCCGGAGCCAATAAAATATCCACTCCGTATTCGCGCACCTCGTTACCGAAAGCTACACCCACTTTATTTACCAGTTCGGTGTCCCAGCTGCTGGCTAGCAGAGTTGCAACAGGAAAGGCGGTTGCATAGTATGTTTTTGATTTGTCGCCATCGCGGATGGGCTCTATACGTAAGCCTGCAGGGCCATCAGATACCGTCATTGATGGGATGCCCAAACGAGGGATGGCATGGGTACGACCGGCAGCACCCGGAACTTTTTCAGGAATATTATAGGCATCAGGATCAGATGGAGGCAATTTGAAGCCTCCAATATCTATGGCTTCCGGCTTTTTCCCTTTAACCGGCGGTGGCATACCCGGCATTTTAAAGCCCATGCCTACAACAAGTTTTGATTTTTCTTCCAATGTCATCGCAGCCACTATCTGCTTAACATTATTTGCGCGCAATTGCAGCGGCTGTTTTTCACTTTGAGCCTGCACCGTGGAGATTAAACTTCCGGTAGCCCACATAATTACAATAGCAACATTAAATCTGTAGCTTATCTTCATGATTAAAGGTTAAAAAATTGGTGTGTAATAATTGGCTATAACTTGTTTATTAACAGCAAATAACAACATTGTGTCAATATAACACAATAGTATATATTATCTTTTGCAATTGCAAGTGTTTGGAAGATTTTTGGATGAAGGACATTTGGAGCAAGGAACAAGGATTTTTGGACGTTCAGACAAAAGACTATCGGACTTTGGAATAAAGGAACAAGGAGTAAGGATCTTTTGGATGAAGCATTAAAAATAAAAAAGGCACCTCAGTTGGGTGCCTTTTCATTTAAATCGTTTGTCCGAACATCCTGTCTTTCAAAAATCCTTGTTCCTTACTCCAAAAGTCCTTGCTCCTAAAAAAGAAGTTTATTCTTCAACGGAGTATCAAACAGAAGCTTTTCTGCGTATGAGCAGCGCAGGGCATCTTTTAATGCGGAGGCGTGTTTTTCATGGTGCATATCACTTGATATGAAATCGATCATATTATTATCGATAAGCATTTCGGCCAGTTTTTTTACCTCTTTTCCATAGTAGCCTGTTAATGATATGGTATTCAATTGCATGCTGCATCCCCAGCCCTGTATGTTTTTGTATTGCTCAAGATCCATATATGGATACCTTTCCGGATGGGCTAAGATGGGTTTATAACCCATATCATTCATTTTTTGCAGAACAGGTATAACATTAGGTGGCTGGTTGATAAAAGAAAACTCAAACAGCACATAATTATCGCCCATGGTCATTAATTTACCATCAGCGACACGCTGTTCAAATGTTTCATCAAAATAATGCTCTGCAGCTGTTTCAATAGGTATATCTATGTTTTCCTTTTTCAACTCCGCTTTCAAGCTTTCAAGGGAACTTGCAATTGTTTCCGGCGTGTTCCTGTAAAAATCGATCATCACGTGGGGGGTGGCAATAATCTTTTTTATACCCAGATCCATCATCTTACGGATAAGTATAACGGAATCCTGTGGTGTTTTTGCGCCATCGTCTATTCCGGGCAAAACATGTGAATGCATATCAACCATGATAGAATCATAATTGAAATCTACTTCTTTTCTCTCTTTTTTCTTTTTAAATAACCCAAACATAGTTACCGGTTAGTATACTGCCCTTTATAATATTGCTGGTAGTTACCTGATGTAACATTTTGCAGCCACTCCTCATTGGCGAGGTACCAATCTACGGTTTTTTCCAATCCCTCTTCAAAAGTTATTGTTGGAACCCAGCCCAGGTCATTCTTCAATTTTGATGAATCAATGGCATAACGCATATCATGTCCGGCCCTGTCTGTTACATAGGTAATTAGTTTTGCAGAATCACCCGCTTCCCTGCCCAGTTTATTATCCAGGATAGTACACAGTAAGTTGATCAGGTCGATATTTTTCCATTCATTGTGGCCGCCTATGTTATATGTTTCTCCGGCTTTTGCCTGATGAAAAATTACATCTATCGCCCTTGCATGGTCCTCTACCCAAAGCCAATCGCGAATGTTCTCGCCCTTTCCATAAACAGGAACTGGCTTGCTTTGTTTGATATTGTTGATGGCCAGCGGAATCAGCTTCTCCGGAAAATGAAAAGACCCGTAGTTATTTGAGCAATTTGATATCACCGTATTGAGCCCGTAAGTATCCTGGTAAGCCCTCACAAAATGATCAGAACTGGCCTTTGATGCTGAGTATGGCGAATGCGGATCATATGCTGTTTCCTCTGTAAACATTCCATCTTCGCCCAATGTGCCATAAACCTCATCTGTTGATACATGGTAAAAACGGGTTTGATCGTAGCGTCCTTTCCAGCTTTCGCGGGCAACATTCAGCAGGTTAACGGTTCCTACTACATTGGTCATCACAAACTCCAGCGGATTGGTAATCGATCTATCCACATGCGATTCTGCCGCAAGGTGAATCACGGCATCTGGCTTTTCTGTTTCGAAAAGATTATTTATAAATTCAAGATCAACAATATCCCCCTTTACAAATCTGTAGTTAGGTTCATTCTCAATATCTCTTAAGTTTTCGAGGTTACCCGCGTATGTTAATTTATCTAAATTAATAATGGTATAGTTTGGGTAGGTTTTAACAAACCGGCGCACCACATGCGAGCCTATAAAACCGGCTCCACCCGTAATAATGATCTTTTGCATTAGTTGAATTTTAATTTATAACGGATTTTGAGATATGTATTTTTCCCATTCCCAGGCAGATGACATCATGGTTTCAATCCCCAACTCTGTCTTCCAGCCTAATTTATTGGCAGATTTGGTTACATCACCCCAAACCTTCTCCACATCGCCGGCACGGCGGGGGCCAACTTCGTAATTTACTTTTACACCGGTAGCGCGCTCAAAAGCCTTTATAACACCCAACACGGTATTGCCCTGGCCTGTACCTATATTAAATACATCGTAGCTTTGATCTTCTTTTTTCTCCAACAACCTTAGCGCCGCCACGTGAGCTTTAGCTAAGTCAACCACGTGGATATAGTCGCGTACACAGCTGCCATCGGGGGTATCGTAATCATTACCAAAAACAGTTAGTTTTTGGCGTTTGCCAATGGCCGTTTGCGTGATAAATGGTACCAGGTTTTGAGGTACGCCAATTGGCAACTCGCCTATAAGCGCAGTTTCATGAGCGCCCACGGGGTTAAAATACCTTAGTGATACAACTTTATAGCTGCTTGTACCAGACGCAATCATGTCTTTCAGTATTTCCTCGGCAATTTGCTTTGTGTTGCCATAAGGCGATTGGGCCGGTTGCACAGGGGCTTCTTCATTTACCGGCAAATGCTCTGGCTGCCCGTAAACGGTACAGCTTGATGAAAACACAAAATTTAATGGCTTGCCATAATATGCTTCCAATAAATTGATGAGTGAATAAAAATTATTACGATAGTATTTGAGCGGTTTTTGCACCGATTCGCCTACCGCTTTAAAAGCAGCGAAATGAATGATACCTGCAACATCAGGCTCGGCAATAGTCAAAGCCTTTACACTGGCCTCATCACAAAGATCGAGTTTGTGAAAAACCGGTTTGTAGCCAATGATTTTGGCCAGCTGATCTAAAATCTTAGGGTCAGAGTTGGAAAGATCGTCAACAATAACAGGTTCATAACCTGCATTTACTAATTCAACAACGGTGTGGGAGCCTATAAAACCCAGGCCGCCTGTTACTAATATCTTCATTTATGGTGCATGTATTAAAGCTATTCCTTTAACAGGAATAAGGTTGCTATTTATTATAGTACGTAAAATCCTTGTGGTTTATTTCTGTTGCAGGTAATGATTTAAAGTAATCCAATGTGATCTTTAAGCCCTCGCTCCTGGAAACCTTTGGTTCCCAGCCCAATATAGCCTTTGCCTTGGTAATATCCGGACGGCGCTGTTTTGGATCATCTGTTGGTAATGGCAGGCTAATAAGTTTTTGATCGGTGCCTGTTAGCTTGATGATTTCCTCACCAAACTGCCTGATGGTTATTTCATCAGGATTACCGATGTTCATCGGCTGGGCATAATCACTATGTAAAAGCCTGTAAATACCTTCTACAAGGTCATCAACATAACAAAATGAACGGGTTTGTGAGCCATCGCCAAACATGGTTAATGATTCGCCCCTTAAAGCCTGGCCAATAAAGGCTGGCAATACGCGGCCGTCATTCAATCGCATACGCGGCCCGTAGGTGTTAAATATCCGTATGATACGTGTCTCTAAACCGTGAAAGGTATGATAAGCCATGGTTATTGCTTCCTGGAAACGCTTGGCTTCGTCATATACCCCGCGTGGGCCAACCGGATTTACATTGCCCCAGTATTCCTCTGGTTGTGGGTTAACGTTTGGATCTCCGTATACTTCTGATGTGGAAGCGATAAGCATCCTTGCTCCTTTTGAGCGGGCCAAACCTAGCAAATTATGCGTACCTAATGAGCCTACTTTTAGGGTTTGGATAGGAATCTTTAAATAATCAATCGGGCTTGCCGGCGATGCAAAGTGAAGTATGTAGTGAAGTTCGCCGGGAACAAATACAAAGGTGGAAACATCATGGTTATAAAACTCAAAATTCTCCAGCTTAAAAAGGTGTTGAATGTTGCGCAAATCACCTGTTATCAGGTTATCCATTCCAATTACATGGTAACCTTCTTTAATAAACCTGTCGCAAAGGTGCGAGCCTAAAAATCCGGCGGCTCCGGTAATTAATATTCTTTTACGGTTTGTCATTAACTTATTACTTTACGTCCGATACTATTATAATAAAACCCATGGTCTTTCATCCTGTCAAGATCGTAAAGATTACGACCATCAAATATAACAGGAGCATTTAACTTTTCTTTCATGAAATCAAAATCAGGGGTGCGGAAAACCGGCCACTCTGTTACAATCAGCAAAGCATCCGCACTGTCAAGCGCGCTGTACCTGTCTGCAGCATATTCAATTTTATCGCCAAGTAATTTCTTAACGTTTGGCATTCCTTCCGGGTCGTAAGCAATTACGGATGCGCCGGCAGCCAAAAGTTCATCAATGATGTATAAGGCAGGTGCTTCACGAATATCGTCGGTTTCTGGTTTAAATGCAAGGCCCCAAAGCGCAAATCTCTTGTCTTTTAAGCCGTCCTCTCCATAATAGTCCCGCAGTTTAACTACCAACCGCTTCTTTTGCGTTTCGTTAACTTCCATCACCGAGTTCAGGATCTTAAATTCGTAATTATTTTCCCCGGCCGATTTTGCAAGCGCCTGCACATCTTTAGGGAAACAACTCCCGCCGTAACCAACACCCGGAAACAGGAAACGCTTGCCTATACGGGCATCGGCTCCCACGCCTTTACGCACCATATCCACATCTGCGCCAACCAGCTCGCACATATTGGCAATCTCGTTCATAAAAGTGATTTTGGTGGCAAGAAATGAATTGGCCGCATATTTTGTAAGCTCGGATGAGCGCTCATCCATATAAAGGATTGGGTTACCCTGGCGTACATAAGGCGCATAAAGATCGCCCATAATCACCCGCGCTTTTTCATCCATAGTACCAATAACAACCCTGTCTGGTTTCATAAAATCCTCAACGGCCACACCTTCCCGTAAAAATTCGGGGTTTGATACTACCGCAAAGGGAATATCGGTATTGGCTTTCATTATCGCTGTAACCTTATCCGCGGTACCAACCGGTACGGTTGATTTGGTAACGATAACCTTATACTCGGTAATTAACTTTGCTATATCTTTCGCGGCGCCAAGCACGTAACTCAGGTCGGCAGAGCCATCGGCACCCGGAGGCGTTGGCAATGCCAAAAATATAACCTTTGCAGGACCTATCGCTTCGGCAAGGTTGGTGGTAAATGTTAATCTCTCCTGTTTTATATTGCGATGAAATAACAGGTCAAGGCCCGGTTCATAAATAGGCATTTGACCAGCACGCATCTTATTAACTTTTTCTTCAACTATATCTACGCAGGCTACCTCGTTCCCGGTTTCAGCTAAGCACGTTCCGGTTACCAAACCAACATAGCCGGTACCAATTACAGCTATTTTCATTGTTTATATTGTTTTAAGTGTTTAAGTTCTAAATCCCGCATTAATTTAAAGCGGGATTTAAGCCCCACGTTTTTACTACTACAGTAATTAATAATTGTTACTACTTTTAACCCCGGCTAAGATAACGAACATAATTAAAATGGTGTTATTATATAATATTGGGTTAAGGTTATATTTTGTTGCCATATATATAGTGGCGTTTTTTAATAAAAAAGCCAGCCAGTGGATAAATGGGAGAAAAGACCAAAATCTTTTACGTATAAATAGTTGTATTTGGTTTCATTTTGCGTCACTCGGCGAATTTGAACAGGGGAGGCCCATTTTAGAAGCGTTGAGAACCCTCCATCCCGATAAAAAAATCGTGGTCAGTTTTTTTTCACCGTCGGGATATGAGATCAGGAAAAATACCCCCCTTGCCGATTTTGTGTATTATCTGCCTTTAGATACGGCTGCAAATGCCGCTCAATTTATCGATACCATACAGCCCGAAATGGCTGTTTTTACCAAATATGAATATTGGTACCACTACTTTAACGAGCTGCACAAACACCAGGTGCCATTGTATATCATATCGGGAATTTTTAGGCCAAAGCAAATATTTTTTAAGTGGTTCGGTAGCTTTTCCCGTAAAACATTGAGCTTTGTAACTCACTTTTTTTTACAGGATGAAGCATCAAAGCTGCTGTTACAAAACATTGGCTTTACCAATGTAACCGTAAGCGGCGATACCCGTTTTGATAGGGTTTGGGCTAACGCGCAGCAGCAAAAAGAGATAGCAGGCATTGCTCAATTTGTCAATGGTAAAAAAGTTTTTGTTGCCGGCAGTACCTGGCCACAGGATGAAGAATTACTGGCCGCGCTACCCGCATTATACCCGGATTGGAAATTCATTTTTGCTCCACATGAAATTGGGGAAGAACGAATAAATAACCTTATCTGTTTATTACCCAAAGGCTCGGCAATAAAATACTCCGGGTTAATTCAAAAAGAGGAACACTCCGCTCAGCACTCATCATATACCACTCTGGTCATTGATAATATTGGTATGCTGTCTTCTTTATATGCGTACGGTGATCTTGCCTATATTGGCGGTGGTTTTGGTGCCGGCATTCATAACACCTTAGAGGCGGCTGCATTTGGCCTGCCGGTAATATTTGGCCCTAATTACCAAAAATTTAACGAGGCAAGGGAATTAATAGCCTTAAAGGCCGGGTTTAGCGTCAACGATGCCGCACAGCTGAAAGGTATTGTTGATACCCTTGCTACCGATGAAGCTTTTTATAGTATTACCAGTAAAAAGGCCGCGACGTATGTAAAAGAACATACCGGGGCTACAGATAGCATCATGACTCAGATTGGTTAATACCAGGAAGATGGCCTGTTAGTACGATTTGCCCATATATGATTGCAGTAATATCACCGCCGATATGGTATCAACCAGCTCCTTATTCTGCCGGCCCTTTTTATTCATCCCGCTTTGCGCAATAACCGCCGAAGCCATTTTTGAAGTAAAACGCTCATCCAGCATTTCGACAGGAATCTCCGGAAAAGTTTTTTTTAGCAGTCCCACAAAGCCTTTTACATGAATAGCCGATTGTGACGGCGTGTTATCCATCTGTTTTGGTTCGCCTACAATGAAACGCTCAACCTGCTCTGTTTTAAAATACGTTTTCAGGTAATCAACTATATACATTGGATGTACCGTATCCAACCCGGTGGCGATGATCTGCAAAGGATCGGTAACCGCAATGCCAATACGCTTAGTGCCGTAATCAAAAGCCATTATTCTCATTTGGCAAAGATAGGAGATGTGAAAGGTGGTGAGAAAGGCCTGGGAAATTATTTCTCATATTATTAATCCTTAATACTTATTAAATCAGCATATACACTCATCTGCCTATATATCTGCTTCCTATATAAAATCTATCCCCGTCATATCTCACATCCCAAATCTTCTTCTTATTTTGCACCAAATGCAGTTTAAGCAAATAGTAGGACAAGCGGCAACAAAACAACGGTTGCTTAACTCGGTGACAGAGAACCGGGTAAGCCATGCGCAGTTGTTTTTGGGCCCCGAGGGATCGGGAAGCCTTGCACTTGCTGTTGCCTATGCCCAATACCTATCCTGCGAAGATAAGCAACCGGATGACTCCTGTGGCGTATGTTCATCATGCCGCAAGTACAATAAATTAATGCATCCCGATCTGCATTTTTCATACCCTTTCTTCGCCAAACATAAGGATGATACCGCGCTTACTTTTATTGAGCAATGGCGCGAGGCTTTTACTGCAAACCCTTACATGAACCTGGATACCTGGCGCGGATACCTGGATGCAGAAAATAAGCAAGCCAATATCAACATAGCCGAGTGCCACCAGATTATCAAGAAACTCAGCTTCAAACCATTTGAATCTGCCTATAAAATATTGATCCTTTGGCTGCCCGAATATTTGGAAAAAGAGGGGAACGCATTACTAAAGATCATTGAGGAGCCTCAGCCAAATACCCTTTTTATATTGGTGGCCCAAAACCAGGATCAGATCCTGAACACCATCCTTTCGCGCACACAGCTGATAAAAATTCCTTGCCTGCTTTCGTCCGAAGTGAAGGAATACTTAATTGCAGAGCACAACCAAACCGAGGATGCCGCGGCCGAAATTGCTTACCTCACCAATGGCAATTTAACCGAGGCTTTAACCATGCTGCAGCAGGATACGAAGAGCTACCATACCTTATTTGTACAATGGCTGCGCTTGTGTTTCAGTAACAAAGGGCTGGAGGTTTTAACTTTTGTTGACCAGTTTGCCAAGATGGGAAGGGAGAACCAAAAAAACTTTTTACGATATGGCATCAGCTTTATCCGCGAATGCTGCCTGCTGATTGCGGGCGCCGGCAACCTGGTACATCTGCCGGCAAAAGAGCTGGAAACAGCCCAGAAAATGACCAACGTGCTGAGTATAGAAAAAGCACAAACCATAAGCACCGAGCTTGAAAAGGCACATTACCACGTAGAGAGAAACGCAAACCCTAAAATTTTATTTTTAGATGTATCTTTACAGATTATAAAAATACTAAATTTAAAAACCATCCCTACGGGGAGTCAATATATACCAAATTAATTATGGGATGTGGAAGTTGCTCAACAGGGGGCGGATGCTCACCTGCGGGCTGTAAAAGTAATGGCTCATGCCTTACTAATGGTTGCAGCAAATTAGATGTTTACGATTGGCTATCCCATATGGATATGCCAACTAATTATAAACCGTATCCGGTTATCGAAGTAAAATTTAAAGGTTCGCGCAAGGAGTTTTTCCTGAATAACGATAATATTTACCTCGAAGCCGGCGAACTGGTAGCTGTTGAAGCAACTACAGGCGGCTATGATATTGGTCACGTTTCTATCACCGGCGAACTGGTGCGCATGCAAATGACCAAGCGCCATGTAAAAGAAGCCGACGTGGTTAAAAAGATCTACCGGAAAGCTACAGTAGCCGATGTAGAAAAGTGGAAAGCCGCCAAGGATATGGAGTGGGAAACCATGCACAAATCGCGTAAGCTGGCGTTGGATCTTAACCTGAGCATGAAGCTTAGTGATGTGGATTACCAGGGCGATAAAACCAAGGCTACCTTTTATTATACAGCCGAAGGCCGTGTCGATTTCAGGGAGCTGATTAAAAAAATGGCCGAAACTTTCCGTATCCGGATCGAGATGCGCCAGATAGGGATGAGGCAGGAAGCAAGCCGTTTAGGCGGCATTGGCTCATGCGGACGTGAGCTTTGCTGTTCAACCTGGTTAACCGATTTTAAAACGGTTTCTACCTCTGCAGCCCGCTACCAAAACCTTTCTTTAAACACCTTAAAACTGGCCGGCCAATGCGGTAAGTTAAAATGCTGCTTAAATTACGAGCTGGATACTTACATGGATGCCCTTAAGCATATCCCTGATAATGTGAATGTGCTTAAAACCGAAAAGGGTGACGCGCGCCTGCAAAAAACAGACATCTTTAAAAAGATCATGTGGTTTAGCTATCCCCGCGAGGAATCATGGGTGCCTATGCCAATTGCCAAGGTTAAAGAAATTCAACAACTGAATCGTGAAGGTATTATCCCTGCCGATTTGGGCGAAATGGAGGAAGACGAAACACTAACCGTTAAAGCGCTTGACTATGAAAACGTAGTTGGCCAGGATAGCCTTACCCGCCTTGATGACCGTGCGCGCAGCAAAAATCAAAAGAAAAACAACAACAATAATCGCAATAAAACTCAAAAACCGGCTACTCCCGGCGGCGATGTAAAACCGAACAACCAGCAACGCCCGCAAGGAGCAGCGCCTGCAACCGAAAAAACAGCCGGCGCCCCGGACGCTAATCGCCCGCCACAAGGTAGCCGCCCGCCAAAGCAACAAGGCAACCGTCCGCCGCAAAACCAGGGTAATAAGCCACAACAACAGGGGCCTAAACCACCGCAGGCGGGCAACAAACCTCCACAGGAAGGTGACAGACCGCCACGTGAAGGGGGCAATAATAACAGGCGTAACAGGCCAAACCGCCCAAACCCCAACAGCCAAAACCGTAACAATAATAATCCACCACAGCAGGATACACCACAATAAAATGAAACGGTTTATAAAGATACTTTATCCGGCAGCATGTATGTTAATCATGCTGCTGGGTAGCTGTACCGACCCTAAAGCGGTTATTGATGCCAACTCGGCCATTACAGATCATAATTGGTCGTACGTTAACCGGGTAAAGTTCGATTGTAACATCACAGATGTAAATGCTGCCTATAACCTTTACTTTAATTTAAGGGTTACCGATGCTTACAAATACTCCAATATGTTTGTACTCATTTATCAAACATCGCCCGGCAAACAGGTAAAAGTAACCCGTTACGAAGTAAAACTTGCCTCCCGCGATGGCGAATGGCTGGGTAAAGGCTCGGGTAATTTGTATAGCTACCAGCTGCCTTTTCAAACCAACATTAAATTCCCGACAAAGGGCAATTACCATTTCGAGATAGAGCAAAACATGCGGGATAACCCTTTGCATGAGGTAAGCGATGTGGGCCTGAGGATAGCGAAAGTTCAGTAATTATTCCTTTTCCCCTGATCCCCAATATAGCCATGCCTAACTATAACCGCACTTGATAAAGCCGGTGCCTGCGCTGATTTTAATAAAGCCGTTGCCATGGGTAATAAACTGGCTCCTGATAATATTACTAATTTTTGTAAGTAAAATATAGCTTATCTCATTTATTTCGGCCCCGTATTTTTGGGTATTGTCTCTTATTTGGCAATACCATTTTTGTATATGCTCATTTCCTTTACTAAAAATATTATCTTAAATTTGCTAATATTTTTATCAAAATGAGTGCTGATATACTAATTATTGTAGCGGTTGTTATCCTGCTGATAGCCGTTTTATTGTTCATCAAAAAGCCTAAGGCAGCTGAATTAATTTCGGCAGAGGAACTGAACAGGCTACGTGCGGAAAGTGACCAACTTAAAATTTCACTGGCCAGGGCTGAGGAAAAAGCGAGCGGCTTATTAAGCGACAAGGAAAGTATCACCCGTTTTTTAAAAGAAGATAAGGACCGTATCCTGGATGAGCTTTTTCAGGAACGCGCCCTGCTGGCACAGGCCAATCAATCGCTGGAGAGTGCACGGTCCTACTATAAATCGCAGCAGGAAAAAATGCAGGAGCAAAAGCTGGAGATAGAGCAAATCCGCGTGCAGTTTCAGCGGGAGTTTGAGAACGTGGCAGAGAAGCTGCTGAAAGAAAAATCAAAGGAATTTATTGATGTGAACCGTACCAACCTGGATCTGATCCTTAATCCGCTTAAAGAAAACCTGAAAGCTTTTGAGGATAAGGTAGAGAAGGTTTACAACATGGAAGCGGCCGAACGCAACACGCTTAAAGGGGTAATTACCCAGTTGATGGACCTTAATAAACAAATAAGCGATGAGGCGCAGAACTTAACGAAAGCCCTTAAAGGTGATAACAAAAAACAAGGCAACTGGGGCGAGGTAATACTAGAAAGGGTATTAGAACGCTCGGGCCTGGTTAAAGACCAGGAATACCGCATCCAGGCAGCTATGCAGACCAATGATGGCACACGTTACCAACCCGATGTAATTATTGATCTGCCGGATGAAAAGCATTTAGTTATCGACTCCAAAGTATCCCTTATTGCCTACGAGCGACTGGTAAATGCGGATACGGAAGAAGACCGGAAACTATTTGCTAAAGCACATATCGAATCTATCCGCGGTCACATCAATGGGCTGTCGGCAAAAAAATATCATGATTTGTATAAGATCAATTCACCCGATTTTGTGTTGCTTTTTGTGCCTATAGAATCCTCTTTCAGCATTGCAGTACAGCTGGATGGCGAGCTGTTTAATTATGCCTGGGATAAAAAAGTGGTGATCGTGAGTCCGTCCACATTACTGGCAACCCTGCGTACCATTGCCAGCATGTGGAAACAGGAACGCCAGAACCGTAATGTACTGGAAATTGCCCGCCTAAGCGGCGATATGTATGATAAATTTGTAGGTTTCCTTACTGATATGGATAGTATCGGGAAGAATATTACTTATACCCAAAATGCTTATAACAGTGCCATAAATAAACTTTCAGACGGCCGTGGAAATTTGACTACCACTGCCGAGAAAATCAAGAAGTTAGGTGCAAAGGCGGATAAGCAGATTGACCAAAAGTTTTTGGGGGAGGAGTAAGTTCTCGACAGTACCCTAATGCAGGAATAAAAAGCAATAAACGTGAGCCCATTTAGCCCCGAAGTCATGCCGAATTTATTTCGGCACCCCACAGGACAGATAGGCAGGGGATAAGTATACAAAATGCAAGTAGCAGACCTAACAGACGTGATTATCCTAAAGGCCTCACTTTTTAACTTTATAATACCCTCAAGCTAATGAAAAAGCATTTATAAATTAAAAAAAGCGATTTTTCCCTTTTGAGAAAACATTTACACTAAGTCCCTTTTTTTTAATTTTACTTACCTAAACCGATTCTCAAAATGCTCTATAAACAAGGTCATGTTTATATAATGACAAACATTTATCGCACTACTTTTTACATTGGTGTCACCAGCGATCTACGAACGAGGGTTTGGCAACATATAAATGGAGAAGGCTCTGAATTTGTTAAGAAATACAAGCTTCATGATTTGGTTTACTATGAATACTTTGAGAGAATAACGGATGCTATCGATCGTGAAAAGCAATTGAAAAGGTGGCATCAGGATTGGAAAATAAACCAGATTAAATCTGTGAATCCAGAGATGAAGGATTTAAAAGACGATTTGGAATTTTAATCATATCGATGAACTTTTATGGTGTAGACTTGTCCTGTGGGATGCCGAAATAAATTCGGCACGACTTAGGGGATTAAATCATAGATTTTAGTAAAGTGATAAATGATCTTTTTTAACTTGTTTCAGTATCTCACAGGACGGTAGACCGAATGCTGTAACACAAAGGTATCGCAGACTTGTCCTGTGGGATGCCGAAATAAATTCGGCATGACTTCGGGGTTAAATTAGAAAATCATTAAATTTGGCACTACTTCGGAGTTAGATCGCCTTTATCCTCACTCTATTAAACCAAACCTTCGTTTCCCCCGAAAAAAGCAACCCCATTGCTATCAATTCAACAACCACCTCTACAACAAACAACGTAGTTAAAACCACGGGAGATTTATAAGCCACTACAGACTCATGAGGCTTCAACACTATTACAGGATGGGTGATACTTGCAACCAGAGCGTAGGAGTTTATTAATATCAAAATAAGCATCACTATCCTTGCCCATTTCCGGCCCTCGCCGGTCATAAAAATGAAGTAAAAGAGAAAGCCGAACAGAAATATAAAAGCCGCCAGGTTAATGCCCTCCAGCAAATTGCTGACCATTTGCAAAAGCAACGCCAAATAGAGCAGAAAAGTGCCTGCAATTACTTTGTTGGGCACCATCCCCTCGGGATGTTTATTCAAATAAAACCAGCCAAAAAGTTTGTTCAGCATTTACTCCGATTTTTTAAATGCATTCCATCCCTGGGCTTTCAACGGGTGCGAATTTCCAGCTTTGGTGATCAGATTACAGCCCGCTGAAGGCTCTGTGATATGGCCGATGATGGTAATATCCATTTTAAACTTGATCTTGTCGTAGTCGGCCTGTTTAACGGTAAAAAGAAGCTCGTAGTCCTCTCCACCACTTAGCGCGCACACGGTTGGATCAAGATTAAATTCGCGGGCCGTTTCAAAGGTCATTGGGTCTAAAGGGATCTTTTCTTCATATATGCTGCAGCCTTTGGCGCTCTGCTTGCAGATGTGCATAATTTCTGATGCCAACCCGTCAGATACATCTATCATGGCTGTAGGTTTAACATCAATACTTTTCAATAATTCAACAATATCCCGGCGGGCCTCAGGTTTAAGCTGGCGCTCAACAATGTAATCTTTTCCCTCCAGGTCGGGCTGAATATTAGGATTTTCAAGATATATAAGCTTCTCCCTTTCAAGCAATTGCAAACCAGTATAAGCACCACCAAGATCTCCTGACACACAGATCAAATCGCCTTCACCGGCACCGTTACGGTAAACAATATCCGCTTCGTCCGCATACCCTATAGAGGTTACGCTGATCACCAAACCTTGTTTTGATGACGTTGTATCGCCACCAATCAAATCCACATTATATTTTTCGCAGGCTATGTAAATGCCTTCATACAATTCTTCAATAGCTTCCAAAGGAAACTTGCTTGATAAACCTATCGAAACCGTAACCTGCGATGCAGTACCATTCATGGCATAAATATCACTCAGGTTTACCTGGATGGCTTTATAGCCTAAATGCTTTAGCGGGGTATAAGCTAAATCAAAATGGATTCCTTCAAGCAGCATATCGGTACTTATTAACACCTTTTTGCCAGTAAAATCAAGTACTGCTGCATCATCACCAACACCCTTAACCGTGCTTGCCTGCTCCAGCTTTATATTTTTAGTTAAATGGTTTATCAAACCAAATTCGCCTAAGTCTTCTAAATTCGTTCTTTCCTGATTTTCAAACATATCCTTTATGATTACACCTGTTTAGGTGATTTCATTTATTAATCTTTTTATAATTTTAACACGAGTAAATTGCTCCTGTTTCTCCTCAAAATTTTTCGCGCCGTCGCAAAAAACCGCTTGCTGCCTACCGCCGCAGGCGGGAAATTTTTTGAGAATTTAGGATACTTATTAACAATGCTATTTTATTAACCCCTAAATTTTCGCGCTGCCGCAAAAAACACTGTATCCGCCAAAGGCGGAAAAATTTTTTAGCTTTTTAGGACCTTTTCTTACTCGTCATTGCGAGGTACGAAGCAATCTCCAAGCTGTACAGAGAAATCAGTCAAGTTTGATCTGCCTGTGTAGAGATTGCTTCGTACCTCGCAATGACATATTTTCTAAAGCCCCCTTTTTAACGTCATTTCTCCTTCAGTGTCTCCCGGATTCTCCCCCCGCAATGACGGGACGCTTTATTTATTTATTTAATTACTTCTACAACCCCAATCTTGCCGAAATCTCCAGCATCCTTTCAATAGGTTTCACCGCTCTTTCAATAATATCAGCCGGTACAGTAACCTCGGGCATCTCATTTTTAAGGCACAGGTATAATTTTTCCAGTGTGTTACGTTTCATGTGCGGGCAATCGTTGCAGGCACAGCTGTTATTTGGTGGCGCCGGTATAAATGTTTTATCCGGGTTTTCCTTTTGCATTTGGTGTATAATACCTGCCTCGGTAGCTACAATAAATTCCTTATCCGGGCGACTGCCTGCATATTTCAGGATCCCGGTAGTTGAACCGATATAATCGGCCATCTGCAAAATAGCCTCTTCACACTCGGGGTGGGCCAGCAGCTTAGCACCCGGATGTCTTTCCTTCAGTTTGGTTATTTTTTCGCGACTAAAAATCTCGTGCACCATACAGGCTCCGTTCCATAACACCAGGTCGCGACCGGTTTTTTTGGCCACCCAGGCACCAAGATTTTTATCCGGTCCAAAAATTATCTTCTGGTCCTTTGGCAAACTTTCCACTATTTGTACGGCATTGCTTGATGTACAAACAATATCGGTCATAGCTTTTAGTTCGGCAGTACAGTTTACATAAGTGATCACCAGGTGATCAGGATACTTTTCCTTAAACTTTTTAAATAAATGTGGCGGACAACTATCTGCCAATGAGCATCCTGCCTTTAAATCGGGCAATAAAACCTTTTTTGTGGGCGAAAGTATCTTGGCAGTTTCGGCCATGAAATGTACCCCGGCGAAAACGATAATATCAGCATCCGTTTTTGCAGCTTCCTGAGATAAGCCGAGGCTATCTCCAATATAATCTGCAATATCCTGAATATCAGGTTCCTGGTAATAATGCGCCAAAATAACGGCGTTTTTTTCCTTTTTAAGTTTTTCAATTTCAGCAAAAAGATCAAGGCTTGGGTCGATGTATTCGTCCACAAATCCCGTCACATTTATTTCTTCGAAGATATCCATTTCAACAAATCAATTAATAACAACTAATTATTTATATAAATAAAACTATTACTTGTTAAGGTGTTAGTTATGTGCAAAAGTCGGTATAGATTTTAGATTAAAAGTTATTTTTCATTTTTTATTAACACTTATCAACACTTTGTTAGCTTGTATCACTTTGATTTTGTGATTTCTAATAGTTTCAAATTTTTCTTTTGAAAGTTATATGTTAATATTTTGTTAATGTTTAAAATGTTAGCTTTAGTGTTTAAAGTATGCAAAAGTCGCTCAAAAATTATTCATTTCATTTAAAAAATCTAGGGTTATCCACACTTTGGTTATTTATTAGCTATTTCTTTACATCAAATTAACATCTTTATCCCTGTTATTAACATATCGTGTACATTTGCACAACTTATATATAAAATATGACCCGAACTGTTGATTTCCTGATCGTAGGATCAGGCATTGCCGGACTAAGTTTTGCCCTTAAGGCTGCGAAACATGGTAAGGTTCTGATAGTTACAAAATCAAATGAAGACGAATCCAACACTAAGTATGCCCAGGGTGGTGTGGCGGTTGTTGTGGATAAAAAGGAGGATTCTTTTGAAAAACACATTGAGGACACCTTAATTAGTGGTGATGGCCTTTGCGACCGTGATGTTGTGGAAGCCGTTGTTAAAGAAGGACCGGAGAGAATTAATGAAATTATTGATTACGGGACTAATTTTGATAAAACGAACGAAGGTTTTTATGACCTGGCAAAAGAAGGGGGCCATTCCGAATTTAGAGTTTTACATTATAAGGATGTGACCGGGCTGGAGATTGAAAGGTCATTATTAGAAGAGATCCACAAGAATCCCAATATTGAGATATTAACACATTATTTCGCGGTAGATTTAATAACCCAGCACCATTTAGGCCAGCTGGTAGGAAAATCAAGTACCGATATAACCTGTTACGGTATTTACGCCTTTAATACGGAGAGTAATGTTGTTGAAAAAATATTATCGAAGGTTACGGTGATGGCATCCGGTGGTGCCGGCCATATTTATTCAATTACCACCAATCCAACCATTGCTACCGGTGATGGTATTGCCATGGTATATAGGGCAAAAGGTAAGGTTAGGAATATGGAGTTTATCCAGTTTCATCCTACAGCTTTGTATAATCCGGGTGAGTATCCTTCGTTCCTGATATCTGAGGCTGTACGTGGCTTTGGCGGGATATTAAAGCGTACCAATGGTGAAGAGTTTATGCAGGAGTATGATCCGCGTAAATCATTGGCGCCAAGGGATATTACTGCGAGAGCAATTGATGCCGAGATAAAAAAATCGGGCGAGGATTTTGTTTACCTGGATATCCGTCACCGCAGTAAAAAAGATATTTTAAATCATTTCCCTAATATATATGCCAAATGCCTGGAGATAGGTATTGATATGACCAAGGATATGATCCCGGTTGCGCCGGCCTGTCATTACATGTGTGGTGGTGTTATGGTTGATCATGTGGGTCAGTCGTCTATATTAAGGTTATATGCCTGCGGCGAATGCTCATCAACAGGTTTACATGGCGCTAATAGGCTGGCATCCAATTCTTTATTGGAAGCATTAGTTTTTGCACACCGTATTTATGAAGATGCTGTAGATAAATTTAACGATTTTGTGATACCCGCTAATATCCCTGATTGGGACGAGCATGGTGTACAATTATCAAATGAAGATATTTTGGTTACGCACAACGTGCGCGAAATGCAGAAGCTAATGAATGACTATGTAGGCATTGTACGGTCTGATTTCAGGCTGGAGCGGGCTATGCGTAGATTAGGGTTGCTGTATGAAGAAACAGAATCATTTTATAAAAAAACTAAACTATCCGTAAAACTTTGCGAGCTGCGTAACCTGATCCAGGTATCATTTATCGTGGTAAAATCGGCCATGTTACGTAAAGAGAGCAGGGGGCTGCATTATACTACTGATTATCCTGTACATGCTGAGGAGGTTAAGGATACGGTGTTTTAAAAGAAAGTTAAAAAATATGTCATTGCGAGGAACGAAGCAATCGGATGCTATACAGGACGTACTTGTGCGGTTCGCGATTGCTTCGTGCCTCGCAAAGGCATGGTTGTTGTTTGATTCTATGTTGAAACGTCATCCTGTTGTGCCGTTGTAGCAGACGGTGAGGAAAAAGACGAGGAATATGAGCGGAAAACGGGATTCGAACCCGCGGCCTTCAGTTTGGGAAACTGATGCTCTACCAGCTGAGCTATTTCCGCTTATTTTGTCTTCAAACATAAATAAAAAAATAACAAATTCACTAACTCAATAATTCGCTAATTTAAAAGATATGCCACTTATATTGCCAGTTAAAGGTAAAAGCCCGGTTTGAGGAGAAGATTGTTTTATAGCCGAGAATGCCACCATTGTGGGCGATGTGGTGATGGGCAGCAATTGTTCCGTTTGGTTTAATGCGGTTATCCGCGGCGATGTGCATTACATTAAAATAGGGGATAACACCAATATACAGGATGGAGCGGTGATACATGCCACGTATTTAAAAGCACCTACAAACATAGGGAGCAACGTATCTATAGGGCATAACGCGCTTGTACACGGCTGTACCCTGCATGATCATACGCTGATAGGCATGGGTGCCATTGTGATGGATCATGCCGTGGTGAATGAGTTTGTTATCATTGCAGCCGGTACCGTGGTATTGGAAAATACCGTTTGCGAAAGCGGCTTTTTATACGCCGGTGTACCTGCTAAAAAAATAAAGCCTTTAACAGATGAGCAAATGGCAATGCTTAAGCAGCTTCCAAAAAATTACATCATGTATTCGGGTTGGTTTAAGGAGTAATGGGCTCCTTGGGCACCGTAATAGGCTCTTCTGCTTCCCAATTGGGTCTAAGCGTGATCTCTTTTTCGTTTATCCAGATGTTTTCCGGTTGCTTTTTTAAGTGAACGTTTCCGCTGTCCCATTTGCCGTTGCGGTTCTCATCATAAATAACCCTCACCATATATTTCCCGGTTAAATAGTTTTTGTAAACTAAAGATGTGCTTTTGGTAATGGCGTTACTTTGCAATATTGTTTTTTGATCGTTCAGCAGTTCAACTACGTAAGCTTTTGATGTATCGGGCACGGTAACCTTAACTGTAAGGGTACTGTAGTTTTCTGTTTTATCTGATTGGAATTTCTTTGCAGCATATTTGTTCTTATCGCCATAGATATCTGTAAAGGCGCCTTCATTAAATATCAGTTCATATTTGGCGTTTTGCCGCCACCTGTATTTTAGCGTAAGGAACTTAGTATTACCTGTATCTTTTTGTAAGGTATAATCAGATGTCGCCAGGGTGATGGAGTCTTCTTTAAGGGAGATCTGCGCGCTGTTTATTGTTTCGATGGGCAGGTTACTGGTAATTTTTAAATCTTCTCCTGGCTTTAGCTTATCGTTTGATATATTGTATTTAAAATTGAATACCCTTAAAAATACTTCCTTTTTACTCTTTAACAGGTAAGTGGTATCAACTGGTTTGTTGTTGTCATAAATGGCTACCCTTATAGAATCAAAGTTCATGTATTTTACATATACCGAGGCTGTATCTTTCGTTTTACTAAATTCTACGTATTTCTGATTGTTGATATCTGCAGGGTATATAATTTTTAATGATGGTTTTATTAAAGCTTTATTAAAAACAAATAACATCTTTCCGTCAACATCAAAACGTTTTTCGGCAAACCTGAATTTCTCCGGGAATTGTTTAAACAGATTTAGCTTGACGTTCTTCGTATCGGATTTTAAATCGATCGGTTTTTTGAGAAAGCCAATCAATTCATTATCGTTATTAAATATCTTATCCGGACTGGCCTCTTTCAGCGCGTAAATTCTGTACTTGTCCTCATGCAGATTATTCAAACTGAAATTTCCCGATGAATCTGTTGTCGTAAAAATAGAAGGCTTCTTTTTTCCAAAAAGTAGGGAATCCTGTTTTAAGGGGAAAAGCATCACAGTGATATCTTTTTCTTTTTCCTGGGTGAGGGTGTTGGTTACCGATCCCGAGATGCTCAATGAGTCGATGTGCGGACCTGTAGAAAATACGTAGGTGAAATTTTTCATCACGTTACTTTCATTCACATCCTGGATGGATTTTCCGAAGTTGATAACGTAGGTTGTATTTTTATGGAGCGTGTCTTTAAAAACTATGCGCAGCTTCTTTTTATTGGAAGTGTACTCCGGTGCTTTTTCCATTGTCGGGCTCATGGTAATTTCCTGGTACTGGTTGGTGAGTTTTATAAACTCGTCAAATTCCAGGTCAATTTCTTTGGCAACAAAATTTCGGGTTTTGTTGGCCGGCAGCGCTTTTACTAAAACGGGTGGCGTTACATCGCGCGGCCCTCCCTGAGGCTGTTGTTGCGCAGCGCAGCCAGAAATCAATAAAACAACAAAAATATAGAGGAGAAAATTGTAAAAATTGGCCGGTTTTTGATTTAACATAGTTTTTAGGCGATATAAGCGATTTTTATGTTTTTATGAACTCCGCTATTAAAAATCTGAAATAATTGATTTAAAAAGACTTTTTATAATTATTTAATTATCAGTACTTTACGTATTATCTTGATACATGAACCATCAAAACGGAAACATCTGATGGCGACACGCCCGAAATTCGTGAAGCCTGGCCCAAAGTGCGCGGTTTTATGCGCATCAATTTTTCACGTGCTTCTTTTGATAGTGACACCAAAGTATGATAATCAAAATTTGGATTGATTTCCCGGTCTTCCATTTTTTTCATCCGGTCTACAATTTCCAATTCTTTTATAAAGTAACTCTCATATTTAATTTTTATTTCAGCCTGCTCAATTGTTTCTTTATCGTAGGCAGATAACATTTCTTGCAAACCGCTGTCGGCTGTTTTAAGATCGTTAAATCCAATCTGTGGGCGGCTCAACAAATTGAAAAGCTTAGCGCCCTGGTTAATGGCCGAAGTACCTAAGTCTGCTAGCAAGCCATTTACTGCTGATGGATCGATAGATTTACTGCGGGTGTAGGCTACAATATCATCGGAGTTTTTTACCTTTTGATTTACCTTTTCTAAACGCTCATCGCTTATTAAACCCAGTTCGTGGGCCATAGGAGAGAGGCGGATATCTGCATTGTCCTGGCGTAAAAGCAGTCGGTGTTCTGCCCTTGAGGTAAACATGCGGTACGGTTCTTCGGTACCTTTTGTTACCAGGTCATCAATCAAAACTCCAATGTATGATTCAGATCTTTTCAGAATGAGCTCATGTTTATCATTGATTTTTTGGTGCGCGTTAATACCCGCGATGAAACCTTGTGATGCTGCTTCTTCATATCCGGTAGTTCCGTTGATTTGCCCGGCGAAGTAAAGGTTGCTGATTAGCTTGGTTTCTAAAGTTAATCCCAGCTGGGTAGGTGGGAAGTAATCATACTCGATGGCATAACCCGGGCGGAACATTTTCGCCTTCTCAAATCCGGGGATCTGGATTAATGCTTTGTATTGTACATCCTCTGGCAGGGAGGTAGAGAAACCGTTTACATAGATCTCTACTGTATTTAAACCTTCGGGTTCTACAAAAATCTGGTGACGGTCGCGCTCAGCAAAACGATTGATCTTGTCTTCTATTGAAGGGCAGTAACGCGGACCTAATCCTTTGATTCTTCCAGTAAACATTGGAGATTTTTCAAAGCCTTCTTTCAAGGTTTCGTGTACGTTGGTATTGGTGTAGGTGATCCAGCAACAACGTTGTTCTTTAATCATCTCTACATCGGTATAAGAAAATCTACCGCGGTCTTCATCGCCCCATTGCTCTTCCATCAACGAGTAATTCAGGCTACGTCCATCAATGCGGGGTGGGGTACCGGTCTTCATTCTGCCGGCCTCAAAACCTAATTGTGATAGTTGTTCGGTTAATCCTGTTGCAGATTTTTCACCTGCCCGGCCACCGCCAAATTTCTTTTCACCTATGTGGATGATGCCATTTAAAAAGGTACCATTGGTAAGTACTACTGAGTCTGCTTCTATCTCTACACCCAGTGATGTGCGTACCCCTGCAACGGTATTTCCCTTCACTAATAGGGATGCTACAGTGTCTTGCCAGAAGTCGACATTGGGTGTTCTTTCCAATGCTAAACGCCATTCTTCCGCAAAGCGCATACGGTCACTTTGTGCTCTTGGGCTCCACATAGCGGGGCCTTTTGATTGGTTTAGCATTCTGAATTGAATAGATGATTTATCCGTGATAATTCCCGAATATCCACCCATGGCATCAATCTCGCGCACTATCTGTCCCTTGGCAACACCGCCCATGGCGGGGTTACAACTCATCTGTGCAATGGTGCCCATATTCATGGTGATGAGCAAAACAGATGATCCCAGGTTGGCAGCAGCAGCAGCAGCTTCACAGCCTGCATGCCCGGCACCAACCACAATTACGTTGTATTTCCTAAACATTTTATACCTCCATGTTCCACGTGGAACAATCAAAATCTCTCTATATATAACGGCAGATATTTGCCGTTATGAGCGTCTTTATACTCCATGTTCCACGTGGAACATGGAGTATGTGTAGTTATTATTTTGGCTGATTAGCCGGTGTTTTAATTAACCTCTGCCTGCGTTTATGAGGGTATGGAGGCAGGGGTAATTATTTAGTTTAAAAGGTCGTGTTTATTTTAAACCTTTACTTTTTTGAAATTTACTTGTTCTTTTTTTGAAATAAACTACCTGTTTATAGTTACTGACAGGTCTTTTTATATTCAAAATTACCTTTTTTATGCTGATGTTCCACGTGGAACCTTTAATAATGACACCAGTGCTACAGTACCCCAAACACCCTCTAATACTACAAAGGGATAGAAACTCACCATATAAGAAGCATAGCAGCAAGTACCTGCACCTATAAAATTCATCAGCTTGTAAGCTTTGCTTTCTGATGATAGCTTGTTGATTAAATTAAGTACAAAGGCTATCAATAAAATGATAACACCTATCGATGCTATGATATCTGATAGTTTCATTTTATGCTTCTTTAAGCTCAGTTAGCTCAATCCAACGGGCGCTTTTTGCATCAAGTTTTTTGTTTAAATCAGCTATCTGCGCCATTATCTCGTTCAGCTTTACAAGTTCGATACCTACCTTGTTTAGCTGTTCTGTTTTATCCTTTATTTGGTTTTCTATTACGGTAATTTCAGCTTCGGTTGTTTCCAATTCCTTGGCTTCTTTAAAGCTTAATTTATTTTTTTTAGCAGCAGGTGCAGGAGTAGTTGGCGCAACAGGGCCTTTTTTGTTTTGTTGCTTGGCTTCTTCCAGCTCTATTCTGTATGATGAATAGTTACCGTTATAGATGCGTACCTGTCCTTGTCCTTCCATAATAAATAGCTGGTCGGTTAACTTATCTAATAGGTACCTATCGTGAGATACCATCATTAATATGCCGGAATAGTTGGTTAAAAACTCTTCCAAAACATTCAGCGTATCAATATCCAAATCATTGGTTGGCTCATCCAGGATCAGGAAGTTCGGGTTCTTCATCAGGATGCTCATCAGCTGCAGGCGTTTCTTTTCGCCCCCGCTTAGTTTGGATATAAAGCCATACTGCTTAGCTGGTGGAAACAAGAATAAGGTAAGCAGGGCAGAGGCCGAGATCATTTTACCATCGGCCATGGTAATAAACTCGGCTACGTTTTTTACTATATCTATAACCCGTTCATCATCCTTAAAAACAATACCCGATTGGTGAAAATAGCCAATCACCGTGGTTTCACCTTTTACTATAGTCCCTTTATCGGGCTGTAAAGCACCAGTTATTAAATTAAGCAGCGTTGATTTACCGGTACCATTCTTTCCGGCTAAACCAATACGATCACCTTTTTTAAATATATAGCTGAAGTTATCGATATAGGTATTGCCGTTGAAACCTTTATAAAGATGTTCCATCTCCATGATCTTGTTTCCCTGGCGCGCTGTTTTAACGCTTAGTTCAACTTTTTCGCGGATGCCGCCACTCTTGGTTTTATCTTCCAAATCATAATAGGCATCAATACGGGCTTTTGATTTGGTACCCCGAGCCTGTGGCTGGCGGCGCATCCATTCCAACTCTTTACGCAGTAGGTTGCTATTTTTTTGAAATGCTGCATCATCAGCTGCGTCGCGCTCTGCTTTCTTCTCCAGGTAATAACCGTAGCTGCCATTGTAGGGTACTATTTTACCCCGGTCAATTTCCAATATCTCGTTACAAACGTTATCCAGGAAATACCTGTCGTGCGTAACCATTAATATGGTTTTTGATCCATCGGTCAATAATTTCTCCAACCATTCAATGGTATCAATATCCAGGTGGTTGGTAGGCTCATCTAAAATATAAATATCCGGGTCTTCAATTAATAGCTTAGCCAATGCCAAACGTTTCTTTTGCCCGCCCGATAGGGTAGTGATAGGCTGATTAAGATGGTGGATATCCAACCGGCCCAAAATGGTTTTAATTTTATATTCATATTCCCAGGCATCCACCTCGCTCATCTCTTCCATTATTTTTTCAATGGCTTTGGCATTGTCCGGGTCGTTTTCCAATAACTCTTCGTATTTACGAATCATCTGCTGCTGCACATCATCAGCATGAAAAATGTAATCGCTGATGGTAACCGCATCTTTAAAACCTGGATCCTGCTCCAGGTAACCCATGTTAAGATCACGGGCCTGCACTACCTTGCCTTCGGTTGGTTTAATATAGCCAGCCAGTAATTTTAATAAAGTTGATTTACCGGCGCCATTAACGCCAACCAGCGCAACCCGGCGACCGCGGTTAATGCCTATGGTTATATTTTTAAATAACCAGTTGTCATGAAATTGATGGCCAAGATTCTCGGCGGATAGATAAGTACTCACGATAGTTGTTTTATTACGTTTGACGGGTACACAAATACACCCACCTCATTTTTTGTTGATTGTTTGTACATGGCCAATGCCACGGTTTCGGCAGGTATGCTCCTGTATTTTTTTAAACTGCCAATCAGTAACGGATCAATCACTTTCGCAAGTCCGCCTGCAATCTTTTCCATCAACCGCTTTTCCTGCCTGTCGCCGGTTAATAATGATGGCCTGTATATATAGGTAGTAGTTATTCCCACCTTTGTAATATCATCCTCTGTTTCTCCCTTCACCTTTGTATAAAAGTTACCCGAAGAAGCGTTTGCTCCTATGGCAGAGACTAAATGATATTGCTTAACGCCATTTTTATGCGCTAATTGTGCCAGTTGTAAAGGATAATCATGATCTATCTTGTGATATACTTTCAAATCGGGTGTTTTGGCTTTGGTTGAACCTAAACAGCAAAACAGAGCATGCCCTGTTATAGCGTATGCATACGTATCCAATTGGTCAAAATCCACCACCAACTGCGTTAATTTTTTATGCTGAATATCAATTTTTTTCCTCACCAGGATTAAAACCTCATCATAAAATGTTTCGCGCAGCAAAATCTGGAGCAATTTACTGCCAATAAGTCCGGTTGAACCTGCAATAATAGCTTTATTTGCCATAGGTTATTAACTTTTTGCAAAAATACACATATTTAATTTGTGGAATGAATATTGTATGTTTAAACATATAAATGGAGATATAACAATGAGAACAATATTTTATCCTGAAAACGAACGTGGTAAAAATGATATAGGCTGGTTAAAAGCTAATTTTTCTTTCAGTTTTGGCCCGTATTACAATCCCGAACTCATGCATTTTGGAGTTTTGAGGGTTTTAAACGATGATATTATAGCCGGCGGCAAAGGATTTGGACTGCATCCGCATGATAATATGGAAATAGTGACCATCCCATTGGAAGGTGGCCTGGAGCACCAGGACAACATGGGTAATAAAGGAGTGATTAACGCAGGTGATGTGCAGGTGATGTCGGCCGGTACAGGAGTTTATCATTCAGAATATAATGCATCTGCAACCGAGACCGCCAAAACGCTTCAGATCTGGCTTTTCCCGAGAGAGAGAAACGTGTTGCCGCGGTATGATCAAAAAAGTTTTAAAGATGTATTTAAATTAAATGAGTTAACGGTTATGGTATCACCTAATAAAGAGGAGGGCACCCTTTGGTTACACCAGGATGCTACTTTTAGTATGGGTACTTTTGAAGCCGGGAAAGCGCTTAATTATACTATAAAAACTCCCGGAAATGGCGCTTACGTGTTCCTGTTAGATGGGAAGGCTAAATTAAATGGTGACACTTTAAACAAAAGAGACGCGATGGGTGTTTATGATACCAGTTCATTTACAATTGAAACCGAAGAGACATCCCGATACCTGATCATTGATGTGCCAATGTCATAAATCTGCAAGCCGACCCTAAAGGTTAATTTTTCCTGAACTGCAAAACATTTTGACGGTACATTGTTTATCTGTCGAATTTATAATGTATCATATGGCAGAACAAGCAATTACGGGTTGGCGAAAATGGATGATGGGCATTGGTGAACAATGCGTTTTCTTCGGCCGGTTTTTCAGAAACATATTTGCGGGGGGCTTTGAGTGGTCTGAATTTGTAAGGCAATGTTATGAAATAGGCTATCGCTCCATGATGTTGGTAGGCATTACCACCTTCATCATGGGGTTTGTGCTCATTCTTCAATTGAGGCCGTCGCTTGTTGCCCTTGGGGCCGAAAGTATGCTGCCTAAAACCCTCGCGGTATCCTTTATCCGCGAAATGGGCCCTGTAATTACGGCAATCATCTGCGCCGGAAAAATAGCCTCCAGTATAGGCGCCGAGCTAGGTAGTATGAAGGTTTCCGAGCAAATAGATGCCATGGAAGTATCCGGTGCTAATCCCATTCAATACCTGGTTGTTACCCGTATTTTAGCTACCACATTGATGGTTCCTTTGCTGTCTGTAATTGGGGACGTTATAGGGCTTTTCGGGGGCTTTCTGGCCCTTAATATTACGGATGCCATCAGTTTTTCACTCTACTTTAATAAATGTATCGGCTCACTTGATTTCTCCGACTTTTTACCGGCGCTTGTTAAAACTATATTTTTTGGCTTCGCGATAGGCTTTGTGGGATGTTATAAGGGTTATCACTCCAATAAAGGCACCGAAAGCGTAGGTATTGCCGCAAACTCGGCCGTGGTAACGGCATCCCTCTGGATTTTTGTTATTGACGCTATAGCTGTTCAAATCACCAGTATATTATTTTATAGGTAAGATGACAGTAGAAAAAGAAATTAACGGCATAAATAAAAAGCCGCAGAAACCTAAGGATGAGGTTGTTATTCATGCCAGTGGTTTAAAGAAAGCTTTTGGAGAAAAAGAGGTATTGAAAAATATAACCTTTGATCTGAAACGCGGCGAAAACATGGTGGTGCTTGGCAAATCGGGTGAGGGTAAATCTGTTACCATACAATGCGTAGTAGGCATGTTGAAGCCCGATGAAGGCGATTTGAAGGTTTTTGGTGAAGACGTTGCAGATATGAGCGATGAAGAACTGAAGCAGCTGCGCATTAAAATAGGTTTCCTGTTCCAGAGCGGCGCTTTATATGATAGTATGACCGTACGCGAGAACCTCGAATTCCCGCTCACCAGGGTACTTAGGCTGAAAGACCAGGCAGAGATAGACAAAAAGGTAGAAGAGGTGCTGGATAACGTTGGATTGCTTGAGGCGATTGATAAAATGCCCTCAGATCTATCCGGAGGGATGCGTAAAAGGGTAGGGCTAGCCCGTACGTTGATTGTAAACCCGGAGATTATGCTTTACGATGAGCCAACCACAGGGCTTGATCCCATAACCTCGCGCGAGATCAGCGAACTCATACTCCATATGCAAAAAAAATATAAAACATCATCTATCATCATTACTCACGACCTGGAATGTGCCCGAATAACGGCCGACCGCATTGTGATCATGAACGATGGAGAATATATAGCCGAAGGTACCTGGAAAGAACTCCAAAAATCGGATAACGAACTTGTAAGATCATTTTTTAACGAAACAACATGAGAACCACATCATCGCAAAAAATAAAAATTGGACTATTTACCTTCGCCGGATTGGTGGTATTGGTTTTGGCTATATTCTTCATTGGTAACCAAAAAGGGATGTTCAACTCCACCTTTACAGTTTACGGCACATTCAAAAATGTAAGCGGCCTGCAGGTGGGTAATAACGTGCGTTTTGCCGGTATAAACGTTGGGGTAGTGCAGGCTATCAATATTGTAACAGATAGTTCGGTAAGGGTTGACCTTACGCTGAACAACAACGTAAAAAAGTTTGTAAAAGCCGATTCTAAGCTGAGTATAGGCAGCGATGGTTTAATGGGCGATAAACTGGTTGTTTTGGCGCCCGGGGGCGTAACCAGCACCCAGGAAGTACAGGATGGGGGCAGGTTGGCATCTGTAAACCCGGTGGATGTGGACAAGATAATAGTCAAACTTACAAAGGTGGCTGATAATGCAGAATCGATGACTGCAAGCCTGGCAGAAATTGTAGGCAAGATCAATAGCGGCAAGGGTAGTATTGGTCGCCTTTTAAATAATGAAAGCCTGTCCAGAAGCCTGGAAAGTACTGTAAAACAGGCACAAACAACCATGAAAAACGTACATGCCACTACCGGTACTTTAAATGAAGACCTGAAGGCCGCACAATCAAATTTCCTGTTGAAGGGTTTCTTTAATAAAAAGAAAAAAGCGGCAAAAGCCAAACAAGATTCTATCAAAAAAGTACAGGAAAACCTGCAGAAAGAAAAGGAAAAGGCAGCTAAGGATAAGGCGGATAATTAAAATTCAAACGGATAGCAGTAAAGTTAAAAAAGCAAAGGCCACGATTTTCGTAGCCTTTGCTTTTTTATAAATCTGTCACTCAGATAGGGAAGAAATTATTTCTGAACGATCTAAATATTATCGGTTTTACTCCGTTTTTCCATCAGGTTTAGCCGCAGGTTTCTTTTTAGGAGCAGCCTTTTTAACCGCAGGTTTTGGTTTTTCAACCTCCGGATGATCAATAACCAGAGGCAACTCTTGCTGGTGTGCCTCGTTTATGATTACAGTTGGTTCGGGATCATTAACGGGCATTACTTTAGCGGCAGGTTTTGCCGTTACCTCAGTTATTGCGCTTGGCAATTCGGCCAGGATAGTTCTGCCACCTTTTACAACATCACCAATATTTACTAATATTTTTGTGCCTAATGGCAAAAATACATCAACCCTTGATCCAAATTTGATAAAGCCAAATTGCTGGCCTTGTTCAACAATATCGCCTTCTTTTACATACCATACAATGCGGCGGGCCAATGCGCCGGCAATTTGCCTGAACAATACCGATACTCCTTCGCTATTTTGAACACAAACCGTGGTGCGTTCGTTCTCAGTTGATGATTTGGGGTGCCAGGCTACCAGGTATTTACCTTTATGATATTTAAAATAGCTCACCACGCCCGATATAGGGTTACGGTTTACGTGTACATTCACCGGCGACATAAATACCGATAGCTGGATACGTCTGTCTTTTAAAAACTCTGTTTCATCAGTTTCCTCTATCACCACTACTTTTCCATCTGCAGGACAAAGCACGGTAGTTTCATCGATGCTGATATCAAAGAATGGGCTGCGGAAAAACTGCACTATGATCAAAAAGAAAATGCCCGATAAAATGTAGATGATCCATTTTAACGTATGCGCTTCAGGAAAATAGAACTGTATCAGTGCATTGAGCACAAAAATAAACAGTACGGTGATGGCCAGTGAGGTGTATCCTTCTTTATGAAAAGTCATGTTATAGATGATTTATTACAAAATTACTAATTTGAAATGAAGTACAGGTATACATAAACAATTGGTGCGGCCATTAATAAGCCATCAAACCTATCCAGAAGGCCACCATGGCCCGGCAATATGCCTCCGCTATCCTTTACGTTAATACTGCGTTTAAACATGGATTCAACCAAATCGCCCATGGTACCAAAGCATGAAATAAGGATTGATATGGTAACCCATTGTTTCCAGGTAAGCTCTGTATAAAAATGACCCAATATAAGCGCTGCTACGGCGCTGATGATTATACCGCCAATTAAACCTTCATAAGTTTTTTTGGGTGAATGCCTTTCAAATAATTTTGTTTTACCCATTTTACTGCCTACAAGGTAAGCGCCTGTATCGTTACTCCATAAAATGATCAAAAATGCCAGCGGGATATGGAAGTTAAAGTTGCCGCCGATAAAAGCCATTGCATGAAAAAATGCGAAAGGGATTACAGCGAATATGATTCCCAAAAAGGTGAAAGCGATATTGCTGAATGGGGCAGGTGTTTTCTTATATAGTTCCTGCATAAATACCGCAGCACCGGCAAGTGGTATTAAAAGAAGCAGCTTTATAACAGCATGATTTCCGTTTAATGCAGATGAAATAAATTGTTCAGGATAGAAGAATAACGCGGTTCCGGCGAAGAGTAATGCACCGTAAGTTAACCCCGCAATAATGTTTGGTTGCGCCGTGTTTTGTTTTATGAGCTTATAAAATTCAAAAAGGCAAAATGATGCCAGCACAAGGTAAAACAAACTGAAAACATATGTACCCAATAAAGTGGAGGCAATCATCACGATGATGAAAAAGAAGCCTGTAATGGCGCGTAATCTCATAAATTAATTTGGTTGAGGATCATGATCTCAATGGCCTTGCTAAAATCCTCCTGATGAATGTAAACTTCTATATCGCCAAAGGCCCGGTGCGATGAATCTTGTTTGTTTAATAAAACGGTGTCAATATGGTGCCCGATAAGCACTTGCTTAACAATCTCTGATTGATAAAAATTGGATGAAGTGAAAATTTTGATCCAGTTTTTTTCCATCAATTACTTAACTCTGGCTTTTTACCAATTGCAACATACCTGTATATAAAAAGCAAAAATAAAACAATTATTATGCTAATAGCATACAGGGGGTAATTAAATACGTGTTGATCATCGGGATCTAATTTAATGGTTTTGTGCTGAAATAAGTAAGTGATAAGCACCGCGGAGCCATTATTTAAAAAGTGACCCCAAACACCTGTCCATACACTGCCACTATAGGCAACAAAATAACCAAATATGGCGCCAAGGAATACCCTTGGCAAAAAAGTAAAGAACTCCATATGAAAAGCGCTGAAAAGGATGGCTGTTATCCATATGGCAGCATGTTTATTGCGGGTCCATCTAATAAAAATAGTTTGAATTACACCGCGAAATAAAAACTCCTCTGCAATGGCCGTTAATAAGCCAACCACAAACAACGCCCACAGCAAAGCCCAGATGCTTTTCATATTCAGCATAGCCTCGGTAGCTTTTTGTGCCGATAGCTCCATGGCACGTAGTTTATCTTCAAGTCCTTTAAGCGCTGCAGGTAATGATAGCTTTTGATTAATATTACTTAACATCTCCATTACGGGCGATGAAAAAAGCATGATGGTGAATATGAGCAATAAAAAAACGGGCAGAAACTTAAAGGTTGGCTTTAAATAAGTTGCCGTATCTGATACAATGAACCTTGCAAAAAGTACCGGCGCAACAAATAAGGGTACTGTGGTACTCACTATTTGCAATATCCATAACGTAGTGCCAACATGCGGGTTTTGTGTATTGAAACTAAAGGTATCACCAAGCGTTTTAAAGCCGAATATAGCGAGTATTATCCCCGCTGCGATAAACGAAAAAACAATCACCAGGCCAATGGTTATACCCACAATTGATAAAAATTGTACAAATATAGATGGCTGATTTGTCTGCTGTATGTAGTCCTTTGTGGGTTCTTGTATCATTTGGGGTAAAATGCTTATTTTTGCAGGGCTAAAGATAAGCATGTCTGTACAAATAGGAAATATTGATTTAGGAGAGTTCCCGCTGTTGCTGGCGCCGATGGAAGATGTGAGCGATCCTCCCTTCCGTTATGTGTGTAAGCAACATGGCGCGGATATGATGTATACGGAGTTCATCTCATCAGAAGGATTGATACGTGATGCGGCCAAAAGCAGGGCGAAGCTTGATATATTTGAGTATGAACGCCCTATCGGTATCCAGATCTTCGGCAGCGATATCGATCATATGCGCGAAGCCACCGAGATAGCATCTCTTGCCGGTCCCGATTTAATGGATATTAATTATGGTTGCCCGGTAAAACAGGTAGCTTGTCGCGGTGCTGGCGCCAGTTTATTGCAGGATATTGACAAAATGGTAGCCATGACCAAGGCTGTTGTTGAAGCAACACACCTGCCTGTAACAGTAAAAACACGTTTAGGCTGGGATGATAATACCAAAAATGTTTATGAAGTGGCCGAGCGTCTGCAGGATGTTGGTATTAAAGCCCTCACCATACATGGCCGTACCAGGGCCCAGATGTATAAAGGCGTGGCTGATTGGTCATTAATCAGGGATATTAAAAAGAACCCGCGGATAAAAATCCCCATTTTCGGTAACGGAGACATCGATTCCCCGGAGAAAGCGGCCAATTGGAAAATGGAATTTGGCGTAGATGGCATGATGATAGGCCGGGCGGCAATTGGTTACCCCTGGATTTTTAGGGAGATAAAACATTTCTTTAATACCGGGGAACATTTAGATAAGCCCACCATTACCGAGCGGATTGCGGCTTGTTCAACCCATTTGCAAAAATCAATAGAATGGAAAGGCCCTAAAACAGGGATCTTTGAAATGCGCAGGCACTACTCCAACTACTTTAAAGGTATAGATCATTTTAAAGAATTCCGGATGAGGTTAGTGACCGCCGGCACCCTGGATGAAGTACAACAGATACTCGCCGAAATAGATGAAAAATATGCCATTGAAATGGCCTAATATTTGCTCCCATTCATTATATTTGAATTAATAAGAAATTAAATGCACATGGTTACCACTATAACAGAAGGCGTTAAGGTTTCCATAGAAACCATATACCAGCCCGAATATTCTAATCCGGCTAATGATCATTTTATGTTTGCTTATAAGGTGAATATCGAAAATATGAGCAACTACGCCATACAATTAATTAGCCGTCATTGGTATATTTTTGATTCTAACGGAGCCAAACGTGAAGTTGAAGGAGAAGGGGTGGTAGGCCAGCAACCGGTTATTGAACCAGGGCATTCCCATGAATATGTATCGGGCTGTAATCTTAAAACCGATATGGGCAGTATGAAAGGCGAGTATCAAATGAACCGTTTACTGGACAATGCCAGCTTTAATGTCCAGATTCCCGAATTTTATTTGATAGCACCTTACAGGATGAATTAAGATAATTGAAAATAAGATATAGGAGCCTGGATGAGTAATCATTCGGGCTTTTTGTTTGATAGGACTTTTTTGATAACCAACAAAAGTTTGTCTTGGGTAACGCTTGAAGCATCTATTCTCGGCGATGCTACTTATGATGCGTTTGTTGATGTAAGTGAATTTCTAAAAAGGGCTGTCACCCTGAGCTTGTCGAAGGGTCGCGCGCAGAGGCCTTTGCCCACATGCTTCGACAGGCTCAGCAGGACAGCCTTTTTTGAAATGTCATTTCACCTTCCACCATCTTTAACATTCCTGAGAATAACAAAGCGCTATTTTGCTTTCCTTAAAAAACTTTACACATAAGTGTAACCTCCTTTAAAATCATGTTGTCATAACTTACAAATACACCAATAGTGGTGATTACAAAAAAGTTAACAACATAATAAATTATAGAAATCATGGATACCGGGAATTTAGGAATATTAGCAGGCATTGTTATCTCACTTGGCTTTTTCGCAATGATCTTTGCAATCATTTACCTGTACAAGCGCGAAAGAATGGCAATGATTGAACGTGGCATGGATCCACGCAGTTACAAACCACAATCAGCACCTTACCAAAACTTAAAATGGGGGTTATTACTTATCGGCTCAGGAATAGGATTGTTCCTTGCTTTTATTTTAGATCACTCCGTATTTCGTAGCATGGATGATGATGTGTTTTTCCTTTACTTATCACTTATAGCCATCTTTGGTGGCGCGGGCTTGTTCCTGTCATATAAGATAGAGAAAAAGGAAGTATTGGATAGGGAAGATGTGAGATTAGAGAAATAAGAGAACCCTTAGTCATAAATAAAAAAGTCGCGGTTAATTAATTAACCGCGACTTTTTTATTTATCTGAACTTGTGGAGATTTTACCCAATACCATACCGCTCCTTAAAAATATTCAGGTGGTGTAGCTCGTGCCCGGCCAGCATGTAAACAAATGCCCTAACGGTGAACCGGCTGTTGCTGGCGATGCCATCGCGCAGTAACTGATCATCGCTAAAGCCTTTAATCATATAGATATTTGATAAGCGGGCGGCTTTAAATTCTTCGGCCAGATCACTGATGCTGACTTTACTTAAATCATGATTATTAACGTAAATATCCTGGTCAAACCCTGGCAGCTCCACATGGTTGCAGGAAAACACCAGTGCCCGGTATGCAAAAGTCCGCTCTGTATCTATCATATGGCCAAGGGCTTGCTTAACCGTCCACTTGCCGGGAGCATACGCGTAAGTAGCCTGCTCGTTGGTAAGGTTGCTGAATAGCTGGTAGCTTGATGTCATCAATTGCTCCAATAATTCAATTACATTTTCATTGGGCACAAGGCCAACATAGCCCGCCGCAAATGGCGAATATTCATCAGGACTTGGTTTGCTTATTATCATTGCGTGTGTTTTTTAATACTATCCTAAAGGTTGTACCCTTGCCTACTTCAGAATCTTTTACAAAGATCTGGCCGTTGTGATAGTTCTCTATCATACGTTTGGTTAAGGACAAGCCCAATCCCCAACCGCGTTTACGGGTGGTATATCCCGGCTGAAAAACGGTATCAAATTTAGAGCGCGGGATGCCTTTACCAGTATCCGTTACATCAATAAATACCTGGTTCTTTACTTTATTGCCACTGATGTCAACCTTAATACTACCTTTTCCGTCTATGGCGTTAACGGCGTTTTTAAGCAGGTTCTCTATTACCCAATCAAACAACGGTACGTTAAGGCCTGCTTTAAGGTGGGGGTTTCCACTCATTTCAAAACTGATGTTTTTACTTACACGTACCCTAAAATAATCAACATAATCCTTCACTACTTCATAAACCCCATGCTCTTCCAATACAGGTTTTGATCCTATTTTTGAGAAACGATCGGCTACAATTTCCAGTCGTTTTACATCGTTTTCCATTTCGGCCACCAGCACATCATCTTCTGCGTTGAATTTTTCTTTCATCAACTCTATCCATGCCATTAATGATGATATCGGGGTGCCCAGCTGGTGAGCGGTTTCTTTAGCCAAACCAACCCAAACCTGGTCTTGCTCAGATTTGCGGGAAGAGCTAAACGCGGTATACGCCATGAGCAGGAATATGGCAATTACAGTTAACTGGATATAAGGAAAAATCCGTAATTGCTGCAACAGGGGAGAGTCTTTATAAAACACTAGAGTCTCCTCGCCCAAAATCTGGAGTTTAATAGGTTCATGCTGCTTTTTCATGTATGCCAGCTCAGCCTTAAAATAATCAGGGTCGTATTTTTTCTTGTTGCCTACGGATGGAAGATCGATAAAGGTTTTGGTAGTATCCAATCCCCGGGATAAGCGAATGTCTCCTTTGCCGTCAGTAACAATGGCTGGTACAATTAGGCTGTCGCGCACGGCTATCGTATATTGTAAAAAGTCGTTATCGTCGGAGTTTAGGATCTGCCTCATGCTCATGGCCCAAACCTGCGCACGCGTCCGTTCAGACCGGGCAATGTTTTTAACAAGGTACCGGGTATAAATTAAGGAACCGCTGGCAATTACAACCGCGAACGCGAGTAGTAAATACTTCCACCGTTTTTTTTGCTGATATGGGTTCATGCTGGCCAAGCCTCAAATAACGTAAAATTATTTCAGATGTACAGATAGGCCGATGTGCAGATTATAGATTTCAGATGTGCAGATTGGGAAAAAACAAATAGATGTAAACGAAAATTAACATGATTTAACATTTTCAAATCTTCAAATAAGCAAATTTTCAAATCATCTGCACATCTGAAATTTGAAATCTGCACATCTAAAATAACCTTATCTTTGCGCCATCATGACCGATAAAAAAGTAAGAGTTCGTTTTGCGCCAAGCCCAACAGGTGGTTTGCACCTGGGTGGTGTTCGTACCGTATTGTTTAACTATTTATTCGCCAAAAAACATCATGGCGATTTTGTTTTGAGAATTGAGGATACCGACCAGACCCGTTATGTGGAAGGTGCCGAGCAATATATTTTAGATTGCCTTAAATGGTGTGGTTTACATCCGGATGAAAGTCCGGTTGAGGGTGGCCCCTTTGCACCATATCGCCAAAGCGAACGGAAGTGCATTTATCGCGAATATGCCGAACGCCTGGTGATGCAGGGGCATGCCTATTATGCATTTGATACTGCCGAAGAACTGGATAAAAACCGTAAAGAGATCCCCAACTTTCAATACGGGCAGGTTTATCGCGAAACATTGCGTAACTCCATTTCGCTGCCGCAGCACGAGGTGGATGCCTTGCTGGACGCGCATACACCTCACGTTATCCGCATAAAAATGCCTGCTGATGAAACAGTAAGCTTTAATGATATGATACGCGGGCATGTAAGTTTTGAAACCAACCAGGTTGATGATAAGGTTTTATTGAAAGCCGATGGAATGCCTACATACCATTTGGCTGTAGTGGTTGATGATTACCTGATGAAAATTTCGCATGCTTTCCGCGGTGAAGAGTGGTTGCCGTCGGCGCCCGTACATTTGCTGCTTTGGGAATACCTGGGCTGGAAAGCCGAGATGCCGCAATGGGCGCATTTGCCATTGATATTAAAACCAGATGGCCATGGTAAATTGAGCAAACGGGATGGCGCACGCCTGGGTTTCCCGGTATACGCTATGACATGGTTTGATGCAAAAACCGGCGAACTTACCCCTGGTTTCCGCGAGCTGGGCTTTTTGCCCGAAGCGTTTTTAAACCTGTTGGCCACCCTGGGCTGGAATGATGGTACCGACCAGGAAATATTTACGCTGGATGAGCTTATAGAAAAATTCTCGATAGAGCGGGTTAGCAAAGCCGGCGCCAAGTTTGATTTTGAAAAAGCCAAATGGTTCAATGCCGAATGGATAAAACGCTCGGAAGTTGGCAGTTTGAAGCCGGCAGTTAGCAAGGTTTTGGCAGATAAAGGGATTGTTGTTACTGACGATGAAAAACTGGAAACGGTTATCAACCTGGTAAAAGACCGCTGTGTGGTATTGCCTGATTTTTATCAGCAGGCAGGTTACTTTTTTGAACAGCCTAAGGAGTATGATCTGAATGCTGTAAAACCAAAATGGACAGATGCCAAAACGGATTTCTTTAATGCGTTAACAGAGCTGTTAAGCACAGGTGGCGATATCGAAGCTCATGACCTGGAAACCAAATTTAAAGCCCTGGCCGAAGAAAAGACACTAAAGGTTGGGGATGTGATGTTGCCTTTCCGCATTATGCTGGTTGGCGGCAAGTTTGGCCCGCATGTATTTGATATAGCAGCTTTGTTGGGTAAAGAGGAAACCATCAGAAGGATAGAGAAAGCTTTGGAGGCGTTTAGCGCCCCAGCCCCCTGAAGGGGGAGCTTTTAATTTGCAATGCGATATAATAATAAAAAAAGAGGGCTTTGACGGCCCTCTTTTTTTATTATGGTGGATGATGTTATTTTAACGAATATATCCAGTTAATAATTTGTTTGATTTCGGCTGGTTTCAGGTTTGGATGCGCGGGCATATCCACATCGCCCCAAACACCGTGGCCTCCTGTTGTTACCTTTTTAATCAGGTGACTGGTTGAAGCGGCATTGCCAGGGTACTTCTTTGCAACCTCGGTAAATGCCGGGCCTACTGACTTTTCGGATACCTTATGGCATGCCTGGCAATCTAACGACATCATGAGTGTCTTCCCGGCAGCGTTTGCTTGCATGCTGGCCATTTTTAGTTTCATATCGGGCGAATCCTGGCCGGCCAAAACGGCTATGGTTTTACTTAGGGTAGCGGCATCCCGGTCGTCCTTAACTTCAACAGAAACATTGTAGGTGCCTTTTTTGGTATAGGTGTAAAGCAGCTTTGGCAGCTGAGTTGTTTTTTTGATACCATTGCCCAGGTTCCAGGTATAGGTCAATTTATCCTTCTCGGGATCGGTTGCTGTTACCGTAAATAATACAGGCAATGGCAATTTGCCATACAGTTTATTGGCGGCTATCGCTTTTACTTCGGGGGCACGGTTGCCTGTGTTATAATCAATACGTGCCAGGCCGGCATCTTTGTTTTTGGTAAACCAGCCTGAGCCATATTCCAAAACATATATCCTGCCATCGGGGCCTGTTTCCATGTCAATAGGCGCGTTAAATTTGCTTGTAGCCATAAAGGGTTCCATTTTATCCAGGTCGCCGTTTGGTTGCAGGGTAAGCACTTTTATCCAGCCACGAATCCAATCGTAAAAAAACACTTTTTTGTTATAATAATCTGGCAGGCGGGTAGCTTTTGGATACAGATCGGTATAATAAATAGGCCCAGCCATAGCGGTACGGCCTCCGGAGCCAACCTGCGGAAATTCTTTCGATTCGCCGTAAGGGTACCAGATAAATGCCGGTTGGGCGGGTGGTAACTCTCTTAAGCCCGTGTTGTTTTTTGAATCATTTATCGGGTGCAAAGGATCAAAATTTGGTCCGGACTCGCCGGTTGCATAATTGTAGGCATGGTAAGGGATATTTGGACCGATAAACAATGGCCACCCGAAGAAGCCTGCGGTTTTGGCCTGGTTAAACTCGTCGTAACCACGCGGGCCTCTGGTGGCTAAGCTATCATTATTGGCATCCGGGCCAACTTCACCCCAGTACAGGTAGCCGTTCTTTTTGTCTACGGCTATGCGGTAGGGGTTTCTGTCACCCATTACATAAATTTCTGGCCTTGTGCCGGCTATCCCTGGTTTAAACAGGTTTCCTTCGGGGATGGTATAGCTACCATCATCTTTTATTTTTATCCTTAATATCTTACCCCGTAAATCGTTGGTGTTACCTGCCGAACGTCTGGAATCATGGTTTAAATACTCCGGGCGATCATCTAATGGCGCAAAGGCGTGCGTATCATGAGGTTGTTTTTTGCCTTCATCAAACGGGGTGGTGTTATCGCCGGTAGATAGAAAAAGGGTATGATCGGGCCCAAAGGCTACGGAGCCGCCGGTATGGCAGCAGATCTCGCGCTGCGAGTACAATTGCAATACTATTTTTTCTGATTTGTTATCAATGGTATCTCCAGTCATGGTAAAGCGCGACAGACGGTTAACCGAAGTATCAGACGGGCTGTAGTAAATGTAAACGTAATGGTTGGTTTTAAAATCCGGATCGGCCTGTATTCCTAAAACGCCCTCTTCCGCATTTACTCCTTTTTTGGTACGGGTTTTAAAATAAGCATCTAAAAAGCCCGCTTGCTTCACTGTTTTTGTTGCATTTTTAAACAGCATGATCTCGCCGCGGCGCTGGGTTACCAAAATATCCAGGTTGGGTAATATGGTCATTTCGGTTGGCTCATAAAAAGTGCCTTGTATAAGCGAGGTTTTTGAAAAACGGTTTTCTTCGGGCACCCGTAAAGTAGTACATTTAGAATAGTCCAGTTTTTTGTTATCGCCAATGGCGTATTGAATACCGCCCAGCAAATGTTTTAAATAGGCCGGGTCGCTGTATGATTCATCGGTATGGCCAAGCTCGGTATAAAATGCTCTGCCGTTCTCAAAATTATGGTACCAGGCCATAGGGTGGTTAACACCATTTGTGCCGCCCTTATAACTGTTTTCATCAATAGTGATGAGTACATGAATATTTTTGCTGATGGATTTAAAGTTGTACCATTCGTCGGTCCTCTTCCAGGTATCAGACAGGGCGCGGGTTGATGGATGGTTTTTATCAATAACATTTAAAACGGCTTCCTGCATGGCTGGGTGGCTATCAAAGTAGGCACCCACTAAGCGGCCATACCAGTGCCAGTCATACTCGGCATCCGCGGCAGCGTGTACGCCTACGTAATTACCGCCTGCCTGCATATAGCGTTCCAGGTCGGCTTGCTGGTAATTATTAAGCATATAGCCTGTTGTGCTTAAAAACACAACGGCCGAATACTTGCTTAAAGTTGCTTCAGTGATCTTCGCGGCATCGGAGGTGGTATCAACCGAAAAATTGTTTTCGGCGCCGAGCTTTATAATGGCCGCTGTACCCACGGCGATAGAAGCATGATGATAGCCCGATGTTTTGGTAAACACCAGTATTTTGGGCTTCTCAACTATTTTACTAAAATTAAACACCAGTACGCTGAGCGCAAGGAGCAGGGTGGATTTAAATCGCATAGTTTAAATATGGGTTATGATGGTTTGGCGGAATTAGTAATTTTTCGGCTCTAAAGATAAAAAAAACAATCGATTGCGGGTTTCGTATCTTAAATATTACATCTTAAATTTTGGCAACCTTATCCGTGTTATTGGCATAACAGGTAAATATTTCAAAGCCGGTAGGTTTATTGATCCCGAAAAGGGCAAGGTACTTACCAGGGTTTATAAAGATGAGTAGCATAAATAAACAGTTTTTGGTTGAGCGGGGCCGAAAGAGATTATAACTGGCTGATGGATTATTAGATGAAAAGGTAATATTGCCTGACAAAACGGGCCTAATAAAATTCACACAAAAGCAAATTTTTATCTCGCAAAGAAATCGCGTTGCCGATAACGATTAAACTTGCAATAAATTATAGTGTTGGGTATTATTTTTAATACAAAAAGCAATAATTTGTTGGCAAACTGAACTTTATCCAGTACTTTTAAGTCCCTTAATTAACTGGCTATGATCCGCGTACGATCTAAGAATGTGCTATTGATTGCTCCCGAAACTTTCTCGGTAGAGTTGTTGTCTAATAACAAACAATTCAGGCACATCTCGGCAACGAGTCATATCTTTCCATCTATACATGAGCAAAAGCCCAATGTAGTGATATTGGACTATGATCACCTGACCAATGATATTGAAAAGATATTACGGCGACTGCAATCAAACCCCGCATACGGTAAAATTAAGATCTGCTGCTACAAGCAAAAAGAACATACAAAGGTTGATAGCCTACTAAAAGCCCTTGGTGTCGACCACATTTTTTATCCCCATGATTTCGAGAAAACTGAAAAAAGCAATGGAATTGTAAATGCATTTGCCAATGTTTTCGATGTCAGTCTTTTGGGGTTGCTTGTAAGAACTTCAAATTAGAAAAGTGTATTAACACCTTGCTTTGTGCAGGCTGTTTGTGAGTATGGCCATGATTTGGCTAAAGCCACTCTTGCTATCTATTTATCCGCCCCATAAATGGGACGGCAATGAATTAAAGCGTTATTTACCTTCAATTCTTCATTGCCGTTGGTTGAAACCAACGGATAGAAAGTATTATCCAAGCATGTCTTTAGCCTAAATAATCATCATTTCGCAATGGCAGGAGGTATACCAGTAATTTGTGTCCCCACATACAGCTATCTCCTGGCTTTGTGCAGGTATTTGAGCTGAAAAAAGGCAGGGACAAAAAAATAGCCCCTTAAAAGGGGCCGTAGTTTTAATCAATCCATTCAAACTTAGTATAGGGCACCAGTACCTCCGGTATCTTAATGCCCCTTTCTGTTTGGTTGTTCTCCAGCAATGTAGCCACAATACGCGGCAAAGCCAATGCGCTGCCATTAAGCGTATGTGCAAGCTGAGTTTTACCTTCGGCATTGCGGAAACGCAGTTTAAGGCGATTGCTCTGGAATGTTTCGAAATTGGATACGGAAGAAACTTCCAGCCAGCGTTGTTGAGCAGCACTCCAGGTTTCCATATCATAGGTTAAAGCCGAGCCAAAACCCATATCGCCGCCGCAAAGGCGCAATACACGGTAGGGCAGCCCAAGATTTTGCAATAACCCCTGCACATGGGCGCTCATAAGCTCCAGGGTTTCGTATGATTTATCGGGGTGTGCTATCTGTACAATCTCCACCTTATCAAACTGGTGCAGGCGGTTAAGTCCGCGTACATGTGCACCGTATGAACCTGCTTCACGACGGAAGCATGGCGTGTGGCCGCAGTTTTTAACGGGCAGGTCATCTCCCTTAAGTATCACATCGCGGTATAGGTTGGTGATAGGCACTTCGGCTGTCGGGATGAGGTATAATTCATCTTCATTTACAAAGTACATCTGCCCTTCCTTATCAGGAAGTTGACCTGTACCAAAACCAGAATCCTTATTAACCATCAATGGTACGCTAACTTCGCTGTAGCCTGCTTTTTCGGCTTCATCAATAAAATAATTGATTAAGGCGCGTTGAAGTTTGGCTCCTTTGTTTTTATATACCGGGAAGCCAGCCCCGGTTATTTTAACGCCAAGTTCAAAGTCAATTAAGCTGTATTTTGCTGCCAGCTCCCAATGTGGCAATGCATTTGCAGGCAATTCGGGCTTAGCGCCATTCTCTAAAACCACCTCATTCTCTTCGGGGGTTAAGCCTTTTGGTACAGAGCTATGTGGCAAATTAGGGAGTAATACCAGTTTTTGATATAGTTCTTCCTCGGTTGCGGCAAGTTGCTCGGCAAACTTTTTTATATCTTCTTTCCAGGTTCCTGTTTTTGATTTTACCTCTTCAGCTTCGGCTTTTTTGCCGGCACGCATCAGCTCGCCAATTTGTTTGGCGGCAGCATTGGCCTCGGCCGAAACAGTATCCATACTGGTTTGGGTTGAACGACGTTTATCATCTAACCCTATTATCTCATCAACCAGTTCGGGCTGTTTAAAATTTTTTACAGCCAAACGTTCTAAAACCTGTTCCCTGTTATCACGGATATAACTAACTTGCAGCATTATTTTATTTTTTGACAAAGATATAATCAGTTGGCGGTTTGCGGCGTGCAGTTTGCAGTTTTTTTCGGGAATAGGTTTGCAATGCCATTTTGAAGGCAAACAAAGTCCCCTGCTAATCACTAACTGCGAACGGAAAGCCCACTGCCCATTGTTAACTGCAAACTAAAAAAATGCCCGGTAAACTATACTTAGTACCCACCCCAATTGGCAACCTGGAAGATATCACCTTCAGAGCGATTCGTGTATTGAAAGAGGTTGATCTGATCCTGGCCGAGGATACGCGAACATCTGCCCCCTTACTTAAACATTTTGATATTCATCAGAAAGTGTTTTCGCATCATCAGCATAATGAGCACCAGTCATCAAACGAGATAGTGAAATTTTTGCTGGAAGGAAAAAATATCGCGCTGATATCTGATGCCGGTACACCTGCCATATCCGACCCGGGCTTTTTCCTGGTTCGTGAAGCCTTAAAGTTTAATATTGATGTGGAATGTCTGCCCGGCGCTACGGCTTTTGTGCCAGCGTTGGTAAACTCCGGCTTCCCTACAGATAGGTTTTGTTTTGAGGGTTTTTTGCCATTGAAAAAAGGCAGGCAAACCCGGTATAAATTCCTGGCCCAGGAAGAGCGTACCATTATACTATATGAGTCGCCACATCGTTTATTGAAAACGCTGGATGAAATGGCTACTTATTTTGGTGCCGACAGGCAGATCTCGGTATCGCGCGAGCTAACTAAAATGTTCGAAGAAACCGTGAGGGGCACTGTTACCGAAGTGAAGCTGTATTTTGAAACGCATCCCTTAAAGGGCGAGTTTGTAATGTGTGTGGCAGGAGCCGAAGCAAAATCATCTAAAGATAAATACAGGGAAGAAGAAACCGAAGAATAAGCCGATTATGGAGATTTATTTGGATAGTGCAATAAAGCGATTTGCTTATTACAAAATGCTTGGGGAGCAAACCTTTGAGCAGTTGAATGATGCCGATTTATTTTGGCATTTCAATGATGAAAGCAATAGTATTGCCATTATAATTAAGCACCTATCCGGTAATATGCTGTCGCGATGGTCGGACTTTTTAAATGCCGACGGAGAGAAACCATGGCGCAAGAGAGATGCCGAGTTTGAAGATGAAATTAACACCCGCGCCGAACTGCTAAATATATGGAGTGAGGGTTGGGAATGCCTGTTTGCTGCATTAAGTTCAATAACGCCCGATGATTGGCAAAAAACTATTTATATCCGCAACGAACCACATAGCGTTGTAGATGCAATTAACAGGCAGCTGGCACATTATCCATATCACGTGGGGCAGATTGTGTTTATTGGAAAGATGATTGCCGGTTCAAAATGGAAATCGCTGTCAATCCCTAAAGGCGAATCAGAAACATTCAATGCAGCTAAATTTTCGGCCCCAAACGATACTATCAAATAAGACTACATTATACATTTAATGAAAAAAAATCTTCCCTTAGCCATACTTTCCGGCTTATTACTTTGGATAGCATGGCCGCCAACTCCTTACACTACCTTCCTGCTTTTTATTGGTTTTGTACCCATGCTGCTGGCGATGGAGAATATCATCGAATCAACAGCTGCAAAAAAGGGCCGACAGATTTTTAATGTAAGCTTTATCGGCTTTTTTGTTTGGAATACAGCATCTATATATTGGGTATACAACGCGCTTAAACAAGTTGGCAATTTAGTGGCCATACCTATTACATTAATACCATATGCGCTGGGGCCACTGCTGATGGCCACTGCTTGCTGGCTGTATTATCGCTTGCGGCTGTTAACCAACCGGGGTTGGAGCCTGGCCGGATTGGTTTGCCTTTGGATAGCCTACGAATACCTGCACCAAAGCTGGGACCTGAATTTTCCATGGATGACGCTGGGCAATGGCCTGGCGGTAACCCACCAATGGATTCAATGGTATGAATATACCGGGGTTTACGGCGGTACTATTTGGATATGGGCTGTAAACATCCTGGCCTTTTTAATTTACGTTGGGATGCGCGAAGTCCAACCCAAACAGGTTAGGCTTAAACTCATCACCGCTTTTGTGTTTACGTTGCTACTGCCAATAGGCTTTTCGTTAGTCACTTATTATAATTATACCGAGCAAAAAAATCCATCTAATATAGTTGCCGTTCAGCCTAATATTGATCCTTACGATAAGGAGGGCGTTATACCTGCTGCTTTGCAAATTGATGTGATGATTCACCTGTCGCGACAGATAGCCCAGCCCAATACCGAGTTTTTTTTATGGCCTGAAACTGCCATTCCTGAATATATGGACGAGGATAAGATCCTGCAAAATACATATTACAAACAGGCCCATTACTTTTTACGCAATTACAAAAACGGCAACCTGTTAACCGGGGCTGAAACCTACAAGCTATACAATACCCGCAAAACACCAACGGCCAGCCCAACCCAACAGCCAGACTTATTTGCAGATAATTTTAGCACGGCTATGAATATCGAAAACGGGGATAAAGTGCAGTTTTATCATAAATCGCGCCTGGTGCCGGGAGCAGAGTCATTACCTTTTGGCAATGCCCTATCGTTCTTAAAGCCGGTGTTTGAGCATTTGGGCGGTGCTACAGGTGCTTATGGTAGCCAGCCTGATGCAGAAGTTTTTTATTCGCAAAGCGGTATAGGCGTTGATCCGGTTATTTGTTTTGAATCAATCTGGGGGGGATACGTGGCCCGCTCTGTTAAAAAAGGGGCTCAGTTTATCGCCATTATTACCAATGATGGCTGGTGGGAAAATACGTCGGGAAAGGATCAGCACCTGGACTATGCCAAGTTACGTGCCATTGAAACCCGCAGATGGGTAGCGCGATCAGCAAATACAGGCATCTCGGCATTCATCAATCAGCGCGGCGATATTGTACAGCAAACCAAATGGTGGACAAAAACGGCCATCAAACAGGATATTAACCTTAACTCCGATCTTACCTTTTACGTTGAGCATGGCGATTATTTGCCAAAGGCTGGAAGTAGTATTGCGGTATTGCTGATGCTGTTTATTGTAATAAAGCCGCGGCTGAAAAAGAGGGCGATTGCAGCTTAAGGAAAATATAGAAACGTATTGTTTAGGCTAACTGCTCATTCCGTTTTAAGATAAACGCCATCAGATCACTGATGGGTTGCTTAATGATCTTGCCTGTTTTTACACCTTGCGTGTGGCAAAGCGCGGTAAGCTCTTCAGCAAAAAAATAGGCTATCGATCCTACAAAATGGCATTTGTATTTATGGTATTCAGGATATGATTTAATGTTGGTTTCGATGAATTCCAGTAAGCCCCGCTGTAAAACTTCCTGTCCGTACGGCGTGGTTTTAATCTCACTTACAAATTTGGAGAAGGATGCGAGGTAAGTGTTGCCGTTAGCCTTTTGATAAACATTTTTGATGGCGATATCCTTGTTCAGGTGATACGCTTCTTCAAACCGTTCATTGATCTCGGCAGGCATCCGGCCATATAAAAAATCGGTGATCAGGGTTTTGCCAAACCATGTACCAGATCCTTCATCGCCCAAAACATACCCCAGGCCATGTTGACCTTCAAATATCTCCTGTCCATCAAAAAAAGAGATGTTTGATCCAGTACCCATCACGCAACAAATGCCTTTTTCGTGGCCGCAAGTTGCATAAGCACAGCCCAAAAGGTCGCTATCAACAGAGACATAAGCTTTAGGGAAATGCAGGCTGATGGCATTCGATACAATTTCGTGCCTGTCCGGACTGGAGCAGCCGGCTCCAAAGAAATAAATTTCATCAATGCTATCGGCATAGGCAAGCATTCCCGGCGCCTGGTCATGAATTATTTTGGCTATTTCTTTTTCGCTTAAAAAGTACGGGTTTAACCCCGCTGTTTTAAAAGCTACCGGTTCCTGTTGAGGGATGTGTAGCAACCAGTCTGTTTTTGACGATCCGCTATCTGCTACTAAGATCATGCACTAAGTTCTTCAAGGGCTTTTGTGGTTAACGGCTTATGTATAAGTTGGGTAATGTATTTATTGTCAGCTGATTGTTGCATATCAGTTGGATCAAGCGAAGAAGAAAGCATAAATATTTTTATGTTCTCCTTATCAATTTCCAGCAAATCATATTCCTGCAAAAACTCAAACCCATCCATGGTAGGCATACGGATATCAAGAAAGATAACATCAGGCTTAACAATGCCAGACCTGAGTGAATCAATAGCCTCCGTTGGCGATTGACGCACAATTATCGTCTCGGCAAAATTGCTGGCCTCTAAAACCTTGCGCGTAACAAAGTTATCGATGTAGTTATCATCAATTAACAAGCAAATTTTGTAAGGGATAGACATACACCAAATATATGTGTTTTTACAAGTAAATTAAAAAATATGCTTTTTTATTGAATGTTTATGCTGTTTGTGATTTGTTTGAGGGTAATTTCTGCTTGTTTTGACTGGTATTGGGCTGCAAAAAACTTTGATTGTGCATCAAGGTAATTACGTTGAGCCTCCCGAATCTCGAGCGGGGTGATGTTGCCCAGCTTATATTTTTCCAATGAAATGTCAAGGTTTTTCTTGGCTATTACCACATTGGCCTGCCCCAGCTTGATCAGGTCAAGGCCCGATAGGTAGGAGGCATATAGGCTGTTCACCTGGGTTTCTACATTCAGCTGAATTTTTTTAGCGTTGATGTTTGCGTTGTCTATCTGGATTTTGGCGTTCCGTTCGCGGCGGGTTTGGTTAAAGCCATCAAAAATATTGATGGTGGCCGTTAAGCCATAATTTAAGCCATGGGTGTTTTGCTGCAAAGTAAAGCCTGCAGGTGTTTTATTATCGCTAAAAGTATAGCCCGATGTTACAGCCACCTGTGGATAACGGGTAGCGCGCACCTGTTTCAGGTTGATCTCGGCCAGTCGACGGTTTATTTGTGTAGATAATATAGTTGGGTTTTGTAATTGGGCGTTGGTTAAAATATCGCCCAACAGTAACTTTTCATCTACAACAATGGTATCTGCTACAGAAAAATCTGTTTGAAGATCGCGAACCAGGATCTGGTTGAGCAAAATTTTGGTGGTTTTAAACATCTGGAATTGCGTAACCAGGTTGGCGGTATCGGTATTTAAGTTTACCTGCGCGTTTAAAACATCCAGCTTTGATGCCCGGCCGACATGAAATTTATCATTGGCATAACGCAGTTGTGTGCGCGAAATATCAATGGCCCCCTTTAATGCTTTTATTTGTTCGTTTTGGCTGATGAGGTCATAGTAGGTACCTATCACGTTGGCAACGGTATTTTGTATGGTATCCTGCAAGCGTAAAGCGCCAAGTTTATCCAGTTGTTGCAACTGATCATAAGTGGCAAACATGTTAAAGCCATCAAAAATGGTCCAGTTAAGCGCAACGCCGTAATTGATACCAGAGTTTGCCGCATTGTGGATGTTATTCACCGAGCCGTCGCTACGGGTTTGTTTGGTGGTTTGCCTGCTGTTGGTAGATGCAAAATTGCCGTTCACCTGTGGTAAAATGCCCGCGTTGCCAAGTGTAACGTTGTTAGCGGCTATGGTTTTGTTGTTTTGCGATAGCTTGATGTTGTAATTGTTTTTCAAAGCTATTTCAACCGCGTCTTTTAATGTAAGCAGCGGTGCATCCTGCGCCCATGTGTTTATACCCAAAAAGGTACAGCAAAAAAACAGGAACGCTATTTTTTTAATGATCATATCGCTTAAAAATTTTCAATAAGTTTTGGTTTTTTCTCTGTTTTGATTTCTTCTTCCGGCTCCTCTTCAGGGTCGTGGCGTGTTTTTGAAGCAAAGATCACGTACATCATCGGAATGATGTATAGCGTTAATACCAGGGAAAATAACATACCACCCATGATTACTATACCCAGGGATACCCGGCTTTTTGCCCCGGCTCCCAGTGCAAACGCGATAGGTACAGAACCTAACACAACAGCCAAACTGGTCATTAAAATAGGGCGTAAGCGGGCGGTGGCTGCTTCAACGGCTGCTTCATATTTGCTGATGCCATGTTCCATCCGCTGGTTGGCAAATTCAACAATGAGGATACCATTTTTGGTTACCAGCCCCACCAGCGTAATTATCCCGATTTCGCTGAAAATATTAAGTGTTTGGTTAAATAGCCATAAGGACATGAACGCACCCGAAATAGCCAATGGCACGGTGAGCATCACGATGAAAGGGTCCATAAAGCTTTCAAATTGCGCCGCAAGTACCAGGTATATCAACAACAGGGCAAAGCCAAATGCAAACAGGATGTTTGATGATCCTTCCGCATAATCGCGCGATGGCCCGCTTAACGCGGTGCTGAATGTTTCATCAAGTAAGCTTTTAGAGATGCGGTCCATCTCGGCAATACCATCACCAACGGTTTTGCCTGGTGCTAAACCTGCCTGTACCGTGGCAGATTTGTAACGGTTAAAGTGGTAAATAGCCGGGGGGGTTGCACCTTCGGTAGTTTTTACCACGTTATCCAGCTGTACCAATCCGCCTTTGCTGCTGCGCACATAAACCGATCTCAGATCGAGCGGCTGATCGCGGTTGGCCCTGTCAACCTGGGCAATTACCTGATATTGCTTTCCGTTGATCAAAAAGTAATCTAAACGGCCTGCACTATAGTATAATTGTAAAGTTTGGGCAATGTCATCTACAGAAACCCCAAGGTCACGCGCCCGGTCACGGTCGGTAACCACCCTCAATTCGGGCTTGGTAAACTTAAGGTTCACATCCGTTCCCTGGAAAACCGGGCTTCGCGATACTTCTGCAAAAAACTTAGGCAATACGGCCCGGATCTTTTCAAAATCCTGATTCTGGATAACATATTGTACCGGCAATGAGGTACGCGCGCCGCTACCACCACCACTTATTGTTTGTTCCTGTACCACAATAGCGCGGGCATCGGGCATTTTACTCAGCTTTTTATTCATCCAGTCGGCAAGTTGCTGCTGTGTGCGCTCCCGTTTATCAGGAGCAACCAGGCCTATACGGCCAAAGCCAGAGTTGGCCGAGCCTCCACCACCAAAGGATGGAGAAACAATTTCAAGATTGATGTTAGCTTCGGGGATGGAGTCTTCAACGATGTTGGCCACCTTATCCATATATTTGGTCATGTACTCATAGGTGGCCCCCTCAGATCCGGTTACACTGTAGCGTAATAAGCTGCGGTCATCCAAAGGAGCAAGTTCTGATGGAATCACCTTAACAAGTACCCCGATAATAACTATCGATACGATCAGGATCACGAACGATACCCAGCGTACCTTCATAAACTTAACCAATGTTTCGGTATATGAATTGGTCATGTTAACGAAGAACGGCTCTGTTCTTTCGTAAAACTTAGATTTTTTGTTACTCTTGCGGATCAGCTTAACATTCAGCATCGGTGTTAATGACAGGGATACAAAGGCCGATATTAATACCGCCCCGGCAACTACTACCGCAAATTCCCGAAACAACCTGCCCGTAAAGCCCTGTAAAAACACGATGGGTAAAAATACTGCCGCCAATGTAACCGATGTGGATACTACCGCGAAAAAAATCTCGGCAGAACCTTCAAAGGCCGCTTTGCGTATTGCCATGCCGGCCTCTACTTTTTTGTAGATGTTTTCTGTTACAACAATACCATCATCCACCACCAGCCCCGTTGCCAGTACAATACCCAGCAGGGTTAATATGTTGATAGAAAAGCCGAAAACATACATAATAAAGAAAGCTCCAATCAATGATACCGGGATATCAATCAGCGGGCGAAAAGCGATCAGCCAATCTCTGAAGAACAGGTAGATAATGATAACTACCAGCACAAACGAGATAAGAAGTGTTTCCTGCACCTCGGTAATGGATTGATTGATGAACCGGGTATTATCCAGCGCCACTTTTACAGATATATCTGGTGGGAGATCTTTTTTGATCTGCTCCAGCCGCGTATAAAAATCTTTGGCTATCTGTACATAGTTAGCGCCGGGTTGTGGCACAAGGGCCAGGGCCACCATCGGCACCCCCGACTCTTTAAATATGGTTTCTTCATTTGCCGAACCTAAAACAGCATACCCAATATCGCTAAGGTGGATTACCCGGGTGCTATCGGCACGAATAATGAGGTTGTTAAAATCTTTTTCTGTTGATAATTTACCCAGGGCCCTGATGGTTACTTCGGTATTATTACCTTCAATTTTACCGGCTGGGAGCTCCACATTTTCCTTGGCCAGGGCCGCTCCAATATCGGTAGCGGTAAGGCCCAGGGCCGATAGCTTGGTGGGATCTATCCATAAGCGCATGGCATATTGCCGCTGGCCCTGTATGTTAATGGTACTTACACCGGGGATGGTTTGCAAGCCTTCCTGCAATACGTTCTCGGCATAGTCATCCAACTGGGTTATGTTACGGGTGTTACTGCTTACCGTAAGGGTAATTATCTGATCGGCGCTGGCATCGGCTTTGGTAACTACCGGCGGCGCATTTATATCCTGTGGCAGCTGGCGCTGTGCCTGCGCAACCTTATCGCGGACGTCGTTCGCGGCCGTTTCAAGGTCGGCATCAAGGTCAAACTCAACCGTGATATTACTTTGCCCAACAGAACTTGTTGAGGAAATATTACGGATTCCCGGTACGCCGTTGATGGATTTCTCCAAAGGCTCGGTTATCTGCGATTCAATTACATCCGCATTGGCGCCAGAGTAACTGGTGGATACAGAAATAATTGGCGGGTCAACCGAAGGGAAATCCCTAACTCCTAAAAATTTATAGCCTATGATACCAAATACAACAATAACCACAGACATTACTGTTGCCAATACCGGCCTTTTTATACTAACTGAGGATAAACTCATAATGGTTACTTAATAACTTTAATAATTTTTAAAGGAACTTTTGGTCGCATTTGTATAAGGCCCGATATTACAACACTATCGCCGGGCTTTAAGCCATCTATAACTTGTATTTTGGTATCGGTTCGCAGATCTGTTTTTACAGCCCTGGTAATAGCCATGCCATTTTGATAAACGTAAACTAAGCTGCTTTTTAAATCGGGTATAACAGCCTGCGTGGGTAACAGAATGGTTTTAGGGATCTGATCGAGCGTCAGGTTTATTTTAGCAAAGCCACCTGCAGTTAATGCGCCATTTGGATTGGGTGCTTTTGCGCGTACGGTAATAGTGCGCGAGTTAACATCTATAGATGGTTCAATGGCGTACACTGTGCCGGTAAAGTTTTCTCTTGAGCTCTCGACATTAAACCTCACTTTGCTGCCCACCCCAAGTATAGAAATGTACCTTTCAGGAACGGAAAAGGTAAGCTTTGCCGGATCAATATTTACAAGCTGCGCTATTGGTGAAGCCGGCGATAAATAACTACCCGGACTAACATTGCGTAAACCAATAGTGCCCGAAAATGGCGCACGGATCTCGGTTCTGCTTATCTGCGCTTTAATTACATCGGCAGCGGCTTTCAGGGTGTTTAGTGAAGTTAAAGATGTATCATATTCTTCCTGGCTGATGGCTTCTTTTTGCAGCAAGGCTTTATTGCGAAACTCTATTTGTTTGGCCAGTGCTACCTGGTATTGGTTTTGTGCCAGTGATGCCTCCAGGTCCTGGTTATAAACTTTAACCAAAAGTTGCCCTTTTTGTACTTTACTGCCCTCGTTGAAATAGATACCTGTAATGTTGCCGGCAGTCTGGCTTACCAGGTTCACCTTTTCGTTAGCATCAATGCTACCGGTTACATCAATAATATTGTTTACGGCGGTATCCTTTACAATCATGATGTTGACTGATACAGGGCCGTTTTTCTTTTTGCCACTTTTGCCGCCAGCGTTTGCCGCAGCGGTTTCTTTGGCTTTTTGGCTAAAAAACTTATTGTAAACTAAAAAAGCAACCAGCAAAGCCAGCGCTATGTAAATGATATACCTTGTTCTCATATTGTATTAATCATTTTGTGATTTTTAAAATTGGTTCGGTTGTTTGGGGTTTTATATTGGTTTGCATTTTTTGCAAAACGCTTTCAAAGATCTTCATTTCATGGGCCGAGATCCCTTTGGTGATATCTGAGTTAATGTGCTCAAATGTTGCCACTATTTGCGGTACGGCCAGTTTTGCTTTTTCGGTAACCCTAAGCAAATGTTCGCGCCGGTCAACGGGGTTGGTTTCGCGGTAAACAAAGCCTTTGGCGGTAAGCATATTAATGATGCTCACCATAGCCGATTTATCTTTATCCAATATCTGCGCCAATGCGTTTTGCGTAAGCTGCCCATCATGGTTGTATATCAGCGATAAAATAAAATGATACCGGGTAACATCAAGGTGGGCGGTATGCCTGGCCAGCACGTTAAGGTACAATTTACCTATGCGTATGAGTTTCCGGGATATGGGTTCAACTAACTTCATTTTAATATATGCCTGCAAACATAACCTGCTATAAAGATTAATAGTTGCATGTATCAACCATTTTACAAGTGCTTAAAGGGCAGATATTTTAAAAAACTATAATTTTTATAACTTGCGAGCATGAAACTAATTAAGCTGACCGCGACTGTATCATTAATTTTACTATTTATGAATTTATCTGCCAGTGAGGCTCAAACTACTGCAAACATATTTTACACTGTTTCTTTTCCTGAGGCGCAAGCCCACTATGCTGATATCGAAATGCATATAACAGGATTAAAGCAAAATGCACTCGACCTAAAAATGCCGGTTTGGACGCCGGGCTCATACCTGATAAGGGAATTTGCCAAAAATATTGAAGCTTTCAGTGCCAATATCAATGGCAAAATTGTGGCTTCGCCCAAGATCAATAAAAATACCTGGCGCATTAACACAAAAAATATAGACGAGGTAACAGTAAGGTACCGTGTTTACGCTAACGAAATATCAGTGCGTACCAGTTATATTGATGCCTCACATGCTTTTATGTCAACATCGGGGATATTTATTTACCCGGCTAACATGCTGCATTCGCCATCAACAATTACTATAAAACCTTATAAAGACTGGGCTATAGTTTCTACCAGTTTAGATATGGTAAACGGCGATCCGTTTGTAAGGCATTCACCTAATTTTGATATCCTGTTCGATTCACCTATCGAGGTAGGAAGTCAGGATGTTTTTGGTTTTGATGTATCGGGCGTTAAATACGAGGTGTGTATGTATGGTGGCGGTAATTATGATAAGGAGCGCCTTAAAAAAGATATGCATGCTATTGTGGAGCAAGAGGCCGCCATATTTGGCGAAAACCCTAATAAGCATTATACCTTTATAGTACACAATCACTTGCGTAGCGGGGGAGGTATTGAGCATTTAAGCTCAACAGTTTTAGGTGCATCGCGTGATAATTATAGTAACGAAAAAGGATACCAGGGTTTCCTGGGCCTGGTAGCTCATGAGCACTTTCACTTGTGGAATGTAAAACGCCTGAGGCCAATTGTTTTAGGACCGTTTGATTATGATAACGAGAATTATACTACTAACCTTTGGATAGCCGAAGGTTTTACAGAGTACTACCAGGAAATAGCCGTACGCCGTACTAACCTTTATCCGCCAGAAAACTACCTTGATCAAATAGCCAATGAGTTTAATGTGCTGGAAAACCTGCCGGGTAAAGATGTGCAGAGCGTGGCCGAATCGAGCTTTGATGCCTGGATCAAGGCCTATCGTCCTAATGAAAACTCCAACAATACTACTATATCCTATTATACAAAAGGGGCCATAATTGGCATGATGCTCGACCTGGAGATCATCAATAACTCAAACGGGAAACATTCGCTTGATGATGTGATGAAGTACATGTACATCACTTACTACAAAACTAAAAAACGCGGCTATACAGATGCCGAGTTTAAAAAGGCGTTTGAAATGTTTGCCGGTAAAAAGTTGGATGATTTTTATAAAAAATACATTAACGGCGTTGATCCGGTTGATTATAACAAATACCTGGGCTATGCAGGTTACAAAATAGTGGATGAACTGGCCGATAATAATGACGCGGCTCTTGGTGTAGTTACCGGTACAACAGCTGCTAAAAAAGTAATGGTTACCAATGTAATCCGCGGCACCGCGGCTTATATTGATGGTATTAACGTAAACGACGAAATAACAGCCATTGATGGAAACCCCATTACCGATGCATCTACCATGATAAACGGCAAAAAACCTGGGGATAAAATAGAGGTAACCGTAAACCGCGACGGCCAAAACATTACTTTGCCGGTTACCCTGCTAAGAAACGCAAGGGTAAAATATAAGATTGTATCAATAGATAACCCAACCATGCCGCAATTGGCTGTAAGAAAAAAGTGGTTGAGTTTGTAATTACGACTTAGAAAAATTTGAAGGCCGGCTGTTTATTCGCCGGCCTTTTTTTGTGTCTGGATGGTGGATTTGAAAAAACAGGACACCATCAAGCGCTAAAAACTTTTGAAATATATTTGAATTTTGTAAAGTTTGTTTTACATTTGGTAAGCCAAACTTTACAATTATGAAGCCATTATTCTTATTCCCTTATTGGGGCCGGTATTTAGGTTACTTTTTGGTATTTGTGCACATCCCTTTTGTATTGTACAAAAAACAGCTAATGGGTGTTCATGGGGACGAGGCGGATATGGGCATTTTTAATGGCCGGCACCTTTTTTTTATGTCGACCACTTTATTGATGGCCATTGGCTTATTCATTGCCGCATTTTCAAAAGAAAAAATTGAAGATGAACAAATAGTACAGTTACGGCTCGACTCGTTGCAATGGGCTGTGTATGTGAATTATTTGTTTTTAATCATCAGTTTGGTTTTTTCTACAGATACCGAGCATATCCTGTTTTTAAATTTACTGGTTCCCCTTGTGTTTTTTATTATCCGTTTCAGGTGGAAGATATTCCAGAATAACCGTTTAATTAAGGAATAAGTATAGTCATGAAAAACAATATTAGGGTAGAGCGGGCTATCAAAAACATTACCCAGGCCGACCTTGCTGAACGGGTAGGGGTATCGCGCCAAACTATAAACACCATTGAGAGCAACAAATACGTGCCATCAACTGTGCTGGCTATGAAAATAGCGCGGGTATTTGGCAAGGCCGTTGAAGATATTTTTACGTTGGATGACGAGGATTAATTAAACCGTATAATTATGAAAGACAAACCAATTTTTGCACCCATGCTGGCTATACCCAACGGGGTTACAGATATCAGCTTTTATATTAATGCTTTTGGGGCCGAAGAGCTACGCCGTTTCGGCAACGATGATGGCACTATTCATGTATCCGAACTATCCATCAATGGCGCGATGTTTCACCTGCATGAACAAACCCCATATTCTGGTTTTTTCAGTTTGGAAAAAAATAAGCCATCGGTAACTATAGGCCTTTTTGTAGATGATGTGCATGCGGTTATGGCGCAGGCTGTTGCTGCGGGAGCTACCATCAAATCTGCAGTGCAGGATTATGATTATGGCTACCGCCAGGGCGAGATTGTGGATCCGTTTGGCCACCGCTGGCAGATTCAGGCCGTTATTTGAGCAATAGATTAGAGTCAAGAATTAAGAGTCATGAATCAAGACAAAAAGGTATTTAGGCATATAAATTAACTCACCATGGCAAACGAACCTACCTATGGTAACGGCAAGATCTGTTACATCGAAATCCCCGCCAACGATGTCGGCGTATCATCGGCTTTTTTTGAAAAAACATTTGGCTGGCAAATCCGGACTAACAACGAGGGTTTTGCATCTTTTGATGACGGCGTTGGCCAGGTAAGCGGCATGTGGGTAACCGGGCGGGAGCCGATGACAACGGCGGGCCTGCTTATTTCCATTATGGTTGATGATGCGGAAGCTACGCTTTTGGCCATAGCAGCCAACGGCGGAACGGAGACCCAACCCATAGGAAAAGATTTCCCGGAGATCACCGCCCACTTTACCGACCCAGCGGGGAATTTATGGGGGATTTATCAGCATAGGGGATAGGAGTTAAGATGCTTAGAAGAGGTTTTTTTTGAAGCGGAAGCTTCAATACAACCATTTCTTTTCATCATCTGCACATTTGAAATCTGAAATTTGCACATTTGCACATGCGTTTCGATATCATTTCTGTTTTGCCCGGCTTGCTGGAAAGTCCATTTGCACACTCCATTTTGCAACGTGCCCAAAAAAAGGGCATCGCCGAAATTCACGTGCATAACCTGCGCGATTACTCTACCAGCAAACAAAAAAGCGTGGATGATTACCCTTACGGTGGTGGCAGTGGCATGGTGATGACCATCCCTCCCTTTGCGGCCTGCATCGAAAAGCTGAAAGCTGAAAGGGAGTATGATGAGGTGATATTTATGTCGCCTGATGGGGAGCGGCTTAACCAGGCTATTGCTAACCAGCTATCCAGCAAAGGGAATATCATTATTTTATGCGGACATTATAAAGGGATTGATCAGCGCATCCGTGATATTTATGTTACCCGTGAGATTTCAATCGGCGATTATGTGCTATCAGGAGGCGAGTTACCTGCCGCGGTTTTAGTGGATGCCATTGTTCGGTTGATCCCCGGTGTGTTAAGTGACGAAACGTCGGCCCTATCCGATTCGTTCCAGGACGATATGCTTGATGCTCCTGTATATACACGCCCTGCCGATTGGAATGGCTACAAGGTGCCTGATATCCTGCTAAGCGGCAACACGCCCGAAATTGAAAAATGGCGGTTTGAGCAGGCTTTGGAACGAACCAAAACCCGCAGGCCGGATTTGTTGGAGTAAAAATAAATTGGTGAGTAGTTGATTGGGTTGAATTAGGTGAGTGGTTAACTTGCCTTAATACGGAAGCACAGTGACTGTCTAAGGACGGTGTTCAAACCAATCACCTAATCAACCAAAAACCATTCACTCTCCCTAAATTGTGGATTAGTTGATTGAGTGGTGGATTAGTTTTCACCATTTTATCATCTTGTCAGCAAAGCCAGCCAATCAACCAAAAACCATTCACTTTCCCTAAATTAGATTGCAACCAAATGATGCCTATTGCATTACAGGGATGTTGCAACTATGAACCCCCACCAGGAAGCCCAGCTTATTGAACAATGCCGAACGGATCCGGCTGCTTTTGGGCAGGTGTTTGATGTGTGGTACAAGCCTGTGTTTGGTTATGTTATGCGCCGTACCGGCGATTATGATCTTTCAAAAGATATTGCTGCCGAAACTTTTTTAAAGGCTTTCCTCAAAATTGGTAATTTTCAGTGGCGGGGTATTCGCTTGTCGTCCTGGCTGTATCGGATTGCCACCAATGAGCTTAACCAATATTATCGCAGCAGTAAGTACAAGCCCCAATCGTTACAGCAGTTGCTGGAGAACCCCCAGATGGAGAAACTGCTTCATGAAAATGCAGAGAACGAGCGGGAGATAATGGAGCAGGAAATTAAAGCCTACGATGATTATAACCTAATACGCCAAAACCTGCTTAAGCTTGATGTTAAGTACCAGGAAGTGGTGGCGCTGCGCTATTTTGAACAAAAAACCAATACCGAGATCAGCGAGATCCTGGGGAAAAATGAAGGAACGGTAAAATCATTATTATCCCGCGGCCTGGAAAAATTAAGAAACATGTTGTAGCAATGCAACCAAAATCAATTAATGCATTATAAATGTAATTAACATGAAAAATAACGATGATTTTTTACAGCAAATGGAAAACTTAAAAGTACCGGATGTAAACCCTTCCCAACATCAAAATACAGTGAAAATGGCCATCATGAATGCGGAGCGTTCGGCAGCACTTGGGGTTTGGTTGGTGGCAGTGCCCTGCTATTTTTTATTATGCGTTTTTATGTTCTACTTTTTTCACCTCAGGATGGGTTGGTTCGCGGCCATGTTTACCTTAATGTCTGGCCTGGCAAAAACTCCATTTATAGATGTCCTGGGGCCAATAGTATTGTTTTTTCTGCCTATCATCTGCATTATTATTAATGTACTATCCATTTTGCATGTACAGGTTCAGCATATTGATCCCAGCCGGCGTAAGGTAAAGGAGCTCAGGATCACCGTAAAAATAAAACGCTGGAACATTTTGCTCATCCTGATCAGCCTGGCTATCGTGTTTGTTTTTATAAGTTATGTGATGACAGAAAGCATCTCCATTAACAATTAAAATCATGAAATTAAACTGGTTCACCCGTAAAGGAATTATTTACCTTCCTGCAGCTGTTGCGGGCTGGGTAATATTGGTTATTGCATTTTCATATGCTGTTTATACATTTATTGATATAGACAGGCGCTCACATTCGGTAAGCGATACGCTCATTAACTTTGTATTTAACCTGCTTATTATTGGTTTAGTGTACACCCTGGTAGCCTACTTTACTGAAAAAAGGACAGAGGCGGAGATTTTAGAAGAATAATTATATTTGGAAGCAGGTTTGCCAATAATGGAAATGAACGGCTCGCGGAATCAATATAATCACCATCAAATTGTTAACAAAATACAAATTGTGGAAATTTTTAAAATAGACTTTCATTTATAAAAAATAATCCCTATAATTGCAATCCGATTTTTACGGGCTAAAAATCGCTTTAAGAGCTAAAAATCATGGATTTAGTAAAATTTGTTGAAGAGCAATCAATAGAAAAAAGACAGTTTCCTTCCTTTAAGGCTGGTGATACTGTAAGTGTGCATTATAAAATCAGAGAAGGAAACAAAGAACGTATCCAGGTTTACCAGGGTGTTGTTATACAACGTAACAGTGCAGGTAACTCAGAGACATTTACCGTTCGTAAAGTTTCTAATGGTATAGGTGTTGAGCGTATCTTCCCTATTAACTCTCCAAACATTGATAAAATTGAAGTGAACAGTCACGGTAAAGTGCGTCGCTCTAAATTGTACTATCTGCGTGCCCTTACCGGTAAAGCAGCTCGTATCAAATCAAAAAGAGTTTAATTACCCTTCCTCTTTTTTAAGAGGGCATACAAAAGCTTTTAAAAAGGCCTTTTCTGATTTATCGGGAAAGGCCTTTTTAATGGTAAAAATTAGAATATGCTGCTTTTGTAAACTTGCCACGCTGTGTAGGGATTTTCTATGGGGAGTGATTTGTGGTGCTTATGAATGCCGTTTGATAGATACTGTGTTGAGTTGCTAAGACATGGTTATTTTTAAGTGTATAAAAACGCATTCTCATAGCTTGTAAGGCCTCTGTTCCCGTAGTTTGAGTACCCCACAAACCTCTATGCCACATTAGTTGAGCAGCTGTTTGTGAAGACACAAGCAGCTGGAATGGAAAGTCGGTTGAGTTTATTTAACTTCTTGATATTAAGAATCTTATTCCATAATTTTAGTTATTAAAATTGATGGCTATGGAATTTTTTAAATTATTTCAGGAAATTACTATAGGGCCATACTTTTTTGTATGGATAGGTTCATTAATTGGGCATGTTTTGTCTTTATATGACAAAAGCTTTCAAGGCTCCAAGGTGTTTTTGCGAGGGGTAATACCAAATCAATCAGATACCTTTTACAATAGGTTAGATTTTATTGTTTTACCAATCATCGGTACAATCCTTGCAGTAGTGCTCATATCTCCAAATGATCCCAAAACAGGTGTTTTTTCTGGTCTTAGTTGGTCAGGCTCCCTATTGGCTATGCTTAAACGTAATCCATCTAATGTAATTAATAATTCATTATAATTATGAAATTACAAGCATTAACAGTGTTGCTAATTATTGTCTTCCTGGCAATTGTAGCATATATTTTCTTCAAAATAGGCGCCCTTAGCAATAATTTAAAGGAGTCATCAACCGCGGAAAATAAGGTAAAGAAGTACTTCCCGGCGATAATAAGTATAAGCATTCTGGTTTTAGTGTTTGGAGGATCTCTTTATTTCGAGCAAAAAGATGCCGAAAGCAAAAAAGAACTTAACGTATTACTAAAGAACAATATCCCAGGCAAAACAATTTACTTACCAACTGCCACGGATTCCCAGAATCTCGCTACTAACTTTAATCGTATTAAAAAGACCGTTGATAGTAATTATCATGTTGCTGCCGCATTAAACCAATACGTATCATCAACTAATACTTTTAAAAAGGTTGATCCCGGGTTTAAAGATTCTGTTAAATCAACCTTTAAAAGTATTACGAAGAAAAAGGCCTCGATTGATAGCATTCAACGTTTTATTGCAAAACCACAAAAAAGCGGCTATGCATACTATGGAATATATAGTAATGGAAAATGGTCGGAACAAAATTTCACAACGGAAAATGGAAATGATTTTCCGGAACGAGGCCAATTAGTCAAATGCATTGTACCTACAAATATCAGAAAGGGAGAAATTCAGTATGTTCCAGGCAAAGGATGGGTTAATCAACCCTGGGTAGGTGGTATTAATAAAGACCAGGTTATTAAAGTTGATAGCGTTATACGCATTGTAAATAATGAAAATTTTATCTGGATTAAGTTCTGATATATAACTCTCTCAAAATGAAATTAAGCTGCAGTCTACAATCAAATCTATATGGTTAATGGCGGCTTCCTAAATATTAAATATTTCATCAACAAAAAAGGCCCCGGTAAACCGGAGCCTCACTAATTCTATTATACGTCAGCTAACCTTAGTTAAGATATTTTGTAATATCGTCTGATAATGGGGTAGTTTGTGACCTAAAGCGGTGGATCAGTTTACCGTTCTCGTCTACCAGGAATTTTTCGAAATTCCATTTAATGTCACCTGTAAACTCTGGGTTTGGTGCTGTTGTAAGGTATTGGAACAATGGATCGATATCCAGCCCTAATACACTTACTTTGCCACTCATAGGGAAAGTAACATTAAAGTTTTCTTTACAAAAGGTTTTGATGTCCTGGTTGGTGCCAGGTTCCTGTCCGCCAAAATTGTTTGCAGGGAAGCCAACTACTACCAGTTTGCCTTTGTATTTCTCGGCAAGTGCTTCCAGATCTTTGTACTGCTTGGTAAAGCCACATTTGGAGGCTGTATTTACAATAAGTACTTTTTTGCCTTTATATTTGGCCAGGGAAAAGTTTTCGCCATCGATAGATTTAAGTTTGAAATCATAAACCGAGGATGGTGCCGACATTAAAAAGAAGGCGAATATTAACGTAATTAGTTTCATGGTATAAATAATTGATGATTAAAGAAATATCTAAGTAAAATTAGCTAATAAAACTTCTCTTAGCCAAATACTCGTCCTCTTTCTGCGTCATTTTTTTCTTTGTAACAACACTTTTATCTGTGTAGCCTAAAAGATGCAGCGCGCCATGGATAATTACCCGGTGAAGTTCCTCTGTTTCGGTTATGCCAAACTTCGCGGCGTTCTCGCGGATGCGCTCAACAGATATAAAAATATCGCCAACTATATCTCCTTCAACCTCGCTGTTATCAAAGGTAATGATATCGGTATAGGTGTCATGATCAAGGTATTGCTGATTAAGTGGCAGCAGGTATGCATCTGAACAGAATACGTAGGTAAGCTCTTTTAGTTTAAAACCCTCGGCGGTAATAGTATCTTTTATCCATTGCCTTACCTTGGCTTTATCTTTTAATTTATAGCTGATATCTTCTTCGAAAAACTGGATGGTAGGCATTATATTTTAAAATGTAGTTCAATTTCGTTGCCGGCTGTATTAAAAATACATTGATCGGCAAGGTGTTTAATGATGAACACGCCACGGCCGGTAAGGCTTTCCAGGTTCTCGGGAGCTGTAGGGTCGGCCAGGTGGTTGTAGTCAAAGCCTTCGCCCTCGTCGGTAACTGTCCATATAATGCGCTTTAAGTCAACCTCGGCATTAATGATTACCTTTTTTGACATATCCAGTTTGTTACCATGTATTATGGCATTAATAGCAGCTTCGTTTAAGCAGGTCATCATATTGGCGAAAGTATCCTCGGCAACATGATATTTGTCAGCAATCTCTTCTATCAGCGCCTCAAGCTGCGTTATGCTCTCCGGGTTTGACGGTAGCTGTAACGTGTATAATTCGCCGGTTTGAACATTTGCCTGTTCCATGTTATTTGGCATTAAGTTGATCAAAGTAAGATTTTATTTTTTGCTTGTAATACAAATTAAGTGCCGGAGATACTGTCCTTATCTGTTCTGTCTGTTTTGCTCTCTGCTGCTGATAATCCTGCAGTGCTTTTATGTACCCCGGTGGTATATCTTTACCGTTATGGCTTTCTCTTTGCTGATCCTGCTCGCGTTCCTGTTGTGCCTTCTCAGCTTCCAATAATCGGCTCTGAATTTGTTGTTGCCTTTTCAGCGCTTCATCTGTAATCTTCCTGTTTACGAGATCATGCTCAGTTTGTTCCATTTCTTTCGAAATTTTATCTAAATTTCCTAAACCGCCCTTTCCATCCTTATTTTCTTCACGATTTATTTGCTCTAACTGCTGCCGTATCATCTGCTGCTGGCGGGCCATACGGGCCAGTTGCTCGCTCATATTACCCTGGTTGCCTTGCTGGCCTTTGCCCTGGTTGCCTTGCTGTTGCATCTGCTCGCGTGCTTTTTGCATGTTTTGATTTAACTGCTGCTGCATTTTTGATAGCTGAGACATTGATTGGGGTTTTCCTTTGCCGCCCTTACCCTTGTTCATCATTTTTTGCAGCTGGTCCAATGCTTCGCTCAACATCAGGGCCAGGTTGTTCATGGATGTCATGGCGTATTGCTGGTTGCGGTTGGCTTCGGCAGTGCGCCGGTCGCCAAGGTTATCCAGCGCCTGATCTATGTGGGTATTGATACTGCTGATCTCCTGGTTTACGGTTGATTGAATTTGCGGAATGCGCCTGCTGAGTGCATATAGGCTGTCTTCGGCTGTTTTTAAGTTATCCTTAATATCCTTTTGGCTTTGCGAAAGGGAAATGTAAGATGGATCTGTTGGGTTGGTGCTTTTTAATGTTTGCATCAGCTTCTCCTGGTTAAAAGAGCTGTTCACCAGATTTTTTAGTAGCTCGCGCAGTTGCTGGGCGTCAATGGCATTTTCCTTGCTTTCGCCTTCCTCATCCTGCTGCTGTAGCTTGCCGGCCAGTTGCTGCATTTCTTTAGCGGCCTGCTGTTGTGCTTTGCTTGCCTTGCTCTTATTATTCTTTTGCAGGTCGCCGGCACTTTGATCCATTTGTTGCTCTATACTTTTGGTTTCCTTTTCGGGGTTTTGGAAGTCGTTTTTATGCTCGGCCTGCTCATTTGTTTTCTGCAGATCATCAAGCCCTTTTTTAACCTCCTCAAAATCGTTTTTTAGCTTATCCTGTTCCTGCTGTAATTGCTGCTGATCGGCGCCTTGCTGGTTTGTTTTTTCGGATAGTTTTTGTTCTTTATCTGCCAGCTTGTTAAGTTGATCTATCTGCTGATTCAGCTTTTGATCAAACTCCAGCTTTTTATAAAGCTCCAGCATACGGTCGAGCTCTTTTTTTAACGATTTATTATCCATCTGCATTTTAGATAGCTCATCTCGTGTGGCATCTTTTTGCTGCTCATTCAATAGCTGCTGCAGATTTTTAAGTAGTTCCTTTGTTTTTTGATCCAGCACGTTGTTAAACAAGTCTTCAATTTGTTTTTGCTTGTCTAATATCTCGTCATTTTGTTGCTGGTTTTCCTGGCGGTTATATAGGTTTTTCTTGTTGTCGTCCTTAATTTCCTTTACAAGGTCTTCCAAATCCTTACGCTTTTGCATCAGGTCTTCCACTTGTTTCTTTTCATCAAAAGAGAGGGTGTTTTTATTAAGCAGTAATTGATTCAGCTTTTGCGAATCATGCTCAATCTGCCCTGCCAGCTTAATGGCCGACTGCATTTTTTGTTTGATAGCTTGCGTGCCCGCGTTTAACTGCTTGTTTATTTCCCCGGCGTCGGGAACATTCAGTGTACGCTCGGCGGTGCGGGCTTTTTTAGGTCCGGTTACAGCATCATTGTCAGCCACCTCGAAATAATAGGTCACCCTATCGCCGGGATTGACCCCCATGTCCTTTAAATTCCAGAAATAAAAGAAATCGGCCTGTGTTTGTGTCATGTCCGCCTCCACGCGTTTTATAAACGTTTTTGGATTGTTGTTATTGCCGGACGGCTGGACAGTATAGTGGAATGTTAAAGCCGAAAATCCATGGTCATCCTGTATTTTTCCATTGAAATACAACGACTTCATGCTAACCGAATCCGGTTTCTCCGCAACGCTGATGGCGGGCACCTCATCCAAAATTACATTGATGTGATAGGTGGCCGAATCGCTATGGTTTACCTGTGTATTTACGGGGCTAAGCTTATAAATGGCATTTTTGAAAACCTTTTCGCTATGTTCAAAAAAGTCGGTGCTTGAGGGGGTAACCTGGCGGGGAGCATTGTTCATTAAAAACTGTAAGCCGGTTGCATATTGGGTGTGCAACAGCCATTTAATATTGGTGCCCGCTGGTATTACAAGGTCGCCGGCGTTTACTAAGGTTTCATTTTTTTTACGCAGATAGGCAGGGTAACTCAGCTCCACATCAAAATGCAATAAAGCAGGCTTCTGATTTACTTTAATCTCATACAGCTCTGATGTAAAGCCGTTCCCGATAAGTTTGAACCGGGTACTTTGCTGAAGATTTGTGAACAGGTAATGAAAGCGGCTATTGGTTTCTTTATCCAGCTTAAAGGTATTGCCGGCGGTTTCTACATATATTTCGGCAGGTAGTTTATCGCCATCGAGTTTTAAATCGAGCTTAAGGTCATCGCCCTGAACAACAGCTAATGTTTTATTGAGCACGTTGAATTTAAAAGGCGCCACCGGTACAAAATATTCATTGTGCCTGATTAATCTTTTTGTGCTTTCGGTTAAAACAGAGGGGGCGGCAAGTGCTATGATGATGATAACAGCAACCGGGGCTAATATCCATTTTAAATATTTAGTGTTTTCGCGGATGTTGATAGCCGATGGAAAGCTTACCGGTTTTAATGATTCTATCTTCTGGTCAATACTTGCCTCGATAAGCGCGCTGTGGTTGGCATCGGCAGTTGCTAATTTTTTAAGTTGAAGGGTGTTGAGCAGCTTATCGTTTACATCATGAAAATGCCTGCCAATAATTTCCGCGGCCTCATCGTGCGTTAATGATTTGCCTAATTTAACCCATGATAACAATGGCGGCAATATTAGCCAGCATATTAAACCAATATTAAGGGTGATGAAAAAATAAAAAAGGATGGTTCGGAAAAGTATGTTAAAGTTTCCAAAATATTCGCTGAGCGTGATAACAACGTATGCCGTAAACAAACCGGCTCCTAAAAATATTAATCCGCGCAAAAAATTATTGAAATAATACTTTCTTATAAAGATGTTTATCTTTCCAATTAGTAATTCATAATTTTCAGCAGACTTCATAATTCAGTGCTAAAGTACCAAATACACAATTAAACGAAAAAGGTTGGGTAAACTGTATTTGTCAAGGGTGTTAAGATAAAAAATCAAATTGTATTATCTGCAGCCCATATAATATTTAACAATACTATGTTAAAATACCGACAATCGGGCCCGCAATTAATGCGGAACGCGAATGTAAGTTTAAATAAAAAGAAGATGCTATGTGGCTAAATATCAAAGCTATTTGAAAGAAGATGCCATCACATTTGATTATCTGCTTTGAATTCACCAAACAAATTATATATTTGCACCCCAATCAAGATTAATCGGGATGTAGCGTAGCCCGGTATCGCGCCACATTTGGGATGTGGAGGCCGCAGGTTCGAATCCTGCCATCCCGACAAAAGCGATACCAACCAGTATCAAAAAGCCTTTAAATCTATGATTTAAAGGCTTTTTTGATTTATTCCAGCCCAATATATTCAAGTTATATCAAAGAAAATTGTGCTACCTCAGAAACAGGCAGTTACGATATAAAGTAGCTGCCTTTCTTTTTCTGTTAACGTATTGTTAACTGTTCTTAGTCGTTCCTTTGGCTTAGTTAAATTTGCGAATAAATAGTGGAATCGCAAAAGATTATCAGGTAGTTATCTGATATGAATCGTCGCCAGGATCAGCGGTTATTGCAGCTTAATTTGGGAATTGGTTTTTCCGGTTTTGCACATTTTTGCAACGTTATCTAATGTAATCATCGAACGCCTCGCCGCCAGTCCACTCAAGCCCTTGCGCCAAGGAGTAGTATTTTTCCCCTCCCTCCAACGTAACAAAACTACCGAGGCTTTTATGTACAAAATAATCATTCTCAAACGTTACTTCAGCCAACAACATCAACTTCTTGCTATCTTTGGTTTTCTTTCTCAATTCCAAACATATTATATGAACGAACAAGTGCAAACCACTAGTAACGAACAAAAAGAAACATGGAACAAAGTGGCCCATAGCTGGAGAAAATGGGATGAATTTACAATGAACTTTTTAAAGCCAATGGGCGCTGCGATTATAAAAGCGCTGGATGTAAAAACGAATGATGTAACGCTGGATATTGCATCGGGTACAGGCGAGCCTGCATTTTCAATTGCAGCGATAGCAAAAGGCGGCAAAGTGTATGCGACCGATCTGTCTGAAGAAATGCTTGTCATTGCACAGGCTTATGCACAGGAACGTGATATAAATAATGTCGAATTTAAAGTGGCGGATGTATCCAGCCTTCCATTCAGTGACGATTTTTTTGATAAAATAAGTTGCCGGATGGGTTTTATGTTTTTCCCTGATATGCAATTGGCGGCAAAAGAGATATTTCGTGTTTGTAGAAATGGTGGAAAAATGGCGGTCAGTGTTTGGGCTGGAGCAGAAAAGAATGATTGGTATACCACAATGACGAAAGTTTTATCAAAACATATTGAAATGCCACGGCCACCCGTAAATGCACCAGGTATGTTTCGGTGTGCCGCACCCGGTTTAATGAAACAGTTGTTTGAGGACGCCGGTTTTAAAAACGTAAATGAAGAAACTATTTTCAGCACAGTAGATTTTGGAACTGCAGAAAATTATTGGCTGAACAGAACGGAAATGTCTGAGTCTGTGGTGCAGTTATTAAGCACCCTGAGTGAAGAAGTGCGTAAAAAAATAAAAGCTGATTTGATCGCAGATTGCAATGGCACGCTAACCGACGGAAGGCTTATAATGAATTGTTCTTCTCTGATTATATCGGCTGAAAAATGAAAATTGTCAGAACATAAGAAATTGCCCGACATCACAACACGGGATCATATTACTCGATTCAGTTAGTATGTTTTTGACATTTTTCGCATCCTCTAAAAAGTTCGAGAATTGTCCAATTCCGTCTACGGATGGTAGGTAGCCCGAATAGGACTAATCTCGAATCGCCTAATTGATTCAATACGTTTTTTATAAGCCATTTAAATAAGCAATACCGGTTCGAGATTATGTTAATCTCCTCGATAATTTTCATCAAAAGCCGGTTAATTGCTGTAGCGCGGGGCGGTATTCGGGAATACCCTCTGGTCCCTGATTTCTAACAAATCTTCATTATCGCGTAGCCTTCGTCGGGTGGTAATCTTTCCAAAGCCACTCCAGGGCTTCGGGAAGTGTTTGCTGTTTTACTTTATAATCAACATGCCGGGCGTTGCGGGCAAAAATAAACTGGTATTGATAGCCTTTAGCGGCAAGTATTTTGGCCATGTTTTCATTTGCAAGCACCCAATCGTGCATATCGTCGCGCATGATGTTTGGATTAAAAAGGTCCTGATCGCCTACTTCCATCCAGATCCGCAATGGCTTAGGTTTACTTTTTGGGATGATGTGTTCATGAAATCCCCAGGCGCCTTGCGGTGTTTCTGGATTCCAGGGCCATTGCTGGTTTATATAGGTACCGGAATAGGTGAGCACACGGTGATACCATTCCGGGTGATACCATGCCATGATCAGGGCACATGATCCGCCCGAACTACCACCCATGGTAGCACGCCCTGCAGGGTCTTTGGTTAGTTTTACGTGGAATTTGCTTTCTACCAGGGGCAGTATTTCATGTTCAACAAATTCGGCGTATACACCGCTCATCGTATCGTATTCCAGGCCCCGTTCGCTGCCTTGTGCATCCCCGCTGCCGTTACCGATAGAGATGCCGATCATCGCCGGTACTTTACCTTCGGCAATCAGGTTGTTTAATGCCGTGAAAAGCAAATCGTCCGGCCCGTCGGCGCCAACGATGAACGGCGCTGCAGTGCCGGCGATATACTGTTTTGGAACATACACCGCCACCTGGCGGATGTAGGGTGCAGGATGGCTTGTAGTAACAATTAACTTAGCAGAGTTTGCCGGATCTGCCGTGCCAAATGTATTTGGTTCCCGGGCAATGCCGGGATAAATCCGACTGCCCTTCGAATCTATGGTAAAGCGGTAAATGGTCCCTTGCGGTACATTAGTTTGTACCATTGATTCCGGTGCAGGATTATGTGTGGGGCCGATAATAAAATTCCCATTGGAGTCGGGCGAAGGTACGGCGCCATCCGGTAATTCCTTGGCCAATACATAACCGGGCGTATGCGGGTCGCGAATTGGCACCTGGGCCATTGCCGGGTTTACATTCCATATCATGTGGCACAATATACCGGACACTATGGTGCGATTAATTATTTTGGTTAGTTTCATTTATTTTGATTTGGGGTAGGTGATCGTTATGCCTGCGTTTTAAATTTAGGATTTATAGCTGCGGCATCAAAATAGGGGATTAATTTTATTTTTGACCGAAAGGCTCTTGAAAGGGTGCCGGGAACGGGGATTCGCAAATTGCCCACGTGCTTCTTCAGGTTCTGAAAAAAAGTGGTTAAATAATGGCACCTATAAAATTTCTGCGCCACATCTCCACATCATCCTCAAAGCAAATGACTCCCGTATGCCTGTATTTAGCTAAGAAATCGATATATTTGAATAACAGAAATGGAAAGAAATGGGTACTATTGAAGAATTAAATGTAATTGGGAGTACGGTTGTAAGGCGGCTAAGAAGACAGAAGCTGGATAATGGAAAGCCATTTTTGATATGGTCGAACAAGCTCCCTAAAAATCAAAGTTATCTGGAATATCCTGATCATTCTATCAAGATTGTTACTGTTGCACCTAATTTAAAGTCATTTGCGGTAGTTGAGGAGCTTACCAATAGCCAGGCCCAGATTATACGCCGTGAGCTAAACCTATTTTAACATGCCCAGCCTGTACATAATTACGGGTTCAAACGGAGCCGGAAAATCCACACTCGGACCGGACTACCTTCCAAAAGAGATTTCACAGCATTATACAGTTTTCGACGGCGACTTACTTTATACCAGGAAACTAAGTGAACTATTTCCGGCGATCACCAGGTCGGCTAAATATGCGCGAAAGGACGCGTTGGAATACGTGGTAGATTTGTTTGAAGAACAGACAACACGAGCATTAGCTAACCGTGATCATTATGTTTACGAAGGTCATTTTACCAATGATGCCACCTGGGAAAAACCGAAATTATTCAAAGACGCAAATTATCGCGTCCATCTTATCTTTTTCGGTCTGGAAAATCCCGAGCTATCGCAATTCCGGGTCACAGAAAGGGTAACCGAGGGTGGTCATTATGTTGATCCACAAACTTTAAATAATAACTTTTACGGGAACCTCGAAAAATTAAATATTTATCACTCTCTGATCGATGACCTGACCATCGTGGATACTTCGGAAATCAACCATCGAATCTTATTTAAGACTATTTAGAAGCAAGTCGAGTTTCATGTTGAACGGGATGAGCTACCGACTTGGTTTGCCAATTATCTTCCTACAATTGTTCAGTTATTTCCGTAACAGGCTACTAACACACCAATTTCTTGAAATCCTGTAAAAAGTAATTTTAAAACTGTCTTGTTTAGTCTACGATTGGGTTATTTAAATTTATTGTTTATAATAAACTCTGCCCGAAGGTCAGCAGATTGTTATCAGGGTCAAGAATAGAGAACTCTTTTTGTTGCCAGAGTTTATGCTCCAACTTGGTGCTGTTAACGTTTTGACTTCTGGCAAAATTGTAAAACTCCTCTATATCATCGGTACGGATATATACCTGCCCATAGTTTTCTTTTGGATCAAGGTCTTTAAATTCAAAAAAGTGAATTTGGATGCTATCTTTTTGTACCATAAGGTAACCATCGTAGTCGGTACTACCAAATTCCTGAAATCCCAATTTGTTTAAATAAAAATCCCTGGTAATGGCTTTATCGCGCATTGGTAGTTTTGGATTGATGTCTGTAAGCATATTGATTAGAATTTAACGGGCATTGCGAAAGTCAAATGTAGATTAACAACTTGTGAATAGCAAGTTGTTAATCTACTCCGTGCGGCAGACATAGATTTTATCGATAGATATATTCCTTTCATCGACACTTGTACTCATTTAATTACGGTTATGGTATGTTCGCAGCGCAAAAAAGGGCGAAGCCCTTATTGTGATAAGGTTTAGGTAAAGTCCTCCGAGCTGCGATAGCAAGGGGGCTTTTTTACTTCAATACCAAGCCTTCCTTAATTAACAATATTTTCAATCGATTGTCATCGTACATGTCTTCATTACGGCTGATCAGGAAAATACTTCGGCGGACACTGTTAAATAAAACAGCATTGATACGACGCTACACTGGAAATAATTCGGCAATTTGTAATTATGAGGATTTAAATTTAAATAGCGTATTGATTATTCTCATATAAGTTTAATTAATATCCAATATCTATAATAGAGTTATAGCCATTTTTCGCCGTTTAAGAGGCATTTTATAATATTAATAATAGTATTTTCACATTAATAAAAATTCATTTACGGTTGATTGATGTTCTGATCAATTTACTTTTTAATCCTTTATTGCTAAACCACATCTTGTTATCATAAAACGAATGTGTTTAAATGGGTTGTTCTCATGTTTTCGGGGTGATAACAGCAATGCATAGTGATCGCTTTAAGCGATGTTCAAAGTTATATACACAATTACCTGTTGCCATGAATAAAGGACCGTCTGAGGAGCTTATAATTGCGAATAAAGAACTTCTGTTTCAGAACAGTGAAAAAGAAAAACGTGCTAAGGAGTTAGTTATAGCAAATAAGGAGTTGGCATACCAAAATAACGAAAAGGAAAAGCGCGCAGCGGAATTGATAATTGCAAATAATGAGTTGGCTTTTCAAAACTCCGAAAAGGAAAAACGGGCCAATGAGTTGGCAATTGCGAATAGAGAGTTAGCCTTTCAAAATTCCGAGAAAGAGAATCGTGCACAGGAATTGATTATAGCTAATAAAGAGCTGGTGGTTCAAAATGATGAAAAACAAAAAAAGGCCGAGGAGTTAACAAGAGCTTACGACAAAATAAAAAGTACAGAAGTTTTTTTAAAGGAATACATCCAGGGGCTTGAAGAAATGATGTTTATGACACATCATAAAGTAAGGCAACCTGTAGCAAATATATTGGGAATTGCGCAAATGCTTTCTCAATTTATAAGCTCTCCGGCCACATTAAAAAAGCTAATAGGTTATATGGAAGTATCCGCTTTGATTCTTGACGATTTTACAAAAGAGCTTACTTCTTTTATTGAAAACCTTGAAAAAAAAGGAAAAAATAACAAAGGTTGATTTTAAATATACTTATTAAAAAGAAGGGGAGGTTTTCCTACATCCTAAATCTTAAAGAAACAGATCTTCCTAAAGCCTGCGCTAATTCAGGATCGATCAGCGGCCCGTCGCCTTGTTGGATCCACACGCTGCGCTCATCTTTTTGAAGGGTGATCTTTTCCCCATTCAACAAAATTTCAAGCTCGCTTGTGCCCTTGTTTATTGGCGATGTATTGATCTGATACACGTGGTCGGTATCATTGTATGTTATTCTTAGTGGCAGTCCCATCTTTGTCTTCTCTCCGGGTAAATATACAAATCCAATATCCTAAAAAAATAAAAAGATGTAATAAACGTACCTTTTTGTGTGTAAGGTATTGTTAAACAGTTGATTAAAGTAAATTATAAAAATGGCGAAAATTAGGCTGCAAGCAGGTATTCAACCTTTTCTAACAGGTTATTTGCGTCAAAAGGCTTGTGCAATACATCGTTTGGAGCGCCTTTTTGTGATAAAGAGGAATCAATATCATCACCGCCCGAGCAGATGATTACCGGTATGTTACTAGTATTCCTGTTCAGCTTTATCAGCTTACATATATCCAGGTCACTCATGCCCGGGAACAAGGCGTCAAGAATAACCAGGTCAGGGTGGGTACTCCTGATATCGTTAAATATATTATGCCAATCGTTATATGATACCACATCGTAACCATTGCTGGTTAAAATATAGGTCATTACCTCTATCATAAGCTCGTTGTCATCAACAATAAAAATTTTCTTCGCCATATTCTATTCAATCCCTTCGGCTTAAAGTAGTGCAAAGTGCATGCCATTGATTAACTTACAGTTAAAGCCATTTTCAACAGTATGTAATGTGTATGGTTTAGTGTATGATTTATTACGATTAACGAGAAATACAGTTGAATTTTCGGGCTTAAATAAATCAGTTTTCTTACATTTGGCTGAATAAAAATGATTTAGCGGAGCATAATGGATATTGTTAATATAAAGAAACTGGCTAAGGAGCTTAATATATCTACTTCAACCATTTCGAGGGCATTTAATGGCAGCCCTGATATTAACAAGGATACCAAGGAACGTATTCTGGCATTTGCCAAAGAGCATAACTTTTTACCCAACCATTACGCCAGTAACCTGCGTGATAAAAAAACCAAGACCATTGCCGTAATAGTCCCCGAAATAGCCAACGATTTTTTTTCACAGGCCATAAACGGCATTGAAGAGGTCGCCCGTAAAAAAGGTTTTTATATTTTACTTTATCGTACCGATGATGTTTTTGAAAAGGAAGTATCATTTGTAAATTATTTAAATAACGGCAAGGTTGATGGCATCATCATGTCGGTATCGGGCGAGGCTAACGATCATAACTACCTGCGTCAGCTGGAGTCGAAAAATGTACCTGTTGTTTTTTTTGATAGGGTTTATGAGGATATTGATGCCGCTAAAGTAACCACTAATGACTATGATAGCAGTTTTGCAGCCACAGAGCACCTGCTACAAACCGGCTGCCGTAGGGTAGCTTACCTGGTGGTAAATAAAAGTATATCGATAGGGCAGGTGCGGATGCAGGGTTATATGGATGCCTTAAAAAAGCACGATGTTGCTTTTGATGACGAGCTTGTAATAGATTGCAGTAATGACGAAAAGGTAAATTATAAGATATTAACCAAAGTGCTGCAGGAAATTAAGCCTGATGGCATTTTTAGTTCCGTTGAACGCCTGGCCTTTGCTACTTATTATGTTTGTAATGACCTGGGGATATCTATTCCCGGAGACTTGAAGATGATTAGCTTTTCGAGCCTGGGCATTGCGCCCTTATTAAGCCCGGCATTATCAACCATTACACAGCCAGCTTATGAAATGGGTATAAAAGCGGCCACGCTGCTATTTGAGGCCCTGGAGCAGAAAACATCAAACCTTAAACGGCACATTGTTTTAAAATCGAAACTGTTTATCAGAAAGAGTTCGGGGGGAGAAAAGTGAGTAATTGATTAGTTAAGTAAGTGAGTAGTTGATTAGGTGAGTGGTAATGTAGTTGCCTGATTTCCGTTTAAAAAGACGTAATCAATCCAATCAACCACCCACACAATCAACCATTCACTCAATCAACCATTCACCAATTATACGTGAATAAATAATTCACTTTTTGGCCTGCGTACTTTAATCATTTTGCTATAAACATCATCTTCTGCGCGGAAACCAACAGCAGCGATAACCGAAGTAGTTAATCCTTTTTCTTTTAAGCCCAATATTTCATCAAATTGTGCTGCGTCAAAACCTTCCATAGGGGCTGCATCAATTCCTAATTCGGCGGCTTCTGAAACCAATACACCTAAAGCGATGTAAGTTTGTTTGTGCGACCAGGCCAATTTTTGGTCATCGGTACGACTGCTTAATGTTCCTAAGATCATTTGCTCAAAACCTTCAAGGCTGGCACGGTCAACACTGCGGGTATCGGCAACAAGATCGATAAACTTTTTACCAAAGGCTTCATCTAACGTTGTTAACGAGGCAAAAACAAACAATGCGGATGCATCGGTGATCTGGGCTTGGTTATAACCAGCCGCACGTAATTTCGCCCTGGTTTCCGGATCCTGAACAACAATAACTTTAAATGATTGCAGGCCTAAAGATGAGGGAGCCAGCTGGATAGCGCTTTGTAACTGATCTAACTGTTCAGTACTTATTTTTTTAGATGGGTCGAATTTTTTAATAGCGGCCCTCTTTTGTAATTTTTCTACTAATGACATGATTTTATTAATTGCTTAAACAAAAATAGATGTTTAAACATTTAAATAGGTCATACTATCGTAAACTAAAGCTGTGCCTTATCTTTAAGCTCCTGTTCCTTGTCTTTTTCTTCCTGCTTTAACCTCCGTTTTTCTACCCGGATATCTTTACGGGTTTTACCTGCAGTGTCAATATGCTCTTCTCTGTTCTTGTAATCCAGCTTAAGGGCCTCAATTTGCTCTTTTAATTTTTCTTTGGCGGTTTTTTCCTTTTGCTTTTCCTTTTCTTCCTGCTTCTGGGCAGTGGTATCTTTCTTGCCAAATAAACGTTGCAGAAAGTTAGGTTTTTTAACTGGCTCTTCAATTACCGGCAAAACTTCATTGTCATCTCCGCCCTGTTTCATTAGGCTATCTGCTTTTGCGGTATCAATTGGCGCAATGGTTTGTCTTAAGCCTTCCCGCAGGCGTACACCATAAAAGCCATAAGCGCTGGTATCACGTTGTGTAAGTCCTTTGCCAGCCATTAGCCTGCCTATCAGGTTAAAGTAACCATGGAGTCCGGGCCTAAGCGTTCCATCGGGTTGAAAGGCGTATAAACCACCTTTAGGGTATGGTACAATACTGGCCAGGAAAATACTTTCGCCCAGGTTGAGCTCAGATGGCGATTTGCCAAAGTAAAAATGCGATGCCTCTGATATACCATATATATTGCGGCCCCATTCAATAATGTTAAGATAAACTTCCAGCATCCTGTTTTTATTCATGATGTGGTTGTTTTCAATCATCCATACAATCAGGATCTCCTCAATTTTACGGGCGAGGGTTTTTTCGCGGCTTAAAAAAGCGTTTTTAACCAATTGCATGGAAATGCCGCTACCGCCGCGTTTAAATTTCTTTGTCTTAAAGTCGGTGGCCAATGATTTGCGGAAAGCTTCCTCAACAAAGCCGTGGTTGGTATAAAAGGATGGATCCTCGGCCGTCATCACCGCGTTGCGAAGATCGGGGGCGATTTCATTAAGGGGAGTAAACTCCGGGTTCTCGGGCCCGATCAGGTGCGGAGCCATCGGTTTTCCCTTTTCATAGGGCGTGTGTACAAAAGGGCTGTTCAGCTTGGTTAGGTCTGTTTTGCCATATTTCACAATTCTGAAACCATCCTTACTCAGCCGCGAATCAAACTGGAGGTCATCTGGTTTTGATGAATCCATGTAAAAGTTCATGGCGTAATTTAGTTTACCTGCAACCTCTATCCCGTCTAAAGCGTCGAACATTCCATGGGGGAAGGCATCAAAAATATCGGTGGCATTAAGCCAGCCTGTATTTATTTTAAGCTCATAAATTTTAACAGGGTTAAGCGTGTATTTGATAAATGGCCTGGCAGTTAGCTTTTTAATATGTATCATGGATGAGCTATCAACAGATACATAATTACTGCCCACAAAAACATTGGCATCAATGGCTGCGTCAGGAAATACGATATCGCCCGATGATAACGCTGGGTGGTTAATCAATAAATTATGAACCGCCCATGAGCCGTATATTTTAGTTTCGCCGCCGCCATGTTCAACCTTGGTTAGTTTGGTGCTTATGGTATCGAAATTTAACTTAAGCTTTAGCTTTTTCTCAATGATGGGCAGTTCAACCTTGGTGCCATCTGCGTAAAGCTTTACATCGATATTTTTATCTGATGGGTGCATTTTGCCATCAATATGCCAGGTTGCCGCGCCATTATCAACGTCAATGGTCGATTTAAGATTTCCATCTTTAATGATCGCCGTTTTTGCAAGCAGTTTTACCTTGTTGCTATCATCCTTAAAACTTATTGAAAAATTATTGAGCGTTAAGTTATCCGGTATTTTGTATAATACTTCGTTAACCAGGTTGTTGGCCAGTACGCTCAGATCTACTTTTTGTGTTGTTGATGTGGTATCTCTTTTCTTTTTAAACAGGAAATCGAAATTTTTCACCCCTTTTATGCTGGTGAGGTTGATGAACCCATCTTGTAATAAAACATCAGATAATTTTATCTCGCCTATAATCAGGGGCATCAATTTAACACTTACTACAAGATTTTTAATATTAAGCAAGCTATCACGCTGTTCTGGTACTATGCTAACATCTGAAAAGGATACCGTGCTGGTGCCGGTAAAATGGGCCGAACCTATTTTTACATCTAAATTATAATCGCGCTTTGCTTTTGCAGTAGCTTTGTCAATAGCGCTTTTAAGCAGGGCTTCGCGTTTTGAATAGGCAACATATCCGCCTATAATAAATATAAGTAATAAGGAGATCAGGATAAATGCGGCAATACGTATATATTTAGAGTTGAGGCGCTTCATGTGTAAATTTTTCCAAAACTAAACTAATTCTTATCCCCTGCAAACGGTTGTTTATGCAAATTGTTTCCCTGGCAACCACAAAACAATCACCTGTTTTTATAAATTTGTGCGTAATAATATGATAATCACTAAAGAACAAGTTTTACAAGCACTGGGTAATGTTGAAGAGCCAGATCTGAAAAAAGACCTGGTTACCCTCAACATGATACAGGATATACATATTGATGGCAACAACGTTAGCTTCTCTGTTATATTAACAACACCGGCTTGCCCGCTAAAAGCATTAATAGAAAATGCTTGCCGTAACGCTATCGCTTACTTTATAAGTAAGGAAGCTGTGGTAAGTATTAACATGACCTCGAGAGTTACTACTCAGAAAAACACAGGCGTGCCCGGGGTTAAAAATATTATCGCTGTAGCATCGGGTAAAGGCGGTGTAGGTAAATCAACCGTGGCTGTAAACCTTGCTCTTGGCCTTGCACATGCTGGGGCAAAAGTGGGATTGATAGATGCCGATATTTACGGGCCATCAATACCCATTATGTTTGGCCTGGAAGGTGTTCGTCCGCAGGCCAGTGTTGTGGATGGAAAAACCCGTATTGAACCTATTCAGAAATATGGTATCAAGTTATTATCGATAGGCTTTTTTACCGATCCTAACCAGCCGGTGCCATGGCGCGGTCCGATGGTGTCAACAGCTGTTAAACAACTATTTAATGATGCCGATTGGGGCGAACTGGATTACCTGGTAATTGATCTTCCGCCGGGAACGGGCGATATTCATATCACGGTTACGCAAACATTCCCGGTTACGGGGGCTGTTATTGTAACAACTCCGCAAAACGTTGCGCTGGCAGATGCTAAAAAAGGGATAGGGATGTTTATGATGCCAGCCATTAATGTACCTATATTGGGAGTGGTTGAAAACATGTCGTACTTTACGCCTGCCGAGCTTCCGGATAACAAATATTATATTTTTGGCAAAGGCGGAGGGCAAAAGCTGGCTCAGCAACTGGATGTTCCGTTTTTAGGAGAGATTCCGTTGATTAAAAGTATCAGTGATTCTGGTGATGCCGGTACTCCCGCAATATTGGAAGAAAATGGTGCTATGACTGCTGCTTTCATAAATATGGCGCAGCGTGTGGCCCAGCAGGTAGCTATTTCAAATGCAAAGGCATTGGGAAATGAAGCCATCGTGAGTTAGAATAAAAAAGCCGCTGACAATATATGAAGGGGCAAAAATGTTGATATTTGTATGGCATAGCATGCAAATATTGGAAGATAGATTATAGCAAATTATTAATAACTTTACTTTAGTTATAAATTAGTAAAAATGAGTTTATTAAGTCAGGTTGAAACAGCTTTAGATACAATTCGTCCGTATTTGGAAGCTGATGGCGGGAATGTTTCTGTTGAAGAGATCACCCCTGAGGGTGTTGTTAAATTGAAGTTGTTAGGTTCATGCGGTTCATGCCCTATGAGCATCATGACCCTTAAGGCAGGCATTGAAGAGGCAATTAAAAAAGCGGTACCTGAAATTACTTCAATTGAAGCTATAAACCTTACAGATATTGATGATCCTAACGCTGTACTGCCAGAAAATTTAAGATAGTGTTAAGTATTGTTAAATGCTGTTTATATTTACTGCATTAACGTATTTTTGAGCAATGTTTTGAAACCTTTCCCCGTTATTAAAACAATAAATGGCGGAAAAGAGACAGGTATATGAAATATTTAGTTGTTATATTTTTATTGTTTGCATCGGCAGCTACATTTGCACAAAGCCACAATGAAAGGCCGGTTGTGCAATTTACGGGTGTTGTACATAATGCTGATAGCGCGAGCGTTATTGTGCCTTATGTTACCATTACCAACGCATCATCTCATAACCAGGTTAACTTAAGCAACTATAAAGGCTATTTTTCTTTTGTGGCGCATGAGCAGGATACCTTGCGCTTTACCTGCGTAGGCTATGGACCCGTTGCTGTTGTGATACCGGCCAATCTTTCCGGTAAAAGCTATACCCTGCAGGTAGGCCTAATACCACAAATTATTAACCTGCCGGCATTTCACGTATTTCCGTGGGCTACTACAGATGAATTCAGGAAAGATTTTTTAGCTATAAAACTTGCAGATGATGACCTGGAAATAGCACGTAAAAATATCAGTAAAGCAACTCTTAGCGCTCTGTATAATACCCTGCCAAGAGACGCCCAGGAAATTCAATCGGCAAACGCGCAAAGTATGCATACCAGCATCCTCAATTCGCACTCGTTAACGCCCAACCCTTTGCTAAACCCGCTTGCCTGGGGAAGTCTGATCAAACAAATATCCGACGCGGATAGTAAGTAATCTTTAAGATTTATTTGTTCCTCAGGAATAGGAATGTAAAAAGGCCCGTCGGTAATTAAATTCGAGGGCCTTCATATTTTTTAGCGACCTTTTTTAACCGCCGGGAACTTCATTTTGTAGTCAACGTTAACTACACCCCTAGAAATGTCTTTCAGTCTTTTCTCAATTAACCGTTTGCGCAGGGGGCTCAACTTATCTGTAAATAGTTTTCCTTCAATATGATCGTATTCATGCTGGATAATGCGTGCAGCCATACCTCTAAAGGTTTCCTCATGGTGCTTCCAGTTTTCATCGTAGTAGGATATTTTCACTACCGGTTTGCGGTAAACATCCTCGCGGATATCAGGAATACTAAGGCACCCCTCGTTAAAGCCCCATTCTTCGCCGCTTTCTTCTATAATATCGGCGTTCATAAATACCTTTTTAAAATCTTTCAGTTCCGGTTCTTCATCGTCAAAAACAGTAGCATCAACCACAAATAAACGCATAGACATACCAATCTGCGGCGCAGCCAGGCCAACACCACGGGCAGCATACATGGTCTCGAACATGTTATTTACAAGTTCTTTTATGTGAGGATATTCTTCCGGCTCAAACGCGGTAGCTTTTTTTCTTAAAACAGGGTCTCCGTAAGCGATGATAGGGTACTTCATTTTGCAAAAATACAGGTTTATTATTTAGGCTCAAACTTCAATGTAATTAGCCTGTCATTATCAAATATTTCGTTGCTTATTTCCAGCAATTGATCGGCCGTTACTGCATTTATTTTAGCAAAAATCTCCTCTAAGGTTTCAATATGGTTAAAATCGAGCAGGCTTTTGGCCATGGATATAATCAGGCTGAGCCGGTTTTCTTCTGCCAATGCAATCTGGCCAATAAATTTTTGCTTGGCCTGGTGTAATTGCAAGGTGCCCAGCTTTTGTTCGCGCAGCTTTTTTAATTCTTTATGAACAAGTTTTGCCGCTTTCTCTGCCTTTTCAGTGTCAGTTCCGAAATAGATGGAAAAAATACCGGTATCTGTAAAAGGGGTATAGTTAGATTCAATGGTGTAGGCAATACCATACTTCTCCCGGATCTCTAAATTAAGCCGGCTGCTCATTCCCATTCCACCCAACAGATTGTTTAGCAACAGCAATCCATTTTTATATTGGTGCGATGAAGCGTAGGCCTGGTTACCTATAATGCAATGCGTTTGCGAAATAGGTTTTTTGACTATAAGTAGCCCACTTTTATTATCTTGTGGTTTTATCCTGTTTTTTTGGGGCTGATGTGCCTCAATGCTGCCAAAGTATTTTTCTGCCAGCTTAACAACTTTTTTAAATTCATAATTACCATGTACAGCAAATATCATTTCGGATGTACTGTAATTGGCTTTAATAAAAGCGCGCATATCGCCACTATTCATCCGTCCAACGGTTTCGGGCGTGCCTAAAATATTCTTGCCGATGGGCTCATCCTTAAATAGCAACTCTTCAAAATCATCCTGGATAGCTTCTTCGGGCTGATCAAGGTAGGAGGCAATTTCATCAAGGATAACGCCCCGTTCCTTTTCCTGCTCGTCCTCCGGGAAGGTGGAATGGAACAGGATATCCTCAAAGAGGTCTATAGCACGTTCCAAATGCTGGTTTAGCAGCGAGGCATGTATACAGGTATATTCTTTGGTGGTGTAGGCGTTTAAATCAGCGCCCACCAGTTCCAGCCTGTTTAAAATTTGGTTGGTGTTGCGCCTTTCGGTTTCCTTAAACAATAAATGCTCAATAAAATGAGCAAGGCCTTCCTGCTGGTTTTCTTCATCGCGTGAGCCGGCGTTTACTATAAAGCAACAATGCGTTATGGCAAAGGGCGATGGCTTAAACAAAATGCGAATGCCATTGGGTAAGGTATGGGCCTGGTAGTCGATCATATGGAGGTGCAAAGATAACGTTATATATGTTACAATTATTTTACGCATGATTTGTTAGTGATTTTAGTACTTTAGTATGTTGAAGCAACTGCGTAAAGCATTAAAACGATACTTGTTATTACATATACCCCTTAAAACAGATCAATGAAAATTAAAATTGCAGACCTTGAGTTTGAGCCCCTGATTAACGCCGAAACAATTGAAGAACGCGTAAAAACAATAGGTTTACAGCTAAATTCCGACTTTGAAAACAGTGTACCCGTAATTGTTGGTGTACTTAACGGCAGCTTTTTATTTATAGCCGACCTTATAAAACAAATATCTATCCCCTGCGAAATCGCCTTTACCAAACTCGCCTCGTACTATGGCGGCACTACCAGCCAGCTTAAAATTCGCGACGATATAGATTTGATAGTTGACATAAAAGGCCGCGACGTGCTTATTATTGAGGATATTGTTGATACGGGCAATACCCTGCACTACCTTATTGATAAACTTAAACAGCGCGAGCCGGCATCTATTAAAGTGTGTTCGCTACTGCTTAAACCCGCCGCCCTGCAAAAAAACATAGACGAGCTTAAATATGTAGGCTTCGAGATTGAGAACGAATTTGTGGTAGGCTATGGCCTTGATTATCAGGAAATGGGCAGGAATTTGAGAGATATTTATAAGAAGGTGGATTGATAGGATTTCGGAATTGGGAGGTTTGATTTTGGATTTGCTTTCCATAAAAAAATGCGATACTATGATACCAAAACGTATTCTGGGGTGTCAAAAAAGCTTTTTGTCATCCTGAACGCAGTAAAGGATCTGTTATTCACTATGCTTGTTCGCCCGGTACAGTCTGCGAATAGATCCTTCGTTCCTACCCATGACGTATTGAAATTTGAGGCGTGTCGGCCTGTGTCAGTCTGAGCCTGTCGAAGACTCGCGCGGAGAGGCCTTTGCCCGCTATCCTTCGACAGGCTCAGGATGACAGCCAGTTTTGTTACGTCATTTTCTCCTTCAGAGGCCACCAGATTTTACGACTC
>NZ_JANYGH010000066.1 GCF_025362475.1 Mucilaginibacter sp.
CTATGCGGAATAAGAAAAATCACTAAGTTTATTGCACATCATACTGCTTAGTGGTGATGGAGTTTTGACTGCTCATTTACACCTTAAAACGCTGGCCCCTTTTGCAGCGGAATGGTGGTATACTTTCCCCGGAATAATCAATCAAATACATGCATTTAATAAAATAAAGTAGAAATATGTGTTCATTAAAGGTTTTAGCCCTGATAAGGTTCCTCATGTTTTTAATATTAAAGTAGTTACCTCTCCCTGTTTTCCTTATCCTATTTTATAATTTAAAGCTATAAAAACATCTTCCAGCACACTTTTATCTAATGCAATGGCATTTGTCCCGGCAAGAAGCGGTATAGTTACCGGAACCTGCAAATTGTTTGTACTTGTTATAGCAGAAAGTTTTTTAATAGTGAAATCCATACCCTTTATTACATCTATATCGGTTCCTGTATTTTGCGGCAAATCAAATTGGGGGTCTAATGGAACATTGTTGACAATTGTTCCGGCATCGATTGCTACTCCAGGTTTGGGTTTTATAAAAACTTGCCCCAGTGAACCGGCCATCTTAACTATGTTGATGGCTTTATTGTCATAATAAGGGAAATTATTGAGCCCTAACGATAGGGTGGTTTGCTGCGGATTCCCGGCTGAGGGATTTAATAATTGATAAAAATTATTAGGAAAATCCTGCTTTAAACTTAACAGGCGTACAAATATTTGTTCTTTAGGATTAGTAGAATCCAGCATATTGCTCGTAACAGAATCTTTAGCTATTTTCTGAAAATCCAATCCGCCATCACGTGCGGAGTATTTAAAATGGAATATCGCATCTGAAATAGTACTGTAATCAAATTGGCTGAAAGCGGAGGATAATTGAAGGTACCAGGAACTTACAACACCAGCATTTTCGAACGGAAGATATCTTTCATCTCTGAAATTTACATCAAATAACCCGCTGTCATTTTGACCATGGCTTAAGGCTATAGATTGGGTCACAACACTACTATCGTCGCTAAACCGTGTATCTGATCCGGCAATCCTACCATAAGGTAAGGCGGACGAAGGATCAATCCGAACAGAACTCCTGGTAAGCGTTAGCGTACAACTTAGTGTTGTATAAGGACCTGTAATGCATGGAATAGTAACGCTCAAAGATTTTATTCTGCGAAAATAATGACCGGGATAATCTACGTCAAAAACTTCTTCCGGCAAATCAATCATACACTCGCCGGTTTGTTTAAATGTCAACAATGCCAGGGGATCTAATTGGGCTATAGATATATGTTTGGTCAGTTCGAATTCCCTTACATTCTTTTCATAATAGGAGGCTTCCATTTGCTTTAGGTCAAATGCAAGCTTTTCTGCAGCAAATAAACCTTTTTTTAAACTGTCCCAATATCCAAATTTGATAAATGGCAGTGAAGGAGAATTGGAAGTTGGACCTAATTCATATTTATAACAGGCTTCGGCCTTTTTAGAAATATCATATGCCAGCTGATAACTTTGAAAATATACGGAGGAAATTTGTCCAACCATCCAGTCGTAAAGTTCCTGATTCGAAAACTTATTGTGAAGAAAATCATCTATACTGGCAGCATTATCTATTTGTAATTGCTGATTATCCAGGTCTTTTTGCGCTATGGCCAGCTTAATCTGGGCAGAAAGTATGCTGTTATTAGCCGAATCAATTTCAAGTTGAGCCAGTTGCGCCTGGAAATTCCAATCGTCTCTGCGCCTGTCATATCCTCCCATCGTGGCTGCCATAGAACCCTGGGCACTGTTTACAGATGCAATGGTACCTAAATAATTACTCATCAAACTCATCAGGTTATTTAAATTGCTCCCTCCATAGGTTTCTCCGTCGGTAGTTGGCACCCCGAGCTTAATGTCCGGAATCTGAGCTAATACACTGCCGATCAGGTTGGTCGCCCCTTGTGCTATTGTTAGTGTAATGCCTGTTTTAATAGAGTTTAAATGTTGCTGTTCATAGGAGTTTATATAGGGTCTGTTACTATAATATTTTTGCTTATAGGTAGCCATTTCAAGGGCCTTGTTAGCATTGTCAAGCATAATTTGTGCATCGTCCAACTGATTTTGTTTGATCATCAAAACTGCCTGTAATAGCTGTTGTTCCTGTGCCGACCGAAGCAGGGCAATAGCTTCGGCATCCCGTTTTTCAAGTGCCTGCAAAAGAGAGGAGCCAAGCGCTTTTACTTCATTACAAACCTCAAGCGCCTTTTGTTGTATAAAGGTGAAACGATAATTACCAGGTGTGGCCGATGCTGAAATGTCATTGAGCAAGCTATTGAGATCAATGCCTGCCGCCGCCGCACGAACCAGCAAAGCAGGGTCAATAGGTGGTTCAAACAAAGGCAAGGTACGTACTATACCCTCGATATTCATACTGTTCCTGATCTTGAACAAGCGATCGGCAACAGTATTCCAATATTGTAAAATATAATCATTGCCTGGTATGCAGAAATAAAACATATCTCCGGCTGAACCGCCGGCACCGGGTATAGCGCCGGAGCCCGAACCCGATGTACCTGCGGCCGAAGGGGCTATAAAAGTATCAATATTTATTAATGGGTCGGTGAGGCCGTTCAAACCTGGTGCACCCAATAATTCTCCTGCTGTATAGTCTTGATGTGCAGCCCTTGCCGGTATTTTTTGGGGTTTATCACCAAGTATCGTTAAAGCTAGTACATACAGATTTGCTGCTTCATTGATTCTTTCTATTGTATCACTCCGGAAAAGATTATCAGCCTTGGCGATTATAATATCCAGATACTTCATTACCACATTTTTCATATAAGCAGTAATACGCAAGCGCCCGATGGCATGCGGCTGAAAAGGATCAGTCATATAAACCTGTATCTGGGCATTAATATCGGCTTCCTTTTTTAGTAATTGTTCTAATGTGTTCATTGCTCCGGTTTGCCCTGCTTCATCCCAAAAGGGCAGAAATTGCCAGAATCTTTGAATAGAGTTATTCTCGCTGTTGGTAGGATTGAATACATATTCCACCCAGTTGCGCGCATCATCAAATTGCTGATTCAGGAATAAGGCATAAGATACCCGCATAGGGATATAAAAGAACAGCTCCCAGTGATATTGGGCATAGGCGTCACCGATGCCGCCTGGCCTGGTCCAGGTAAAACCCACCTCTACATTTCCAGCGGGTAAAGCATTGTCGGGTTCTATTACAGGCGGGAAAACGATGCCGAGATTCGGCGCGTAGTTTGAAAAATTAACTGCATCGGCTTGCCCCTGTACATTACGTTTTAACAGTCCTTTTACTCCATTTTTGTTTGCTTCTTTTATAAATGTTTTTACATAAGGATCATAGAAGGTATGAAATGTAAACCTGTTACGCGTTACAGACCTTACACCTATAACTTTGGCCTTTGATGGTTTTTTTTTCTTTGGGTGTCCCACCTTATGAATAGTCAAATCATTGTTTGCCAATGCGTTTTGATGTGCTAAAAGCACTTTTGGTACATGGGTGGACATGGCCATTTTTACAGGGTACAATTGACTCAGTAGAGTTGCTAACAGTGCGGGAGAAAGCTCGAGTTCATTAGAGTTTACAATATTTGGTGGAAGATATTGCTCTACATAAAATGAATTTACTGCATCCTGATACATAAAGGGTCCGCTGAATTGGGTCGGCTCATCTGATGGTGGTACCAGCTTGAAAATTCCATTCGGTGTTTGATCAAAAAGGGTCAGGGATGTTGCTGAAGCCACTCCCGGGTTACGTGTCGTTCCAGGGTCAATTTCTAAAATATCGTTATTTGAACGCTCCGTATACATCATATTCATGAGGTCGGTGTTGGACGGAGAATCATGAACATAATTTGCCGAAGTTATTGTTTGATAATAAAGTATATTGAGGGCGTTGGTATAGGGTTTGGCTTGATCCGTCAATAATTGCGGATCATCATTTAATGTTTGAAAAACAAATTCATAAAAATATTCATGATCCTGGGTTTCCACTAATATGTGGAGTTTGTCATTATCTAAATGCGCCCTTATTGACGTTTGTTCCTTGTAAGCATCCATCAGGGAATCATCTATTGGAACTGTAGGGCATGTAAAGAATTGCTTGGATAATTTCTTAGGCGTCCACTTATTATGCTTGAACTCACTCCAGGCTACTTGTATCTGCCAATATTTAGGATTCTGGGTTAATGTACCCCCGCCAGAACCCGGTATTGTTAAAGCACTCTGTTCGGTCTTTTTGGTAAAAAAGAACCAAAACAAACATAATCTACGATTAAAAACGATAGGAACCATGTGATCGCCATCAATATCGATATTCAGCTTAACCCATGGGTTAAACAAACCATTCTCCAATGTGCGGTGAAAAAATTTATGAGGATGGCTGGGTGTACGTCCAAATATATGCCATATATCTGTTGAATCAGGTGTCCCTTGATTTTCTACCTGATGATATAATCCGGTAACTTCCAGCCTGGCTACCTCGTCCAGCTTTTCAAGGTAATTATTGAAAAGATCTTCAATATTATCGGCGGTCAATTCATCTTGTGCAAGCTCCGTTTCCATTTCTTTATAAAATGGAGATTTCAAATCCAGCAATGTATAATCTATCCAGTTTTCAGGATAAAAAAGCACCATCCGGTTAGCTTCCCATACACGATATAAACAGCGCCATTGTTTCCATTCGTTAACATTTTCAGATAAAAGGCTTAACCCGCTTTCAAGGTTAAGCAATACCCTGTCGATAAAAAGCTGCACACTGCATATTGCTTGTTTTATGCGCGACGTGAGATTAATGGGCTTCATTTCCATGTCGGTGAGAAGGCATCCATAAACATCATCGGCGTTTTTCCAGTTGAATCCGGTTGATGCAGGGTCGGGATGCGAAATTAAGTAGGCCAGCAAAGCTTCTCTTTGTTTTTCTCTCAATACATCCCGTAAGGGTTTTGCGATTTTTTTCCATTGTGTATTATTATATTTCACTTTGGCCGCATTTTTTACGGCAGTAGAAGCCGCAACATCAGGCCCCTGTATGAGTGCGGTTATTACATCGGCAGAGCAGCTGACCTTTTTAAGAACTGAAAGACCATTTCTTATCTTTAGAATGATATCGCCGTTTGTATAATCAGCAGGGAATTTGGCATTTAACAGGCCAGGGGAGGCCGGTATCCCGGGCGAAGCGGGATAGCCTATAATTATTTTTACAGCACTGCTGTCCCATCCTGTATTTGCAACCAAACTATCTGTCCAGGCATTTTGATCGGTGGCCGATATCGCAAAATTTAAAATATCAAAAATGTTTCTTTTGGGCGATGTCAACAGGTTGCGAGCCTGTATCAGCTTAACAAGTGTTTCAAATTTATCGAAAATAGCACCTGAGGGTTTCAATGCAGCTCCGGGATAAACAATAGGAGGTATGGTAGTTAAATCGAGGCAGCCCAAATTCGCCGCATTTTTAAGTATATACAACAGCTGGTCATCGGTTAATTTGAGCTGATTAATAACTGCAGCTAACTTGTCTAACTGCATATAATCATCAAAAAGCGAATTGGGAAAAGAATAATTCGCCGGCAATACCGCTATCGCACCGCGCGTTATTGTTTTTGCAGAATTGGGTGCAATAAAATCCGCGACCAGAAAATCAGGATCGAGAAAGTCATCAACCAAAAAACTACCCGCACCAAATTTTTTACTAACCAGTGTCTGACCCATTAAAATATTTGCTGCCGTAGCGCTGATCTTCAATTTTTCTGAAAACTTTTGTATGATGGTATTTCTTAGTTTGTTCAACTGAACCAGGTCCGTATTTAGTTGAACGTTAGCCGTGTCTAACACGACCTGATCTGAGTTGACAGCCTTTGGATCTGGAGAGGCTTTGGCATTTTCGGCATTAAGTTGATTTTGCGCATCCTGTACTGCTTTGGTATCTGCCTTTATCGCGTTGAAGATGTCATTCCCCGATGCCTGCAAAAGGGGTAAAACTGAAGTGAGTAACTGGAGAAGAAAAGTACTTATATCAGCATCCTGTGGAGCTATTGGCGTCTCTACGTCAATAATATGATATAATAAGTAGTTGAGATGATATACCGAGAAGCCTGATTTAGAAGCTATATCAGTCTTTTGCAGAAATTTGAAGGTGTTGAAGGGGGTATAAATAGCGGGCACAACTGTTATATCGTCGGCAAATGGATCAATCCCTAATAACGATTTTAGTGTGAGGAATTCTTTCATACTATAACCAAGCTGATTGGCAAGGCTTATAAAACGATATAGCACGGAAAGATTATTTATAGTTATCAGTGTGTTTGCGAAGTCGCTTCTTACTTCATTTTTTAAGTACTGTATTAGATAATCAAAGTCTGTTTCATTAACCTGGAACGCAGCCAAAATAGTTGGCAAATATTTTGAATCAGTGAGTTCGACCCCAAGAGCAACAAAATCAGCAGGATTTAATGGAAAAACCGGGCTGCCCGAAATGGTACTATTCACGAAAAGTTGTTGATATAGGGAGGGTATGGGTATATTATTATCCTGGTAATAATCAATATAATTAGTTGTGCCTATCCCACTCCATAATGCCACGGTTGCATCAACAGGCAAGCGCCATTGTTTGCACAGGTATTCGATCTGCGAAATTCGTAATAAATTAATATCGTTATTAATAACCAGGTCAAGCTCGTACATTTTCCAGCCCAATTTTTTCCATAGGCGGATAAAACGATGTGCGTGTTCAAAAAAAGAAGTGTCTACCGGCTGATCGTAAATAACAAAGGCTGCTACTGGTTCCTGGTATTGACGAAGGCCAAGGTATTGCAATTCACAGGTGTCTTTTGAGATGTCATTGTTATCACTATCCTTAAAAACCGTTTGTACAATAGCTATTTTACGGTCAGCCTTCGTTGAATCAATCAAGGGGTTAATAAAATAACAATTAAGCAAGGCAAGCAAATCAATGTAACTTATCCCGGTTTGCTGTAATAAAACATCTATGCGCCCTGTTAATGCGTCATCCCAATTTATAGTATTATCTAAATTATGTTGTGTGGTGGCGGGGTCAACTAATGGTAAATGGTAATTTACCTGCAAATCAAAGCCATAAAAATTCCAGGTCCCGCCTCCGGGCAAACCTTTAGTGTCCCCGTTAATTATCTTTGCTTCTCCGGGCGATAACAGCAGCCTTTCATAAGCAATAAGGGGGGCTTTAAAAGCATCGTAATTGGTACCATGGAAAAATACTTTCATTAATTCTTCCCTTTTTATCCCTAAATGCTGCAAATAAACCCTGCTTTCTTCGAGGAAGAAATCAAAAGGCAGCACGTGCGGATATACGGCTGCGGTAAGCGGAATATAAGCCTTTGGGTTCAAATGCTCGGGATTAGCAGCAAGCTCTTCAGGCTGCCAGGTTGTTTGATAGCCGGGAGCTACAAATGCGGGATCGGTATGCGCCAAAACATAATTTTCCATCAACTCAATTGCTAAATCCACGTAGGGTAATATAGTGTTTGTATTAGCGCAATTAAGTTCGATAGTTAACAAGTCTGGCCTCCTGTTGGTAAGTGCCGCATAAGCGGCGCCCCCATTTGCATTTTTAAGAAAATTTAAAATATCTGCAAAATAGGCGGCAGCGCTGTAAGCGGATGTACATTCCTCACAGGCGCAAGTATCCAAACTGCCAAACATGGTTCGCAAATCAGGGATACTGATAGTATCATTTTCCGCCACTACTATTTGGCCGCCGCCATTAATTATATTAAAAGGATCTGGCTGAGGTGTAATTATGGGGTTCAGGTTTTCCCGCATATACAGGTAGAAATTTAAAGTACGCAGGTGGTGCTGTTGAGCCTGTGAATGAACCTGCAGTGCATTTTGAGCTGAACCCAATACGCCGGCATATTTTGATACAAATTCACCACTGGTTAGCTGCACTATATTTTTGGCACAACTGATACCATCATTTTTTAAGGTATTGATGGCGTTATAGTCTTTTGTATAAACAAACAGCCGTTGTGCACTCTGCAGATCTGAAATTAAAGCCGCCCGGTCCTTAACTCCGTTGAAGTTTAAAGTCTGATCATTGCTTTTTAACCCGAATGTTGGGGTTTTTGTAAGGTCAAAGAACGAATTGTTATTAATAAAACTTACCATGTCTGTCCGCCCAAAAGCGCTCGTTGCAGGAGCATCCTTTGTTAATTGCCCCAGGAATGCCTGGGTGGGGTGCGCCATTGCCATTGTTTGCGTCATGATAGTTGCATAGCTATTTACGCGTGCTGCTTCGGTATCATCCTGTATAAATGGAGGCACAACAGATTTCTCTGCTGATGCTGAAAGTTTAGCTATATAATCAGTCCAGTCCTTTACGTCCCATTGTGCAATACTGAGTATGGAACCGCTTTTGTTAACCTCGTCAAGAAGCGCGCTTGTTACTTCTGGCTGAAAACCCGCTAACGTGGCCAGTTGCAAAGTAGTTTGCAATTTATCAACTGTTGCCTGGCTACCCGTTACATTTTTAAGGTTATTCCAAAAATCTGCAGTAGTTCCCTGTTTGTTAATATAAGCATCCAGGATTTTGGCTTGCATTGTTTCATCAGCTATCGCTAAGTTGATAATATTTCCAACAGAGGCATCTGTACCAGGAATTTTTTCATTGAATGTTTGCCGGCCTGCGAAGCTTTTCCAAGATTGTATGATCGCAGCCACATTTTTCAGGATGTCCGTCGAAATTGCGTTGTCATCTGAAGCCTGTTTAAGGATGTCCGGAATGGCAGTAACATCAATTAAAGTTATACCATCAACAGTACTTGTAACGCCCTCCGTAAAAAAACCATATAATGCCTCGGCAGTTATGACGGTGGTTATCGCAAGGGTATTGGCTGATAGCCAATTATTTATTTCGTTAATATCAAGCTGCGTTATCCCGGCAATAAAACGAATATCATCATCGCTAAATGGATTGTTCCCTGCCGCCTCCAAATAAGATTGCAATACCTGGCGATATTGCTGAAACAAGGTGAGACCCTTATAATTGTTGTCATCAATTGTGAAATCTTGTGAAATTTTTGAGAGTGGCCTGAAAATCACATCTGACGATGCAAGTACTTTTGAATCCGCATCCAGTACCTGGATAATAATGGCTTCATTATGGAGACTTAGTGTAAAGGACAGGGAGTAATTTCCATCAGCATCGGTTTTTGTTTCCTTTAAGCTTTCGCTTGTCTTGAAAAGTTTTTTACTTACCCGGACCCCAATACCCTGAACATTATTGCCATTGGTATGCGTAACATTCCCGGATATTTCAAATCTTGATTGCTTCTGTGCTGGTTTTACCCCCGGCTCATTTATTTCAATGGTCACGTCTATATCTGTTTCCGCGACGTTCCAAAGAATATGATCTTCCGTGCTATGCAGCAATTCACTATCCCTGAGTATTTTAAAATACAGATCAGGCTTCCTGTCAAAAAACAGCTCCTGGAAATATTTCCCGGTAAAGGTTATTTCGAAATAGCCCTCATCGGTCGTTATGCTTTCGCCCACCAGGTCGTCAAAAATCAGATCCTTATCCCATACTTCTACTTTAAGACCCGGGATGGCAGATTGATCAGCTTTACTGATTACTTTGCCTTTTGCTGTGATGATATGCCTTGACATGACGAGATTTTTTTGAGTAGGTGATTTTAACTGATATGGTATTAATGTTTAATTTCCTGTTCCAAATGCTTCGTTTTAAGTTTTTACTTTTGTCGGGATCTTCAAGGGGTCGATCTTAAGTTCGCTGAATATTTTGTTTATATCGGCAATAGTTCTGTCCCTAAGCTTATCGATCTCCGCTGCTTTCTCAAATGGCGTGGCGTTACTGTTCAAAACCTGCTTAATATCCTGCAGGTAACCCGTAATGTTCTCCATCGTAGCTTTCCATTCAGCATTTTTTATTTCACTTATGGCTCTTTTTACATTACGTTCATCATTGAAAGTTGCAAAGTACCCGCTATTTAGGGCCTTCATGGTTTCATCGAGTGCTTCAACGTATTCATCCATATTACAACGCCATGTAAATACTCCTTTAAAGGCGGGACGGTTAAAAACAACGCGGTAAAACTCAAACCTGTCTTTGTCCTTAACCGATGGTTTTTTTAACCAATAAATGATCATTGCGGTTAACACTCCGGCTACCACAGTTCCCAATGTTCCGAATATCAAAGTGCTGTTCATTATTTAGGCTGATTAATTATTATCGTTTCACTTATATATTAACTATGAATCTTTATTCGATAGCCTTACTTTGGACTTTTTGCAATAATCCCCGCGAGGCTTTTTTGCCATTTGCTCTGATCCTCAGGTTTTACCTTTAAACTTTTTTCGCTTTTGGGGTTTTTGGCTTGTTCCACTGCATCAAGAAGATATTTATAATCCATTACTAAGGATTTATTCAAATATTCCTGATCCGATATGAAAGTCATTATGCGCTCAAGATTATATAATTCGATATCCTTATCGTCCTGTTTAGAATCCCTAAGCAAATAAATGGCTGATCCTATTAATAAAGACAAACAAACATCCTTGTGCCGGGAATTATTCCAGTATAGCTCAATTGCTGAAATACCGACATTTCGCTCTTGTGAACCACCGCCAAGATGTTCCAATGCGATAAGGAGTAATTCATCGCTTTTTTGCTGAAATTGCATTTTTGCAGTTATAAATCCAACAAGCCCTCCGGCTATTGCCCCTAATAGTGTAGCAACTCCTACGTCCATGTTCTTTAATTTTAGGTTTATTGACAATTATTTTTTCGTTTTTAAATCCTTGTTGATGACGACCCAAATTGAAGTTCGTTTGCTTAAACTTATTTCCAATACCCTCCACCATTGCCGCCTCATCCCTTCCCGGCCATTTGGGCATATTAGTGATCAATATTTTCAAAGGCTCAGTACCAGTATTCTGAAACTGGAAGCTGTTGCCCAGCGGGATGTTAACTGCATTCTTTTGAATAAATGACTGACCTCATTTTCATTATCTTTCCCCTGCCATATTTCTCCGCATCCCGATAGGCAGTACCATATTTCGCTTACAGTTTTGTGTCTTACTGCCTTTGATGTCTCGACCTTATCGTTATTGGGGGTAAACGATATATCCAGGTAGCTGTGAAGCCAGGACTCGCATCAGAATTCCGCAATTCTACTTTTGGTGGTGGATACAGTTTGTCATATAGTTTTTTCTCCTGAACCCATAAAAATGGAGCTTTACCTTCATCTAACTCTTTCAGTAATTCAGCACCGTAGGTTCGATTGCCTTCTATTGCGGCAATCCCGATGTGAACTAAAAAAGGTAGATGCCCCTCAATTGTGGCTTGCTTCTCAAGTTTTTCATTTTTTTTAATATACTTTGCGTATAGGTAGACGCCCCCTTCTACTGCGAGCAATGGTGCAGCTCCAATCGCAATTACAAAAGCTATGTAACCACCTACTCCTGCTCCTGACAAGCCTGCATCTGCAATCACTCCGGCTTTGGTTTTTGCCTTATTTTCAATTAAGGTCGCGCCAGCGGTTGTGAGCGGCGCGGCAATTGCTCCTGCTTTTTTTAGAACATGGGCGATAGGCTCCAATATTTCAAAAAGTTTAAATGGAAGATTCCTTGGTATTAATACTTCTGAGAACAGTCCCGTCTTAAATCTTTTAACGAAGAACGTTTTCGCTACCTGAGCAGCCAAATCTAATACCCCCTCAGTTGCATGCGTTCCTTTTACTGTCCCTTCTGCAGCCTCGACCGTCCTATTTTCGTGCTTTTTTTCGACATGACCCTCTGCAGCTATGGGCGATTCAGGTTCTGCTCCATTCTTTGCCCCGGCGTTTTCATGCGAGTCTGGTTCTTGTCCTGAGCGTCCAGTTGGATCTTTTAGTCTAATCGGATTGTTCCTGGCATAAACATATATATTAATGCCATCCCCAATCCCAATCGGATCACAACTCGCCCACCTCCCCAGCCACGGAACATAATACCTGGCATTGTGATACCCAAACCCATTTTCTTCATCCCGCTCCAAACCCGTGTAGCGATATCGTTTGGCAATAGGGTTTATAACCGGGTTGATGGCCTGGTAAGCCGTGGTGCCATAGGGGTGATATTCTTCATAAGATATCATCTGGTTCTTCTCATCCAGCTCAAGCGAGGCCGAGCCCAGATGGTTGCTGTACTGGTAACGTATATAGCGCCGGTTTTTATCGGTAGGGTCGGTCCTGGTTTTATCGCCGATAGTTTTTGTTTCGACAAGGGCCACCCGGCTTTTGTCGTCCATGATATGTACGGTTTGCCTTTCTACTAAGGGCGTTCCGTCAATATCATAGCTGCGGTAAATCTCATATCCCTGCAAATAAATCCGTTCCTCCTTTATGGGGCCGAGTGTATTAACCTGGTTACTTTGTGCGTGGGTCACCTTACGTACCCGTATCCCGGCCTGATCATACGCGTAAAAGGTAGTTTCGGGCGTGCCATTGAGTATAACCGTTTTGGCAGTCGCGTAAAGTTCATCCTTGAAATTCCAATCCATCCGCGACAGATGGGGCATGCCTTTTTTTGCGGCAACTGCACCGGTCACTGTCATATTGCCGTGTATATCATGATCATACTGGATCAGAGCATTGCCGGCAACCTGTGTGGTTAAAAGCCTATTGTTGTTTGTGCCCGGGTTGGCTGACGCATTGTTATAACTATAATTGCGAATATAGCCGTTGCCATCATCACCCTTGTGATCAAACACCAAAATGTTGCCGACCTTGTCATACGAGAATTTTTGTGTGTAATTGCGCATCGCCACCACATCGCCCGGTTTAGGCAAATTATCGGAGCCAAAAGGAAAATTCCTATAATTCTGGTTCGCACCATTTTCTTGTATTTGATTCTGCCCGATGTGTTCTCTTCCTGTCGCTTGTATTAAACGGTATATCGCGTCATAAGTATAATTCATTTCTGGCTTTACAACGCCATTATCAAAATAAACCGGCTTGTGGGCCACATCACTCACCTGGGTAATATTGCCCACAGGGTCATAAGTATAAGTCAGGTCCTGGTAGGTATTGGCCTTATTTTGATCTGTGGTCACCAAGGTTGATAACCTGAACGTTTGAGGCTCATATGCATAGGTCGTAATTGTATTATTGCCATATACGATGCGGCTACGCTGCCCTTTTTCATTGTAATCGATACTAGTTACAAATTTAGTTAAGGTGATATTGGCAGATAAGGCATCAAAGCTTTCATTCGCGGGAGTCATAGCAATACTGCCCTGCGGGTTGAATAGCACACTTTCCAGCAGTCCTGCCTGGTTAAATAGATGGTATTGCACAGAATTATCAGGTGTAACCATTTTCCAGGCGCGGTTGAGCGCGTCATAAGCGCTTGACGATATATAGGTAATGGCAGGATCGGGTGTCAGGTCTGACGGAACAATTTCATCATATTTCTTCAATAACTGCCTGGATGTTTGCAGCAGGTTGCCTTTGAAATCGAATGCATCATTGGTTAGTAAACCGGCAGTATCGTTATGCTGGTAAATTTTCCCGCGCAGGTTTTGGTTGGCAGGTGCCGTAGGGGCATCGCCATAAACCAGTTTGTCAAATACCAAACCGGCCGCCCCACCCATGCTTACCAACGACTGAATAGGCCGCCCTAACTCATCATAAAAAAAACTGAACTGCTGCTGCTTTTCATCCCAACTATGCAAGGGTTTACCTGCGGCATTATGGAGCATCCACCTGCGGCCCGCATCCATGCCGTTTTGAAATACCTGGTTACCGGCCATATCATAGCTATATTGCATTACCGGGTTACCCATAGCATCTGTAATCCTCAATGGGTTGCCTTTTATATCGAATTCGGTAAGGGTATTGTATTTATCAATGCCCCCGATAACAGCTTTCTTGGTAACGTCATCTACCGAAAAAAACTTGTTTTGCTGTTCTGATAAAAAACTGTGACCAAGTGTATCCAGGTAAACAGTGGTTGGGGTGCCGGAAACGATAGCCGCCAGCCATGCCGCCCTTGTCGGAGCGTCTACCGGCTCCTTATCAGTTATTGCAGGGGAGTGGCGGTCAATATACCATTGGTTAGCAAGTTCAGTTACGGTATCAACCTGGTCATAAGCTATCTGCATCCATGGATCAAACTCAACACGTGAAAAAGTACCGTCAGGGAAATTCGTTCTAATCACACGATCCAGCGGGTCATAATGAATAATTGGCGAAACACCTGTTTGAACGATGTCTGATTCGTCTTCAAAATCCGGGTTACTGCTAAAGAAAGGTTCATATTGTTTAACCGGGTTACCCTTATTATTTAAAATAACCCGGCCAGTACCGATCCAACGGGGCGCTGAGGCAAGGGTTTCCGGCTTGGCCTGTACCTTTTGCATGATTTTCCTGCCGCTTCCGTCCGAATAGGAATAGGACACCTGCATCCTGTTTCGCGGTGTTTGATCCGGGAAATAGTGAGTTTCGTAAGCGGTAAGCTGAACGTAGTTTGCATTTGGCTTATAATTAAAAGTATCCAGGTCGGCTTTATTGATAAAATTAGGCGTGGTTATCTGTTTGTACCAGTTATCAAGGGTATAGGACATCTCCATTCCAGGATGGTCGCCAATACTAGGTTCATCCGTACCGTTATCAAAATTATCGCCTTCGTTAACGCCCTTTTTACCCATGGCAAATGTTTTTATTACCATTCCTAATTCATCATACCGGGCGGCACTTCGGTTACCATTCATATCCGTTATCAGCAGGGGCGATAACGTGCGAAAGTTAAATTGATCAGTTGATGTCACATTTTGCTTTGCATCTGTTATTTTGGTTATATAAAGGTGAAAAGGCATGTCATATTCAATATTGGTGTCCTGGTTAAAAGCGTCGGTGTATTTGACCGGCAAGAAAAAATTGCCAGCATCATAACCCGTAAAACCAGAGTGCAACCAATAATAATCAAAAGGCGCCCCTTCAATGGTAATCTTGTCTTTGTTATACGCGCCCTGGGGATCTTTTAAATTGGTAAGATCGGTGCCGGTAAGATTCGTTTTTACACCGGCAAGCTCAAGTGGAGAGATTTTACCTCCCAGCAAACTATCGAGCATATTGTCGTTAAAGGCTGCTTTGAATTGCTGATGCAGTAGCCCCTTAGACTGAGCAATACCAAAGCCAAATACCACTAAGGTATCATCGCTCAAATAACTTGACCTCGTAATTTCAATTATCCTTTTGCACGTAGCGGCAGCCGGCTGATTATAATCGATCACAGCCGCAGCTTCGCAGCCTGTTTTTAGTTCATCTATGCCGATGTAAGCAGTCAATGGAACCTTAAGAGTTACTTCAAATTTTACAACGGATGCGGGCAACGGCGCCCGATAGTCAAAATCGGCCTGTATATTATTGGTGAATGAATTTTGGGTATAAACTACATGTCCCTGAGATTGCTCAGCAAAAGGGGCCGGATTTATTTGTCTTGGATAAACCACATCAGCAGAGGATAATACATTGCCATAATCATCTATTTCAAAAATAAATGACTGCTGCGTTCTCGGGTCCTGGGGATTGCGCTCGTAATGATAAGTAATGTTTTCACTCTCGTGGATAAGGAAAATTCCGTATTTGTTGCCTCCCTGTGGCTGCAGCAGGTCGACCAGGCAATTATGCTGCTCTGTTATATAAGGGTCTCCCGGTTTGTTATTGGCATCAAGCACGCAAACTTCCTTGCGGAGCATGAAACCTTTGCAAGCACGAAATGCCTGCCGGTGTTCATCAGCGTTCATCCTTGCAGGCAAAACCGGCTCTGGCAGTATCTTCTCAGGTGCGAAAGTGTTTTTAAAGTATTCATTAGCAAATTGACTAAGAATATTATCGCCCTTTAAAATTGCACCCGTGTGAAACCAGGTTCTTGTCAGTATTGGTGGCTGGTCCAGGTCATTTTCTTTAACATTATTTGGTACGCCATTGTCAACAACATACCCGGCTATTGTTTCTGAGTCAATCTGATCCACCCTTGCAAACCCCCTGAATTCGCGTTCGGCATGGTCATAATAGCCGTGATGGTAAGAGTATGTACTTACAAAGCGTGTTTTACGTATTCGATCGTACGTGGTAACAGATGAAACACAATATACCGGAAAATGCAGTTTAGTAACCCAGGGAGTTAAAGCAAGTTTATCCTCTACATAAAATCGGGTGGAAGGTGTGTAAACCAAAAATGTCTCTTTACCGAGATTATTCCTGTAAGCCGTCATGATATGCGGCTTTTGACTATTCATTAGGTCAATATAGCGCAAGGGCGCATTTGTATCATTGGGGAGATCGCTGTTCCATACAATACAGATTAGTCCGGTACCTAATATGTCCGTAGTACTGATCTTTGTATGGCGATTTATTTGGGGAAAAGGGTCAATGATTGTTGGGTTTTCAGTAAAGCTATTGCCCTGGCGGTTAAGCCATATCGAAAAACTATCCCGGCCCAGATAAATAATATCTGAAGTTCCTGAGCCGTCTACATCCGCCAACTTAATATATTGAGGGTTAAATCGATCTTCATAATCAAAAATAGGGGCATTGTCCATTGCCACTTTTGCACCAAATTTGCCAAAACCCAGGTTAGGCCAGTAGCATACATCACTATTGCGGATCCTCACAATATCTGTTAAACCGTCACCGCTCATATCCGCCAGAAAAATGCTTTCTGTGGAATCGGCGAAAATAATGGCAGGCCCCTTTTCTTCGTCATATATTCTGGTAATGGTATTTGAAGAATCATACCCCATTTTACCTCCGGAAGGGTACCATCTGAATACGTTATCTTCCGTAATTAAAATATCCGCAAGCCCGTCACCATTCAGGTCCAATTGTCGGGTATTAGGATCGCCGAAATCAATATTGGGTATTGACTTAAAAGCCACAAATGGTTCCCACTCATTGTCATCATTTAATTCAAAGAAACCTTTGGGTTCGCTTTGCCAGTTCACGATCTGTTTCAGCCCGTCGGCTTCCAGTTCTGTTAATTGCAATTGCCGGTTTAGTCCGTTAAATGAAGGTTTTTGCATTACAGGATTTGCTGGGGTGAAATTACCTCCGCCCAGGTTCTTTTTATAAAACCAGCCAGTACCCTGCTCTGTAAGAATGCCAGAAAGGCCTTCGCTATACAAGTCTGTAAACTCATAGTTATTGCCATAAATACCAGCGGGCGCATTGATCAATGCATCTTGCGAAATAGTATTTATTTGGTTATTCCAGGCATATTCCTGGTAATCGAAACTAAATGGAGGAAAAGTCTTCAGGGAGTAAGTTCCATCATCCTGCTGGGTATAGCCCTTTAAAGTAGCTGCCTTTAAAAATGTAAAACTATCCATACCATTGTCGTCATACTCAAAATCGAGCGATTTTACGAGGGCCGAACCATTCTTAAATTTATCGAAACGATGATACAGTAAAACACGGTGACATAACCTGCAGGTTCGTATCTCAAAGCCTGAACGATAGGATGAAAAAGCATCCTTCCTGAAAGGCCATTTTGATGGTTGTATTTCTTCGAATGGAATATTATTTTGATCGTTTTCGCCGTAATCAAATAGCGTTTCAAACATGAACTGGCTTGTTGCCGGAAAGTTTTTGTCTGTGTTGTTATATGGCGTTTTGTTGCCGGTGTATAGCCTTTTTAAATAAGTATTTGAAAAAGCAGTATTGCCATTCAGCCTATTATAATTGTGCGGCGCTATAGGTATTTCTGTGCCATTTTCCTTTTTGTATTCGTATAGTGCACAATTACCTTTATCATCATAAGTAAATTCGGGGAACCATTCAAAAATCTTAAGGTCATCGCGCGGATTAGCTATCCTACAGGTGGCGGTGTATCCAAATATTGTGGTAATATTGTCTTTTGAAATTACCCTCCAATGGATATAGCCGGATGAGGCCTCAGTCCATCTTTCTATACGTGAAAACAATCCCTCTAATCGGGGCTTATATCTTCTGATAAGGAAATTTTTATCAGGGGAGGGGAACTCATTAACAATAAAATTGCCTTCGCCATTTTTGACCCAATTTCCCTTGATATCTTTTTGATATTCTGCAACCAGGTCCTCTGCCTCAGAGATGGTGAATGTGTCAGAGTCAATAGCATCATCATATTGGGGTAGTCCTTTCTCAGTCTTTCTGCGAATGGAGGAAAGGCCAAGCGACCAACCAAGTCCAAATGTGCCATTACCCGAACCTGAATTGTAGGACAAAGTTAAGGAAGGCATAAATCCCCTTGCACCTGAGATAGGGATGGGTAAGCTGAATGAGGATGTTCCATTTACGGCATTTACTGAAAATTTTTCGTCAATACCTTTGATTGCTCCGCCGCCTTTAGGCAATGAAACAGTGGGCACTTCAATGCTGAATTGTTTAGCAATGGAATTACTTTTCTGTTCAATCCCATTTTTATTTCTGCTCGTGGCGTTAACATTTTCTTGTTTACTATTATCCATAACAAGCTTTGTTAAATCATATTAACAATTTATTATTAGCAGGATATTGTTAGCTGAAATTCAGCAGTAACAGATGTAAATGAAAATTATTTTATAAAAGGAATTAATGTAGAAGCTTTTAGATTTTGATGGATTAGGTAGCAATAAATTGCAATATTCTGATATCGAGAGTTATCCCTCTTGAATTTAGAAAAACATGTAAAGCATCGGATGTGAAATGTTATTTGAAGTTAAATATTATTTTTTTAATATTATCAAACTTTTGTCTAAAAAATGTGCTGAGATAGAAAAAATCAAAACTTGGAAATAAAGTATTCTGAATCCTTTGATTGATAAGAATTTCACATTTACTTTTAAAATCGATTAGTAAATTTGAACATCAGATTTTGCTGAATTTAATCGAATTTGAAAGGGACTTATACGAGACCCATCTTGGAGAAACTATCATTAAAGAGAAATAAAGCTGATTTTGCCACTGTGTACAAATTCCTCCTCTTCCGCCTTTGCATACAATAGCCTGCTAAAGCGTCGATTCTTAGCAGGCTATTTCTTTTTTAACTATTTTCTATTCATAAATAACCCATATAAATTCAATATAAATATTTGAAAATGGTATGGTTATGAAGTTTTGCAAGTTCGAGTCCCTTCTTCATGTAAAGTAATACACGGTTTGGTTAGTTATTGTGATCAATACCAATTACCACTACATTTCCCTTCATTATACCGCGAAAAAAAATGTAAATTTATTTGCGCAACTTAAAGGTTGCATATATATATGCAACCGGAGAGTTGCTTAATTAATAATCAAGAATGAAACAAGATATATTCCAGGCCATATCAGATCCAACACGCAGGGCTATTTTAACGTTAATCGCTATCCAGGCATTAACACCAAATGCAATGGCGGAAAAATTTGATATGACCCGCCAGGCAGTATCAAAACATATTAAAGTACTGCACGAATGTGAATTAATTAAACCTGAGCATAGCGGCAGGGAGATTTATTATCACTTTAATGCGAAAAAAATGCAGGAGTTTGATCATTGGTTGGCCCAATTCAGGCAAAACTGGGAAACCCAATTTAATCAACTTGACAAATTATTAACAACAATTAAAGAACAGAAGTAATGAACAACGATTTGCTATTTGATTTTAACGTTGACAAAACCGCGAAAACGGTTTATATAACCAGGGAGTTTAATGCCGGCAAATCTTTAGTATGGGATGCCTTTACCAAAGCCGAACTACTGGACCAATGGGGGGCACCTGCACCTATGCGCGCCAAAACCAAGTATATGAATTTTGAAGTAGGCGGGCGGCGATTTTACGCAATGATAAGCCCCGACGGGCAGGAGCGTTGGTCGGTGCAGGAATTTACTTCCATTACCCCGAAAACTAATTTTAAGATGTACAACGCGTTTGCGGATAAAGACGAAAATCGTGAACTGCCTGGATCTGAATGGGATTACAATTTCAGCGAACAAAATGGCATAACCAAGGTGAACATTACCATTTTTAATGAATCGTTTGAGCGATTGGAGAAATTATTGGAGGGCTTCAAAATAGGCTTCACCATAACCTTAAAAAACCTGGAAGATCTGTTGGTCACTTTATCGCAGAAATTATAAACAGAAAATTAAAACCTAAAAAATAAAATTATGAGAACAATCAATCCATGGATCAACTTCAACGGAAATGCCGAAGAAGCATTCACTTTTTACAGATCAGTTTTTGGCGGAGAATTCACAAAGATCATTCGTTTCAAAGATATGGCAGGCATGGATTTTCAGGTGCCGGAAAATGAGGCAAATAAACTCATGCACATTGCTTTGCCTATTGGTAAACAGAATGTATTAATAGCCAATGACGTTCCCGAATTTATGGGACGGGTAAACGAAAGCGAAAACAGGTCTAAAATAGCAGTGGCTGCCGAAAGCCGTGAAGAAGCAGACAAAATATTTAACGGACTATCGGCAGGCGGAGATGTTGAAGGGTCCATTGGTGACAGTCCCTGGGGTACATATGCCGGAATGTTTAGAGACAAATATGGAATTGAATGGATTGTGGAATTTGACCCAAATTATAACGGGCAAGTTTAACCGAAGAAAAAAGCGGCTCCTTGCATGGTGCCGAGTCCTTCCTCATCCGCAACGGTTTTATTATAACCCAAAAGCCTGCAAATTTTGATTCGCAGGCTTCTTTGTTTCCATAGGTGCGATAATAACACCGACCATTAGTTAGCAAAAACATTCTGTTTTGATTCTATTTTATAGTACCCTCTAATCTTATATTCACAGGTTCGAGCCTTATCTGGAAATTATCATCGGTATAGCTATTTCAGGACGGGTCACCCAACTGATAAAACCGCACAGTGGTTGTAACGTTTTCGAACGATATCGTTCATTGTAATTATGTAAAAGGCTGATTGATATTTATTTATATTGTTGGCATGGGTTTTAAACAGAATCATAACATTAAGCCCGTATCTCGTAAATTTAATTACTCATTTAAAAAGCATAGCTATGTTAAGAACATATTTTAAACTTGCTTACAGGAATATCACAAAGGATAAAGCCTATTCTATTATCAATATATCAGGTTTGGCGATCGGCCTGGCATCAAGTATCCTAATTTTGCTTTGGGTTCAAAATGAATTAAGTTACGACAGGTTCCATAAAAACGCCGACCAGATTTATCGTATAACCAGCGAATTTGGTGATTCAAAAAGTGGAGCAAACTCGGCAGGTATGCCCGCCGGACTGAAAGCGGAAATGCCGGTCATTAAAAATACTGTTCGTTTGGGCCAAAGCCAAAGCGCCACTACCTTGTTTGAAACAAATAACAAAAAATTTCAAGAGGGACGTGTGTTTTATGCAGACCCAAGTTTTATGGATGTGTTTTCCTTTCCCCTGGTGAAGGGTGACCGTGCCACGGCGTTAGCAAGTGTGGATGGCGTTTTAATAACACAGGAAATAGCAACAAAATACTTCGGAAATGAAGATCCTATAGGCAAGATAATACGAAAAGATAATCAAGAAAACGTGATAGTAACAGGCGTTTTGGCCAATATTCCTGCTAACTCAGATCTGCAATTTGACATCATTCTTCCCATGGCCTCTTTAGCCAGAACGAATGACGATTTGAAAAATAATATATGGGGCAACTTCAATTTTTTGGACTATGTTCAATTAGATAAAAGTTTTGACCCTTCTGCTCCCAATTTATTAGGGCTGGAAAAGCAAATTGATCAAATATTTCAGAAGCATAGCCCCGGAACTAAAGCCTTGTTCCAACTGCAGCCGTTAACCAAAATCCATTTGGCACCCGAAAGGTTGGGGGATTTTCCAGGGCATGGGAATGCGCAATATGTAAACATCTTTTTTATTATCGCTATTCTGATTCTCGTAGTAGCCTGTATCAATTTTATGAATCTGGCTACCGCACGTTCAGCCCGCAGGGCCAAGGAAATCGGCTTACGCAAAGTGGCAGGTGCCGTACGCGGGCAGTTGATCCTCCAGTTTTTAAGCGAGTCTGTATTCATTTCTTTCCTGTCCTTATTGCTTGCAATAGCGATCGTCAGTTTATTCTTACCAGTATTCAATGAACTGGCCAACAAAAAACTCAGCTTTGATGTGTCAGATGCGAAGCTTTGGTTAAGCCTTTTTGGTATTGCCATGTTAACCGGGCTCATCTCCGGCAGCTACCCGGCCTTGTTTCTTTCCGGCTTTAACCCGGTTAAAGTGCTCAAGGGGAACGTAAAGTCAATGGGCGGCAATTTACTGTTCCGCAACACGTTGGTCGTAACTCAATTTATGGTGTCTATTGTGTTGCTTGTCGGGACAGTGGTGATCTACAATCAGCTTAAATTTATTAAAGACAGGAATCCAGGCTTCGAGAAGGCCAATCTCTTGTATATACCGATGACAGGCGATATCTGGAACAAGCAGCAAGCCTTAAAAAATGAGCTAAAACGAAACCCGCTTACCAGCGATTTTGCCCTTATTACCGACTTGCCCACCAACCTGGGGGGCTGGACACTTAACGTAAAATGGGATGGCAAAGATCCCCGTTCGCAAATATCTATCCCGGTGATGGCTGTCAATGAGGATTTTACCCATGTATTCCGGATGAAGTTATTAGCGGGACGAAGTTTTTCAAGAGCCTTTAAAGCGGATTCAAATAATTACATGGTTAACGAAAAAATGCTGAGCATAATGGGTTTAAACTCCAGTACGGCAGTGGGTAAAACCATAGCGGTTTGGGGTAACAAGGGTACTATCATTGGCGTGGTGAAAGACTTTAATTTTAAACCGGTTCAGCAGGCTATAGAACCATTGGTGATGCCCTTTAATAAGATAGGTGGTTTTGTGGTGGTAAGGACATTGCCCGGTAAAACAAACGCAACTATAAAGACTTTAGCCGCTATAAGCCAGGAGCTCAACCCTGCTTATCCTTTCAAATTTGATTTCCTTGATCAGGATCTGGCTAACCTTTATAAAGGAGAACAACAGATGGGCAACATTTTTAATCTTTTTGCTATTCTGGGCATTTTTATATCCTGCCTGGGTTTATATGGTTTATCCGCTTTTGTGGCCGAGCAACGTACCAAAGAGATTGGCGTACGTAAAGTATTAGGAGCATCCGTATTTAATCTCGTCTATTTATTATCTTTCGGGATCACCCGGTTAATTCTGATCGCTATAGTTATAGCCATACCTCTTTCATGGTATGCTGTGAACAGTTGGTTGGCCGGTTTTGCCTATCATATTAATGTTAGCTGGCTGGTATTCTTCTCGGCATCCCTGGCCGCTTTGGGCATCGCCTGGCTTACGGTTAGTTATGAATCTATAAAAGCAGCGGTTGTTAACCCTATAAAGAGCTTGAGATCGGAATGATTGTAATATATAGCGGATGGGGATACTTTATAAGGTCGGCCTGGAAATACTAAATGGTTATGCCTGAGAAAAGCCTCGACTTACTGTTTTCTGAAACAGGAGTTGCAAGAAGATACCTGTATTTCTCGAATTTGTTAAAATTAATTGCGTAACTCAGAAGTTACCTATATATTTGAGTAACTTCAAAGTTACTCATTATGGCAAAAATCATCAAACACCAATTTTTCTTCCCTCATCCGCAAGAGGCGGTTTGGGAATACCTGACAAAATCTGAACTGATGGCTCAATGGCTCATGAAAAATGACTTTCAGCCTATTGTAGGGTACGACTTTCAATTCAGGACCGGCCCCATACCCAGTCTCGATTTTGACGGCATATTTTACTGCAAAGTATTGGAGATTGTTCCCTTTAAAAAACTTTCTTATTCCTGGAAAAGCGGACCAGGAGGAGGGGAGATCACGCTGGATTCTGTAGTGATATGGAAACTGGAACCCAGGGATAACGGTACCGAGGTTTATTTAGAGCACAGCGGTTTCGCCAAAAAAGAAAACCTGGATTTTTACAACGGCTTGCTGCATGGCTGGGTGGAAAAACTCCAGAACATCGATAAACTTTTAAATACTACATTACGTGGCCATACCAACGCTTGATACATTCCAGGTGATCGGAGATCCCAGCAGGAGAAAGATGTTGATGTTGTTATCAGAGGATAGTATGACCATCAATAGCCTGGTAGATCATTTCGATATGAGTCGTCCTGCGGTTTCCAAACATGTAAAAATATTGGAAACCGCCGGGTTTATTTCCATCCGGGATATGGGGCGGGAACGGTATTGTACGCTGAAAAAGGATGGTTTCGAAGAACTACAGGCCTGGCTAAACTACTTTGATGAGTTCTGGGCATCGAAACTGAAAAAGTTGGAAATCCTGTTAAATAACAAATTACCTAACTAATCATAAACCAAATTATGAAAACAGTTTTATTTTGTCTGGCCACGTTGGTAAGCTTTTCTTTTTATGGCGCCAGGGCGCAGGAGCTTAAATATAAAATACCTGCTGCAAGTATGGGCCAGCGCGTTGAACAGGATTTTGGGCTGGGTACTATTTCTGTAAAATACTATCGGCCAAATACCAGGGGCAGGAAAATCTTTGGTGGTATTGAGCCCTATGGCTTAGTATGGCGCACCGGGGCTAATAATGCCACGATCATCACCTTAACTGATACGATAGCGGTGGAAGGACATACGCTTCTGCCTGGCGCTTATGCACTCTTTAGCATTCCAGGCCCGGATGAATGGACTATGATATTTAATAAAAACACAAACCAGTGGGGCGCTTACTCTTACGACGAAAAACAAGACCTGCTTCGGTTTAAAGTAAAGCCGGTAAAACTGCCCGCTAAGGTTGAAACGCTGACCATTCAGTTTGCAGATGTTCATCAGGATGATGGCGTGCTTCAAATATTATGGGAAAACACGGGTATCAACCTTCGGTTAAAAGCTAACGTAGATGAGCGCATTATGGCCAATATACAGGAAGCCATGAAGGGCGATAATAAACCCTATTATATGTCGGCCATTTGGTATTATAATCATGGGCAGGATCTTAACCAGGCGCTGGCCTGGATGCAGGAAGTAGATAAAACACAGTCCCCGTCTTTCAATGCCAAATACTGGCTGGCCAGGTTACAACTAAAAACGGGCGATAAAAAATCTGCTATCGTTTCTGCTAACGAAGGACTCAAGCTGGCTTTAGCCCAAAACAGCCAGGAATATATAAACCTGAATAAAGAAGTATTGCACGAAGCGGGTGTAAACTAATTTAACAGCCCCGAAGAAGTGTTTCATGCCATCAATAATGTCCGCTCGTGGCCCGGCGGGGCAGGCCCACTGTTCTGCAAAACGAGCGGATGCCAGCATTAGATTTTCACATGATCAAAATTTAATTTTGTAGTATATTGCCGGAACATGTGGCTAAAAAAAGCACCAATATTTGCGAAGTAGATTGGTTGTGTATGTAGTTTTTTAGGCCCGGCCCACCGTTCTTTATAAGATATTTACGCTTACTAAATATAGAATTGAATCCTATGAAAAAAACATTATTAAGTTGTTTATTGGCATTGACCATCTGGACCGTTCAGGCGCAGCTGGGTGTTAAGTATAACGCCTCCGTGCAAACTACCGGAAATCTGCAATACTTTAAGCCCAAAGGTGATCTGTTTGTAGGAGATTGCATGCCATTTTCTCACAATGGAACTTACTATTATTACTGGCTGCTGGATTCAGCACACCATAAAAGCCTTAACGGGCTTGGAGGCCATCAATGGGCACTGAGCACAACCACAGATCTGAAAACCTGGAAACAATATCCCGTAGTGCTGGGTATTGATGAAGCATGGGAAAAGTCTATCTGTACGGGATCTGTTGTTTACTATAAAAAGCAATTCTATGCCTTTTATGCCACCCGTTTAATAGATAAGAATGGAAAAGTTAACGAACAACTCAGTTATGCGCTGAGTAAGGACGGTATTCATTTTGACAAACAAAAGCCTAATCCTTTCTATACATCAGCCCCCGGCTATAGCAAGCGTGATTTTCGTGATCCTAAAGTATTTGTAGATGAAAAGACAGGTGAATTTCACTTATTTGTTTCGAGCTGGCAGGAAAGTCCTGTAATGGAACATTCTGGCGGCGCGTTAGTACACCTTACATCAAAAGACCTGAAGAACTGGACGGTACTTGACCCGGTGTTAACCGGCCAGGAATCTGTTCCTGAATGCCCGGATTATTTTTACTGGAATGGATGGTATTATTTGGTTTACAGTCACAACAGCGACACTTATTATGTCAAATCCAAAAAAGCTTACGGACCATGGGAGGAACCTAAAAATCAGGCATTTCTTGAATCGTGGGTAAATGTTGTAAAAACCGCATCTTTTGGCTCTGCCAGGAGGATTGCCGCAGGATGGGTGCCTTCAAGAAGGGACGACAAGGATAGCAACGGTGAGGTATTTGGCGGTAACACCATTTTCAGGGAAGTTATTCAACAACCCGACGGAACATTAAATACTAAGTTTCCAGAGGAAATGATCCCTGCAACAGGTCCGGAATTGGATCTGAAGATCAACCCTGATTTGTTGGCAACATCGAAAGGTAACCATAACCTGGAGATTGATGCTCCAAACGGATATGGAGCCGCGCACCTGGAGAATATTCCACAGAAATGCAGAATAACGATGGAAATTGAGCCCGTTGGCACTAATGAAGACTTCGGTTTTGTTTTTAGGTCCGACGCAAAAGCCGACAAAGGGTACCGTGCATCATTCTCTGCAAATAATCAATCGGTGTCACTTGGTAATACTGATATCCGTGCAGTGGATGGGCTTGATAAAACCATTAAAATAGATATTATTTTGAACGATGATATCATAGACATGAGCGTAAATAACAAACGCTGTATTGTAAACCGGCTGATTGATCAAAAGGGGAGCTATTTGTGGTTGTTTGCCAAACATGGTAAAGTTCGCTACAAGTCCATCAAAATCAGCCCGTTGCTTTAATGCTATTATTGATAAAAGTTAGTAGGAATAGATTAATTTGGGTATAGTCAGTTATTGGTTTAAAAATTTCAGGTAAACTGACACAGAATGTTCTGATAAAAACAGGGCAAGTTCTATTTTTGAGCTTGCCCTGTTTAATTTAGCAAAGCTCAAATCCGGTTGTATTTATCATATTCATGGTCTGTAATAAATACGTAGCTAACTTTTAAGCACTTAGAGCAGGACAGTTTTTTGAACGGAATAAAAAAAAGCAAGTTTTCTTCAATCCAGTTTTTAGGAATTGGAAAATGATACAAAGCGCTGCACTTTGTGCAGTATAAATTGGGCTTACTATTCATTGATATATGCGGGTATTTATCGGCAAAAGTTTAAAAAACAGTATCTTTTCTGAATCAGAAAATTCCCTTTTTCACTATGGCTTTTTCTCCTGATCGGCTTTTTAAATGAAACGTTTTGCTTTCAGGGTATATACGAAAGCAGTTAATTAAAAGTTTCCTTTAGTGATAATTTTTGCCATAATTTAATCAGTATGTATCATAAATTGTTATTTTTTAGTATTAAGCAAATGTGAAAGGTTATTACGTTGTTTTAGCCCAGGCTCTTGAGGCATTCAATACTGAAAGTCCCGGCAAAAACAACACGCAAATAAGGAGCCAGCAGACCCGATCATGGGTAAATATGCGAATGAGTTCTTACTGATTGAAATTCAATACTTTATAAAATCTGGTCTGTCCCTGTCAATCTCTTCATAAAATTAAGGTTCACGGCAATTTAGATTTTAACGCACCCAATAGCTGCTCCTGCTAACCTAATTAGATCGTCCATCTGCATTATTCCTGACAAAAAAGGAGAGGGTAGCAATTGCCCGGAAGTGTCAAAATGATACTGTGCAATCGAAATACCATTTATTGCGATAATTTTCCAATTTTTAGAATGATTTTCGCTTTAGTGTTGAATTTTTAAGGGTGCGAAAATGTCAGTTTTGTTGAATTTAATATTACAGTATTTGAATTTCATAACTTAATTGTTAATAAAATGAAACTTTTGTTAGATAAATAACAAAAGTTAGTCAAGTTGTGCAATCGATTGTATTTTATTATAATTTTGGTTTTAAGCCAATTAGCGATTGTTATTTCAAAATGACGCTCGTTCTCAGGTGAGAAATCTGAAAAACTATTTCAAATGCAGTTCATACGATACAGATAGTATGTATAACAAGTGGTTATGAAAATACCAGGATAGTTTGGATTCAATAATTAGATCTAAAAACAAATCAAAACCAATTAAATCGATAATGAGAAAACAACGACTACTAATGAATTGGAAAATGTTTATGCTGCTCATCTGTCTGAGCTCATTTTCTATGTCGCTTTTTGCACAAGGCAGAAAGCTGACCGGTACAGTAACCGACGACAAAGGACAATCACTTATAGGGGCAACAGTAAAATTAAAATCGGGCCGCCTTACAACATCAACTGATGTTAACGGGAAATTTTCTTTGAACATCACCAGCGTCGAAACGGCAATTATAGTAACCTATATAGGTTATATTGATCAGGAGGTGCCTATCAATAGCACAAGTGCCGATTTAACTATCAAACTATCGACCAGCGCGCGCAGCTTAAATGATGTTGTGGTAGTGGGTTACGGTACGCAACGGAAAAAGGATGTGACGGGTTCTGTGGCCTCAATAAGCGGTGCAACCTTGCAGGAAGTGCCTTCAACCAACGTGAGCGACCAGCTGAAAGGCCGGATAGCAGGTTTGGATATTACCAGTACAGGCACAACCCCGGGAGCGGTAGGGCAGATCCGTTTACGTGGCGAACGCTCATTTGCAACTTCAAACAGCAATGCCAATAACCAAAACGGACCACTGTTTGTAGTTGATGGAATCCCTTTTATTGGTGGAAGCCTGAATGATATTAACCAGGATGATATTGCCAGTGTAGACGTATTAAAGGATGCTTCTGCGGCGGCTATTTATGGTTCAAGGGCATCGGGAGGTGTAATTATCATCACCACCAAAAGAGGTAAGGCTGGTAAGGCAGTAGTAAGCTATGATGGCTACTACGGCATAAGCAAGATCACGGATGAATACCCGATCATGAACGGCGCGCAATTTACCGCGTTTAAACGTGAGTCTATTGCCGGTAATTCAAGCGCATCTTCTCCCAACTCCACCGCTTACCCTTTTACTACAGCTGAGTTGGCAGGTATTGACAAGGGCACCAGTACCGATTGGCAAAAACTCTTGTTCAGGAATGGTTTTTCTACTGATCATCAGCTTAACGTTTCAGGTGGCAATGAAACCACACAGTTTTCTATCAGTTCCGGTTATCATAAAGAGAATGGCATCCAATACGGGCAAAATTTCGACCGCGGTTCTTTACGTGCATCAATTGATCACAATATCAGCAGCAGGATAAAAGTTGGCTTAACCACATTCCAAACCTTAACGCATATCAACGGCGCTAACTTGTTCCCATTATACAATGCGGTAGCCATAAGCCCGCTTACCTCACCATATAATGCTGATGGCTCTGTTAATTTATTGCCAATGACAGGCTCCGTGGATCAGCCAAACAGGGTGAACCCGTTAACCATCAGAAATCAGTATATCCAGAATACAAACAGAAAACTCTATTCATTCAACACATTATACGGCGAAATAAATATTATCGACGGCTTAAAATACAGGTTCAACGCCGCCTTAACTTACGGCCAAAACCAGGGGAATAATTATACCCCGGTAAACACAACCTATAATACAGCCACCTCTCCATCGCAAACCAGCGAAAGTTTAAGTAACTCTGAAAACTATACCTGGTTGTTGGAAAATATCCTGACCTATGATAAGCGATTCGGGCAGAAACATCACCTTACTTTTACCGGTTTATATAGTACCGAAAAAGATCATAGCCAGGGTTTACAGATTTATGGCGTTGGATCACCGGCAGATTACCTGCAGAGCTACAACCTTTTCCTGGCTAACCAGGTAAACTTCTCATCCACCAATCAACCATACTTTGCCGATAGGGGGCTTATTTCCTACATGGCACGTGTAAACTACGCGTTTAATGATAGATACCTGCTTACAGCTACTGTAAGAACAGATGGATCTTCTGTACTTGATCCTAAGCACAGGTATTATACTTATCCCGCGTTTGCATTGGGCTGGAACATAGACAAGGAGGATTTTATGAAGAATGTAAGCTTTGTAAACTCACTGAAATTAAGAGCAGGTTACGGTGTAACGGCCGATCAGAATGTGAACCCCTACCAGATCCTGGGTAACTTGAGCAGTAACGCCTATAACTTTGGCGCGAATGGCCAAAACGGATACTTGGTAACCAACCTGGCCAGTTCTTTAAAATTTGAGCATACCAATAACTACAATCTTGGTGTCGATTTCGGTTTGTTTAATGACCGCTTAACCGGTACTATCGACGTTTACAAACAAAAGACCTTTGATATTTTACAGGTAGAATCTTTACCACCAAGTAACGGAGCCGGTTCAACCACTGTGAACGCCGGAAATTCAAAAGGAAAAGGATTGGAAATATCACTGAGCAGTATTAATATCCGTAATGCCGGGGGCTTTAGCTGGAGCACAGATTTTAATATCGCTTTCGCGCGGAGTGTTATTGTTTCACTACATGATAACTTACCTGCGGATGTTACCAATGGGTGGTTTGTAGGTCAGCCCTTTAACGTGATCTATGATTATAAGAAGATCGGTATCTGGCAAACCAGCGAAGCCACGCAGGCTGCTGTTTACGGCCAAAGACCGGGACAGATCAAAATTCAGGATGTAAACAACGATGGTAAAATTAATGCCAGCGATTTGCAGATCCTTGGAAATTATCAGCCTAATTATACAGCCGGTTTCACCAACCGTTTTAGCTTCAGAGGCTTTGATCTTTCATTTGTGGCCTTTGCACGCATGGGGCAAAAGGTAGCTGTTACTTACCTTGGCTCTGATGCAGGCGCCCAGGGATTTCCGTTCTTTAATCAGGGAAGGGTAAATCAGGTAAACGTTAATTACTGGACACCAACCAACCCAACGAATGATTTTCCTCGTCCTGATGCCAATTTAAGCGGCCCTACCTACGCATCCACGCTGCAATATCGCGATGGTTCATTTATCAAAATGCGCAGTATTAACATGGGGTATACATTCCCTAGCGAAACCATCAAAAAAGCCGGTTTCAGGTCTCTGCACGTGTATGTTACCTGCAATAACCCTTTCATCATCTATTCGCCTTTAGTTAAAAGCGGACTGGCGATAGATCCGGAAGGTAACGGATATGGTAACCAGATTGCTGGTGCATCGAGCTTTTCAAGTGATGCTTTAGGGCGCGCGGTTACTGTGGGTTTAAGTAATCCGGTGGCACGTACCTTCCAGTTGGGTGTAAATGCAAAATTTTAGTTATAAAAATAAGATTGATAGATATGAAATCATATAAAACATTAGCCATTTTGCTTGCGGCATGTAGTTTAGTAAGCGTAACCGGCTGTAAAAAAATACTTGACCAAACTCCCAAATCAAATATCACCCCAAATGTGTTGGCATCAACAGGCGGTGTAGTAGGGGGCATTACCGGTGTATATTCAGATTTACGTAACCTCTGGGGAACAGAAGGCTTTTTATACTACACCAATTTTGGGGTAGATGAAACGCTGGCAGGCGGCGGCGCATCTGCCGGTGGTGTTGCCTTTGCCACCTATAAAAATTATACCAACAACGTTTCTGACGTCTACAACGCTTTAGGTGGTGTATTCAATATCGCTTACCAGGATATAAACACGCTAAACGGCGTACTGCAGTTTGGTCCTGCCGCGTTTGCCGATGTACCAACCCGTACAGCCTATTTAGCGCAGGCAAAGTTTTTACGGGCCTTTTATTATTTCCACCTGGTACAAACTTTTGGTGCAGTACCATTGCACACTACGTTCATCAATACGGCCACATTATCTGATTCACGTGCGCCGATTGCTAATATTTACAGCCAGATCATTAAAGATTTGACTGAGGCATCAACAGAGCTTCAGGATAAGCCAGGACAAAACGGATCGCCTTTTGCAGGGCACGCAGCTACCAAAGCGAGCGCCTTATACCTGCTGTCCAAAGCCTATTTAACCAGGGGATGGTCAACAGCCGCACAGCCCGGTGATTTTCAGAGTGCTTTAACAACGGCTCAAACCCTTATTGCCAATAAAGGAACTTATGGTGTTGATCTGTATCAAAACTATGCAGATGCTTATGCCTTAGCTAATGACCTAACCAATAAAGAGGATCTTTTTGCAATAGAACATAGTACTGATACCAAATATGGCGATTTTACCCCTGGGGCATCCGGTGGTAAGATCAATGGCTGGGCGTACTTTTTCAGACCGAATTATCCCACCGTCAACGCAAATTATCCGGCAAGCGGCGGATCAGGCGTTATGACACGTGACCTAACCAACGGCAGGCCATTCTTCCGGGTTCGCCCCAATTATGATTATGTGAATAATGTAGCTTTTGCAGATAAATCAAATGATTACAGGTATTGGAATACTTTCCAAACCACCTGGATAGCCAATACCGCAAACATCACAACACCAAGGGGATCACTTACCGTGGGTACCGATACAGCTATCTGGATGCCTCCATATGATCCGGGAGCTGCAAAAAGGGCATCGTTTAAAGGCGTAATATTTTTACCGCCAAGTGTAGCCGCAGGTGTTTCCGGAGCTAATGCAAGTACAAGTGCTTTCTTCCCTGCACTTAAAAAGTTCGACGACCCAAGCAGGCCAAGCGTTAATGATCCGTCGTCGCGCCCGGTAGTGTTGTTCCGCTTTTCAGAAATATACCTGATTGCGGCAGAAGCTGCTTTTAAAATGAACGATCTTACTACGGCCGCTACGATGATCAATGTTTTACGCACACGTGCTGCTTTCCGCACCAGTAATATGCCTGCAGATGCTATTGCAAAAATGCAGGTTACGCCAGACCAGGTGACGCTTGATTTTATCCTGGACGAACGTACAAGAGAGTTATACGGCGAATCATTAAGATGGTGGGACCTCACCCGTACACAATCATTAGTACGCCGTGTTAAAGCGTATAATGCTGAGGCCGGGCCAAATATCCAGGATTTTATGTCACTACGCCCGATCCCTCAAACGGAGATTAACCTGGTGACGCAAGGAACACCAATTGCTCAAAATCCGGGTTTCTAATAAAACGAATAAAATATAACGGGGCAGGGCTTTATGCCGGCCCCGTTTTGCTATCACTGTTCCCATGTCTTAATCTAACAATGAAAAATTCCCCTGGAGGCCAATACAGATGGTTCATTTGTGCGTTGCTGTTTTTTGCAACTACCACCAATTACCTTGATCGGGCTGTAATCAGCTTGCTGAAATCAGATCTTTCCAAGGAGTTTAAATGGAATGATGGCGACTATACCAATATAGAGATAGCCTTTAAAATAGCTTACTCCATAGGCTTATTAGGTGCCGGGAGATTGATTGATAAGATAGGGACAAAAAAAGGATACTTTTTGTCAACTTTTTTATGGAGCCTGTCTGCGGTTTGCCATGCCCTTGTTAATACCACTATGGGCTTTGGCGTAGTACGTGCCGCACTTGGCCTGAGTGAATCCGGTAATTTTCCTGCGGCCATCAAAACGGTGGCAGAGTGGTTCCCTAAAAAAGAACGCGCGGTAGCTACCGGTATATTTAACTCAGGGGCTAATATCGGCGCTATCCTCGCGCCTTTAACCGTTCCTTTTATCGCCGCAGCCTGGGGCTGGAAATGGGCCTTTGTAATAACGGGATCTACCGGCTTTATCTGGCTGGTTTTGTGGGTTTTGTTTTATGATGTACCATCTGCGCAAAAACGATTATCCGTTTCAGAACTGAGTTACATCAACAGCGATGGAGAAGACCTTGACCCCGAAAAGGATACCGAAAAATTAAACTGGTTACAATTACTTGTTCACCGGCAAACCTGGGCTTTTGCCGCAGGGAAATTTCTTACAGATCCCATCTGGTGGTTTTACCTGTTTTGGCTTCCCGATTTTTTGGAAAGCTCGTATGGGTTAAAAGGTATGGCTATTGCCTTACCCGTAGCCGCGGTGTATACAATGTCGACAATCGGGAGTGTTTTTGGTGGCTATTTCCCCAAATACCTGATTGAGAAAGGATGGTCTGTTTTTAAAGCGCGTAAGCTGTCTATGCTGGTTTATGCATTCGCGGTAATCCCTGTTGTTTTTGCGCAGTTGCTGGGCGGTGTTAATATGTGGTATGCAGTAATGGTCATCGGCGTGGCTGCCGCGGCCCACCAGGCATGGAGCGCCAATATTTTCACAACCGTGTCAGATATGTTTCCTAAAAAGGCGGTGGCTTCCGTTACCGGTATTGGCGGGATGTTCGGTTCTGTCGGCAGCGTGTTGCTCTCTTTGTTTGTGCAAAAAAACTTGTTTGTGTATTACCGTGCTATAGGGCACATCGAGGTTGCTTATTATATCATGTTTGCTGTTTGCGCGTCTTCCTACCTGGCTGCCTGGTTGGTTATGCATTTTCTGGTACCAAAATTTAAAACAATAAAAATTTAATTTTATGAATACAGCATTTAAGTTGATGAAGTTTTTAGTGCTTGCCATTTTTATTTTGCAAACAAAGGGCACTGTACATGCCCAGCAGCAATTGCCCGTTGTTAAGGGCTTAAAGGATGTATATGCTTCCTTTTTTCCCATTGGGGTGGCTGTAATGCCGCAATCTTTAAGGGATACCGCCGAGGTGGCTTTGATTTTAAAACACTTTAACAGCCTTACGCCAGAAAACGCTATGAAAATGGGTGTTATCCATCCCGATGAGAACCGGTATTACTGGAAAGCTGCAGATAGTATTGTAGCTTTTGCACAGGCCCATGGCTTAAAGGTGCGCGGCCATAATCTATGCTGGCATGAGCATACGCCAAAATGGTTGTTTTATGATAAGGATGGTAAACTGGTAACTAAAGATGTTTTACTGAAAAGATTAAAGGATCATATAGATCAGGTTGTTGGCCGTTATAAGGGTAAAGTTTATGCATGGGATGTAGTGAACGAAGCAGTTGCTGATGATAGTACCCAGTTTTTGCGCAACTCCTTATGGTATAAGATCTGTGGCGATGAGTTTATTACTAAAGCTTTTGAATACGCGCATGCCGCCGATCCGCAGGCTATTCTGTTCTACAATGATTATAATACCGAAAGGCCCGAAAAACGGGAGCGCGTGTATAAACTTTTGAAAAAATTGCTTGATGCAAAAATTCCCGTTAACGCGGTTGGGTTACAGGGCCACTGGTCAATTGATGAGCCAGGTGAACAGGATCTGGTTGCAGCCATTCAAAAATTTAGTTCCCTTGGGTTAAAAGTGCAGATAACCGAGCTTGATCTATCAGTCTATCCATGGGAGAAAGAGCGCCGTGCATTACGGGATGGAGAGTCGACCGCGTTTACTTCCGACCTGGAAAATAAACAGGCCGATCAGTATGCTATGGCGTTTAAGGTTTTCAGGAAATTTAAAAACGTGATATCGGGCGTTACCTTCTGGAATATTTCTGACAGGTTTACATGGCTGGATACTTACCCGGTAAAAGGCCGCAAAAATTATCCTTTGTTATTTGATCAAAAGCTGCAACCTAAAAAGGCCTACTGGGAGGTTGTTAAATTTTAATTCAATACCTATTCCACATGAAAAGAACTTTGACTTCATTGTTGTTGCTTATCAGTGCTTTAAGTGGCTTTGCGCAAACGCCGGGCGATAAACTGTATATAACCAACAAAAGCGGCGCCGGTTATTTCCCCCTGGCGGTAAGCGGTAAAGTAGTGCCCTTGTACGTAAGCGATATGGATTATCCCGGTGTAAAAAGAGCGGTGGGAAGCCTGGGTAATGATCTCAGATCGGTTACCGGTGCCACCCCGGGTATATTAACAGGTAAAGTTAACCTGGATAAGCATATGGTTATTATTGGCACGCTCGGGAAAAATGAGCTGATAGATCAGCTGGTTAAACAAAACAAGCTGGATGTTTCGCAGGTTACTGGCAAATGGGAAACCTCGCTTGTGCAGGTTGTTTCAAAACCTTTTCCGGGAGTTGAGAGTGCACTCATTATTGCCGGCAGTGATAAACGCGGAACGATATACGGGATCTATGATGTATCAGCCCAGATAGGGGTATCGCCCTGGTACTGGTGGGCCGATGTGCCCGTAAAGCAGCAAAAGAGCCTTTATGTAATCCCCGGCATGCACACCAATGGCGAACCAGCTGTAAAATACAGGGGGATTTTTATCAATGATGAAGCGCCGGCATTTTCCGGCTGGACGAAAGAGAAATTTGGCGGCGTAAACCATCAGCTGTATGAAAAGGTTTTTGAGCTTATCCTGCGCTTAAAAGGTAATTACCTGTGGCCCGCTATGTGGGGAAATGCCTTTAATGATGATGACAAGTTAAACCCAGTACTGGCTGATGAGTATGGCGTAGTGATGGGCACATCGCATCATGAACCGATGGATAGGGCGCAGCAGGAGTGGAAACGCTACGGAAGCGGCCAATGGAATTATGATAGTAATAAAGTGGTGTTGCAAAATTTCTGGAAAAAGGGCATCGAAAACATGGGTGCCAAAGAAACCATCGTAACTGTTGGCATGCGTGGCGACGGCGATAAGCCGATGACGGAGGGAAGCAATATAGCTTTACTGGAAAATATTGTAAAAGATCAGCGTAGCATTATTAGCCAGGTTACCGGTAAAGATGCCGCCCAAACACCACAAATGTGGGCCTTATATAAAGAGGTGCAGGATTATTACGATAAAGGCATGCGTGTGCCCGATGATGTTACACTGTTGTTATGTGATGACAACTGGGGCAATATCCGCAAGTTGCCCAGCCTTACCGAAAAACCAAGAAAAGGAGGTTACGGCATTTATTATCACTTTGATTATGTAGGCGGGCCGCGAAACTATAAGTGGCTCAACACAAATCCTATTTCAAAAACATGGGAGCAAATGCACCTGGCCTATGCCTACAATGCCCGGCAGGTTTGGATAGTAAATGTGGGCGATTTGAAACCAATGGAGTTTCCGATCAGCTTTTTCCTGGATTATGCATGGAACCCCAATAAATGGCCCGCCGGCAGGTTGCAGGAATATACTAATTTATGGGCCCGGCAGCAATTTGGCCCCCTTTACGCCAAAGAAATTGGACGCATATTATCTGCCTATACCCAATATAACGGCAGGCGTAAGCCCGAACTGATTGAACCGCATACGTACAGTTTAACAAACTATAGCGAGTTTGAAACCGTTGCTGCCAATTACAACCGCTTAAAAGCCGATGCCGAAAGATTGTACGCTAAACTTTCGCCTCAATATAAAGATGCTTATTATCAGCTTGTTTTGCACCCGGTTCAAGCCTGTGCCAACTTAAACGAAATGTATTTTGAGGCTGCAAAAAATAATTGGTACGCCACACAACAGCGGGCCGCTACCAATACTACAGCGGCAAAAGTGAAGCAGCTTTTTGAAAAAGACAAAGAGATATCTAAGTACTATAACACCAAACTTGCCAATGGCAAATGGAACCATATGATGGATCAAACGCATATTGGTTATACTTATTGGCAGCAGCCTTCGGTTGATGTAATGCCTGCGGTAAAGGAAATTATGCTACCCGAAGCGGCACAAATGGGTGTGTATGTGGAAGGCGCAAGCCAGGCTATCACTAATGGACTTGCAGCCGATACTTTGCCAGGCTTTTATCCATGGGAAAAGAACAGCCACTATATTGAAATTTTTAATAAAGGCAAAACAGCTTTTAGTTATACGGTTCAGTCGCCTTTATCCTACGTGATTGTTAAACCGGGCAACGGTAAAGTTGAACAGCAGGAGCGGATTTGGGTGAGCATTAATTGGGCTAAGGCTCCACGTAAAACAGTTCATGTGCCTTTAACTATATCCGCGATGGGGCAAACAGTAACTGTTCAGCTTACCATTAACAATCAACAGCAAATAAATGATGGCGCATTTTATGAAAATAACGGCTATATAGCTATTGAAGCACAACATTATGCCAAAGCGGTTAATAGTAAAGCTGTTTCGTGGATAGTTATACCGGGATATGGCAAAACGTTGTCCGGTGTTACAACGATGCCGGTAACAGCCAGCAAACAAAAGCCCGGAGCTAACTGCCCGCATCTTGAATACCGGATTAATTTGCCGGATACCGGCCTGGTATCGCTGCAAACTTTTGTATCGCCAACGCTCGACTTTAAAAATGGACAAGGTTTGTTTTATGCTATTTCGATAGATGATGAAACACCACAGGAGGTGAAGATCAGTACTGCCGCGGATAGCAAAGATTGGGCCGCGGCTGTCAGTGATAATATCAGGAAATTGATTACCAGGCATCACATAACTCAGCGGGGCCTACACACTATAAAATACTGGATGATTGATCCGGGTGTAGTACTACAAAAAGTAGTAGTAGATGCAGGCGGCCTTAAACCAAGTTATTTAGGTCCGCCGGAGTAGGGGATAGTAATTGCGAGAAAGCGTAAAAAAGGGGGATAATTAAGTTTATCACCCCTTTTATTTTTTGTTAAAAGCCTACGGAGTTTCCGCCATCAACCGGCAGTACAACTCCCGTTACATATTTTGCTGCATCGGATGATAGGTAAAATATGGCATCTGCTATATCTTCCGGTTCGCCCAACTTACCCATGGGGGTTCTTGACATCACTTTTTGTTTGCGTTCCGCATCACTATCCAATGCTTTGGCCGACATATCTGTTGCTATAAAGCCGGGCGCCACGCAATTAACCCGAATGCCCCGGGGCGAAAGCTCTGTTGCCATTGCCCTGGTCATCCCCTCAATGGCTGATTTTGTTGCGGTATAGGATATTACGTAGGGGATACCATATTGCGAAGCCATAGAACTGATGTTCACAATATTTCCTCCACCTGCAGTAATCATATGTTTAACAACTTCACGGCTGATTACAAATACAGCTACAAGGTTAGTTTGTATAATTTGCTGAAAATCATCGTCGGTAACATCGGTAAAATGTTTTTTTTGATTGATACCTGCGTTGTTAACAAGAATATCAGGCGTGCCAAATTCGGCAACTATTTCATTTATTAAAGCAGGGATTTTTTTGGTATCGCTTAAATCAAAGGCTTTGTAATGGCAAAGCTCGCCAAATGAATCAGCTGCATGTTGCAGTTTGGTTTCATCGCGGCCAATGATGATGGTGCGGATATTGTTTTCGATAAATTTTCGTGTGGTGGCCAGGCCAAGGCCTGATGCCCCGCCGGTAACAATAGCAACTTTTGTTTTAGAAATCATTTAAAAAGTATTATAAATCTGTATCGCTTAATTACCCGTTTCGCAGGGATGATTCGCGGATAATTAGTTCTGATCTGAGCACAAGGCTGTGTGTTTCCTGGATATCGTCTTTATTAAGCAGGTGATTCACCATTAGCCTTGCGGCAGTTTCACCCATTTCATAGCCTTTATAATTGATGGTTGTAAGGTTAGGTTCAATCACACAAGAGGTAGGGTCATTGTTAAAGCCGGCAACAGCAATATCATGAGGTATTTTTATGCCATGCTTTTTTAACGTTTGCATACAGGCCACCGCGCAAATATCATTTGCTACAAACAGCCCATCAGGAAGTTGCCGCATTTTCATGAGCTGGTGCGCTGCATCTATTCCCGACTGTGCACTCAGGTCGGCGATGATCACCAGGTCGTTATCAAATTCCAGTTGATGAGCTTCCAGCGCTCTTTTGTATCCATAAAAGCGGTCGCTGTAAACATTGCGCAGCTGGTTACCCGTAATATGTGCTATCTTTTTGCAACCCTGGCTTATCAAATGCGTTGTTACTTCCTGCCCCGCTTTATAATTGTCAATATAGATCTGCGGGCATGATTCATGATCCAGAACGCGGTCAAAGAACACCAAAGGAATTTTGCGTTTTATAAACGGTTCAAAGTGATCAAAGCTGTTTGTATCATAGGCAACGGAAACAAGTAAGCCATCAACCCGGTTATGAAACATAGCCTGCACATTGCTGGCTTCTTTTTTCATGGTTTCCAACGATTGGCTGATGATGAGGTTATAGTTGTTTTCATTAACCACCTTTTCAATACCGGCAATTACATCGGCCATAAAGTTGCTGTTTAACCTTGGTACAATCACCCCGATAATATTGCTTTGCTTTTTGCGTAAATTACTGGCAAACGAGTTTGACCTGTATCCCATTTCCTCGGCGGTCTTGTTTATCAGCTTGCGGGTTTCTTTACTTATCCTGGGGTGGTTTTTCAGCCCCCGGCTTACTGTAGCAGCCGAAATGTTAAGTTTGGTGGCAATGTCATAAATTGTTGTTTCTTTTTCCCCGTTTGCCATAAAGTGTTTTGCTATAAAATCTAATGCGTGATAAATATAAAAATAAAATCAGGATATTTAATGTTTTTTGAGCAATCGATTGCGCATTTGTTTACATTTGTTTTTCGGATGGCATTGTTCATCTGTAATAATATCAAATTCACCAGTTTAACAGATTAAAAACCTTTTATATGATACCTGATTTAGCACAAACCTTTAGGTGGTTTGGCCCTTCGGACCCGGTTACTCTTCATGCCATTAAACAAACCGGTGCAACCGGTATTGTAACCGCGCTGCACCATATCCCGGCAGGAGATACCTGGAGTTTGATCGAGATTGAGAAGCGAAAAGCGGTTATAGAAAATTCGGGCTTTAAGTGGTCGGTGGTTGAAAGTGTCAACATTCATGAAGATATAAAGATTGGAACGGATAGGCGTGATCACTACATTTCAAACTATAAGGAAACCTTAAAAAATCTTTCACAGGCCGGTATAAATATAGTGTGCTATAATTTTATGCCAGTGCTTGACTGGACCCGCACACACCTCGATTTTCGGCTTCCGAATAACGCTTCGGCATTAAGATACCATGCGCAGGCAATAGCCGCTTTTGATCTGTATATTCTGCAGCGTGAAGATGCTTTTAATGAATTTACGCCCCAGCAACAGCAGGCCGCTAAAGTTTACCTGGATAGTTTAAATGCAGACGAAAAAAAACTGCTTTTGAATACGGTTTTGGCAGGTTTGCCCGGCACCGATGAGGTGTTTACTGTTGATGAATTTAAGGTATATCTTGAAAAGTATCGTGCTGTTGATGAGGCTAAATTAAAGGAAAACTTAGGTTACTTTTTAAAAGCGATTATCCCTTATGCCGAAGAACTGGGCATAAAAATGTGTATCCACCCGGATGATCCGCCATTCCCTATTTTAGGATTACCGAGGGTTGTTAAAAACGAAGCGGATTTAACCGATATTGTTAATATGTACCAGTCGCCGGCCAATGGGCTCACGCTTTGTACCGGTTCATTAGGTGCAAACGCCGCTAATGATATTCCCGGCATTATTACCCGCCTGGGCCAGCATATCCACTTTTTGCACTTGCGTAATGTGAACAGGGAGGCCGACGGCAGTTTTTACGAAGCTGATCATTTAGCAGGAAGTACCGATATGTTTGCCGTAATGAAAAGCATTATTATGGAACAGCTTAAAAGATCTGATGTCGGCAGGGCAGATCTTAGTATCCCAATGCGACCCGATCACGGGCACAAGATCCTGGACGACTTTAATTATAATACCTATCCCGGGTACTCGGTAATTGGCCGCCTTAAAGGATTAGCAGAGTTACGCGGACTTGAACTTGGTATAAAAAGGATGTTATGATGAGATAACAGGCTCCCCAGCACTGTCGTATAATTCATTGATTTAATAGGACTAAATTGTTACACAAAATTCATTGCAATCGATTGCATTATTGTTTTAAATTTTGTTACTTAGTAACCATAAACCTTTAGAATAAAACCTTTTAAATATGAAGTCAATGTTACGGCTGTGCTTTATGATGTGCTGTTGTTTGATGTGTTGTTCCGCGTATTCGGATGTACGGTTGCCCCAATTAGTTGGCAACGGAATGGTGCTTCAGCGCGATGCCCCGATCAATATCTGGGGCTGGGCCGATGCCGGTGAAAAAATTACCATAGGTTTTCGCGGCAACTACCACACTATTGCCGATAAAAACGGCCGGTGGAAAATAGTGCTACATGCCATGAAGGCGGGCGGGCCTTATGCTATGGAAATTAACGCGGGCAATCATATCGTACTCAATGATATTTTAATAGGGGATGTATGGTTTTGCTCGGGGCAATCAAATATGGTTTTGCCCATGGAGCGGGTAAAGGAGAAATATCCCGATGAAATAGCATCAGCCAATTATCCACAGATCAGGAACTTCTTTGTCAAAACCGAATCGGATGTTACTAAAATACATGAAGATGTGTTACCCGGCAAATGGGTAAAGGCAGACCCTGAAAATGTACTTAGTTTTGGCGCAGCATCGTGGTTTTTTGCTAAAAAGCTTTACCTAAAATACCATGTACCCATAGGTATTATTAACTCAAGTGTAGGCGGTACACCTGTCCAGGCATGGGTAAGCGAAAATGGGTTGAAAAACAATGTTACATACAGCCATCGCGTGGCCCGGTTTCATGATGGCAGCTATATAGATAGCGTAATGAAAGTGAAGCCTGAACCTGTTGACCCTGCAAATACCGAAATACATGATAAAGGCCTTAATGGTAGTGTAACCTGGTATAATCCGGCTTATGTTCCTGATAAGTGGCACCATTTCTGGTTGCCCGGGTATTGGGCCGATCAGGGGATTAAAAATTTAAATGGGGTAGTATGGTTTCGAAAAGAGTTCACCTTGCCTGCGGGTGTTGAGAGCCAACCGGCTAAATTACTTTTCGGCAGGATGATTGACGCTGATCAAACTTATGTTAATGGCCATTTGGTAGGGAATATTACCTACCAGTATCCACCCCGCAGGTATAACGTGCCTGTTGGTTTGCTAAAGCCCGGCAAAAATATTATTGTAATCAGGTTAACAAATTTTACGGGTAAGGGGGGCTTTGTACCCGATAAATCATACAACCTAAACATTGGCGGGCAGCTTATTGATCTCCGTGGCGATTGGTTATATCGTGTAGGTCAGGCGTTTTTGCCAACTGACAAAAAAATGGCGGCAATTTTTTCTGCACAAAATGAGCCAACCGGGCTTTACAATACCATGGTTGCCCCGGCAATTAACTACACCATAAAAGGCTTACTCTGGTACCAGGGTGAAAGCAACGCAGATAAAGCCGCCGAGTATGGGCAATTGCTTAAAGCATTGATTACCGATTGGCGGCAACAATGGCAGCAGGGTAAACTGCCGTTTATATACGCGCAACTCCCCAATTTTAATGAAGTTCAATATTTACCAGCCGAAAGTAACTGGGCTATATTAAGGGAAGGCCAGCTTAAGGCCCTTTCACAGCCTAATACCGCAATGGCTGTTACCATTGATGCAGGCGAATGGAATGACATTCACCCGCTTAATAAAAAAGATGTAGGCGAACGGCTGGCCATAGCCGCCGAAAACCTGGCTTATAAAGAAACAGGCACAGTAGCATCCGGGCCAATTTATCAATCAGCCCTTGTGCAGGGAAACCATATCCAGATCAGTTTTAAAAATGTGGGTGCTGGGCTTACGATACATGATGGCGACGAGCTGGAACAGTTTGCAATAGCAGGAGCCAATAAAAAGTTCGTTTGGGCCAAAGCGAAAATTGAGGGAGATAAAGTAATTGTATGGAGTGATGGAGTGATCAGTCCGCTTTATGTAAGATATGCGTGGGCTGATAATCCGGAGGGGGCTAATCTCTATAATAAGGAAGGTTTACCTGCATCACCGTTTAGAACCGATAACCAATAAAAAATATTTTAAACCGATATGAAAACAGTAAAAATAAAGATTGCTATTTTTCTGATCCTGCTCTCTATTGCAGTGGCTGTACATGCTCAAAATACGCCGCCGGTTAATTTCACCGCCGAACAGGATCATCAGCAAATGATGAAACAGTTAGGCATTAAAACCTTGCGCCCTGGTCCCAATGGTGATGCAACTGCTCCTGATCATGCTAATTATGATGAGGCGCTTGCAAACCCATATCCAGATTTACCTGATGCGCTTACCGGTAAAAACGGTAAAAAGATAACCAACGCCATGATGTGGTGGAAACAACGGCGACCAGAGATAGTGGAAGATATGGAACGCGAAGTGTATGGCCGCATCCCGGCAAATGTGCCCAAAGTAATTTGGACGGTTAAAGTAACCGATAAAGAACGCGTAGGTTTTTACCCGGTAATAGCCAAACAGCTTATCGGGCATGTTGATTATACGGCATATCCACTGTTAAATGTTAATATTGATATGACCCTGGTATTACCTGCCAACGCCAAAGGGCCTGTACCTGTGTTGATGATGTTTGGCCGCAGTACTTTGCCCGCACCTGCCCAACCTAATCCGGCAGATCTGGAAAAAATAAATGACGCCTTAAAAGAGCTGCTTACCAAAGATCACCCCGAACTAAAAACCATATTTGAACAGTATCCGGCATACAAGCCAATTCCTGAGCAATCTCCCTTTGGGCCGAGCGGCTTTCCGGTGGTGAAAGGCGATCCGCCGACGGCTTCGCAACTGATAGCCAATGGCTGGGGATATGTGCTGATTGATCCTTCATCGATACAGGCCGACAATGCGGAGGGCCTCACCAAAGGAATAATTGGCCTGGTTAACAAGGGGCAGCCCCGTAAACCCGAGGATTGGGGTGCGTTACGCGCCTGGTCCTGGGGAGCGGCAAGGGCGCTGGATTACCTGGAAACAGAACCCGCGGTTGATGCAAAGCATGTAGGCATTGAGGGCGTATCAAGGTACGGTAAGGCAGCATTGGTAACGCTAGCCTTTGAACAACGTTTTGCTATGGGGCTCATCGGCTCATCCGGCGAGGGTGGCGCGAAGCTTCACCGGCGAAATTTTGGTGAGGCAGTGGAGAACCTTACCGGTGGCGAATATTACTGGATGGCCGGCAATTTTATGAAATATGGAGCATCTGATGCTACATCCGGCGCTAAAACAGCTAATGATCTGCCTGTTGATGCACATGAACTTATTGCATTGTGCGCGCCCCGGCTTACTTTTATAAGCTATGGTATTCCTGAACAGGGCGATGCCAAGTGGCTTGATCAACAGGGTAGTTATATGGCTACGGTAGCTGCCGGTGCGGTTTTTAAATTAGTGGGAGCAAGGGACCTGGGCATTACGAATGATTATAAAACGGAAAAAATGCCTCCGGTAAACACCGGCTTGCTGAACGGTGAACTGGCATGGCGACAACATGATGGTGGCCATACCGATGCACCCAACGTTAAATATTTTATAGCCTGGGCTAATAAGCTGATGCATTATGGCAAAGAAGGGGCGCAACCCGCTAAATAGTTAAAAACATTAACAGCATGAGATTAATAAAATATTTACTTACGGCGGCACTCTTGGCGAATAGCGTAATGGCGCATGCCCAAAACAGAGCTGTGTGGAATAAGAAACAATGTGCCGTGGTATTAACTTATGATGATGCCATTGATGTAGACCTGGATAATGTTTTGCCCGCCCTGGATTCGTTAAACCTCAAGGGAACTTTTTACATTATTGGCTCATCACCGGTAGTTACCAACAGGATAGCCGAATGGCGAAAAGCGGCTGCCCACGGGCATGAACTTGGAAATCACTCCCTTTTTCATCCCTGCGATGGTGGTTTACCCGGCCGTGGTTTTGTTACTACCGAAAATGACCTGAGTAAATACACCGTTGCACGTGCCGTAAAAGAGATTAGGACTAATAATGTGCTGCTACAAGCCATCGATGGTAAAACCAACCGGACCTTCGCCTTTCCCTGCGGGGATCTGCAGATAGGCGGCAAGTATTTTTATGACGGGTTAAAACAGGATTTTGTTGGCGCGCGGGGTGTAAACCCCGGATTTGAAAGCATAGGCGCAACAGATCTCGACAATATTAAATGTTTTATGATCAATGGTCAATCGGCCGAATACATGATCGGGCTTGTTGAAAAGGCTTTACAATCACATACCCTGCTGGTTTTTTTATTTCATGGCGTAGGAGGCGGGCATAATATCAATGTAGGCCTTAACGAGCATAGCAAATTATTGCATTACCTCAAAAAAAATGACAAGGCTATATGGGTGGCCCCCATGGTTGAGGTAGCAGAATATATCCGGAAAAACCAGGAGCTCGCTGCAAAAAAATGATCATGTTATTCATCGGCTGATAAATTCATTCATCAGCTTAAAAACCGGAAGGCCAGGGGGCAAATAATTGATTTTGAATTACTGAAAATAAATAAAGGTTTATATATTTGCAATCGATTGCGTAAATATAATTCTTTATAAACCATACAGATGGAACATGTTTTAATCATGTTTCATTTGTGAACACCAATATATCATTTTATCTTTTTTATAAGCTGTTTTAAAAGTTTATAAAGCTGAATTAATAACATCATGACCAAATATTCATTGAAAAATAGGTGTTTACTGGTGCTGCTTTTATTAGCGGTTATAAACCAAGCCCATGCGGATAATGGGTATAAGCTATGGCTTGAATATAACAGGATAACCGCCCCGCAACAGGCAGCTGTTTATAAGCAACAATTGGCATATTTTATCTTCCCGGCAGCGTCAGACCAGCTTAAGGCGGCAAAGACAGAACTGTTGACCGGGCTGGATGGGATGCTTTCCTTCATTCCCCGCGATACCAAGGCCATAATAAGCGGCCAAACATTTATAGTTGGCACTCCACGATCTTTAAAATCCTTATCTATAGTTGTTCCTGATGGTATTGGCAGCGAGGGATATCTCATAAAAACAACCCTTATTAACCAACAGAAATGTACCATTATTATTGCCAATACCGATGTGGGGGTTTTGTATGGTGTTTTTAATTTTTTAAAGTTGATTCAAATCCATCAGCCCATCAACAGGCTGGATATTTCTGATCATCCACACATCATGTACCGGGTGTTGGATCATTGGGATAACCTGAACCGTAGCGTTGAACGGGGATATGCAGGTTCATCCATCTGGAACTGGCATAAACTGCCTGGCATTGTTGATCAGCGCTATATTGATTACGCACGTGCTAACGCTTCGGTTGGTATCAATGGCTCGGTTATCAACAACGTAAATGCCGATGCGCTGATCCTTTCACCCCAGTATTTAATAAAGATCCAGACGCTGGCCAATGTTTTCAGGGTGTATGGTATTAAAATATACCTGTCGGTAAAATTCAGTAGTCCGGTTGATTTGGGAGGCCTAAAAACAGCCGATCCGCTTGATGCCACTGTAAAAAAATGGTGGGCAGATAAGGCTGATGAAATTTATCATTACATCCCAGATTTTGGCGGATTTTTGGTGAAAGCTAATTCTGAGGGGCAACCGGGCCCGCAAACTTATGGCCGCACCCATGCAGATGGAGCCAATATGCTGGCCGATGTTTTAGCTCCTCATCATGGTATAGTGATGTGGCGGGCCTTTGTCTACGATAATAACGTACCCGACGACCGGTCAAAGCAGGCCTATAATGAATTTAAACCCTTTGATGGCAAGTTCAGGGATAATGTGATTATCCAGGTTAAAAACGGGCCGATCGATTTTCAGCCGAGGGAACCATTCCATCCTTTATTTGGCGCGATGCCCAATACCTCGTTAATGATGGAGTTTCAACTAACCCAGGAGTACCTTGGCTTTTCAACGCACCTGGTTTATGAGGCACCTTTATTTGCCGAATGCCTGCAAGCTGATACTTACACGCAGGGTAAAGGCTCAACCGTATCCCGTGTGTTACAAGGGGATTTTAATAAGAAACTGATAACCGGTATGGCCGGGGTAGCTAACATTGGCAGTGATTTAAACTGGTGCGGGCATCCCTTTGCACAGGCCAACTGGTACGCTTTTGGCCGCATGGCCTGGAACCCGGATCAGTCACCGGCTGCTATTGCAGACGACTGGCTGAAAATGACTTTTACCAATGATGCAGGCTTTGTATCGCCGGTAAAAAGGTTAATGCTGGAATCAAGGGAAAATACCGTTAACTACATGACGCCGCTTGGCTTGCACCATATTATGGGTGTATCTACCCACTACGGCCCAGGGCCATGGGTTGACAATGCCGGTCGCCCGGATTGGAACGCCACCTATTACCACAAAGCCGATTCGGCTGGAATTGGCTTTAACCGTACAAGCACAGGCAGCAATGCTTTATCGCAATATGCGCCGGAGGTTAAGGCCAATTGGGAAAACCTGCAAACCTGCCCGGATGAATACCTGTTATGGTTTCATCACCTAAGCTGGACGTATAAAATGCGCTCGGGCAAGTCATTATGGGATGAAATTGTTCACCATTATTATATGGGTGCCGATTCGGTTAAACAAATGACTTTAACCTGGAATAAAATGCAGGGAAAGGTAGATGCAGAACGGTTTACCGAGGTGCAACAATTGATGCAAACGCAGCTTGCCGAGGCCACCACATGGCGGGATGCCTGTGTTTTATATTTTCAAACTTTTTCAAAAATGCCCATCGAAGCTATCTATGCAAAACCCGAACATCCGCTCCCTTACTATAAAGGCATGAAATTTTACTATGTGCCTGGCATAGGAGGAAATAACTACATGACTAATTAATAATCACCATAAACCAAACGCCAATGAGCAAGCCATTTACAACAGCAAAATTATTACTCACACTTCTTATACCCGCAGGCATGTTGGGTGCATGTAACTCAACTGCTAAAAAAACAGCCAATGCTGACAGCAGTAAAACAGATACGAGTAAAAAAGTAAAATTTCTTTCGCAACCACTGATCAGTTCTATCTATACTGCTGATCCATCAGCCCATGTGTTTAACGGTAAAATTTATATCTACCCCTCACATGATATCAATGCCGGCATCCCCGAAAACGATAATGGCGATCATTTTGCCATGAAAGACTATCATATCCTTTCCATGGATAGTATTGGCGGTAAGGTTACTGATAATGGCGTTGCGCTGGATATAAAGGATATTCCCTGGGCCGGCCGCCAGCTTTGGGCGCCTGATATTGCTTTTAAAGGTGGTACCTATTACCTCTATTTTCCGGTAAAAGATAAAAAAGATGTTTTCCATATTGGCGTGGCTACATCGGCCAGTCCTGTTGGTCCGTTTAAGGCCGAACCGGAACCCATTGCAGGAAGTTTTAGTATTGACCCGGCTGTTTTTACAGATAATGACGGCAAAACCTATATGTATTTTGGCGGCATTTGGGGCGGACAGCTTCAGCGCTGGACAACCGGAAAATACGAAGCTGATGGTTCAAAAACCGACTCGAAACAGGAGGATGCACCGGCAATAAGTTGCAAAGTGGCCTTGCTTAAACCCGATATGAAGAACTTTGACGGGGCGGTAAAAGACGTTGTGATTGTAGATAGCCTGGGTAAACCTTTATTAACTAAAGATCATGATCGTCGTTTTTTTGAAGGTTCATGGATGCATAAGTTTAATGGTAAATATTACTTCACTTATTCAACCGGCGATACCCATTTACTTTGCTACGCGATAGGGGATAGTCCTGTTGGTCCGTTTACTTATAAGGGTGTATTTTTGAAACCGGTACAGGGGTGGACAACACACCACTCTATTGTTGAAATAAAAGGCAAATGGTACATGTTTTACCATGACACCCAACTATCGGGCAAAACGCACCTGCGCAATGTAAAAGTAACCGAGCTGCAACACAATGCGGATGGCTCTATAAAACTGATTGATCCATTTTTGTAACCTCATCCCTATGAAAACACTCAGATTTATAACAATGAGTTTGCTGTTGTGCGCTATGTTGTGTACACATGGCTTTGCGCAGCAGGCAAAACTGGTTACCATACCCAACTCGGAGCACCGGTTAATGCACTCCAAACTGGCAGGTAATGATTATGATATTTATATCCATTACCCGGCGGGTTATGATACCGCGAAAAGGAAATTCCCGGTGCTGTATGTTGTTGACGGCGATAATGATTTTTCGCCCTCGCTGGAGTATTTGGGGCTGTTAATGGCCGAATATCATATTCCCGAACCTATATTGATAGCCATTGGCGACGGTGGGTTGATTGGCTCGCCCGGCAACAAACGTAACCGTGATTTTACGCCAACCGCATCATCTGCAACGCCAGAAAGTGGGGGAGCTCCCGTATTTTTAGCCTTTATTGAAAAGGAGTTAATTCCGGTTATTGACGCGGATTTAAAAACAGATCCTTCAAACCGTACACTTTATGGCTACTCCATGGGTGGTTTGTTTGCAACTTATACCTTGTTTGAGCAACCCACCCTGTTTAAAAACATCCTGATTGGTAGTCCGGCTTTGGGTTTTGCTAACGGGGGAATCTTTGATGTTGAAAAAAAGTATTTCGCCAAACATAAAAGTTTGCCTGTAAATGTTTTTATTGAAGTGGGTGCTTTGGAAACTCCGGGACAGGTAGTACCCAATAAAAAATTGGTTACATTACTTGATAGCAGGCATTATGAAAACCTTGTTTTTAAGCACATCATCATTGACGATGTTACACACTTATCTGGCAAACCGGTTACTATGCTTAAAGCATTGCAATGGGCATACGCACGTAAGTGATCAATAATAGCGTAGTATTAAAGAAAGTGAAAAATGCTGTAAACGATGGTTTATGGCATTTTTTTATACTTCTAATGAAGCACATATCCATGCGTCATTGTAGTTGTAAATCCGGTGGCCTTTGAAGGAGAAAATGACGTAACAAAAATGGCTGTCATCCTGAGCCTGTCGAAGGATAGCGGGCAAAGGCCACTCCGCGCGAGTCTTCGACAGGCTCAGACTGACAGGCCCACACGCCTCAAAATCCCATACGTCATGGGTAGGTACGAAGCAACCCCCGCCTTGTAGAGAAGCTTTGCAAATCCGACCTGCATAGTTTGGGATTGCTTCGTGCCTCGCAATTGTAAAGGTCAACTAATTCGGTAACAGAATTAGCTTTAAGGAATAAAGCTAAATGTTATGCGAAACATTAACAATGACCTTACATTAAAGCGGAACTACCTGAATAAGTATCGTTTTC
>NZ_JANYGH010000073.1 GCF_025362475.1 Mucilaginibacter sp.
GAAACCATGCGTCGTGAAGGTAACGAATTGCAGTTTGGTCAGCCACAGGTTATCGTTAAAGAAATTGACGGAGTTAAATGTGAGCCGGTAGAAACCCTTATTGTTGATGTACCGGGCGAAGTTGCCGGTAAAGTAATTGAACTGGTTACACAACGTAAAGGCGATTTGTTGATCATGGAGCCTAAAGGCGACTTACAACACTTAGAGTTTGATATCCCTGCACGTGGTATCATTGGTTTACGTAACAACGTATTAACAGCTACAGGTGGTGAGGCTATCATGGCACACCGCTTTAAAGCATACGAGCCATGGAAAGGCCAGATTCCTGGCAGGTTAAATGGTGTATTGGTATCAATGGATACTGGTAAAACCACTGCTTTCGCTATTGATAAATTACAGGATCGTGGCAGGTTCCACATTGATCCGGGAGTTGATGTTTACGAAGGACAAGTATTAGGTGAGCACATCCGCGATAACGATTTGGTTATTAACTTAACCAAAGGCAAGCAGTTAACCAACATGCGTGCATCAGGTAGTGATACAAACGTTAGGATTGCACCAGCTATTAAATTCTCTTTAGAAGAATCAATGGAGTATATCCAGGCAGATGAATACATTGAGGTAACACCACAAAGTATCCGTTTACGTAAAATATTCCTGAACGAAAACGAAAGACGTATTAACGCTAAGAGATTTACAAACCAATAATAGGTTAGTAAATAAAAATACAAAAGCCCTTCGGTAATCCCGGAGGGCTTTTTTTGTGCAGATATTTTTATTATTCGCACGCTTTTTTTATGCACCATTGATTGCCAAAAAAACATATTTTTGGCAATCAATGGTACTTGACTTGGTAATATAATTAAACCTTACACAAAAAATCAACCGCATGTGTGGATGTACAAAAGTACCTTCAATATTAAAAGCTGCTGCGTTCTGTATCTCTTTATCATTGATTCCATTTTTTATTTCCTGCAAAAAGAAATCTGCCATCGATAATGTCGCGCCCCCTGTTGTTGACACCCTAAAACTCAATACCAACAGTATTGATACTGGATATAACACTATAGGTGCAGCCATAGTTAAAGAGATGTACGCAGCTGAAACTCAAAACATACAGTTCAGGTATTCTGAACCGCTAACATTGACATCCGTTCACAATGCGATTATAAGCGGAATATCAACATCGCAAATAACGCTGGTAAGCTGTGAGAATATTACCATTAAACATTGCCAGGTAAGTAATGGAAAAAGGCCTGGCATTAATGTATCCAAGTGTACCAATATTAAAATCGATAGCTGCTACCTTTCCGAAGTTCCGACGGGGATATCTGCCGAAAATAGCCAAACAATTAGTGTTACCAATTGCCAGGCTAAAAATATGCTGGGGCCTTTTCCAGAAGGCCAATTTGTACAATTTAAAAATGTAAGCGGAGCAGGCAACCAGGTAAGATTTAATAAAGTTGAAAATGTTTTAGATAAGAGTTACGCGGAAGATGCTATAAGCATGTTAAAAAGCAATGGGTTGCCTTTAAGCCCTATTTTAATAGAAGGCAACTGGATAAGAGGCGGCGGACCGAGTCATTCAGGTGGTGGCATTATGCTGGGAGATGGCGGTGGTTCATATATGGTAGCAAAAAATAATATCCTGGTGAATCCCGGTGAATATGGAATGGCCGTTTCCGGGGGTAGTAATATGTCTATAGTTAATAACACCATATATGGTAAGGCCCAATCCTTTACTAATGTGGGTTTATATTATCGTAACTATTCGGGGCTGCCGAGTTCAAATATTTTTATGGGCAAAAATGCAGTGAATTTCAAAAATTCTGAGAATAAATTAAGCAATATCTATGTTTTTCCTGCCGATGTTATTCCTGCGGGTTGGGGTACCAATATTTACAACGCTCAATTATTTGAAGGCATTCTTCCTGAAAATATGGTGTATGAGCCGCTGCCTTCTCCTCAATAATAATTTGCCGGCTTTTTAGTAAAATTAGCGTTTCAGCTTCAGCACCAGGCTATCAATGATCCCGTTGATGTCCTCGGATAGTTTTAAAAAGTAAACAGCCGGTAAATAAAGCGCGGTAATAAAAGCTGTGCGTAAAACAGTGTCAACAACATAATTCTGCACATGCGGAATGATCCATAACGACAGGTAATAAACCAGCACGCCTGTAACTAATGCCAGCAAGCATTTAAAGTCAAACGGCTGCATTTTAAATTTTACCCAGATAAATATGTACCTGAAAAGGTTGAAAATAAAATAAGTTGCTGCCGATGCGATGGCTGATCCGGTAATGCCATATTTAGGTATCAGGACTAAATTTAAAATAATAATAACCGGTACAAGCAGTAAGTTAAACAGGGCCTCATATCTGAAATATTTTGAAGTGGCCAATATCACCAGGTTAATACCCGTAGCAGAGTCGATAAAATACCCCAGGCCAACAAAAAATACGGCGTACTTACCGGCCTTAAAATCGGGAGGTAAAAAAGCAAAAACATTGTCAATACTGGCCCATATCAGCACAAACAAAAATAGCGCGCTGATGATCTGGTTTACACAGCTTTTCTCATAAACGGTGTTGATGTTTTTCAAATCGCTTGTTTTCCATGATTCAGAAACAATGGTGTAGGAGATGCTGTATAATGACCGCGAAGGCAATGAAATAATGAGTCCAAAATTAAAAGCCAGCGCATATACACCAGTATGGGCCAGGTCCAGTTTTTTTGAAATCAGTAACGTATCAATATTCTGGATAATTAAAGGCGACGAGCCTGTTAAGATGGTAAAAAAACAAATACCAACTAATTTATTGATCATGTCTTTATCCAGGAATTCAAAATTGGGCTTAAGCGAAAATTGCTTGTCTTTAATAAGTCTGGCCATGATTTGAAAGGTGGTGATCACGTTGGCTACAAGCCAAAGTATCATAAACAAATCAAAATCAATCAAGCGAAAGTAAACCAGCAAAATAGGTACCAGTATGAAAATTCTTTTAGTAAATTCCCTTAGTATCAGACCCGTGGTGATGTTATAAAGCATCCGGGCATACAGATCAAATACATTAAAGAATAAGGTGAAAAAGGTAAGCGGCAACAAGTACCAGTAGTACTGTTTAAATAGAATGGTTTTGGCATTCCGGCCAACTATTACATCTTTAAATGCATACATGAACAGTAAAAGTAATATGGTACCCACCAGGGCTACCAGGCACGCCAAAAATAAATAGCCATGATGTTGCTTTTCCTCGCTGCGGAAGTAAGGGAAATACCTTGCTGTACCATTAAAGCCAAGTATGAAGAATTGGGCAAATAAAGCGGATAAGGAAGCAAGTAGCGTTATAAGCCCTATTTGTGCCGGTGTTAATGAATAAGGCTGAAGGACAGTTACGGTGAGGAAACCAACTAAAACACCCAGGTACGAATAAATGGAACCCTTAATTGTTTGTTGCTTTATTATGCCCATTCAGTTTTTAGCCGTGTATTGTATGAAGTAAAATGATAATTTTGACGCATTCGATGGCAAATATAAAATATAAAGTGTGTGTGTTAACGGTTACCTATGCAAATAGGTGGCAATTTTTGGAGCAGGTGCTAAACCGGCTGCTATCGTTGGCGCAGGTAACACAGGTTGTGGTAGTTAATAACGCGTCGGCTTATAGTGTGGATGATAAGGTTGCCGGCTTGAATGATAGCCGTGTTGTTGTTTTAAATAATGAAGAAAACATAGGCTCGGCCGGGGGATATAAACAGGCTATTGAATATGCTTATCAGCAAACTGATGCCGATATGGTGTGGCTGCTTGATGATGATAATATGCCGGCCGAAAACGCGCTTGCCGGCCTGCTTGCCAAATGGGATGAAATAGAAGGAGAGAATAACAAAAAAGCGCTTTATTGCTTGCGCGAAGACAGGCTGCCCCATGTTAAAATAGCCCGTGGCGAAAACCCGTCGAGGTATTACCTGGTGCCCGATAATTTTATGGGCTTTAATATTTTTAATGTTCTTAAAAATCAGCGATATAAAAAGAACGACAGGTTTGGAACGGGCGTGCCTTACCAGGATAAGGCGATGATGCCCTATGTACCCTACGGTGGTTTGTTGATGCACCGCTCGTTGGTTGAGGTGATTGGCTATCCCGATGAAAAGTTCTTTGTTTATGTAGATGATTCGGAGTATACTTATCGCATCACGCAATCGGGCGCTGTCATCTGGCTGATACCCAACTGCAAGGTTATTGATATTGATCAATCGCAGGGTATAAACTATCAGCCTAAACCTTTCCATTCGCATTTGTTGAACCTGTGGAGTTTCAGAACCTATTATGCCATACGTAACCGGATGTATTTTTATTCAAAGGTGACTATACATTCCCACCTGGTTTTTAAGTTAAATAAAGGCTTGTACCTCGGTTATTTATGGGTAGTAAGCAGGCTGAGTTCAAAACAAAAAGAATACAATAAATTAGTTGCAGCAGTAAATGATGGCCTTACTGGCAAACTGGGGAAAGCTGCTCCGGAAAAGTTTTAATAAGCAATAAAAATTTTACCTTCGTATAATAATGCAGGAATCAATTATTGGCGGCGAATTTAAAACCGCATACGATCAATTTTATCAAAAACACGATGAAGCCTGGCGCATGCTTGGCGCAAAGTATAAGGCACAACACATCATTGATGTATGCAAAGGCTTAACTTTTGCCAATGTGCTGGAAGTTGGCGCAGGCGACGGCAGTATTTTGAAGATCTTATCTGACAATAACTTCGCGCCCGAATACCAGGCGGTAGAAATTTCGGGTAGTGGGGTGGAGTACATCTTGTCGCGTGGGATAAAAAATCTGAAAGCGGCACAGGTATTTGATGGTTATAAATTGCCTTTTGCCGATGATAGCTTTGATTTGATCATCCTTTCGCATGTATTAGAGCATGTGGAGCATGAACGTATGTTGCTGCGCGAGATAAAACGGGTTGCTAAACGTTGCGTAATTGAAGTGCCGCGCGATTATAAAACCGGTGTTGATACCCGTATTAAACACTTTTTGGCTTATGGGCACATTAATGTATACACGCCAACCTCCTTACGTTACCTGTTGAGTACAGAGGGTTTTGAGGTTGAAAATGATCTTACATCTATGATTGAGCCAGAGGTAACCAGGTTTAATATGTATGTTAATCAAAAGAAACCTAAAAGTCTTTTGAAAAATCTGCGGATAGCGACTGAGTTTACCGTGAAACAAACATTAAGTAAATTGATGGGAAAAAAGGTTAGCGAACAATTTGCAAACGCTTATACCGTTTTGTGTAAAAAAGCCAGTCAGCAACCAGAATTATTTTGATTTTTTTGATCGATGCAAAAACTTGCCCCAATAGCCTTGTTTGTGTACAACCGGCCCGATCATACGCGCCGGACGCTTATACATTTACAAAAAAATGTATTGGCCGATGAATCGCGTTTGTACATTTTTTGCGATGCTCCCAAAACAGAGGCCGACCGCGCCAATGTTGATGAAGTGAGGCAGGTAGCTAAGGAAACAACAGGATTTAAATCGGTAAAAGTTATTTTGCGCGATCATAATTTGGGTTTAGCAGAATCGATCATTAGCGGCGTTACTCAATTGGTATACGAGTATGGTAAAGTGATTGTATTTGAAGATGACCTGTTATCATCACCCTATACCTTGCAATATTTTAATGAAGCGCTAACGCTATATGCTAACCAACCCAAAGTAATGCATATAGGTGCTTACATGTATAATCTGAAGGAAAAAGATTTGCCCGAGTCATTTTTTTACCGGGCAGCCAGCAGTTGGGGATGGGCAACATGGGCACATGCCTGGGATAGTTTTGAACCCGACATTGATAAGCTGATAGCGCAGTTTGATACTTTAAAGATCCTCCGGTTTTCTATTGAAGGCAAAATGAATTTCTGGAAACAGATACAGGAGTTTAAGGCCGGCAAAAATAATTCATGGGCCATACGCTGGTATGCTTCCATATTTTTAAAAGGCGGCCTTACGCTAAACCCATCCCGCTCCCTCGTTAATAACATAGGGCATGATGGCACAGGAGTACATAGCAATAAAGAAAACATGTACGATGTGCATATCTCCCAACAGCCCGTTAAAAAATTCCCTGATTTAATTGAGGAGAATGAAAAGGCTTATCATGCTATAAAACATTTCCTGGCTCACCGGAAGGGTAGTTTATTGCAGCGGGCAGTGCGTTTTGTACGGCAAAAGGTTGGTTAACTTAACTCATCGGGCTTTAAATGATTAATGTATTTTTGAGGCATGTTAAAAGTAGTGCATTTAAATACCTATGATGGTAATGGTGGCGCGGGCCGCGGTTGTATGCGTCTAAATCGTGCATTACTTGGGCAGGGTGTCGATTCAAAGATGGTAGTCCATTACAAGTTTGGGAACAACCCCCATATCGGCACTTTTAATTCCAATAAAATTCAAAAATCATATACCGCGTTTAAGATCATATTTGAGCGGATACTGGCCAAGCGCTTTTTAAAACCGGTGAAAACGCCTTTCTCATTTGCCTGGTTCGGTCGCTCGGTTATTCATCATCCTGATGTTAAAAATGCCGATATCATCCATCTGCACTGGATCAATCACGGGTTTCTTGACCCCAGGCATATTGCCGAAATTGCCAGGCTGAATAAGCCGGTTGTATGGACCTTTCATGATAGCAATGCTTTTACCGGTGGCTGCCATGTACGTTATACCTGCGATCATTACCTGCGCCAATGTGGCAACTGTCCCTTGCTGATCAATGCGGCTGACGATGATATTTCAAACCAAATCTGGAAACAGAAACATAAAGCTTACGAGGTTTTGGATTTTTCCATAGCTGCACCCAGTTCATGGATGCAAAATTCTGTGAAAGCCAGTAGTTTAATGAAAGGAAAGGCGGTTCACCAGATCCCCAATACGCTGGAGACAGATATTTTTAAACCTATTGATAAGAAACTGGCAAAAGAGCAGGCCGGATTACCAGCCGATAAATTTATTTTCCTGAGTGGCTTTATGCCATCGCGCAAAGACCTGCACAAGGGTACTCAGTACCTGTTGGAAAGTATGGAACTATTGAAACAACGTTTGGGTAGCGATGCGGATAATATAGAGCTGGTTGTTTTTGGCAATCGTGGAACGGAAGGTGTTCCTGACTTTCCTTTTAAGACCAGTTTTTTAGGAACTATAAGCAATGATGAAAAACTGGCGCAATACTACGCCGCCGCTGATGCTTTCCTGATTCCTTCCTTGGAAGACAATCTTCCTTATACGGTAATGGAAAGCCTTGCCTGCGGAACGCCCGTTATTGCCTTTACTACGGGCGGTATCCCCGATATGGTGCAGCATGAATACAACGGTTACCTGGCCACTTATCGTTCGGCAGAGAGCTTTACTGATGGCATGGAGTGGATTATTCAGCATCCACAAAGGCCACAGCTACAGCAGCAGGCCCGGCAAACCATAATGGATGCCTTTTCGGAAGAGGTGATAGCAAAAAAACATATCGCGCTTTACAAAAGTTTGCTAAAAGGAGGCGCTGATGTTTAACCCCAGGCTAAGCGTTATTACGGTGGTGTATAACAATGTGCAGGATGTGGAACGTACGATGCTTTCTGTATTGGGGCAAACGTATAACAATATAGAATACATCATTGTAGATGGTTTATCCAATGATGGCACTTTAGCAGTGATTAACAAGTATGCAGGTAGCATAAGTAAGTTCATCAGCGAAAAGGATAAAGGCATTTATGATGCCATGAATAAAGGCCTGGCCATGGCTACCGGCGATTATGTGATCTTCATGAACTCCGGCGATGAGTTTTATGATGTCGAAACTGTTGCCGCGGTGTTTGCTACTGGCGATGATGCCGATATTTATTATGGCGAAACCGAAATGATAGCCGGTGATGGCCAAAGTTTGGGTCAGCGGAGGCACAAAGCTCCAACTCAATTTACCTGGAAAGGCTTTAAATATGGCATGAGCATCAGCCACCAGGCTATTTATATCCGGAGGGCGCTAACAGAACCGTATGATAATAAATATCAACTAAGCGCGGATATTGATTGGATAATCCGGGCGGCTAAAAAAGCCAGTAAAATTGTAAATGTAGATCGTTACGTTGCCAAATACCTGGTAGGAGGGATGTCAAAAAAGAAGCACCGGCAAAGCCTGCAGGAACGTTTTGATATCATGAAACAGAATTATGGATTGATCCCAACCATTGTGAACCATTTTGTGATCGCTTTTAATTTGGGATGGTATTGGTTGAAAAATAAAAGGACGAATGATTGAGGCAATCAACTATTAAGAATAATTCTTTCATCGCTTACTTCTAAATAAAAAGTCTCGTTCAACGACAACGTTAAAATACGTGGGATATATTTTTCAAAGAGTAGAATTAGGTTATTATTTGAAATATTACCTAAGGTTATCCTGATTACTTTTTTAGGCGTTTTATTTACAAAATGCGAGTTTTTAAAATCCTGATCTTTGGTAATTACTACAAGATTATTTAGGTCGGCATATTTACAAATATCTGCATCTGTAGTATTCCATTTTTGCAGTATTTGATTTACATGAATTGCAGAGCAATGTTCTTGACTATTCAGAAATTTTGATAGGCTGATGGGTAAATGGACATCAATAAGAAAATTCATTTAGCTAACTTCTTCTAACGATTTACCCGATAGGGTGATTTTGGCATATGATAACGATGCGAGAATATCCTCTTTTTCTAATTCGGGGTGATCGTTAATGATATCATCAAAAGACATTCCTGAGGCAATCAGATCAATTATCACTTCAACAGGCCACCTCATGTGGCGTATACATGCCTTGCCGTGGCATATATCTGCATCAACCGTAATCCTTTCTAACAATGCGCTCATAACGTAAATTTACAAAATATTTGCTATTTATATAAATGCAAAAAGCGATGAACTATCCGCCCATCGCTTTTCTTAGTATCATTTAAATTTCACTACACCTTCTTCGTCGCCGGCTTGGCAACTGGTTTCTTTTTGGTTTCGGTATAAACCGCACCACCTAAGGCCAGTACTAAAAGGATCGATCCTGCTAACGAGATATTTTCGCCTGCGTAGTAAGATGTTGGGTGGAAATCGAAATTTATTTTGTGGTTACCAATAGGTATTACAGCAGCACGTAAAAGATAATCCGCACGGAAATAAGGTTCTTCTTTACCATCAATAGTCATCGTCCATCCCTTATCGTAATAAATTTCCGAGAATACAGCTACCTGGGTTACAGGGCTGCTGCTTTCGTATTTAAGGTGTTCCGGTGTGTAGCTTGTTAATTTTATGGTTGCAGTTGCGTCCGTTCCTGGCGATTTACCATCAATCATGCTTTTATACTGCTTGTCAACAATAGCTTCTTCTTTTGGTGAAAAGCTGCTGATAGCCTGCATTTCCTCATCCGCGTTCTCTGCAAATTTCACACTTTTAACAAACCATACATTTCCACATGCCGTAGGATTAGCTTGCATAGTAGCATTTCCTGTTTTTGGATCGGCGTTAATAATGTACTTGGTATTCAGCATATCCAACACATCGTGATTTACACTTTTGCTGAATTGGCTTTCTATAAGCTCATCAAATCTTCTTAGTCTGGCAGAGTGAAAACCACCCACTGTTTTATAAAAATAAGATGAGTGTGAATCATGAAATGGGTCTCCGGAGGTCATATCAAATACCCTGAAATTCGGATCGGGATCTTTCATGATAAACTGATCAACCTCGCGCGGTGCGCTGTAAAGCTGTTCCAGGTCGGATTTTGCTACAAAATTGGCATCCTTAAGGTAGCGTTTATCAACACCCCACATATCAAACAAAACAATTGCAGCCAAAACCAATGCGGCTATGTTTGCTTTAATCTTTTGTTTAATGAGCAACCATACCAGTCCAGCAGTTAATAATACAAATATTAACGACCTGATAGCATCAGCGCGTTCAAGGCTTACCCTATCTTCAATTAAACCATTGGCTACGGTATTGGCTAATGCAGTATTGCCTTTAAATATTTGGGTAAGGTTGTTAACGAAACCTAAATGATCGTCAGATTTAAAGTTTAAAACTACTTCGGGTACAGCAATCATAATTAACAGTAAACCGCCGGTTATGTAGAAAGCTATCTTGGCCCGTTTAAAAATCAAAGCCTTATCCGTATTGGTAATAACTTCGTTAATAGCCAGTAAGGCAAGTATCGGGAAGCAAAATGCTGCTATAACCAAAGTTGATTCAACTGCCCTGAACTTGTTGTACATGGGTACGTAGTTGAAAAAGAAATCGGAAAGGAAAGGCAGATTTTTACCAAATGATAAAAGCATGCTTAATAAAACAGCGCTTAACAACCACCATTTTAAACGGTTCTTTACAATCAGTAATCCTAAAACAAACAGAAAACATATAGCGGCACCAAAATACCATGGGCCAAATGTGCCTGGTTTATTACCATAATACAGTGATTGTGATATAAAACCCTGCGCCTGACCTGGATCAACGCCATTATCAACAAGCGTTTTTACGGCCTTTGAATCTTCACCAACAACAGTGCTTGAACCACCGCCGTAGGCGTTCGGAATTAAAAAGGTAAAGCACTCGCCCACGCTTTGGCTCCAGGTATAAGCATAGTCCCTATCAAGACCATGATTTGGGCCGACAGTACCTTTTGAGGTTAAATTAGCTTTACCCCTGATGGTGTATTGGCTATACTCGTAGGTGGTCCATAAGGTGCCTGCATTTACGGCAATGGCCAATAATGTACCCGCGGCTAAAGCGCCTATAGCTTTTAAAAAAGGTTTGGTTTGTTTTGCTTTTATGGCATGATAAAGCTCAATGCCTAAATATATGGCAACAGTCAGCAACAAATAATAAGTCATTTGCACGTGGTTACTCCTTATTTCCATAGCAAGGAAAAAAGCAGTAAGTGATGCCCCTAACAAATATTTGCCGCGCAGGGTTAAAATAATTCCCGCCAGTATTGGTGCAAAAAAGGCGATGGCATAAGCCTGGTTGGAGTGACCCGCCGTTATATAAATAAAGTTGTACGATGAAAATGCAAAAGCTATTGCACCAGCTGCGGCTAACCATGGCGAAAGCCTTAACACGCTGAATAGTAAATAGGCTCCTAATAAATAAAGCAATACGGTATCAACAGGGTTAGGGAAAACAGCTTTCAAAATATCAACCACATGTGATGTAATGTTTGATGGAAATGAAGCCCAGATCTGGTAAGCCGGCATGCCGCCAAACATCTGATTTGTCCACAATGGGGCGTGGCCGGTTGCGGCCCTGACATCATTGATCTCTTTTTGCATGGACTGGGCCTGTATCACATCATTTTGTGATAAAACTTTACCCTGCGTTAAAGGACTGAGGAAATAAGCAAAGGAAATTGCTATTAAAATTGCTACAATAATGAGGTGAACACTATTACGCTTGAACCAGTTATTCATCTAAGTTTTTTGAAATGGATAATATATTCCTCAAAAATAGAAATTTGAACGGGATTAGGAATTATTAGTTGTAAAGGAATTACTTAACAGTTTTGTGACCTGCCACGCATCAGGAAAAAGAAGCCAATAAGGATAACAATACTTAAAACGTAAGCTATAATCTGGGGTTTTTTATAGTCTTCGCGGTATTTACGAACGTTAAAAAAATTATAAATAATCAGTACGCCTACGGTCACCCAAAAAAAGTTATTGATTTTATTACATGTAGCAAATAATTGAATGGCTAATGAAAAAACAATAAAGTTTGCAATGATAAGCGTTATCGACTCTGGCGTATTATTATGGTTTGGGCGTCGTTTGTATACTTCGTCTGGCAGCATGGCGGTTTATTTTACTTCTTCGTAATCAACAAACTCTCCTTCAGAGTCGGGTAATTTGCTTTTTTTGCCTTCGGGAATATAATCAACCTTTATAGCGCCTTCATGCTTCCGGGGTTCGCGGTAGTGCTGTTGTTGTTGTGCCTGTTGCTGGGCTTTGTTTATTACGCTCTGGAATAATGCAGGTATCAGGTACCGCATTAAACTGCGAATAATGTATAAAACACAAATTGATATGATCAGGAAACGAATTAATAGCATCTTGATTTAACTTTAAGCTTACAAATATAAGCATATAACGCTAAAATTGTTTGAATATGATTTTTGTAGTATTTTGAGAATTAGGTAAATTGAAAATTTGAAGATACGGTGACTGTCATCTTCAAATTTTCAAATCGGCCAGCTTTCAAATCAAAACTTCTCTTCCATCATTTTTTCAAGCGCAAACATTTCGTCGCGTAGTTTGGCGGCCAATAAAAAGTCCATGTTTTTGGCCGCGGCAAGCATTTCTTTTTTAGTGTTGTCGATTGATTTTTTCAGGTCGGGTTTAGTCATGTACTGTACAATTGGGTCAGCAGCCAGGGATGCCATATCAGCCTCCACATAGGCTTTTTGCACACCCCCTTTAAAATCAACAACCGATGTTTGCTCCATGATCTCCTCGCGGCTTTTACCTACGGTAGTTGGTGTAATGCCATGCGCAGTGTTATAGGCTATCTGTATTTCGCGCCTGCGGTTGGTTTCATCCATGGTTATCTGCATGGAATCGGTTATTTTATCGGCGTACATAATTACGCGGCCACGATCATTACGTGCTGCCCGGCCAATAGTTTGGATCAATGAGCGCTCAGATCGGAGGAAACCTTCTTTATCAGCATCAAGGATAGCCACCAATGATACTTCCGGTAAATCAAGCCCCTCACGAAGTAGGTTGATGCCTATCAGTACATCAAATTCACCAAGGCGTAATCCCCTTAAAATTTCTACACGTTGCAGCGTTTTAACTTCCGAGTGGATATAGCGGCATTTAATACCCAGCCTGTCCATATATTTGGCCAACTCTTCGGCCATGCGTTTGGTAAGGGTGGTAACTAATATGCGATCGCCCATTTTTATAACCTTGTCCACCTCATCCAACAGGTCATCTACCTGGTTTATTACCGGGCGAATCTCTATGATTGGATCAAGCAACCCAGTTGGGCGTATCACCTGTTGCACCACTACACCTTCAGATTTTTCGAGCTCAAAATCGCCTGGCGTCGCACTTACGTATACGGTTTGCGGGGCAAGTTGTTCAAACTCCTGGAAATTAAGCGGGCGATTATCCAGAGCGGCCGGCAAGCGAAAACCGTAATCAACTAATGACATCTTGCGCGACCTGTCGCCACCATACATGGCCCTGATTTGTGGAACAGTAACGTGGCTCTCATCAATCACCATCAGGTAATCGTTAGGGAAATAATCCAACAGGCAGAAGGGGCGTGCACCCGGCAGTCTGCCATCAAAAAAACGGGAATAATTTTCGATGCCGGAGCAGTAGCCCAGCTCGCGAATCATCTCCAGGTCGTAATTAACCCTTTCTTCCAGGCGTTTAGCTTCCAGAAAGCGGCCATCACCGATGAACTGCTTTTTGCGGGTTTCCAGTTCTTCCTGTATCGCCCAGATGGATTGTACAAAACGCTCGCGCGGGGCAACGTATAAGTTGGCGGGGTAAACCACCATATGTGTCATTTTTTCGATGGTTTTGCCGGTGCTTACATCAAAAGTGGTCAGCTCTTCAATGTCATCTCCAAAAAAAGAGATGCGGTAGGCGTGATCCATATAAGCCGGGAAAATATCAACCGTATCACCCTTAACCCTAAAAGTACCACGTTTAAAATCGGCAGTTGTGCGGGCATATAGTATTTCTACCAGGCGGTGCAAAAAAGCATTCCGGCTGATGCGGGTGCCTACAGCAAATTTAAAAACCGATTGTGCAAAATCCTCCGGATTACCCATACCATAAATGCAGGATATGGACGATACCACGATAACATCCCGCCTGCCCGACATGAGGGCAGAGGTAGTACGCAAGCGCAGTTTTTCTATTTCCTCGTTTATCTGTAAATCCTTTTCTATATAGGTATTGGTGGTTGGGATAAACGCCTCGGGCTGGTAATAATCATAGTACGATACAAAATAGTTCACCGCGTTTTCGGGAAAAAACTGCTTAAACTCGCCGTAAAGCTGCGCCGCAAGAGTTTTGTTATGACTAAGTATTAAAGTTGGCTTTTGTGTTTGTGCAATAACATTGGCCATGGTAAACGTTTTGCCAGATCCGGTAACACCCAAAAGTGTCTGGAATGGATCGCCGTTGTTTACACCTTCAACCAGTTGCCTTATGGCTTCGGGCTGATCGCCGGTGGGAAAGTATTGTGAGGTTAAATTAAAATCCATGTGTTGTGTAAAAATACAAATAATACTACAATAGGGTTTGCAAATCAAAATAAGTGCATGATAATGACAACCGTATGTCAACAGTGTTTTATCGGCGTAATTTTTTATATATTTATGAGCAATTGTTGCTCATAAATCAAATCTACAATTATGATTTTCGTCCTCAATAAAACCAATACTATTGCCAACCAATTCCTGGTTGAACTGCGTGATGCCGTTACCCAGCTGGATAGAGCACGTTTTAGGCGGAACCAGGAAAAGCTGGGCGAGATTCTGGCTTATGAATTAAGTAAAACGCTGAAATATGAGTTGAAAGAAGTGCACACGCCTTTAGGTACCACAAATGTAAATGTGCCTGCATGTCAACCAGTTTTGGGTACTATTTTGCGTGCCGGTCTGCCGTTTCACCAGGGCTTTATGAATTATTTTGATCAATCGGCATCGGCATTTGTTACGGCTTACCGTAAGGTGAAAAGGAACAGTGCTTTCTTTATCCAGGTTGATCACATCTCCACTCCAAACCTGGACGACCAGGTATTTATTTTGTGCGATACCATGCTGGCCACTGGGCAAAGCGTTGTGGCCGTTTGCAAAGAGTTGATGGCTCAGTATGAAATAAAAGAGCTGCACATTGCCGCCGTAATTGCCAGTACCGAAGGCGTGGCGCATGTTAGAGCCAATTTACCAAAAGCAAAACTCTGGCTTTGCGCCATTGATGATGAAATGACCAGCAAGGCTTATATAGTACCAGGCTTAGGCGATGCGGGCGACCTTGCTTTTGGGGAAAAAGTATAGGCATTGCGGAATTAGGACGTTCGGTTTGGGATTTTGAGATTTAGATGTTTAATTTTGGATTTTCGGAATTGGATAAGAACACCGAAATCAAAAAGCGGCGAAACCCTCTTTAAATATCGCCGGAAAACAACTAAATGTTAAAAATGAAATACCGACACATTTTCTTTGATCTTGACCACACCATCTGGGATTTTGATAAAAATGCCGAGGAAGCTTTGCATGAGCTTTATCATATTCATCAACTGGAAAGTATCGGCCTTACATCACCTGATCTGTTCATTGAAACCTATACCCGCAACAATCACCGGCTTTGGGCGCAATACCATGTTGGCGAAATCAGCAAAGACGAGCTGCGCGACGCCCGTTTTAAGGCAACCTTTACCGATCTGGGCCTGCACCCCGACCTGATGCCCGCTGATTTTGAAGATGCCTATGTAAAGCTTTGTCCTACAAAAACAAACCTGTTTCCGCATGCGCATGAAGCGTTGCAGTACTTACAATCCAAATACACCTTGCACCTGATCTCTAACGGGTTTAAAGATTCCACCCGGATAAAAATTGCAGGTACCAACCTGGCGGGCTATTTTCAAAACGTTATTATATCCGAAGATGTAGGCGTTAATAAGCCCGATAAAGCGATATTTCAGCATGCGATAGATCTGGCTGGCGCCGCTATTGATGAAAGTGTAATGATAGGCGATAGCCTGGAGGCTGATATTTACGGTGCACTCAATTTTGGTATGGATGCCATTTATTTTAACCCTTTTAATGCGCCCAAGCCTGATAAGGTGCCTGTGCAGATTACTCATTTAAAAGAATTAACTTTAATATTATGAGTATTGCCAAAGAACACCGCGCCATTGACGCGGCGCTTGATAATTATCGTAAGCAGCTTGATGCTATTCCTGATGAGCAGTTTACCGAAACACCTGCTGAAGGCCAATGGTCATACGCCGAGGTTTACAGCCATATATTACAGGCAACCTTAGGGTCATCTATCGCTTTGGAGCGGTGCGCGCATGGCAGTTGCCCGCCAACTAAGGATGGCCTTACCTGGCAGGGACGCCTTTTATTAATGTTGGGCATGTTCCCGCCGGTAAAGTTTAAAGTGCCCGAGGCTGTAGCCGGTAAAATAGCTGCCACAAAGATCAGTAAAGAGGAGGCCAGGAATATGATCATCAAATGCCGTAAACGGATGGAAGATAATACGCCGCTCATTGAAGCATCCTCTGCCGCCAGCCGTTATAAGCACCCACGCATGGGAATGCTTAACGCCCGGCAGTGGTTCAGGTTCATCAGAATACACCTGGAACACCATTTAAAGCAACTGGAAAGGATAAAAATAAAATTATCAAAGTGATGAAACCTTTTACATTTAACAGAGTCTTAACAGTATGATAATGTTGATTTTCTGATATTTGTAAAAATCATTTATGATGAATTTTGAGTACACTTATTTAGTTGTTATAGCTCTGTTGCTGTTGGTAGGTATTTTCTATTTCAGCCCCTATGAATTAAATGTTAATGAAGACGAAGACGACGAGTAATCGTTGGTTCAGTATTTCTATCCAAATAAATAACCGGCAAAATGTGCCGGCTGAGAATTTAACCCCCTTATTTTAATGGCAAAACGTGAAGTAGATATCGTAGTAATATCCGACGTGCACCTTGGTACCTATGGCTGCCACGCAAAAGAATTGCTTAAATATTTAAAAAGCATTAAGCCCAAAATGTTGATCCTTAACGGCGATATAATTGATATATGGCAGTTTAGTAAATCATATTGGCCCGAAGCGCATATGAAAGTAGTGCGCCGCATCCTCAAATTTGTTACCGATGGTATTCCGGTATATTATCTAACCGGCAATCATGACGAAATGCTGCGTAAATTTGCCGATTTTGATTTGGGTTCTTTTAAACTGCTTAATAAAGTAGTATTAAATATTGATGGTAAAAAAGCCTGGATATTTCATGGCGATATATTTGATGTTACTATGCAGCACTCCAAATGGCTTGCCAAATTGGGCGCTGTAGGGTATGATACTTTAATATTGATCAACAGTTTTACTAACTGGCTGCTAACTGCTATCGGCAGGCAAAAAATGAGCTTTTCGCAAAAAATAAAGGCCCGCTTTAAAGAGGCTGTGAAATTTATAAACCAATTTGAGCAAACCGCTGCAGATTTGGCCGTTGATAAAAACTACCAATACGTAATATGCGGGCATATTCACCATGCCGAAATCAGGGAGATAGAGGATACCGAACAAACCGGTAAAGTACTTTACCTCAACTCAGGCGATTGGGTAGAGAGTCTTACCGCGTTGGAGTACCAGGAGGGCAACTGGACGATATTTAAATACAATGCCGACGATTTTAACACCGATGCCGACGAGGATGACAAAACCGACGCCGAAGACCTTGATGCCAAAATGGATGTTAAAAACCTGCTCGACAGATTTAGGCAGGAAACGGAATGAGTGCATTTTCTACCAAACAACCTTTAACATCGTCATTACTTCGTGCCTGCCCATGATTCTTTTTGCAAAAAAACTTTTTGTCATCCTGAACGCAGTGAAGGATCTATTATTCACCATGCTTCTTGGCCCTGTAAATCTGGGAATAGATCCTTCGTGCCTCAGGATGACAAACCTTTTAAAACGTCAATTAGTAGGGGATTGCTTCGTACCTCGCAATGACGATTAGAGAAGATCAATGGTCAAAGTCAAACCTCTTTTTGCATTTCAGCGCAAAAGATAGGTGAACTATTTTTTTCATTCCCCAAAACATTTCCTTTTACTAAATTGCCCCTAATTATATCTACATGAAAATATTGTTTGCGATACAGGGAACCGGCAACGGGCATATAAGCCGGGCCCGCGAAATTGTGCCTTTGTTGCAGCAATATGGCGAGGTTGATTTACTGGTAAGCGGTACCGAGGCCGAAGTATCGTTGGCTCAGCCCCTCAAGTACAAATTTCATGGCGTTAGCTTTGTGTTTGGCACCAATGGCGGCGTTGATAACTGGGCAACCTGGAAAATTATGAACCTGCGCCAGTTTACACGCGATCTGTACAGCCTGCCCTTAAAGCAATATGACCTTATCATTAATGATTTTGAACCGGTGAGCGCCTGGGCCTGTAAAATTCATCGCGTGCCGTCCGTGTCATTAAGTCATCAATGCTCCTTTGTATCGCCAAATACGCCGCGACCTCAAAAGAAAGATCCTTTTGCCCAGTGGCTGCTAAAAAATTATTCGCCCACTACCTATCATGTGGGTTTTCATTTTGAGCGATATGACAATTTTATAAACACACCCGTTATCCGCAGCGAAATTCGGCAGATGGAAACCAGTAACCTGGGCCATTACAGTGTTTATTTGCCAGCTTATGATGATAAAACATTGCTGAAATACTTAAGTAAAGTAAGTGATGTTAAATGGCAGATATTTTCAAAACGACAAAAAACGTATTTTCAATCCGGCAACGTTGAGATCTTCCCGGTAAATAACGAGGCATTTAATAAAAGCCTGGCCAGTTGCGAAGGCCTGCTTACTGGCGGTGGTTTTGAAGGCCCCGCCGAAGCTCTTTTTCTAAAAAAGAAGGTAATGATGATACCCATGAAGGGGCAGTATGAGCAGCAATGCAATGCCCTCGCCGCTTCAAAAATGGGAGTGCCTGTGGTTGCCGAGATTAATGAAAACTTTGTTGGCTATTTAAATAAGTGGATTCATGACGACAAGAAGATTGTAGTTGATTTTCCGGATGAAACCGCGCAAATAGTTGATAATTTGGTAAAGCAATACGCAAGGCCGCAAAGTATTATGGTGTAAGGGATGATGCAGGTGGGAGATCTAAAACGGGCAGCGATTTAATCTCATCACCTCATTTGCACAGAAAACTCTTACCACTCTTTTCGCTTTTTGTACTAATTTTACCCCCGCAAATTATCGCCGTATATGATCCAGGCTTTCCGCTCTTTTAATCCTTTGAATATTTTGTGGCTGGTTGTGGTGCTATTCCTGTCGCGGGTGGGCTATTTGCTGCATGTGCCCGATAAGGTTGAATTTGTATTTGTTGAGCCGTTTGCACGGCTGTTGGTGCCTGTAGCGTATGAGTACGCGTTTTCGGCTGGGGTAAATATATTCCTGGCTGCCGCCTTGGTGTTTATACAGGCTTTATTACTCAACTATTTAGTAAATCGCTATAATTTATTAGGTAAGCCCTCTTTTTTACCGGCGTTAATGTATGTAACATTATCAGGGTTGTTTTCGCCGTTTTTAATTTTGAGCGCTCCGCTCATCTGTAATTTTCTGTTGATCTGGATGCTTTTTAAACTAATGAGCTTGTATAAAGGCGACGATGCCAAATCAATATCATATGATGTGGGTATGATAGTAGCATTGGGATCGCTTCTTTATTTCCCCTTTATCTATTTGTTTTTGGCTATATGGATAGGACTTATTCTTTTTAAACCCTTTAACTGGCGCGAGTGGATATCAGGAGTTTTAGGTTATGGTACCATTTTTTTCTTTTTAGCGGTGTTTTACTTTTTAAACGACAGGATCTCCATTTTTTACAGAATCTGGCTTCCACTGGCAAAAAAGTTTCCGGATCATATCAGCATAAATTCTTTGAATTACCTGCTGCTGATACCGGTTATGCTCATATTAGTGCTCTGTGTTTTTAAATTGCAGCAAAATTTCTTTAAAAGTTACGTGCAGATCCGTAAATCTTTTCAACTGTTATTTTTTATTTTTTTAATAACAGGCTTTTCATTTTATGTTAATTCATCTTTCCACCTTAACCATTTTTTATTGTGTATAGCGCCTGCTGCGGTGTTTTTTGCCTATTATTTTTTATACGCGAAAAAAAAATGGTTTTACGAAAGCCTGTTTTTATTGCTGCTAATCAGCATCATCTACTTCCAGTTTAACAAATTTTAACTTTTACATTCGTTCAAATTTCAGCGGTTATATTAGTTTTGTAACGCGAAATCATCATTAGCTGTAGTTTACATGAACGTAAAAGCAAATGATATTAAAAAATAGATGCCCTGTTGGGTGTCTTTTTAAAGGCAATTATTACACAATAAAACAATTCAAATGAAATTTGGCGTAGTTATATTTCCAGGCTCTAACTGTGATGAAGACATCATATACGTATTAGAAAAAATAATGGGCCAGCAGGTTGTAAGGTTATGGCATAAAGATCATGACCTGCAGGGTGTTGACTTTGTTGTTTTACCAGGTGGTTTTTCATTTGGCGATTATCTTCGTTCAGGTGCTATATCCCGTTTTTCGCCAATTATGCAGGAGGTTATACAATTTGCTGCAAAAGGTGGTTATGTAATGGGTATTTGTAACGGCTTCCAGATATTGGCCGAAGCTGGTTTACTGGATGGGGCTCTGTTGCACAATACAAACCGTAAGTTTATTTGCCGCAATATTTATTTAAAGCCACAAACAACCAAATCATTACTTACAGCCGGTTTAGAGCAGGAGCAGGCCTATAAGATCCCTATTGCACATGGCGAGGGTAATTATTTTGCCGATGCCGATGTAATTAAAAGGCTTAATGATAATGAGCAGGTATTATTTAGGTATTGCGATGAGTTTGGTAACATCATTGAAGATGCAAACCCTAACGGATCAATACAGAATATTGCTGGTGTTTGTAATGCAAGCCGTAATGTTTTTGGTTTAATGCCTCACCCGGAACGCGCTGCTGATAGTTTATTGGCAAACGAAGATGGGCTGGCAATATTTGAATCTATACTATCAATAGTAAGGGCCTGATGACCAACCTGGTTATCGATATTGGTAACACATTAACAAAGGTTGCGGTTTTTAAGCTTGATGAGCTGCTTATGGTTGAGCAGTTTGAACATGTTGATGCAGGCTGGCTTGATGAACTATCAAATAAGTATGAAGCTGACAGGGCAATAATTTCATCGGTTAAAAAGCGCGTTGAACCCTGGCAAGCCGGTTTAGAAAAAAAACTATCCCTGGTTTATTTTAATTATTTGATGACCAGTGGTATACATAACCATTATTTAACTCCTGATACACTTGGTACCGATAGATTGGCAGCCGTAATAGGGGCCAGCTACATGTACCCGGGCAAAAATAGCCTGGTTATTGCGGGTGGTACCTGTATAACATATGACTATGTTGACAGCAACCGCAATTATTTTGGAGGCAGTATATCACCGGGTTTAAATTTGCGTTATAAGGCTGTTAATAATTATACAGCAGGTTTGCCATTAATAAATACCGATGCTGATTTTACCGCGGAGTACGGCAATAATACAGAAACCGCCATACGCTCGGGTGTACAAAACGGTATAAAATATGAGCTAACCGGGTTTATTGAAAGCTATAAAGCCAACAATCCCCAACTGAATATTGTACTGAGCGGGGGCGACAGTATTTTTTTTGATACGCTACTAAAAAATAGCATCTTTGCCCCCTATATAAAAATTGAACCTTATTTGGTTTTAAAAGGATTAAACGCAGCTATACAAAAGCATAATGATTAAATATACCAGGTTTTTTTTAACACTTTTATTTGCTGTTATTGCATTTGCAGCACATTCTCAATCTACCACAAGCTCTCCATATTCAAGGTTCGGTTTGGGCGATATCGACCCACAGTTAATGCCTCAAAATATAGGTATTGGCGGTATTGGTGTGGCAACAAACAGGATAAGTTTGTTTAATAATATAAACGTTATAAACCCTGCATCATACGGCGCCATTGGTATAACTGTTATTGATGTTGGTATTTACAGTAACTTTTCAACCTTAAACCAAACAGGGCAGGCCACCCAAAGCAATAAAAACTTCAGGCTTAGCCACATTGCTTTTGGTATACCGGTAACCAAAAAGTCGGCACTTAGCTTTGGTTTGCTGCCATATAGCGAGCGCGGTTATAACTATAAAAAATCTGTTAAAAATTTAGGCACTTCTTCGCCTGTTGACACCAACGTAACCAATTATAACTACAGTGGTGATGGTGGTTTATCTAAAGCGTATTTGGGTTATGGTTTTGGTATAGGCAAGCATTTATTATTGGGTGGTAACGTATCTTATATATTTGGTAATATTAAGGATGTAAGCACAACCGAAATTCCTGGCCTGGCCGGTACGCTAAATTCAAAAATTGAACAAAGCAATGCTATTGGTGGTTTAAATTACGATTACGGTTTGCAATACTCGTTTGATTTTTCTGAAACCAAACACCTTATCCTGGGCTACTCTGCCTCAGCAGGTACAAAGCTTAATTCGCAAACCAGCTACATTGTAAGCCAGTATACCAATGATGCAAGTGGCAACCCCAATATTGCGGTTGATAGTGTTGTAAACAGGCAAAATGCTAAAGGAAAGTTAAAGCTTCCGCAGATAAACCGTTTTGGGATCTCGTTCCAAAATGATGGCAAGTTTTTGGTTGGTGCCGATTATTCAATGGGCCAGTGGTCTGATCTGAGTATATCTAATGTAAACCAGGGCTTGGTAAACAGCCGCACTTTTAATGTGGGTGCGCAGTATACGCCAAATATTGCCACAATTCGTAATTACCTGGCTACGGTTGATTATCGTATAGGCGGTATTTACGATGAAACTTATATGACCGTTAATAATACCAGGATAAAAAAATACGCTATTACCGCAGGTTTAGGTTTGCCTTTGCGCCCAAGTAATGGTAGTTTTTATAAGATCAATATTTCGGCCGAGTTAGGTCAAAGGGGATCATTGGTAAACGGGCTTGTTAAAGAAAACTACATTAATCTGCACCTGGGCTTCACGCTTAACGACAGGTGGTTCACGAAATATAAATTTGATTAATAATCATATGCTTAGCGGGGTAAAACATATAAAGGGCTTGCGCCTGCTGTTGTTGCCCCTGCTTGCCATTTTTATATCCTCATGTGTAAATGACCTGAATAAGGTTAAAGAAATAGCATCTACAGAGATGGGGGTGGTGGTATCACCCACAAAAGGTGTTGATTTGATCATGAGCGATTCTGCCCGGGTTCAACTGCACCTGATAACTCCATTGATGTTGCAGTATCAAACCAAAAAGCCTTATAAATTAATGCCACATGGCGTAAAGGTTATATTTTACGACAAGGAAACGTTAAAGGAATCGGGTAATATTGTTGCCGATACGGGCATATCCCATGATGATCAAAAACTGATTGAGTTTCATAAAAATGTAGTGGCCACCAATGCCAAGGGTGAAACTTATAAATCTGATGAATTGTACTGGGACCAGGCAACTAAGAAGGTGTATTCGCATAAGCCGGTGCAGGTAACTATGGCTGGCGGTAATGTAATGAACGGAGATAGTTTTGAGAGCGACGATAAATTTTTACACCCCACACTTAAAAGTAGCACGGGCATCTTTCACGTAGATGAAAAAGTGACACAATGATGTTAATTTTTTCAGGAAAATTTTGTGTTATAGAATTTTACTAAAAATTGTATCTTGCGCCCTCTTTAAAAAGAATATAATTAATTACAGAAATGGGTATAATGGGTTTCTTGCGCGAACGAATGGGGACAATTCTCGCATTCTTTATAGGGTTTGCGCTTCTTGCTTTTATTGTAAGCGAGGTTGTAAGATCAGGCGGTTCCTTTTTTAAGGACGATAATAATGAACTTGCCGTAGTAAACGGCGAAAAAGTTCCGTATGATGAGTTTAATAAAAAACTGGAGCAAAATACAAACCAGTTTAAACAACAGTCGGGGCAAAATATTTCTTCCCAGATCACCAGCTACATTCAGGAAACAACCTGGAATCAAGTATTGAGTGACCTGCTCTTCAAAAAAGAAGTTGAAAAATTAGGTTTAACTGTTGGCGATGACGAAAGCACTAACATGGTTAGCGGTAATACTCCCGACCCACAGATTGCCCGTCAGTTTGCCGATCAGCAAACCGGTGCGTTTGACAGGAATAAGCTGAACCAGTTCTTAGCTTACTTATCATCCTCAAAAGCAGATCCTGCTCAAAAACAAGCCTGGGCTGATTTCTTAAAGCAGTTAATTGTAGCTAAGCAGCAAATGAAATATGTAAACATTGTTACCAATGGTTTATATGTAAACTCATTGGAGGCTAATGATGATTACCTGGCAAAAAACAAACTGGTTAGCTTTAAATACGCAACCCTTGATTACGCATCTATTGCAGATTCAAAGGTTACTTTAAGTGATGCTGATTACAGTGCATATTATGATGCTCACAAAGCTGAATTTAAAAACCCACAGGAAGTAAGATCATTTGAATATGTAAGCTTTAACGCGGCACCTTCAAAAGAAGATAGCGCGGCTATCAAAACCGAGGTTAATAAATTGGTTGATAGCATAAAAGTAAGCAACAATGATTCACTTTTTGTTCAGATCAATTCTGAAACAAAAAACCCGCTTGCCTTCCAAAAAAAGGGAACACTTGAGCCAAAGCTTGATACTTTAATGTTCAACGCGGCTAAAGGTTTTGTTTATGGTCCGTATGTATCAAACGGCAGCTATAAAATTGCTAAGCTAAGTGAGGTTAAAACTACTTTCGATTCTGTTAAAACAAGACATATATTAATTAACCCTGCTACTACAGGCGGTATTGAAAAAGCAATTGCGAAAGCCGATTCAATTAAAAAACTGATTCAGGGTGGTAAATCATTTGCCGAGTTGGCAACTACTTTTTCAACAGACAGAGGTAGCGCTGTAAAAGGTGGCGATATACCAGCATTTGACGTTAACGGTGCAATGGCTGGTCAGGGACAAATTACTCCCGAGTACACTAACGCTGCGTTTAAAGCTAATAAAGGCGACCTGATTGTAGTTACATCTCAGTTTGGTGTGCACCTTATCCAGGTAGAGGATCAAAAAGGCTCTATTAAAGTAGTTAAAGTTGCTATTGTTGATAAACCGATACAGGCAAGCAGCAAAACACAAACTGTAGCTTACAGCAAAGCCCAGGGATTTTTAGGAGCTTTAACAAAAGACAACTTTGAGGCAGAAGCTAAAAAGGAAGGTTTGAAAATTAACAATGCCGAAGATCTTAACGGTACAGCATCTGGCCTGCCAGGTTTGGATAATGCACGTGATGTTGTTAGATGGGCATTTAAAGCAGATAAAGGCGATTTAACTGAGAAAGTATTTACTGTAGGTGATCAATATATCATTTCTCGTTTAACTGAGATAAAACCAAAAGGTACACTAACACTTGACGCGGTTAAAAAACAAATTGAACCAGCTGTACGTAACGAAGTAAAAGCTAAACAACTGGATGAGAAATTCCAGGCTGCTTTAAGCGGATCAACTTCGATAGATCAGGTAGCTCAAAAGGCCGGTACAAAAGCGGTTCCTGTACAAAATATTGTTTTTGCTAACCCGGTTATCCCAGGTCAAGCTGCAGAGTATAAGGTTATAGGTTCAATTTTTGGATCACAGCCAAATAAGCTTTCAAAACCGGTTAACGGTCAGCAAGGTGTATTTGTATATTTTGTTGATGGATTTACCAATCCTGCGCCGCTTACTAACAATGTAAGGCAGAAACAACAAATTGGCCAGGCGTTGGTACAACGTGCACAAGGCCAGGTATTGGATGCCTTGAAAGATAATGCTATTGTAAAAGATAACAGGGCTAAACTGTTATAATATAAATAAGCGTAATTTTGTATCCGGGAACAGCGTTTTATAACTGTTCCCGGATTTTTTTTGTTTACAGCTGTCTGAGAAGTAAAAGAAACCGTCATTGGAGGTATAAAATCCGGTGTACGATTAAGGGCGAAAAATAAAAAGGTTTGTCATTCTGAACGCAGTGAAGGATCTATTCGCAGACTTTGCAGGGCGAAGGTGCATTGCGAATAACAGATCCTTCACTGCGTTCAGGATGACAAAAAGTATTATTGTAAATTCGTTATTGCTTCGGGCCTCGTAATCCCAGGGAATGATTTAGACAGCTTTTTGAATTTAGTGTTTAAGCTTTGAATTTTTAATATTATGGATATACAGGAAAATATAGTAAATAAGGTTGCACAAAGTGGTTTGGTTACTTTAGATCCTGCTGCTTTTTATCCGGCCGGCGAACGTGTTATTTATGATATTAAAGATAACCTGTTTCACGGGTTAATGCTGCGGGAAAAAGATCTGAGAGATTTTATAAAGGAGCATGACTTTACACAATACGAAGGCAAAAACGTAGGCATCACTTGTTCTGCTGATGCCATAGTGCCAACCTGGGCTTATATGCTGCTGGCAAACCGGATGGCCCCCTACGCCCGCGAGATAGTTTTTGGCGACATGGCTGTGTTGGAAACTGTGCTGTTTGAAAAGGAAATTGCCAAAGCCGATCTGGAGCAGTACAGTGGTCAGCGTGTTGTATTAAAAGGTTGCGGCGATACCGCTGTGCCGGTTTCGGCCTATGTTGAATTAACAAAAAGGTTAACCCCGATAGTTAAAAGTATTATGTTTGGGGAGCCCTGTTCAACCGTGCCTATCTATAAGCGCAAGGATTAATGAAGTTATTTTTGATTAATAAGGTGAGCTATAGTTTAGTATTTGCATGCGTGCACAACAAAAATGGATTTAAACCATTTATATAAGTAGGTGTCATATCAGCATGCCGACTAAATCTGTTTTACAAAAACAGCTTTATTAAAAAGCAAACTCTATTAATGAAAAAATACTTCTCCTGCTCGCTGTTATTGATATTATGCCACACTGTTGTGTTTTCTCAGGAGCTTAGCAAAATTAGCGAGCCCGTGTTTAAAATTGGCGAAAAGCTGAGTTATAAAATGCAATATGGTTTTTTTACCGCTGCTGCCGCCGATATCCGCGTGGAAGCAAGTGATAAAAAACTTCCTGGCCCGGCCTTTCACCTTATAGCCGAAGGTAAAACGGCAGGTACTTTTGATATCTTTTATAAAGTGCGCAATAAATATGAATCATATGTAGATCAAACTACCCTGCAGCCATATTTTTACACCGAGAACAGGCACGAAGGGAAATGGAAACATAGTGATAACGTAAGCTTTGATCAAAAGGATAGTAAAGTAACTGCCAATAAAGGTGTATTTCCGTTCACGGGCAAAACCTTTGATTTTGTATCGGCCTATTATTTTGCCCGTACTATTGATGTTTCAAAAGTAAAAATAGGAGAGACATTTGAAATGCAGTACTTTTTGGAAGATGGTTTCCATACGCTAAGCGTTACCTATGTGGGTACCGAAACGGTGAAGTGCAGTATGGGTACATTTAACTGCCTGAAATTTAATCCAACAATTATTCCTGGCCGTATTTTCAGGAAAGATAGTAAGTTGTACCTTTGGATCACCAATGATGGCAACAGGATCCCTGTAAAGGCGCATGTTGAAGTCATTTTAGGTAGTATCACAATGGATCTGCAGTCAGCAAGCGGATTGAAGTATCCGTTAAATCCAATAAAGAAGTAAAATTAAATATGATTGAGGTAGGTAGTGTTTTAGTACACGAAGATGTTGTAAAGGAAAATTTTGTTTGCAATTTAAATAAATGCAAAGGAGCCTGTTGCCTGGAAGGCGATTCAGGCGCGCCATTAAATGCAGATGAACTTGATATTTTAAAAGAGATCTACCCTAAAGTAAAACCTTATCTTACGGCCAAGGGTATCAAAACTATCGAAGCTGTTGGAACCTATGTAACGGATTTTGAAGGTGATTATACTACCCCATGTGTTGATGTTAACAAAGAGTGTGCTTATGTTATCTGGGAAAATGGAGTTACTAAATGCGGTATAGAAAAAGCTTATGAGCAAGGTGCTATTACCTGGCAAAAGCCAATTTCCTGCCATTTATATCCTATCCGCATCACTGCGTACCCCGAGTTTGATGTGTTAAATTATGATCGATGGAGCATTTGCAGCCCTGCATGTTCTTTTGGCGACGAATTGAAAGTGCGTGTCCACGAGTTTTTGAAAGGCCCGCTTATTCGTAAGTATGGAGCTGAATGGTACCAGGAGCTTGAGGACGAGGTGGCTGGAAGCTGAGGTCGTTCTTAATAATATCCTTTTATTATTTCAAAACAAAGTTCATTTCTGTTCCTTATGTTGAGGAGAATCTTGTCTGAATAAATTATTAGCCTGCATAAGTGTTTCGCTTTGCCCGATTTTACAATTAATTTGGATAATATTGTAAGTTATAAGTATTTGTGAATTAATATTAATGAAAATAGCTTTAATAACAGGTATTACAGGACAGGATGGCGCTTATTTAGCCGAGTTTCTGCTAAAAAAAGGCTATGAAGTTCATGGTGTTAAAAGGCGCTCTTCCTTATTTAATACCGATAGGATTGACCATTTGTATCATGATCCGCATGAACCCAATGTAAAGTTTAAACTTCATTACGGCGATCTTACGGATTCAACCAATTTAATCAGGATAATACAGGAAGTACAGCCCGATGAGATTTATAACCTGGCAGCACAAAGCCACGTTAAGGTAAGTTTTGATACACCAGAGTATACCGCTAATGCCGATGGTATTGGTACCCTGCGTATTTTGGAAGCGGTAAGGTTATTGGGCCTTGTACAAAAAACACGCATATACCAGGCTTCAACATCTGAGCTATATGGCTTGGTGCAGGCGGTACCACAAAGTGAAACTACGCCATTTTATCCACGGTCGCCGTATGCGGTGGCTAAAATGTATGGATATTGGATTATTGTAAACTACAGGGAAGCTTATGGCATGTATGCCTGTAATGGTATTTTATTTAATCACGAAAGCCCTATACGCGGCGAAACGTTTGTTACCCGCAAAATTACTCGTGCCACCTCAAAAATAGCTTTAGGCCTGCAGGATTGCCTTTATGTAGGTAATCTATCGGCCCAACGGGATTGGGGGCATGCAAAGGACTATATTGAAGCGATGTGGCTGATGATGCAACAAGATAAAGCCGAGGATTTTGTTATTGCTACCGGCGTTACCACTACTGTTCGCGATTTTATAAAAATGGCTTTTAATGAGCTTGGTATCGAAGTGGAGTTTAGCGGAAAAGATGCCTATGAACGCGGTGTGATCATTGATATTGACCAGGAAAAAGCTTCGGAGCTTGGGCTTAACCTGGAAGCCTTAAAATTTGGACAAACGGTTGTAAAGGTAGATGCTAAATACTTTAGGCCTACAGAGGTCGATCTGTTAATTGGTGATGCTTCAAAAGCATTTAAAAAATTAGGGTGGAAGCCTAAATATAACTTGCAGGCATTGGTTACTGATATGATGAAATCAGACCTGCATTTAATTAAAAAAGACGAGTACTTAAAAAAAGGTGGGTTTACAACACTTAATTATTTTGAATAAGCAATAAAGGATTTATAGCAATTCTACATATATGAAGAAAATTTTTACCAGCATTTTACTATTGGTTTTAACAGGTGGAATTGTGAAAGCTCAATCTGTTTATCAACCTTATTCATACCAGTTTTATCAAAAGCTAAACGAAGATGTTTACTCTACTAAAACCCGTTTTCATAGTTCTTTAAAGCCTTTTTTGGGTGATGATTCATTATTGAAACATCATTACGATTCGCTGATGAACAGCATTGGCGAATTTAAAGGCAGATTTTTTAGTGAACACCAGGTTGATGTAAAGGGAAGTAACTCTACTTTCTACGCGGATCTGTTACCCGATTTTAACTTAAGCAGAGATTTTTCAGGCAAAAAGAATACCAGCTTCGGCTCATTAGGCTTGCAGGTAGGCGGTACTTTTGGCAACCAGTTTTCCTATAACGTGAGTGCCTATGAAAACAGGGCTCAACTACCAGAATACCTGGCAACGTATACCAACCAGGTGGGTATAGCGCGCGGGCAGGCTTATGGAAGTCTTTATGGCAGCGAGTACCGTTGGTCGTACATTACGGCGTTGGTATCTTATACGCCAAGCAAGTATTTTAATATAACTGCGGGCCGTGATAAAACCTTTATCGGCGATGGCTACCGGTCTGAGCTTTTGTCTGATTATGCCTCTCCGTATCCATTTTTTAAAGTAACTGCTACGCTGGGGAATGTTAAATACATGGCCATGTGGGCATATATGGATGATCCGCTGTCGGCCCGGGTTGATAACAACGACAGAAAGAAATTTGCCGTGTTTCATTATTTAGACTGGAATGTAAGCAACCGTTTGTCGTTCGGCTTTTTTGACTCTGTTATATGGGGAGCAAAGGATGATGCGGGGCATCAGCGTGGATTTGATTTTACCTATGTTAATCCCCTTATATTTTTAAGACCGGTTGAAGCATCAAATGGTTCGCCCGATAATGCTTTATTAGGATTTACCGGTAAATACAAAATAAGCGATGGTGTTACAGCATATGCTCAATTTTCATTGGATGAATTTGAAAGTTCAAGTTTCTTTTCAAGTAACGGCAGCTCCAGGAACAAATATGGATGGCAAGTTGGTTTAAGAGGAGCAAACCTGTTTGCTGTAAAAGGACTTAACTACCTGTTAGAAACCAACAATGTAAAACCATATACCTATTCTGAACGCAGTTCGGTACAAAACTATACAGACAATGGTGAACCACTTGCTCACCCTTGGGGTGCCAACTTTCGTGAGGTGGTGGGCTTGTTAAATTACTCCTACAAAAGGTTTGACTTTTCTGGCGAAGCCGACTACGGCCACTATGGTTTAGATATTAATGGGCAGAACTATGGAAAAGACCTTTTTCAGCTTTATATTGATCCTTCCAGGCAAACAGGTAATTACACTGGTCAGGGTTTAACCACCAATATGGTTTTCCTGGAAGGTAAAATAGCCTATCTCCTCAATCCTAAATATAACCTGCGTATTGAACTTGGAGGTCTTTATCGTTCCGAAAAAAACAGCCAGTTCGATGATAAAACCGGTATGGTGACTTTAGGTATCCGCAGCTCATTCCGCAGCATATATAATGATTTGGCAAGTTATAAAACTCATTGATGAGTTTACAATGAGATATAGAATTTAGCCTTGCACCCTTATGTAGTATTTAATACTTCATAAGGGTGCAAAAGTTTTGTAGGTTTCCCTATCAGTTTTTCAATATGTATAAAAAACCTCGTTGGAATACAATTATCTACAAATGCCTGGATTGATAATTCCTTACCGCAAAGCTGATCAATCCCAAAACGGCATTCGAGCCTAATACAACAGCCATATAAACAACCTGGCTATCGTGAGTTACCGCGCCCAGGTAATCTGCAAAGGGAATCTTTTGTGTAAGCGTATAAGTAAGTAAAAAGAACAATATCTCGAACAGCTTTTTTCCACGGCTTACTATCCCAAGACAAACGGCTAACAGAACAATAAATATAGCTCCGTTGATAATGTTGATGATGGAATAACCATCAAGGGCCAGCGCGTAACGCAGTATTAAAGGCAATGCCAGTACTATGGCCAATATTACACCCGCCAGTATTTGGGCGGGCAGCATGCGCTGCAAGGGTTTGTATGAAGCATAAGTAAAATAATGCAGCCTGTTGGTTTCTTCTTTAGTGGCCAGCTCCGACCAGCGGGTTACTTGCAAAAACCACAAAACGGGCAGTAAATAGGAGTGGGCCACACCTATTGGTGCAAAAAGCATGCTTAGTGATAAGCCGCCAATTACAAGCCAAAACCATTTGGAGCCTTTTCGTATCAGTAACAGCAATTCTGTTTTTATAAACGGAAGTATGCCATAATCTGTAACTAAAGGCGGCATAAGCGCGCGGCTAATACCTGTTGATGCAAATTCCGGAGTAATGTTTTGATGTTCACCAGTTGAAGTCTTTTTCTTTTTACCAGCCGATTGGTTAAAATCAAAGCGATGGAAGAAAGGCGACGACAGGTAAACCACTCCGAACGCAAAAAATATCCATAGCAAGCGGCTAAACAAGAACAGGCTGGTTATGGTTATCCCATTCCATTCAAAAATTTGAAATGCTCGTTTTCGGGCAAAGGTAAAGCCCAGGTTAACCGCAGTGATATGTTCATGAAACTGGGTGTTTACCTGGTTTTTGATGCTGTTTGTCATGGTACGTACCCCAAAAGGATCTATTAAAACAGCCAGCGTTTCGTTTTTCTGTCCGTTAACATTAGCCATCAATATCCCGAAAAAGAAAAAGAACACAATGTATTGTAATATACTCCGTTTGCCCAAAAATACTTCGGCAATAACAGCAAGGGCCGATATTGCAAACATAGCGGGCACCACAAATAGCAGGTACGGGATTAAAAAGTTGCCGATGATAAATGGCGAGCCACTCGTGCGTACAAAAAACATGATGATACTTACCACAAAAGTGCAACCAGCAATGGTTAGTAACACCAGTAAATTGCTGAACATCTTGCTTATCAGATAACCGAAATTGGTTATAGGTGTGGTAGCTATTATTAGCCCTACTTCGGTTTCAATATCTTTTTTAATGCCGCCATTCACTAAAAAAAAACCATATAAGGAAAGCATAATGGCAGTCATCATTCCGGAAACATAACCCACCCAGGCCGAGTTGTAAACTCCCTTATAGCCTACTATGTTTAGTGTGGTGTAAGATGCCGTAGGTGGAGGTACAAAAGAATAGGCCGCGTAAAAAGTAATAGCCAGTGTGATTAAAAAAGCATAGCTGCGTGTGCGCTGCAGGTAATCGGCTTTTATAATGCTGTATATGTATCTCACTATTTTAGATGTTATTTTGTGTTAAAAATAAATAAGCATCCTCTAGAGTGGCGTTTGCTAAAGTGGCGGCAGGTTCCGGTTCATTTGTTTTAGAAATAAAACGAACTTTTGTTTGCTCTTTTTGCCTGCTGGTATCGATAACCTGGTGCTTGCTTTTTATAGCTGCCAGGGCATTATTATCCACCACTACTTCAAAAACCTTTCCTTCAACCAGTTTAATGATATCTGGCTGGGCGGCTTTATTAAGTAATGTGCCGTTTTTCATAATAGCAACTTTATCGGCGATGGTTTCAATGTCTGATACGATGTGGGACGAAAGGATAATGATGCAGTCATCAGCCAGGTCAGATATCAACTGGCGAAACCTTACCCGTTCCTCGGGATCAAGGCCAACAGTAGGCTCATCAAAAATCAAAACTTTTGGATCATTCAGCAGGGCCTGGGCAATGCCTATGCGTTGTTTCATCCCGCCCGAGTAAGTGCCTATCGGTCGTTTGGCATCTGCCGTTAAATTAACGCCCTCCAGTAGCATATCTATCCGCTTGCGTAAATCTTTGCCTCCCACACCTTTCATGGCGGCTATATATGCTAAAAACTCGTAGGCGTTAAGGTTTGGGTAAACACCAAAATCCTGTGGCAGGTAGCCTAATATCTTGCGGATACTATCCGGATGGGCAACAATATCTTCACCATTTAAAAATAAGGTACCGGTGGTGGGCTTACTAATGGTTGCAATAATTTTCATCAGGGTTGATTTTCCTGCCCCGTTTGGGCCAAGTAAGCCCAATACCCCTTTTTCAATGGTAATGGAATAATCGCTAAGCCCGGTTTTATGTTTATTATACTGTTTGGTGAGGTTTTCTATGACTAAGGACATGGGGTGTTTTTATACCCTGTAAGATGCTTATTAAAGATTTAAGTTACAGGCAAAGCGGCAAATTTAATCAAGCTATTAGAGGTTTGTGTGTGGGCATAGGTATTTAGAAGATATTAAAAGGCAGGGGCAATGTGCGATTCCTTCCTCGGGGAAGGGAAGGTAGGGGTTAAATCAGGCGTTCAAGTATCCTTGCAGGTGGCATGTCGGCGAAACCCCTCCCTGCCATTGCGCGCATTTCAGCCTCACCCCTCCCGTTGGGGAGGGAATAAAAAAAACGGCAACAGATTTTCCAAAAATCTGTTAATATCCTCAAGTAATGTAGTAGTAAGAGCTTACCCAAATGTAAACTGTGGAAATAAAGGTGCTTGGCAAAATCCGAGGACGATAACCCTTTTTGAACACCATTTGCCATTCAAATGCCCCACGAGCTTTATGTCACTAATTAAAGTTTATAACCCCTCAGATTTTTAAGACGCTATCGTATGCTCGCTCCTTTGAATGCCTAAATTTTTAACCTGTTGAACTATGCTGGCAGCATCAAAACCACATTCGGCCCAAAGCTCGGGTTGTTCACCGTGTTCTACAATCCTGTCTGGTATGCCTAAGCGTTTTACCTGGGTTTGCTGGTAGCCATTATCAGCCATAAATTCTAATACAGCCGTTCCCATTCCGCCTTCAAGGCAGCCATCTTCAACTGTGATCACTTTATCAAACTTCTTGAATACTTCGTGCAGTAATGCCTCATCAAGGGGTTTTACAAAGCGAAGGTCATAATGAGCAGGGAAATATCCCTCAGCGTTAAGTGCGGCAGTGGCTTTTACTACTTCGTTACCTATAGCCCCTATTGATAGTATAGCCAGGTCTTCCCCATCACATATCTTACGGCCTTTACCAATGGGTATGGTTTTAAAAGGGCGTTGCCAATCAACCATCACACCATTGCCACGCGGGTACCTGATTACAAATGGCCCCATGTTATCCTGCTGGGCAGTAAACATCAGGTTGCGCAGTTCTTCTTCGTTCATAGGCGACGATACCGTCATGTTGGGTATGCAGCGCATAAAAGCGATGTCATAAGCCCCATGATGGGTTGGTCCGTCGGCGCCTACCAAACCTGCCCGGTCCAAACAAAATATTACATTAAGCTTTTGTATGGCCACGTCATGAATCACCTGGTCATACGCTCTTTGCATAAAGCTGGAGTATATGTTGCAAAATGGTATTAAACCCTGGGTAGCCAGTCCTGCAGAAAACGTTACGGCATGCTGCTCGGCAATACCTACGTCAAACGCGCGGTTAGGCATGGCCTTCATCATCAGGTTTAAGGAACATCCCGATGGCATTGCAGGGGTGATACCCATAATTTTAGGGTTTTGCTCTGCCAGTTCAATGATAGAAATGCCAAACACATCCTGGTATTTGGGAGGCTGCGGTTTTTCGGATTTTGTTTTTTTGATTTCGCCGGTTATCTTATCAAACAAGCCTGGCGCATGCCATTTGGTCTGATCCTTTTCGGCAAGGGCATAGCCTTTACCTTTGGTAGTAACGCAATGCAATATTTTAGGGCCGGGAATATCGCGCAGATCCTTTAAAACTTTTACCAGGTGGTTTACATCATGCCCATCTATCGGGCCAAAATACCTGAATTTTAAAGCTTCAAAAAAGTTACTGCGTTTAAGCAGCGTACCTTTAATGCTTTTTTCTAATTTTTGGGCTATTTTGAAAGCATCCGGGCCTATGGCTGATAGTTTAGCCAGCACATGAGCAATATCATCCCTGAAACGATTGTACGGTTTTGAAGTAGCAATATCGGTAAGATATTCTTTCAAAGCACCCACATTAGGATCAATAGACATGTTATTGTCATTCAATATCACCAGCAGGTTTGAGTTTTCGATACCTGCATGGTTAAGTGCTTCAAAGGCCATTCCGGCGGTCATGGCGCCATCGCCAATTACGGCGACGTGCTGCCTGTCGGTTTCTCCTTTGTAGTGCGATGCCACTGCCATCCCCAAAGCAACAGATATAGAAGTAGAAGAGTGCCCAACGCCAAAAGTATCATATTCACTTTCAGATCGTTTGGGGAAACCGCTGATGCCTTTATAAATCCTGTTGGTATGGAAAGCTTCGCGCCGGCCGGTTAATATTTTATGGCCGTAGGCCTGGTGGCCTACATCCCAAACCAACTGATCATACGGGGTGTTTAAAACATATTGAAGAGCCACTGTAAGCTCAACAACACCCAGACTGGCAGCAAAGTGACCACCGTTTACAGACACGACGTCAATAATATATTGGCGCAGCTCCTGGCAAACTTTTTCAAGTTGGTCTTCGTTAAGTTGCTTTAAATCAGATGGGTAATTTATATTCGATAATAAATCTCCGGCCGGTACCTGCATTGACATTTGTAAAGGTATTTTAACCTACAAAGTAAGTTAATTATTTATAAATAAAGGACATCAAAATGTATTAATTGTTTTTGAAGATAGTCAAAATAACGGAAACGAAGGCCAATAACCTGGAATCGAGCCAGAAGTTTAACGGGTACTGGCTAACAAATTATTCAAAAATCTTGACTCTTAATTCTTGATTCTTGACTCTCATCCCTATTTTTACAGCACAGATATGACCGACGACAGCTTTGCCATACGATTACCCCAGTTTGAAGGTCCGTTTGATCTGCTGCTGTTTTTTATCGAGCGTGATGAGCTTGATATTCACGATATTCCTATCGCCAAAATAGCCGATGATTTTCTGAACTACATTCACCAGATGACCAGCCTTAATATGGAACTGGCCAGTGAATTTATATTTGTTGCGGCAACGCTGATGCGCATTAAGGCTAAAATGCTATTGCCCCGGTATGAAGCCGAAGCAGCCGGCGACGACACGGATACCAAGGAGAACCTGATCAGGAAGCTGATAGAATATAAAAAGTTTAAGGAGCTGTGCGAAGAGCTGCGCCCCTATGAAGACGAGCGTTTTAAGCAGGAAAAACGCGGCAATATCAAACACGATCTGGAGCAGGTTGAAAAAGTAGTTTTACCGGGCGAGGAACTATCAGAAATAACTTTGTATAAGTTGATGCTGGTGCATGATAGGCTGATGCGTAATTATCTTAACCGCAGCGAAGAAGTAAAGCACACGGTAGAACAATATCCCTACACTATTGAAAAGCAAAAGAAAGCGGTTGCCGATTTGCTTAAGATCAATAAAATGCTCGATTTTAAAGCCCTGGCAAAAGAATCAGACAACAAGGTGCACTTTGTATACAATTTTTTAGCAGTGTTAGAAATGCTGCAACAGGAACTCATTGATATACAAATAGGATTAGGATATAATAATTTCTGGATATCAAGTAAGGAAAGCTAAAGACAAAAAGCTTTTAGATTAAAAAAAGCCTATATGGCAGATGGAAATTAAAGAGTTTATTTAAAAAGCTTTATGCTTTTGGCCTTTAGCTTTTGGCTTTTTATTAACTTAGCGCCGTTTAATTAAACACAATGAAAAGAGACAAAATAATATTTAAGCTTTTGGATGAAGAGCAGCAACGCCAGGAAGAGGGCATTGAACTTATAGCATCTGAAAATTTTGTAAGCAGGCAGGTAATGGAAGCAGCGGGCTCTGTTGCTACCAATAAATACGCTGAAGGTTTACCGGGCAAACGTTACTATGGCGGTTGCGAGGTAGTAGATGAAATTGAAACCATTGCTATTGAGCGTGCTAAACAGTTGTTTAATGCCGAGTGGGCAAACGTGCAGCCGCACTCTGGCGCACAAGCCAATGCGGCAGTAATGCTGGCTTGTTTGCAACCAGGCGATAAAATATTAGGATTTGATCTTTCACATGGTGGTCACTTAACACATGGTTCGCCGGTAAATTTTTCTGGTAAATTATATGAGCCGCATTTTTACGGTGTAGTAAAAGAAACCGGTTTAATTGACTATGAGCAACTTAAAAGAGTAGCATTAGAGCAAAAACCAAAATTGATCATTTGTGGTGCTTCTGCTTACTCGCGCGATTGGGATTATGAGTTTATACGTAAAGTAGCCGATGAAGTTGGTGCTTTGGTATTGGCTGATATCTCGCATCCATCTGGCCTTATTGCCCGTGGTTTGTTGAAAGATCCACTGCCGCATTGCCACATTGTTACTACAACTACCCATAAAACATTGCGTGGCCCACGTGGTGGTTTAATATTGTTAGGAAAAGATTTTGAAAATCCTTATGGTGTAAAAACACCAAAAGGCGAAATTAGGATGATGTCGTCATTGTTAGATATGGCTGTATTCCCTGGTACACAGGGAGGCCCGCTTGAGCATATCATTGCTGCTAAAGCAATTGCTTTTGGCGAAGCTTTGAGCGATAGCTACATGAAATACATTGTGCAGGTTAAAAAGAATGCCGAAGCTATGGCCGAAGCCTTTGTTGCGCGTGGATATCAGATCATATCGGGCGGTACAGATAATCACCTGATGTTGATTGATCTTCGTAATAAAAATATTACGGGTAAAGCTGCCGAAAATGCGTTGGTTACTGCCGATATTACGGTTAATAAAAACATGGTTCCTTATGATGATAAATCGCCGTTTGTAACTTCAGGTATTCGTGTGGGTACTGCCGCCATCACTACCCGGGGTATGAAAGAAAAACAAATGGAAGTAATTGTGGAACTGATAGATGCAGTAATTTCAGATCCTGAAAATGAACATTCTATCAAGAAAATTCGTAAAAAGGTGCATAAGCTAATGTACGACTATCCGTTGTACCGCGAGAACGGCTCAGAATAAAGAATGATAAACAAGCAACATGGACTTATAAACGATGAAGAAAGGCGCTTAGCGGCGCTGAAATCATACCATGTGCTTGATACGTTGCCCGAGAGGGAGTATGATGCCATAACCCGTTTGGCATCATATATATGTAATGTACCCATTGCCCTGATCACCTTAATTGATGCTGACAGGCAATGGTTCAAATCAAAATTTGGCACCGGCAAGGGAGAAACACCCCGCGCCGGTGCTTTTTGCAATAAAGCCATTTTAGATGATGGTATCCTTGAAGTAAACGATGCACTGGCGGATGATGATTTTAGGGATAATATATTTGTAACCAGTCAAAATGTTCGGTTCTACGCCGGCGCTCCCCTAATTGACCCCGATGGTTACCATTTAGGCTCCGTTTGTGTTATTGATATGGTGCCACGTAAGCTCAGCGATGAGCAACTGGATGCTCTGCGTACACTGGCCGATGAGGTAATGTCGCACCTTACGCAGCGTAGGCAAAAGTTTGAGCTGGAGCAAAGCCTGGTACGTTATAAGGAGTTTTACGATTTGTTTGACAGCTCGCCTGATATTCATTGTATTATGGACAGGCATTTTAATATTGAACAGGTAAACCGCTCTGCAAAATCAATTTTAGGTTTTAGTCCGGAGGAAATAATAGGGCAGCCCATCTGGAACTATTTCCCGGAAGAGGAGAAGATCAGATCATTAAAAATACTTAAAGAGGGTTTAAACAAACAGCAACGTAAATTTGATATTGAAGCTGTTTTATTGACCCCTGCTGAAGATATAAAATGGATAAGCTGGTCGGTTACTTTTAGTGGGAATAAATGGTTTGCAAGCGGCCGCGATATAAGTTACCAGAAACGCATATCGCAGGAAGTTGAACAACTGGCATTAGTGGCCAGCAAAGTAAGCAATGGTGTAGTAATAAGTAATGCTGCCGATGAAGTTGTTTGGGTAAATAATGCCTTTGAGCATATTACAGGTTTTAACTTTGCCGATGTTGAAAATAAATACCTTGGTACTACACTTAAGGGTAAGTTGGTTGATCCTGCCGCCGAAGCAAAATTACAGGCTTCGATAAATAATAAGCAATCATACGAGGCAGAGCTTCTGATAACTACCAAAAATGGTGAACTTTTATGGATAACCGTGGTAAATTCGGTTATACGCAACAGTGAGGGAGAGGTTGATAAATTTATCAGGGTCATCATTGATATATCGGCCCGGAAAAAAATTGAACAGGATCTTGAAATCTTATCTTTCGCGGCCAGGAAATCGCCAAGCGGGATCTTTATCCGTGATATTGAGGGCCGTTTTTTATGGGCAAATGAAGCGCTGGAAGATGTTATTGGCTACTCCTTTGCCGAACTGGAGGGGAAAGCATTAGGCACTTCGCTGTTAGGCGAAGACTCTGACCTTACCGTGTTTGAGAGTGCGGTACAAGCCGTAAAGGAGAATAAGCCCTACGAGGTTGAAATTAAAGTTTATAAAAAAGACGGCACCCCAATATGGATCTTCTTATCCAATAGCCCGATATTTAACGAAGCCGGCAAGGTTGACAGGCAAATAGGGGTAATGGTTGATATAACCGAACGGAAAAAAAATGAAGCAGAGGTTACCCTGCTGTCTTTAGTAGCAAGCAAGGCCACAAGCGGCATTGTAATAAATAATAGCGACGGTAAGGTTGAATGGGTAAATAAAGCCTTTGAGGGAATTACCGGCTACACTATCAATGACGTAAATGGCAATCACCTGGGCGATGTGCTAAAAGGGGCACTTACCGATGTGGCCATCATTCAACGTGCACGCGAGCTTTCAAAAAATAAGCAATCGTTTGAGGTAGACCTTCTTATCTATCGAAAAGACGGACAGCCTTTATGGGTTTCGGTCATCAATTCGGTGATATTGGACAGGCATGGCAAGGTTGATAAATATGTTGAGGTAATTATTGATATTACCGCCAAAAAGAAAGCCGAAATAGAACTTATTGCCGCCAAGGAGGAGGCATTGCAGCTGAGCAGGGCCAAAGATATGTTTATATCGGTGATGAGCCACGAAATCCGTACACCGTTAAACGCCGTAATTGGAATGTCGCACCTGTTAAGGGACGATGATCCGCGGGAATCGCAAAAGGAAAACCTGGAAATATTGAGGTTCTCTGCAGAAAATTTATTGACACTCATAAATGATGTGCTGGACTTTGCAAAAATGGAGACGGGTAATGTGGAGCTTGAAAAAGTTAGGGTTGACATCCGCGAGCTGATACAAAGCGTTAGCAGCAGCCTGCAATATAAAGCTGCCGAAAAAAATATATACCTTAGCAAAACTGTAGAGGATGCTATACCGCAATTTATAATAGGTGATCGTACCCGTTTAAGTCAGATATTATTAAACCTTGTAAGTAATGCTGTTAAGTTTACAGATGAAGGCGGGGTAAATATAGATCTGAAGATTATCCAGGAAAGCGATAAAGATGTAAGGATTAGGTTTTCAATAACAGATACCGGGATTGGTATTGCGGCTGACAAGATAAATTTAATATTTGAACAGTTTAAGCAGGCAGATGTTGACACCACGCGTAAATATGGGGGAACAGGTTTAGGATTGGCCATAAGCAAACGCCTTATCGAGCTGCACGATTCACGGATAAATGTGGATAGTGTACCCGGGCAAGGTTCAGTTTTTTGGTTTACGATAACCTTTAATAGAGCAGATAATCAATTGAAAAGCAATTATAATAACGTGGAAGAAGGACTGAAAATTAACGTACTGGTAGTTGATGATAATCAGATAAATCGTTTGTTGATCAATAAGATACTAAAAAAGTGGGGCGCAGACGCAGATTTTGCCGAGAATGGCGTTGAAGCGATAAATAAAATAGAAGCTAATCAAAACTACAATGTGGTGCTGATGGATATTCACATGCCCGAAATGGGAGGATTGGAAGCTACCCAGGTGATTCGTTCAAATCCCGGGTCGTATTTTCAGCAATTGCCTATAATAGCCCTAACAGCATCAATGCTTAGCAACCAAATGGGCGAAATAGACAATGCCGGTATGAACGATTATATCCTGAAACCATTTGACCCAAAAGTACTTTACGAAAAATTAAGCCGATATCAGCATCAGTAATTTGATGTGCAGATTTCAGATGTGCAAATTAAGTTGCATAACGGGGAGTTGCTGAAACCATGTCTTAGAATGGTAAAATCCTGAGAACACTGAAAGGGGAATGACGTTTTGAAAAGTTTGTCATCCTGAACGCAGTGAAGGATCTAATCACAGACTTTACAGGGCGAAGAAGCATGGCGAATAGCAGATCCTTCACTGCGTTCAGGATGACAATATTTAAAAAAAAGCTACACCGCATACGCAATGGTAGCGATGCTCAATTTCAACCCCGGTACTTTTAGCAATTCAATTCCACAGGCTTCAAGCGTTGATCCGGTAGTTACAATATCATCAACCAGTAAAATATGTTTGCCTTCCAGTCTATGTGGTTTGCTAACGGCAAAAACCTCCTGCATATTCTCAAACCTTGCAAAGCGCGATTTATGGGTTTGTGTGTCTGTTGCAATTACACGTACCAGGTTATCAATCTCAACGGTGGCATTTAGTTTTTGAGCCAGCCCATCAGCAAAGCAGGCACTTTGATTGTAGCCGCGCATTTTGAGCCGTTTTTTATGTAGGGGTACCGGGATAATATAGTCTGCCGTATTAAATACAGGATTTTCTGCTAACTGGTTACCCGCTATATTTCCTAAAATATTACCTATTTGCTTCATCCCGCTGTATTTAAAATGATGCATCAGGTTTTGTACGTTGCCACCTTTGTTAAAAAAGTAAAGGGCATAAGCTGCCCCGATGTTTATTTTACCATAAAACTGCTGTGCAACAATATTATCCGGCTGGGTATGAAAATTGGTATAGGGTAAATTGTACCGGCAATCGGAGCAAATGACATGCTCGTTGGCCACCAGGCTGGCGTTACAGGCAGCACAAAGTTCAGGAAAAAGCAAGGCAACAAAATCGGCAAGGTAACCGCCAGGTAATTTCATGCCATTAATTTAACGCAGATTTTTTAAACTTCGGCAACTTTTGCTTTTTCTTTGATAGCCAGCTGACCGCATGCCGCATCAATATCCTTACCCCGGCTGCGGCGTAAGTGCGTATTGATACCTTGTTTTATGAGGTAATTAGCAAAAGCTTCTACTTTATCTTCGTCGGCATTAATAAAACTGGCAAATGAAATTGGGTTGTATTCAATAATATTTACCTTACAAGGCAGGTGTTTGCAAAATTTAGCAAGCTCCATGGCATCCTGTATATTATCATTAACCCCATCAAAAATGATGTACTCGTAGGTTACCGGGTTTTTGGTTTTGGCGTAATAATATTTCAGCGCTTCGGCCAGTGCCTTTAATGAGTTTTGCTCATTTATAGGCATTATGGTATTACGCTTTTCGTCGTTAGCGGCATGTAAGGACAGGGCCAGGTTGAATTTTACTTCATCATCACCCAGCTTTTTAATCATTTTGGCAATACCTGCAGTTGATACCGTTATCCTCTTTGGCGACATATTAAGGCCATCCTCGGCCGTAATACGCTCTATGGAGTCCATTACATTTTTGTAATTAAGCAGGGGTTCGCCCATGCCCATGTATACAATGTTTGATAATGGGATGCCATAGTTTTCGCGGGCCTGCCGGTCTATAAGTACTACCTGATCGTAAATTTCATCGGGATTCAGATTCCTTTTACGTTCCATATATCCTGTTGCACAAAACTTGCAAGTGAGGCTACAGCCCACCTGGGACGACACGCAAGCCGTCATTCTGCCCGGAGTTGGAATTAAAACACCCTCAATTAGATGAGTATCATGTAAAATAAAAGAATTTTTTATAGTTTTATCAGCACTAATCTGTGATGTATTAATTTTAACGTTGTTGATAACAAAGTTATCATCCAGTTTAGTGCGCAGTTCTTTTGAAATATTGCTCATCTCGTTAAAAGAAAAGCACGATTTTTTCCAAAGCCATTCATATACTTGCTTAGCCCTGAAGCTTTTTTCCTCCATACGGATAAAATGCTCCTGTAAGGCTTTCAAACTCAGGCTTCGGATATCAATTTTACCTTTTGTATTGTTCACACTGCAAAAGTACTTAAATTTAAAAAAATCTGTCTTTTTTTAAAGTCATTCTTTTTTGTAGAATAAAAAACAATAATTAAAAGTTAATTGTAGATATTCTATACAGGGATTGGTTTAATGAAACGATATGAGTGAGTTACCAAGTTTAAATTTGAATGAAAAGTTTTAGAGCCGATTACGTTTTTCCCGTTTATGCCGATCCTGTTAAGAATGGAATTGTCACTGTTGATGATCTGGGTAAGATCATTTCAGTTACAGATTATCACAACCCTCCAGATGGCCCCATTGAACAACTGAGTGGTATTATTTGCCCCGGATTTGTTAACACCCACTGTCATACAGAATTATCGCATTTAAAAGAGAAAATAAAACCCGGCAACGGATTGGTTTCTTTTATTAAAGATATTCAATCCTTCAGAAATTCTGACCAAAAACTGGTTGAGGATGCCATAGAATTGGCTGATAAGGAAATGTATGATAATGGTATTGTTGCCGTTGGTGATATATCCAATGCCAACTTCAGCATTCCAATGAAGGCTAAAAGTAAGTTGTACTATCATACTTTTGTAGAAGCCTTTGGCTTTTTACCTCAAAATGCCGAGGATGTGTTTAATAAGGCGCTGGCTTTACTTAATGAGTTTAAGCCAATGCCGAGTTCAATCACGCCGCATGCGCCTTATTCGGTATCAAAAGATCTGTTTAAGCTAATTAAGAAATATTGCGAAGACGGCCAGAACCTCATTAGCATCCATAACCAGGAAACAGAGGACGAAAACAAGTTTTACCGCTATAAACTTGGGGGCTTCCTTGATCTTTATGAGCATTTTGGTATTGATATCAGTTACTTTAAGCCGCAGGCACGTAACTCTATGCAATCCATCATTCCGCTGTTAACCAATAAGCAAAATATACTGCTGGTTCATAACACGTGTACCAATTTAAAGGATATTTACTTCATTAAACGTTTCGATCGTAAAATAAACTGGTGCTTTTGCCCCAATGCCAATTTATATATAGAGGGAAAATTGCCCAAAATTGAACTTTTTGTTGACCAGGGCTTTAACATTACATTAGGTACCGATAGTCTGGCATCAAACAAGAGCCTTTGTATCCTTAGCGAAATGCGTACTATTCAAAAGAAATTTCCGGCAATAAGTACCCAGCGGTTAATTGAATGGGGCACACTTAACGGCGCGGAGTTTTTGGGTATTGATGAGGATAAAGGCTCATTACAACCCGGCAAAACACCAGGCCTTAATTTAATAACAGGTTTAGATGGGTTGAAATTAACGCCGGAATCAAAAGTTAAAAAATTAATTTAGGGGAGTGATGAATGGTTGATGGAGTTAAATTATGTAGATTAATTTAGATTAAGTTAATTTGCGTTTGATAGAAACATTAGATAGCTGATTGGGTGATTTTAAAAAAACTACTCACCTAATCAACTACTCACCACTCACTAAATATGAAACATCTTAATATCACAGTTAAAGGCACAGTTCAAGGCGTTATGTACCGCAAAGCAACCAAGGCGGTGGCCGATCAACTGGGGGTGAGGGGCTTTGTGAAAAATGAACCCAACGGAGATGTTTACATTGAAGCCGAAGCGGATAATACCATTATGGAAATGTTTATAGATTGGTGTAACGAAGGCCCGGAAGATGCCGAGGTTACATCTATTGAAACCCATGAGGGCGAATTAAAAAACTATCGTAATTTTGAGGTTGTAAAAAAGCGCTTATAAATAGGATCAGGTCCTGAATTAATTACAACTAACATCACCATTGTCAACAGCTAAAAAATTTGCCGGGCAAACAGCCGTATACGGATTAAGTACTATTGCCGGCCGTGTGCTTGGCTTTTTTCTTACCCCTATTTATACCCGGGCTTATTCAACCGGAGTTTATGGAATATTAACCACCATGTTTGGCTGGGTTTCTATCCTGAATGCTGTGATGTCTTTCGGTATGGAGACAACCTATTTCAGGTATTTGAATAAATATCCCGACAATAAAAAGCGGGTTTATAATAATTCATTCATAGCTGTTTTTGTAATAACGCTATTCTTTTTATTGGTTACCCTCCCTTTCCTTAATTTTATTACAGGCTTTATACAAGTAGGTAATTCAACAAGCCATAACGATTTCCTGCTGTTCATTAAAACGTTTATAGCTATACTGGTGATAGATGCCTGGTGTGTGGTACCCTTTGCCAAGATCCGTGCAGACGGGCGGCCGGGGAAATACGGTACTATCAAATTTCTTAATGTTATAATTTTCATTACGCTTAACTTAACTTTTATTTGGGTTATTCCTTATTGGCTAAATCATCATTTTATTGGCGCCGATTGGATAAGTCATTGGTATATAAAGGGATGGGTAGGCTATGTTTTTGTATCAAACCTGGTATCAAGTATTGCCACGCTTTTTATGTTGCTGCCCGAGTTTTTAAAACTCGGACTCGACTTTGATAAAAAGATGTTCGGCGAAATGTTTAAATACAGTTGGCCCATTCTTATTGCAAACTTGTCGTTCCTGGTTAATGAAAATCTTGATAAAATACTCTTAGGTAAATTGCTTCCGCAGAATATAAGTGTAAGCGAAGTAGGCATTTATGCGGCATGTGCTAAAATATCCTTGTTCCTGAGCATTTTTGTGCAAGCATTCCGGCTGGGTGCCGAGCCATTCTTTTTTAGTCACGCCAAAAGCAAAAATGCAGGGCAAACCTATGCCCGCATTATGGATTATTTTGTGATAGCCGTATGTGTGATATTTGTAGCGCTTATAGCCAATATTGAAATATTAAAGTATTTTGTTAGAGGCAAAGACCATGCTCAAACAGCATTATACTGGACGGGGCTTAAGGTTGTACCACCGCTGGTTTTTGGCTACGTGAGTTTAGGCATCTATATGAACCTTTCGGTATGGTATAAGCTATCTGATCAAACTAAGTATGGTTTATATATATCTGGCGTTGGCGCTATACTTACCATTGTTTTGAATGTGGTGTTTATACCTAAATACAGTTATGTAGCATCCGCATGGATCTCTTTTGCAGCCTACACAAGCATGATGATTCTCTCCTATATCTGGGGGCAAAAAAATTACCCTATACCATACAATATTAAAAAGAACCTGGCTTATATTGTCGCATCAGTTATACTCGTTTATATATCGTTCACTATATTTAAACGCAATATATTTGTGGGTAACGCTTTGCTGATAGTATTTGCAGGCACAGCATTTTACTTAGAGCGCAAATCACTTTTAGCAATTTTTAAAAAATAATGACCATACGCATAATTAACAGATCAAAAAATAGTTTACCAGCTTATGAAACTGCTCATGCAGCAGGTATGGATCTGCGGGCCAGTGTTGAGGAAACTATTCAGCTTAAACCAATGGAGCGTAAACTGGTGCCAACCGGTTTGCATATTGAACTTCCTGTTGGTTTTGAAGCGCAGATACGGCCAAGAAGCGGCCTGGCTTTTAAGCATGGTATTGGTATAGTAAATTCGCCGGGAACTATTGATGCCGATTACAGGGGCGAGATAAAGGTGCTGCTGATTAACCTGGGTGCCGATGTGTTTGAGATTAACAACGGCGATAGGATAGCCCAGATGGTGGTAGCTAAACACGAAACTGTAAGCTGGACCGAGGTAGAAGTACTGAACGATACTACCCGCGGCGAAGGCGGATTTGGACACACTGCAGTAAAATAGAATCGATAGATTATAGCCTTTAAATCAAAAGATTTAGGTAAATTTAAGTATGAAGGATCAGGGATTAAGATATAGCAATATAAGGAACAGGAAGCTTAGCCAGCTAATTGCGGTTTTCTTGTGTCTTGTTTCCTGCCTTTTGTCGCTTAAAGCAAATGCTCAAAAGCAAACTGTTTCCAAAACTATGAGCTCGCTTGATAGTATGGATGTTAAACAATTGTTCTTCTCGGCCCTGCGCGAAAAAACGGTTGAAAACCTGAAGCATGCATCAGAATTGTTTGAGCGGGTAATTCAAGCCGATCCTTTAAATGACGCGTCGCTTTATGAATTGGCAAATCTTAAAAAAATACAAAATGATTATGCCGGCGCGCAGCCACTGCTTGAGCGGGCCGTTGCAGTTAAACCCAATAATGAGTGGTACTGGGCAGCACTTGCGGATAGTTACGAAAAGAGTAACAATATTAACAAGCTGGAAAATGTATTTAACCAGCTTATCCGTATTAACCCCAACAAAACAGAGTATTATTATGATAAGGCAAATGCCTATCTAATACTAAAAAGATACGATGACGCACTGAAGGTTTATGATGAGGTGGAGCAAATTTCCGGCCCTACTGATGATCTGTTGACCAACCGTCAAAAAATTTATCTTAAACAAGGTAAAGTTGATAGGGCTGCCGCCGATATTGAAAAGGCCATAGCTGCAAATCCGGGTCAGATACGTTATTACCTGCTGCTATCAGAAATATATAATTCAAACGGCTTAAGTGATAAAGCGTTAGCCGTTTTACTGAAGGCCGAAAAGCTGGATGCCAGTAATGGCATGGTTCACCTTGCTCTTGCCGATATCTATCGGGATAAAAAAAATAACGACGCAAGTTTTAATGAGCTTACATTGGCCTTTGCAATACCTGATATTAACATCGATCAAAAAATAAGGATCATTGCCGGTTATTACCCCAAATTTCCGGAGCCCAATGCCAAAGCCAGCGCACTTGAATTAAGCAGAATATTAACAATTGCCCACAAAAATGATAGTAAGGCTTTTGCCATGTACGGCGATATGCTGTTGCAAAACGAAAAGTTGAAAGATGGAAAAGCAGCGTACAAAAAATCAATTGAACTTGATGGGCAGGCATATGCTGTACATGAGCAGTTGGTGCGCATTGAACTAAGTCAAAACGATTTGGACGGCGCCATTAAGGACGGCGAAAATGCTTTGTCGTTGTTCCCTAACCAGGCATGGATGAACTACCTGGTGGGAGTGGCCTGGGCGCAAAAGAAAAATTTTAACAAGGCGCTGGGTTACGTTAAAAATGCAACTTCATTAGAAATTCAGGATAAGGAATTACTTTCGCTTAGTTTTTCTTTATTAGGAGACTGTTATCACGACTTGAAAAACAATAAAAGTTCTGATGATGCTTATGATAAAGCTTTGGCTGTTAATCCCGATAATGCGTATACCTTAAACAATTATGCCTATTATTTATCGTTAAGAAATGAGGGCTTAGATAAAGCGGCGCAAATGTCGGCACGATCAAACCAGTTGCAGCCTAATACAGCATCGTTTGAAGATACCTATGCATGGATACTATTTATGCAAAAGAAATATTCTGATGCTAAATTGTGGATTGAGAAAGCATTAGCACACGATAAAGATAATAGTGCAGTTAAATATGAACATTACGGCGATATTTTGTTTTACATTGGTAACACGGATGGGGCCGTACAAAACTGGAAAAAAGCCAGGGGCTATGGAGAGCAATCCCCGGTTTTAGAGCGTAAAATAAATGAAAAGAAATATATTGAATAAATTACTGGTTGTTTGCTGCTTACTTGCAATGGTAAGTTGTAAAGCCCGTAAACAGGTTTTAGTTGCCCGTAAAGTCGATTCGGTTGTGAAACCGGTAGATGATAAGGCTACCAAACTTGCAGCCATAAGGGCTCAGCAGTTAAATTTTAACACTTTTGCAGCAAAGGCCAAAACCAATCTTGATATTAATGGCAACAGCAATGATGTAACACTGAACATCCGCATCAGTAAGGATAAAAAGATATGGGTATCTATTACAGCTATATTGGGTGTGGAAGTTGCCCGCGTAATTATTACTCCAGATAGTATATTGCTTATTAACCGCTTAGAAGGTGTATACCTTAAAAAGCCTTTTAGCTATGTATATGCCTACGCAAGTAAGCAGGTTAATTACAAAACACTTGAATCATTATTGGTAGGGAATGCCATTCCTGAATTGCTTAACGAGAAAACAGATATTACATCCATTATAGGAAGTACCACATTGAGCGGCGATCTGGAGGACCTGGTTTATAAACTGATTATTGGCGCCGATAATAAGGTTACACAAACAAACCTTGATAACCAAAGCCAGGGGCAATCATTACAAGTGGCCAACAATACCTTTATACAAGCCAATAACCGTATCCTGCCATCGCAAATAAATATTGCATCAGTAGTAAAAGATAAAAAAATACACGTGAACCTGCATTATACAAAGGTTGATTTTGATCAGCAACTGGAATATCCATTTAGTATTCCAGACAGGTATGAGCCGGCCAAATAATTCCTATTTTTGTTTGATGAAATTTTTAAAAGCAGTTCTCTTTATTGTAGCAGTATTTATAGCGGTTAACGCCCATGCTCAAAGCAGTCAGGAATTAAAGCGCAGGCGTGATAAATTATCTGAAGAGCTTGAGCAGCTAAATAAGGATTACCAGGAAACTTCAAGTAATAAAAGGGCTACTTTAAAACAATTAAGTCTTTTAAAAGCGCAGATCAATCTTCGCGAAGAAAAGATCAATATCATTAATTCCGAAGTAAGAAATTTAGATAATCAAATCTCTGAGAGCAATAATACCGTACATAGCTTACAAAGCCAGCTCGATCAGTTAAAAAAGGAGTACGCGGCGATGGTGCTTTTTGCTTATCGCAACCAAAGCGCCTATAATAAGCTGATGTTTATTTTTGCTTCTAAAGATTTTAACCAGGCCTATAAACGTTTAAAGTATTTACAACAGTTTGGTACCTACCGTGAGCGGCAGGCCGGTTACATACAGGGTACGCAAAAAGAGCTGCATGTAAAAATAAATGAGCTTGACAGAACCAAGCAGGAGAAAAGTACTTTGCTGGTAGATCAGCAAAAAGAAAAAGAAACCCTGGGTAAAGAAAAGAATAGCCAGGTGAAAGTGGTAAAAGATCTTTCGCAGCATGAAGGGCAGCTAAAACAACAGCAGCGCGATGTGCAGAATAAAATTGCTAAAACCAACCGGGAGATTGGTGCAGCTATACGCCGGGAAATTGAAGAAGCCCAGCGGAAGGCCGAAGCAGAGGCTAAAGAAGCGGCAAGGATAGCCGCAGCCAAGGCAAAAGCCGAGAACAGACCTGCGCCGGTAGTTGCTAAACCGGTAGTGCGCACCAGTTCAAGCTATTTGAATGCCACGCCAGAGGCGGCTAAGCTTTCAAATGACTTTTTGGGTAACAAAGGCAGGTTGCCATGGCCGGTTGCTAATGGAATTATAACCCAGGGATTTGGGGTATATACCTCTGAAGGTATCAGGAGTGAAAATACGGGTGTTGATATCCGTACCAATGCAGGAGGCACAGTGAGGGCCGTTTTTGATGGCGAGGTGATTAGGGTAGTTGACGTGAGTGGTACATATTTGGTGATGATAAAACATGGGGAGTACTTTACGGTGTACGGTAACCTTCGGTCGGTAAGTGTGGCACGGGGGCAAAAGGTGAATACCAAACAAGCTATAGGCGTTGTTGCTACCGATCCTTCAACCGGCGAAACAGAGGTTAACTTTGATGTTTATAAGGTAAAGGAACCGATGAATCCTAAATTATGGCTGGCGCCTAATTAGTTGTGATATATAAGAAATTTAAATTGTTTATATTTGTAACCTAAAAAAAATGCTATGTTAAGTACAATTTTTTTATTTTTAAATATTGGTACTGGCGAAATGGTACTGATACTTTTTGCAGCATTAATGCTTTTTGGAGGCGAAAAACTTCCTGGTATGGCGCGTACACTTGGTAAAGGGATTCGTGATTTTAAAGACGCTTCAGAGGATGTTAAAAGAGAAATTAACAACCAGATAAATAGTTTTAGCGAAAAAAGCGAAACAACCACTACAACACCTGTAGTTGAAGAGCATCCAAAACCGCTTATTGAAGAATATTCAACTGATGAAACGCCGGTTGCCGAAAGTATAGATCATCATCCCAACCCGGTTATTGCCGAAAATAAAGTACCGCATGCAATCCCCGTTTCGGATATTCACGTAAGTACGGAGGAAGAACCGGTTGTTGAATCAAGGATCGACCTTAACAAACATTAATAATAAAGCTGCTACAGCACAAAAGGAATTCTATCATAACAATAATATTAATTTATATAAAACTTAAAAATTATGGGTTTAGGGGCACCAGAAATTATTCTGATCATCATGGCAATACTCTTACTGTTTGGAGGTAAAAAAATACCCGAACTAATGAGAGGTTTAGGAAAAGGCGTTAAAGAATTTAAAGACGCTCAAAACCAAGACGGCAGCACAGAAGAAAAACCTAAAGTTTAATACTTTAAGGTTTAGCTGTTTACCGCTTTATTTACAATATAAACTTATCTGTGAAATAATTTCTTATTTCATCGGATAAGTTTTTTTATTTTAGCCCCATGGCTAAATTTTATTCCTCTTTAACCGAAATAAAGAGCGGGTTGCAATCTGGGGAAATTACGGTTCTTGATCTTGTTAAAAATTATTTGAATGAGATCAAAAAGAACGCCCATTTAAATGCTTTTAATGAAGTGTTTGAAAATGAAGCATTAAGCAATGCTAAAAATGTTGACGAACGCTTAAAAAATGGTACTGCCGGTAAGCTCGCCGGTATGGTTATCGCTATTAAAGATAACATTTGCTATAAAGGGCACCAGGTAACTGCGTCATCTAAAATTCTTAAAGGGTTTACTTCCATATATTCTTCAACCATAGTTGAGCGCCTGCTTGCGCAGGATGCCATAATAATAGGCCGCTGTAATTGCGATGAGTTTGCCATGGGCGGCTCCAACGAAAACTCCCACTACGGGCCGGTAAAAAATTATGCTGATCAAAAAAGGGTGTCGGGTGGTTCTTCCGGTGGTTCGGCAGTTGCAGTGCAGGCCAATATGTGCCATGCGGCAATTGGTACCGATACGGGAGGCTCCGTAAGGCAACCAGCATCATTTTGTGGTGTAATTGGGTTTAAGCCTACTTATGGTCGTATTTCCAGGCATGGCATTATTGCCTATGCTTCATCATTTGACCAGGTTGGTCCTTTTACCCGCTCTGTTGAGGATGCTGCTTTGTTGTATGAGGTTATGGCTGGTCCGGATGCATATGACAATACTTTAATACAGCAACCTGTATCATCCTTCGCTATCAGCACCCAAAAACCAACAAAGAAAAAGATAGCCTATTTGCAGGAAGCTTTATCAAGCCCCGGCGTTGATGGCGAAGTAAAGGATGTGCTGGTAAAATATATTGATAAGTTACGTGCAGAAGGGCATACCGTGAAACCTATTGCTTTTGAACAATTGGATTACCTGGTACCAACCTATTATATACTGGCAACTGCCGAAGCTTCATCAAACCTTGCCCGGTATGATGGTGTGCACTATGGTTACCGCAGCCCTGCTGCTGATGACTTGCAATCAACCTATAAAAGGTCGCGGTCTGAAGGGTTTGGTAAAGAGGTTAAGCGCCGCATTATGCTGGGTACATTTGTTTTAAGTGCCGGCTATTATGACGCGTACTATGCCAAAGCTCAAAAAGTACGCCGCCTGATTAGGGAAAAAACAAACCAGATCTTGGATGAATATGATTTTATACTGATACCAACGGCTCCGGAACCTGCTTATCTAATAGGTAAAGAAGAAAAAGATCCGGTTGTAACGTATCTTTCTGATATTTTTACCGTACAAGCTTCATTAAGCGGAGTACCCGCTATATCCTTACCGGCCGGCAATAATAGCCAGGGTTTGCCGTTAGGATTACAATTGCTGGCTAAAAATTTTAACGAACAAGAACTGTTAGATTTTTCTGAATATTTCCTAAAACTATAAAAATTTAATATTTTAGGAGAATTATCTGGTGCGGGAAGCATCATCACTTAATCAAATCCAACGAATGAAGAGATTATTTACGCTTACCATCTGTTTTTCACTAATTCATATTATCCATAGTAACGCGCTCCCGTCTGTACGTCAAACAAGTCGTTTCAATGTATTGCACAGCGAAATTAATGTTGATACTACTATAGTGCCGGTTATTAACCATCCCTTACCTATTGGTGCGCAGGGTGGCATTTATAAGCGTCGTTTGGATTCTGTCCGCAAGGATATTCAGCTTGATTATAATGAATATGTTCAGAGTTATATAGACCTGTACATGCATAACCGCGATGAGATGGGGCAGGTAGCGGGCTTAGCCAAATATTACTTCCCTATTTATGAAAAAGCTTTTCGCGATGCCGGTATTCCCGAAGAAATAAAATTCCTGTCCATAGTGGAGTCAAAACTTGATCCTAACGCGGTATCAAGAGTGGGGGCTACCGGACCATGGCAGTTCATGTCAACCACCGGGAAAACCTACGGCTTAAATATGGATAGCTACGTTGATGAACGCCGCGACCCCATACAGGCAAGTTACGCTGCCGCTGCATATTTAAAAGATGCCTACCAGGAGTTTGGCGATTGGCTGCTTGCCATTGCATCATATAACTGCGGCAAAAGCAATGTAGAACATGCGGTTGAAAAAGCAGGACCCGGCAGCGATTTTTGGGCTATCCGCCAGTATTTGCCTGCAGAAACCCGTGGGTATGTACCGGCTTTTATAGCTATGAATTATGTAATGAACTACTATAAGAAACACAATATAGTAGCGCAGGCCTGTAATTTTTCATTAAAAACGGATACCGTAATGGTGAAAAAGTTTGTATCGCTTAGCAATGTCGCCCTCGCCTTAAATGTGGGCATAAACGAATTGGCCATACTTAACCCGGCTTATAAGAGGTTAATAATCAATGGTACGCCGGCAGCGCCCCGCAGGCTTATTTTACCACAAACATCCAAAGAGAATTTTGCTGCTTTATATAATGTATTAAACGGTACAACTGATGCTGTTGCACCTATGGCTATTACCAGGCCTGTTTACGCCGCGACAAACATAAATGCCGAGAGCAAACCCGAACGCCGGATGCCGACACACCACAAGGTTAAAAGAGGGGAAACTTTAGCAAGTATTGCCGATAAATATGGAGTTGAAATTCATGATCTTAAACTCTGGAATAACCTGGAGAGCAACCGTGCCCCGGTTGGCCAAACTATTAAAGTTGCTGCTGGTGGTGATATCTCGGCAAGTGTTCCTGCTCATTCAAATGCAGGTTTGTAAGTAAAAGATAATATCCGGTAAAGGAATAGCCCGATTTTGACATCATTCAAAGTCGGGCTATTTTATTTCAGGTTACCATAAAAAGAATTGTAATTTTGGGCGCTTGAATTTTGATAAAGATGAACAAGAACAACCGTAAACAGGACGCACTGAACTACCACTCCATGGGGCGCCCCGGAAAGATAGAAGTAGTGCCCACAAAGCCTACCAATTCGCAACGAGATTTAACCATGGCCTATTCGCCCGGTGTTGCAGAGCCTTGTCTGCGCATTGCCGAAAACGTGGAAGATGTATATAAATACACAGCCAAAGGTAACCTCGTTGCTGTTATCAGTAACGGAACAGCCGTATTGGGTTTAGGGAATATCGGTCCTGAGGCCAGTAAACCTGTAATGGAAGGCAAAGGCTTGTTATTTAAAATTTATGCGGATATTGATGTTTTCGACCTGGAAGTTAACGCCAAAACGGTTGATGAATTTGTAACCATAGTAAAGGCACTGGAGCCAACCTTCGGTGGTATCAATCTCGAAGATATATCTGCCCCAACCTGTTTTGAAATAGAACGCAGGTTAAAGGCCGAAATGAAAATACCCGTAATGCATGACGACCAGCATGGTACGGCCATTATATCGGGAGCGGCATTAATGAACGCCTGCGAAATCCAGGGTAAAAAGCTTGATAAAATAAAAATGGTAGTTAATGGTGCAGGCGCCGCCGCGGTGTCATGCTCAAAAATGTACCTGTCATTAGGGGTTAAAAAAGAGAACCTGGTGATGTTTGATATCAACGGCTTGCTAAGCCAGGATCGTACCGATCTGGATGATACCCGCATGCAGTTTGCAACCGACCGTACCGACATCAAAACCCTTTTTGATGCCATGAAAAACGCCGATGTGTTTGTTGGTCTTTCTGCCGGTAACGTGGTTACGCCTGATATGCTGAAGCAGATGGCCAAAAAGCCGGTTGTTTTTGCAATGGCCAACCCGGTACCCGAGATTGATTATGACCTGGCCATCAAAGCCCGCGAAGATATAATCATGGCCACAGGCCGGTCTGATTATCCTAACCAGGTAAACAATGTATTGGGTTTCCCTTATATTTTTAGGGGGGCGCTTGATGTAAGGGCTACAGCCATTAACGAGGAAATGAAGATAGCTGCCACGCATGCTATTGCCGAGATGGCTAAAAAGCCGGTTCCTGAAGCGGTTAACCTTGCTTACAATATTACCAACTTAAAATTTGGCAAGGATTATATTATCCCTAAACCAATGGATCAGCGATTGATCACCGAAGTATCAATGGCAGTTGCCAAAGCGGCTATTGATTCTGGAGTTGCACGCAAGATAATTACCGATTGGGATGCCTATGCAGAGGAGCTTAGAACACGCCTGGGTACAAATGATAAACTGCTGCGTAACCTTACCGCTAAGGCCAAACAGAGCCCTAAACGCGTTGTTTTTGCCGAAGCAGATAATTATAAGATATTAAGATCGGCCCAGATAGTGAAGGATGAGGGTATTGCTACCCCGATACTACTGGGTAATATAGATAAGATAAAACAGATCATGCGGGATAATGACCTGGATCTGGGTGATGTGCAGATAATTGACCCGCGCGAAGGCTGCGAAAATATGGAAGACTACGCCGCGTATTTGTACAAGAAACGCCAGCGAAGAGGTATCACCTTGTATGAAGCCCGTAAATTGATGAGTGATCGTAACTATTACGGTGCTTGTATGGTTCAGTTCGGCAGGGCAGATGCACTGATTTCTGGTTTAACTAAAGATTATGTTACCACCATTAAACCGGCGTTACAGATCATTGGTACCGAACAGGGTGTAAACCGGGTTGCCGGTATGTATATGATGATTACGCCAAAAGGCCCCGTGTTTTTTGGCGATACCACCGTAAATGTAAACCCAACCGTTCAGGAATTGGTGGATATAACGGTATTGATAGATCGCTCTGTTAAACAATTTAACATCAAGCCAAGGGTTGCTTTACTATCGTACTCCAACTTTGGCTCAAACGAAGGAGAGATACCAGAAAAAACAAGGGAAACTGCAAGAGTTCTGCATGAAAAATACCCCGATATGGTGGTAGACGGAGATATGCAGGCTAACTTTGCCCTTAACTCAGATCTATTGGCTGATAATTTCCCTTTTTCTACCCTGAACGGAACCCCTGCCAATACATTGATCTTCCCTAACCTGGAGTCGGGTAATATTGCCTATAAATTGTTACAGGAAATAGGCGGGGCCGAGGCAGTTGGTCCAATTCTATTGGGCCTTAAAAAACCGGTGCACGTATTACAATTGGGTAGCTCGGTTCGCGAGATTGTAAACATGGTTACCATTGCCGTAGTTGACGCCCAGGCTAAAGCCGGCCGGGAAAAGCCAACAAGTATTTTTGAGAAACTTAAAGGGAAATAATAATAATATTATGTACGATTATATTGGTGGTAAACTTGTTTTTAAAAGTCCGTCGCATGTTGTTATTGATGCCGGAGGCATAGGTTATCATATTAATATTTCGTTAAATACATATTCGCGCCTTGGGGCCGATGAAAACTGCCGGCTTTACATATGGCAGCATGTAAAAGAAGATGCGCTCACCCTATATGGCTTTGCCGATGATGGTGAGCGCCGCTTATTTATGCACCTGATATCTATATCGGGCATTGGGCCTAATACCGGCCGAATGATGTTATCATCAATTACCCCTGCCGAAATACAGGCGGCAATAGTAAGTGGTAATGTTTCGCTTATACAACGCATCAAGGGTATTGGCCCAAAATCGGCACAAAGAATAATTCTGGAGCTGCAGGATAAGTTACGCAAGGAGGGCCCTGATACCCTAACCGTTGTGCCAATAAATAAAACAGCTAAAGATGAGGCACTTACCGCCCTGGTAATGTTGGGCTTTGCAAAAAATGCTGCCGAAAAGGTATTGGAGCAACACCTGAATAATAATAGTGGAGATTTAACCGTTGAACAGCTGATTAAGTTTGCATTAAAAACCCTATAATTACGTATAATTTCGACTTGACATTTGATTAGAATATTTACTTATAATATTATTATAAGTGTGTTGTTAATTTTCGCCTTCGGCGGGCTGGGGAGTGCTTTTGCTCAGCAGCCGGTTCCGAATGCTAAGCCCGATACAACACAAAAAAATGCGCCCCTCAACTTAGCTCAACCCAAAAATGTTAGGCTCAGGGAAGGTATTTTCAGTTCTGACCCTCCAGGCCTGGTGCGTACCATTGAATATGATGCCACATCAAACCGGTATATTTTGTATGAACGGGTAGGTAATTTACTATATCGACCGCCGCAGTACCTCACTTTTGCCCAGTATTTAAAGCTAAAAGAAAAATCAAACCAGCGCAGCTATTACCGGCAGCTGGCAGATAATTATGCTTACGACTCACAGCAACCGGGCTTTATTCCGGTTATAAAAGTGCGGAGCCGGACTTTTGAGCAGATTTTTGGAAGCCAGAATATTGACATCCGCCCACAGGGTTCGGCGGAGATGATAATGGCAGGGCAGGTTAACAAAAATCAAAATCCTTTATTTAATACCCGGCAGCGTAGCCAGTTCAATTTTAATTTCGATCAAAAGATCCAGCTAAACGTAACCGGTAATATTGGCGATAAGTTAAAGATCACTACCAATTATAATACCGATGCCCAGTTCCAGTTTGAAAACCAGGTAAAACTGGATTACACCGGATCGCCGGATGAGATCATTCAGAAGGTAGAGGCCGGAACGGTGAGTATGCCTTTAAACACCACACTTATTACCGGCAGCCAGGCACTTTTTGGTATTAAAACAAAACTTAAATTTGGCCGGCTGGATGTTACCAGTATTTTGTCGCAACAGCGGTCGCAATCAAAAACCATTACCATCACCAATGGGTCGCAGCAGGGAGAATTTAAACTTACCCCGGCTGATTACGAGGCTAATAAGCATTTCTTTTTATCGCAATACTTTCGTAATAATTATAATAAGGCGCTGGCCAATATTCCCATCATCAGTTCTAATATCAATATTACCAAAATTGAAGTATGGACAACCAACCGCACCAATGTAACTACTGATTCAAGGGATATATTAGCTTTTCTTGACCTGGGCGAAAATAAGCCTTATAACACATCCCGGATACAGGGCGGCGCTGGTTTTAGCGGCTTGCCTGCTGGTTTTAAAGGGCCTGGGTTTGCGCAGCAATCAAACTCATTGCTAACCAATTTGCCGGCTGATGCGCGGCAAACAAACTCAAACGCTGTTGCCAGCTACTTTCAATCAACAGGGAGTACAGATAATTACGCCAAGCTTACCTATGCGCGTAAACTTACCGATAAGGAATATACCCTGCATCCGCAGTTGGGCTACATCTCTCTTAATTATCCTTTAAATAATGATGAGGTGCTGGCTGTAGCCTATCAATATACCGTTAATGGTGTACAATACCAGGTGGGCGAGTTCAGCAGCGATGTGGCGGTTAGCCCCAGTACCCCCAAAGTGCTGTTTGTAAAGTTGCTGAAGAATGAGTTGCTGAAAACCAATTTGCCATCCTGGGATCTGATGATGAAAAACATCTATTCGCTGGGTGCTTACCAAATAGCGCCAACCAATTTTAAACTTACTGTTACCCGGCTTGATGATAAATCCGGTATCGAAAAAACGGTGATGGAGGAAGGGGTAAATACCAAGGGTAAATTATGGCTGCAGGTTACCGGGCTTGATAATCTTAATCAACAAAGCGATAAACAGCCCGACGGTTATTTCGATTTTTTAGAAGGCGTAACCATCGATTCGCAAAACGGGCGGATAGTTTTCCCAACAATTGAACCTTTTGGGTCTGACCTGGCCTCCAAGTTCACAGCCGGAGAAACCGACCTGGCGAAGCGATATGTTTACCAGCCTTTATACGATTCAACCAAAACCATAGCGCAACAGTATTTTCCCGCCCTTAACAGGTATGTGATAAAGGGGACTTATACCTCAACCGGCGGATCGGAATACCAGTTAAATGCGGTGAATATTCCCCAGGGATCAGTAACCGTAACCGCCGGTCAGCTTAAATTAACCGAAGCTACCGATTACACCATTGATTATAATGCCGGGCGGATAAGGATCCTTAACCAGGCTTTGTTATCGTCGGGGCAACCTATTAGCGTAAAGCTGGAAAACAATGAACTGTTTGGCGTGCAGCAAAAATCATTATATGGGTCAAGGTTGGATTATCATGTAAATGATAAACTGGCATTAGGCGGAACCATTATGCACCTTACGGAGCAACCCATCACCCAAAATGAAATTGCCGGCGAGGAATCTATTTCAAATACGATATGGGGTTTTGATGCCAACTATAGTTCAGATTCGAGGATGTTAACCCGTTTGGTTGATAAAATTCCATTTATTCATACCAAAGCACCTTCATCGGTTACCTTCTCGGGCGAGTTTGCCCAACTATTGCCGGGTAGCCCCGGTGCATTGAACTTTGCAGGCTCCAAAAACGGAACATCATACCTTGATGATTTTGAAAACAGTCAATCCATTATTGATATAAAGAGTGCCAATGCCTGGCAAATATCGGGCACGCCGCAGTTATTTTCAGAAGCATCCATGTTTAATGATCTTACCTATGGCTACAACCGCGCCCGGCTTGCATTTTACAACATCGACCCTATATTTTACACCAATTCGGGAAATATTCCCATGTCCCGCGCAGAACTGTCAAATCATTATGCGAGGCAGGTTTTGGAGCAGGAGGTGTTTCCATACAAACAATCAGCTACAGGGCAGCCTTTAACTTTGGCTACGCTCAATATGGCCTTTTACCCCAACATACGCGGGCCTTATAACTATGCAACCAGTGGTTTCAATACTGATGGTACATTACAGAACCCTAAAACGCGCTGGGGTGGTATGTTCAGGAAACTGGAGACCAATGATTTTGAATCGTTAAACGTATCATACATTGAGTTTTGGGTACTTGATCCTTTTATTTACAAACCAAATTCGGCCGGTGGCGATCTGTATTTTAACCTTGGGAGCATATCTGAAGATATATTAAAAGATGGCCGTAAAAGTTTAGAGAACAGTTTGCCTGTAAATGGCGACCAGACCCAGGTTGATGAAACCAACTGGGGCAGGGTATCCAGACTGCAACCGGTTATCAACGCCTTTGATAATAATCCAAGCGCCCGTAAGTTACAGGATGTTGGTTTGGATGGGCTGAATGATGTTGATGAGCAAACCAAATTTGCTCCTATAGTAACTCAAATTAAAGGGCAATTGAGCGGACAGGCCGCTACTAATTTTGCTAATGACCCTTCATCGGATGATTATCAATATTACCAGGGTGCCGCGCTTGACCAGGCAAGGCTGGGTATTCTTGACCGGTATAGCAAATACAACGGTACAGATGGTAACTCAAAAACATCTGAGCAATCTCAGGCCGATCTGGGCATCCAAAATTCAGCATCAACTTCGTTGCCGGATGGGGAAGATATTAACCGGGATAATAACATGAGTCAGGAGGATTCATACTTTCAGTATAAAGTATCTATCCGCCCGGGGGATATGATAGTTGGGCAAAATAATATCAGCGATAAGGTTACTGCCACCATAAAGCTGCCTAATGGTACTACACAATCTGTAAACTGGTACCAGTTCAGGATCCCGATTACTGATTATCAGAGCAAGGTGGGTAATATTGATGATTTTAAAGCCATCCGTTTTATGCGTATGTTCATGACCAATTTTGCCGATACAGCGATATTGCGTTTTGCAACCTTACAGCTGGTACGCGGCGAATGGCGTGCTTTTAATATCGAAAAAAATCCCCTTAACGTAATTGCAGATCCTGCTATAAGCAACCCGCCGATAGATAATTCAACCCTGGATGTTCAGGCCGTAAATATTGAAGAAAATGGTAACCGTACACCTATCCCATATGTGGTGCCACCGGGCATACAGCGTCAACGTAATTATAATAACCTGCAAACCAATACCAAACTTAACGAGCAATCATTATCATTAAATGTAAAAAGCCTGCGCGATGGTTATTCAAGAGCAGCTTTTCGTACTTTTTATAACGACCTGCGTAAATACAAACGCATACAAATGTTTGTGCATGCCGAAGGGGATATGTTAAAAGATAACGACCTTAACGCGTTTTTACGCCTTGGGGTTGATTACCAGGATAACTATTATGAATACGAGGTTCCGCTTAAAATTACGCAGCCAGGTACCCATGATCCTGATGCGATATGGCCGGATGTAAATGCCATTGATTTGGAACTGGGCCTGCTTACCAGGGCAAAGCTTAAACGTAACCACTCCAATGTTGCCTTTAACCAGGTTTTTAAATATACCGAAGGCAACCAGGTAGTTTATATAAAAGGGCAGCCCGATCTGAGCCGCTTGCGTACCATTATGGTTGGTGTGCGTAACCCCTTAAAGGGCGATCAGCCTTCGGCTGTAGATGATGGCCTGGACAAAACCGGTACCGTGTGGTTTGATGAATTGCGCTTAACTGATTTTGATCAGCGTGGCGGCTGGGCGGCAACTGCCAGGCTTGATACCAAACTTGCCGATTTTGCCGACGTTACGGTATCGGGCAGTAAAACTACAGTCGGGTTTGGATCGCTGGATTCCAGGCTGAACGATAGGAGCCAGAGCGATGACCAGATATATGATATATCGGCCACTGCCGAACTGGGTAAGTTTTTCCCGGATAAAAGCGGTATTCATATTCCTGCGTATATCAATGTATCATCGCAAAAAAGTATGCCCCAATATGATCCCGGCTCGCCCGACATCGAGTTAAAACAAACTCTTGCTGCGGCTACAAGCGCCCGGGAGCGCGACTCGATCAGGAACGCAGCTGTTGATTATACCATGCGCAAGAGCATCAACTTTACCAATGTGCACAAGTCCAAAACCAATCCAAATTCGCCAAGCCGTATCTGGGATGTGGAAAACCTGAATGCCAGTTATGCTTACACCCAATTTATGCACCATGATTTTACTACCCAAACCGATCTGGAAAAATCATACCGTTTTACACTGGCTTATAATTATACAAACTCACCTAAATACTATAGTCCATTTGCAAAAATTATCAAGAGTAACTTACTGGCACTGGCACGTGATATCAACTTTAGCATACTACCAACAAGGCTAAACTTTAGTATCAATTTTGATCGGTTTTATTCAGAAAATACCCTGCGGGACAATGACCCCAATAACTTTATCCCGATACCAACCACAACCTTTAATAAGTACTTTAATATTACGAGAGTATACGGCATCGGCTGGAATTTGTCAAAATCATTACAGCTGGATATTGATGCTACAAACTTATCGGTGGTTGATGAGCCTGCGGGGCGCATTAATGGCTTAAAACGCGATACGCTTTGGGATAACCTTAAAAAATTGGGGCGTACCACCAATTACAACCATACCATTAACCTGAATTATACCCTGCCTATCAATAAAATTCCGGGGCTCGACTGGACATCGGTGGTAACCCGTTATAGCGCGCATTTTAACTGGCAAACACAGCCGTTGTTTGCCTTGAATGATCCATCGTACGATGTAGGTAATAGTATAAGTAATTTGCGCGAGATACAGGTGAACCCTACTTTTAACATGGTTTCACTGTACAATAAATTCCCTTTCATCCGTAAGGCCGGCAATCCAAATGCCCCAGGCGGACTAAGTAAAGTTTTAATCGGACTTTTAACAAGTGTTAAAAACCTTAGCGGAACCTACTCGCGAAAACAAGGTACATATATACCGGGCTACCTGCCACAATCGGGTATTTTTGGTCAGAATAGCGATTATAATGCACCCGGTATAGGGTTTTTGCTGGGAAGCCAGACAGATATTCGCGCCAAAGCGGTAGCCAATGGCTGGATCACCACAGATACCCTGCAAAATCAATTATATACAACATCGCTTAATGAGGATATGCACTTTAGGGGAGTGATAGAGCCATTTAAAGATCTGCGTATTGAATTGATTGCATTTAAAACGCAAGACCATAATTACCAGTCAAATTTTAAATACCTGGCAGCTACCAATAGTATCCAGTCATTAAGTCCGGTAACAACAGGTAACTACAGCATCTCTTTCTTAACTATCGGGACGGCATTTAAAAAAACTACAGGCATTGATAATACTTCGCCACTGTTTCAGGAATTGCTGGCAAACCGTACCATTATATCGGGAAGGCTTGCTGCTCAAAATCCCAACTCAACGCATCTAATAGATTCTGCCGGGTTTGTGGACGGGTACGGCCAAAACTCGCAGAATGTATTGGTGCCTGCTTTTTTAGCTGCCTATACCGGTAAAAAAGCAACCAAGAGCAGTACTTCACAGTTTCCTAAAATACCTATTCCCAACTGGGATATCAGGTATAGCGGCTTGGCTAAAATTCCATTCTTTGCTGATTTTTTTGATTCCTTTGATCTAAGCCACGGTTACCGGTCATCTTACAACGTAAGCGGCTTTACCAGCCTGCTGCAATACCAGGAAGCCGCCGGTGCCAGCAGTGCGCGCGATTTAAACAACGATTTTTTGCCGCTTTACCAGTTTTCGCAGGTTACCATATTTGAGCAGTTTGTGCCTTTACTGGGGGCCAACGTGCGGTTCAAAAACAGCATGACCGCAAATATGGAGTATCGCCAAAGCCGAATGCTTAGTTTAAGCTTGCTCAATAGCCAGCTGGCCCAGCAAAACGAACGGATAATTGTTTTTGGCTTTGGTTATCATACCAAAAACTTCCACTTTCCATTTGGCCTGTTTCCGGATGGCAGTCCTAAGGATGTTAATTTTAAACTTGATTTTTCGCTGCGCGATAATAAAACGCTTATTTACCGTGCCGATGTTGTAGCCGCCGAAATATCATCGGGCGCGCAAAATATTACCGTAAGGCCATCGGTTGATTATGTGATCAATCAGCGTTTTAATCTTAACCTGTTTTATGATTCAAACATCACCCGACCTTACACATCACAAACCTTTAACACGGCATTCACTAACTTTGGGATAAACCTAAAACTGTTGCTTCAATAGGATTAGGAGAGGTTGGCAGTTGAATAGATCGTCATTGCTTCGTGCCTCGCAATTGACGATCGGATAAATTCAGGCAACCTCTAATAATTTTCAAATTGCCACACCCTCAAATTTTCAAATCTTTTTCAATTCCTTGTCAAGCTTGCGCTGGGCTTTTCGTTTTTGGCGTTCAGCCTTTTTAATGAGCCGTTCCTGTTTGTTTTTATTGTGTTCGGCTATCCTGTCATTGGTAGCCTTTTGATTTTTTTTGTCGAGGCCCACGGCAGGTTTTATCCCTTCCAGTAATGTTCTCCATAAAGTTTTAAAGAAGGGCGATTCCTTTGGTCGCAGATAGTTAACCATGGTACTTCTTGGAGCCCTGCTGATATCATCGGGGTTGTTGCGTTTTATAACAAACAAGTTGGCAAATATTGACATCAGCGCCTGTTTCTTTAACTGGTTGTTTGCGGTATCGGCCTTTAAAAGAGATATTTTTAAATCGTTATAAAGTAATGTTACGTTACCCTTAAAAGCTTTACTGTTGGCCTTGATATCAAAACTGAATTGTTTGATATCGCCCGATGTGATCTTAACCATTGCCAGTGGCACCGAGGCCTGGTTAATTTTATTTGCACTCATTGGGCCTAAGGTGCCCTTATAGCTAAATGCGGCATCTTTATCAGTTAAGTTAAACATAAACTGAACATCAAGCCGGCCACGGTTCATGAAATAGGAGGTTAACTTGGCGGTAGTTAAATTATTTTTTTCGATAGCCTTTTCATTGCTGGTGATATTATAAAAATAGCCGCTGGTGTTGTTAAAGCTAACTGTACCTGTTTTTTTTGAGTCAACATTAAATTCAGAATATTCTACATTCACACGTTTTAAATGTACGGTATCAATTCCCAAGTCGGCATTTACCTTGCGGAGTATCACATTGGGGAAGGTGTTTATTTTATCGGTGACAAGTCCTTTTTGTTTGTTCGGATTGCCAAATACTCTCAGCATACCGCCATTAAGTTCCATGCTTGTTGCTCTAAATACACGGTATTTGTGGTATCTTAAAAAATCAAAGTTGTTAAGCTTTAACGAATCCAGGTTCAGGGTAAAGCGGTCGCTTTGGCTTTTGTTAAAGAAAATGTTTGTTTTTGCAGGCTCAAGCTGCAAGCCCTGAATTGTTAATTTGGATGTTTGGGTAGATAGCTTAAGGTACTTTATTTTATAATCATAGAGCCCATTGGTTGTTTTACCGGTATAATTATTAAGTTCGGTAACTATATCTTTACAATTCAACAGGCGGCTTTTGTCATTTTGTGTAGCCGAATCAATAAGCAGGTCGGTAGCGCTCAGGTTCATTTCCTTAAGTTCGGATATAACCAGTTTATGGCCCGAATAGTCTTCATATTTAAATTTTACATCATTAAAGTAGATGTGCCCAACCTGGATGGAGTGGAGGCTTTTGGAGATTTTTTGCCATGCTGTTCGATGGTCCTTTTCAATAGTATCCTTTGTATGGTTAAGCTGATAGCTGATATTAAGTTCGGGCTGGTTTAATATAATTTTATTGATTTTTAACTTATGCCCCAGGTAATAACTAATGGGGTGCACATGCAACAAGATAAGTCGTTTAACATGTAATGTTATCAGGTTATTAGGTGCCAGGTGCTGCCTTTTTTTACGATTAAAAACGGCGGTGTCGGGTATCAGGCTGATATTGTAAATGGTGACTTTCCCTTCAAGTAGATGCAGTTCCGCATCAGAAAAATCAGCCCGGTATAAACTATCGCTGCCGGTTAAAACCGCCTCACGCACTTTATTGGCTAAAATGGGCGATAAATAATGGTTAAGAATTATAGCGATAAGAAAGATGATCGCAACCGGTATCAACACAAAATTAAATACTATTTTTTGCCACTTATGCTTTAAAAATCTAAGCTTCATTTATCGATGTTCCTTTGTTTTGACGTATGACCTGCGGCTTTATACGTATTGAATCAGAAATATAACAATAAAATTTTGATTTTGTTAAATACTGACAATATGTCATTCATGTATTTAAATTTTATGTATTTTTGCAAACTAATTTTTAATTAAATGATGGATTTGGTTATTCCGGATAAGGTACATGATGAGAGCAGGCAAGGCGAAGCTTTAGTTTTAGAGCAGCCGGTGACAGGTAAAAACAATGGCCGTAAACTTTATATTGAAAGTTATGGCTGCGCCATGAATTTTAGCGACAGTGAGATAGTTGCATCAATATTAGCTGACCAGGGATTTGAAACAACAGCCGACCACACTTTAGCTGATGTTATTTTTATAAATACTTGTTCTATTCGTGAAAATGCCGAACAACGTGTGCGTAACCGTCTTAAGGAGTTTACCATTACCAAGGTAAAAAATCCGGGACTGGTGGTGGGAGTGCTGGGTTGTATGGCCGAGCGTCTTAAAGCGAAATTTTTAGAAGAAGAAAAACTGGTTGACGTAGTAGTTGGACCAGATGCATACCGCGACTTACCTAATTTGATAGAACAGGTTGATAGCGGCCAAAAAGCGGTGAATGTACTATTATCCCGTGAGGAAACTTATGCGGATATAAGCCCGGTACGTTTAAACAGCAATGGCATTAACGCGTTTGTATCAATCATGCGCGGATGCGATAACATGTGCTCGTTTTGTGTTGTACCGTTTACCCGTGGCCGTGAACGAAGCCGCGATCCGCAATCAATAGTTGCAGAGTGTATTGACCTGTTTGATAAAGGGTACCGCGAGGTGACCTTGCTTGGCCAGAATGTGGATTCATATAAATGGAACAATGCGGCAAGTTCCACCCAACCGTCCACGGAAGAGGGAGCTTTAGAGCATCAAGCAGATCAAGTTTCCCCCACTGGAGGGAATTTAGAAGGGGCTGTTACCAACTTTGCAAATCTTTTGGAAATGGTAGCGCACATTAACCCAGATTTGCGCGTTCGCTTTTCAACATCGCACCCTAAGGATATTACCGACGAAGTATTGCATACCATCAATAAACACGAAAATATTTGTAATTACATTCACCTGCCGGTACAATCTGGAAACAGCCGAATACTGGATATGATGAACCGTACTTATGATCGGGCCTGGTATATGAACAGGATCGATGCTATCCGCAGGATTATTGGGGATTGTGCTATATCTACAGATGTGATCACCGGCTTTTGCACCGAGACTGACGAGGAGCATGCCGACACCGTAAGCATGATGGACTACGTGAAATACGATTTTGCCTACATGTTTAAATACAGCGAAAGGCCGGGGACTTTAGCCGCGAAACGCTATGCTGATGACATCCCTGAGGAGGTAAAACAAAAACGCTTAACCGAAATTGTAGCCAAACAGCAGGAATATTCTTTTTACCGCGCACAGGCTCGTATTGGTAAAGTAGAAAAAGTACTGATAGAAGGCTTCTCCAAAAAATCAAAAAACGACTATTGCGGTCGCAGTGATCAAAACGCTATGGTGATTTTCCCGGTAGGCGAAAATTACAAACCAGGCGAATACGTGAACGTACTGATAGAAAGAACTACTACAGCTACGTTGATAGGGAAGGTAGTATAGAGTCAAGAGTCAGGAATCAAGAGTTAAGACAGGAGCCTTGTATGCGGCATAATTTTAAGAATATAAAGATATGGCAGAAGGCAATGGATTTGACAGACATGGTTTTGATTTTAGGAAGGAGTTGCCTGCCAATGAACGATATAATTTAATTGACCAAATAAACAGGAGTTGCTGTTCAATTCCTTCAAATATTGCTGAAGGATCTGGAAAGAATACCGATAAACATTTTGCTGAGTTTTTATCGATAGCAATTTCATCGTCATTTGAATTGGAAACACAATTATTAATATGTGAGCGTAGAATGTATGGGTCAATAAGCAAATTAAAAGGTTGTATAGACTTAGTTTCTGAAGTTCAAAGAATGTTATTCTCTTTTAGGGAATACATTTTAAAAACGGAAGTACAGAGTCTTAATTCTTGACTCTTAATTCTTGACTCTTTTTTTAATCATGGAAATACAAGAAATCAAACAACGCTTCGGGATCATTGGCAATTCGCCATTGCTTAACCGGGCTATAAATATTGCCAACCAGGTGGCACCAACAGATATTTCTGTACTTATCACCGGCGAAAGCGGAAGTGGTAAGGAGGTGTTTTCGCACATTATTCACCAAATGAGCCCGCGCAAGCATGGGCCCTTCATCGCCGTGAATTGCGGTGCTATACCAGAGGGTACCATTGATTCGGAATTGTTTGGGCACGAAAAAGGGGCCTACACCGGTGCTGTTGGCGAACGTAAGGGGTATTTTGAAACGGTAAACGGCGGTACCATATTTTTAGATGAAATTGCAGAGATGCCTTTAGGTACCCAGGCGCGCTTACTCAGAGTACTGGAGTCTGGTCAATACATTAAGGTAGGTTCATCAAAGGTTGAAAAAACAAACGTGCGGGTTATTGCTGCTACCAATGTTGATGTGTATGACGCCGTAAAGAGCGGCAAATTCAGGGAAGATCTTTATTACCGTTTAAATACCGTACCCTTAAAAATACCACCGTTAAGGGAAAGGAAAGAAGATGTTTATTTGCTGTTTAGGAAATTCACATCAGATTTTACCGATAAATACCGTACACCTCCCATTCAGCTGGATGAAGAGGCGCAGCAGGTGTTAATTAATTACACCTGGCCGGGTAACGTAAGGCAGCTTAAAAATATGGCCGAGCAACTGGCCGTACTCGAGCGCGACCGGATCATTACCGCCCCAACCTTGCTGACTTATATCCCCCATGAAACAGGGAACCGCAATTTACCCATGCGTTTAGGCAACCAGGCCAAAGAAGATTTTTCTGAACGCGATATTTTGTATAAAGTGCTTTTTGATATGAAGCGCGATATGGTTGAATTGAAAAAGTTGGTGGCCGATATTATCGAACATGGAGGTGTGGCAACTAATTATGCCAATCATTCACAAACCATTAACCAGTTGTACCGCGATATTGAACTGCCCGGTAATGCCGAAACGCAATTTACTTTACAGCAACCCGTTAATACAAATAATGGGGGAAACAACAGTAACAGCGGCGGTAATGATGCCTATAATATAACCCACGAAGCCGAGGAGGTAGAGGAATCACTATCACTGATTGAGAAGGAATCAGACCTGATCCGTAAGGCGTTAAAAAAGCATAAGGGTAAACGCAAGCTGGCTGCCAATGAACTGGGTATATCCGAGCGGACATTGTACAGGAAAATAAAAGAATTAAATTTATAGGTTAATGAAAAAAATAATCAGTTCTGTAATTATAGTTTTAAGTTTTGGTTTACTATCATCATGCTATACGCTTAGAAATGAGGCCATCCCGACAGACCTGAAAACGTTGAATATTCAGTTTTTTGAAAATAACGCTCCACTGGTAGTAAATAACTTAAGCCAAATATTTACCGAAGCTTTAAAAGAAAGGGTGCGTACGCAAAGCCGTTTAAGCTTGGTACGTGGTGAGGCCGATGCCACTTTATCGGGCAGTATTATAGGTTATACTATTGCTCCTGTATCTATTGAAGCTACCTCAAACAATACTGCGCCAATAGCTGATGCCAACAGGCTAAGTATAACAGTAAAAGTGAAATTTGTTTACGATAAGGACAAAAAGATTAACTTTGAGGAAAGCATGACAAGATTTGCCAATTATAGAGGAGATATTAATTCGCAGGAACAAAAGCTGATACAAGAAATTACCAAGCAGTTAACCGAAGATATTTATAACAAGGCCTTTTCTAATTGGTAGGCTTTTTGTAATTTCAACCACGTGGATCAATATTTAAATAACAGGCAAAACGAAGTATTATGGGAATTATTGGCTAATCCAGCTGATAGTGGCCGGTTGCATAACTATGATTTGCAACAATTGGTTGATGAATATCCACAAAGCGGCATACTTAGGGCTATGCTTGCCCACTCGGGTAATGGCAGCGATTTAAAACATGCAGCCACTTATTTTAATCCCCGTTTATTACATAAGATAATTAATAGCCCCGAAAGCTTAGCTTTAGTTTCGGCCGAGCAGGTAGTAACTCAAAAAAACAACGCCCGGCCCGAATATCTGCAAGGTACTGCTACGCAGGAAAGTGAAAATTATTTTAATATAGGAAACGCTGCGGACGCCGAGGCTGCAGAAAATAAAAATGAAGAGGTAAGCCAGTTTGAGGCACCTGCCGAAGATTATAAGGATGAACCTGAAGCACGCTACCACGATTATATTGAGACAGAGTTAACCCATCCCATTACAGAAGAGCCAGAAATAACTATCAGCGATATAACTGTTGAAGATGAAATATCTCCATCGGTAATAGCAATAGAAGAAGCTCCTGTTGCAGAGCCTGAGACTGGTGCAACAGATAGTAATGAGGATATTGAGGACGAAGTATTTGATGAAATTGTAGGGATTGAAAATATAACTTTCGTCGGTCACCCGGCAGAAACCAAGACTGAAGAGCCGGTTGAGAATAAAGCCACCGGCGGCGAAGTGAAAAAGAATAATTCGGAGATCAATTTCGAAACGGAAAAATGGATCATTGGCAGCATTGCGGCTACTGATTATTTTATGTTTGATAATTCGGTAGCCGACCAAAAGGGTAGCGCTAATGACGCAGCCCCGGCTGTTATTGATATGCCGGCTCCGATTTCTCTTGAAACCGAAGAGATTGCTGCTGATGCTGAAGCGGTATCAAAGTATCACGACGAAAAAATGCCGTATACCTTTATGTGGTGGCTTGATAAAACACGTAAAGAGTATGCATCAACATATCAACCTTATATAACACCGGCACCAACAGTCCCTCAGCCTGCTATAACGGTTGAAGAGCGCAAGGAACAAGCCGCCGACGAACTGCAACAGCAATATTTTGAAAATATTTTTCACGATAAATCGCTGTTGGATCTTGAAAATGCCCCCGTGCCTGATGCCCCGGAGATTAAACGTAAGGAAGATATCATCATCGAGAAATTTATAAAGGAAGAGCCGCAGATAAGGCCGCCATCTATAAATAAGCTGGATAACGAAAATAAAGCTAAAAAGAGTTCGGAAGATAAAAACGAACTGGTGAGCGAAACACTGGCCCAGATTTATTCGGATCAGATGCTATATCACAAAGCAATTACGACATATAAAAAATTGATGTTGAAATTTCCGGAAAAAAGCCGTTACTTTGCCCACCAAATTGAACAGTTAGAAAAGAAAACGAATTAATATAAAATAAAGAAATGTACATTTTAATTATCCTTGCCATTATTGTATGTGCTCTTTTAGGGCTTATCGTATTGATCCAGAACCCTAAAGGTGGTGGCTTATCATCTAATTTTTCAAGCTCATCACAATTAATGGGTGTTCAAAAAACCGGCGACTTTTTAGAAAAAGGTACCTGGATCCTGGCCATTGGCATCATGGTTTTAGCATTAGCTATTAACGTTGTTGCAAAAGGCGGTTCAACAAGCAGCGAAAACCCTGCTTTGCAAAACCAAATTGAAAAAGCATCCAAACCTACTACTACGGCTCCTGGTCCTGCTCAGTCATTACCGGCTCCGGCTCCAGTTAAAAAACCGTAATTAAGTTATAGGTTCTATATCAAACAAAAAAGGCTTTGGATAACACCAAAGCCTTTTTTGTTTGATATAATCGTACTGACATCATGACACGGGTAGGTTAAAATAGCGTTAACGATAGAAATTAAACACGTGTATTTGCTGCCATTACAACAGTTAAATATGCCAATATTTGCCATTATATTTGCTTGGCATAATTGATGAGCATTTGCAGTCACAACTTAAATAAAATTAAAAACTAATATAACTATGTCATTAAACATTAAACCAATCGGCGACAGAGTGGTTGTAGAAGCCGCAGCTGCCGAAGAGAAAACCGCTTCGGGAATTATCATCCCGGATACCGCTAAAGAAAAACCTCAGCGTGGAACAATCGTTGCAGTAGGCGACGGTAAAGTAGATGAGCCTTTAACAGTAAAAGTGGGCGACCAGGTTTTATATGGTAAATATGCCGGTACCGAAATTACTTATGAAGGTAAAGAGTATTTAATTATGCGTGAATCTGATATTTACGCAGTATTATAAAATTGTTGAAAGGTTGTAAAGTTTAAAGGTTTTAAAGTTGCCTTGAACTTGCAATGATAATATTCTAACATTCCAACTTTAAAACATTCCAACAAAAAAATTAAAAACATGGCAAAACAAGTTAAATACAATGTTGAAGCACGCGACGCCTTAAAACGCGGTGTTGATATTTTAGCTAATGCAGTTAAAGTAACATTAGGTCCTAAAGGCAGAAACGTAATTATTGATAAAAAATTCGGTTCACCTATCATCACTAAAGATGGTGTAACTGTAGCTAAAGAAATCGAACTGAAAGATGCTTTAGAAAATATGGGTGCCCAGATGGTTAAAGAAGTTGCATCAAAAACTGCTGATATTGCAGGTGATGGTACTACTACTGCTACTGTTTTAGCACAGGCTATTGTAACTGCAGGTATTAAAAACGTAGCTGCTGGTGCAAATCCAATGGATTTAAAACGTGGTATTGATAAAGCTGTTTCAGCTGTTGTTGAGAATTTAAAAGCTCAATCACAAACTGTTGGTGAAGACAATAACAAAATAAAACAAGTAGCATCTATCTCTGCAAATAATGACGAGGTTATCGGTTCATTAATTGCTGAAGCTATGGCTAAAGTTGGTAAAGACGGTGTTATCACTGTTGAAGAAGCTAAAGGAACTGAAACTGAAGTTAAAACTGTTGAAGGTATGCAGTTTGACCGTGGTTACCTTTCTCCTTACTTTGTTACCAATGCAGATAAAATGGAAGTTGAATTGGAAAATCCTTACATCCTGATCTATGATAAAAAGATCTCTTCGATGAAAGAATTGCTTCCAATACTTGAAAAACAAGTACAAACAGGCAAACCATTATTAATCATTGCCGAAGATCTTGATGGCGAAGCATTAGCTACTTTGGTAGTTAACAAAATTCGCGGGTCACTGAAAGTTGCTGCTGTTAAAGCTCCAGGTTTTGGCGATCGTCGGAAAGCTATGTTAGAGGATATCGCTATCTTAACTGGTGGTACTTTAATATCTGAAGAAAGAGGTTACAAATTAGAAAATGCTGATCTTACTTACTTAGGTACTGCTGAGAAAATCATCATTGATAAAGATAACACAACCATTATTAATGGTGCTGGTTCTGCCGATGAGATCAAAGGTCGTGTTGGCCAGATCAAATCTCAGATCGAATCAACTACATCTGATTACGACCGCGAAAAATTACAGGAACGTTTAGCCAAATTATCTGGTGGTGTTGCTGTACTTTACGTAGGTGCTGCTACAGAAGTTGAAATGAAAGAGAAAAAAGACCGTGTTGACGATGCTTTACACGCAACCCGTGCGGCTGTTGAAGAAGGTATTGTTGCTGGTGGTGGTGTAGCCTTCATCCGCGCGGTTGCTGCTTTAGCTGATCTTAAAGGTGAAAACGAAGATGAGAACACTGGTATCCAGATCATCCGTCGTGCTATTGAAGAGCCTCTACGTCAGATCTGCGAAAATGCAGGTATTGAAGGATCTATCGTTGTACAAAAAGTTAAAGAAGGCACTGGTGACTTCGGTTACAATGCCCGTACCGATAAATACGAAAACCTGATTGGTGCAGGCGTTATCGATCCTACTAAAGTAGGTCGTGTAGCTTTAGAAAACGCAGCTTCAATTGCAGCTATGTTGTTAACAACAGAAGTTGTATTGGCTGATGATCCTGAAGATGCTCCAGCTGGTCCACCAATGGGTGGCGGTGGCATGGGTGGTATGATGTAATATCTCCCCTGGCTAATAAAATAGTCAGCTGTTATATATTGCAAATCCCTGTATGGTTTTCCATACAGGGATTTTGCTTTTGTGGTCTCTGTATAGTCATTCAAACGTAAACGGATAGTCATTAATTAATCATTTGATTAATTTTGAAAACTATATGTGGCGTTAATACGTAATTTTGTGTAACAATCCTAAAAGGTTCAACCTTAGGCACAGGATTTGAATAAAGGATATCGTCATGAAAAATATTACACAAAAATCAAAACAATTGCACAGTGCCATAGTAGATTGGCTGCTGTTTAAAGGCCCTGAACTATTCATTACTATTTACGGTAAGTAATTAATTTTTACTTTTGCTTCCAATTATGGAAGTAAAAGAGTTTTATCAAATGTTCCACGTTTGGCTGATTACTAAAGGCCCCAAATACGTAGCTGGAATAATTATTTTTTTTATAGGTCTTTGGTTAATTAGGTTCTTACGCACGCGGCTCCGCGATAGAATGCTCAAAAGGGGCATTCATTCTTCATTACAACCCTTCTTTTTAAGTTTAACAATTACCTCGCTTTACGTACTGCTGGTGATATGGGTAATGAATATTATGACTTGGGAAATGACCATTTTCACAACCATAATAGGTGCCTTTAGTGTTGCAGCGGGTTTAGCGTTATCAGGAACTTTTCAAAATTTTGCTGGTGGGGTACTTATACTTTTATTAAAACCATTTGAGCTTGATGATAGCATAGTAGCCCAGGGGCAGGATGGCAGGGTAACATCTATCCAGATGTTTTATACCGTTTTAATTACTGCCGATAATAAGCAGGTTATTATTCCCAATGGTAAGCTATTTAACGAGGTTATAGTGAACGTAACGCGCGAAGGCAGGCGTAGGCTTGATTTCGAGATTAAGATAGCTTATGCCAATGATTTGGATAAGGTAAAGGCGATCATTAATAACGCCATCAATACCACGGAAAATTTGCTTGATGAACCAGCGGCAAGAGTAGGCATTATCTCGATGGAAATAGATTCCGTTAGGATCACTATAAATGTATGGGTTGTGCCCGCCAATTTCTTAACCGCCAAAATTGACCTCCAGGAAAAAATATTTAAAGAATTTAGCGCCAATGGAGTTGCTTTCCCTAAGGCAGGATAATAAGGGAGTCAAGAGGTAAGAATCAAGAGTTAAGAAATAATGTTTTATATGCGCCACGTTATTGCGAGCGCAGCGTGGCAAGTTATAGAATCCCAGACTTACGAAGTTTTTAAAACTTCGTAAGTCTTCGCCGCTTGTGATTTCCACCTTTGTAGTTTCACTGTATTTTCTTCTTAAATCTTCTGCTTAGCCTTCAACTCCAGATACTTATTAATTGTATTAATCGTCAAATTTTGCGGCGGACTTAATATAGATTGTATCCCGTATTTAGCCAGCTCCTTTACAATAAGTTTTTTATCGTAGGCGAATTTTTCGGCAATGGTTTTTATGTAGATGCCTTCAACATCCTTCGCCGGTTTTTCGCTAAGGGTTTTAAGTTCGGTGTTCTCAAAAAACACGACCAGCAGCAGGTGGAATTTGGCAATCCTTTTTAAATAAGGTAATTGCCTTTCCAGGGCGTTCATGCTTTCATAATTGGTGAAAAACACTACCAGGCTGCGTTGCTTTATTACATTACGTACGGTGCTGTAAAGCAGCTCCATATTGGTTTCCAGGTAACGCGTCCGTTCCTTGTATAAAACCTCCAGTATTTTATTCAGCTGCGCAGGCTTCCTATCGGCGGGAATAACGGCGCCAATTTTTTCTGATGCGGTGATCAAGCCGGCTTTATCTTCTTTTATCAATGCCACGCTTGATAACACCAGGCTTGCATTTATGGCATAGTCGAGCAAGCTCAACCCATCGAAAGGCATTTTCATAGCCCTTGATTTATCAATTACACAATATACATGCTGTGATTTTTCATCGGTATAGGAGTTAACCATGAGGTTGCCTTGCCTCGCGGTGGCTTTCCAGTTTATGGTACGATAATCGTCGCCGGCAACATAGCTTTTCACCTGTTCAAATTCAAGGCTGTGGCCAATGCGCCGTATTTTTTTAATACCGATATCTGTTAACCGGTTTGATATCGCCATTAGCTCGAATTTACGCATCTGCAGAAACGATGGATATACCGGTAATGTTTCCGCCTGTTCAAATGTGTAACGACGACTGATAAAGCCTAAAGGCGATTTTGCGTAAACGTGAATATCGCCAAACTCATATTCGCCGCGTTTTGTGGGCCGTAACACGTAGTTGATCAGTTTACGCTCGTGTGATTTTAAGTTTGTTTTAAACCAAACATCTCGCTTTTGAAACTGAAAAGGGATCTCATCAATAATGCCGGCGCTTATATTAAAAGAATACCAGTTTTCAATGTATACGCCAAGATCATTGTTATCGCTATTGCTTAACCTTTCGGGTGCATGGCGCTTTGCAAATACACCATTCCTGGTTTTGTAAAGCATTACTATATCAATTAAAACCAACGATAACAGTAACCAAAACACCAGCTCGGGAATAGAACCCAGCCATGTGAAAAAGAAGGAAAGCAGGAACAACACCGCGCAGGCCCCCAAACCCGCAAACAGGCGGTTGGTTAAAAAAAGATCCGTATAAAACAGGCCGTATATTTTTTTCACTCCGGGTATGTTATCGTGGTATTTCTATTTTTTGTATAATCTGGGCTATAACCTCATCTGGTGTTACGCCTTCCATTTCCTTATCCGGAGTAAGCATAATACGGTGCCTTAAAACAGGTGCAGCTACGTAGATAATATCTTCGGGGGTTACAAAATCACGCCCTCTGATTGCCGCCAATGCTTTAGCCCCATTGATTATGGCCAGTGATGCCCGTGGCGAACCACCCAGGTACAACGCCTTGTGATTGCGGCTTTCAAAAACAATTTTTGCGGTAAACTCAAGCAATTTATGTTCAACATGCAGGGCTTTTACCTGTTGCCTTAATGCAATAATTTCTGCTGCCGATAATACCGGTTCAATATGGTTTAGCTGGTCGGTTGTTTTTTGTTGGTGTTGTTGGGTAATGATGGCTATTTCGTCGGCCAGTGAGGGGTATTTGATCTCTATTTTAAAAAGGAACCTATCAAGCTGTGCTTCCGGCAGGCGATAGGTGCCCTCCTGTTCAACGGGGTTTTGGGTAGCCAATACTGTAAAAGGCTCCTCCATTTTATAGGTGTGGCCATCTACGGTTACCTGTTTTTCCTCCATTGCCTCAAACAATGCAGATTGTGTTTTGGCAGGTGCCCGGTTTATTTCATCTATCAGGATGATATTGCCGAAGATAGGTCCCCGCTTAAACTCAAACTCAGTTGATTTGGGATTGAAAACCGATGTGCCCAGGATATCAGAAGGCATGAGGTCTGGTGTAAACTGTATGCGCGAATAGCGGGCATCAATAGCCTTTGAAATAAGTTTTGCAGTAAGTGTTTTAGCTACCCCGGGTACGCCCTCTATTAAAATATGCCCATCTGCCAGGATACCCGCAATCAGCAGATCAATTGATTCCTGCTGGCCAACAATTATTTTTGCGAGTGTAGCTTTTATTTGTTCAACCGCTGTGCCCAGCTTGCTCAAATCGGTTCGTTGTTCAAAAAATTCATTTTCCATATTACCTGGATTGGGTATAAAATTGTTCAATAAGATAGTTAAGTTTAATTAGTTCCTGATCGGTAATGTGTGCATGCGTATTTATAAAATTTATAGCATTCACAATATTACGTGCCAATTGGGGCTCAATACCAGTTTTCCTGGTCATTATTTCGGTAAATTCCTCATCCAGTTTGCCGGTTTTTAATTTATGCTGATCGCGCAGGTACTCTAAAAAATAGATGGCTTTTTTATGCGCGATATTGGCGTTGTTTCGTTTTTCGTAATAAACCTGGCCAACTACAGTAACAAAATCAATGGTTGAGTTTTGCAGCGGTGCAATTACAGGTATAATGCGTTGCCTGCGTTTTACTTCATACAATACAAAAATCAGCAAACTGAAAAGTGATATGTAATAAGCCCAGCTTAAAGCCGGATTTGATAAAAATACGCGCATAGGTGATTCTGCATCGCCAGATCCCTGGGTATAATACTCATCCCATAGCAGCTGCTTGGTGTTTCTAACGTACGATAATGCCGTAGCTGCATAAGCAGCGCCCTGGGGTGTAAGCAGGCTATAATTGCTCAGCATTTTAGGGTTAGCCATGAGGTACAAATTGCCTTTGCCAAAGCGGTATTTTATAAAATTGGCTTTGCGGCTATCATTCTGACCTAATACGGTTGCCTTTGCGGTATCAATGCTATTGAAATAAAAACTGCCGCATCCTTTATCAAGCTGGTGAAATTTTGCAGTATCTAAGGCCGGGTTTAAAAATCTTATAGGCGTTTTCCCCTGCTGGAAAGTAAAATCTGCTCTTGTATCTATATGTAGCTTTTTTTGGAGTAAAGTGCCAAAATCAGATGCCGCAATAAAAACGTCATTGCCTTTGGCAATGTATTTTACCAGTTGTCCATACTCGACTTTGGTTACATCAATCCCTGGGCATATAATGATGTATGAAGATTCCTTCAGGCTCTCATTAGTGAGGGCATTATAAACGGGTTCGCGGCGCGGATTTAACGTAGCTCCCGGGAAAAGATCCTTAACCCTTTTGTAAATTATATAGGTGCCAAAGGGCGTTTTATCTTTATTAACAAATGTTTCTGCCCAGTTTATAGGTTTGGGGCGGTTTAAGTTGGCGACTATATAAATGGTAAATAATGCGGTTGCCCCAATGATATAATATTTAAGATCTTTCATGCCAGTTGTTTTTTAAAGTTTTGAAACAACTGGTTAATGTTTTTAAATGCATTGCTATCAATAGAGAAGCCGCCGTACCAAACATATTCAAACTGGCGGGTTAATAGTGTAAAAGCCTGCCGTAATGAAGGATCGTTTAATTCATAAATATAAGCCGAATTGGTTTTATCAGTTTGCCAGCGTATAAGTTCATTATCGCTTAATTGCTTGAGGCATTTTAAATAAAGCAGGCGTACGGCCAGCCGGTAGTTATGCAGGGCTATGGCTTTTTCAATTTCGGCGTCAAAGTTTATTTCGTGTATGTTTTCAAGCGACTCGGTATAATGCAGGGTTTTGTTTGCCTGCCCCATCCATAGCTTAACGGCGTCCATCCCTACAAGCTTAAAGCTTACATATACAAGTAAGGCAACTGCAAGCGCCAGCAAAGTGTATTTAATAAACGCGCCGGCTAACGGGCTGTTACTCAATTTGCCAAAAAGCTTGTTCCAAAAATACGCCCAAAATCTATCCCAGGCACTGGGGGCCTCTATAACGGTACCGTTGTAATTAAATTCTTTGGCCTTTTTGTATGTATTGATGGAGTCGGCGCTAAAGCTTTTAACAACAATGGCCGAGCTATCTGTTTGTAATTTTGCAGGTGTTTTTTTTACCGATGCAGCAAATGCCCCGCCCGAAAATAAACCCGCTATCAGTACAAATAAAAACGTAAATAACAGTTTTTGCATAAGCTTAATATTGTTCGGCAGGCAAATCATTGCTGTTATCGGTGCCTTTGCCAAACGTATCAATACGGCCTAAAATACCGGTGCCATCCTTTTGCTCCGAAAGGCTGAAATAGCACATCGTTAATGCAATTGCCGGTAAGGTGTACGCAAGCATTAACACATTGCGCATAATGCTGAAAAATATCACAATTGGTGTATTAAAGCTTTTAAGCGATACAAATGAGCGGGTTGTAAGTATCAGGCTCATGGGTACATTAATAAAGGCGCCCAAAACGCTTACGATGATACTCATGATGACGATAACCCCAAAAACCGTCCACCAGTTATCTTTTACTAATGTGAAACTTTTATTGAAAGCATAGCTGAATGAGGTATTTTCCATCACTATAATGGGAAATAAAAGGTAAAGCGGCGGCATCAGGTATATGCCGGGAATGATACATAAAAGAAAACCTACAAACATTAGCAGTACCATTAATACGCTACTGCCCAGCGCCCGCCAAAAGTAGTATTTAAAAAATCCCCAAACCTCGGCAAAGGTAGGCTGTCTATCTTTTCTTTCCAGGTAAACAGCAATATAGCAAAGCGTAACCAGGTATATGCTTAACTGCGCAAATACCAGTATAAGCGCATTTACAATAACGGTTATTGCATATGAGTAAGCTGTTGTTGCAGAATCATACGTATCGGGATTGAATTTTGTGGTTGTTAAGCCTACTAATTTTAGTTGGGTAAGGGCGGTTGTAGCAGCGCCTGCAAGCACAAAAAAACCGCATATAATAAATAATGCTTTAAATAAGGGTTTAAAGTTTTCCTTTAAAAAAGTAAATGTGTCATTTATAATTTCGCCAAAATCGCGAACACGTCTTAATTCAATAGGTTGTTTCATTAATTATAAGGTTTGTGTTTAGTTTTTTATTTAGTAATGCCGGGTACAATATTACGTACCAAATGATGAACACCAATGACGATGCTAAAATAGTTATGCTTAACCAGGCAGGCATTTCGGTATGCCGGGTTACAAAACTTTCAAAAAAGGCGGCTGTAAGAATGATAGGGATTATGCCTATAGTTATTTTTAACCCTGCTTTTGCACCGTTTTTTACCGATACCAAACGGGTGTGGGTTTTAGGGAAAAGTAAACTGTTCCCCAAAATGAGCCCGGCTGCGCCTGCAATGATAAATGACGAAATCTCCAATGTGCCATGAATCCATATTACCAGCACAGATTGCAGACCAAGACCTTTGCTAAAAAAATAGTATTGAAACGAGCCCAGCATAATGCCATTTTGCAAACTCACATACAATGTTCCTATCGAAAAGAAAATCCCCAGTACAAAAAAAATGACAGCAACTTTTGTGTTGTTGGCAGCTATCATCAAATAAATGGCAACAGATGAGCTATCTTTATATACACCAAAAGGATCGCCTTTGGCTATGTTATCATTAGTCATATTCACATAATCATTGCCCATGATCAGTTTTACAAAATTGGTATCGTACTTTGCAGATAGGACACCCATGAGCGTGAAGATTATAAAAAAAATAAAAGAGTAAAGAAGCTGCCTTCGGTAAGTATAAAATATAAGCGGAAGCTCATATTGCCAAAAGCTTATAAAGCGATTGGTTTTTTCCTTTTTGTTTTTATAGATAGATTGATGAAAACTGGCAGCAAGGCCATTTAAATATTGTGTTGTTTTTGATTTTGGATAAAAAGTTTTAGCGTAGGCCAGGTCATCTGTTATAGCGATAAAAGCCGATGCAAGTTCATCCGGATCATTTGTCTTATTCTCCTCGTATTCCTTCCATTTTTTTGAACTTTGTTTAATAAACAGGGCTTCGCGCATCTTTTTTTAGCGATTATTTTTTTGTTTAAAATACTCACAAAACTTTAATAAGCAATCATATTTTTAAATAACAAATATATCTTTGTTAAGATGCAAACGATAACAGTCCATACCACCCAAAACATTGATATTGATTATGAGATAGCCGGTATTGGGGAGCGCATACTGGCGCTGTTAATTGATTATGGGATATTTATTGCATTAAGTATCGTTGGGGGGATTTTGGCCATCAACGGATTGACTGAATTTGGGGTAAGTTTTTATTTCATAGTTGTAGGCGTAGCTTTTGCATTTTACGATTTAGTTTGCGAGGTTTTTTTAAACGGACAGAGCCTGGGCAAGCGCATCCTTAAAATAAAGGTGATCAGCCTTGATGGTAACCGGCCAACTTTTAGTCAGTATTTATTACGCTGGGTATTAAGATTTGTTGATTTCCCGTTAACCGCTTATCTCGGCGCTCTTGTTTCGGCAATTGTTACTGATAATGGGCAGCGCATTGGTGATATAGCTGCCGGCACTGCTATGGTGAAAACACATCCGCGTACGCAAATGAATAACCTGGTATTCAGGCCATCTGATGATACCTACGTGCCGGTTTTTAAAGAAGTGAGCCAGTTGACAGATGATGATATTAATTTAATTGCCGATGTGCTCCATAATTACATGCGAACCCGTAACAGTATGATAGTATATAATATGGCCCGGCGTATTATGGATCATTTTCAAATTGCTTTGCCGCCCGGCATGAACGATATGCAATTTTTAGAAACCATAATTAAAGATTACAGCCACATAGTAGCTCAGGCTGATATGTTGTAGTGGTTGTAAAGCCCCCACATTTTAATGCAATAACTTATAAGCACTATACTGCCTGCAACCATAAAAAAAGATTTTTTTATGGTTGATTTTGATGTATCCAATTTTAAATACCTGTCGGCAATGCCGTATGCAAAAAATAAAAGTAAGGGTATGGCAGCAGGGTATATCCCAAAGCTTTTGTGAATGTCGCCCTGTAATAAGGCCATTACAGAACGCTGAAAGCCGCAGCCCGGGCAATCAACGCCGGTTAAATATTTAAAGGGGCATGGGATTAAATGATGCTGCAGCCAATTCATAATAGCACCAAATTATAAAAAAATATTTTAGAGGCTGTTTAAAAATAAAAAACATGTCGTCATTGCGAGGTACGAAGCAATCTCCCAATAGGCAGATCGATCTTGTGAGCCCCTCTGTACAGCTTAGAGATTGCTTCGTACCTCGCAATGACGCGTGGGTATGTGCTTCATTAGAAGTCTAAAAATATTTAATAGTCATTTTTAGACAGCCTCTAACTAAAAATTACCTCATCTATCATATTTATTACAAAGCTTCAATGATATATTATTTTTAATTTTGACCTGATGCAAAGAGAACAGATTTCGGTATTTGACATGTTTAAGATAGGGATAGGCCCATCAAGTTCGCATACGCTTGGCCCCTGGCGCGCTGCTCAGCAATTTGTACAATCGCTTGAACAACAGGAGGTACTGCCTATGGTTGAACAGGTGAAGATATTGCTTTATGGTTCCCTTGCTAAAACCGGAAGAGGCCATGGTACTGATATTGCCATTCTGTTGGGTCTTAGCGGCGATGATCCTGTAACTTTTGAGGTTGACCAGATCACTCCTAAAATTGATCATATAACATCATCGCATCAATTAATATTAGGCGGAACAAGGTCGATTAATTTTTCTGTGGCTGATGACCTGCTTTTTTTGTTTAACGAAAGCTTGCCTTTTCACCCCAACGCGGTAACTTTTCAGGCGTTTTTAAGTAATGGCAGGGCGATATCAGAAACTTATTATTCTATAGGTGGCGGTTTTGTGGTAAAAGAGGGTGCATCGGCACAATCAAAAAATGAAGTCGATCTGCCATTCCCGATTGATACCGCTGCCGACTTGCTCCATTGGTGCATGAAAACCGGTTTAAAGATATCCGAAGTAGTGATGGAAAATGAGCTGGCCTGGCGCAGCGAGCAGGAAACCCATTTGGGAGTTTTAAATATATATAAAGCGCTAAAAGAATGTATGTATCGTGGTTGCCACACTACCGGCCAGTTACCCGGTGGCTTAAACGTGGCAAGGCGCGCTTTTAAACTAAACAGTAAACTAATTGGTAGTAATACCTATTCAAATTATGATGAATGGGTTGCCGCCATCCGCAAAACAGGTGGAAGCTTTAAAAATATACTGGATTGGGTAAGTTGTTTCGCGCTGGCTGTTAATGAGGAAAACGCCTCTTTTGGCCGTGTTGTAACCGCTCCAACCAATGGTGCCGCCGGTGTTATACCAGCTGTGCTGCAATATTTTATTATTTTTTGCGATTGTAATACCGATAAGCAGGTTATCCAGTTTTTACTTACCGCATCAGAGATTGGGAGCATATTTAAAAAAGGCGCCACCATATCCGCAGCGATGGGTGGGTGCCAGGCAGAAATAGGCGTATCATCAGCAATGGCGGCCGCGGCTTTAACAGAATGCCTGGGTGGCACACAAAGGCAGGTATTAATGGCTGCCGAGATAGCTATGGAACATCACCTTGGCCTTACCTGCGATCCCATTGGCGGCCTGGTACAGATCCCCTGCATCGAACGGAATACGATGGGAGCCATAAAAGCCATCACCGCATCGCAACTGGCCTTGCAGAGTAATCCCGAAAAAGCCAAAGTAAGCCTGGATGCCGTGGTTAAAACCATGTGGCAAACCGCCCTGGATATGAACTCGAAATATAAAGAAACATCTGACGGGGGACTGGCGATTAATATTCCTATCAGCCTGCCGGAATGTTAGCCCCCAAGCCCCCTGAAGGGGGAGTTGGATTTATTGGTTGGCAACTTACTTTTTAAACTGCTTTAATATTTCAGGCACAAGCTTTTGAACCCACATATTATACATTTTGGCCGATGGGTGAAGGCCGTCATTAGCCAGTAGGGTAAGATCAAAAGCGGCTTCTTTGGATATAGGGGTAATATCAATATAGTTAACGCCTGCCTTCTTGCTTTCTTCAAGGTTAATGGCGTTAAACTGGTCTATTTCCGGGCCAATTTTGCCATCATCGCCATGGGCGTAAGGAGTAACACCATAGTCGGGGATGGATAGCACAAACACATGTTTCTGATTACCCTTTGCAAACTTGATGGCCGTATTTAAAACCTGTACAAATTTAACCCGGTAGTTGGTTTGGCTGTAACCCCCATATTGATCATTAACGCCAATAAGCAACGTTACAAAATCATAGGTTTTACCTTTTATATCATTGGCATCATTTATTGCGGATATCAATTGATCGGTTATCCAGCCGGTCCGGGCTATGATATGCGGCTCGGTCACCTTAAAATCGGGTAGTTGGGCGGCAAGCTGGTAGGGGAATGATTCCTGTGCCGTAACTGATTGCCCAATGGTATATGAATCGCCAAGGGCAAGGTAGCTTAAAGTGTCTTTAATAGTTACGGGCACTACAACAGGCGGCGTAGTTGTAGTGTTATTGCTGTTATTCTGCATTGAATCAGTCTTTTTTGTGCACGCGGATAGCGCGCTTATCGAAAATAGAATTAAAAATAGTGTTTTCATTACATCATCTCCATATCAAACAATACGGAAATATGATGCTTTAGGATTTTTTTAACTTCATTAATTTCAACTTCGTGGCCAAGTTCCTGCTGCATGGAGGTTACAGCCTTATCATCAATGCCACAGGGCACTATGTTTTTAAAGTAATCAAGATTGGTATTTACATTAAACGCCAGCCCATGCATGGTTACCCAACGGCTGCAGCGCACACCCATAGCACAAATTTTGCGCGCCTTTTCATTATCGGCATCAAACCAAACACCGGTATAGCCGGGGTAACGCCCGGCTTGCAAACCATAATCGGCAAGGGTGAGGATTACCGCTTCTTCCAATGTGCGCAGGTAAAGGTGGATGTCGGTAAAAAAGTTATCGAGATCAAGTATAGGGTAAGATACAATTTGGCCCGGGCCATGGTAGGTAATATCACCACCACGGTTAATGGTATAATAAACGGCCTGTTTTTCTTTCAGTCCTTCCTCGTCTAACAGTAAATGTTCGGCTTTGCCGCTTTTGCCTAAAGTGTATACGTGCGGATGTTCGCAAAATACCAGGTAATTAAAGGTTTCGTCGGCAACAAAAGGTTTATAGGCATCCGCAGGAACCAGGCTTTTAGCAGCTTCGCTATAAGCTATTTCGTTGTTGCGGTTATCCAGTTTAGTTTTCACCGTGGTCGAGAACAGATCTTCCTGCCTGTCCCAGGCTTGCTGGTAATCTATCAATCCCCAATCCTGGAAAAAAACTTTTTTATTTTTCATCACATATCCCCTTTAACATAACCAATCATATAATTTTCATACTGCATGTAGCCCACCGTATAATCAATGTTAAGGTGCTTTTTATGCAAATTGGCATTTAACGCGCCATGGTGTTCAAAATTAAAAGGCTCCAAAATAATATTATTGGCAAATGAAACCTCCTTTTGCCCGTTGCATTTGTAAATGGCTTCCTTGGCGCACCAGCAAACGTACAGGTGTTCAATTTTTTTATTGCTGTTAATAAAAGCAAGTTCCTGGGGCTGCATAAATTTACTGGCAATGCGCTCTACTTTTTGCTGAATCTGCTCAATATCTATCCCCACTTTATGTGTTTTGCTAATCATCACGGCAGCATAGTCAAAAGAGTGGCTTAACGAGATATGGTAGGGGAGGTTTACCAGGTAAGGCTTGCCATGCGAGTCAATTCTGCAGTCAATATATTCATCGGTACGCAGCATCTTACGCAGCAGTACGCGTGTGCCCAGCCAGTGCAGGTGGCGTTTGCCTTTGCTCAATTTTTCAACAAAGGCTTTTTCCTCGTCGTTTAATTGTAGCTGCACATACAGGTCATTAGCCTCCTCCTCAATTTTCCAGAGTGCAAACTCTGTATCATCATCAATACGCTGCCTGTATGCTATCGCCATAAAAGTAAAATTGCAAAATTGGATGCAAACTTATGTGAAATAATTTTAATTATAATAATTGCCGTATCATATTCGTAAAGTATTGATTTTTAATATGATATTCAATCATTCTTGTGCTTTTGCCGATTTTAACAATGTTTGGATAATTACCGGTGCCTTTATTTTAATTTTTATAATTTAGGCCCTTCCAAAAACAGGCTATGATATTATCTGATAAGCGCATTCTCGAAGAAATAGAAAAAGGAACAATAATAATTGAACCCTTTCAGCGCGACTGCCTTGGCACCAATTCATATGATGTGCATTTGGGCAAACACCTGGCTACTTACCGCGATAGGGTGCTTGATGCTAAAAAACATAACGAGATTGATAGCTTTGAAATACCAAAAGAAGGTTTTGTTTTGCAGCCAAATACCCTTTACCTGGGGGTAACAGTAGAGTACACCGAAACACACAAGCACGTACCTTTTTTGGAAGGAAAATCGAGCACAGGCCGCCTGGGTATTGATATACATGCCACTGCCGGCAAAGGCGATGTTGGCTTTTGTAACACCTGGACACTGGAAATTTCATGCGCGCAACCTGTACGCATTTACCCCGGTATGCCTATTGGGCAGCTAATATATTTTGTTGTGGAGGGTGAAATTGAAACCCTGTATAACACCAAAAGCAACGCCAAATACAACAACCCTACCACCCGCCCGGTTGAAAGCATGATGTGGAAGAATAAGTTTTAAGCTGCGGCGGCAGGTTTTATATTTGGGTTTTGATGGTGTAATGAAATTTATTTTTTATTACATTAAACCTTTATTTAATACCATTGTCAAACCGGCTACTTAATAACCTAACCTAATTATGAAAAACGAACTTTATCTTCACGGCGCTCATGATGCCCGGCATCTGAATACTCAAAAATTTGCACCTATAAGTCGGTAACATACTTGTTATAACAGTATTACAATATTTCTGTAGATTGAATTTTATTTACCTTGATGAAAAATAAACAATTAACCATCGGTTTATTAATAACTGTTATCATTACAGCTATTTTAGGTTTTACAGGTCCGGGCGATGATCTTTTACATAATCTGGTTGATCAGCTTTATAAGTGGCGGGCCAATCATCCGCAGGAAAAAGTTTACCTGCAGTTTGATAAACCCAACTACGCCATAGGGGATGATATTTGGTTCAAAGCCTATGTTACCATAGGTAGCAAGCACCAGCTATCGGCTCTTAGCGAAATATTGAATGTTGACCTGATAGACGAAAATGATTCCGTAAAACGCAGCATTAAACTTCCATTAACAAGCGGGTTGGCCAGCGGTGATTTTGCCCTTGCCGATTCGATGAAAGAAGGCACTTACCGCATCCGTGCCTATACCAATTGGATGCGTAATGAAAGCGAGGCTTATTTTTTTGATAAAACCTTCACTGTTGTTAATAGTATTAATAATACAGTTTTCACTAAAACCGCATTTACCTACAGCATTCAAAACGGGAAGCAAAAAGTAAACGCGCTAATTAATTATACAGATATAAATGGCGAACCCTATAAAGCTAAAGAGGTAAGTTACCATGTTGAGCTAAACGGGAAGACTGTTTTTAAGGGCAAAGGTATTACCGATGATAAAGGGAATCTGGAGTCTGCTTTTATAAATACAACCGGCGATATAGCCGCAACCGGGCACATTGTAACCACTATGAAGCTTGCTGATAAAAAAACAGTTGAAAAAGTAGTGGCGATAAAAGCGGTATCCAATAAAGTTGACGTTCAGTTTTTTCCGGAAAGCGGCAGCCTGGTTAATGGCATAAATTCAAAGGTTGCTTTTAAGGCTGTGGGCGCCGATGGCTTAGGCGCTAATATTAAAGGAACTGTTGTTGACGATCAAAACCAGCAGGTTGCCACATTTAGCAGTACACATTTGGGTATGGGCGTTTTTAAGCTGATTCCGTTTAGCGGTAAAACCTATAAAGCCCACGTTACCTATGCCGATGGTTCTGAAGGGGTATTTGATTTGCCCAAGGCAATAGATAATGGGTATGTTTTGAGTATTGATAATTCTTACGATGATGACATCGCTGTGAAAATATTGCCGGGCAAGGATCTGCTGGCCACTGATACACCTACTGGCGGTCTGATGCTGGTTGCCCAAAGTGGCGGCGAAATTTATTATGCAGGCAATAGCGCCGATGGAGGTAAATCATTTGCTGCTGTGGTGCCCAAAAGTAAATTCCCATCGGGCATTGTGCAGTTTACCTTGTTTAATGATAAAGGAGTGCCATTAAATGAGCGGTTGGTGTTTGTAAGGAACAGTGATGAACTTAAACTTTCCATATCATCAGATAAGCAATCCTATGCTCCCCGCCAAAAGGTAAATATCAGCCTTAATGCCAAAAACAATCAAAGTAAACCCGTAAGCGCCAGCTTTTCGGCAGCTGTTATTGATTTGTCGAAGGTTTCTGTAGATGAAACGGCCGAAGAAAGTATTTTCTCGAACATATTACTCACGTCTGATCTGAAAGGTTACATTGAAAAACCGGGTTATTATTTTCATAATATAAATGCAACACCGCAGGCCGATCTGGATGTGCTGCTATTAACCCAGGGCTATCGCCGTTTTGAATGGAAAAAGTTATTGGATGATAGTTTTGAACCTATAGTTTTTCAGCCCGAAAAAACACTGCAGATATCGGGGCATTTAAAGAGCCTTTGGGGCAAGCCTGTAGCAGGAGGTAAAATAACATTGTTTACCACATCGGGCGGAGTTTTTGTAATTGATACCGTATCTGATGCCAAAGGTAATTTTGTTTTTAAAGATCTTGTTTTCAGGGACAGCATCCGCTTTGTTATACAGGCCCGCACGGCAAAGGATCGTAAAAGTATTGATATTGAACTGGATAAGGTTGTTCCACAGGCTTCCGGGAAAAATAAAAATGCGGCCGACATCCAGGTAAATATAAGCGCCGGACTTTCTGCATACCTTAAAAACAGTAAAAACAAGTATAGCGAGGATATAAAATACGGTATTGGCAACCATACTATTCTATTAAAAGAGGTTGTTGTACGGGATGTGAAAGATAAGAAAGAACTGGTTAAAAACTCCAATAATTTAAATGGCCCCGGTAATGCCGACCAGGTACTTACCTATAAAGATTTCGAAAATTTTGGCGCTAATTTTGTCAGCACCTTGCAAATGAAAATATTTGGCGTGATCTTTAAAAACGGGGTGCCGTATTCAACCCGCAGCCAGAGTACACCAATGACCATAATGGTTGACGGTATACCGGTAGAGAGCGACTATTTAAATACCTTAAGTACAAACGATGTAGGGAGCGTTGAGGTCTTACGCACAATTGGTAATACAGCTATATACGGTTTCAGGGGAAATGGCGGGGTGTTGGTAATTACAACAAGGCGGGGCGGAGATGGCAGTGGATATAATAAATATGCGCCGGGCGTGGTTACTTATGCGCCAAAAGGGTACTATAAAGCACGGGAATTTTATTCGCCGCAATATGATGATCCCAAAACAAATACCCAGATGCAGGATCTTCGATCAACCATTTATTGGAAATCAGATATCTTAACAGATAAGGATGGCAATGCTACACTATCATTCTTTAACGCCGATGCCAAAGGCACCTACAGAGTTTTAATTGAGGGAATAGATATTGATGGTAATTTGGGCCACCAGGTGTATACCTATAAAGTTGAGTAATATCACTTGATGATGTTTTATCAATGGCATCTGTTATCCAAAATCTTGCTTTTTATTATCAGTTGATATGAAATTTATTTTTACTTGTATTTTAACAGGTCTTTTATTTGTTGCTTTTAAAGGTTTTGCCCAAACGGATAGTGCTTTTTTAGCCCACACTATAAATTCGCTTGATAGGTATTCGTTGGCGAACCCGGTAGAGAAGGTTTACCTGCATCTTGATAAACAAGCCTATATGCCTGGCGATACCATCTGGTTTAAGGCATATACGGTTGCGGGCGAGAACCATGGTTTATCAGTCATTAGTAATATAGTACATGTTGAATTACTTACCGAAAAAGATTCTGTAATAAACAGGATAGCTATACCCCTAAGTACAGGTATAGGTTGGGGCGATTTTGCGCTGCCCGTTTTAACCAGGCCCGGCAGTTATCAAATACGTGCCTATACCAATTGG
>NZ_JANYGH010000003.1 GCF_025362475.1 Mucilaginibacter sp.
GCAACGTTGAAGCGAAATGTTTTGTCTAAAGAGCCATCTAAATTAAACCGGAGCACTTGCCTCATCTCTGTACTATCCACAATAACCGTGTCTCTTGTAAAGTCATGATTGGGTTTTTTATAGGTCCGGTGTACATAATACCTGAAATTACCGGTAGCCAGGATTTTATTTTGATGGTTATAAACTCTATTTATAAAATCATTGGTCCCCCCGTTAAATTTTGGAAAATACTTGGTGGTATCTCTCGAAGTGTCTTTTTGTGTGGGGCGCCTGTATACCTTTATGGCTATTGTATCAACACTGCCATCAACCCCTAAACTGGTTATATTACTAATATTATCTGTTCGTTGGTTATATCCGCCAAAGCCGCCTGCAATAATAAATTTTCCGTTTATCTGCATAATTCTTGACAATCCTCCATTTGCAGCTTTACCGGTCCTGAATGTACGGTCAAACTCACCATCAGATGATGTTCTTACAATTCGGTTGAGTGGTGTTACAATGCCTTTGTTATCATAATTAGTAAACCAGCCTACCACCAAATTCCGTCCATCAGCCAGAGGAAATATCTGGCTCACATAATTATTTGCGCCCAACGTAGCCCTGAAAGATGGATCAATATTGATGAGGCCGTTTACTTTAAACAGCGGCCCAAGCACCAATTGATCATCAATTGCTATAGATGTTATACCGCTGCTGCCAAAGGGAGGAACTTTTACTTTGATGGATGTTGCTGTAACCTCGGTAATTTGCCCTTCCTCGCCATTAAACATAAATTTCAATTTATCCTTAAAGGGTATTAATCCGGCTGCTTTAAAAGTAATCTCGGTACCTACAGCGCCCGATGCAGGGCTTGGTATAGCATCACGATTAAGCGTTACGCCTAATGGCGGCTTTCCATCAGCATATGGAGCTTCAAAGCTCTCTTGTGCCTTTTTGCAGCTTTGAATAACTAAGGCTGCTAAAGCAAATATTATTATGTATTTAATTTTTTTCATGTCTCAATTCGTTATTGATCAAACATCATTTTTAATATTTTTTATTCGGATGAATGAAGCCCGGTGTTATAAACCTCAATAAAAAAGTCGTCCGGATTGAAGCCAAAGTATGCCCCGTTATACTGCAACGTGTGTACTACGCCGTTTTTGGGCTTAATGTCTGATGAGGAAATATAAGTTCGGAAAACCGCATTTTGGGCGTTATTAATATCATACACATAGCTGATAATTAAACTGCGCGGCCCTATGTACCTTACCTTATTCGCGTCGCCGTAAATGACCCCAATATTTGAAACATCGCCGCTATATGAATAATATAATGCACCCGGATACTGATTTTGAAGGTCAAGATCTATTTGAGAGTAATCTTTAAGGCGGTTAACCCCCTTGAACATATAACGCTCCAAATATTTTCTCCAGATCAATGAATCGATATCCGATAATTTTTTAACCGTATCGCGGCCAACACTAAATAAAAACTCGTTTAATGAGCCCCTGATTTTTGCATTGCCAATGGTTCTTTTTATAACATCATCATCGGGTGCAAAAAAGGTAAAATCAACGGTGTGGAAAGTGCTCTCGAGCCCGGCTAACTTTACAATTTGGGCAATAGTATCAAAGGGCACCGGTTTTGCTTCTAAATATTGAAACATATCGCCTGGGAAATCAGGATTTGCCTTCCCCCCATCCCGGTAGTACTCATCCCGTTTACAACCGGTAAGTAACATGAAGAGACCGGCACAAACAATAATTATATTTTTCATAATTGTTATTATTATCTTTTAGCTATGTGTTAATTACCGCCGTTTACCCAATAGGCATTAAGCGACATGAAAGGATTATTGGTTAATGCATTACCGCTGATAGGCCACGTCCAGGCTCCCCTGTTAAACTTATCTAACGTTAATACATTATATGTCCATTGGCTGTTAAGAATCCGCCGGGTACGTACCAGGTCAAAATAATGATGTCCCTCACCCATCAATTCACGGGATCTTTCTAAAAAGATAAAATCCTTTAAATCCTGACCGCCACCACCAGCATATTGTGAAGCTTCGGCCCTATCCCTGATTTTATTAACAAGCGCTGTTGCTTCGTTGTCCTGCCCTAATTCGGCCATTGCTTCTGCACATAATAAAATCTCACCAGCATACCTGAAAATCATAAAAGTATTATCAGGATTACTGTTTTCTTCGCCCGTTGCAAAAGCATTCTGAGCAAATTTCAACATCATGAATTTTCCGTTATCGGCATATATGTCTTCATTAAACCACATAGTTGCCCGTTTATCGGCTGTGCCCGGATACAGCTTTTGCATATATTCTGCCCTGAAATAGGCAAAACTTACCCTGTGTGTATACTCTGGCCGTTTGTAGGGATAATGCAAAAACATATCTCCAACGGGCGCTATGTTTGCGTTTGCATCACCATAGTTAACACTGCGGTAAAATTCAAAAAGGCTTTCATCAGATCGTCCTTTAATAACGGTGGCCCATTCTGAAATTGGCAACAATCTGTAGGCATTACTTTTAATAAGCTCCTGGCCCAGATCAACTGTTTCCTGGTAATACTTAGCGGCATTGGGCTTATCAAAGCCGGCGTTCCACATGTCCATGTTCATGAGCAGTGCTATAATACTACCCTTGCTTGCCCTTACACCTTTAAGAGCAGGATCGGTATAAGTCCAGGGCATGTTGTCTTTATAGGTTTTAAGGTCGGCTATGCATTTATTTAAAACCGAAACCATATTTTCACGAGGCAAGGCTGTTGAATGAAAAGCATCGGTATAATACGGCACATCGCCATAAAGCCTTACCATAAAGAAATATGCAAGCGAGCGGATAAAAGCTGCTTCTCCCTTAAATTGATTTTTCTCGGCTGTTGATACTCCTGGTATCCCTTCGTCAAGCTTCGAAATTAGAATGTTAGCGCCCTGTACAACCTGGTAGTAGCCGGTCCAGTCGGTAATGTTATAAAAGTTGTAAAAACTCCATGGCGGGTTGCCATTAATAAGGTTGAGCAAATCATTTCGGCCCAATACCTCTACATATTCACGTGCCGGGCCCAGATCAGACTGTGCCTCATGCATTACCTCGCCAGAACGATATTCGCCCGTAGCACCAATAAATTGTGTTTCATTGATCTTTCCAAAAAACTGCCTCGATAGATCATATATATTGGCAATAACATCATCCTTTGACTGGTAAAAATTATTACCGGTTAGTTTATCAATAGGTTGAATGTTCAAAAACTTTTTACAGGCAGGTAAACAGAAACTTCCTGCAATTACTAAAATGTATATAATACTTTTTTTCATGATTTTAAGTTTTATTTACTTGTGTTGAGTTCTATATTTAAACCTATGTTATAGGTACGCGGCACTGGGTAACCACTGGAAATATCACGACCCAAAGTGGTTACGTTCTCTGGATTTGGCCCTTTATATCCCGAAAACGTGGTGAGGTTATTGGTTGAGAAATATACCCGCAGACTGTTAAAACCAATCTTTCTGACAAGCTTACGATCAAAGGAATATGAAAACGTAACGTTATTGATTTTAAAGTATGAGCCATCCTCGGCCCATAATGTCTGATCTGGCCTTAGCGGTTGTATCTGGTTATACCTCGAAAAAGAATAAGGATTAGGGTAAACCGAATGATCGCCGGGCTGCCTCCAGATATCCATATTATTTAAGGGAACTACTGCTAACAGATCATAAGGATTACGCGATATAGCCATACGATCAGCAAGTGCGTTATTTAAAATAGTTCTTTTTGCTGTGAACGTTGAATAAATATTAAGCCCGAAATTTTTGTAGACAATATTTGTGGAAATACCACCTGTAACTAAAGGCTGAGAGTTACCAGTTATCTCATAATCCTTGCCATCTAAGATATAATCGCCGTTAACATCTTTAAAATTAGG
>NZ_JANYGH010000062.1 GCF_025362475.1 Mucilaginibacter sp.
AGCATAACCAACAACTCTGTAGATGTAATTACTAAGGATAACATGGGCAATATGTGGATTGGGATGTTTGGTGGGGGAGTAAATTTTTTAAAAAGAAGTACTGCCAGCTTTGCTCATTTTAAACATACCTCTTCAGGCAGAAGCCTGTCAAATGATTTTGTGTTGTGTTTACTTGAAGATAAAAACCAGGACATTTGGATAGGTACCGATGGCGGGGGATTAAATATCCTTGATCGCAAAACAGGGTTATTTACATCATATCAACACAAAAATGCCGATAAGGGAAGCATATCCGGCAACTATGTGCTTGATGTGAAACAGGATGACAGGCAAAATCTATGGGTTGCCACCTGGGGAGATGGGTTGAATTATATGGACTTAAAAACCAGGAAATTTAAATCCTACAAACATAACCCGGCCGATGCTTCAAGTATAGGTGCAAATGATGTTTATGAGGTTGCTATTGATAAAGAAAAAAAAGTATGGGCCGGTACTTTTGGCGGTGGTGTAAGTGTGTATCAGCCAGCCACCAATAATTTCATTACTTATAAAAATAACCCAAAAGATACAACGAGTTTAAGCAGCAGCATCATCAATTCTATTTTTTGTGATAAAGCCGGGAATATCTGGATAGGTACCAATGATGCAGGGTTAAACCTGTATGATAAAAAAACAAATTCCTTTATCCGCTTCATGCACCAAAAAAGCGGGAATAGCATCAGCAATAATACGGTAGTTGATATTTATGAGGATCATGCCGGTAATTTATGGCTGTGTACTTTTGGTGGTTTAAATATGCTCAATCCCAAAACCAGGCGGTTTAAAGCCTTTACCACAAAGGATGGCATGTCAACAAATTTTACTTCCGCCACTCAGGAGGATAGTAAAAATGACTTATGGATTAGTACCAGCAAGGGGCTGGTGCTTTATGATCCTTATCATAAAACTTTTAAAAACTTTACTATTGAAGATGGCCTGCAGGGCGATGTATTTAAACCTCATGCAGCATTAAAAGATCATTTGGGTAACATCTATTTTGGAGGACTAAACGGCTTTAACAGGTTTAACCCCGATATGATAAAGGGGGGAACCAATGAACCCATATTAAGATTGACCGATTTTGAATTATTTAACAAATCGGTACCGGTAAGCAAAGGGGGCAATGATCCTTCGCCATTAAAGCAGGAAATTTCAGAAACAAAATCCATCACACTCAAATATAACCAGTCCATCATATCATTTGAGTTCGTATCCTTAAGTTTTATATCGGCCAATAAGCAGGATTATGCTTACATATTAGAAAACTTTGATAAAACCTGGAACTATGTGGGCAGCAAAAACACGGCTGTTTACACCAACGTGCCGCCCGGTAATTATGTGTTTAAAGTTAAGTGCAAGGATAATTCTGGTAATTGGTCGGCTAAACAGCTGAGTCTTGAGTTAATAATCGTTCCGCCATTTTGGGATACCTGGTGGTTTAAAATAATAGTCGGGTTAGCTATTGCAGGAATAGCCTGGGGAATATATCGCTACAGGATAAGCAGCATCATTAAACAAAAGCGAAAGCTGGAGAAGGAAGTGGAAGAGCGTACCCACGAAGTGCTGCAACAATCAGAAGAGTTAAAATCACAATCAGAAAATCTGCAGGCTTTGAATGAGGAATTGCAGGCCCAATCAGAAGAACTGATGGATCAGCGGGAGCAGGAGCAGCAAGCCCGGCAGGAGGCCGACCGGGCCAACCAGGCCAAAAGTGTTTTCCTGGCCACCATGAGCCATGAGATCCGTACCCCTATGAACGGGGTTATAGGTATGGCTTCGCTGCTGATGGAAACTGAATTGAACGAAGAGCAAAAGGAATTTGCAGAAACCATTGTAACCTGTGGCGATAACCTTGTTAATGTAATCAATGATATCCTGGATTTCTCCAAAATAGAATCGGGCAGTATGGATCTGGAGCATGATGATTTTGATCTGAGGCAGAGTGTTGAGGAGGTGATGGATCTTTTCTCCAAAAGAAGTTCCGAGCGGAATCTTGACCTGATATACCAGATAGATTATGCGCTGCCTGTACAAATTGTAGGTGATAGTCTGCGTGTTAAACAGGTATTGATCAACCTGGTTAATAACGCCATAAAGTTTACCCAACAGGGTGAGGTGTTTGTTGATATTTTCCTGGTGAAGGATTTTGGCCATGACGAGATTGAGATCGGGTTTAGTGTCAGGGACACCGGCATTGGCATTCCGGAAAATAAGATTCAGAATCTTTTCCAGGCATTTTCGCAGGTTGATTCATCAACAACGCGCAAATATGGCGGTACTGGTTTAGGGCTCATCATAAGCGAGCGCCTTGTAAAACTAATGGGTGGCGAAATTGGAGTGGAAAGCATCTATGGGCAAGGCTCGGTTTTCAAGTTCAGCATTAAAGCAAACCGGAGTAAAATACCATCAACATATCACTTATATCCCTCAAACCTGGCCCAGGTTGAAGGCAAAAAAGTACTGCTGGTTGATGATAATGATACTAATTTACTCATCCTCAAAAACCAGTTGCAGCAATGGAAACTGGAACCAATACTTGCCACATCCGTAAAACAGGCGCTTGGAATTTTAAAACAGGATAAAAGTATATCACTTGTTATAACCGATATGCAGATGCCAAATGATGATGGTGTGAGCATGGCTAAAGCCATCAATAAAAGTGCAAATCCATTGCCGGTAATTATGCTAAGCTCCATTGGGGATGAAACCAGGAAAAAGTTCCCGAAACTTTTTTCGGCTATCCTCACCAAGCCCGTTAAGCAAAATAATTTGTGGAAGAGCATAAACGCCGCCCTAACAAATCAAAAAGACGAATCGCCGGTTAAAGATGAGCAAAAGGTTTTACTGCAAAACGGTTTCGCTTTGCAGCACCCCTTGCAAATATTGGTGGCCGAGGATAACCTTATTAACCAAAAATTAGTTGAGCGCGTATTGAATAAATTGGGCTACTCCATAGATATGGTGAACAATGGCTACGAGGTACTTGAAAAAATAACTGAGAAGCAGTACGATGTGGTGTTAATGGATGTACAGATGCCCGAGCTGGATGGCCTTGAAGCAACTAAATTTATCCGTAACCAGGCTGGTTTGAAACAACCCTACATAGCCGCTATGACAGCCAATGCCTTATCTGAAGATAAAGAAGCCTGCCTGAGTGTAGGAATGAACGATTATATATCAAAACCTATGCGGATTGATGAGCTGATAGAGCTGTTGAAACGGGCAGATATCGCGAAGGTGGAGATTGACAAAGGTATAAGGGTAAAGGATTAGAGCCTGGAAATGGGAAGAATTCGATACGGCTTTATCTTTTTTACCCCAATTGTTCAATGTCTTTAGCGATCCTATTTTTTTCGCTGGCGGTTTTGGTAAGTTTTAGTGCGGTTTGCAAATGGCTTAGGGCTATTTGTTTATTCACATCTGTATAAAGGTGTCCCAGTAAAACATGATATAAATGATTATCGGTGAGCTTTAGCTTCTCGGCTTCAATGATAGCCTCCTGTTTGCCGCGGGCCTTATATAAGGCATAGGTACGGTTTAAGGCTGCAGCAGGTGAGTAGGTAATTTGTAGCAGGCGGTTATAAAGTTGTAAAATGCCTTCCCATTTTTGGGCGGTATCATCCTTAACCGTATGCCAGTAGGCTATTGCGGCTTCTAAATGGTATTTGTTTATTTGGTTTCCCTTTGATGCAAGGTTGAGGTAGTGTTTGCCTTTTTCAATCAGCTCTTCATTCCAAAGATTGGTATCCTGGTCATCATAGCGGATCATTTCGCCCTGCTCATCTGTGCGGGCGTCAAAGCGCGATGAATGGAAACACATGAGTGCCATCAGGGCGTTTGCTTCGGGCAGGTTGGTGGCCTCGTTTTCTATAAGCAAATAGGTAAGGCGCATAGCTTCCAGGCAAAGATCCTTGCGTAGCGTGGTATCCTGGCTGGTGGAATAGTACCCTTCGTTAAACAATAAATACAAGGTTGTTAAAACACTTTGTATTCTTGCACCTATCCCCGCCAATGCCGGAAACTCAATTTTAACCTTTTGTTCCCGCAGTTTTTCCTTCGCTCTAAATAAACGCTTGTTAATAGTTGCCCTGTTTGATAAAAAGGCATCGGCAATTTCATCTATCCCAAAACCGCAAAGGATGCGCAAGGCCAGGCCAATCTGTGCTTCGGCGGGCAATACGGGCTGGCAAATGGCAAACATCAACTGCAGCTGGCTGTCCCTGATATGCTTATCAGAAAGATCAATTTCAAAATCTATATAATCCTCCTGCGCCGATTGAAGTATAGGGGTGATTTTTTGATTAAAGATCTTGTTTCGCCGTAAATGGTCCTTGGCCCTGTTGCGGGCTACGGCATAAAGCCAGCCTACCGGGTTATCGGGTAAACCTTTGAGTCCCCAGGTTTCGGCGGCACTTAAAAAAGTTTCGCTGGCAATATCTTCGGCTATCTCCGGGTATTCAAAGCCAAAATGCTTGTACAGCACCGATACTATTTTTCTGTATTCGGTGCGGAATAAATGGGGCAGCAGCTCTGTTTTGTTCATCACAATAAAAATGCCACCTCCTGCAACAGAAGGTGGCTCAATTATTTTACATATTCATCGGTACAATCTGGCGTACTTCTACATTGCCGCCAACACGCAAAATTGGGCAGCCTTTTGATATTTCTGTAGCCTCTTCCAAGGAATCGGCCCTGATGATGGAATAACCACCTATCAATTCTTTAATTTCAACATAAGGGCCATTGGTAACTACTTCGCCCGGCCTTACAACAGAACCGGTACCACCATACAGGCGGTTTCCATTGCTAACCAGTTTATTCTGCGCTGCAATGCCGCCCAGCCAGTCCATCCATTGTTTCATGGTATTTTGCATTTGCTCTGGCGAAGGCGCTTCTGCACCTGGTGTTTCAACTTGTCTGAAAATCAATAAGAACTCGTTCATGATGTGTTAAATTTAGTGATTAAAACCATAAGACGATTGGTCTTTGCCGAATAGGACAATGCCTGTAAAAAAATATTAAAGCATGCAATTGCCGGTTCAAGTTACATCAAATTTGCAATTGATAAATCTTTTGAATTAAATGTAGCATTTTAAAAAAGCCTGTATCTAAACGGGCATAAGCAACAGTGTATGTCGTTCGAGGAAATCTACGATACTTATTATAATAAAATATTCCGCGTATGTATGGGGTACATGAATGATCATGAGCGGGCCCGGGATGTTACGCAGGAAACTTTTATTGTGGTATGGCAAAAGCTGGGGCAGTTTCGTAACGAATCGGCTATTGGTACCTGGATCTTCCGGATCGCATCAAACTATTGCCTCCGCCAGCTGGAAAAGCAAAATCGGATGCCCTTTAGCGAGATGCCCATTGACCTGGAAGATAAACCACCACCAGACATCGAAAGCCAGGTGCAGCTGCTGTACAAATGCATAGCCGAACTGCCAGAGATCGACCGCATTATTATTTCGCTGGAGCTGGAAGATATTAAGCAAGCAGAAATAGCCAGCATTACGGGGCTCTCAGAAACCAATATCAGGGTAAAAGTTTACAGGATTAAGGAAAAACTATCTCAAAAATTCAAAAGATATGAGCAGCAATATTGATTTTAAGGCCCTTTGGCAGCAGCAGCCCTACGCTGCAAAGCCCGATATAAATTCGGTGATCAGCAAAGCGATGGATTTGAAGCGCAAAACCAGGAGTAAATTAATATGGAGTAGCCTTACGTTGGCGGTAATCAGTATTATCGTAATTATGGTTGGCATTAATTTAAATACCCATGTACTTACCACCAAAGCAGGTATAATCCTGATCATTTTTCCCATCATTTCTTTTGCTTTAATAAATAGTGGTTTGTACCTCAATATGTTTAAAAGTCACCCGGATGCTGATACATTCACTTATTTGGCCGAATTGGTTGCTATACAAAAGAAGCAACGTTTTATTCAAACCAAGGTGCTGAACCTATACTTTTTGTTTTTGGGTGCAGGGCTGTTATTGTATATGATTGAATTTGTTAAAAAGATAGGTGTTTTATGGGGAAGTGTGGCTTACATATGTCCGTTTGCAGCATTAGTATTTGTTTATTTTTATATAAGCCCAAAGGAATTTAGAAGGCAACAAGCCGAAATGAATGCGACTATAGAAAAATTACAGGCTATTAATGATCAGTTGGTGACAACTAGGGGAATGGAATAGTTTTAAAGATGATAATCGATATAGATGCTAATTGTGGGCATGGGTTTGAAACAAATTCAATAGCTTTACATCTAAATACCATGGAAGGTCAAAAAATAACTCAGGCAATAGCAACTTTATTTAAAGGGATTGATGACCGTGATTGGCCGTTGGGGTTAAGCGTATTGGCAAAAGATGTTTTTCTGGATTATTCGTCAATGAACAATACAGAGCCATCTGTATATAATCACGAACAGGTAATTCATGCCTGGGAATCCTTTTTGACTGGATTTGACAGAACCGAACACCAGCTTTCGGAATTTAAAGTTCAGCTTCATGACAAGGAGGCCGATGTGTTTTATGTTGGTAAAGCCGATCATTTTATTGGTGATGAAGTTTGGACAACCATTGGCACCTACAACACCAAACTGGAGAAACAAAACGGTAAATGGTTAATTGTTTATCATCAAATAAACCATGACAGGCAAAGTGGTAATACCAGTCTGGCAAAGCTGGCTCATCAAAATATATTAGCAAGGCGTAATAAGTAGTAATTTATCAGCTGTGAGCTGTTAAAATGCCCTGATACCGGTCAGCATTACGCCGCGGCATCTTTTAAAATGACCAACCTTTTAGTTTACCGGTTTTATTGAAATATCAGCCCATGAAACATCATCACTATAAAGCGACTATCAACTGGACGGGTAACACGGGTGAAGGAACAAAAGATTATCGCTCTTACGAGCGTAGTCATACCATTAGCAGCACAGGTAAGCAGGATATTTTAGGTTCATCAGACCCTGCTTTCAGGGGAGATAAATCCCGCTATAGCCCCGAGGATCTGTTGCTTTCATCCGTATCTGCCTGCCACATGTTATGGTACCTGCATCTTTGCACTACAGCCGGTATAGTAGTTACAGCTTATGAAGATAGGGCAGAAGGCACCATGGCAGAAACCGATGATGGCGGCGGTTATTTTACCCTGGTAATACTAAAGCCCTTAATTACGCTGAAGGATGCTGCTATGCAAGCCAAAGCGGATGAGCTGCATCATGAGGCTCATAAATTGTGCTTTATTGCCAACTCGGTAAAGTTTGAGATTTTGCATGAGGCAGGGTATAGGGTGGAAGATGAATTGTCCTGACGTAGTTTGACTAAATGAAAGATATCCCTGTACATCTGCTAAAAGAACGTGCCACATCTGGTCTGGAGATTGCTCGTTTCCTGGAAGGGGATATGCCTAAGGATGATGAGCCGATTGGTGCGCACAGGGACGATCACTATATATTTTTTGTTTTAGAGGGTGGTTCAGCATCATTGATGATCGATTTTCATGAAATTGAATTTCAGTCCGCTAATCTTTATTATGTGTTGCCGGGGCAGGTGCATCACCGGATCAAAAATGATGGTGCTTTTGGTTGGTTTATAGCCATAGATACCATGCTGATATCAACCGACTACCGAACCATTTTCGAGAACCAGTTGTTATTACAGCAACCATTTAGCTTAAACGATACACAGGCGCGTCACTGCAAAAGCCTGTTAAGCCTCCTTTATGAAAAGTATCGGGAAGATGATCAGGGCACATTTTATCTGTCTGTAGTCCACTCGTTACTGCAATCTTTTTTGGGGATTGCTGCCGCATGTTATAGCCAAACTGGTAATGAACGCTTAGCACTTTCGCGCCCGGCGCAATTGGCCCAACAATTTAAAAAGCTCTTGGTTGAGCATGTTCGCGAGTTGAAAAGTCCATCCACTTATGCCGTAAAACTACATGTATCAGAAAGCTACCTGAACGAAGCGTTAAAAAAAGCGACGGGCTTTTCTGTAAGCTATTGGATTCGGCAGGAAATTATATTGGAGGCCAAACGTTTGCTGTACTATAGCCAGTTGAACGTTAAAGAAATTGCCCATATGCTGGGATATGAAGATCATGCCTATTTTTCGAGGTTTTTTAAAAAGGCGGAAGGCATCACGCCTTTGGCTTTCAGGGCCGATTACCGTAAATAGTCCAATCATTACCGGAGGTATGCCATTTTATTTAGTATAAATACCCCCTTTCTTTGTGTTAATAAAATTAACACACCATGGAAACATCTACTCTTAATAAAATTAAACAACGAGCCGGTAAACTGTTTGAAAGCAGGTTGCAAACCGGAAACGTGCTTGAGGTTAGGTATTGGGAACCCTGTACTATGATAGAAATAGACCTGCACCTGCCACAAATAGATATGGCGGAATGGAGCGAGATTCCCTATATAAAATTTAAAGTGGATATGCTCACCTTTAGAGACTACACGCCATCTGGCTGGGATGCAGAAACCCGTACCTGCACCATTTATGTTGATGCCGCGCATAATGGGCCGGGCAGCAACTGGGCCAGGCAATTAAAAAAGGATGATACGGTAAGCTATCTTAAAGCGGGAACAACAAATCAGAGCCCGGTTGGCACATCGGCCATCGTTGCCTTAGGCGACGAAAGCAGTATGGGGCATTTATTGGCCCTGCAAAAAATGGTACTGCCCCATACGCGTTTTTCGGGCGGGGTAGTGATCGGCAACGAGCATCACCGCAAATTGTTTAATGAATATTTTTGGACACCCATTGAGCCTGTGCCCCGCCGGGATGTTTACGGCCACCACAGCCTGATAGAGTGGGTGCTTGATCAGCGCTATAGTCTTGATAATACCGTTTTTTATTTGGCGGGTAACAATACCATGGTAGCCCAGTTGCGCAAAATGCTCAAAAGTCAGGGCTATCCTTCGGGCCAAATTAAGGTACAGGGTTTCTGGGGTTGAGTTTAAAAAAACTAACGGTAAAGATTTGTAAGGTAATTTGCAATCCGTAGGCCTACAGGTTACCTAAGGGATTCCACATATTGGGATTACCTCTTATGAAGGTTAGGTACTCAATAACTTCCTCAATTTCGGTTACACTTAGGGTATTTTCGCCTGCTGTATATGAAAATACGTTGGCAGGCTGTTCAAAAGCAACAAAGCCTAAGTAATCAGGATCGGTAATTTTATCCATGTGCAAAATATCCTCCTTGCTGAAGCTTTGTTTCACGTCGCCTTTAGCCCGGTCAATAAATAAACTATAGGTGTAGCTTATTACCGGGTGTCCATTCAGGTGTGCTTCGGTATCAGGAATAGCCATTAAATGACGGTGGCTTTTCAGCGTAAAGAAGAGCGGTTTCATAATTGTGTAATGAAAGTTAACAATTTATTTTCTAATAGCCTGATCTATATCGACTTTTATTTTAGTGTTGCGTGATTAATAGGGCAACTGTCGCAATTGCACCCTCAAAATGTCTGGTATTACCATTGTAGCTTGAGGTAATCATTCCTAAATTCGGTTACTAAAAAGAAATTAAATATGGAAAGGTCAAGTAGTCAGGATGATACCAATGCCGAGCGCATCAACATTATTGAAACCACAAAAATTATTTATGCCAGACACGCGCACCTTGAGGGTTCAAAATTTGTAATGTTAAAAATGAGTAAGTCGAGTTTTAACGACGTTGATTTGAGTAATTTGAAAATTGTAAACGCCAATTTAAGCGACCTTGAAATTGAAGGAGCACAATTGGGCAGGGCTTATTTACACAATATTGGTATGCCACCTAAAGGGCACCCCGCTTATGATGAAAATGCAAAACAGCGCCCCCTGCGCATTGAGGATTGCGACCTGGAAGCCAGCACAATAACCAATTGCAACCTTAAAAATGTAGCTATAACTGATTGCAATACTGAAGGCATGACCATTAATGGTATTTTGGTTGATGATATGTTGAAAAATTACCGCTAATAAATTTATTAATAATAAATATGGTACTATGTATTGTATAGTACTGTGTTTTATATTAGCTTTGTGATGACATTGATTACCAACAATTAGCATCATGAAAAAAATACACCTTTTAATTGCTTTGGCGGGCTTAATAACCCTGGCAACAGCCTGCCGCTTTGGCGGAAGACATACCACCATTGTAGAGAACAGCAATGGCACAAGCGTGAAAATTGAATACCGCGGGCAAACCTATTTTACCGAAGATGGAAAGGGTATCAAAAGTATTTCGCCACATGGCTCGGTAAAATTTAGTCATAATAGTGACGATTTGGTAGCAGAAAACGATAACGGCCGGATCATTTATGAAATAAACGGTGGCGGTAAAAAAACTCACCTTGATGATGATGATAAGGCTTTTTTAGCCAGGGCTGTTAAAGAAATGATTAAAAGGGGGCATAATACCGATGGGAGGTAACGCTCAATTGAATTGGTCCCTGAATCCAAATAAAAAGCCAGTGATTGATAAAAATAGATTGTCATTGCCTACCCATGACGTTTTTTACAAAAACTTTTTGTCATCCTGAACGCAGTGAAGGATCTATTATTCGCCATGCTTTTTCGCCCTGTAAATCTGCGAATAGATCCTTCACTGCGTTCAGGATGACAAGTCTTTTAAACGTCAATTCTTTTTCAGAGTTCACGGATTTTGCCACTCGCGATGGCATGCAAATATGTGTTAATGAGTCAAATTTGGACAGCTTCTTAAATTAATGGTTATTTGAAAACCCTGCAATCGGGTATTTGCAAGGCCAAAACAACCACCCTCCGCTGCAATCAGGGGGAGATTAAAAAATAATAAATTCTATTACAAGTGGTATAAATCAGCCTATATAGGTGTATTTAATACACTTCTGTAGCTTACCGTATCAGAACAATATTTCGATGTGATTTATAATTGTACAACTAACTGATTATGAGTGTGTTTTTTGTGTGATTTACTTGGTATTAAACCGTATTATTTAACTAACAAGTAATTATAAATCAATTATTTATATCTTTTTTTATTGCTTTATTCAAATTAACTTTCTTAATTTGGGATATCGGAACCGCCCTCCTGATTGGCGACGTTGCACCGGTGAACCAATTAAAATACACCATGAATAAAAAAGCAATATTTACCTGTTTTATAGCAGGTGGTTTACTGCCTGCTCAGCTGGTAAATGCCCAGGTAAAAGCGCCATTCTCTACTAAAAATAAGAATGTAAAAGTTATTGTTTCTGATAATGAAGCTGGTGTTAAATTTAAAAATACCGAAACATTAAAGTTTACAGATAGCCCTCAGCCCGGCGAAACAGAGGTTTCTGTGTTTGTGGATCCGGCAAAATCATTTCAAACCATGCTTGGTATTGGTGGCGCGTTAACTGATGCATCTGCCGAAACTTTTTACAAGCTACCTAAAGACAAACAAAAAGAGCTTTTAACGGCCTATTACGATAAAGAAAAAGGTATTGGCTATACCTTGGCCCGTACCAATATCCAGAGCTGTGATTTTTCGAGCGAAAGCTATAGCTATATAAAGGAGGGCGATGCCGCGCTGAAAACCTTTAACATCGGGCATGACAGGGCTTACCGAATCCCTTTTATAAAAGCCGCAATGGCCGCTGCAGGTGGCAAGCTTACTTTGTTTGTTTCGCCATGGAGCCCGCCAGCGTTTATGAAAGATAATAACAGTCTTTTACACGGCGGTAAGCTTTTGCCAAAGTACTATCAAAGCTGGGCCAATTTTTATGGCAAATTTATAAGGGCTTATGAAAATGAAGGTATCCCGGTATGGGGGCTTTCGGTACAAAACGAGCCTATGGCTTCACAAACCTGGGAATCATGTAAATATACCGCCGAAGAGGAACGTGATTTTGTGAAGAATTTTTTAGGCCCAACATTACAAAAGCAAGGGCTGGCCAGCAAAAAGTTAATTGTTTGGGATCATAACCGCGATTTACTTTACCAGCGCGCAAGCACTATCCTGGAAGATCCAGCCGCTGCAAAATACATCTGGGGTATAGGTTTTCACTGGTACGAAACATGGACAGGAGCAGGGCAGCAGTTTGACGCTGTAAGGCGCACACACGAAGCATTTCCTGCCAAAAACCTAATTTTTACTGAAGGCTGCATCGAAAAATTTGATTTTAATAAAATTAACGATTGGTCGCTTGGTGAAACATATGGCCTGGCCATGATCAATGATTTTAATGGTGGTACAGTAGCCTGGACAGATTGGAACATCCTGCTGGATGAAAAGGGCGGCCCCAACCACGTAGGCAACTTTTGTTTTGCACCCGTACATGCCGATTTACGTAATGGCAGCCTGATTTACACCAGCTCATACTATTACCTGGGCCATTTCAGCAAGTATATTCAATCCGGCGCGAGGCGTGTAGCAGCTGTAGCCAGCAGAGATAAGCTTTTAACTACCGCTTACCTAAACCCTAATGGCAAATTAGCCGTAATAGTAATGAATAAAACCGACGAGAAAATTGAATACAGTTTATGGATAAAAGGCAAAGCTGCTAAAACAACCAGCATGCCACACTCCATTGCTACCCTCATAGTAGAATAAAGACCTTTTTATAAATCAACTAAATCTCAGATGTATGGTGGATCATTTATGGTCCACCATTATCATTACCGGGTAATGGTCTGACGGTAATTTGGCCTCGTACTTTTTAGTTGTATTGTTTAAAGCGCGGTAGCTATCTGTCAATATCCCATACCTTTTGTCCGGAGGTGCAGATCCGTGTCTCTGAATTACTCAAACACCACAGTCTTGTTTTTAGAAACAAACACCCGATCTTCAAATATCAATTTTAAGGCTTTAGCTAATACCGATGTTTCAATTTCCTGCCCGGCCTTTACCATGGTTGCTGCGGTAAAGGAATGATTTACCGGGATGATCTGCTGGGCAATGATGGGGCCTTCATCCAACTCGTTTGATACAAAATGGGCTGTAGCGCCTATCAGCTTAACACCGCGTTCAAAAGCCTTTCGGTAGGGGTTAGCGCCAATAAAGGCAGGTAAAAAGGAGTGGTGGATATTGATTATCCGCATGGGGAATTTTGCCACAAAAGCCGGCGATAGAATGCGCATGTATTTGGCCAGTATCACATAATCCGGCGCATGCTGTTCAATGGTATCGCTTATTTTTTGTTCAAATTCTTCCTTGCTTGTTTGCTCATGCGAGATATGGTAAAAGGGCATATCGAAGCGTTCGCAAATGTTTTGCAGTGTGGCATGGTTGCCAATTACGCATTGAACAGTTGCCCCAAGCGTTTTAAAATGATTACGGATGAGTATATCGGCAAGGCAATGGTACTCTTTGGTTACCAGCACAACCACTTTTTTATAGGGGATAGGGTTAACCGAAATAATAGCGCCGGCCGGTAAAATTTCTTTAAGTTTTTGCTCAAGATTTTCATTGTTACCATCTTCAACTTCCAGGCGCATAAAAAATATGTCCTCGCTTTTATCAACATGTTCACGCATCGAAACGATGTTCAATTGGTATTTTGCTAATATGGCCGATATGGACGCTACAAGGCCCACCTGGTCTTTACACTGGATAACAATAATCATGCTTTAATGATACAAAGAATTTTGTTGAAATTAATGATTAAGTAAATATTTCAAATATTTATAACCCCTTGTAGCATAGTGATAAGTGCCTTCGTAATGTTCTATATAACCTGATATGATGAAATACTTTACCCTTGTAATTGCCGCGTTTTTATTGTGCGGTGTGAGTTCATGTCATAAAAATGGCTCGCCGGGCCCTGCATCTACATCAATAGTTGGCAGGTGGCGTTGGGTAAAATCGGTTGGTGGCATAGCAGGAATGACTGCAACACCTGCAAGTAATGGCTATAACTTAACCCAGGTTTACGGCGCAAATAACACTTTTAAATTGTACAAAAATGACTCGCTTGAATTGCAAAGCAAGTATTCAATCATCAGGAATTTTAAATATCAAACGCAAACCATTGATCTGTTGAAGATTGGTGATGATGAATCAAACAGGACGGATTTTACCATCAGGAATGATACACTATATGCATCAAATATGTTGTTTATAAGCGATGGTTTTAGCTCTGTATATGTGAGGGTTAAATAAAATTTAATAAGCCGTTTTAAAAGTCATCCCGTAAGGCCTTTAACTTAGTTCGGATCCTGCAGGCAAGGTGAAAGATTGCCTTGCAAGCGGGAGGCCGGGTTGGCAGAAATGGCAGCCCGACATGACTTTATTTTTTATCCCCATCCGGCACAAAGTTTACTTCCTGCCCGGCATCAAACACTACATATGCCCGTCGCCAGGGTTCATCATCTATCAGTTTCCATTGATGGGCTGTTCCGGTTGTATCGGTGGCTATCAGTATTTCGCCCGGCCGTAAAATGAAAGTTTCGCCGGGGCGGGTTTCAAATTGCAATGTGCCCGATAGATTAATCACATATTGGTTGGCAGGAGCGTTGTGCCAGTCATAAAACGAATGCGGCGGCGATTCCTGGAATCTGATGGTTGAAGCCTGGTTAAAAATCATTTCGGTTACTGTTCCTGCTTGCACATGGGAGTGCCCGTCATCACCGGTATATAGTTTATAAGCTTTTATCATTTTTATTTACTTATTGCAATGGTTGCTAAGCTAATATATTTATGATTTTTAACTATGGCGTTTGCATAATGCGTTTGTAATAATTTAAGCTAAAACTTATTGCTATTTTATTGGTTTCATAAAACTATGACCCCGCCTGTAACCAGAAAATTCCAGTTTTTTCCATTCCTGGTCAGTTTATTAATTACACTGGCAATAGGTATAGTTGCTTCCTTATTTACCAGGCCCCAAATTGCCGGTTGGTACAGTACGCTTAAAAAGCCATCATTTAACCCGCCACCCTGGCTTTTTGCCCCGGTATGGATAGTGATTTATTTTATGATAGCCACAGCCGCCTACCTGGTTTGGAAACACCGGAGCAGAAAACCTGCCTTTAAAATCACCCGTACTATTTACTTTGCGCAGTTGAGCCTTAACTTTTTATGGTCGATAGTGTTTTTTGGCTTGCACCAGGTATTTGGAGCCCTGATCATCATTATATTGCTGTGGATAAGTATTGTCTTAAATATTAACTGGTTTAATAAATACAATAAGGTTGCAGGGAAGCTACTTTGGCCCTATTTGCTGTGGGTTAGTTTTGCCGGTGTACTTAACGCGAGTATTTATTTACTAAACAGATAGTACAAAAAAACACTATTTTTATTGCGAACATTTTAACACTTGGTTTATTAACAGATGAAAAAAATATTGCTTTTATTGTGCCTTGTTGCTGCTTCACACAGCTTTGTTTTTGCGGATGCGATAGCCATAAATCATTTTGTAGTTAAAGAAAATCCTTTCGGGACAGACCAGGTGGCTATCATCGCTACAGATACAGCCGGGGTAACGCAGGAGAATGTAAACGGCCGGTTCACCTTTATTATGAACGGCTTTGAGTACCAGTTAAAGTTTGAAAAGGGAGTTGCCTTTTACAGGCAAAAGATAGATCGCTCCACCTTTTTATATGCCAAGCATGTTAATGAAAGCGGTACCCATGGCATACTGTATTATATTTACAAGCACGATAGTAAATTAAGCCCTATTCATATCAGTATCATGTTCCTGATAGCTATCCCGCTAATTTTGGTACTGCTGGCCTATATGTTTAAGCGGTTCATCATTATAGCAGTTATCATATTCTGCATATTCCTGTATTTTAATTACCATAATGGCTTAAGCATGCACACCTTTTTTGAAAGCGCTGTTGATGGTTTAAAGGGGCTGTTTTAGCCGGGAGAGATTAATGCAAAGGGCTCAAAATCACTAAGCCGCTAAATCGCTAATTAAAAAGGTAATCCTATGCCAAAATTTAGCTGCATAAAATTATAGGTATCGCCTGCATTATTGTTTGAATAAGCCGTTTTAAAGGCCCCTGTATGGAAAAGTTCGTTCGGGTGCTTGAGTAGTACCCATTGGTCTGTTCCGTTAAATTGAGGGTCTTTAAATTTAAATGCTGCATCAAGCCTGAAAATAAAGAATCCAAGGTCAAACCGTAAACCTGTACCAATACCAACCGCCGTTGATTGTAAAACGTTATCGAGCCTGAATTCGCCATTGGGGCTTTCGGCTTTTTTGCCCAGTCTCCAAACGTTGCCGGCATCTACAAAAACTGCGCCTTTTAGTTTTGCACCAAAAAAGTTATCTGCCAGCTTATAACGATATTCGGCATTGGCTACAATCTTTATTTCGCCAAACTGATCAAGGTATTTTAAGCGGGCAAATGATGTCGGGTCATCCTTATAAGCAGTGGCCCTGTTAAACTGCCCGGGGCCAAGCGTGCGGGGCAGCCACGCGCGCATATCATTAGCGCCACCGGTGTAAAAGTTTTTTTCAAATATTAACTCATTGCTATTACCATAGGGCACACCAATGCCCGGGTTAATACGGAACACAAACTGCCGTTCGCCGCCCAGTGTTCGGTAAATGCGAAAGTCGATTTCAGTTTTAGTGTATTGAGAAAATGTATATCCTAAAATTTTACGCTGCCCAAGTGTATCTCTCTGTGTGTTAAAGGTATTGCCCAACAGGCTCAGGAAGTTACCTCCTATATCCAGGCTTCCACGGAAATAATTAAAATTACTATAGGAGTTTAATTCAATGGCATTATATTGAAATGTGTATTGGCTACCAGTTGTAAACACCGTGCGGCCAATTAGTTTTACATAGGCAAACCTATCATGCGCCAACAAGGTATCACGCGCGGCCGGGTCAATTACCCCTTTTGAAAATTCGATATTTATAGGCGTAACCGTATGCAGCTTGCGGCCGGTTTCGTAAAAATCGTAACTAATGGAGTTAACAAAACTTTGGCGGGTTACCAGTCCCTTTTGGTAAAACAGGGAGTAGTTGGTAGAAAACGTGGTATGTGGTACACCATATTTACCCAGTAGTGCAAAATTGAAAGGGGATATGATGCGTGGAAATATCAAATTTGCACCTGCCCTAAATTCCTGGTTCTGGATATTGGCACTGCTGGCGGTATTTGTGCCATTATCAAATAAAATACTCCAGTTAAGTTTTAGCTGTAATATAGCGGCCTGCATAAACAGGTTACGGTTTGTAAACGTATTGCCTATATTGTATCCATAGCGGCCGTTTGCAAACAAGAACTCGCCTTCTACCCGGTCTGAGTAGTGTTTAAGTGGTATAATATCAATTTTTGTATTTAAGCGGTGGGTACTATCGGGAAGTTTTTCATAAGTAGGATTGGGTACATTTCTGAAAACATTTAACTCCGATAGGCGGGTGGTAGTTAGGGTTTGTTTATCAATATCGAATAGCTGCCCCTTCTTTTGATAAGTGTAATCAACAACTACACGTGGCTTAAAACGATGTGAATAATCAACAAACCTGAATTGAGAATCAACCTGTATAGTATCGGCCTTACCAACTGTTCTGCCATTACTTGCTGATATGGTTACCAGCGTATTATTAATTTTATAAACAGGGTGCTCTGTTTTACCTGCGGGGTTATCTATCATCATTTTAATATCAACTACGCTGCTGTTAAAAGTGGAGTCGTAATTAAAATTGATGTATTGCCTGTAAAAATCAAAATAACCATTGCGTTTCATGAGCAGGTAAAGCTCATCACGGTCATGTGCTAAGCTATCGGTATCAAACCGGGCACCAGGTTGTATGTGTGATATTTTATTGCGGTTTGCAAAGTAAATATTTTTGATATTTTTATCAGGAATGCTGTCTTCAATCTTACGGATATGAAACATTGGGCCTTCGTGCGCGGTAAAAATCAGCTCGGCGCGCCGTTTTTTAATCACAATAGTATCAGTTACCCTTGCTTTCAAATAGCCGCGATTCTGGATATATTTTTCTATCTGGAAGCGCGAATATTCAACTAAGTTACTATCAAGTATGGCTGGAGCCTCGCCAATATTGCGTTTGCCGTTGTTGCTAAACCAATAATAAAATTGAAGATTGAGTTTGTTGTTGGGTTGTTGCTCTTTATCAACGTAATTTAAAGCTACTTCTTCAAATTCTTCATCGATGCCTTTTATGGTGATTTTACGCACCAGTGCCTGATCTTTTTTTATTCCGCGGGTAACACTGCAGCCCGACCAAATAATGAGCAGCAAAATACTTAATATTGTAAGGCGGTAACCAGCAGGTTTTATATATGCTTTCAAAATCACAAATCAGTTTATTAACATCCTTACAACATAAAAAATTTAGAAGGGAACATGGCTTTTTCCTGGTTGAGGGTTATAAATCAGTAATTGAATTTATAAGCTCAGGCTACCAGGTGGATAGCATATACCATACCCCCGCAATTGCTCCAAAAATGCTGAATTTATCCCGAAAAATAAACTTTCAGGAGATTTCAATGAAGGATATCGAAAAAATCAGCACATTGAAAACCCCGCAAGATGTAATTGGTTTGATTAAAATACCAATATGGGCAACATTAAATTATAACAGCCTGAAGCAAAAGTTTTCCCTGGTGCTTGATAGCATCCAGGATCCGGGTAATATGGGAACCATTATACGTACTGCCGATTGGTTTGGCATTACTGATATTATATGCAGCGAGGATACGGTGGATGTTTACAACCCTAAGGTGGTACAGGCTACCATGGGTTCATTGGCGCGTGTAAATGTGCATTACGCCAACCTGGAGGAGGTTTTGCCGCAAGCAGGTCTGCCTATATTTGGTGCAATGCTTGATGGCGAAAATATTTATAAAAGCAATTTTGGCACCGAGGGATTGCTAATTATGGGTAATGAAGGTAACGGAATAAGCCCGGCTATTGAACGGCTGATTACTACAAAAATAACCATCCCACGGGCTGGAAAGGCCGAATCATTGAACGTGGCAATAGCGACAGCTATACTGTGTTCTGAAATAAAAAGAAATTCAATGAAATAAATATTGGCTGGCATTAAATTAATTACTATTTTTGCAATCCTTAAAAAGAAGGTCGGGTGGCCGAGTGGCTAGGCAGAGGTCTGCAAAACCTTTTACAGCGGTTCGAATCCGCTCCCGACCTCAAGGGTATTAAAAACATTTAAAATAACAACACCATGGGCGTTACACGTTTAAAAAGAAAAGATAGAAAAAATAAAACTACTTCACGTTTAGAAGTACAGTTTTTGAAGCTGGCTACCAACCTTGAGTACGGAAGCCGTTCTGCTGAGTCAAAACACAGCCAGATAGCAAAAAACAATGCAGTTTTAGCTATTGCCTTAGGTAAGTAATTTGTTTTAGGGCGTTAAATCGCTTCAGAAAAATCTTATAAATCCTGCTGGTTTCAGAAACCGGTGCGATTTTTTTGTTCGCGTTTTTCTATAAGTAAGATAATAAAAAGCGTGGGAATGTGCGATTCCTTCCTCGGGGAAGGAGGAGGTAGGGGTTAAATCAGGCGTTCAAGTACCGCTGCAGAGGCCATGTCGGCGAAACCCCTCCCTGCCATTGCGCGCATTGCAGCCGCACCCCTCCCGTTGGGAGGGAATTAAAAAAAAACTTGTTAAACACTTTTTCCCGCCGTTTGTGTCCCCACAAACGGCTACTGCAGGTTTTATTATGGACAGGCGTTCGTGTAAAATCGTATAAACTATTATTTAGCCAGTATTGCCTTATTTATCCTCCCAATCAATCGTGGCCCTTCATAAATAAACCCGGTATACAGCTGCACTAATGATGCGCCGGCGTTTAGTTTCTCAATAGCGTCGTCTGCAGAGTGAATACCACCTACTCCTATTATTGGGAATGATCCGTTTGATTTTTTATGGATGTAGCTGATTACTTCGGTTGAGCGTTTGGTAAGCGGTTTGCCGCTCAATCCACCCATTTCTGATTTTAAATTATCGGCAGAAGTTAGGTTTTCACGACTGATGGTAGTATTGGTAGCTATAATGCCCGCTATGCCGGTTTGTTGGACAATGTCAACAATGTCATCCAGTTGGGAATCGGTTAGGTCTGGCGCTATTTTTAACAGGATGGGGCGGCTGATGCCATTTTTTGAATTACGTTTTTGCAGCGTGTTCAGCAATTGCATCAACGGTTCTTTTTCCTGCAGTTCGCGCAGGCCGGGTGTATTTGGCGAGCTTACGTTCACCACAAAATAATCAACCACATCAAACAGCCGGTCAAAGCATTTGATATAATCGCTTACTGCTTCTTCGTTTGGAGTAACCTTGTTTTTACCAATGTTGCCACCAATGATCAGGTTTTTTTGTGCTCCCTTGGCATTTTTGCGAAAAGTGGCTATTCTTTCGGCAGCTACATCAACACCAAAGTTGTTAAAGCCCATCCGGTTAATAAGGGCGCCATCTGCTGGCAGGCGGAACATCCGTGGTTGTGGATTGCCGGGCTGGGGCAGGGGGGTAACCGTGCCTATTTCTACAAATCCGAAACCGAGGTTGGTCATTTCGCCCATGAGCTCGGCATTTTTATCAAAGCCGGCAGCAAGGCCAACCGGATTTTTAAATTTCAGGCCGAAGACTTCTTTTTCCAGTCGCGGGTTATTTACATCCCATATAGCCCTGCTTAAAGCGGCGCCTCCCGGAAAACGGTTAAAGCGCTTTAAGTTGCGGGTTACAAAATAATGTACTTTTTCTGGATCGAACTGGAAAAGGATGGGTTTTAATAAAAAATACATGGTGCGAAGTTAGCACTTTACTCATGCTGTGTAAACCAGAATTTTATGAAAATTAATCTATGGGTGGTATTAATCATCCAAAAACTTGTACAAATTTTAAGAAAGTTAAAAAAAGCCATGTAAATCTGTAAATTCGGAAATCAATATCGATCTGTTAAAACCATTTATGAATAATATATTTAAACGTAACCGACGTGATTTTTTAAAAACGGCATCAGTGGGTACTATTGCTGCTATGGGCCTACCTCAGATAGTTTCGGCCGCACTGGCTACAGAGAAACCATCGAAGAAAATAAGCTTCAATGCTGGTGATGTGATCCTTTTTCAGGGTGATTCTATTACCGACTGGGGGCGCGACCATAATAGCACCGAATTTAATACCACCAGCGCCTTAGGTTCGGGTTACGCGCTGATCACCGCATCGCAGCTATTGCTTAACCACGCTGATAAAAACCTGAAAATTTATAACAAAGGCATCAGTGGTAATAAAGTGTATCAGCTGGCCGAACGCTGGGATGCCGATTGCCTGGCGCTTAAACCCAACGTGTTGAGTATTCACATTGGTGTAAATGATTTTTGGCATACACTTACCAATGGTTATACAGGTACTATTGACAATTATATTGCCGATTATAAAAAACTGATTGATCGTACTAAAGCGGCCCTGCCGGATATTAAACTGGTGATCTGCGAACCCTTTGCACAAAAAGGAGTAAAGGCGGTTGACGATAAATGGTATCCAACGTTTGATCTGTTCCGCAAGGCAGCCAAAGACATTGCCGAACAATACGATGCGGTTTTTGTGCCCTACCAGTCGGCATTTGACAAAGCCGAGAAAATTGCGCCAGCCACCTACTGGAACCGCGACGGCGTACACCCCAGCGTAGCCGGCGAAGCCCTAATGGCGCAAACATGGCTTAAAGCGGTGGGAGCATAATTTGGATTAAGGATGTAAAGAGCAAGGAGCAAGGATAGAAAAGACCTTTATTTGGTCTTTGTTCGTTGCTCCATTCATCCTTAATCTTTTGTCCTTTGTCCTTGCTCCTTTGTCCTTGCTCCTTTGTCCTTTCAGCTTTGCACGTAAAAGCGTATCTTTGCGCCCAAATGATTGCGATAAATAACCTTACGTTTGAGATTGGTGCGCGGGCCCTTTACGATGAAGCCAACTGGCATATAAAACCCGGTGAAAAAATTGGCTTAATAGGTGCCAATGGAACTGGTAAAACTACCCTCTTAAAAATTATTGTAGGCGACTATAAACCTACATCGGGCACCATATCAATGGCTAAGGACCTTACTATGGGTTACCTTAACCAGGATTTGCTGTCATACTCATCTGATAAAAGTATTGTGCATGTGGCTATGGAGGCTTTTGAGCGCCAAAACCAACTGCATGATGAAATAGAAGTACTGCTTCAAAAACTGGAAACCGACTATACAGAAGATCTTTTGCACAAGCTTAGCGATAAGCAGCATGAGTTTGAACTGCTTGACGGTTACAATATTGAATACAAGGCACACGAAATTTTAGCGGGTTTAGGTTTTAGCGAGGCAGATTGTCAGCGCAAACTAAGCACTTTCTCCGGAGGGTGGCGTATGCGTGTGATGCTGGCCAAGATCTTGTTACAGGCGCCTGATATCCTGTTTCTGGATGAGCCTACCAATCACCTTGACTTACCTTCCATCCAATGGCTGGAAGATTATTTGAAGGCATTTAACGGAGCTATTATTATTGTATCGCACGATAGATGGTTTTTGGATAAAGTAATTAACCGTACAGTTGAATCCCGTAAAGGCAAACTGAACGTGTATGCGGGTAACTATACTTTTTACCTGGAAGAAAAAGCATTACGTGCCGAAATTCAGCGTGGCGAGTTTAAAAACCAGCAGTCAAAAATAAAACAGGAAGAGCGTTTAATTGAACGTTTCCGTGCTAAGGCATCTAAAGCAAAAATGGCGCAGTCACGTATCAAAATGCTTGATAAAATGGAGCGCGTTGATGATGTGGATGATGATAACCCAGAGGTTAACTTCAGCTTCAAATTTAGCAGGCAATCTGGTCGCCACGTAACTACTTTGGAGCATATCACCAAAAAATACCCGGCTATTGATATTTTAAATGATGCCGAAGCTATTATTGAAAAAGGTGATAAAATTGCGCTGATAGGAGCCAACGGTAAAGGTAAATCTACCTTGCTGCGTATTGTGGCAGGTGCTGATAAAGAGTTTGAAGGTACAGCTGTAACAGGCCATAACGTTACCCAAACCTTTTTTGCACAGCATCAGTTAGAGAGCCTGCACCTGGAACACCAGATATTACAGGAATTACAATCATTCGCCCCAAAACATACGGATACCGAGCTGCGCTCAATATTAGGTTCCTTTTTGTTTACCGGGGATGATGTGTTTAAAAAGATCAAAGTACTATCAGGTGGTGAAAAATCGCGCGTGGCGCTGGCAAAGGCCCTTACTGCCGATGCTAACTTCTTAGTACTGGATGAGCCCACCAATCACTTGGATATGGCATCTGTTAACATATTGATACAGGCATTGCAACAGTATGAAGGTACTGTTATTGTAGTATCTCACGATAGGTACTTCCTGGATAATGTGGCTAATAAGATTTGGTTCATTGAAGACCAGAAAATTAAACAATATCCTGGCACTTACGCCGAGTATGATGAGTGGAATGCTAAACGCAAATTAGAGCCTAAAGCTGCCGCGCCTGCCCTTCAACCTAAAAAGGAAGAGAAAAAGCCGGAGCCAGTTAAGCAGCCACAAGGCGAAAACAAGCACCAGCAATTAAAAAAGCTAAACCAGGACCTGGCCAAAATGGAAGAGCAAATTGCCGGGCTTGATAAAACAGTAAAGGAACTGGAAGCCAAACTGGCTGACACTAAAATTTATAATGACAGCCAAAAGCTGAAGGAAACCAATGCCGCCTATAACCAAAAGCAAGCTGAGTTGAAGCAGATCCAACAAAAATGGGAAACTTTAGCCGAGCAGATTTTGGAATTGGAAGCGTAAAAACTCCATATTAAAAAAAACATGTCATTGCGAGGCACGAAGCAATCGCGAACTGTGCAGATCATCCCTGTAAAATTGGGGATTGCCACGCTGCGCTCGCAATGACATAGTTTTAAAGTAAAACATATCTATGAAACCCGTCATTGCGAGGCACGAAGCAATCCCCCATTTTACAGGGCAACCTTGCAAGGCCGCTTTGCATATTGGGGATTGCTTCGTGCCTCACCATGACATCCCACCGCCCGTCATTGCGAGGCA
>NZ_JANYGH010000029.1 GCF_025362475.1 Mucilaginibacter sp.
GAAAAGCTGTCTGCTCCCGATAGTCGATCCCCTCAGCTAAAACTGGGGGGCTTAGAAATCGGATTTAAAACCTAAACCGTTAAAACATACACTAATCAGCATCTTTTCTTGATTAGCCAATCTTTACCGGACAACAGTGAACGCAGTGAAGGATCTAATCGCAGAATTACAGAGCGAAGAAGCATAGCGAGTAACAGATCCTTCACTGCGTTCAGGATGACAAACTTTTTTTGTCCACGTCATGGTAATGACGTGAACAAAAAAACTTCTTATACCACTTTATCCTTACACTTCTCAATCACTTCCATGTAGTAGTTTTCGTAAAGCGGTAATATGGTGGCCAAATCAAATTGCTTGGCGCGGGCAAGGGCGTTTTCTTTAAAAGTTTCCAGGCGGGCTTCATCTTCCAGGATATAGATTGCACTTTCGCCCATACCTTCTACATCGCCGACATCTTTCAGGAAACCTGTTTCTCCGTCAATATTAAGTTCGGGTAAACCACCTGCATTACTGCTGATTACAGGTACTTTGCAAGCCATAGCTTCTAAAGCGGCCAAACCAAAACTTTCTGATTGTGATGGCATCAGGAAAAGGTCGGCTACGGATAATATCTCTTCAATAGCATCCTGTTTACCTAAAAAGCGTACGTTATCGGTAACACCAAGATCACGACAAAGTTGCTCGCAGCCAGAGCGTTCAGGTCCATCGCCCACCATCAATAACTTTGACGGGATTTTTTTAACCACTTTGGCAAATATTTTAACCACGTCTTCGGTACGTTTTACCTTACGGAAGTTAGAGGTATGTACCAATATTTTTTCGCCCGAAGGTGCTATTGCTTTTTTGAAGTGATCTTTTGCTTTAAGGCTGAAACGGTTCAGATCAATAAAATTAGGGATCACTTTAATATCGTTCTCTATCTCAAAAAACCTGTAGGTGTCCTCTCTGAGGTTTTCAGATACGGCGGTTACCCCGTCGGATTTATTAATGGAGAAGGTAACTACCGGTTTAAAGGTATGGTCTTTACCAACCAGTGTAATATCGGTGCCGTGCAGTGTGGTAACCACCGGGATATAAATACCGTAGGTCATCAATATTTGCTTGGCCATAAATGCAGCCGAAGCATGCGGAATAGCGTAATGAACGTGCAATACATCCAGCTTCTCAAAACGCACAACATCCACTAAACGACTTGCCAGTGCAAGTTCATAGGGTGGAAAATCAAACAGGGGATAATTACTTACCGATACCTCGTGGTAAAACAGGTTTTCGGAAAAAAGGTCAAGCCTCGCGGGTTGGTTATAGGTAACAAAATGTACCTGGTGACCGCGGTCAGCAAGGCCTTTACCAAGTTCTGTAGCAACAACCCCGCTTCCGCCAAAGGTTGGATAGCAAACGATTCCGATTTTCATTTATGCGTTATAATTCGATGCAAGTTTAACAGCAATTTATTGTAAATGTGTTAACACTGTGTAAAATGATTTAACTTCGTTAAGTTACTTTTAACAATCAATTACCTACAAATAACACCAGTTATGAGCAATGCTATCAATTTAAAAATCAATGCTATACAGCACATAGGCATACCGGTAACTAACCTTGCCGCATCGCAGCTATTTTACGGCCGGCTTGGGTTTAGTAACGTTATGGAAGCCCCGTTTAATGATAACGGCGGCACCGGCACCTGCGTTATGATGCAGCGCGATAATATGATTATGGAGCTATACCAACTGCCCGAAGCAGGGCTTGCACAGATCAGGTCGAGAAGTAATGGACATATAGATCATGTGGCTTTTGATGTGAGTGATATTGACGAAGCTTTTAAGGTAATATCGGATGCCGGTTTTAATGTACTTGAACCGCAACCCGTTTTTTTGCAGTTCTGGAAAAACGGCTGCAAATACTTTAACATCACCGGGCCCGATGGCGAAAGACTGGAGTTTAACCAGGTGTTATAAGCTTAAGGGCTGTTTGAAAAAAAATAAACCGGCCGTCGAGGTATAAAACCCGGCGCCCCCTGAAGGGGAAAATGGCATAAAAGATTTGTCATCCTGAGGAACGAAGGATCTTCTTCGCCCTGCTCATCGCCGACTTTTATAGCGAAGAAGATCCTTCACTGCGTTCAGGATGACAAACTTTTCAAACGTCATCTTCCTTTCATTGTCCCCCGGGTAGTACAACTCGCAATTGACGTGTGGATATGTGCTTCATTAGAAGTATAATAAAATTAATAAATCACTTTAGATGCTATTATGCCTTAACACCTGTTAACCACCTACAACACATTGGTAATCCACCACGTATTTCCAAAAGGGTCTTTAACTCCTGCACTCCGGCCATAGGGCTGGTCAGCTGGGGGCATTACACTTTCGGCGCCGTTATCAAGGGCTTTTTGGTAGGTTTCATCACAGCTATCTACATAAATAAATAGCCCCGCATTTTGTTGGGTATAGGTATCAGTACAATCGGCAAACATAATGGTGCTGCCTTTAATATTGATCTCGGCATGCATAATAGTTGTTTCGTCGCGCATGTGTTTGTACTGCTCGGTGGCGTCAAATACTTTTTGCGTAAACTCAATAAATTTAGCCGCATCCTTTATAATAAGATAAGGCATAATGCGCTGATAGTTTTCGGGGATGTTTTTTGAAGGTTCCATATTGGTTTGTTTTTAACAAATGTAGCCCGCGCTGATGAAGCAAAATTGTAAAAACCGGACATTCTTTCATTCCGCAAATTTCCTTGCCGCTTACTGCAAACCCAGGAACCCTTCTGCATTGCCAGAAAAATAGAAGCCAGGATGATAGCCGGTAAAAGCCTTTACATCATGTATAAAGTGCGATTGATCATAGTATCCGCAATCGAGCGCTATTTGTGTTAATGTTTTGCTGCTGTTATATTGCTGGATAGCGTTGTGCAGGCGCACCAGGCGCAGGTAAATTTTGGGACTAAAGCCCGCGTATTCCTTAAACCGCCTGTCAAATTGCCTTACCGATAAGTTAAACGTATCGGCCAGTTGTGCAACCGTTCTGTTTTGCCGGGAGTGGATAACTTGCCTTATAGAGGTAATGATGCGGTCGTCTTTAGGGATGTTGTGTTGTAGCCTGCCTATTAAAAAGTCGCTTAAAATTGCGGCGCGTTTAAAATTATCAGGAGCAAGCATGATCCGCTCTTCTAGTTCGCGGCCTGGCATACCTAAAAAGGTATCATAATCCAGGGCAAGGTTGCTGGTCTCGCTGCTGGGAACGCGAAAAAAGCGGGGCACGGAGAATGGATAAATATAGGCGCCAAAAATGCCAAAACTCTGGCTGGTTACAAACCGCCTGTACCCGCTTGATTGAAATTGTATCCCAGACGGACCTGCATTTTGGCCGCTATCCGTTAGTTCATCAAAAGTGGCCTGGTAATGAAACACCATTTCGGTACAGCTATCGGCAATGGAACGGTACACATACTCCGGCTGGCCCGGCGCAAGTTCATGCTCCAGTACCCAAAAAAACCTTACATAAGGCTTTAATACAGCCGGTGGTTCAATGGTGTAATACTTCATTGCTATTAAGCTACAGGAGCCTGGATTGATTATTTAAATTTAGGATTTTTTGTTGATGCTGAGTTACTTATTAAATTTAGGGGTATAGCGAAAAAACGCAAAATAGAGCGTTAGCGTTACCTGGTGAAGCAAAACATGGGTTTAAGCTTTTGCGTCGTTATAATATTGTTCCAGCTCTTTTAGTCGCTCAATTTGGGAGGGGCGGGGGTTAACAAAAGGCCGTACTTTTTTAACCAATGCAAAGGCATCTTGAAAAGTTAAACCGCTTTTTAAAAGATAGGCAATAGTCATGGTAGGTCCCCGGCCCAAGCCTTGCCTGCAATGAATATATACCTTACCTCCTTTTTTTATTTCTGCGTCGGCAAAGTCTGCGCCCTCTAGCAATACATCCATGGACGGTGGTGTATTATCCGGCGTGGGTAAATGCAGGTAATGAAATCCATTATATTTTGCACCACTATAAATGGAATGCATGCGCATGTTTATAATGGCGGTTACCCCCAATGCCTTAAGTTTACGCAAACCCAATAAGTTATACTGGCTGCCCAAAAACAGGTTAGCGGTTATCTGGCTGCGTTTAAGGGCTGGTACGCCGGCTGATAAGCGGTGCAAATTATCATATACTTTCTGGAAAAATATATGAACTAGTTTTAAATGGCTTTTAGCTTCTCTTAGCATAGACATGTTCAATTGATTTGGGATCCGGGAACTAATATCATGATGGAAGCCGGTACAACTTTAATGAAAAGTTGCTTTGCTGTAACTTCATGGTCATCACAAATAAAACATTGCTCTTTATCCATTCGCACCACTATCTCGCGGGCCTTCCAGTGTTTTACTGCTTCGGTTTCATTTTGCAGCAGGGTGCTGCCTGCAACTTTCAGCATCGTAATAAAGTCATTGTCCTTCAACAATATCACATCCAATAAACCATCTGTTATACTTATACCCGGCTGCAGTGTATAGTCGCTGATACCGATATTACCAGAATTTGTAATGGTTAAGGATACCCCGGTTTCTTCTGTTTTTTTTCCGTCTATTTCCATGTAGTATTTTACGGGTTCGGCATCTGCCAGGGTTTTAATAGCGCTGATACCATAAGCCAGCTGACCAATATTGTCTTTTAACGTCGGGTCGGCCCGTAAAATCATATCGGCCATTATACCAAGGTTAACCCTTAATAAAAAAGGATCTCCATTAACAACACCCATATCCACCGTTTTTATCTGGTAATTATTCCCTGTTAGTACTTCAAGTGCCGCTAAGGTATCTAAAGGTATGGCCAGTTCCTTTGCCATAACATTGGCGGTACCGGCAGGTATTATAGCCATTGGTGTATTGGTACCCTGCAATGCAGCGGCAGTTTCTGTTACGCAACCATCGCCACCATAAATTACTATAAGATCTGTTTGGCCTATAAGTGTCTGTACTACATCGCTAATGCTTTTATCTTTCCGGGTAATAGATACGTCCCATTTAATATCACTATGGGCAAAAGCTTTATTAATGTACGATAGAATAGGTTCTTCTTTACCTGATGCGGGGTTAATGATGAAGTGAATGTGTTTAAATTCCATCTGTACAGTTTAAAGTCAAATTTTCAACACAAATGTTATTCAATAGTTTGTTTGAATGAAGGGAAAAGAGGAATATCAATACAGCAGTTTTAAAAACATAGCTAAAATGATCACAAAAAAAACAACGTGCCTGCGAAGCGGCGATCCCCGCCACGTAAAATATGGCCTTTAACCCGTGCAGAACCAGGAACAGGTATGCCAAATAACACAGCAGAAGACCAATAACCTCCCAATCAATGGAAAAAGAATTTGTAGAAAAAAACGTGATACTACCGGTCAGCGGATGGAGTATATTAAACTTACGCTGTTTGGCTTAAGTTTAAAGAGTAGGGGCAATTGATTAATAGGGCCGCCCCGGATTTAAGGTAGTCACTGCTTGTTTAAAAACCAAGGTGGTTAAGGAGGGGAGTTAAGACCTACACCTAACTCCCGCACCTATTAACTAAAGCTGATCAAATATGTAATTTAACTTTATAACAGTCAAGATAAATTATGAAACTGTAAACCGTGTACATTTTGGTGTATAATAGTGTATAAAATTGCACAATAGATTTACACCAACCTGCATGCTGTCTCAGGGTTTTGCAATATCTGCCAAGTTTAATAACAGTTTATTCATGCTTGGTTTTATTTGCCAAACAGATCCATTATCGGATTTGGCGAAGGCACCCTGAACGGCTTTTAATTTATAATTTGTTTTTTCGAACCGGCAATCAATTTGTGTAGGCGAGATGTTTTTAAATGGCAATTGGGCGCCGGGCGCGGCGGTCAATTCAAAAAACCAATCACATGGGGTATGGCTTAACAGGCTTACCTTAACCAGCTTTTCGGTTAAGTCTATTTCCAATGTGCCATCTACGGAAGTTAAGGGCCACGATATATGCATCGTGCTTTTGCCTGTATTGGTAAATATGGGATCGTTCCCTTTTAGCAAAATCTCTTTTCCATCTACCATTGCCTTTAAACGCAAGCCGGCTATCTGGTTGGGTTTACTCCAGATATAACCATCAACAACCGGAAGCGTGAAAAATGTGCACTCGTTGGATGTAGCTACCTGCGATTCATATACCGATGGGAACTTTTCATCAAACAAATGAATGTCCCGGATCCGCAGGCTGCCGTTTTCCCATAACATGTTGATGCGGTAAAAGCGACTGTTATACCAGGCTGTTTTCAGGTCGCTGCCTTCAATATCTTTATTAACGGTGAAGGATGTAGCCGGCGTAACTTTATAATTCTTTTTAAACCACAGTCCCGATTGTTCCATGGTCTCAACCCTGATCTTGTGCTCGTCCCTCAGCTTTGCCATTAACGGCATCTGAATTTCCAGCCCCTTTGCCATGGCATCCCAGGTGAAGGAATTTTCCTGTCCTGCCTGTGTGTAGTTAAAACCAAGGGAGCTATCATCAGTAAAAGATTTAAAGAACCAGTTTACCCAGGTAGAATCGCCGCCGCCAAATTTATATACAGGTTCAAGCGTAACAACGCCCTGCCGGGTGGTCCCCAGGCCGTTATCGTACTGGCGGATAGGATCGCTCCCCAGCATCCGGAAGATAGGGACAGGAATTTGATCCTGCTCATGTTGGGCCGGCATGTAGGAGTTTATTTTACTTGGATAGTAAGCCTGGTTCCAGTATCCGCCCCATAGGGTATAACCATCTGTACCGTATTGGTCTTTGCAATTGCTGGAGGCCACAATATGGTACTTTTGGTACATATAGTTTAAACTGTAAGCATCAATAAACCAGGAACCAACAGACTTAGGGTAATAGCCAAAAGCCTTTTTAAAATCTCTGAAATAAACGTCTATCAGCTTTTCGCGCTCCTTAGGTGTGTAACCGGTAGAAAAGCCAATGTTTGCCCGCCAATCCCAGGGATAACGGCCGCGCCATTTAAGACCTGCATTTTCAACCATGGGCTGCGGAATCTCCCACCAGGCGCCAATCTCAAATGTTCCTTTGGGCAGGCCGGCTAATAATTTCTGATATCTTTTATCAATCAGCGCATCATACTGTAACAGAAAGGTGCCGCCGAGGTGATATTTCTGCATGATCTCTACCTGTTTTACAACTGTTTGGTACAATACATCCTGTGTAATCAGCGGATCACGTGGCTCTAACAGGCGAATAAAATTGACAATGTTGACGATTTTTGGGGTGGTATCGCCTGATGATGTTGTTTTACTTTGAGCGAAAGAATTTGCAGCGATAAGTGTAAACAATGCGCTGAACACGTACATACTGAATTTGCCCGATGCTTTAGTTTTTGTCAAAATCATAAAAATAGGTAATGTTTGGTAACATAGGATAATAACCGACTAACCTAATAAAATAATAATTTGACGGCATCCTTATCTGTCTGATGGGGGAAGTGCTGGAGGGGCGGAAGCGGAAGGATTGAGGCGGCGTGAGGCAGATCACATCACAACATGTCATGTGGGTGATGAAATTAGCGAAACACTGAATGGGAAATTGACGTAAACTAACCAAGGTTAAGACTCACCCTGTCATCGCTACGCTCGACATCCCTCTCTTCAACTTCGTTGGAAAGATGGAGTTGAAATTTAGAATTAACTTTTTGACCCTCTTTCCGGCGCAGCCGAAGAGAGGGTCGCCGCGCAAAGCGCTGGTGGGGTGAGTCGTTGCCAGCATACAGAGCCGATTGCCTGGTATGAGACAAACACATCATTGCTGTCACGGGTACTTTTGGCCAGAGCTGCATACTCGCACCAAATGAGAAAAATGAGAATAGGATAGGTTTCTTATCCTGCTTTGTAACTAAATGTTTTTGGGCGGGTCAAAGGTTTGATATAATTAATCGTGGTTCTGAATTTAATCGGCACCACACGAGATTTATTCGGCGGAACTCCTTTAATTATACCGAGACTTATAATCATATATGAAAAAAACAATTTTCCTCGCCCTGCTACTTCTTCCATACTTTTCCAAAGCGCAAATTAGTCCTAAGTATCTCATTAAAACCGGTAAACTGTTTGATAGCGAAACGGGAACATTTAAATTCGGGTTGGATGTGTTGGTTGATGGCAACAGGATAGAAGGCGTTAAGCCTGATAAGGATGTTACCGCCAATGAGAAGCAAGATCATCAGCTCATTGATCTTTCTAAATACACTATTCTGCCCGGCCTTATTGATTCACATACACACCTGCTTTTTAGGGAAGAGCTGCATGCCGACATGGACTTTTCAACACTTTCGTTAGAAAAGGTCTTAACTCAGCAGGGCGATGCTTACCGGGCCATTTATGGGGCCGTAAGAGCCAAAGCCTATTTAGAGGCGGGCATTACTTCCGTGCAGGATTTGGGCAACTCTGGTAAATTTGCCGATATAGCTTTGCGTAAAGCGATTGAGGACGGGTTAGTTGTTGGGCCACGTATGAGATGTGCCGGACAGGGACTTTCCAGCGAAGGCGGCCAACTGCCCGGGCTGATTTACCAGCATCGCGGAATTGCAAATGATGAATACCGCATAGTAACCGGCCCTGTTGACGCCATACAGGCAGTGCGTGAAAATGTTACTCAGGGCGTAAACGTGATTAAAATTTATTCCAACAATACACCTAATCGTACCGCGCTTTCGGTTGATGAAATGCGGGCGATAGTTAACGAGGCGCATCGCTATCACATTAGGGTAACGGCTCATGCTACCGATAATCAGGCAGTTTATAACGCCGTAATTGCCGGGGTTGATGGGATTGAACACGGTTATGAAGTGGCCGACAGTACGCTGATGATGATGGCCAAAAAGAAAGTTATACTGGTGCCGACCGATGGCGATAGCACCATTTTTGCAAACTATGTGAAGATTGCCTACCCCGATGACAAAAACGCAGGGACACAAATAAAGAAGATGATAAATGCCCAGGCCAGCCGCCTGCAACGCGCCCTCAAATATGGCGTTATAATAGCTGCCGGCTCTGATGATTACATTGACGTAAAGATGCCTTACGCGGCTTGGTCTAAACACACGCTCATTGGTTATCACGAAGAAGGCGTAAGTATCCCACAAATCCTACAATTTGCTACCATTAACGCAGCAAAGCAGTTAAATATGTCAAACAAAATAGGCGCTCTCAAAACTGGTTTCCTTGCTGATATTATCGCCGTGGATGACAATGTTGATACGGATATACACGCAATTCTGAATATCCATTTTGTAATGAAGGATGGGGTGGTGTACGTGAATAAGTAGTACAAACACCTTAACAAATATACATTTAGTTGTATATACAGCTATATCTGCAACTTTTAACGCACAAAAAAGCCCGGTGCTTTGGCCGGGCAATAATTTAGTTGTCCTATGAAATGTCTGGCTGCGACTTTTGGTTTGAATAAGCCCATATTTTAGCAATTATATCCGATTGACAATATAGTCAACAGACTTTGTACTATAAAGATTTCTTTCTTCATTTTTAGACCTAATTCGTGGACTTGCTCAAGTTCAATCGTCCTTTGTTGATTAGTTATACCTTTTTTTAGCTTAATTATAATTTCTCCTGTTTGAACTTCATCCCTATAATAAGATTGGATGTTTGCCCACTCGAATAACAAGAATATAATAAGTATCGGCACTAAGAATAAGCCTATTTTTAAAAATTTCTTTCTCATTGTCTTAATGTAGTTTTAATTTAACTAAAGCATTAATGTACACGCATTCCTGCCGGATAGAGATTACCATTTTCCCATCGAACAAAATCATTAGGTGAAACCATGTTCGGGATATTAACTCTATTTGGCACGAGTATGCAGCCATGTTCAAAGGCGTGGAGTACTCGTGACTTTATAACTTGCATCGTCCTAAAAGAGTTTACCCTCTCGGAACTAACTAAAATACCCTAACCGCGCGAGAAGAACCAACCGCTACATCCCCTTCCCAATAGCCTCATAAACCACATCCTGGATCCTCGGGCGTATGTTAAGGCTGCCCAGTTTACTGCTTACGCTTGGGTGTACCCGGTTGCTCAGGAATATATAAACCAGGTTATATTTAGGGTCGACCCAGATACAGGTACCTGTAAAACCGGTATGGCCATAGGCTTGCGGTGAGGCTAGTTTTGAGGGGTAATGCCTGTCGGCAATAGGATCCCATCGGTCGAAACCCAGTCCGCGCCTGCTAATTGGCGATTGTTTGGAGGTGAACAGGTCAACCACTTCGGGTTTAAAGTATTGCACACCGCCGTAGCTGCCGCGGTTCAGCAGCATCTGGTATAATATGGCTACATCATTGGCGCTGGCAAATAAACCGGCATGGCCGGCCACTCCGCCTTTTAGGGCCGCGGTTGGGTCATGCACATAGCCATCCAGCAAACTCTGGCGATATTCCTGGTCGTTTTCTGTAGGGATGATCTGCGCCGCACTAAACCTGTACAGCGGTAAAAAGCCTGCGGTTTGCATGCCCAGCGGATTATAAAACTGCTGCTGCACGTACACGTTTTCGGGGGTGGAAGTAATATTTTCTACCACCTCCTGCATAAACAGCATACTTACATCACTGTATACATATTGCCCCGGTGTTTTAATGGGGGAGTTAAGCATATCAGGCAGCATTACATCTTTATAGTAATCCTTGCGCAAAAAATAATGGTCAGATACTTTGGTAGGGTAGGCGGCAGATGAATCGGTACTATGATCTGCTGGCTTCACCTTTTCAAACGATTGGATATCGGGGATCAGCCCGGCCTGGTGCAGCAATATATCGCGCACTTTGATGTTGTTTTTATTGCTCCTGCGGGCAAGCGGGATATAATCGCCCATGGTGCCTTCCACGTTCAATTTACCTTCATCAACCAATTTCATCGTCTCCACGGTAGTAGCCGAAACTTTGGTCATAGATGCCAGGTCGAATATATCGGTCAACTTATCGGGGATAGCATTTTCATAGGTATGGTAACCGTAGGCTTTGTTAAATATCACCTTACCATCTTTAGCCACCAGCACCACACAGCCGGGGGTTGCACGCTGCATCATGGCTTCGCGGGCAATCTTATCTATCTCCAGTAAATTGTCGGCATTAATGCCCACATCCTCGGGGACTGTATATTGCAGCCTTGTTTTATCACTGATAAAACCCATACCCTTGCCGTACACAGGCGAATACGTTTTGGTCAGTTTTTGTGTAAGCGGTACGCCGCCAAATATGGCCTGTGCCGCGTATGATGCCGAAACGGACGATACCCTTTCTGTCCAGATCACCGGAGCAGTAACGTTATCCAGTTTACTTAACAACGGGCCATAGCCAAACGCGGCCACTATCACCGGTTTAATTTTTTGAGTGGTATTGATAAAATCTATCAACTGCGGGTTGCTCAGGTCAGCATCATTTACCTGCAGTATAATGGTATTGTACCATTTAAGGTCGGCAGCCAGGTCATTAAACGTTTTATTGCCGGTATAACCGTTGCCATCAAAAACCTGTACTTTGCTGTATTTATTGAGCAGGCTATCAAAGTTTGTAGCGTATTGGTTGGTAAAATGAACGCTGGCAATTTTAAGGTCTTCCAGCTTTTGCAGTGGAATGGTGTATTGGGCGTTGTTGAGTAAAACTGTCGAATTTTGAACCAATCTTTCCTCTGCAACATAAGCTTTACCAGTAAGGGGCGGGTTTTGCGCACAAGCCGTATTAAATAATGCAAATCCAAACAACACTAAAGCAACACTGCCCCATTTATTTTTTATCATATACTTTTACTCCGTTTATATAGGTTTTAATCACTTTAACTGTTGGCAGCTCGGCACCCTTTACTTTCATGATATCTTTATCCAATATCACAAAGTCGGCATATTTGCCGGGTTCAATGCTGCCTTTTTCCTTTTCTTCAAAATTGGCTTTAGCAGCCCAAATGGTTATGCCCTTTAAAGCTTCTGTCCTGCTTAAAGCATTTTCAGGCTGAAAGCCCCCTGCCGGGAAACCTTTCAAGTCCTTGCGCTCCACCGCAGCATAAAACGTATACATGGGGTTAATGTTCTCTACCGGGAAATCTGTGCCCAAGGGAATCCAGCCGTTTTGCTTTAATAATGCCTTGTAAGCGTAGGCCGATTTTAATCTTTCGGCCCCCAAGCGCTTGCCTGCCCAATACATATCAGAGGTGGCATGAGTTGGCTGTACCGATGGGATAATATTGTTATCGCCAAAAAGCTTTACATCCTCGGGGGCTATAACCTGCGCGTGTTCAATTCGCCAGCGGCGGTCATTCTTGCCTTTTAAAACCGAGGCATAAATTTTCAGCATCACCCGGTTTGCCGAGTCGCCAATGGCATGGGTACACATCTGGAAACCCTTGTCGGCTATTTTTCGAGCCACTTCTTCAAAATGAGCCTGGCTGCTCAGCAAAAAGCCGCTCCAGTTTTTTTGGTCGGCATAAGGCTTGAGCAGGCATGCGCCTCTTGAGCCCAAAGCGCCATCGGCATAAACCTTAAACGCCCTTACATTAAGGCCGGGTGTTTTAAAGGCGCCATGCTTAAACAGGTAATCGTAATTCTCGGCCCTATCGGCCAGCATGACGTACATGCGCATTTTTAATGAGCCCTTATGCTGCAGATCGGCAATGGTATTGATCATGGTATAAGGCAATCCGCAATCATCAACGGTTGTCAACCCCACGGCGAAACAATTTTTTTGTGCCGATAAGAGCGCGTTCTCTACAATAGGGGCAGTGGGCTCGGGGATTTTTCGGGTAACAATCCCCATGGCATTATCAACCAATATACCGGTGAGTTTACCATTGATGGTTTCAATTTCGCCGCCATTGATAGTTTGACCGGGTTTTACTCCAGCGATATTTAAAGCTGCCTGGTTGGCAATTATGGCATGCCCGTCAACCCGGCTCAATATCACCGGCCTTACCGGGAACATGCTGTCGAGCCTGGCTTTATCCGGAAATTGTTTTTTTGCCCAGTCGTTTTGGTCCCAGCCGCGGCCTATGATCCAGCCATCGGTATTGCGGGTAGCGTAAGCCCCTACCGAATCAATAACTTCGTTCCAGCTTTTGGTTCCGTCAAGGCTCACTTCCTGTAAGCCAAGGCCATATTCGTAAAAGTGGGCATGGGCGTCAATAAAACCGGGGTATACGGCGGCGCCTTTGGCATCTACCACCTCGTGGGCAAAGTATTGCTGTTCCAGTGAGTCGCTATTGCCAACAGCAATAATTTTACCATGATTTACCACAAAGGCAGTAGCAGTGGTAAAGGAACTATCAACTGTATAAACAACCGCGTTTTTTATTAAAAGATCGGCATTGTACTCTTTTTGCTTGCAGGCTACGGCCAAAAGCAGCAGTGCTGGCAATAATTTCTTCATATGGTGGTGTTTTTAGGATGATGGATTAAAGATCAAAGAACAAGGACAGAAAACCAGTATGGCTCATCATAAATGTTTTATGATCTTTTATCCTTACTCTTTGCTCCTTAATCTATCATCCCAATTATATACAATTATCAAATCATAAAGTTATGCCTTCAAATATTTAATTTAGCATCGAAAACGAAATTGAAGGGAATTTTTTTAAATGTCAGATATAATTCAGCTTTTACCGGATGCCGTTGCCAACCAGATTGCCGCCGGCGAAGTGGTGCAACGACCAGCATCAGCGGTAAAAGAATTAGTGGAAAACGCCATTGATGCCGGAGCCGGCAAAATACAGCTCATTATAAAAGATGCGGGAAAATCATTGATACAGGTTATTGATGATGGCAGCGGCATGAGCCCTACCGATGCCCGCATGTGCTTTGAGCGCCATGCCACTTCAAAAATACGCAAGGCCGAAGATCTGTTCGCCATCCGCACGATGGGTTTCAGGGGCGAGGCTATGGCTTCTATTGCCGCTATTGCCCAGGTGGAGTTAAAGACCCGCCGCCATGAGGATGAGCTGGGCACCTGTATTTTTATTGAAGGATCCGAAGTGATAAGCCAGGAGGCATGCTCTGCCAATACGGGCACATCCATATCCATCAAAAACCTATTTTATAATACCCCCGCCCGCCGTAACTTTTTAAAAAGTAACCCGGTTGAGATGCGTCATATTATTGACGAATTTCAACGGGTGGCCTTAGCCAATCCACAGATATTTTTTACGCTGCATCATGACGGGCAGGAGGTTTATCATTTACCGGGTGCCGCGCTTAAACAACGCATAGTGCACCTGTTTGGTAATAATTATAACCAACGGTTGGTACCGGTTGAAGAGGATACCAGCATCATAAATTTACGCGGCTTTGTTGGCAAGCCCGAGTTTGCCCGCAAAACCAGGGGCGAGCAGTTCTTTTTTGTGAACTACCGCTTTATCCGCGATGCATACCTTAACCATGCCGTGCTTACCGCCTTTGAGGAGTTGCTGCCCGATGATTGTTTTCCTTTTTATGTGCTGTTTATTGATATTGATCCATCAAAAATTGATATCAACGTACATCCCACTAAAACCGAGATCAAATACCAGGACGAAAAATCTATTTATGCCATCATCCGCTCGGCAGTAAAACGTTCTTTGGGCCGGTATAACATTACGCCAAGTTTGGATTTTGACCAGGAGAACAGCATTGAGCACCTCATTACACAAAAACCGTTTGAAGATATTGTAGCACCTACCATATCTTTCAACCCTGATTTTAATCCTTTTGCATCCGAGAAAAAAACCGCCCGCGAGGAGCACCCGTTTTTAAGGGATGGCGGTGATTACAAAAGTCGCGCTGTACCCGATAACTGGGATACCCTGTACGAGATCAGCAAAAAGGAAACCAACCTGCAGCAACAGATGCATGAGGAAAAAAGTATTGCTGTTGATGAGCAGGAGGTGAGCAAACCAAGCGAGCGGCAATTGTTCCAGATCCATAACCGGTTCATCCTGTCGCAGATTAAATCTGGCTTTATGCTGATAGGGCAGCAGGCCGCTCATGAACGTGTTTTATACGAGCGCTTTTTACAGCAGCTGCAGAACCATTCGGGCGTAAGTCAGCAGAGTTTATTTCCGCAATCGGTAACACTAAACGGCAGCGATTTTGAGTTATTAAGAGAACTTTTGCCGGATATAAAAGCGCTTGGTTTTGACATTCGTGAGTTTGGTAAAAACACCGTTGTTGTTGAAGGTGTACCGGCCGAATTAAACAATGTAGATGAGCATGAATTGCTTGAACATTTACTGGAAGGCTTTAAAAACAATATGGCCATTTTAAAGGTAGATAAGCGGGATAACCTGGCCAGGTCATTAGCCCGCAACGCTGCAATTAAAACAGGCACCAAATTATCATTAGAGGAAATGAACCAACTGATTGATCAACTTTTTGCCTGCCAAATGCCCAACCAGGCATTGAACGGTAAGCCAGTAATCAGTACCTTTACGTTAGCCGAATTAATGGAACGCTTTGAAAAATAGCCCTGGGCTTTAACTATACTATGAACCAATACAGTCAATCACCATTCGCAAATATTACATCGGTTGTAAAAAACCTGTTGATCATTAATGTTTTGTTTTTTATAGGAACGTTTGTATTTGCCCGACTGGGGATAGACCTGGTTACCTGGTTATCGGCGTTTTATTTTAATTCGCCCTTATTCCACCCATGGCAAATTGTTACTTATATGTTCATGCATGCCAGTATTGGGCATATTTTTTTCAATATGTTTGCCTTGTTCATTTTTGGGCCAACCCTGGAGTATACCATGGGTTCCAAGCGTTTTTTGCAATACTATTTTATAACGGGTATTGGCGCTTTGGCTTTGCAAATGTTGGTACAGGCTATTGAGGTACACGGAGTAATAGGTGCTTTTACCATTGCCAACGGCGATCTTTCACCCTATGTTAACCTGGAGGGCTTTAACAAGCTGAGAGAAATATACGGCGGGGCTACTTTAGGTGCATCTGGTGCAGTTTTTGGACTACTACTTGCGTTCGGCTTTTTATTCCCCAATGTAGAAATGATGATCATGTTTATACCTGTACCGGTTAAAGCAAAGTATTTGGTTACAGGATATATACTATTAGAATTATTTAGCGGTTTTGGGCAGTTTGCAGGGGATTCTGTTGCTCACTTCGCGCATCTTGGCGGGGCTTTATTTGGCTATATTATATTAAAAGTTTGGCGAATGGAAAGGCCTAACAATTTATATTAACAACAAGAGTTATCAATAAATAACGGTTAATTATCATGAGCACCCTTTGGCAAAATATCCACTACAAAATGCTGCGGTCGGGCAATAAGCTCAACCTGCTTATTGGCATCAACGTTATTGTTTTCCTGGCTGTGAACGTAACGGCTATTATTGAGCAGCTTTTTACCGGCTTTGGCAACAGCACGGTACTTCTTTATAGCAATGAATACCTGCTGCTGCCGGCGTATTTCCCAAAACTGCTAACGCATTTTTGGACGCCCTTAACCTATATGTTCATGCATGCCGGCATCTTGCACATCCTGTTTAATATGCTGTGGCTATATTGGATGGGCCAGATATTTGAAGAGTACCTGGGCAACAAGCGCACCATAGGTTTATATATTATGGGTGGCCTGGCCGGCGCACTGGTTTATTTATTATGTTTAAATTATTTGCCCGCTTTTTCCAACGCGCATGCGGCTATAGGCAGTACAATAGTTGGGGCATCGGCCAGTGTTATGGCTATTGTTGTGGCAACTGCTACCTTATTACCTAACTACACTATATCATTAATATTAATAGGCCCCGTAAAATTAAAATGGCTGGTATTTGTAATACTTGTAATTGATTTTCTGGGCATCATAGGCCCCAATGCAGGCGGCGAAATTGCCCACTTGGGTGGCGCTTTATTGGGATTTATCTATATTAAACAATTGCAAAAAGGGCGCGATTGGATTACCGGTATTGCCAACATCTTCAAATCAAAGTCAAAATTAAAAGTAGTACATCATAATACCGGTAAAAACAGCATCGAGTATCCTCGTCAGGATGAAATTGACCGTATATTAGATAAAATTTCACAATCAGGTGTTGATAGCCTGAGCAGACAGGAAAAGGAAACTTTAGCTCGCGCAAGCAAGAATGAAAAATAAAAAAAGGGGGTTATCTTTCATTAGTAGAATTTTTTTATGGATAAACCTGTTTCTCTGTTTTGCATTAGTTATCAGCTATTTTGCACCTTACGTTAACCCTCAAAAAATTTGGATAATTGCCTTTTTTGGATTGGCCTATCCACTTCTGCTGTTACTTAATGTTATCATCATGGTTTACTGGCTACTGCGCAGGCGGTGGCAGTTTGCACTTTCGCTGGTAACTATATTAGCAGGCTGGAGTACGCTAAACAATAATATCGGCTTTCGTTCCGCTTCGTCCAATGCCCGCGTAGCCGGCTCAAACTGCGTGCGCATGATGACCTATAACGTTCATAATTTTAAACGCTATGGGGCAAAAAACGATATTTCGACCAAACATGAAATATTGGAGCTTATCAGCAGTCAGCAGCCGGATATTATTGGTTTCCAGGAGTTTTTTACACGTTACAAGGGCCAGTATGATATGCGGGATTCTATTGTTAAGGTGCTAAAAATAAGTAACTTATATTTTGAGCCTTTTAATTTCAATAGCCAGGAAGGTATTGGCATGGCCATTTTTTCAAAATTCCCTATAATAGCTAAGGGAATGATCCAGCTGTCTGATGATAGAGCGTCATCAAACCAATGCTTATATGTTGATGTAAAAAAGGGCGAAAAAATTTTTAGAGTTTATAGCGTTCACCTGCAATCCATAAAATTTAATCCCGACGATTATAAATACATAGATAGCGTATCAAAAAAAGGGAAAACGGATATGCAATCAACCAGGAGACTGGGCGGTAAACTTAAGATCGCGTTTATAAAACGCAGCGAACAGGTTTTTAAAGTTAAGGCCCATGCCGCAGCCTGCCCTTACCCGTATATTATATCGGGCGATTTTAATGATACCCCAACATCATTCGCGGTAAACCAAATGGCCAGTGGACTCAAAAATGCATTCCGCGAAAAAGGCTCTGGTTTTGGTCGCACGTATAACGGCGATTTTCCTAATTACCAGATAGATTATATTATGGCCAGTCCGCAGTTTAATGTGGCATCTTACCAGATCATCGAAAAAAAATTATCGGACCATTTTCCGTTGCGCAGTGATTTGATACTGAATTAGGTAGAATCAGGAATTAAGAGCCGATAGAGAATCAAGAATTAAGAGTCAAGAATCAAGAAAGGAAAAACAAGATGGCGAAGCTATCGTCTGCAAGCGACTTGAACCAAGAATCAAGAGTGAAAAGGAAAATGGAGAGTGTATGAACGACTTGCCTGCAGGTAATTTTTTGTCTTGATTCTTGGCCCTTGATTCTTGACTCTGTTCCACGACGGATTCTTGCATCTATATGATTAGCTTAAAATCGAAAAAATCGTAAGTTTGCCCTCATGAAACAAAATTTGTTTGTTTACAACACTTTATCCCGTAAAAAAGAAGAATTTAAAGCACTTAATGCCCCACATGTGGGTATGTACGTGTGTGGACCTACCGTGTACAGCGATGTGCATTTGGGAAACTGTCGTACCTATATCTCATTCGATCTGATGTTTCGTTACCTTAACCACCTTGGTTACAAGGTGCGTTATGTACGTAATGTGACCGATGCAGGCCATTTGGAAGGCGATGCCGGAGACGAGGGGGAAGATAAAATATCAAAAAAGGCAAAGCTTGCCCAGCTGGAGCCTATGGAAATTGTACAGAAGTACACCGTAGGTTTTCACGAGGTGATGCAGATACTGAACACGCTGCCGCCAAGTATTGAGCCTACAGCTACCGGTCATATTATAGAGCAGATTGAGATGGTAAAGGTGATACTTGAAAAAGGGTATGCCTACGAGGTGGATGGCTCTGTTTATTTCGACGTTGAAAAGTATAACAAAACCAAAGATTACGGTGTATTAAGCGGTCGTAACTTGGAAGACTTGCTGAATAATACCCGCACATTAGGCGGTCAGCAGGAAAAACATGGCAAGCTTGATTTTGCCCTTTGGATAAAAGCAAAGCCAGAGCACCTGATGAAATGGCCATCCCCATGGGGAGTGGGTTTCCCGGGCTGGCATTTGGAATGCTCTGCCATGAGCCAAAAATATCTGGGTAATCAGTTTGATATCCACGGCGGCGGGCTTGATCTTGTGCCTACCCACCATACCAATGAGATAGCGCAACATGTAGCCTGCTGCGGTAAAAACCCGGCTGTTTACTGGGTGCATACCAATATGCTTACGGTTAACGGCCAAAAAATGTCGAAATCATTAGGCAACAGTTTTTTGCCGCATGAACTTTTTAGCGGCGAAAACTCTATCCTTAATAAAGGCTACAGCCCAATGACGGTTAGGTTTTTTATGTTGCAGGCCCATTACCGCAGTACACTTGATTTTGGTAATGACGCTATGGAGGCCTCCGAGAAAGGTTTTAGGCGTTTGATGAATGCCTACGCCCTGCTTAATGGCTTAAAAGTATCAGCCAGCACCGAAATTGAAATTGAACCCCTACTAAACCGCTGCTACGCGGCCATGAATGATGATTTTAACAGCCCGGTATTAATTGCCGAGCTATTTGAAGCATCACGGATCATCAATTCGGTAAATGATGGTAAAATGAAGATAGATGAGGCAAACCTGCAACTGCTTAAAAACCTCATGAATTCCTTTGTACTGGATGTATTGGGATTAAAAGATGAACAGGCCGATAATGACGACCTGCCAAAGGTATTAAACCTGGTAGTGGAGTTAAGGAACGAAGCTAAAGCTAACAAAGATTACGCTACAAGTGACAAGATCCGCGAGGGCTTATCAAAAGTTGGTTTCCAGCTAAAGGATAGTAAAGACGGTACCCTTTGGAGCAAGAGCTGATATTGAAAATCAGGATATTTACTTTACAATTAAAATAAAACAATTCAGGAGGCCCTAATGGAACCTCCTGAATTGTTTTAACAGAATATGCAGTATTTATAAATACTGTTGTTTGAATTTTTATCCCAGAGCTTCTTTAAAATCCGCCATCAAATCATCCAGGTCTTCAATACCAACCGATAGGCGGATCATGGTTTCAGGGATCCCCATTTCGGCACGTCTTTCCGCCCCAAGCTCAAAAAATATGGTTTGAGCTACCGGGATAGCCAGCGTACGGGTATCGCCAAGGTTGCTTGATTTTACTACCAGCTGCAGCTTGTTTAAAAATGCAAGGCAGTCAATACTTTCATCCAGTTCGATGCTCATTAAACCACCAAATTTGGCGAAAAGCTTACTGGCCCTATCGTGCTGGGGATGGCTTTCTAAACCCGGGTAAAATACTTTTTTAATTTTAGGATGGCTTTCAAAATAGGTAGCCAATGCTAATGCGTTGTTGCAGGCACGCTCCAGTCGTAAGGCCAATGTTTCTGATCCTACTGATATAGAGTGAGCGGCTTCGGGTGATAATGTGCCACCGGCATCGCGCAAGCCCTTTTTTCGTACCTGGGTCATGCCCAGCGCCGCGGGTTTTACCTGTGCTTTAAAAGCAGGAAAGATATTAGGATATACGCTCCAGTCAAACAAACCGGTATCGGTAACACTGCCGCCCAAAGCATTGCCATGGCCGCCAATGTATTTAGTAAGCGAGTTAATAACCAGGCTGGCTTTTACATCAATAGGGTTAAACAGGTAGGGCGAGGTCATGGTATTATCAACCACGTATAAAATGCCTTTTTGCTGGCATAGTTCGCCAATGCCTTCCAGATCAACTATTTGTGTGGCGGGGTTAGCTATGGTTTCAACAAAAACAAGTTTGGTGCTTTCTTTTATTTCGTTGCGTACATTTTCCGCATCCGTGGCATCAACAAAAGTGATATCCAAACCCATATCAATATAGGTTTGAAATATGCTGCGGCTGTTTCCAAACAGGAATGAGCTGGCAACAATGTGATCTCCATGTTTAATAAGCGCCATGATGGTAGCCGAAATAGCGGCCATGCCGGTAGAGAATGCTATAGAAGACATTCCCTTTTCCATTTGGGTTACTTTTTGTTCAAGCGCGGTTATCGTAGGGTTGCCCTGGCGGGAGTATGCGTAACCCTTCTTTTTATTCTGGAAAATATCTACCAGGTCCTGCACATCTTCGTGTCCGTAAGTAACCGAAGTGTGGATTGGTTTATGTAAAGAACCATGTTCTGGTTGGCCTAAGCGGTCGGAATGTAGCAGGGTAGTTGTAAAGCCTCTTTTTGTCGTCATTGTGAACCTATTAGTAAAATAGAATAATAGCGGTTGCGAACTTAGCAATTATGCACCAATTTCACGAATTGGATCGAATTGACACAAATCTAATAGACACGAATTCCACAAATTGGATTGAATTGACACAAATCTGATTGGTAAAGGGTTTTGCTGAGGCGAATTTTGATGATCGGGCGAATTGGCACAGATCTGAGTCGCAGGGCATCCGGTAAAATGAGCTGCTGATTTTTATTCGCTACTAATCCGCTTGAATTCGTGAAATTCGATCCAATTTGTGAAATTCGTGTCCATAAAATTCGTGTCTATATGAGAGCTGTACTACAACGTGTTACTGAGGCAAGCTGCAAAGTTGATGGAGAAATTACCGGGCAAATAGGTGCCGGTTTCCTGGTGATGCTGGGCATTGAAGACGCCGATACTATTGATGACATTAACTGGCTGGCCAATAAAATTGCAGGAATGCGTGTTTTTGGCGATGAAAATGGTTTGATGAATAAGGCATTGGCCGATATTGATGGCGATATTTTGCTGATATCACAGTTCACGCTGTTTGCGCAGACCAAAAAGGGGAACCGCCCATCATTTATCCGTGCTGCTAAACCAGATAAAGCTATCCCGATGTATGAGCAGATGATAAAAACGCTGGAAACTATCACCGGTAGAAAAGTAGCCGCGGGAATTTTTGGGGCCGATATGAAGATCAGTTTATTGAATGATGGGCCTGTTACAATTGTGATGGATACCAGGGACAAAGAGAACCATTAATACACACCAATTGCACTGATTTTGTCGAATTACGCTAATCTAATATAAACTATGGCCGATTTGCTTTTCAAGGAAGAGTCTTATAAAATAATCGGTGCGTGCTTTGAGGTGCATAAAATTCTTGGTCATGGCTTTAAAGAAGCCGTTTATAAAGACGCTTTGGAATTTGAGTTTGAAAAAACCAACATTTCCTTTTCAAGGGAAACTCCTTATACAATTGTATACAAAGGGCAGAAGCTCAAACATTTCTTTGTAGCCGACTTTATTGTTTTTGACAGCATTATACTTGAAATAAAAGCAGCAAGCAATATTGGAGAGCCTCACATTAAGCAAACATTAAACTACCTTAAAGCCTCTGGCTTAAAGCTGGGAATCGTCATAAACTTTGGCACACCGTCGCTTACCTATCAACGTGTAATAATTTGATCCATTAAGTTAAATCAACATGATTAGTGGAATTCGATAAAATTTGTGTAATTCGTGTTATGGAAATTAAAGAAGCGCAGCATCTTGTAGATAAGTGGATAAATACCATGGGGATCAGGTATTTTAATGAACTTACCAATACTGCTATTTTGATGGAGGAAGTGGGCGAGGTAGCCCGCATCATGGCGAGACAGTATGGTGAGCAATCATTTAAAAAATCGGATATGGAGGTTAACCTGGCTGATGAAATGGCGGATGTGCTTTTTGTGCTGATATGCCTTGCAAACCAAACAGGGATCGATCTTACCGACGCGCTTGAGAAAAATATGGAAAAGAAAAGTATCCGCGATGTTGACAGACACAAGAATAATGAGAAACTGAAGTAATAGTTATTAAAATTATATATTGATTAATTTAAATAAACAAAATTAAATTCTGTTTATTTTTAATTTTATATAATTTAATAAGGTAGGTTTCGTTTATTATCAATAACTAAATCGCCTTATTATGAAAGTATATCTCATTTTATTTACTTTATTATTAACGTTTTCTGCCTGTGGGCATAAAAATGTAGAAGAGAAAGCGGTGGTGGCCGATATGGCGATGGCTCCCGTTCCGCCAGTAAAGCAAAGTAAAGCAGGTTACGAAAGAGCGTATGATAAAAAAGCGTTTAATGACAAGGAAGCCTCTCCAAAAGAAACGGTTGATACATCTAAAAAAATAATTAAGGAGGGCGAGATCCGTTTCCCGGTGGAGAACCTGAAAGCAACCCGCCAAAAAATAGTTAACTCGCTAAAAAAACTGGGAGGCTATGTTGCCGAAGAAAATGAAACAACCAATAGCGACAATAATCAAAAGGAATATAATCTGAAAATTCGGATCCCTTCAAAAAATTTCGACTCATTCCTGGAGGCATTATCTGCCGATGCAGATCATATAGACAAAAAAAATATCCGCCGGAGAGATGTTACTACTGAGTTTATTGACATCGCCACTCAACTTAAAAACAAGCAACTGCTTGAGGATCGTTATCTTGAACTGTTAAAAAGGGCTACCAAAACCAGCGATCTTTTGCAGATAGAGGAAAAGCTTGCCCAGATCCGTACCGATATAGAATCAACCCAGGGGCAACTAAATTATTTAAGCAGGCAGGTTGCCTACAGCTCACTTGATATTACTTTTTACAATAAGCAAACGGCCCAAATTGTTGACGAGGCATTTAGCTATAAATTTAAAACGGCTGTTTATGATGGCTGGAACTTGTTGCAAAACCTGTTTTTTAGCACTATTATGTTTTGGCCCTTTATAATTATAGCCGTTATTTTTTATTGGATGGTTAAAATATGGAGAAAGAAAAAGGGAAAGAAAGCGGAGTAAGTTTTGCTTTCTTTTATGTTGTATGGGTCGGGATGTGATACGCAATTCAAAACTGTTAGGCCCTGTGTTCGCAATGGTTATATAGTATAAATAAAATGCAATTTACTTATATTAGTAAGTTAACGGTTTGGAACAGGGATTGAAGTAAATAAAAAAATTGAACGCATATATCTTCCATATTACCCTCTATGACCTGGCCTTCCTGGGGGCGATATTTATCGGGTTCTCTTTCGTTCTGCAGTTGGGATTCGCCAAAAGGGCCAACCGGGCTGCAAATCGCTTATTGAGTTTGGCCCTGGTTGTGATGGTGCTGTGGCTGCTTTGGGTACTGGGGAGGGATATCGGTCTTGAAGCCTATTTTTCTCATTGGAGCTGGCTGCCGCTGCAATTTTCGCTGGCGTTGGGCCCGCTGATCTTTTTTTATGTTCTCAAAATAACCCGGCCTAAGTATCTATTTCGCTTTAAGGATCTTCTGCATTTCGGCCCGCTGCTGCTCGAACTGGGCGCCCTGGTATTGGAGATAAAGGAGAGTATCAGCACAGGGGCGGCTACTTATCATACGCAGACCTTTTATACGCTGAACCCAATATTACAATTGCTGGCGTTTATTTCGGTCGGCGCCTACCTGTATGCGTCTCACAGGCTGATAGAGCGTTTTTACCGGGGCCTCAAATTTAACGGGGGCGATCGGTACCGGTCCGAATTGCGGTGGCTGCGTAATTTACTTATAAGTTTCGGCCTGTTATGGCTATTGTGGATCCCTTTTATAGCCGGAGACTATTTTTATTACCATTACCAACTAAGTATACATGCTTATTATCCTTTATATCTCCTTTTAGCGGTAATGGCTATTTGGATGGCGGCCGTAGCCTTTTTAACTCAGGAGGCTGGCGTACTGGTCGATCCCCCTTCGTTTTTAAAGCCACCGCTTCCTGCAGAAATGAAGCAAAGGGGTAGTTGGCTAAAGAAAACCGTGCAAGCCAACCGGTATTACCAGGACCCGGAACTGAACTTAAGCTCGCTGGCTGAAAAGCTTGACCTTGGTCCTCATGAATTATCGAGGATCATCAATACGGTGCTCAAAAAAAGCTTTAATGATTTCATCAATGAATATCGCGTTGCAGACTTTGTTCAGAAAATGCAGGACCCTGCTTATGAACACATAACCCTGTTGGGGATTGCATTTGAATCCGGATTCAATTCCAAAACTACGTTTAACCGCACTTTCAGGCAAATGACCGGGAAAAGCCCCGCAGAATATAAGAACGATCTGAAAAAAGAGCGACCATCTTATAACTTGGAACACCCGATCCGCTTTACAGCGGTAAATTCGAATCACGAAACCACCCCTAAGTGGTATGATGAGAAATTAAACCGCAACTATATGTTTAAAAGTTACCTGAAAATAGGATGGCGCAACCTTACGCGCAATAAAAGCTATACTGCCATTAATGTTACTGGTTTGGCTGTTGGTATTACCGTTTGTATGATGATCTTTATCATTATACAATTTCAAACAAGCTTTGATACTTTTCACGCGAAGAAGGATCGTACCTATCGCGTGCTGACCGAATTCCATTACGCAGAAGGAGGAAATATTTCTTACAAAGCAGCTGTGCCTTTTCCAATGCCTTTAGGACTGCAAACGTCTTTTCCCCAAATAGAACAGGTAGCTCCGATCTTTGCCAGCCACGATGATCAGTTGTTGATTCTTGATAATAATGGAAATACGGAGAAAGATTTTAAGGAGCAGCACGGTGTATTTTACATGAACCCTTCATTCTTTAAAATATTCGATTTTCCGCTGCTGGCAGGTTCTTATGAATCATTAAAAGATCCGAACAACGTATTACTTACTAAAGAGATCGCTGAAAAATATTTCGGTGACTGTAAAACAGCAATAGGCAGAACCATTAAACTGCAAATGGGCGGCTATATGTTCGAACACGGCGTCGACGTATTAAAAGTTTCAGGCATTTTGGCCACCGTACCTGCAAATTCAGATTTTCAGCTAAAGGTTGTTGTGGCCTACGGAACGGGTTTTACCGGGGATTATTTGTCAAAATCCACCGATTGGGACGGGAATGTTGCCGGTTTTGGTTGCTATATTTTGCTGCCGCCGAACACTTCTGCCGACAATTTCAACCAGCAACTAAGAGCTTACTCCCACAAGGTAGAATCGCCGGGCAATACCGACAGGCATTTTATCCAGCCGTTGGGTGCGGTGCATTATGATACGCAGGTGAGTAATTACAGCAACAAAACAATCAGCCATCAACTGCTCAATGTATTGTGGCTTATTGCAGCATTCATCCTGTTAATTGCCTGCGTAAACTTTATCAACCTCTCCACTGCGCAAGCCGTTAACCGGGCGAAGGAGGTTGGAGTTAGAAAAGTGTTGGGGAGTAGTAAATCTCAATTGCAGATCCAGTTTATCATCGAAACATTTTTAATAGTTGTAAGCGCTGTAACGCTCGCAGGCTTTATTACCATACTTGCATTGCCTTATGTGGGGAACCTTTTGGAACTTTCGCTTTCATTCAACATTTTTAGCAATCCTGCAATTATCTTATTTCTTTTGGCGGTAACCATCGTAGTTACAGCACTCGCAGGCTTTTATCCCTCTATTGTTTTATCGCGTTTCAATCCGGTTAATGCGCTAAAGAGTAAACTCACGTCAAATGCAAACGGAATTTCGTTAAGAAGAGGGTTGGTGGTGTTTCAATTCATCATTGCGCAGGCGCTTATTATCGGAACGCTCATCATTGTAAAGCAAATGGATTATTTTATGAACCAGCCGCTGGGCTTTGATAAAGACGCCATTATCAATGTTCCTTTCCGTGTGGATAGTCTTCGCCTCAGCAAGCTGGGTTATTTAAAGAAAGAATTATTGTCTGTAAACGGTGTGCAGGCGGTTACTTATAGTTCCAACACCCCGGTTGAAAATGGCACCGATCTGTGGAGCATTATCAAATATAATCATGCGGTAAAGCAAACAGACTTCCAGGTTATTACCAAATTTGCCGACAACGAATACGTATCCACTTACAAATTGCCGCTTATAGCCGGCAGAAATGTGAACCCGTCTGATACCACTGGAGAATTTCTGGTAAACGAGTCTTTAGTGAAAACTTTGGGGCTGAAAAAACCAGAGGACATATTGAACAAGCATATGACCACCTGGCATGATCAGATCAAAGGAACTGTTGTTGGCGTATTAAAAGATTTCCATGACCGGTCTTTCCGCAATGACCTTGCACCATTATTGATCACCACCGACATTGCCATGTACAACCAGGTAGGGATAAAGCTGGCGACTACAAATATTTCTTCTACCATGCAATCGGTTAAAAAGGTATTTGATAAAACGTTCCCCGATTTTGTTTATGAGTACAAATTTCTCGATGAAAAAATTGGAAGTTTTTACAAACAGGAAAACCAGTTATCGCAGCTGTATAAAATTTTTGCAGCTATCGCCATATTCCTTAGTTGTCTTGGTTTGTATGGTTTAGCCTCATTTATGGCAGTGCAAAGAATAAAAGAAGTGGGTATTCGTAAAGTGCTTGGTGCTACCGCGGGCAATATCGTTTATTTATTTTCAAAAGAATTTATCATACTCATTGCAATTGCCTTTGCCATTGCTGCACCCATAGCATGGTATTACATGCACCAATGGTTGCAAGCTTATGTTTATCGCATCAAAATCAGTTGGTGGTTATTTGCAGCAGGCGGATTTGCGGCAATAATTATTGCACTTGCAACGATAAGTTTTCAGGCAATAAAAGCAGCAATAGCAAACCCGGTGAAAAGCCTGAGAAGTGAGTAGGCATTTGTCGCAGTATTAACAGGAGATTTGGGTTAAATGCAATAAGATGCTTTCGGCGTTGAAATGCAGGAGGGCTTCATGTCCAAATCGGGTATAAGTCCGGATGTGTTATCCGGACCTATGCCCAATTTTAGCTCAATTTTACCAGCCGTTCGCCCTCCAAAACCGGAATGGCGGTGGTGATATCAATTTGCAGGCAAAACTCAATATCTTTTTGGATGCCCAGTTTTTTCAACCTTTCGCCGTGCGATGTTTTTTTAAGGTAGTCGTTAATATCATGCTTGCCTAACTGGTAAAGATCATTTGCGGCAATAGCGGCATCATCCAGCTCAAAACCATCTGTTTTTAGCTGTTCTATAACGGCTCCGGCAAACAGTGTATCTTCCAGGTTGAAATTGTTTTTCCAGCCGGCACATACTAATAAAATATTTTCATCCTGATTTTTTAGCCAGGTGCTAAGCGCGGTAAGATTCAGGAATGAGCCTATTACAATTTTTTTGGCCGCACGTGATAAATGTAGTGCATGGGTACCATTAGTGGTAGTAAGTACAATGGTTTTGGCTGCTACTTTTTCTACCGTGTATGAAAATGGCGAATTGCCAAAATCAAAGCCATCAACTACTTTTCCATCGCGTTCTGCTGCCAAAAGGTAATCCAGCCCTTTCTCTCTATACGCGGAACACTCCTCAACCTGTGATACCGGAATAATAGCCTCAGCACCGTTTTCAATACCATAACATATAGATGATGTTGCCCTGAAAATATCAATAACCACTACAATATAATCCTCCACATTATAGAGTGGTATTAAAGCCGGAGTAAGACAAACGTGTGCCGCCCGCCCCCCTGAAGGGAGCGTTTGGTTATCGGTATTATTTGACATGATTTTTAAATTAATAACTAAAGGGAAAACTATTGTTTATAGTTCCCCCTTCAGGGGGTTAGGGGGCTTATGCCTTGTAAAATGGTGGCTTTACAATTTTAGCCTTTACCTTGTTATCTCTAATGCTGATGTAAATTTCGGTGCCTTCTTTGGCAAATTCGGTTTTTACATAGCCCAGGCCTATGGCTTTTTGCAGGGAGTGCGATTGTGTGCCCGATGTTACCTTACCTATGTTATTGCCCTCAGCATCAACAATGGGGTAATCATGACGCGGAATACCACGATCTATCATTTCAAAGCCTACCAGCTTTTTGCTTACGCCAGCTTGTTTTTGCTGTTGCAGTGCTTCGGCGTTGGTGAAGTCTTTATTAAATTTAGTAACCCAGCCCAGGCCGGCTTCTAAAGGCGAAGTAGTATCGTCAATATCATTGCCATAAAGGCAAAAACCCATTTCTAAACGTAAAGTATCACGGGCGCCCAGGCCAATTGGTTTAATGCCAAATGGTTCGCCTGCGTTAAATATGGCCTCCCAGATCTGGCTGGCATACTGGTTTTCGAAATAGATCTCGAAACCGCCCGCGCCGGTGTAACCTGTAGCCGAGATTACTACATTATCAACACCTGCAAAGGTTCCTTTTTTAAAGGTGTAGTATTCCATAGATACCAGGTCAACATCGGTAAGGCTTTGCAGCGCCTCGGCGGCTTTGGGGCCTTGAATTGCCAGCAGTGAGGTACGGTCTGATATGTTTTTCATATCAACGCCGGCAGTGTTAAACTTAGATATCCAGTTCCAGTCTTTATCAATGTTTGATGCATTAACCACCAGCATATAAGTTTTCTCGTCTATGCGGTAAACCAACAGGTCATCAACAATGCCGCCATCTTCATTGGGCAGGCATGAGTATTGCACTTTGCCATCGTACAGTTTTGAAGCATCGTTACTGGTAACTCGTTGTATTAGGTCAAGCGCATTATCGCCCTTTAAAATAAATTCGCCCATGTGGCTTACGTCAAACACACCAACGGCTTTGCGTACGGTTTCGTGTTCGGCGTTAATACCAGCGTATTGTACGGGCATATTATAGCCGGCAAAGGGTACCATTTTGGCACCTGTTTTTATATGGATATCGGTTAAAGCAGTATTCTTCATGCAAACTGTATAATAAGCCGCAAAAGTAATTATTTCTGAGTGGAATTGGGAAGGAGGATGGAAATTAAGAGGTGAGTTATCAGCCGGCCGGATTACTCATCGCGACATCGCTAATAAAAGAAAATTGTCATTTCGAACGAGCGGGGGCGGATTGAGCGTAAGGGCGAGGAGAAATCCTATACAATATGCATTGTTCGTTAGTATGTTGTATAGGATTTCTCCTCGTACCTCGTTTGAAATGACAACGTTTTTACCGAGAAATAGAAGGAGGTTTCCACACCAGCCGTTATACTTTAGCTGCCTTTTCTAAATTTTTATAAAACTTAACCAGGCCTTTGGTAACCTCATTTACATCATGCTGCTGCTCTATCAGTTTACGGGCGTTTAAGCCCACGCGGCGGCAAAATTCTTCGTCGGTAATACAACGCTCAATTGCGTCATAAAATTCCTGCTGGTTATTGGCAATCAAAATATCGTCACCATGGGTAAAGTTAATCCCTTCGGCACCCAGGGAGGTTGATATAATACATTTTTGCATGGCCATGCCTTCCACAATCTTTACCCGCATCCCCCCGCTTGATAAAAGCGGAACTATCATGATGGCCTTACTGTTCACAAACTCAAAAGCATCGTCAACTTCGCCCTGTATAAATATTTTGCCCATCACCTCATAGTCGTCATAACGCTCGGGGATATTATGGCCTGCCACATAAAACTTCACCCGGAGATCGCCTTCGGTGAGGTCTTTATAAAAATTATCAATAAACCACTCTATTCCTTCGCGGTTGGGCAACCAATCCAACGATCCCAGGAAAAACAGGCTCGGGAATTCAGTTTTGCTTAGATCAGGGTTGTACCTGGTTAAATCAATGCCAACCGGAAATATTTCCACCGGGATTGTAGTCCCATAGGATAGCATCGTGATCTTATCTTCGGATGTGAATACCGCTATAGCATCAAATTTGTTAAGCTGCTCCAATTCATAATCCTTAATGCGTTTGGCCAGCATGCGCAGGTACCATTTTTTAAACAGATCGCTTTTTTGCTGGGCCAGCCTTTGCCAAACCTGGTGTTCAATATTATGTGAGCGATAAATAAGCCGGGCCTTAGAAAACTTGCGGATAGATGACAGGTAGGGAGTAACAAATAAACCCTCAAATTGCACAACATCATAAACCGTTTTCTTTAATTCGCGGATAAGCAGTTTTTCAAATTCGGCATTATAAAAGCGATCAACATTGTTTGATTTTTTATTGAACAGGTTTACCACTGCATCAACCATAGATATGTTGATGTTGATCTTATACGAGGTATAATTTATTTTATCCTGCAGCTCATCTTTCCCATGCGAGTTTCCATTGTATTTTTCGGCGTTTAATGATACCAGCGATACATCATGGCCTAAGGCGATCAAGCCTTTTATGGTATTGCACACCACTATGGCATACCCGCCATTTTGCGGAAATGGGACACGATGTGTTAAAATAAGAATCTTCAAATGATTGATGGTTTGTCACAAAAGTACCATCCTGAACGTGGTAATCAAAGTATCTTTAAAAAATACTTAGCTGTGGATCGCTTACCCTGAAAGTTTTACGATGGTATGGCGTAAAACCTATTTTCATTACCGTTTCGCGGTGTTTTATGGTTGGATAGCCCTTGTTGGTATGCCAATCGTACTCGGGATGTTCGGCGGCAATTTGAAGCATATAATCGTCGCGGTAGGTTTTGGCCAATATGGATGCTGCCGCTATGCTGAAATATTTTCCATCGCCCTTAATAATGCACTCATGCGGGATGTTTGGATATTTTTTGAAGCGGTTACCATCAATGATCAAAAATTGGGGTGCTATATGCAGTTTTTCAATGGCTCGGTGCATGGCCAGGAATGATGCATTGAGGATGTTGATCTCGTCTATCTCAAAATTATCTACCGATGCTACTGCAAAGGCAATAGCCTTTTCTTCTATCACGGTACGTAACTGGTATCGTATGTCTTCAGATACCTGTTTCGAATCGTTGAGTAGGTGGTGATCAAAATCATGGGGGAGTATCACGGCGGCCGCAAATACCGGCCCTGCAAGGCATCCGCGACCAGCTTCGTCACATCCTGCTTCAATTAATTCATATTGGTACCTGGCTGCTAACATCAGTGCAAATATAAGAAGAAGTATCAGGTAGTTAGTATCAAGTTGTTAGTATCAAGTATCAAGACAGGAGCTAAATTCTTGCAATTCGAAAAAATTAGCGGGAATTGGGGTGTATTAAAAGATTCTTAAAGTAAGCAGGGTAATATCATCTATGGGCTTGCTTTTGTGTACAAGGTTTAAATGATCTAAAAGGGCGTCATTAAAATTATCTGGTGTGAGGCTGCCATGGGATTTTACAAAATCAAGCAGTTTATCCTCGTTCCAAACCTTGTTGGTGGTTGATTCAAAGTCCATCAACCCATCGGTGTAGTTTACAATAAGGCTGCCAGGCTCTATATCAATTTCGCCCTCATTTAAAAAGGGGAGTTCTTCAAAAACGCCTATCATGGTGGTGCCCAGTTTTAGTGGTATGGCGCCTCCATCGGAGTAGAGTATGGTAGGGTTGTGGCCCGCGTTGATATAATTAAGTTTGCGTTTCTTTTGGTTATAACGGGCCAAAAAAAGTGTTATAAAACGCTCGCCTTTGGTGTTGTTGAGTACTATTTTATTCAGGCGATCGATGATGTTGGTCAGGTCGTCTTCCACCGCTGCCCAGGCATGCAGGCTGGCCTGGAAATTGGCCATCAGCAGCGCTGCCGAAATCCCTTTACCAGATACATCGGCAATACACCACAGAAACTCGTTTTCATTAAGGCGGATAAAATCAAAATAATCGCCGCCAATGTTTTGATGCGGCAGGTATTTTGCCCCAACTTCCACATCAGCATCCTTATGGATTTTTAGTGGGATAAGCATGTTTTGTACCTCAACGGCAAGCTCCATTTCGCGCTGAAAACGTTCTGATTGCAGGCGTTCGCGAAACAGTTTTTTATTCTCCAGGGCCACAATGATCACATTCATCAGGGTTTGAATGAAGTTAAGATCGTTGCCCAGCATCTCGCCCGATGTGTTAAAATCGCCGATAAGCGCGTAAGCTAAGGCCTTGCTTTTATGGTATATCGGGATAAAGTAATTGTACTTGCGCAGGGTATGGTCTTCATGATCAGCTATTGCTATAGGCGATTTTACCTTGCTTAATTTATTGCAGGCCTTGCTCAAAATCATCGACGATTCTATATCGCCGCCGTATTTGGAGATGCATACAAACTTATTTTCCTTTTCAATAAGAAAACGCAGCTTGCCCACCTGCAGGTAATTTTGCAGGATAACCTCAAGCATTTGAATGAGTATCGGGGTGGCAGTATTCTTATTAATGGCCCTGGTAATCTCCAATAAGGAATTTAATTCTGATTGTCGCTTCAGCAACAGCCTGATTAATTCGTCTTCGCCAGAACTATCGTCTATATATTGCATCTGTTTTTAGTACGCTGACTAAAATAGAAAAAATATTTTCAAATGCGTGTACTTTGTGATTTTATATCGAAGGCATCGCGTAAACCAACCGTAACCAGGTTAAACGCGTACACCAGCAGCATGATAGCAATGCCGGGAATGATGGCCAGGTAAGCCGAGTCCATTACAATATAACCGTAATGTTCTTTAATCATGCCGCCCCAGGTAGGCATAGGCGGTTGCGCGCCAAAACCAAGGAAACTTAAACCGGCCTCAAGTAATATGGCCGATGCAAAATTGGATGACGCCAGTACCAGTATAGGGCCGGTAATATTGGGTAAAATATGTTTGCTGATAATACGGGCATTGTTAAAACCCAGGGCACGGGCGGCCTCAATGTACTCCACCTGTTTAAGGCTCATCACCTGCCCGCGTACCAGCCGAGCTACCTCAACCCACATGGATAGGCCAACCGCTATAAATATTTGCCACAGCCCTTTGCCAAGGGCAAAAGATATGGCTATAACCAGCAGCAAAGCCGGTAACGACCATAATATGTTCATTACCCAGCTAAGCGCGGCATCTATCCAGCCGCCAAAGTAGCCGGCTATTGCGCCTATGGTTACCCCTAATAACATACTAATGATAACCGACATAAGCCCAACAGCCAGCGAAATGCGGGTACCCAGTAGCAGCCGGCTCAACATATCGCGGCCATAAATATCAGTACCCAGCCAAAAGGTTTTGGTGATTAATTGTTCGCTTTTAATTTTATCGGCAAAGTGCTGGTAGATCTCGGCTGTTTTTTTTGAGGAGATAGCAGGGTTTAGCAGTACCATGCCGTAATGATAGCGGGGTTTAATCCCATTCACTACTTCAAAAATGTTATACGCCTTTTTATCAGGCTTGTCCTCATCGCCAATATATTCATTTACGTGGATGGAATCCTGCTTAAAATAATACCCGGTAATAGGGATCTCCCTGTAAAATGACGATTGCCCAAAAAACATCCTGCTAAAGAAACCCACAGTATCAACCTGTTCGCTTTTGCGTATACGCAGCATGGTAAACCGGGCTCCCGGCTTTTTGATGCTCAGCTGTATAGTCATGTTATTGGCATGCGGAGTTTGATCTGGCAATACAAGATAACCTAATATGGCTATCAGCAACGTAGTTGCGATAAAAGCAAGCCCGCCCATGGCAATTTTATTACGCTTAAAGGCGATCCACGTTTGTTTTGAGGGGGTAAGCTGGGCCAATAGTTAATAGTTCCTTTTGGCTAAATATCGTTTAATTAGGTACAATAAGCAATTAGCTTTGTACAAATTACATTGATATTAAAAATGATCCCTATTTTACCTCGCGGCCTTTCCATTGGTACTTTTTATTGCTGCCTACCAGGCCCATCATAATAAGGTAAATTACATGTGCAGGTATGGTTATAATAAGCAGGCTTACCAGGTATCCGCGTTTAAAAAAGTTAGTAACCGGCAGCAGGTAAATAGCTTCAAACAGGTATTTTAATAAAAACTGGGTCAGGAAAAGTTTAAAGAAATATACATCATAAAAACCCAGGCAGGCGTTTAGTAATATGGATACATTAAAAAGCCAGAAACACATGCCAATAGCCACTATTTTTTTATCCTTATACTTTGTAAATTTTGAGGCCCAGCGCTTCCTCTGCTGCAAAAACTCCTTTAGGTTGGGCTTTGCGTGGGTATAAACAATAGCATCGGTTTGTTTTAAAAAGCCAATTTTACCGGGGTAACGCACCGCTACTTTTTGCAGCAGTAATTCGTCATCGCCAGATGCTACATCATCAATCCCGGTAAAGCCACCAACATCATTAAAAACATCTTTACGGTAGGCCAAATTGGCACCATTGCAGGTAGATGCCCGGCCATTGCCAATAAATGCCGCACCTATACCTATAAGAAAAGAAAACTCCAGGGTTTGCATCAGCTCAAATACTGATTTCTCTTCAAAAAAAGTTACCGGGGCTGAAACCATTACCAGGTTCTGGCTTTGATAGTAATTTACTATAGTTGATAACCATTTGCTACCCATGCGGCAATCAGCATCGGTAGCCACCATTAAATCGCCAGATGATCGTCTAATGGCTTCTGTTATCGCCTTTTTTTTATAGGAGTTAAGCGGCTTATCCTCGTTCAGTTTCATCAAGGTTATCCCCTGGTCTGCATAGCTGGCGATAATTGCAGCAGTATCATCAGTGGAATGATCATCCACAATAATAACCTCTAGCAGGTGTTTTGGATATTCCTGTGCTAAAATATCTTCAATAGTTAAATGTATCCGCTCTGCCTCATTACGTGCGGCAATAAGTATGGTAACCTTTGTGTTAAAATCGGCAATTGTAAAGGGAATTACCTTAATATCAAACCATCCTTTAATTAAATAAATAACAAGTAACAGATATAAGCCTGTTAATAATAACGAAATTATACTAAGCGTTGCGATCAAAGAATTTGAGTTTAAATACAAATAAAGAGCCTAAAATAGCAGGAATAAATAAATTTATGAGCCATATAGAAGATACACCGGCTATTATGGCAAATTTTTGATCGGTGATATAAACAAAGAGGTGCGATGCAGTAAAGCCACGTACACCAATATCAAAAAGATCAAGAGATGGTACAATGGAGGATATTAAAAAAAATAGCATCAACATCATAATCATAGAAAAAACCGGTATCTGCGGTATCAGCATCTGGAATACCAAATAATACTGCAATGAGAATGTAGCATACCGGGCCACGCTAAACCCCATTGTTTTAATAAGCTCATGGGTTTTATATTGCCCCATGATTGCAAAAAAGCGGTGATATTTTTTTACCAGGGGGATACTATCAAACAGGCTAACCACCCAATTGATATGGAAATAGATGATGAGTTGCAATGTTGCTAAAACAGCACCCAAAGCCATTACACCTATAAGCAACCAGGAATAATCATGTATATAACGGCATATAAACCAGATGATGGAAACCGCGCCTAAAACATTGGTTACGGTGCCCTGGCTAAATGAGCCAACGCTCATGGCAAAAATACCGGGAATGCGCTTTCGATTGGGTAAAAACATTACCCGGCCACCATATTCGCCTAACCTGTTTGGTGTTGTTACCGCCCAGGTAAGACCGCAAAAAACGGCTTCCACCGCTTCCCAAAGAGTTATATCAATAAGTGTTTTGGTAACATAGCGCCATTTTAAAGCCTCCAGAAACCAGTTAACAAACATGAGCATTACCACAAAAAACATGGTGATAATTACCCGGGTGATACTTAAATGTGATGCTAAAAGCTCAAAGGCTTTTAAGTCGTTGTTTTTTTTGGAAAACTGCCTGTAGATAAACAATGCAGCTACAATTAATATACCGGCCTTAAGTAAATAGGAAACTATTTTTTTGGTAGAACTAGTCAAACAGATAAAAATTTATGCAATGTTACGAAAAATGGGGCGAGGTTTAACCCGCCCCATATAACACAGCATAAATACTTTTGTTTATTTCAATCTCGCTTTTAAAAATGAAATGGTATTGGCATAAGCATCCCGGGTGGCCTCGCTGTTATAAGCGGGGCTGCTTGGGTTTGCAAAAGCATGATCGGCATCATATTGGTGCAGGTACAGCTTTTTGCCTGCTGCTTTCATATCATCATTAAATTTGGCAACAACTTTAGGGTTTATCCATTGATCTTTATTGGCAAAGTTGCCCAGTACATCGGCATTTAAAGTTTTTAATCGCGCTATGTTTTGCTCGGGCATGCCATAGTACATTACGCTGCCTGCCAGTTTTTTACCCGCTAATAAGCCGGTTTGCAAGCTCCAGCCACCGCCAAAACACCAGCCTATTGTGGCAATGTGCGCGCCTGCGCCGGTATATGCTATGGCACCGTTAATAATGGCTTTGGCCCTGTCTTCATTTACGGCCTGCATAAATTTACCTGCATCCTGCGGGGTAGTGGCAATTTTGCCATCGTAAAGGTCAAGGTCAATAACGTTCACGTTGCCCAGGTCGTTGTATATCTTTTCAGATTCGCGTTTAACAAAATCATTTAATCCCCACCACTCGTGAATTACCAGGATGTAATTTTTACTTGGTGTTTTAGCTTTTAGCAGGTAGGCCGTTGATTCTTTGCCATCGGGTGTTTTATAGGTAATATTTGTGCCGATGCTGCTTTGAAAGCGGATGGGCAATGGCTTTAAATGCGCCATTTTAAATTTGGAATCGGATGCCAGCATGGCAAATCGTTGTGTTGCCGATGGGTTACTGCAGCAAACCACTTTGCGCTGTGCAAATGCACCGCTGCAAAAAATGAAGAGTAGGGTAAAAAGAGTAAGTTTTTTCATGGTGGATATTTTGTTAATAACAAATACGTTGATGAATTAATTTGCGTTGCCTTAAACTTGGCCGGTATTAGCAGGAGGGTGTCCATGTTTTTTGATGGAGATCCTCCTCCTCAAAATTACTGTTTAATATACCTTTTCCAATACAATTTTATGCTGCAATTAGCGGAGGGCAGGTCAGGGGAATCGCGTTTTAAATTTATAGCGGCTTATCCATCAGTCTGAGGGAGTTCAAAGTTAAAATTCGGCATGACGTTGTGTTTTTTTTAAGCGATTTCCCTGGGGGCAGGTTCTTTATTCAACCGTCCAGGCACTAATTCCGTATGCAGCTAAATTTACAGCAAGTTTGCCATCGATAATATGAGTAGCCTCTTTCCCGATAAAACTACTTGTCTTTTTTCCTTGTAATCCAGCCGCTTCCACAGTTGCCGCCTGTTGCTTATCTGATAAATTAACAATCACTATAACTGCCTTATCCCCATCCTGTCGGATAAATGAAAACACCTGGTCGTTATTATTAATGAGGGTTTTGTACGTTCCGTTAACTATAGTCGAATTGGATTTGCGCAGGCGGATGATCTCCTTATAATAATTAAAAAGCGAATTGGGATCTTTTCTTTCCTCTTCAAGGGATATGCCATCGTTGGGTTTATCATCATTAAACTGATCTTTATACGGGCCGGTTTGCTTATACCAGTAAGCCATGCCTTTGCCTTTACCTGTTGCATACCATTCAAATGCCTGCCTGTCGGGGATTTCATTGGCATCGGTGGCTCCGAAATTGGCGCTGGTGCCTGTCATGCCTAATTCCTGTCCGTAGTAAATAGATGGTATGCCGCCCATGAGCAGGTTAAGTGCGCAGCCTACTTTTAGTTTGGCTATATCACCTTTAACAGCGGTACTAAAACGGGGGATATCATGGTTTTCAATAAATACCACCTGTTGTTTGCCTGCAGGGTTCATGGCGAGGGTTGAATCGGCGTTGGCTAATAAAAGATCCTTCCTGAACGAGCGGATGGCGAAAGCGAGTCTTAAACCAAACACGCGGTCAACGCCGCCTTTGTCCAGGTAGTCCAGCCCCAAACTAAACCAGTCGGCCTGCTCGGCAACTACTTTTATTTTAGGGTTAATGGCTCTTAGTTTACTTAATAAAGGGTTCCAGAAAGTATCAAATAAATGCGGCATTGTGCCTTTGTTATCCAGGTTATCCATCATATGGTCCAGCCTGAAACCATCTACACCATCATCAAACTTACCATCCTTATTTGGGTCGACCCAGTAGCTGAACAATTTTAAATTATACTCCTTTGATTTTTCGCTGTTTAAATTGGCGGTGGTGATTTTGCGGGTTACGCCGTCATAACCTTTTAGTTCGGTTAAGTTATATACAATGGTTGATGGTTTTTTATTCTCTTTGTCGTCCCATATAATATAATCGGTGTACTCGGATTTTGGGTTGCCGAACGCATCCTTCCACCATTTGGAATCCTCGGTAACATATTGGGTTTCCATATCCATATAAAATTTCATACCCCTTTTGTGCAGTTCTTTAATTAGCGCCAGGTAATCGTTCAGGGTGCCATATTTAGGGTCGATCTTTTGAAAATCGATAGCAAAGTAATTATGGTAATAAATTGATTCATAAAGCGGTGTGCACAAAATGGAGGTTACCCCAAGCTCCTGCAGGTAATCAAGTTTCTGCCTGATTCCGTTCAAATCGCCGTGACTATCGCCATTGCTATCAAAAAAACTCCGCTGAAAAATATGGTATATGATCTCGTTGTTATTGCTCTGGGGTTTATTGCGCTTCAACCCGGCACTTGAGGATAGTGCAATGCAAAGCAGGCAGGCAATTGCAACAAGTTTTTTTATTTTCATGGAGTTATAATTGGCTGCCAAAACAACAGAAATAAGTACTAATATACAATGAATAAATAGTTTATTTAATAGCCTATCTTATCATTAAAAATAGCCTTTATTGCTATGTTTTTGCTTTTGGTAATAATATATGGATTATATACTCCACATATTCGCCAATTTTACTGTGTTTTGACGGCCATAGTAGTATTAATTTTGCATGTTAATACTTCCTTAATTATTTAGGCAATAAATTACGCGTAATAATAAAACCCTGAAACCTGCTATAACGATAATTCAACATGCCAATTACCTGCAAAGCTGCCATTACGAATGGCGACGGAAGTTTTACTATTGAAGATATTGAAGTTCATGACCCGCAGGCCGATGAAGTATTGGTAAAAATAATGGCCGCCGGCCTTTGCCATACTGATCACGACTCGCTGAGCTGGGGTAAGCAGCTCATTATAGGACATGAAGGTGCCGGTGTTGTTATTAAAACCGGCAGTAAAGTTACAGGCTTAGCGCCCGGCGATAAAGTGATATTAAACTGGGCCATGCATTGCGGCCATTGTTTTCAATGTTTAGCAGGTAATCAACACCTTTGCGAAGTGGCTTCGCCGGTAGCGGCGGGTGGCAATGGTTATACGCCTGGTCATGCACATCCATCGGGCACCACACTAAACGGCTTACCGGTTTTGCGTTCCTTCAATATTGGTACCCTTGCGGGCTACACGCTGGTAAAAGCATCGGCGGTAGTAAAAAACGCGTCAACAAATATGTCATTCCAGGCGGCAAGTATCATTAGCTGCGGGGTGATGACTGGCTATGGCTCGGTGCTGAATGCGGCCAAAGTAAAAGTAGGGTCTTCGGTAGTGGTATTGGGCACCGGTGGGGTAGGGCTTAATGTGATCCAGGGCGCAAAAATAGCGGGAGCGGCGATGATCATCGCCATTGATATCAACCAAAATCGTTTAAATATGGCGGTTAAATTTGGAGCCACCCATACACTTTTGGCCTATAAAACGGATACCGGCCTGTTACAGGCAGCCCAAAAGGTAAAAACCATGACCCATAACCGGGGGGCCGATTATGCTTTTGAATGTACCGCCATCCCGGAGTTGGGCGCAGCCCCGCTGGCGATGGTGCGCAACGCCGGTACCGCTGTACAGGTAAGCGGTATAGAGCAGGATATCACCATTGATATGCGCTTTTTTGAATGGGATAAAATTTACATCAATCCACTATATGGCAAATGCCGCCCGCAGATAGATTTTCCTGACATTGTACAACATTACGAAGACGGGAACCTGATGCTGGAAGAAATGATTACACGTACCTATAAGATAAATGAACTCGATAAAGCTTTTGATGACATGCTGAAAGGCAGAAACGCCAAAGGAGTTATTGTTTTTGACTAAAAATATGCCATTTAGAACAACTGAGATATCTAACCCGCAGTTTGAAAATAATAATCTACGTTTTATAACGGTAAAAACTCCGAACCTTAAAGGGCGGGGCGATATATGTGTATACGTACCGCCGGGAACAAAATCAACCCATGCCTTGCCTATTGTAATACTGCTGCACGGTGTTTATGGCAGCGCCTGGAGTTGGGCCTACAGTGCCGGGGTGCACTTAACAGTGAATGAATTGATAAAAAAAGGTGAGCTGCCGCCTATGATATTGGCCATGCCATCAGACGGGCTTTGGGGTGATGGATCTGGTTTTTTGCCGCACAGTACCTGTAATTTCGAAAAATGGATAGCAGAGGATGTGCCAGCCGCTGTAAGGGAAAACATTGCGGGCGCTCAAAAGGATTCACCTTTATTTATTTCGGGCCTATCAATGGGTGGTTTTGGCGCATTGCGTATCGGTGCCAAATATGGGCGGCAGTTTAGGGCTATATCCGGAATGTCGTCAATTACCAGTCTGCCGCAGATTAAACTTTTTGTAGAGGAGCCTTTAAAATGCTATGTCCAGGATAATAAAATTGATGAAGATGTTTTTGCAACCTTTAAACATTACAGGGAACAATTGCCACCCCTGAGGTTTGATTGTGGTGAAAGCGATCTGTTATTAACGTACAATCGTGATCTGCATAAAAAAATGGAGGAGGAGGGGATGCCGCATATTTACGAGGAATTTGGCGGAGGGCATGAGTGGTCATATTGGTCAAAACATGTAGTTAAAAGCTTAAAATTTTTTGCCGGGCACCTTTAAAAAGAGAGATAAAATAATTGCAGCCACTTTGCAGGCGAATATCTATTGTTAATATAATTTCTTTATAATCAATTAATTAGATGTTTTTTCGTTTGGGAATATCATTTTTTTGTCAATTAGTCATGGCTGTTTATACAATTTTTACTATTTTGAACGTTTAACTACTTTGTAGGTTCTAACCTGCAAATAGTGATAAGGTTTAGGTTTAAAGTCCCCAAGCAGCGAGTGCAAGGGGACTTTTATTTTTTAAGGAAGATGCCTGGTGAAACAGCTCATGTATCAGGTAAACCCATCAATTATTGCTTTATTTGCAGCTTACAAAAATATCCGGCACCTGTTAATACACAAATGAGCGATTTGAAAAAGGAATTATATGATTTGTGTGTCGCCCATGTACGCAGAAGCATGGATGCTGCCGAGCTGGCTATCCAGGAAGCCCAAAAAGCATCAAACGATGATACCAAAAGCAGTGCCGGTGATAAATACGAAACCGGACGCGCTATGATGCAGCAGGAAACCAACCGTAACCTGGCCCAGTTAAATGAAGCCAATAAACTTATGGTTGCCCTAAATCGCATCAGCACCAACGGCACATCTGCCATTGCCGAGTTAGGGAGTGTGATTATTACCAATAACGGAAATTTTTACCTGGCTATTAGTGCCGGTAGCCTGCCGCTTGCGGGTAAAACCTATTTCGCGGTTTCTCCGGGATCGCCGGTTGGCCTTAAACTTAATGGTAAAAAGAAGGGCGATAGCTTTACGCTGAATAGTAAATTATATGTTATTGAACTGGTAAGTTAAGCGTTATGCTTTTAGCAGGTATACAATAAATTCGGTGCCGTTGCCAACCTCACTTTTTATTTCTATCCTGCCTTTATTTACATCAACAAACTGCTTAACAAGGGCAAGACCAATCCCTGCACCGGCTTCTTTTTGAGTGCCATAGCCCGATATTTCTTTACCTACTACTTTAAAAAGCTTATCCATTTTTTCAGCCGGGATGCCAATACCAGAATCTTTTACGTGGATAGCGCGGTATGCTTCATCCTGGGTGTAATGTATAACTATAATGCCACCTTCGGGCGTAAATTTTATGGCATTGCCAACCAGGTTTTGGATGATGATCTTTAAATGATTTTGGTCTGCAATAACCATTTGATCGCCATTATGGATATGCTGAATATTAATGTGCTTTTTTTTTGCCAGGAAGCCGGATACCGAAAGTATCTCATCAACGACACCGGTAATATTTAAGCTGTTTTTTTCAATATTAATTCCTTTTTGCTGACTGTTTGCCCACACCAGCATATTATTTACCATATTATTTACCAGATTTACCTGTTTATAAAAATCATCAATCAATATTATTTGCTCGGCCTCGTCTATATCGCCCGAGCGGATGAGCTCAATAGTTTGCATGATGGAGGCGAAAGGGCTCCGCAGGTCATGGCTAATGACAGAAAATAAAAGATCTTTGGTATGATTAAGGTCGTCAAGTGCTTCCTTTTGCCTTGAAATCTCCAGGCTTTGTTGCTTTAACTCCTTGTTTAGCGCGGTTTTATGCAAATTACTTCTGCTGATGATTAAAAGAATCACAATCACGAAAATTGCGGCCAGGCCCACAATTATAATAATAAGTCTGTTGGTATTCAGTTTTTGTTTGTTTAGTTCATTTTCGCTTTCAAGGCGTACATTATCAGCCTGTTGTTGCTTTAAATGCAGGTAATTGAGTTCTTTTTCTTTGGTATCATTCAGCAGGCTGTCATTATATTTTTTATAAAGCGATTGATGGGTAAATGCATTGGTGTAATCATTTATAGCTGCATAACTATCTGAAAGTATTTTTAGCGCCCGTACCGCGTCATACCGGCTGTTTATTTCATTGGCCAGGATTAATCCCTTTTTTGCATTGCTGATGGATAGCGGGTATTGTTTTAATCCGTAATAAGCCTGCCCTAAACCCGAGTATGCAAAATCATTCTCCCATTTATCCTGGTAATGAGCGTTTAGTACTTTTTGGTAGTAAACAATGGCCTGGCTATAGTTTTTTAAATGGAAAAAGGTTTCGCCCATGCGGTTAAATGCCATAGATACAATGTGTTCATCATTTATCTGTTGGCCTATCTCTATGGTTTTATCCAAAAAATAGAAGGCTTTTTTGGGCGATTTTGCTTCATCATTACACAAGCCGATGTCGAAATACATCCGCGCCATTTTTGCTTTGTCATTTAAGTTGGTGAAACCGTTAAGCGCTTTTGTAAATTGGATAATAGCATCTTCTGTTTTATCCTGGGCCAAAAATATAAGCCCCATGATCTGGTAGGCGTTAGCTATGCCCAACTGATAATTCAAAGTATTACTAATTTTCATTAACCTGGAGGCTGCATCCAGCGATTGAAAATATGATCCCATCACATAATAAGCCATACCAATATTATTCCAGGAGGTAGCCTGGCCCGGTTTGTTTTTTTGCGTGAGAGCTAAAGTAAGGGCCTGCCGGGCAAAGTTTAAAGAGCTATCGGCACTATTGTACCGGTACGTTACCGATAGGTTGTTAAGTAATGTTATGTTGGCTGTATCGGTTTGGTAACTGCTTTTAAATCTGGCCTTTTGCCAGCTTTGCAGGAGTGATGGACTTGTTTGGGCAAAGCTTATAAAGCTAAAAAAAGTAAATAGCGATAGCAGGAAGGCTCGCCGAAAAATTTTATATGATGTTGTTTTCAAAGAAATGATAAGGCTAATTGCGTGAAAATATAAAAATTAATTAATTCACCTCCTTTAAAACAATAAATGGTATTGGTTTTATAAATTTATGATATTAATAAGCCCCTAATTAAAAAGTAACCTATATCATATTTTAATTTTATGTTAAAAAACAGGCCGTTTTAACCTAAAATCAATAAAAATTAACTTTTTTTGAAAATAAAACCTCTCATTCATGAAATGATGCAGTAATCATCAAATATCTATTACTATATTTGATGTTAACAAAACTGGGCAACTAAATAACCTTGCCTTTTATAAATTAAAGATTGATGAACATATTTGTAGGAAGCCTTCCTTTTCAATTAGAGGAAGCCGATTTAAAAGAGCTTTTTGAAGCGTACGGTGAAGTAAGCACTGTAAAAATTATTATTGACAGGGAATCTGGCAGAAGCAAAGGTTTCGGATTTGTTGAAATGTCTGATGATGAGGCTGCACAAACAGCAATCACTGCCTTAAATGGTTCAGAAGTAAAAGGCAGATCAATTGCAGTTAGCCAGGCTGAAGATAAAAAACCAAGTGATCGCAGAAGCGGTGGCGGCGGTGGTTATGGTGGCAACCGCGGCGGCGGTGGTGGCTATGGCGGCGGCGGCGGCGGTAACCGTGGCGGCGGTGGCGGCGGCTACTCAAAAGATAACAGAGGCGGCGGCGGCGGTAGCCGTTGGTAAATTATAATTAAAGTAAAACGCCGGGTAGTTTTACCTGGCGCTTTACTTTAAATGTGCTATCTACTTACGTTATTTTCGGAATTGATTTTGCGGGTTAGTTTTACCCGCCGTGATTTTATTATACCCAAAATCCGGTCTGTATTATTTTTTCTGCTTGGGCGGCTGCGGTAGTTTTACCTCAAAAGTGGCACCGTCGCCCTGCGTTGATATAATATTAAACGTTCCCTTAAGGCTTTCTACCAGGTGCTTTACCAGCGCCAGGCCAAAACCGTATCCGTTTTCGCCGCTTGTACCGTTGCTTGATCTGGCATTGCCATTAAGTATCGTTTCTATCATATCGGTATTTACTCCCACTCCCGAGTCTTTTACCTTTATCTGTAATACGTTTGCATCTTTATCTTCTACCAAATCCAGGGCAACAGTTACATTGCCGTGATCGGGCGTAAATTTTATCGCGTTCGAGATCAGGTTGCCGGTTATCTGCAGCAATTTATTTTTAGAGAAAGGAATTGTTTCTGACGCCGAAGAGGTATTCACCGTAAACCTGATGCGTTTGTTCATGGCCTGTGGCACATAAAGTTTTTCCAGCTTATCTTTAAATACAAGCAGGTTAAATTCATTTGCTTTTAGTTCTGGTAAATTTTTGTCTTTATCACCAGCAGTTAATATCTCATCTGCAAGCTCCAGTATTGATCTCCCGCTTTTGTTAATCAGGTTCATAAACTCCAGTATTTCCTCCATCTGGTTCTCGTCGCCTTGTTCCTGTATTAATTTTGCCAGTCCAATAATTCCGCTTAACGGTCCGCGAATGTCATGAGCAACTTTTCTTTGCGTTTCTTTGGCTTCTGATAAATTACTTTTCAGGTCATCTATCACTTTCATGTAGTTAAGCCTTTTTACTATTTCGGCGGCTATTATCGTTAGCAACTCTACTTTTTCGGGATTAAGATTCTTTGCTGCATGCTGGTCAACCACGCATAGCGCCCCAATATTGTGGTTGTTTACATTTAGGGGGATGCCAAAGTAGTAACGCAGATGTGGTCCGCCGGTAACGTAGGCACGGTCTTTAAAGCGCTCATCGGCACTCAAATCTGTCACCTCCAGGGTTTCATCACCCATGAGCACATACTGACAAACAGATTCTTCGCGGGGCATTTGCTCAAGCTCCAGGTTGTGGCTTGATATTGTCCATTGGGTATAGGAATCTATGAGGTTAATTAATGACATTTCTGTGCCGGCAACCTTGGCCGCCAGTTTAGTAAGATCCTTAAAATTGTCTTTTTGTCCGGCGTAATCTAAATCAAAGTCCGACAAGCTCATCAGCCTGCCCATTTCATTTTCTGGAATCGGGGGAGTTAGCATATAGTCAATTAGTTATACGTTTATACGAAATTTTAACACTCAAGGTTTTGTAAGCTGATACTAACGCCCGGTAAAATTGCATGGCCGATCAAAGCTTTTTGTTAAAAATGTTTAACTTAACAATTCCAAAAGCCAATTATTATGGAAAGCAAAAAAACTTGTACCGGGCCCGATGAGGGGCTGGATATAAAGGACAGTTCGCGCAGGAATTTTCTGAAACAATCTACCCTGCTCACCGCAATTGCCCTTACTCCCGGAACTGCTATTAAAGCAGCTGCCGATCATGTTGACGAGCAGTTTGCCGCGGTTTTTGAAAAAATGCCATTGAAAATGGAGGTAAACGGAAAGCAGCAAAGTTTATCTGTTGAGCCCAGATCAACCCTGCTTGATATTTTGCGCGAACAGCTTGATCTTACTGGCACCAAAAAAGGTTGCGACCATGGCCAATGCGGCGCATGCACCGTACATGTGGATGGGCATAGGGTAAACTCCTGCTTAACATTAGGCATAATGGTAAACGGTAAAAAGATCACCACTATTGAGGGGCTTGCCAAGGGCGATCAGTTACACCCCATGCAGGAAGCGTTTATAAAACATGATGGTTTTCAGTGTGGGTACTGTACTCCGGGGCAGATCATGTCGGCAGTAGCCTGCATCCGCGAGGGGCATGCCAATTCCGAACATGAGATACGGGAATACATGAGCGGTAATATTTGCCGCTGTGGTGCATACCCCAATATAGTAAATGCTATACAGGAAGTTAAAGATGGAGGGATGAAAGTATGAAGCAGTTTCAATACGTTCGCCCGGCCACGCAACAAGGTGTGTTGGACGTTATTAATAAACCCGGTACTAAGATCATAGCTGGCGGCACCAATCTTGTCGACCTGATGAAACGTGGTGTTACTGCACCAGATAAGCTTGTGGATATTAATCAGCTGCCTTTAAAAACCATAGCAGCAACAAAAACAGGATTACATATAGGTGCCCTGGCTCTCAATAGTGTTGTATCGGAAAATGCCGTGGTTGCTGATAAGCACCCGCTTTTGGCCATGGCGCTTAAAGCCGGCGCATCACCGCAACTGCGTAATATGGCTACCGTGGGTGGTAATATGATGCAGCGTACCCGTTGTGGCTATTTTTATGATGTAACTATGCCCTGTAATAAGCGTGCGCCCGGAACGGGATGCGGCGCTATAGAAGGCATTAACCGGATGCACGCCATTTTTGGCGCAAGCCCGCAATGTATAGCTGTGCACCCAAGCGATATGTGTGTGGCCCTGGCCGCGCTTGATGCTACTGTGATAGTTGCCGGTAAAAAGGGCGAACGCCGTTTACCATTTACTGAATTTCATCGCCTGCCGGGAGATCATCCAGAACTGGATAATCATTTGGCTAAAGATGAACTGATAACGGGTGTAGAGATTCCCGATAACAACTTCGCCAAAAATAGCTACTATTTAAAAATACGCGACAGGCAATCATACGCCTTTGCGCTGGTATCGGTAGCCGCCGCTCTTGATATAGAAAATGGCACGATTAAAGATGCCCGTTTAGCTATGGGGGGTGTTGCCCACAAGCCATGGCGCTTATTTGATGCCGAAAAATCGCTCATAGGCAAGAAGGCAACCGAAGAAAATTTTGAGCACGCGGCACAGCTGGCTATGCGGGGTGCCAAAGGCTATGGCAACAATTCGTTTAAATTAAAACTTGCCCCGGCCACCATTGCCGAGGCTTTAAAACATGCAGCAGGCTTAGTTTAACACCCTATGAAAAAAGCGATAGACTCCATTATGCCATCCTCATCAGCAGGTATGAGCCGGATAGACGGGCGGTTAAAAGTAACCGGCGCGGCTAAATACTCGGCAGAATATACACCGGCAGGTTTAACTTACGGGGTTTTGGTGGGTAGTACAATCACCAAAGGCTCCATTACATCCATTGATACCAAAGCCGCCGGGCAAGCGCCGGGGGTACTCGCCGTAATTACCCATTTAAATGCGCCAAAGGTACCGGGCGATCAGCCTGAAGGTGGTAAGCCAGTCCCGCCCAAAGGCGCATTCAAAGTGTTTTATGATGATAAGATATATTACAACGGGCAACCCATCGCCCTAGTAATTGCTGATACTTTTGAGCGTGCTTTGTTTGGCGCATCGCTGGTAAAGGCGCAATACCATACCGATAAGCATATTACCAACCTGCCAGATAATAGGAGTAATGGTTTCCCACCACGTGGCGAAGGAACTTATAAACGCGGCACAGAAGATGCCTGGAAAGCGGCCCCGTTTAAGGTGGAGCAGGAATATATTGTACCCACAGTAACCCACAATCCCATGGAGTTGCATGCCATTATAGCTAATTGGGATGCTGACAATAAATTATCTGTTTGGGACAAAACCCAGGGGGTAAAGGGTACACAGGAAGATTTGGCACACCTGTTTAAACTCCCTGTTGAAAATGTGCAGGTACACTCGCAGTTTGTAGGCGGCGCTTTTGGCAGCGCATTGCGTACATGGCCGCATGAAGTTGCCGCTATTATTGGGGCTAAGGTTGTTAAAAAGCCGGTTAAGCTGGTTTTAAGCCGTGCAGATATGTTCACTTCGGTGGGCTACCGGCCGTTTACCTGGCAAAAAATAGCTATTGGCGCTACTGCCGATGGCAAACTCACGGGTATTACCCATGAAGCCGCCGGGCAAACGTCATCCTACGAAAACTTTACTGAAGGGCCAACGGGTGTGAGCCAAAATTTATATGCCTGCCCTAATGTGAATACTAAATATCATTTGGTTGCATTGGATATTGCCACCCCAACCTGGATGCGCGGACCGGGCGAAGCTACAGGTTCTTTCGCGCTGGAATCTGCGCTGGATGAGCTGTCATATAGCTTAAAGCTTGATCCGGTTGAGTTAAGACTCCGGAATTATGCAGAAAAAGATCCCGAGAGCGGCAAGCCGTTTTCCAGCAAGTTCCTGAATGAAGCATACCAGTTGGGTGCCGACCATATAGGATGGAGCGAGCGTAAACAAGAGCCGGCATCAGTAAAAAAAGATGGCTGGCTTGTTGGCTATGGCATGGCAGGTGGCATGTTTGGCGCCTATCGCAGCGGGGCGACAATAAGGGCAAAGATGAATACAGACGGTTCATTGTTATTGCAAAGCGCCGTTAGTGATATTGGCCCCGGAACAGGAACCGCAATGGTTTTGATAGCATCTGAGCAAATGGGCATTCCGGCCGAAAAGATCAGGTTTGAAATGGGCGATTCATCGCTGCCCAATGCGCCAACCCAGGGCGGCTCGGCAACTACGGCCAGTGTAGGGTCTGCAGTATACCAGGCCTGCGCCGACTTGAAAGAGAAATTCCAAAAGCTTATTGGAAACGGAGGTACCGATAAGCCCGATTACGCCAAAGTATTAAAAGAGCACAACCTGCCATCGCTTGAAGTGGTTACAGAAACAGGCGGCGGTAATGGCATGGAAAAATATGCCATGAATTCATGGTCGGTTCATTTTGTAAAGGTGTTGGTAAACCCGGCAACCGGTGTTGTTAAAATAGATAAAGTAGCCTGTGTGGCCGACTCGGGCCATATTATTAGTCCAAAAACAGCGCGTAGCCAGGTAGTGGGTGGCGCTATAGGTGGTATTGGCATGGCTTTAATGGAAGAATCCATCATTGATCACCGCTATGGCCGTTACATCAATAATAATTTTGCCGATTATCATGTACCCGTAAATGCCGATATCCCGCAGATTGACGCCCTGTTTGTTAACAAACCCGACCCGATCATCAACCCAATGGGTGCAAAAGGTATGGCCGAGATCGCCCTTATCGGTATGGCCGCTGCAGTAGCCAACGCGGTTTATAACGCCAGCGGTAAACGGGTAAGGGATTTGCCCATCACGCCTGATAAAGTGATGGCGTAGGGTTAAAATTCGGAAAGCGCTGAGGCAAGAAATCATGTAAGAGACCTTTCAAATATGCCTTATGTCATTGCGAGCGCAGCGTGGCAATCGCGAACTATGCGGGATGGACTTGCATGATTCGCGATTGCTTCGTCGTTCCTTCTCGCAATGGCATGGTCGCAAAAAAAACTTTTTGTCATCCTGAACGCAGTGAAGGATCTGCTATTCGTCATGCTTCTTCGCCCTGTAAAGTCGGCGAATAGATCCTTCGTTCCTCAGGATGACAAACTTTTTTAAGGTCATTTCCCCTTCAGCGTTTCCCGAAATTTTATCACTCGTAATGGCATTTTTTAATTATTTCAATCAGCAAAGGTTTTTAAAAAATCTGCACATCTGAAATCTATAATCTGCACATCTACAATTTCCTCGCTGCTACACCTTCATTGGTGATCTTAACCGGCTGTATCAATCCATCCTTATCAAAGTATATTTTATCAATACACATTACACGGTGGTTTGCATCGGTTTCTGTTAATGGGCGACGGTGGTAAACAATGTACCATTCATCGGTGCCGGGTACGTTGATCATTGAGTGGTGGCCTGCGCCGGTGGCGATGCTGGCATCTTGTTTCAATACGGTAGCTATGCGTTTAAACGGACCGAAAGGGGTATCGCCAACGGCATAGGCAACGCGATAGTCAGGGCCTGTCCAGCCGCCTTCACTCCACATAAAGTAGTATTTGCCCTTGCGTTTAAACATTACCGGACCTTCTACGTAGCCCTCTGGAGTTATCTTTTTATAAGTTACACCATCCTCAAACGGAACAACACCTGTAAAATCATTTTTAAGTTTAACAATATTGCACTGGCCCCAGCCGCCATATATCATATAATATTGTCCGTCATCATCTCTAAAAACAAACTGGTCAATTGGTTGCGCTTTATTGATGATCTGATCTATGAGTGGTTTACCCAGATAATCTTTGAAGGGGCCGGCCGGGTTATCGGCTACAGCAACACCAATGCCGCCTTTTTCGTTATTGTTCTGGATATCATTGGCGCCAAAGAAGATATAATATTTGCCATCTTTTTGAGTAACTGCCGGTGCCCAAAGTGCACGGCGAACCCATTTTACACCAGTGATATCCACAATGTGGGAGTGCTTGGTCCAATGTACAAGATCGGGTGATGAAAAGGCATCCATGTATACCTGCTCATTGTATTTGGCCGAGTAGGTGGGGTATAGCCAGTATTGATTGTTGAAAATTTTAGCTTCGGGATCTGCGTACCAACCCTCGACAACCGGGTTGCCGGATGTTTTCTTGTCTTGTGCAAAAGTACGGTGAACCGGCGCGACAATGGCGGCAACCATTATTAGCACTAAAACCATTTTTTTATAGAGGCCCTTTTTCATAGTAGATAATTATGTTTTAAGACCGCTAATATAATAGCTAAAATGGTTTAGTTAAACATGCACCCGCTTTTTTCCGTAGAGAAGCATCTCATTGCATCTCCAGCGTGCAAATCATCCTTGCAAAGCGGCTCTGTATAGCAGGAGACGCAATTATGCATCTCTACGAAGCGCTGCCGCCGCTGTTACTACTGCTGTTTTTCGGTTTCTTTTGACCCCAGCGTTTGTTGGGCCTGCTTGGCTTTCTTTTATCGTCGGTATGGGATTGCGGAGCTGCTTGTATAGAAGCCAGTTCATCTGGCAGGCCAACTACACGGATAGGCCGCTCTATCAGTTGCTCTATGTTTTTAAGCTTGCGCTCATCGCGGTGGTTAACAAAGGTGATAGCTGTACCGGTGGTTAAGGCCCGTGCTGTACGACCGATGCGGTGGATATAATCCTCCGGATCGCCGGGTACATCATAGTTGATCACCAGGTCAATGCCTTCCACATCAATACCGCGCGAAAGGGCATCGGTACCAATAATAACCGGCAGCTGTTTGTTTTTGAATTTTAATAAGATCTCTTCACGCTCCTTTTGCTCCAGATCGGAGTGGAATGCCATGGCGTTGATCTTGATAGCTTTCAGTTCTTTGTATAATGATTTTACAATTTCCTTGCGGGATGCGAAAATGATGGTGCTTGCATAAGCTGAATCGCGCAGGATGAGTTGCAGTAAAGGTGTTTTCTGCTGATCATGCAAACGGTAGATCTGCTGATCGATACCTACGGCTGGTTGCGAAATAGCGATATTGATCTGTTGCGGATCTTTCAGGATAGCCTTAGCCAATGAGCGGATACGCCCGGGCATGGTTGCAGAAAATAACAGCGTTTGCCTGGTTTTAGGCAGGTAGCTGATGATTTTCATGATATCGTCAGAGAAACCCATGTCAAGCATGCGGTCGGCCTCATCCAATATCAGGTGCGTTAAATGGTTAAGTTTTAATACGCCAGATGTAAGGTGTGCAATTAAACGACCCGGAGTAGCTATAATGATGTTTACATTATTTTGGATGCCACGGCGCTGTTGCTCGTAAGCCATGCCATCGCCACCACCAAAAACCGCTAATGAGCTAACGCCGGTAAAATAGGCCAAGCCCTCAACCTGTTGGTCAATTTGTTGGGCCAGTTCGCGGGTTGGCGCTAAAATAAGCACGCTTGTTTGGTGTTTGGCTGTACCGGTAATGTGGTTTAGCACAGGCAGTAAATATGCGCCTGTTTTACCTGTACCGGTTTGGGCGCAGGCAATAAGGTCTTGTCCGGCCAAAACAACCGGTATGGCCATTTCCTGTATGGGGGTAGGGGTAGTAAAACCCATACTCTCTATGCCTTCAAATAATTGTCCGTTGAAATTAAAATCCTGAAAAGTCACTATATCTTATAAGTAAATTATGCAAGGTATGAAAATTTAATTGGATATGGTTGCCGTTTAAACATGGATGGTGTTTATAGCCAGCATTTAAGATAAAGCCAGCGGCAATAAGGCACAACCATGATGAATGCTATGCATTAACTGCCTTGCGTCAACACTTACCATGTACCAATAAAAATACACTCCTTATGAACTTATATAATCCCTTAGCTGCTCAATAGTTTCCTGTTGATGCAGGATAGTTTCCTTTACCAGGTCATTGATAGAAATGATGCCGCATAATTTATCGGCCATAAAAACAGGCAGGTAACGGATATTACTGTCGCTCATGAGGTGCATGCAGGTGTCAATAGAGGTTTCGGGCACAATGCGGGGCAGGCCGGTACTCATGATCTCGCGTACCAGGGTTTCGTACGATGCTTTTCCTTTCAGGATCACTTTACGGGCATAATCACGTTCGGTGAGCAGGCCGAGGTATTCATCATCCTGGGTTACAACTACAGAACCGATATTTTTTTCGGCCATAAGTCTTAGCGCTTCTAAAACTGATACATCTGCATCAATGCTAATGGCTCCGCCACCTTTACGGGCAAGTACGGTTGAAACTTTTATCATGGTAAAAATTTTATAATGAGAGGATTGGCCTTTACCAAATATAAATAAAACAGAATTAAAAGTATACACTTTTTCATCATTTAATATCATTAAGCATGGAGCCGGTTTTGGGCTGGTATGTTTTTAAAAGGTTAAGCTGCCGCGGGGGGGCATCTGCGTTCCTCGGCCGCCCGTATAAACACACCCCTCCGCCCCTCTCGAGAGGGGATTCGCATAAGGCCCCGCTTTTTCTATTTAATAAATTAAAGCTCACCCTCCATTTGAGAGTAAAAAAAATGGACAATTAAGGTATAGTTGTTAACAACCGGCAATCAACTGTAATTATACTGTAAAAACCTCCGGATGCAATATGCCGTATCTTATCTAATAGGGCTATTGCTTGTAAGCTTTACGTTGAACTGACAGTGGTTTGCCTGCATAAAAACGATTAATATTTAATATTGCAGCATCAAATTTAACAATGAAGCGCTACGGCATTTGCCATGCTTTCATGATTTAATTAAACAACGATTTATAAAAAATAATACTTACTAAATTGATTTCATCTTTACTTTTTAAGGCATCATTTAAAAATACTGCTTCACCATTTCAACATAAAATTAAGTTAATTTTAAAATTGATTTGCTGCATAGTGTTGCTGGTTTTGTACGGCAGCTTTATAGCAAAGGCCACTACTTTAGGTAGTGATACAAGCAAATCAGATTCGGCGCGTTTAACACGGCATATTATCAATCATGCTTTCGATAATATATTTGAGGAGAACATGCGGTTATCCATAGCAGGTAATGAATATTTCAATAAAGATAAAACACAGCTGACTGCCGATCTTTCACCAAATTTCATCTTGTTCAGCTCTCCAAAATCGCGGTTCTTTTTTGTGTTCAGTTCAAGGGTGAAAATCCGTTTACTGGATACAAGGGATGCCCCGGTAAAATCGCCAAGCTATATGCCCAACGCAACAGTATTTTTCAGGGTTAATGAGGACACCTTTAAGCCAAAATTTTTGTCGTTAGCCTATTCGCACCATTCAAACGGTGTACGGGGGCCATCGTTAAATAAGGATGGTAGCTTTAATACCGATAGCGGTAAATTCACAACTAACTTTTATACCCTTACCTATTTTACAGGTAAACGGGTTGATAAGCCCGGGCTTACCATTAATCGTTATGATAATATAGGCTTAGAGGTACATGCCGGTTTGTTTAACTTAGGGCTATCGCAGGGCTTAAAAGATCACTATGGTTTCATCAGGGTAAACGGCAGCCGGATGTATAATTTTGTAAAAGCCTATAAAGATCCATTGGAGGAAGGGCGAATGACTTACCAAAACTGGCAGCGCATCCAGTTTGATTTTACTTACATTGCCGATAAGTATGACAACTACTCTACTGTTGATATCAAAAAACGGTTAAACGTGAGCCTTAAATATTATTACTCCTTTCCTTTTATGCAGGGTACGGCGTTTATGGTTGGCGGCGGTTATCGCGGGCAGGATGATTATAACCAAAGTTTCCAGGATAGCTACGGTTATGTTACCATTGGTATAGCAGCAGGCTTATCTTTTGGTTTCCATAAACATGCCAGGGATTAACAAGGAAATCGCTTTTAAAATTTACATTAAAACTTTCACCATAGCGATGGGTTTCAACCCGTCGCTATTTGCCAATATTCTGTGCCAAACAGTATCATTTAATAGATTTTTCTGGCATTTGACCCTTAAATATTTTAAAAGCGATTTCCCAAGAGGGATTAAGTTTTAAATATTTTTTCATTCACTTATTTGCGTATTGCCGATTGGTTTTTAGCTTAATGCCGTGGGCATGAAGCCTTCAGTTTTGTATATCCATATTTTTACAAAGCTAATCGTGCTTGTATGTAATTTATTTTTCCGATAATCGTTTTAGCATTAACAAAAAGCAGATATATTTAACCAATTTAAAAGGTATATCTTCCTATAAATTATAAAACGAAACCAATGAAAAAGATTTTACTAAGCCTTATGGCTATCCCTGCCCTGCATTTTGCTGTATCGGCCCAAACCAAACCATTGTTTGATGGTAAAACAACCACCGGCTGGCACACTTATTTAAAAACAGGTGCCGGTGCATGGAAAGTTGTTGACGGCGCTTTGCAGCTTGACCCAAAAGCCGATCAACAGGGCGACCTGGTTACTGATGGTGAATACGAAAACTATGAGCTAACCCTGGAGTGGAACATCACCAAAGAAGGTAACAGCGGAGTTATTTTTGGTGTTCATGAAGATCCTAAATTTAACGAAACCTACGTTACCGGTATTGAAATGCAGGTGCTTGATAATAAAGATGCCAGCGATAACAAAAAAGCCAACCACCTTGCAGGTTCACTGTATGATATGAAAGCCCCTTCAAAGGATGTTGCAAAACCTGCCGGCGAATGGAACAAAGTGAAATTGCGTAAAAAAGACGGTCATCTTACTTTTTGGCTAAATGGTACCAAAATAGTTGATACCCAAATGGGCAGCGAAGAGTGGAAAACAATGATTGCCAACAGCAAATTTAAAACCTGGACAGATTTTGCCGCCTATCCTAAAGGCCATATCGCGCTGCAGGATCACGGTCATGTGGTAGCGTTCCGTGATATTTCAATTAAAGAATTATAAAATTTTTAACAACATATATTTTACGCACAGCGTTCAATATATTTGTACACACATAATCCCATTCAATTAATGCATGCCTGCAGGGCATGCATTTTCCTGTTTAACAAAAAAGGGTATTTTTGAGATAATATGAGCGATCTACAAATTAAAAAATCATCGGAAACCTACGATGTAGTAATTGTTGGTTCTGGTGCCGGAGGGGGTATGGCCGGTTATGTTTTGGCGCATGCCGGTGTAAAAGTACTGATGCTTGAGGCAGGTGCTTATTTTGATCCGCAGAAGGATTCACAGCAATTAAAATGGCCATGGGAGTCGCCTCGCCGCGGTGCAGGTACAACTCGTCCGTTTGGTGATTTTGATGCAGCTTTTGGAGGCTGGGAGATTGATGGCGAACCTTATACCACAAAAGATAAAACCGAGTTTTACTGGTTCCGTTCGCGCATGCTTGGCGGGCGTACCAATCACTGGGGGCGTATCTCGTTACGTATGGGTCCGCTTGATTTTCAGGCCAAAGATGGCCTTACCGATGACTGGCCAATAACGTATGATGAAGTTAAACCTTACTATGATAAGGTTGACCGGATGATAGGTGTTTACGGTACTAAAGAAGGTTTGCCAAATGAACCGGATGGTATCTTTTTACCACCGCCAAAGCCGCGTTTAAATGAGTTGTATATTGTTAATGGCGCTAAAAAAGCAGGTGTAACTATTATCCCGGGTCGTGGCGCTGTACTTACAGAGGCTTTACCAGGTAATAAAGATCGTGGTGCTTGTTTCTTTTGCGGCCAATGCGGGCGCAGCTGTAAAATTTATGGCGATTTCTCGGCATCATCATGCCTGGTTATTCCAGCCATAAAAACAGGTAATCTAAAAGTGATCACCAATGCTATGGTGCGTGAAGTGATCACCAATAAAGAAGGTTTAGCAACCGGCGTATCCTACGTTAATAAGGAGGATATGCAGGAATACCAGGTAAATGCAAAAACAGTAATACTTGGCGCCAGTGCGGGCGAATCGGCCAGGATCCTGCTTAACTCCAGGTCAGAAGCCCATCCAGGTGGTTTGGCTAACAGCAGCGGTGTGGTTGGCCGTTATCTGCATGATTCAACCGGATCAAGCGCGGGTGGCTTTTTGCCTCAGCTAATGGATAGGAAACGCTATAACGAAGATGGCGCAGGCAGTGTGCACATTTACTCGCCATGGTGGCTTGATAATAAAAAGCTTGATTTTCCGCGAGGTTACCATATTGAATATGGTGGCGGCATGCACATGCCATCGTATGGCTTTGGCGGCGGTATCCATAATATGAATGGCGCTGTACCGGGCAGAGATGGTAAAGTGAAAGAAGCCGGTGGCTATGGCGCATCATTGAAAGATGATTACCGCCGTTTTTATGGTACCCAGTTTGGTATGGCCGGCCGTGGTACCGCTATTGCCCGTTATGATAACTATTGCGAGATAGATCCTAACGTGGTTGATAAATATGGTATCCCGGTTTTACGTTTCCATTATAAATGGGCGCCAGATGAAATTAAACAAGCCAAACACATGCAGGAAACCTTTCAGGAAATTATGCATAATATGGGTGGTGCTATATACGGTGGTCCGCAGGGGCCCGAAACCAATTATGGTTTAGAGGCACCAGGTAAGATCATTCATGAGGTAGGTACAGTACGTATGGGTAACGATCCTAAAAAATCGGCCTTAAACAAGTACTGCCAGGCACATGATTGTAAAAACCTTTTTGTAGTTGATGCCGCTCCATTTGTACAGCAGGGCGATAAAAATGCAACATGGACAATTCTTGCTTTATCTATGCGTACCGCGGAATACATATTACAGGAAAGAAAAAAATTAAACGTTTAACAAGCTAATCCAATAAAATATTATGAACAGACGTGACTCCCTAAAAGCATTAGGCTTTACCACACTTTCAGCAGGATTATTACTGGAAGCTTGTAAACCAGGTGCCCCAAAAGTTGATGAAGCGGCCCCGGCAGCAGAAGCCGCGGCAGGCAGGCAGCCCTTTGAAGTTGAACGTGATAAAAAACTTAATGCTGATAAGTTTTTCACCGCGGCCGAAATGGCTACCATTACAGTTTTGGTCGATATTATAATTCCTAAAGACGAAAAATCGGGTAGTGCATCAGATGCCAAGGTGCCCGATTTTATTGAGTTTATTGTGAAGGATATGCCCGATCATCAAACCCCAATGCGTGGTGGCCTGCGCTGGTTGGATATGCAATGCCTTAACCGTTACGGTAAAGTTTTTACCGATAGCAGCAAAGCCCAGCAAATTGAATTGATAGATATGATAGCTTACCCCAATAAGGCCAAACCAGAAATGGCCCAGGGTGTGGCATTCTTTAACCGCATGCGCGATTTAACCGCATCGGGCTTTTTCACCAGCGAAATTGGTGTTAAAGACGTAGGTTACGCCGGTAACACCCCCAACAAATGGACTGGTGTGCCTGACGATGTGTTGAAGCATTACGGCATGCAGGATGTAAAAGCCGGAGTTTAAAATATCAACAAAAAAGAGGCCGTCTCATAAGTAATTATGAGGCGGTTTTTTGTTGGGTTAGTTTTTTACCAGTTTTTGGTCTTTCTTCCGTTACCCGGTAGACAATCGCTTTTAAAAAGGAGGCACCTACGGAGCCAAAAAACAAAATATTTTTTCGCTATAAACACGTAGCTCCGCTGGAGTTGGAAATGGTTGGTGTCTTATTTACTCCGTAGGAGTAGCGTGTTTATAGCAAATACCCCCCCCCCAAAAAAAAAGCCGGGCTCCGTAGGTGCCTCCTGTTTGTTTTTAATTTAAAAACGATTGCCCTGAGCTATCTGGTCAAGTAAAAAAGGTTGAGGTTTTTTTTGTTAAATTTATCCCAGTCCGCTTGCGGCGATTATCCCAACCAAAAACTAACCTAATTATCACGTAAATGCTTAAAACACTTGTATTTTGCCTTTTCCTTTGTTTGATCCTAACAGCGGATACTAAATTACGGGCCCAGGCATTACCTGAGTCTATTGTCAAAAAAATCAATTCTCTTTTTAGAAGCTGGGACAATGCTCAAAACCCCGGTTGTGTGGTAGGCATTGTCAGGAACGACTCCCTTATTTTTTCCAAAGGATATGGAATGGCAAATCTGGAATATGCTATACCCAACTCACCAGAAACTGTATTTCACCTGGCATCAGTATCTAAACAATTCACAGCCTATGCTATTGTTTTGCTGGCGCAACAAGGTAAGCTTAACCTCGACGACGATATTCGTAAATATCTGCCGTGGTTTCCAAATCTCAAACAAAAGATAACCATCCGTAATCTGCTAAACCATACAAGCGGAATAAGAGACCAATGGCAACTGCTTGGCATTTCGGGAACCCGGATTGATGATGTGATCACCCAGGAACATATCATCAAAATTTTAAGCAAGCAGCAGGCACTCAATTTTAATCCCGGCGACAAACTCATTTACTCCAACAGCGGATATACCTTACTGGCAGAAATTGTGAAGTCGATATCCGGCCAGTCGTTAAGGAAATTTACAGACTCGGCGATATTTAAACCTTTGGGAATGACCAGCACTCATTTTCATGATGATTATACCGAGATAGAAAAGAACAGGGCGTACTCTTACGACAGAAAAGACAATACCCGTTTTAGTAATAGTATTTTAAGCTATTCTACCGTAGGGCCCACCAGTCTTTTTTCTAATATTAATGACCTGGCTAAATGGGTTATGAATTTTTACGATACCAAGGCCGGAAATCAACAATCCATATTACAGCTTACCCAAAAGGCAAAACTAAATGATGGAACTGAACTGGATTATGCGGCAGGAATTATTGCTGCAAATTATAAGGGATGGAAACAATACAAACATGATGGGGCAGATGCCGCTTACCGCACCTATATTACTGTTTTCCCGGAGCTGAAAACAGGGATTATTGTTTTAAGTAATTTGAGTGAAATATATGCCCAGGAAAAAGCCGGCCAAATTGCCGATCTTTTGATTGCTGAAAAAACAGCCCTACCAAAAGCGGAGGAAAAGAAAAGGGATGTCAAAATACCTGTTGCCGAGCTGCCCTTTATGGCAAAACAACAAGGGGATTATTTCAGTAACGAAGTGAATATGACTATGAGTTTGACGCTTAAAAATGATAGTTTGTATCAGCACATGGGAACGAATACCAATGATTACCTGCTGACAAGGGAATCGAAAAATACTTATTCTATTTTTTATGTTCCCAGTATTAAATTCAATTTCAATCAACAATCGGATAACGATTTAACCATGAATACGCCGGGTGATGCATACCATTTTACCAGATTACCAACTAAGATGCAAGCCGACGATAAAAGCTTGTTGGAATACACCGGCATTTATTATAGCCCCGAATTAGATTGTACTTATAAAATAACATTAAAAGACCACCAGCTTTATTTAATCAACAGCAAGTATAACGACACGAAGTTGACGCTATTTGGACCTGACCATTTACTTAATGATACCTGGTATATGAAGCACCTTTTAGTCACCCGGAATAAAGCAAAGAAAATTACAGGTTTTGAAGTGGATAGCTGGCGGGTAATGCATTTAAAGTTTGTTAAAACTAAAGCACTATGATCACTGCACAGCCGAATTTTTTGTTTACACCGTTCAATATCGCACAGCGCTGTTCACATGCGAACATATTTATAATGGGATGCTTTGTAATGTATTGATTGTTAATTTGTTAAATACTGGCTTTGTATTTGAGGCGGGATAATTATACACCTATATTTAATCACTCATATGAAAACTTTACGTTTATTTTTTGTGTTAATGACATTGGCTTTCAACCAATCATGTGTTTATGGGCAGGATGATACCAATGATAAAATTAAGCAGGTTGAATCCAATTTAATCAGCACCATACAATTCAAAGATGAAACACCCAAAACTTTGGAGGAACGTATGGCTTATTACAAAGTACATGGATTAAGCCTGGCCGTGATTCAAAACTATCACATACTTTGGGCAAAGGGCTATGGAACAGCAGACGAGAGTTTAAAAATACCCGTCACCCCGCAAACACTCTTTCAGGCTGCTTCCATCAGTAAATCTATCAATGCCGTAGGCGTTCTGAAGCTGGTGCAGGAAAAGAAAATAGACTTATATGCAGATATTAATACCTATTTAAAAAGCTGGAAATTTCCTTACGATAGCCTTGCTAAGGGCAAAAAAATAAGCATGGCAAACCTGTTGAGCCATACCGGCGGCTTAACCGTTCATGGTTTTCCTGGTTATGAACAAGGCAAGCCATTGCCATCAGTGGTTCAAATATTAAACGGCCAAAAGCCGGCAAACTCCGACCCAATTCGGTCCATGTACGAGCCTGGTTTAAGGTCGGAATATTCGGGGGGAGGTATTACCATTTCTCAAATGGTAGTGATGGATGTTACCCACCAGCCGTATGCAGATTATATGAAAAAAAATGTGCTGCAGCCTTTGGGCATGACCTCCAGTACTTATGCACAACCACCGGTTGGTGTAACGCCCTCTTTGTTATCTGCCGGTTATGATTCCAATGGAAAGACTATTCCCGGTAAATACCATATTTATCCCGAGCAGGCCGCTGCCGGTTTGTGGACAAATCCAACAGATTTGGCCAAGTATATTATTGAAACACAACTGGCTTATGAGGGTAAATCGGCTAAGGTATTGGATCAGCAAACTACAAAGCTCAGGTTAACGCCCTTCCAAAATGCCGACGCGGCCCTGGGCGTATTTATTACAACCACTAATGTGGATAGTACAAAATACTTTCAGCATGGGGGAGCAAATGAAGGCTTCAGGTGCCAGTATTACGGAAGCCTTAAGGATGGTAATGGTATCGTTGTAATGGTTAACTCGGATAATGGTGAAATTTTGCAGGAGGTGGTTAATAGCGTTGCCAAAGTTTACAACTTTAAAGGCTTGCTTTTAAATACCGTAAAAACATTGGTTAAAGTTAGTGACTCGGATCTGGAGAGTTATACAGGCCAATACGCGCTTAAGCCCGATTTTATAATAACCCTAAGCAGGGATGGAAACCAACTGTATGCGCAAGCTACAGGTCAGCCTAAATTTCCTATCTACCCCGAAGCGCAGAATAAATTCTTCCCTAAAAATTTCCTTGCCGATTTAGAAGTAATTAAAGATGCCACAGGGAAAGTAACTTCGGTTATCCTCTATCAAAACGGGCATAAAAACGAGGCGAAGAAAATTAAATAAGGAGATGTTATTAAAGCCATATGAAGTTTTCAAAACTTCATATGGCTTGTTTTATTCATCAATCTACTTAGCGTCTGTTATCAGTTTTATCGCCTCTTCAGCAGCTTTTATTGTTGCATCATCATGCAGCTTTTCGCTGTGGGCTTTAATATCAGTAATCAGTTTAATAGCGATATCGCCGGCGCCAAAGGCTTTGTATTTTATGCCAAGGTCCTTAAGGTCATTGATCCCTTGCTGGGCGTATGCCGGTTTTTCAACGCGGGCAGCCAACGCTCCAAATTTTCTTACCGTATTAAATTTACCCTGGGGGGTAGCATCCTCAAATTGTTTGGCTACAAATGGCCATTGGGCGTCGTTGCCATTGGTGCTGTAAACATCCAATATGGCAACGGTAAGGTTGCCTTTGTTATCCTTTTCAAAACCATTGGCCAATGTCATAGCCTGTGCAGGATCTAACAAGGCAATAGCATTTAAGGCAGCGCCCTGTACCGCGTATGATTGGCTGCTTAATGCCTGTTTAAATATATTCATATTACCTGATGCCTTTAAACTACCCAAAGCGGTAATGGCTGCAGCACGTACCAGTGTATTATCATCTGTTTGCGCCAATGAAGCCAGGATAGGCTGGGCAGCATTGCGGATAGCATCATTATCAAGCTTTAACGTTCTGATGGCTTTATTGCGCAAACCGTAGTGTTTATCCTTTAATGCGGCAATCAATATCCGTTGTCCATCTTTTTCTGTTTGCTTATCAGCGGCAGCGTTAATGGCTTCCAGCCTGTCTAAATAAAGCGGCGCGTTAAAGTATTGGAACGCAAATTCTTCCAGGGTTTTATGGTCGGTTTTTTTGGTGAGTAATATTTTATCGCCATCAACATTCACAAGATCTGGTTTTGAGGCCAGTTTAAAAGTAAGGGTATCATTCTGGTCGTTCATCCATACTTTGTGGCGTGTTTTTTTGCCACCCGCGTAGATGTCAATAGCCATTGGCAGTTTAAAGATCTGTCCGTCCTGGCTTTGCTGCAGGTAAACGGTTTGGGTTTTAGTGGCATCATCCCATTTATAGCTGATATCCAATATAGGGTGACCGGCACCATAATACCATTGATTAAAGAACCAGTTAAGGTCAAGTCCGCTGGCTTGTTCAAGGGCTAATCGTAATTGCTGGGCTTCGCCATTTTTGAAGGCGTTGGTAGTAAGGTAAATATTCAATCCTTTATAAAAGGCTTCATTACCTAAATAGTTGCGCAGCATGTTCAGGATCCTACCACCTTTTTGATAGGTCACTACATCAAAAACATCCTCCTTATCGGCATAATGAAAACGAACCAGGTTCTTGTTGCGGGCATCAGGCGATCTTAAATAGTTTTGCATATCAGCATAGTTATGCTCATCGGCCACATCTTTGCCATATTTATGCTCGGCCCAAATGGTTTCGCTAAAGTTGGCGAAAGACTCATTGACGGTAAGGTTGCTCCAGCTTTCGGCAGTTACATAATCGCCAAACCATTGGTGGAAAAGTTCATGAACAATGGTGCTGCGGCCATCATTGTAATAGGCATCCAAAAGCTCGCGCGGAGTGGCCTGTACATAAGCGCCATGCAAGGTAGCTGAAGTGTTTTCCATAGCTCCGCTTACATAATCGCGCACTACAATTTGCGAATACTTGTTCCAAGGATAATCAACCCCTAAGGTTTTGGAGTAAAACTCAATAGCCTCGGGTGTCATCCCAAAAATTTCTTTGGCGTATGGGGCGTATTTTGGTTCCAGGTAATAGCTCACTTCTTTATTGCGCCATTTATCCTTATAGATCTTAAAATCACCAACAGCCATCATGAACAGGTATGGCGAGTGTGGCAACTCCATTTTCCAGGTATCGGTACGGGTGCCATCGGCATTCTTCTGTTGCGATGCCAGCCTGCCGTTTGATAGCGTAACGTATTTGGCAGGTACGGTCATGCTGATCTCTTCGGTAGTTTTTTGGCTTGGCTTATCAATGGTAGGGAACCAGGCAGATGAGCTTTCAGTTTCGCCCTGCGTCCATATCTGGGTTGGTTTATCCTTTTCGGTACCATCGGGATTAATAAAATACAGACCCTTGGCATCATTTATGGCAGCGCTGCCTTTTTCTTTCAGCTCGTTTGGCTTGGCGGTATAATCAATATAAATGGTATAGCTTTCGTTGTTATGATAAACCTTATCCAGTTTAATGGCAACGCTCAGGCTATCCTCATAAGTAAACTTAAGCGGGATGTTTTTGCCGTTTTTTACAACCGAAATGTTTTTAAGGTCCATACCCTTGGCATCAAGCCTAAGGCTATCGGTAGGGTAAAAATGAGGTTTTAAAGTAACCCATTCTTTGCCATACATATAGCGTTTTTTGTAATCGAAACGCACATCAAGTTTGGTGTGAATCAAATCGTTAACCTTTTTGGGTGTTTCGCGATAAATTTTCAGTGCCGGGTTTTCGGCCGGGGGCGCTTGCTGCGCCTGGGATGAGGTGAAAACTGCTGTGAGCATGCATGATAGCAGCAGTGTGGAAATGGGTTTCAGATCAGTCATATTTTTTTGTAATGATGCAAGGTAACAATGGATGGATAAAACAATTATACATCCGCATGGCCAAAAAGTTTTCGGCCATAAAATACCTAAGACGCTGCAAAATATTTTATGTTACCAACGATAGCAATTTTTTGCCCGCTCTATCTGGTCCGGAAAAAACTATACACCATGTAAAAGCGTACACCACCTGTTCGTATTCGTACAGTAGAGGCTGTTAAATCTATTTAATATATTGATAATAAGCTATTTAAATAAATGGCACATATTTTATTCTATGTGTTTGGTAGAATATGCGCATTTACCTAAAGCAATTTACAAAGTATGAACATAGAAGATCATGTTTGGAGCCTTGCAGCAAAAAAAATGGCTAATGAAGCGTCGGAAGATGAGCTGCAGGAGTTAGATATGCTGCTGGTGAAAAATCCACACCTGAAAACTGCAGTAATGTTAATGTATGACTGGTGGGAGGATGAGCCGCAAGCTGCCAAAACCAATAATTATTTGCTTTTTGAGCGAATAATGAAAAAGATAAAACCGGTTGAAGAGGGTTCAAAACTAAATTCAATTAAGCCTGTGCCTCCACGACCCGAATATATAGAAACAAAGAAGCCGATAAATAAAATTCACTTTTTAATTAACACGGGGATGATTAAAAATTATGTAAAGATCGCTTTTAGGCAATTGCGCAAACAAAAAATGTACACGGCCATAAAAATTGGTGGCTTTGCATTTAGCATTGCTGCCTGTTTACTCATTGCTTTGTATATCCGTAACGAAGTTAGCTTTGACAAAAGCTACCCTGATGCCAACCGAATTTACCGTATTGTGGGAGAATACCAGGATGTTGGCATTCACGAAAAAGGTGTGGATTGGCCCGCAGTGATGGGCAGAACGGTAAAATCTGATTTTCCTGAAGTGGAGAAGTTTGGCAGGCTGATGCCTAATTCGCTGTTTTGGGGCGCCGGCAGTAATGAGCTTAAACGTGCCGATGGGGTGGAGAATACCCATGAAGAAGGTTTTGCTTATGCAGATCAATCACTTCTGGATATATTAAAACTACCTATGGCTTATGGTGATAGGGCTCATGCGCTTACCGAGCCTTTAACCATGGTGATATCAAAAAGCAAAGCCAGTAAATACTTCCCCGGCCAAAACCCTGTTGGCAAGGTAATGTACCTTAACAATAATAAAAGCAGGCCATATAAAATTGGCGGTGTGATGGAGGATCTTCCCGAAACATCGCATTTACGCTATGATTTTTTACTGACACTTACAGGCATTGAGTATTGGAATGGCGAACAGACAACCTGGGGAGCAAGCAACTATAGCGTTTACCTGCTGATGAAACCGGGAGTTAATATCCCGGCTTTTAACAAAAAACTCACCGATGGCATAATTAAAAATTATTATATCCCCGATATGCTAAAGAACGGGGATAAAAACGCGCTTAGGATTGCCGGGCATATGAAAATGTTCATGCAGAATGTAAAAGATATCAACCTTAAATCATATGATATCCACGATGGCATGTCGCATGGGGATATTCGTTTTGTGTGGCTGTTTGGCGCTGTTGCTGGTTTTATATTACTTATTGCTTGTATCAATTTCATCAACCTTTCTACCGCTAAATCTGCCAACCGGGCAAAAGAGGTAGGCTTACGCAAAGTGGTAGGCTCGCAGCGCAGCGGGCTCATCAGCCAGTTTTTAACAGAATCATTATTGTATAGTTTTTTCTCGTTTGTGCTGGGCTTAATATTGGCTGCAATACTACTGCCTTATTTTAATGTGCTGGCGTCAAAAACACTCAGCATACCATGGCAACAATGGTGGTTGCTGCCCACCGTATTGGTTTCGGCAACGGTAATCGGGGTGGTTGCGGGCATCTACCCGGCATTTTACCTGTCGGGCTTTAAACCTGTAGAAGTGCTTAAAGGCAGGTTAAGTGTGGGCAGTAAAAGTTCGGTGCTTAGAAACGGGTTAGTGGTTTTTCAATTTACAACATCCATTATTCTCATCATTAGCACAGTTGTTATTTATAATCAAATGCAGTTTATCCTCAATAAAAAGGTTGGATTTGAGAAAGACCAGGTATTGATGATCCAGGGTACAAACACGCTGGAGAATGAGGTTAAGAATTTTAAAAACGAATTGCTAAAACTCTCATCTGTAAAAAGTGTATCCATCAGCGATTTTCTGCCTGTATCGGGCACCAAGCGTAATGGCAACGAGTTTCACAACGAAGGTAAAGAAAAAATAGAGGCCGGCGTCGGCGGGCAGTTCTGGGATGTAGATGCGGATTATATCAAAACCTTCGGCATGAAGATAGTTGCCGGCCGTAATTTCAATCCAACCATGAAAACCGATTCGGACGCGTATATCATCAATCAAACGATGGCTAAAAAGCTCAACCTCAAAAATCCGGTAGGAAAACGGATCTCCAACTACGGGCGGCCAAAGCTGATCATCGGTGTGGTACAGGATTTTAATTTCGAATCGTTGAGAGACAGGTTAGATCCTTTGGTAATGCACCTGGGTAACAGTAACTCTATTGTATCTGTAAAAATAAAAACCGGCGATGTGAAAAGCACACTGGCGCAGATCACCTCAACCTGGAAAAACTTTTCGCCCAACCAGCCTATTCGTTACACGTTTATGGATGAGCGCTTTGCCAATATGTATGCCGATGTGCAGCGCATGGGCCGCATATTTACCAGCTTTGCCGTACTCGCCATTATTATAGCCTGCCTTGGCCTGTTTGCTTTAGCAGCCTTTATGGCCGAGCAGCGCAGCAAGGAGATAGGCATCCGTAAGGTGCTGGGCGCAAGCATTGGTAATATAACAACGCTGCTGTCAATGAATTTTATAAAGCTGGTATTCCTGGCCATTATTATAGCATCGCCAATAGCCTGGTGGGCTATGAACAAGTGGCTGCAGGATTTTAATCCCAGCAACCGCATCAGCATAAGCTGGTGGATGTTTGCCCTTGCGGGGATAACGGCTATACTGATAGCGGTATTTACAGTAAGCTATCAAAGCATAAAAGCCGCGCTAATGAACCCCGTAAATAGTTTAAAAGCGGAGTAAAAGCTTAAAGCCGAAGGCATAAAGCTGAAAGCAAAAAAATTGAACAGTTAAATTAACGACGAAAAAGCTTTAGGCTTTATGCCTTTAGCTTTAAGCTAACCAACATAACAATGATTAAGAGTTATTTAAAAACAGCATGGCGGTTTTTGTTGAAAAACAAAACATTTAGCTTCATCAATATTATTGGCCTGGCTACGGGCACGTTGTGTTGCCTTTATATTTTGTTGTACGTACAGGATCAGTATAACTATGATAAGCAGCATAAAAATGTAAAAGATATATACCGTATTACTACCGATTTGGAGTTGACCGGCGATAAGCACCATGGCGCGGCAAGCTCGCCGCCTATTACTCCGGCCATGAAAAGTGATTTTGCCGAAGTGGTACAATATACACGCGTGGTAACTACCGAAGGTTTCGGGGCGAAACAACACCTGCTGCGCTACAAGGAGAAGTCATTTTACCAACAGGACGCAGCGTACGTCGACTCCACTTTTTTTGATATGTTTAACTATCATTTTGTAGGTGGCAACGCCTCAAGGGTATTGGCCGAACCTTACACCATTGTGCTTTTAAAACCCGTTGCCGATAAGCTTTTTGGGAAAGAAGAGCCGGTAGGTAAAATGATATCCATCGATAACTCATTTGGTAAACATGATTTTAAGGTAACCGGCGTGATTGATGAAAGCGCAGGCAAAACGCATATTCATGCCAATATGTTTATGGCGATGAACAGCGGCGGTCTGGGCCAATATGTGCGCCAAAACAATACCTGGGGCGGCAATAACTTTTTGTATGCCTACATTAAGCTGCGCCCGGATGCCAACCCAGCGACATTTGAAAAAAAGCTGCCCGAGTTTTTAAATAAATACGGCGCCGCCCAAATGAGGGAAATAGGCATGAAGAAATCGCTGCACCTGCAGCCGGTTTCCACTATACACACCACGCCGGGTTTTGAACATGAGCTTACCAAAACGCTCGATCCCTCGTTTCTTTATATCCTGATATTGATTGCTGTAATGATCCAGGTTATCGCCTGTATCAATTTCATGAACCTGTCAACCGCCCGCGCATCCAAACGGGCTAAGGAAGTTGGCGTGCGTAAAGTAATAGGCGCCGGACAGGGCGATTTAATTAAACAGTTTTTAGGCGAATCGTTTTTGCTGGCGTTAATTGGTGTAGCTATAGCGTTGCCATTGTTAATGGTGTTGCTGCCCTATTTAAACCAGATCACCAATACCGAGATCCGGCTATCGCTTTTTACCAATTACAAACTCTGGATCATGCTGATCAGCCTTGTGTTGGTTACCGGGTTGGTGGCGGGCAGCTATCCTGCATTCTACTTATCGGCATTCAAGGCCATAAAAGTGATTAAGGGGAATTTTACCAGCCATATTTCAGCAGCAGGGATCCGCAAATCATTGGTGGTTTTCCAGTTTGTGTTATCAATAGTGCTGGTTACCGGTATCATTGTTATCTACAGTCAGCTTAGTTTTATTAAAAATAAAGATTTAGGCTTTGATGTAAAGCAAAAGCTCATCTTCAACTTTTATACGGGCGGCACGCAAGCCAAAATGAAAAATTTCGCAAATGATTTAAAGTCGTTGGCCGAGGTTAAGATTGTAAGCAATGCCGATAATTATTTAAGCCAGTTTGTACCGCATGACCATGGTGTTTACCCGGCCGGTGGTAACATGACCACTGCTATTGATGCCCAAAATATAAATACCGACGAATTTTTTGCAAAGGCCAATGGCATCAAAATCATCAGCGGCCGCGATTTTCGGGATCATGATTCAACCCGGGTGCTCATCAACGAAACGCTGGCCAAAAGGCTGGGCTTAAACCCGCAAACCGCGCCAGGTAAAAGGTTGTACACCAAATACGAGCCAAACCCCGAAACTTTCGTTGAAGTGGCAGGCGTAATGAAGGATTTTAATTACAACTCGCTGCATAGCGAAGTAAAACCATTTATGCTGGTGTATGATAAAAGCATCAACGATTTTAATACGATGGTTGTAGCTACCGATAGCAAAAATTATAAAGCATTATTAACCAAAATAGAAGGCCTTTGGCGTAAAGATATTGCAGATGCCCCTTTTGAATATTCGTTTTTAGATACCGAAGTACAAAAACAGTACGAAAACGAGGTCATGCTATCGCGCATCATCAACACCTTTACGCTGGCAGCAATTGTGATTTCATGTTTGGGCTTGTTTGGTTTAGCCGCATTTAGCGCCGAACAGCGGAGTAAAGAAATAGGCATCCGTAAAGTATTGGGCGCCAGCGTAACCGGCATTGTGCAACTATTATCAACCGACTTTTTAAAACTGGTTATCATAGCTTTCGTTTTAGCCACACCTTTAGCCTGGTGGGGCATGAACAAGTGGCTGCAGGCATTTGAATACCGCGTGCCCATCAGCTGGTGGATGTTTGCCCTTGCGGGTATCCTGGCAGCTATTGTTGCCTTGTTTACCGTAAGTTTCCAGGCTATAAAAGCCGCGCTGATGAATCCGGTGAAGAGTTTGAAAACGGAGTGAAGGAAAGAGAGTTAAGAATCAAGAATCAAGACAGAAGCAGCATGGCGGTGAAGACTCACCCGACGAGGCTGCGCCCGTCACCCTCTCTTCTGCTGCGCAGGAAAGAGGGGTTTTGAATCAGGCGAACTCCCTCTTTCCACCGCAGGTGAAGAGAGGGTGGTCCAGCGAAGCGAAGACCGGGTGAGTCTTCGCCAGTATACAGAGCCGGTACTTATCCCGAACGATAAGCGTACAAATTAGGATTTCAAAATATTATGATAAAAAACTATTTAAAAACAGCCTGGCGTAACCTTATAAAAAATAAAGTTAACTCATTTATTAATATCGCGGGCCTATCTGTTGGTATGGCTGTGGCTATCCTTATCGGGCTATGGATCTGGGACGAATTATCGTTTGATCAATATCACCAAAACTATAACCGCATTGCCCTGGTTGAGCAAAATTTAAAAAATAACGGCAACATCGATACCTGGGCAGCTACGCCCTACCCATTGGCTAACGAACTGCGCAAAAACTACGGCAGTAATTTTAAAGCTGTGGCAATGGCCGCCGGTTTGGGCAATCACCTGTTAAGTTTAGGCGATAAAAAGCTGAATAAAAGGGGCGTTTATTTTGAGCCGCAAGCGCCCGAAATGCTTACACTTAAAATGTTAAAGGGAACCCGCGATGGGCTTAAAGATCCTTACTCGGTTTTAATATCCGCATCAAATGCCAAAGCCTATTTTGGTGATGCCGATCCGATGAACAAAGTTTTAAAGATTGATAACAAGCTCGATGTAAAAGTAACCGGGGTTTATGAGGATTTGCCCCGTAACTCAACCTTTGCCGATGTCTCGTTCATTGCGCCATGGCAACTCTATTTTAATAACACCGAATGGGTGCGTACAGCTGCCGACCCATGGCGGCCAAATGCCTTCCAGATATTTGTTCAATTGATTGATAATACCAGCTTTGCCGATGTATCGCTAAAAATAAAGGATGCCAAATTGCGCAACCTCAATACCGAACTGGCCAAAAAGAAGCCCCAGCTATTTTTACACCCGATGAGCAAATGGCATTTATACAGCGATTTTAAAAATGGTGTAAACATTGGTGGTCGGGTTAAATACGTTTGGTTGTTTGGTATTATTGGGGTGTTTGTATTGCTGCTGGCATGCATCAATTTTATGAACCTGAGTACTGCCCGTAGTGAAAAACGAGCCAAAGAGGTAGGGATCCGCAAGGCAATCGGCTCATTACGCAGCCAGCTCATTTACCAGTTTTTTAGCGAGTCGCTATTATTTGTGGTATTGGCGCTTGCCTTATCCATATTGTTGGTTCAGCTCAGTTTGCCATTTTTTAATTCGGTATCTGATAAAAGCATGTCTGTTTTGTGGAGCAGCCCTTTGTTTTGGTTAATGGTTGTGGGCTTTAGCTTATTTACCGGGTTAATTGCCGGCAGTTATCCCGCATTATACTTGTCATCATTTGAGCCTATTAAAGTTTTAAAAGGATCATTTAGGGTAGGCCGTTTTGCCGCCGTGCCGCGCAAGGTGCTGGTTGTAATCCAATTTACGGTATCTATTACGCTCATCATCGGTACTATAATTGTTTTCAGGCAGATACAGTTTGCTAAAGACAGGCCTATCGGCTATAGCCGCGATGGCCTGGTTTCTATACCGGTACTTAATGAGGATATTCATAAGCACCTGGATGTGGTAACAGCCGAATTGCTAAAAAGCGAGGCCGTTGTATCTGTGGCCGAAGCGGGTGCCTCCCCAACAGAATATAGCTTAAGCAGCAGTGGCTTTGACTGGAAGGGCAAAGACCCTAATATGAGTGTTGATTTTCCGACTGAAGGCGTTTCTTATGATTATGAAAAAACCATTGGCTGGAGCTTTAAGCAAGGCAGGGGTTTCTCGCGGTCGTTCCTTACGGATTCATCAGGCCTGGTGATCAATGAAACCGCTGCACGCTTTATGGGCTTTAATAATAATGCCGTTGGCGAAACCATTAAATGGAACGGCGATCAATTAAAGGTAATAGGCGTAATTAAAGATATGATTGTAAACTCGCCTTATGAAGAGGTAAGACCGTTCATTTACTACCTCTCCAAAAATTCGGAATCTACCATACTGTTAAAAATTAACCCGAAAGTTAGTGCAACAGAAGCACTTGGTAAAATAGAGCATGTTTTTAAACTATATAACCCTTCACAGCCTTTTGAATACCACTTTGTTGACGATGAATACGCCAAAAAATTTGGCAACGAGCAACGCATCGGTAAACTGGCGGCTTGTTTTGCTGGTTTAGCCATCTTTATCAGCTGCCTGGGTTTATTCGGCATGGCATCCTTTTTAGCAGAGCAGAGAATTAAAGAGATAGGTGTACGCAAGGTACTTGGCGCATCGGTATTTAGCCTGTGGCGCTTAATGTCTACAGATTTTGTGGTGCTGGTTATTATTGCCATACTGATAGCAACCCCGGTTTCTTATTACTTTATGTACGGCTGGCTGCAAGGTTATCAATACCATGCCGGCATGGCCTGGTGGATATATGCTGCTGCTGCTATTGGCGCCATGGCAATCACTTTATTAACAGTGAGCTATCAAAGCATCCGGGCAGCCATGCTAAACCCTGTGAAGAGTTTGAAAACAGAATAGGAGAGAATCAAGAGTTAAGAATCAAGACAGGAAGCAAGTGGGGAAGGCCGATAGAAAGGCACCAATGAACTAATGAACAAGTAAACCAATGAACTAATCATGATCAGGAATTATTTAAAAATAGCGTGGCGTAACATCATCAAAAACAAGGCGCACACTTTTATTAATATCGCGGGGCTGTCGGTAGGCTTAGCTTGCAGCCTGCTCATTTTGCTTTGGGTGCAAAACGAATTGGAGATTGATGCTTACCATAAAAATAGCAAACGCCTGTTTTCGGTATTTGAAAGGCAGTACTACGATAATAAAGTTTTTGGACAATATGGTACACCTGGATTGCTGCCCGATGAACTTAAAAAACAGATACCAGAAATTGAAGCCGTCACCGGGATAGCCTATGGTGGCGATAATACCTTTAAGGTTGGCGACAAGGTTTTGAAGATGAGCGGTACCTCCGCGGGCGAAGATTGTTTTAAAATGTTCTCCATCCCTTTATTACATGGCGACGTTAAAACTGCATTAAGTTCTCCTTTAAGTTTAGCAATATCGCGCAAAATGGCAGAGGCTTTTTTTGGCAGCACACAAACGGCTGTTGGTAAAACCATCCGCTACGAAAACCGAAAAGACTTTACCGTTACCGCTGTTTTTGAAGATATGCCCAAAACATCCTCGCAGCGCTACGATTTTTTAATCAACTGGACCAGCTTTTTGGCCGACAACAGCTGGGCTGCACAATGGGGAAATAACGGGCCGGCAACAATTATCATGCTGCGGGCTGATGCCGACCCAGCAAAAGTTGAAAAAAAGCTGACTCATTTTTTAGATAACCTGAATAAAGATCAGAAAAAGGGCACGTTTACTCTTGAGCTTGGCATGCAGCCTTTTGCCGATGGATACCTGCATGGTAATTTTGAAAACGGCAAAATTACAGGCGGGCGGATAGAATATGTACACCTGTTCTCTATTGTAGCTGTTTTTATATTACTGATAGCCTGTATCAATTTTATGAATTTGAGTACGGCACGGTCTGTAAAACGGGCACGCGAAATAGGTGTTCGTAAAGTGGTTGGCGCTGTCCGTTCTGTACTGGTAAAACAGTTTATAGGCGAATCTATGCTCATCACTTTATTGGCAGTTATAGTTTCGTTGCTCCTATTGGTGCTATTATTACCTGTATTTAACGAAATTACCCAAAAGGAGATCGATTTGCCGTTTCGCCAGTTTGATTTTTGGCTTAAGCTTGTAGGGTTAACACTTGTTACCGGGTTTATATCCGGCAGCTATCCCGCGTTATTTTTATCATCTTTTAACCCGGTGAATGTTTTAAAAGGGACAATTAAATTAGATAGCGGCACCACTATATTTCGCAAGGGCTTGGTCGTATTTCAGTTTACTTTATCGGTAATATTGATAACTGCCACCATTATTGTTTCAAAACAAATGGCCTTTGTACAATCAAAAAACCTGGGTTATGATAGGGAAAACCTGATCTATATCCCAATGGATGGCGAGCTTATACCCAAATACGCTTCCTTTAAAAACGAAGCGCTTAAAACGCCGGGCGTTCAATTGGTAACCCGGATAACCGCCACGCCAACCAATATGCAAAACGGCACAGGGGGTGTAACCTGGGATGGTAAAGATCCTAATGTAAATATTGAGTTTACACAGGCATCTGTAGGATACGATTTTGTGAAAACCATGAAATTAAAAATGGTAACGGGACGCGATTATTCTACGGCTTTCGGTACCGACTCGGCCGGATATCTTATCAACGAGGCTGCTTTGAAAAGAATAAATTATAAAGATCCCATAGGTAAACCGCTTACACTTTGGGGTAAGCATGGTAAGATCATTGGCGTACTAACAGATTTTCATTTCCGGTCGATGCATGAGCAAATCCCACCCTTAGTGATCAGGTTTGGCGAAAAAGAGGGTTATGGCAATATCCTGGTACGTACACAGCCAGGCAAAACCCGCGAAGCTTTGGCCGGTATCGAAAAGCTTTGTAAACAGCTCAACCCTTCGTTCCCTTTTTCCTATACCTTTTCGGATGAAGAGTACCAGAAAATGTATCAAAACGAACAGATCATCAGCAAGCTGTCAGATGCATTTGCTTTCCTGGCCATATTTATATCATGCCTTGGCCTGTTAGGCTTAGCTATGTTTACCGCTGAGCAGCGAATTAAAGAGATTGGCATTCGTAAAGTATTGGGCGCAAGTGTACGCTCGCTGTTTAGCCTGCTATCGTCGGAGTTTTTAATATTGGTAGTGATATCCTTATTTATAGCCTTGCCTATATCATGGTATGCTATGGGGGCCTGGCTACAGGGTTTTGCTTACCAAACGCCCATGCAATGGTGGGTATTTGCCCTGGCTGGGGGTATCATCATGGTAATAGCCCTGGCAACAGTAAGTTTCCAGGCTATAAAAGCGGCATTAATCAACCCGATAAAAAGTTTGAGAAGCGAGTAGGAAAGAGTTAAGAATCAAGAGTCAGGAATCAAGACAAATGTTAAGTGGCGTTATTGAAGGCTCAGCAAACTGACAAAACCAATGAACCAATGAACTAATGAACCAACGCGATGATAAAAAATTATTTAAAAATAGCGTGGCGCAATCTTGTTAAGAACAAGGTGCACTCGTTTATAAATATTACCGGCCTTTCGGTTGGTCTGGCTTGCAGCCTGCTTATTTTATTGTGGGTGCAAAATGAGTTGAGCATTGATGGCTATCATCAAAATGGCGACCGGCTATATAAAGTTTATGAACGTGAATACTACGATCATAAAATAGATGGCAATTATGATACACCGGGCATGATGGGCGCCGAATTGAAAAAAGGACTGCCCGAAGTGGAATATGCCATTAACATGGAGGATGGAAATGATGATCACACTTTTAGGGTAAATAATAAAATATTGAAGGTGGATGGCACCTTTGCCGGAGCCGATATTTTTAATATGTTCAGCTACCCGCTTGTAAAAGGCGAAGCAGGTACTGCATTAAATTCGCCTTTAAGCATGGCTATATCGCAAAAAATGGCAGCTATGTTTTTTGGCAATCCCGATATGGCCATGGGCAAAACCATCCGGTTTGAAAACAAAAAAGATTTTACAGTTACGGCTGTGTTTAAGGATCTGCCGGAAAACACTTCACGAAAATTTGAATACGTAATTAATTGGGACGCCTATTTAGCCGAAAATCCCGGTTCAAAAAGTTGGAATAACAGCGGACCTTTAACGTTCGTAATGCTACGCAAGGATGCAAACCCTGTGTTGGTGGATAAGAAAATAACACACTTTTTAGATACTTACCGAACCCAGGAAAAAAGTTATCGTGTTGAACATGGCCTGCAGCGTTTTGACCAGGTTTACCTGCACGCCAATTTTGAAGATGGCAAAATAACCGGCGGCCGTATCGAATATGTGCGTCTGTTTAGTATCATAGCCTTATTTGTATTGCTTATTGCCTGTATTAATTTCATGAACCTTACAACAGCACAATCTGTTAAAAGGGCCCGGGAGATTGGAGTACGCAAGGTAATGGGCGCTGTAAGAGGCGTGTTGATCAGGCAGTTTATTGGCGAATCGTTACTGCTTACCGTACTGGCTGTTGTGGTAGCTGTGGTTTTAACTGCTGTGCTTTTGCCGGTATTTAACCAGGTTACTCAAAAGGAAATAGTTGTGCCTTTTGGCGAGGTTTCTTTTTGGCTTAAACTAATTGTAATTACACTAATTACCGGCTTAATTTCGGGTAGTTACCCGGCGCTTTTCTTGTCATCATTTAACCCGGTTAAAGTACTGAAGGGAACATTAAAGCTTGATGCCGGCGCGGTATGGTTTCGCAAGGGGCTGGTTGTAATGCAGTTTATACTTTCGTCTGTATTGATCATTGCTACCATAGTTGTATCAAAACAAATAAACTTTATACAAACCAGGAACCTGGGTTATGATCGTGAAAACCTTGTGTATATCCCTATCGAGGGCGATTTGGGTGCCAAATACGATATTTTTAAAAACGAAGCGATGGGTATACCCGGTATTAAATCGGTTAGCCAAATGTCAAATAACCCCACATTTATTGATAATAGTACTATTGGCGTTACCTGGGAAGGGAAGGACCCTAACAACACCGTGGCTTTTCCCAATATTGCGGTTGGGTATAATTTTGTGCATACCTTGAAGCTGAAAATGTTATCTGGGCGCGATTTCTCTGCCGATTATCCTGCCGATTCCAATAACTATATCATTAACCAGGTAACGCAACAAAAATTAGGTTTTGCAGATCCCGTTGGGAAATCGATAACGATGTGGGGGAGGAAAGGGAAAATAATCGGACTGGTAAAAGATTTTCATTTTCAATCGCTGCATAAACAAATCCTCCCGTTGATCATTCGCCCGGTTCGGGGAAAATTGAGTCGGGGAAATATCCTGGTACGCACCCAGGCAGGCAAAACAAAAGAAGCATTGGCCGCCCTCTCAAAACTTTGTAAAGAGATAAATCCAAATTTTGCTTTCAGCTATAATTTTTCTGACGAGCGATATCAAAGGCTATACAGGAGCGAACAGATCGTTGGTCGCCTGTCGAACATATTTGCGTTCCTGGCCATATTTATATCGTGCCTGGGGCTGTTAGGTTTAGCCATGTTTACGGCCGAACAGCGGATTAAAGAAATAGGTGTACGCAAAGTACTGGGAGCGAGTATAGCATCCATATTCGGGTTACTGTCGTCAGAGTTTTTGGCCTTGGTAATAACGGCGATGCTCATCGCAACGCCTATTGCCTGGTATGCCATGAATAGCTGGCTACAAGGTTTTGCTTACCGCACTACTATACAGTGGTGGATGTTTGCCCTATCGGGAGCACTTATAGTATTAATAGCCCTGGCAACAGTAAGTGTACAGGCCATAAAGGCTGCGTTGGTTAACCCGATAAAAAGTTTGAGAAGCGAGTAAGGAAAGAGTTAAGAATTAAGAGTCAGGAATCAAGACAGAAGCAACAGGGAAGGGCTGAAAGAAAGTTTGAGAAGCGAGTAAGGAGCTGAAAGCCGAAGGCTTAAAGCTAAAAGCAATGGACAGGATTATATTATATAAAAGGCTTTAGGCTTTTGGCCTTTAGCATTAGGCTTAAAAATCAATACGATGATAAAAAATTATTTAAAAATCGCATGGCGCAACATTGTAAAAAATAAGGTTCATACCTTTATTAATGTGGCGGGGCTTTCTGTTGGTATGGCGGTGGCCATGCTTATCGGGCTGTGGATCTGGGATGAACTATCCTTTGATAAGTATCACCAAAACTATGATCATGTGGCGCAGCTGATGACCACTCAAACGGCCAATGGTGAAACGGTAACTTTCGGATCAACCGTGGTGCCGCTTAGTGCAGAACTGCGAACCAAATACGCGGCCGATTTTAAAATGACCGCCCTTACCTGGGAGAGTACACATATACTGGCCGTTGGCGATAAAAAAATCTCGCAAAACGGCATGTGGGCCGAACCTGATCTGCCGTATATTCTTTCATTAAAAATGATAAAAGGGAGCTATGCCAACTTTAAAGATCCTTCATCTTTTGTATTATCGCAATCAGTAGCTATCGCCCTTTTTGGCGATGCCGATCCTATAAATAAGGTAGTACGGATTGATAACAAAACCGATATGAAGGTAGCCGGCGTTTACCAGGATCTGCCTCATAATACCACCTTTTATCCAACTAAATTTATGCTGCCCTGGAGCAGTCCGGCAAATTGGTGGAACAAGCAAAGTGGTGCATGGGATAACCATGGCTGCCATTTATTCGCACTGATGAACGCGAATGCCGATTTTGATAAAGTATCGGCAAAGATCAGGAACATTACCAAGCCTCATTTTAAAATGAACGACGAGGTAATGCAAATACATCCCATGGCCAAATGGCACTTGTACAGCGATTTTAAAAATGGTAAAGCAGTTGGCGGCCGTATTGAGCTGGTATGGTTGTTCGGGATCATCGGTACGTTTGTATTGCTGTTGGCCTGTATCAATTTTATGAACCTGAGCACCGCCCGCAGCGAAAAACGTGCTAAAGAAGTGGGAATCCGCAAAGCGATTGGCTCTGTTCGCTCGCAACTGGTGAAACAGTTTTTGAGCGAATCGCTGATGTTTGCGTTTTTGGCTTTGGTGGTTACGCTCGTTGTTGTTTTAGTGACCCTGCCATATTTTAATAACCTTGCCGATAAGCAAATTGCCATGCCATTTGCTAACCCCTGGTTTTGGGCAGCCGCTTTGAGCTTTACCTTTTTTACCGGAATTATTGCAGGTAGCTACCCTGCATTTTACCTTTCGGCCTTTGAGCCAATTAAAGTATTAAAAGGGACTTTCCGTGTTGGGCGCTTCGCTTCGCTGCCACGCAAGGTTTTGGTGGTTGTGCAGTTTACGGTATCTATTGTGCTCATTATCGGTACCATTATCGTTTTTAGGCAAATTCAGTTTGCGCGCAGCAGGCCTATCGGCTATACCCGCGAAGGCTTAATTACGGTGGGTATGAACACCCCCGAAATTTATGGCCATTATGAAGCCATGCGGAACGACCTGATCCAAACAGGTGCCGTGGCCGATATGACGGAATCAAACAGTTCAACAACCCAGGTATGGTCAAACAATGGTGGCTTTGAATGGGCTGGTAAAGCCCCCGGCTTCGATCCAACATTTGGTACAATAGCTGTAACTTATGATTATGGCAAAACCGTTGGCTGGAAGATAATTGAAGGCCGCGACTTTTCGAGAAGTTTTCCTACAGATACCGGGGCGTTTATATTAAATGAATCGGCAGTAAAACTAAGCGGACTTAAAAACCCTATTGGCAAAATCATGCATTGGGCAGGTAAAAATCACGTTGTAACCGGTGTGGTAAAAGATATGGTAATGGAATCGCCATATAAATCTACTATCGCTACCGTTTTTCACATGAATCCGACCTGGGTTAACGTCATCACCTTGCGCATAAACCCTAAAATGCCTATGCGCGAAGCCCTGGGCAAAATTGAGCCCGTATTTAAAAAATATAACCCCGGCAGCCCTTTTGAGTTTAAGTTTAATGATGATGAATATGCGCACAAGTTTAGTGACGAGCAGCGCATTGGTAACCTGGCTACCGTGTTTGCGGTGCTGGCCATCTTTATCAGTTGTCTTGGTCTGTTTGGGCTCGCCTCGTTTGTTGCCGAACAACGCATAAAGGAGATAGGGGTGCGTAAAGTGCTTGGTGCATCGGTAGCAAACCTGTGGCGTTTACTGTCAACAGAGTTTGTGGTGCTGGTGGCTATTTCATTACTTATTGCAATCCCTGCCGCTTATTACTTTATGAGTGGCTGGCTTCAGCAATACCAATACCGGTCGCCAATATCCTGGTGGATTTTTGCACTATCTGGTACTGGGGCAATTGCCATTACTTTAATTACGGTAAGCTTTCAGGCAATCAAAGCAGCGCTGACTAACCCGGTTAAAAGCCTGCGCTCGGAATAGAGTCAAGAATTAAGAGTCAAGAAACAAGACAGAAGTTAAGTGGGGTTATTGCAGGCTCCACAAACTGACAGAACCAATGAACAAGTAACTAATGAACCAACAGTGATGATAACAAACTATCTGAAGATCGCCTGGCGAAACCTTACCCGTAACAGAGCGCATACTTTTATAAATATAACTGGCCTCTCGGTGGGTATGGCTGTGGCTATGCTTATTGGTTTGTGGATATGGGATGAACTATCATATGATAAATATTTTAAAAATTATGACCGCATTGTGCAGGTAATGCAACATCAAACTTTTAATGGTAATGTAGGCACACAATCGGATATACCTATGCCATTGGGTTATAAACTGCGGGATGACTATAAGAATGATTTTAAGTACGTGGTACTATCTACCTGGACATACGCACACATTCTCGCATTCGGTGATAAAAAATTAACCCAACAGGGAAACTATATGCAGGCCGAAGCACCGGACCTGTTCACCTTAAAAATGATCAAAGGAACACGAGCAGGGCTAAAAGATCCATCGTCTATCATTCTCTCTGCATCACTGGCTAAGGCCCTTTTTGGTGATACTGATCCCATGTTTAAAGCCTTAAAGATCGACAATAAATGGAACGTTAAGGTTACCGGCGTTTACGAAGATCTGCCGCATAATAACAGCTTAGCTGAAATAGCATTTATTGCACCCTGGGATCTGTACATGACTACCTATGAAAAAACAAACATTACAAAATGGGGTAATAATTCATGGCAGCTATTTGCACAGCTAAGCCCCAATGCAGATATAAACAAGGTATCGGCTATAAACAAGGTATCGGCCAGGATAAAAGATTTGAAACTGAATGCTTTTACCGCTGAGGGCAATAAGCTGGGTTTATCATTTAAGCCAGCTGTGTTTTTGCACCCGATAAGCAAATGGCATTTATATTCGGAGTTTAAAAATGGTATTAATACCGGTGGTGCCATACAATTTGTATGGATGTTTGGCATTATTGGTGTATTTGTATTATTGCTGGCTTGTATCAATTTCATGAACCTAAGCACGGCCCGGTCCGAAAAACGGGCCAAAGAAGTAGGTATACGCAAAACGGTAGGATCGTTGCGAAGCCAGCTTATTGGTCAATTTTTGGTAGAGTCGGTGCTGATCTCGGCATTTGCGTTCCTGTTTTCCATACTTCTTGTACTGCTTATTTTACCCTGGTTTAACCAGGTAGCCAATAAAACCATGCAGGTATTATGGGCCAACCCGATGTTTTGGGTACTGGGAATTGGCTTTAGCCTGGTAACCGGCCTTATTGCGGGTAGCTATCCTGCCTTTTACCTGTCATCATTTAAGCCGGTGAAAGTTTTAAAAGGAACATTTAAGGCCGGGCGTTTTGCTGCTTTGCCGCGTAAAGTACTGGTGATATTGCAATTTACGGTTTCGGTTACTTTAATCATAGGTACTATCATTGTTTTCAGACAGGTGCAATTCACCAAGAACAGACCAATAGGTTATGATCGCACCGGCCTTATACAGATAGAAATGAAAACGGATGCCATTCATCAGCACTTTACAGCAGTAAGGAATGACCTGCTGCAGTCGGGAGCAATAGTTGAAATGGCCGAGTCTGATAGTCCGTTAACAGGAGTATATTCCAATAATAGTGGTCTTACCTGGAGGGATAAGGACCCCAGTTTACAGGATGATTTTGGCACTGTTGCTGTGAGCCCCGAATTTGGAAAAACAGCTGGCTGGAAACTTACCGACGGACGCGATTTTTCAAGAGATATTTTAACAGATTCATCGGGAATAGTACTGAATGAAGCGGCTGTAAAATTCATGAACTTTAAACACCCGGTTGGCGAAACCATTAAATGGTACAAAAATTTTAAAGTTATAGGCGTAGTGAAGGATATGGTTATGTCATCACCATATGACCCCGTAAAACCAACTATATTTTATATAATTCCCTACGCTCCAGGGATAGTTGATGTCAGGCTGAACACCCGCAAAAGCGCCAGCGAAGCATTACATAAAATTGAAGCTGTATTTAAACAGTATGACCCGGCCAGCCCTTTCGAATATAAATTTACAGATGATCAATACGCCCAAAAATTTGCGAATGAAGAGCGTGTTGGCAAACTGGCGGGTTTCTTTACCCTGCTGGCTATTTTCATTAGTTGCATGGGCCTGTTTGGTATGGCATCGTTTATGGCCGAACAGCGTACTAAAGAGATTGGCGTGCGCAAGGTGCTTGGCGCATCAGTATTTGGTTTGTGGCGCTTACTGTCGTTAGATTTTGTGGTGCTGGTTTCTATATCATTACTGATAGCTATACCAACCGCTTACTATTTTATGCAAGGCTGGATAAAAGATTACAAGTACCACGCCGAGCTTTCCTGGTGGATTTTTGGGGCGACTGCCATCGGTTCTATCACGATCACCCTGCTTACGGTAAGCTACCAAAGTATTAAGGCCGCGTTGATGAACCCGGTGAAAAGTTTGAGGAGCGAATAACAGCAAAGAATTAAGAATTAAGAGTTAAGACAGCGGCGGTAGGAACTGGGGCAGACAGAAAGGTACCAATGAACTAATGAACAAGTGAACCAATGAACTAATACAGCAATGATAACAAACTATCTGAAGATCGCCTGGCGAAACCTTACCCGTAACAGGGCGCATACTTTTATTAACGTTGCCGGCCTATCGGTGGGTATGGCAGTGGCTATGCTTATTGGTTTGTGGATATGGGATGAGTTATCATATGATAAATACTATCAAAGCCATGACCGTATTGTGCAGGTAATGCAGCATCAAACCGTTAACGGTAATGTGTTTACGCAAACCGCTATTCCCCTGCCTTTAGGTGCAAAACTGAAGCAGGATTACAAACGCGATTTTAAATACGTGGTATTATCGACCTGGACAGGCGGTCATATCATTGCAAATGGATATAAAAAGCTAAAGCAGCAGGGTAACTATATGCAGGCGGAAGCCCCTGACCTGCTCACTTTAAAAATGCTGAAGGGAACCCGCTCTGGCTTAAAAGATCCATCGTCTATTTTGCTTTCCGCATCACTGGCTAAGGCATTGTTTGGGAATGCCGACCCCATGTTGCAACCTGTAAAAATTGATAATAAATGGAACGTTAAGGTTACCGGCGTTTATGCAGATATGCCCCATAATACCAGTTTTAGCGAATTGGCCTTTATTGCCCCATGGGATCTGTACATGACCACCGAGCCGTGGCTAAAAAGAAATATTGCAAATTGGGATAATAATTCATGGCAGATATTTGCTCAGCTGGTCCCCAATGCTCATATAGATAAGGTATCTGCTCATATAAAAAACATAAAATGGGATGCCATTATTGCCGAACGCGCCAATAAGTTATTTCTCGCTTCTAAACCCGCCATTTTTTTACATCCAATGAGTAAGTGGCATTTATACTCGGAGTTTAAAAACGGTATTAATACAGGAGGGGCTATACAATTTGTATGGATGTTTGGTATTATTGGGGTGTTTGTACTGTTGCTTGCCTGTATTAATTTCATGAACCTGAGCACTGCCCGCAGCGAAAAACGGGCAAAAGAAGTAGGTATTCGCAAAACGGTTGGCTCATTGCGCAGCCAGCTCATAGGTCAGTTTTTTCTCGAATCGCTATTGATCACCTCATTTGCCTTTTTGTTTTCAATATTGATTGTGCAGCTTATTTTGCCCTGGTTTAACCAGGTTGCTGATAAAACCATGTATATACTTTGGGGCAACCCGGTGTTTTGGCTGTTAGGTATAAGCTTTAGTTTGCTAACCGGGTTAATAGCCGGCAGTTATCCGGCCTTTTACCTGTCGTCGTTTCAGCCTGTAAAAGTGCTGAAGGGGACATTTAAGGCTGGTCGTTTTGCGTCTATTCCCCGTAAGGTACTGGTGGTTTTGCAGTTTACTGTTTCGGTTACTTTAATTATAGGTACTATCATCGTTTTCAGGCAGGTACAGTTTGCCAAAAACAGGCCAATTGGTTATAACCGTACCGGGCTGATACAGGTTAGTATGAATACTGATGATATTCATAAACATTTTAGCGCTGTGAGGAATGAGCTGCTTCGATCGGGCGCGATAGTTGAAGTTGCTGAATCTAACAGCCCGTTAACAGCGGTATGGTCAAACAGCAGCGGGTTTAGCTGGAAAGATAAAGATCCCAACCTGCAGGATGATTTTGGAGTTATACCGATAAGCCCCGAATTTGGAAAAGTGGCCGGATGGCAAATTACCGATGGCCGTGATTTTTCGAGAACGATTTTAAGCGATTCATCGGGTGTAATACTGAACGAGGCAGCAGTGAAATTCATGAACCTGAAACACCCTGTAGGTGAAATTATAAAAAACGGAAGTCAGGGTATTAAGGTCATCGGTGTTATAAAGGATATGGTAATGTCATCGCCCTATGAACCTGTAAAACCAAGCATGTTTTTTATGATCAATTATGCAGGTGAGTTGATTGATATCAGAATAAACCCTAAAATAAGCGCCAGCGAAGCATTGGGCAAAATTGAGCCTATATTTAAGCAATATAACCCGGGCAGCCCCTTTGATTTTAAGTTTACAGATGAAGAGTACGCCCAAAAATTTGCGAATGAAGAGCGTATTGGCAAGCTGGCGGGATTCTTTACCCTGCTGGCTATTTTCATTAGTTGTATGGGCTTGTTTGGTATGGCATCGTTTATGGCCGAGCAGCGTACAAAAGAGATTGGCGTGCGCAAGGTGCTTGGCGCATCAGTATTTGGTTTGTGGCGCTTACTGTCGTTAGATTTTGTGGTGCTGGTTTCTATATCATTACTGATAGCTATACCAATCGCTTACTATTTTATGCAAAGTTGGATAAAAGATTACAAGTATCACGCTGAGCTTTCCTGGTGGATTTTTGGGGCGACTGCTATCGGTTCTATCACGATCACCCTGCTTACGGTAAGCTACCAAAGTATTAAGGCCGCGTTGATGAACCCCGTAAAAAGTTTGAGGAGCGAATAACGAATAATGCAATAAAAATGAAAAATACAATTCGCGTTTTTTTGATCCTGCTAACAATGATTGGTAGCCTGGGTAACATGGCCAAAGCGCAGGATACTGTTCTTCGAATACCCGTTAATGCAAGGCTCGACTCTTTGAAGTCGGGTATATTAAACCAGGAAAGGCTTATACAGGTATTTATTCCACCCAAATACAAACCGGGGAGTACCGATAAATATGATGTGCTGTATGTGCTTGATGGTGGCAACTGGAATACAGGTTTAATAAACGAGGTTCAGCGCTTTTTAGAGGGAGAAGGCAATATGCCTCCAATCATAATTGTAAGCGTTTTGGGTATCGACAGAAACAAAGACCTTACACCAACTCATTTAGAAGGTTGGAAAACATCGGGAGGGGCGGACAAATTTCTTGGGTTTATTAAAAATGAGTTGATCCCCTATGTTGATAAAACATACCCCTCCAATGGCGATAATACGCTTTGGGGGCATTCATTGGGCGGCTTGTTTGTGATGTACGCGCTGTTAAATGAGCCAAAAGTGTTTAAATCGTATATTGCTGTCGACCCCAGCTTCTGGTGGGATAATAACTATCTGCCAAAAATAGCGGCCGGTAAGCTGCCCGCCTTAGCCGGTTCAAATACCACACTTTTTATAAGCGGCCGGGAGGGTAAGGATGGTAAATCGATGAAGATTGATACCATGGATACCATCCTTCAAAAAAGTGCTCCCGCAGGTTTGACCTGGAAAATTCTTATGTATCCCGATGAAACACATAGTTCGGTAAGGCTTAAAAGCATTTATGACGGGTTAAAGTTTACCTATGCCGGCTCCATCGGTTCTATTGAATTTCACCCGATGAATGGTATTGTTTTGAAAGACAAACCCATTAAAATATGGTATTTTAACGACACCACAAAAGTGCGTTATACGCTTGATGGAACAGCCCCCACAATCTTATCTGCAAAGGCACGGTCCGAGATAACTTTAACCGGCGCCGCCACGATTACTTTTAAACGTTTCACCAGGCGTAACCGCTATAATAAAACCTCAACGGGTAATTTTACTGTCGAAAAAACGCTTCGCCCTGTTTCAAAGCAGAACAACGCAAAACCGGGCGGGTTTAACTTTGCCTATTATGAGGGAGAGTGGGATAAATGGCCGGATCTTAAAAACGTAAAACCCACGAAGACAGGGATAACAAACAAAGAGTTTGATGTAAATAATCTTCCGCGGAAAAATAATTTCGCCCTGGTTATTGATGGATTATTGGAAGCAAAGGAAGATGGTTATTATATTTTTGCATTAGATGCCGACAACGGATCAAAACTATCTCTCGGTAATAAGCCATTGATAATTACGGATAGTTTACATCGCGACGGAAAATCATTCATACTTCCGCTAACAAAGGGGTTTTACCCTTTCAGGCTGGAGTACCTGCATAAAACCGGTGACCGTAAATTGAAGCTGGTGTACCTTACCCCCGGTAGCATGGCGGCTAAAAATCCTGTCACAATCCCCCTGGATTTGCAGTATAACCGTAATTAGTGGGGAACGATTGATAAAAGAAAAGATCCGGTATTTTCACACCGGATCTTTTCTTTTATTCTTTCTTTTTAGCTTTCAGCTTTCAGCCATCGGCTTTAAGCTAATTAGCAGTATTGCTCAAAAGCACCGATCAGGTTATCGGCTATCATTTGTGCTGGGCGGCCTTCTATCTGGTGGCGCTCAATAATGTGTACCAGTTTACCATCTTTAAATAAAGCCATTGCCGGTGATGATGGAGGATAAGGCAACATGTAGTTACGTGCAGCATCAACAGCCTCTTTTTCCATACCTGCAAAAACAGTCACAAATTTATCTGGGTGTTTCTCATTGGCAGCAGCAATCCTGGCAGCAGGACGCGCGTTAGCAGCAGCGCAACCGCATACAGAATTTACCATTACAAATACAGTTCCTTCGCTTTCAATTGCGTTTTTTACTGCGTCGGCATCTTTCAACTCCTTAAATCCTACCCTGGTCAAATCTTCCCGCATTGGGGCAACTAAATATTCTGGATACATAATGTGTTTCTTTTTTACAATTTATCAATAACAAAAATAAGAAATGATTAACAGTTTACGTTTAAAAAACGCAATAATAACATTTTGCTGACTATATACATTTTAACGTAACCATCAGGCCATAAGTTGTTTGTTTATAATCATATTGATTTATACACAGTAATAGTTATATTGCAGACCCTAATTAATTGATTTTGATGAAACAAAAGACATCTGATATCAGTACTGTTGTTATTATTAACAAAAATCAACAGCCTACCCGTTCTTTACAAATAAAAACAAAACACTTGAGCAGGCTTAAGCATTATGCGCTCGGCATCTTGTCGGTAATAGTGGTTTTGGTGGGATGTATTATTTATTTAAGATCGCAAAACACGCAGCAGGAAATCGAAAAGCAAAAACTGCTACAGCAAATTGTAAAGCTTAAGGGTGCTATCCCGGCACAGGTTGTGGCGCCGGCCAATAATAAAGAAGGGAGCGCGCAATCCTATATTCAGGCTATTGAAGGCAAGTTAAAAACCATCAATGATTATTTACGCCGCCGTGGACTAAAAGGTTTCATCACCAAAGGGCTTGGTGGCGATAGCAATGCCGAAGGTAAAAAACTATCCGACAACGAAGTCTACTCCCTGTATAACGATTACCTCAATCACCTGATGGGTACCATTGCTTTTACGCCGATGGGATACCCCCGCATCAGTTCATTTACCTCGTTTTTTGGTTACCGCAGCGATCCATTTGATACCGGTAACGCCGAGTTTCATCCGGGTATTGATTTTAAAGGCAAACGGGGTGATGAAGTAAAATGTACCGCAAGCGGCAAGATAGTTTTTGCAGGTTGGGCCGGTGGATATGGCAACTGCATCCGCATTCAGCACATCAACAATATCCAAACAGTTTACGGGCACCTATCCAAAATAAAGGTAAAAGTAGGGCAGGAAGTAAACGTAGGCGACGAGATAGGTCTGGTAGGTTCAACCGGCCACTCCACCGGTGCGCATTTACATTACGAAGTACGCGTGAACGGCAAACCTGTAAACCCGGTTAAATATTTAACGTTAAATAAATAGGTGAATGGGGAGTGGTGAATAGTGAGTAGGAGGTTAATGTTAAATAAACTTACTACTCACTATTCACCACTAATCATTCACTGCTCACCATACACCCCTCACAACAATATGTCTATTTTCGGAAAAAAAGATAAAGTGGCACTTGATCTTCAGGCAATATCAACCCTTATAAGCGAGGGCAGTATTTTAGATGGCAGTTTGAATGCACCTGCATTTGCCCGTATTGATGGGTTGGTAAATGGCGACGTAACGGTTGACGAAGGCCTGATCCTTGGCGAAAAAGGGCAGGTAAAGGGTAACATCATCACCAAAGAGATAGTTGTTTACGGCACCGTTAACGGCGATATCCAAACCGGATCCCTGGAAATAAAAGCAAGCGGCGAAATTACCGGCAGCATTAAAACCCAAACCCTGCTGGTTGAAACAGGCGGCGTTTATAATGGGCAGCTAACTATGCAGGCGGCAACGAAATAGGGGAAGGTGTTTTTTTAATTTCCCCTATTTTAAAATACTTTGTGTGTGCACATCTTTTTTAATAAAAGAAATTGTCATTTCGAATGAGCGGGTTAGGGTAGTGCGAGGGCGCGAAGAGAAATCTTCTGCGACTATGTATGTCCGCCCTATGTAACAAACTATCTCTCCGTAAGAATAAAAATCTTGTATACGAGCCATATCGTTTAAAACATGTGGAATCACAATTATTATGTCTACATTACCACTAATCCTGCAAAGACTGTATTATATATTGGGGTTACTAACGATATAGGTGTTAGGTTGCGTCAGCATAAAGAAAATAAAGGCACCAGGAAATCTTTTACAGGTCAATACTATTGCTATAATTTAGTTTATTATGAGCATTTCTCACATATTGAACATGCAATCGAAAGGGAAAAAGAAATTAAGAAATGGCGCAGGGAAAAGAAAAACGCGTTGATAGGATCCTTAAACCCCGATTGGGTTTTCCTGAATAACCAGGTGGGGGATGATTAATCGATGGCCTAAATAAAATAGCAAGGTTGTCATTTCAAATGAGGAACGGAGGAATCTTCTACAGCCCAGCAAAGTCTGTATAAACGCAGTATAAGATTTCTCGTTCGCGCCGCGCTCAGTCCCGCCCTTGCTCACTCGAAATGACAATTCGGTTTATAAAACTTTTTCTTTCGCCCAGGCTTTTCCTCCCTTGCTCTATCGAAATGGGAAATTCGATTTTTTGCAACTTTCCCTATAACAGCAAACCTCACTATTCTTCATTTCATTTTCACAAACTTATAAGTTAAATTTGCATCAAAATTGAAATGATATGTCATCAGTAGAAACTGCATTTGTTAAATACAAAGTAAAAGACCTTTCGTTAGCCGAATGGGGCCGCAAGGAGATTGAACTGGCCGAGGCTGAAATGCCGGGCTTAATGGCTTTACGCCAGGAGTACGGACCAAGCCAGCCTTTGAAAGGTGCACGTATTGCAGGCTGCCTGCACATGACCATCCAAACAGCTGTATTAATTGAAACATTGATTGAGCTTGGCGCCGAAGTTACCTGGTCGTCATGTAATATATTTTCAACCCAGGATCATGCCGCCGCCGCTATTGCTGCTGCAGGTATTTCTGTTTATGCCTGGAAAGGTATGAATGCCGAAGAATTTGACTGGTGTATTGAGCAAACCTTATTTTTTGGCGAAGACCGCAAGCCATTGAACATGATTTTGGATGATGGCGGCGATTTAACCAACATGGTATTAGACAGGTTCCCGGAACTGATCGCCGAGATCAAAGGTCTTTCTGAAGAAACTACTACAGGTGTTCACCGCTTATATGAGCGCATGAAAGCCGGTACATTGCCAATGCCTGCAATTAACGTGAACGATTCTGTTACCAAATCAAAATTTGATAATAAATATGGTTGCCGCGAATCGTTAGTTGATGCTATTCGCCGTGCAACAGACGTGATGATGGCCGGTAAAGTAGCCGTAGTATGCGGTTATGGCGACGTAGGTAAAGGTTCTGCCGATAGCTTAAGAAACTCTGGTGTGCGCGTTATTGTTACCGAAATTGACCCTATCTGCGCATTACAGGCAGCTATGGAAGGTTTCGAGGTTAAAAAATTAGGCACCGCCATTAAAGAAGCCGATATTGTGGTTACTGCAACAGGCAACAAAAACATCGTTCGCGAAGAGCACTTCCGTGCCTTGAAAGATAAAGCCATTGTTTGTAACATCGGTCACTTTGATAATGAGATTGATATGGCCTGGTTAAACGGTACTTACGGCAATACCAAAATTGAAATTAAACCACAGGTTGATAAATACACCATTGATGGCAGCGATGTTATCGTGTTGGCCGAAGGCCGTTTGGTTAATTTAGGTTGTGCTACAGGTCACCCAAGCTTTGTAATGAGTAACTCATTCACCAACCAAACTTTGGCCCAGCTGGAGCTTTGGACAAACAATGCAGCTTACAAAAACGAGGTTTACACTTTACCAAAACACCTTGATGAAAAAGTTGCCCGTTTACACCTTGCTAAAATTGGTGTAGAGCTGGAAGTACTTGATCAGGATCAGGCTGAATACATCGGCGTAACCGTTGATGGTCCGTTTAAACCGGAGTACTACAGGTACTAATTTTTAAGTAAAAGGCAAAAGCCGAAAGGTTTTTGCATGGATATACAAAAGGCATGGTTTTAGGATCATGCCTTTTTGTTGACAGGCAGATGGGGTTAATTTACTAATGCCGCCGGTCCTGCTACTTTCGTAAGGAGGTGTTGGTTATTGCGCAAAGACATCTGTTAATGAACAGACAAATTAAGTTATTCTATGGTTACGATGCACTTACACCGGGTATGAGGGAACGATATCATGTATTTTTAATGGTATTATATTTATCAGCTTTAAAAAAAATTATGGTAGTTAATGTTATTTTTAATATGCAGGTTAACAAAGCTGCATGAAAAAATATCTGCGTTTAATAAGTGCCATTGTATTTTCACTGATTGCCACAGTTGGTGCGCAGTCTGCGCAGCAGGTAAAGCATATATTATCAACAACGGCTGCACCGCAAATTATTGTTGGCGATGTAGCAGGCGTCATTTCGGCCTGTGCCGGTACACCATCTGTAAGCCCGGCTATTCAACAATTCCCGGTTTCGGCAAGTGGTTTATCTGCCGATGTAACGGTTACAGCCCCCAATAATTTTGAGATCTCGCTTGTTGCCAATGGAACTTATAGCAATAGTGTAACGCTTACGCAAACCTCAGGGCTGATCTCCAATATCATCATTTATGTGCGATCATCGGCGCAGGCCGTAACAGGCAATATATCCGGAGATGTCATGCTAAGTTCGGGTTCGGTTAGCCAAACAGCAAAGGTAACTGGTTATATCACCGTGTTACCTTTGGTTAATCCGGTCGCTAATCAAACCAAACAAAACGGGCAACTTACAGATGCCGTTAATTTTACCGGTACAGCAGGCAGTTACGCGTGGACAAATGATAATACAACTATTGGTTTAGCCCCCAACGGTACCGGGAACATCGGCAAATTCATTGCGGTAAATACAGGCACCATGCCTGTTACTGCTAATATTACGGTTAGTCCGGTGCCTGCAAATTATGCCTATGCACCCAACGCTTTATCAAATTCAGTTTCATTAATAAATACCATTACCAACAAAGTAGAGCAAGATATCGCCCAGGGGATACCGGATCATTCAAACCCGTCGAGGGTAGTGCTGAGCCCCGATAAAAGCCTGCTTTATGTGGCCAATCCGGGCTCAAATACAGTAACAGTAATCAGTACAGCTACCAATAAAGTACTTACTGCTTTTGCCGCAGGGGTTAACCCAACGGGCATGGTGATAAGTCCAGATGGCAGCAGGCTATATGTTAGTGGTGGTACATCTAACCGCTTAAGTGTTATTGATGCCAATACGCACGCCATTGTAAAAACGGTTACAACCGGCCTTAACCCTGCTGATCTGGCCATCAGTGCCGATGGTAAAAAACTATACATCATCAATGAGGGTTCAAATGCAGTTCAGTTTTATGATACTGCCACTAATATCTTTGAATATGGTTTAGTTACCGGTATAACCCCAAACAGTATCACCATAAGCCCGGATAACAAGGAGCTATATATAGCCAATTATAATTCACATGATATAGCGGTGGTTGATATTGCCAGCAGGTTACTTACTTATAAAATTGACGTTGCAACGCCGGCAGGGGGCGTTGCCATAAGTCAGGATGGCACCCGGTTATACGTATCAAACATAACAGCAAAAAAGGTTACCGTTATCAACACCTTAACCAATAACATACTTACTACTGTAGATGTTGGCGATAGCCCATCCGATATTACCATTAGCAGCGACGGAAGCAAGGTTTACGTGGTTAATTCGCTTTCGGCTTATATATCGGTTATAGATGCGGCAACCAATATAGCTACGCAGCAAATTTCTGTGCAACCCGGCGGAAATTTCATGGCTATATTCAGTGATAATTTATGCGCTGGTTTGCCGGTGCAGTTTACCATCACTGTTGATCCTTTGCCAACGCCTCCTGCAACCCCGGGGGATATCAGCATTCCCAATAGCTTTTCGCCAAATGGCGACGGCAGAAATGATCTGTTGGAGATAAAAAATTTAAGCGCTTACCCTCGTAATACGGTTGAAGTATTCAACAGGTATGGGCAAAGGCTGTTCAGATCAATTGGTTACAATATTGCCTGGGATGGCACTTTTAAGGGACAGCCCGTTCCGGAGGGTACCTATTATTATATTATCAATCTTAAAAATGGCAACAAATCGTTGTCGGGGAGTGTAACCATCGTCAGGTAATCGGAGTGGGTTGAAAAAAGGAAAAAAAAAGAAAATAGCGGACGTCGTGCCGTCCGTCGGCTGACGGATCGGCATCCCACAGGACAGATAAACCACCTGCAATGTTCGCTGCCTAATATCACCTAATTGCGTCTTGCTACTTGATATTAATTACTTGCTACTAATGTGGGCGTTCCCTGCGGGCCGGGTTTTACGCTCATACTACACAGGCCTTAACCACTTTGGCCGGTATCCGCTGCACCCCCTAACGCAAGAAAGGGATGACATCGGGCGCCGGTATAAAAACTAAATGTTTCGGACTCGTTAAATAGACTGTAATTCCCTAAATTAGAAAAACCTAACCAATTAGAAAATAATGGAGATAATAGCCAAAATTTTAGTAGGACTCGTTGCAGTCGAACACTTATATATCCTTTATATGGAAATGTTTGCCTGGGAAACACTTGGCCGAAAAACATTTAAGGGCGCTCTTCCCGATAGCTTATTCTCCCCAACAAAAGGGCTTGCTGCTAACCAGGGCTTGTATAATGGTTTTTTATCCGCGGGTCTTATCTGGACATTCTTCATTTCGGATAAATTATGGGCGTTTAACATCAGCGTGTTTTTCTTAAGCTGCGTAATTACTGCAGGTTTATACGGAGCGCTTACAGCAAGCAAAAAAATATTTTTTTCACAGGCATTGCCAGCAATTATTGCTCTTGCTTTTGTGTTGCTTAGTAGGTAATATGCTTTATGTGCGCTACTGCGTTGTTTATTACCGCATTACATATATATTCGGTCGCCTTATGAAATCACTATTCACCTTAATGTTCATAGCTGTAATGACAACAGTTTGCGCCCAGGAGCAATCAACAATGAAAGTAAATCCTGACGCCCGGCAAAAGCTCAGCCAGTTTATTCAGCAATCGAAATTTGACGGCGAGCCTAATACCTCATTTAATGGTCTATCGAACCCCAAATTAAAACCTCAGTTGAATGCCCTTTTAAACCTGGCCGCGAAAGATTTTTTAGCAACAGTGAGTATGCATCCAACCGAAAAGAAATTCCAGGATAATATAAAAAAGGGTTTAGACAGGTTTAATACCTACGCTGATGAACTGGATACGGAAGACAAGGAAAGGATATGCCATTATTTTGAAGAGTTAATGGATTGCGTTGGACTGCAAAGTTCCAATGGTCTGTTAAATAAATGGATTTAGGGGTTTGACCCTGCAAAGAAGAATTAGGCTCAAAACGGCGATAATTTCAGGCTGATACCAGTTAATAACATAGCGCGTCACGAATACCCCAACGCACATGGCCGGCGCTGCATGCTCGTGTCAGTCAGCGTATGCGGCGTGGGGCTGCGGGCGGCGTACTCGTGACTAAAGAGATTATACCCATAATTATAGGCCATAAAAGATAAAGAGATGAAGAAATTATTAATTATTTGTATTGCGCTCGGTGTTTCAACAAATAGTCTTTATGCTCAGAATAAAACCATTAAGGGAAGAGTGATCGATGATTTTTTGGAAACGACCCCAGGAGTGCTAATTATGATTAATGACACTGTTGAAGTAGGCAAAACAGATCTAAACGGTTTTTTCCAAATAGAGATACCTGTTTCCGTGAAAAAAATATTATTTAATACAGTTGGAATAGAGTTGGCATCTATAGAACTTGTAGATGAATGTGATGAAGTAGAGGTTGTAATGATGTTAAGAGATTCTTATGATTTTATAAAGCTCAAGAAGATAGATAGACTTCGAATGAAAAGATTTAAGCAGCTGCCAGAATTACATAAAGAAGCATTTGAGAAAGGTATTTTTAAAACGGATAAGGCTTGTTATACACAAGAGTTTATACCTTATTATAAGAAAAAACAAAAGTGATATGAATTCCCTTTCGCTGTCACAAGCCAGGAGCCTTGGCAGCGGTTGACTTAACCTCAGATGATCTTTAATTTTTCGTTATAAAGATTATAATTTTTATGTCAGGAATTGATCAACTACCATGTAATTGTGTCAAAGAAACGCCGGCAACTTTTTGATTGCCGGCGTTTATCTTGAACTAAGGGAAATTGAGAAGAGCTATTAAGCTTATAGCTCGTCGCAGCTTTTAGCCGGTGTAATATGCATCTAATTATCCAAATGTTAACAACATAGCCCGTCACGAGTACCCCAACGCACATGTCCGGCGCTGCATTCTCGCGCCAAATGGTGTCGGGGAACTTTACGACCATAACGGAAAGTCTACTTTTCACATCACCGTGTCCGGTCAGATCAATTTTGCAGCGCATTTAAAAAAAACACATACAACTATTCAAAAATATCGAAAATGCATTAGCTTAAACAAATCAACTAATTAAACCCCGGCGAAAATGCAGAAAAACGCCGGAGTAATAATTTATGTGCAGTTTAACTGTTTATTTATAAACCAGAATCACCAGTTCAAGTACCTTTACATAACTCAAAACGATCTTTGACCGCACCGCATTGAGCTGTTTTTTACAGATCCGGAAAATGTTGCGGTGATTGGTGCTATCCTTGTCCATCAGGTCGTAACACTCTGTAACTTCTTTTACGACGCTTTTCTTGATTTGTTCATCGAGCCAGGTCTTGACCTTTGCATTCAACGCTGCTTTATTAAACATCCTGCTACTTTACTTTATAATAGCACTAATATACGGCTATTTGAATTCAGCACCCCGGATTATCTAAATGATCAAACACATGCTAAAGGGCATGACCTATAATCTTAAGGCTTTAGAGATTTATGCTCCATGATATTATCGCGAATTGACTACGATAAAGTCTTTGATAGCTTGTGTGCTAATCAATACAGAATTAGCTCTGCTAAAGCGTGCTATATTAATGCCTATGAAATGATTCTGCATATCAAATACAGGGCCTCCGCATTGTTCGGGGCGCAAGATCAGGTCGGTACTGTAAATATTCCTGAACCCATCATTACGCTGGCTGCTGCCACCGGCAAAATGGTAAGCCGGATGATCATGAACTATTAATGGCGGATAAGTGAGCACGACGCTTTTCAATATGTTTTTTGAGCCTCTTTGCAGTTTAAGTTGCAGTGTGTCGCCTGGCCAATGAGCTTTCAATGAGTCATTCAGACCAGGGATTATATCCCCGGAGCGAATATCCAGCTGCGCCGCCGGTGAACCAGGGCGAACAAAATAAATTTTTTCAGGGCTGCTGCCATGTTGAGGTGTAGCGCCTAAAAAGCCGGCACTATTAATTTTTCGAAGGCCGATCGGGCCACCGCTAACTATACCTGTCACCACTGAATCTATTACGGGTGCAAACAAGACCTCCCCAGGATCGGGGCTGATGATCTGCTTAATTTTTAGGCCCTTAAGCTTTTGCGCCGGACGGATCAACACAAGGTCATGTTCTTTGTCCCGCGCTATTACTATGCCCGGTTTACCAAGAATAAAAACTGAATCGCCGACTATTGAACTCTTTGAAACTACGAACGATTGAATCACTGTCCCAAGCACTGTTTGCGCTTTACCATCTAACCGACTTGTGATCCTGACACAGGTACCGGTATAAGTTCCGGCTTTGGGCCAGGTAAACTCCAGAGTTCTATTATCTTTCTGGACGGTGTCTGCCCGCTCAGGCCAGTTTCGATAAATAACCGGTTTCTGTAGCGCCGACCAATATTCCTGGTACAAATTTACTGGCACATCATAATTTTCCGATTCCGGGATTCCGATCGCACTGTGTAACCCTATGAGCTCTCCACTTAAATTAAAGAGAGGACCGCCTGAATCACCTGGTTCCATCAAAGCTGTTGACCGGATAAATCCGCGGCTATTCAATGGTTCGATAACCTTGCCAAGACGAATAGTGGGCTGTTCCTGGTCAAGGCTTTCAGGGTAGGCAATGCTAAGGCAGGGTTGATCCTTATGCAGATCAGCTAAACTCATCACTACTCCCGGATGGTTTGTGCCTTTCAAAATTCTCATGAGCGCTACGTCAGGACGTGTTTTGTCTTCAGACAATTCAATCTTTCCCAGCGCCTCCGCGATGGTTTCTTCACCGTTTGGAAAAAAGATTTTGTAGGTGCTGCCGGGCGTAATAACATGAGCGGCTGTAAGGATATAATTGCCTTTTACCACTACGCCACTGAACTGTGCACTGGTGCGTTGTTGTTGCAAAGTATCGAAACCCCATATACGGACACAGGCGGGCCGGACTTTATCCACTGTTGATTTAAGATCCTGAGCAGCTGCATAACGGTTAATTATGAAACTACACAGGATCAGGAGAAAGCGTGACTGCATCTTAATTCTTAAAAAGTTCTGCCAGTTTTTTATTAAGATCTTCACCGCGAAGATTGGTGCTGATGAGTTTGCCTTCACGATCTACCAGGAAGGTTGCAGGTATCGCTGAAACACCATAAAGACGGGCGACGCTGTTGCTGCTGCCATTCAGATCACTGACTTGCTGCCATCCCATGCCTTCCTGCTGCACAGCCTTCAGCCATTTGTCACGGCTGCTGTCCAGTGATACAGATAGGATCTCGAACCCTTTATCTTTATACATTTTATACTGGCTCAAGAGGTTTGGGATCTCCTGGCGGCAAGGTGAACACCAGCTGGCCCAGAAATCAACCAGCACGATCTTGCCTTTATAGCTGGCTAAAGAAACCGCTTTACCTGCCGGGTTTACTTGTGTGAAAACTGGTGCAGCCGCTCCAATTTTAAGGCGGTAATGCGCCTCTATAAGCTCCTTGATGGACTTGCCATTATCTGTTGCCTGGATTGCCGGGCTGAAGGTTTTGAATACCTGTTCGGCTATCGTAACAGTTTTATCATTTGCAGCGGTACCGAACAGCGCAACCGGTGCAAAGAAAGAATCCGGATGGGTTTTGGCGAACTCCAGGTTATTGACTTGAAGATCAGCAACCATTTTATAGTGGTGGCGAGCCACCTGGTTGGTGAACGCGGTATCGTTCACAAGTTCGGGTGCAGCAGCGATCTCCGCATTGGAAATATGGTCAATATCCCATGGCATCGGACCTACGGCTTTCACATAAGCCGAATATTCTTCATAGGTTTTAGAACCGCTCATTCGCGCGTTTGCCAAAGAGTCCTTAGAGTCAATATTCAGCGTTTCGTTTGCAAAATTAAAATAGATAACATCCCCGCCATGAGTAGCGATTTCACGTCCAAGGCCTTTATGATCAAGTGCTAACCGTACTGAACTGTAGGGATTCATTTGACCGGTAAAGTGAAAAGTCCCGCTGGCCAATGTAGTCGAATCCTCATGACCTTTACCATCTGTCATAAAGCTTAAATAAACTTTTTTACCGTTGAGATTACCAATCTGCCCGTTAATAGTAAAGTGGGAAGTTTGTGCCGCAGCGTTCAATGCAGCCATGCTTAAAATAATGCTTAATAGTTTTTTCATACATTTTTTGTGAAATCCTTTTAATACATGATCTCCGAAAACGAAAAGAGCCCATCAGGTGCAAAACTTTATTTCGCTATCTTGATTAACAGGAAGTCAATCTCTACTTCTGTTCAATAAATTGACCAGGTGAATCCTATCAAGAACTGACGAAGCCATGCGGTTTTCAAGCCATTCAAAGTCCCAGTAAAAACGCATAACCTCTAGGCAGCCCGTGAAAACCTATTTTAGGAGCGAACACTCACCTGTACACCTGTTTAATACCCTTTCTTCCGGGTAATTCCCGGCTTCCTGCTTTTTTTACTTTCATTAACCTCACCAACGCCTTCGGCCCCATAGCTCCTGGCCATTTTGGCAATGCGTTCTTCCATGGTTTCGGTGGTTAGTCGTTCCCTTCCCAGGCTGTCAACCATAATAGGGAACGCGAATGGGGTAGGGCGTTCAATCGTTTTCAGGATAATGGTTTGGGTGCCAATGCGCTGTAAGGCAGCCCTCAACCTAAATTCTTCCAACTGAAAAGCCAGGGCCTCATTATAGGCCTGCCGTACCAGCAAATTATTTGGCTCGTACTCGCTAAACACCTCGAACAGTAGCGAGGTAGATGCCTGCAAATGCTTGTTCTTCACCTGCTGACCGGGGTAACCTGTAAATACCAGTCCGCCGATATGGGCGATATCCCTGAAACGGCGGCGGGCCATTTCGTTGGCATTCAGGCTGTGCTGAATATCATCTATCAGGTTATCTATAGAAAAAAAACTGGTATCTTCCAGCACCCGCTCAATGGGTACGTCCTCATCGGTAAGCAGCTCGAAGCCATAATCATTCATGGCGATAGAGAAGCTGGCATTCTTGATCTTGCTGATGCGATAGGCCAGTAGTGATGCCATGCCTTCATGCACCAACCGCCCCTCAAACGGATAAAACAACAGGTGATGCCCTTGGCGCGATTTAAACGATTCAATCAAAAACTCATGGCTCTGCGGCAAATGCGACAGTTCCTGCTGTAATTTAAATAAAGGTTTAAGGGCTATCACTTCTATATCCTTCTCGATACCATGAGCAACCTCATCCAGCTTATCACGAAATACAGCCGATAGTTGAGAAGACAAAGGCATGCGGCCACCATTCCAACTCGGTATAAGCCCCTTGGTTGAATTTGATTTTTTAACATAGGCAGTCATCTCCTTCACCCTGATAAACTCCAGGCTACGGCCTGCAAACCAAAAGGTACTGCCCGGTTTGAGCTTGGATACAAAGGATTCTTCGATGGTGCCTAAACTGCCCCCGCTAAGCCATTTTACCCTGATGCTTAATTCGCTGGTAATAGTGCCTATACTTAACCTGTGCCGCATAGCCACCCGGCGGCTGTTCACCTTATATAAGCCGTCCTCAATCTCCACCTTTAAAAACTCATCGTACTGGGCCAACGTTTTGCCGCCGCTGGTTATAAACTCCAAAAGCTCGCCAAATTCCTTGCTGGTGAGGTCGGCAAAGGCATAGGTGCCTTTTACTTCTTTAAACAGTTCGTCGGCCCTGAAACCATCCGATACCGCCAGCGTAACCATATACTGGATCAGTACATCCATAGTAAGCAGCATCGGGTCGCGGCTTTCAAAAATGCCTTTCTTGATGCCTTCCTTAAGCGCTGCGCCTTCCAAAAGCTCCAGTGAGTGGGTGGGTACAAAATACGCTCTTGATACGGCCCCCGGGTGGTGGCCGCTTCGCCCGGCACGCTGCATAAAGCGGGCAACACCTTTGGGGCTGCCCACCTGTACCACAGTATCAACCGGCCTGAAATCAACCCCAAGATCCAGGCTCGAAGTGCATACTACAACTTTCAGCGCCTCGGCGTGCAGGGCCTGCTCAACCCAGTTGCGTAACTCGTTATCCAGCGAGCCGTGGTGCATGGCCATGATACCGGCATACTCCGGGTAATTATCTAAAATAGCATGATACCAGATCTCTGATTGCGAACGGGTGTTGGTAAATATCAGCGTAGTTTTACTGCGGGCCACTATCTCCATTACCTGCGGCAGCAATTTTAAGCCGATATGCCCCGCCCAGGAATAATTTTCGACGTTATCCGGGATGATGGATTTTATCTCCAGTTTTTTTTCCAGGTTGGCCCGTACCATTTTAACCTGCTCCGGAGGAAAATCGTTACCTAATAAAACCTCGGCTGCCTGCTCCAGGTTGCCAATGGTGGCACTGATACCCCAGATTTTGAGTTGGCGGTTGGCGGTTTGCAGTGGGCAGGTCTCAGTTGGCAGTGGGCAGTTGGCAGAGGGCAGTTCTGGATTTGCAGTCTTATGCAGAGATTTATCTTGATTTTTTTTTTCCGCTGCTAACTGAGGACTGCTGTCTGCTAACTCTTCACCTCCCATTGCCGGCTGCTCCCTGTTAACTGCTAACTGAGAACTGCCAAGAGAGGCAAGCGCTTTAAGCCGGGACAAACCCAACTCCACCTGTACACCTCGTTTAGTGCCTAACAGTTCATGCCACTCATCAATGACCACTACCTGTAAGCTGTTGAATATTTTGGGATATTCCTTTTGAGCCAACATCAGGTGCAGGCTCTCGGGTGTGGTGAGCAGTACTTCTGGCAACTTTTTCTTGAGGGCTGCTTTTTCTGCAGCCGGGGTGTCACCTGTTCGGGTAGCAATGCGCCAGGGTAATCCCATTTCATCGCAGGCTTCCTGCATGGCTTTACGGATATCGTTGGTTAAAGCCCGCAGCGGGGTTATCCACAGCATGAGTAAGCCGTTGTTTTTTTGCGTAGTATAGGTATCTGGGTGTTTATTAATAAAATCGGCCAGGAAGGGTAAAAACAAGGCATAGGTTTTACCGCTGCCGGTAGGCGCGTTCAGCAAACCCGAATAGCCGGCAAGATAGGTAGTCTCCATTTCCTGCTGAAACGGGAACTGATGCCAGTTTTTTTGCTTGTACCATTGCTGTATAACCTGCCGGCCTTTTCCTATCATCGTTTAATTAACAAAGGAATAACACTTTAGTTGGATAATCAAAAAATTAGCGTGCCGCAAGAGGTTATTTCTGTACGTGACCTGATTTACCCGCCATGGTTGTATACATGGGCTCCATAGGTGTAAGTAGCTTATGATTACCTTAATATTAAAAAATAGCAGGATGCGCGTTAGAGGTAGTATAATTTCGGGCGGAGAAATTACACCTTGCCATTTTACCTGATGATGGTTAATGAGCCAGATAGGGTGCTTCGCCCGTGTTTGGGGTTGATGATGTAATAATACACGCCGCCGGGTACCTGCGTGCCGTTGTAGGTGCCATCCCAGGGAACGGTATACCCTGTTGATGCAAATAATTTGGCCCCATAACGGTTATAAACTTCAACCGTGCAATTGGTGTAGGTATCAAGGTATTTAATATTCCATTGATCGTTAACGCCATCGCCATTGGGCGAAAACGCGTTTGGCACTACCGGCCCCTGCAATACCGAAACGTTTACCTGCCCGCTTACCGTGCATCCGGCGCTGTTGCTTACCGTTATGGTATATGTAATATCCTGCAGTGGGGTAACCGTTGGGTTTAATACGGTTGCATCGTTCAGGTAAGTAGTCGGATTCCAGGAATAAGTAAGGCCGTCGCCCTTAGCTGTTGCGGGCAGACTTGCACTTCCGCCGGCGAGTACAGTAATGTCTGGTCCAGCGGTAATAACCGGTATGGGATTAACCGTAATGGGTTGGCTTACCGTAACAGGGCAGCCATTTGTCGCACTATAAACGTAATTGATGGTAAAGGTACCTGCCCCGGCTGTGGCCGGATCAAACAATCCGGTATTGCTTACGCCGGTGCCTGTGTAAACACCTGTGCCGGCTACCCCTGCAATTTCCTGCGCTGCCAGCTGCACGGTACCGCCATTGATGCACACGGCCGATGGCGCGGTGAAAGTTAACTCGGGCACAGCAAGCAAAGTAATGGTTTTATCCATAACAGATACGCAACTGCCGCCCGAATAAGCTATCATACGCACCTGGTAATTTTGTGTGGCCGGGGTATGGAAGGCAGTGTAGGTATGGTAGTAAATTTTACCATAGGCCGGGCTTTGGTCTGTAACTACGGTGGTAGGGCTATTACCATAGTCATAATACCATTCCACTTTGGTAATGCTGCCAAAATCTACTGTTGATGTATTGGTAAATGTAACCTGTTGATCGCTGCAAAGTGTTGAGGTGTTGGCTACGGTAAATGAGGCTACGGGAATTGATCCGTTTACGGTAAAGTTTTGGGTTAGGGCGGAGGTACAGCCGCTTGCCGATGTTACCGTAAGCGTAACCGGGTACACTGCTGCCTGTGTGTATTTATGCGGTGGGTTTTTTAATGTAGATGTATTGGGGTTAGCTGTTGTAGCATTGGCATCGCCAAAATTCCATAGATAGGTAAAGCCGCTGGTGTTATTATCTGCAATGGTGCTGTTATCTGTAAAAGTTGCAGAGGCATCGGCCAGGCAAACATCGGGCATAGTGAATGCCGCAACAGGCAGGGGACTTATGGTAATGCTTTTTGTAGTGGTGGCCGTGCATCCGCCGGAGTTGGTTATGGTAAGCTTTACACTATAGGTGCCGGCAGTGTTGTATAGGTGCTCAAATGCCGTGCTGCTGGTTTTGGTTTCAGTAGTTCCATCGCCATAGACCCAAAGTCGGCTGGTTATGGTTCCGGTGGTGGTTGTGGATTGATCTGTAACAGTAACCGCTTTGGTTAAACAATCCGGTGTGGAAAAGCCGAAGGCTGCAACCGGCAAGGCGCTGATAGTTATGGTTTTAGTTGCTATAGACGCTGTGCAGCCGGTATTGCCCGCCACGGTGAGTGAAGCTGTATAGGTGCCGGTTTGGGTGTATGTATGGCTTGGGTTTTGCAGCGCCGAGGTTTGCCCGTCGCCAAAATTCCAGGCCCATGAGGTTATGGTTGATCCGTTGGTAACAGAAGCATCTGTAAATACGGTGGCGGTGCCCAGGCAGGTAGCGTTCGGTACGGTAAAACCGGCTACAGGTGATGGCGTTACTACTAAAGTAAGGTTGTTGGACGCAACAACACAGTTGGCCGAAGTAATGTTGCCAGTTGTTGCCGAAACCAGCCGGTACTTATAGGTGCCAGCCGTAGTGGGTGAGCTTATGGTGTAGGTGGTTGCTGTACCGGCGGTGCCCAGGTCTGTCCAGCTGCCGTTGGCATACATTTGTAGTTTTTGTACATATCCACTGGCCAGGGTGCTGGTGGCTTTAATAGTATAGCTTTGTGCCGAACCTGCGCATGTGGTAACTGTACCATTGGCCGACGCGGTAAAAACAGCCGAAACTGTTGATCCATACGGGCTAAAGGTAATATCATCCACCGCGAAATCATTACCCTGTGTGCCGCTGGCATTGCTAACCAATTTAATAATCACATCGCCTGTGCCTGCGGGCAAGGTAAAGTTGGCAGTATAATTATGCCATACGTTGCCAGAAGGCACATCGCCGGTTGGTACCCCGCTGCCCAGCTCTGTTACGCCATCGGCGGCGTAGATATGGAAAATCATATTGGGTAATATGCCGCCCGATGCCAATACATTCTTAATCCACACGCCAAACTGGTATTGTGTATTACCACACAAACCCGGCACGGTTCGGGTGTATACGGTACCGGCAGTCAGGTTGCCGTTTACCACCATCATATAGCCGTTGGTATTGCCGGTGGTTTCGTAATCATGGTCATAACTGGTAACAAAACCTCCGTGAACCGTGGTGGTACTTTGATTGGTGATGGTATAATAATTTTCGCCAATCTGGCCGCTGCCGCTGTAAACATAAGTGGTGGTGCCCGAGTCGGCAGATAACGCACCGCCACGGGAGGCTGTGCCTGATCCAAAAGTGATTTTAACAACCGGATCGCCCAGGCTTTGCGCCCGGGCGCTGTTACCTAAAAATAGCGTAAATAAAAAGCATGCAACAAAGACAAGGGGTTTTTCGGGCTTTAAGGCAACCAACATTTATAAGCATCATTAATTATGGTGGATTAACGCACCAAAGCGCGCCGCTGCTTAACCAACATGCGCAGGTAAGCAGCTCTTGAAGCTTAAAGATGTTTCAACAATTGCATATGCACAGCTAAGTGTCGATTAATGGGGCAATTGAATCGGTAAATGATTCGCTATGAAAGTGCTGTTGGGCGGTTGGGCATTATGGCGGCTTGGGTTTTACCGGTTTTCCAGCCAATCTAAAAACGCTGTTGCTTTATCTTTTCCTATTAGTAACTGATCCGGACTGGGGATAACCAGCCTGATTAATAATTTACGTGCAAAATAATGTTCTACTTCTTTTACCGCGTTGAAGTTGATGAGGTATTGCCTGCTTAACCTGAAAAACTGACTGGCTGATAAAAGTTTGTGTACTTCATCTAAAGATTGTGATATGGGGTACTCCTGGAGGTCAAATGTGGTGATGGTAGGTGTTTCGTTCCGGATATAAAAAAAAGCGATATTCTCTGTTGCAATAGTTACATACTTGTTGTTCTTAAATACCAGGAAACTCTTTTTATCCTGTTTATTATCAAGCCGGTTGAGTAAGGCTTCAATTCCAGGCAGATCATTCTTAGGGCCCTGGAAAAAGCTCTGTAACTTACTTACCTTATCAAAAGCCTGCAAAATGTTTTCCTTTAAAAATGGTTTAAGTATATAGTCTATACCATTTGCTTTAAAGGCGTCTATGGCATAATCATCATAAGCGGTACAAAATATTACAGGCGATTCAATTTTCACTTCTTTAAATATCTCAAAGCATAAACCATCTGCCAGCTGGATATCCATAAAGATCAGATCGGGCCTGGCATTGGTATTAAGGAAGCTGATGGCTGTGGCCACACTTTGTATCGAGGCTATTATTTGCGCGCCCGGTTGTACCGCAACAATAAGCCGGGCAAGTGCTTTCGCGGTTTTAACCTCGTCTTCAATGATGAGTATAGTCATATATTACAGGTAAATAAACCTTAAAGGATGTACCATCGGCAACTACATCTACTTTTTTATGCAAAAGGTGCAGGTAACGCTGGTTAATATTTTCTAACCCTACCCCGGTAGATGATTCCGGTGTTTTTTTGAGTTGCAATTGATTTGTTATCACCAGCATTTCTCCTTCAGAATACAAGGCAATGTTTAAAGGCTGCTCCAACGAAACTACATTATGTTTAATGCAATTTTCAACCAGTAACTGTAACGTAAATGGTGGTATGTATGATGACAGATGTTGGTTGCTAATTTTAAAAGTAATTTGGATGCCATCTTCAAAACGGGCCTTTAGTAAATACAGGTAGGCATTTAGTATGTCTAATTCTTCGGATAATGGAATGATATCCATTTTTCTGCTTTCTAATGAAAAGCGATAAAAATCAGCCAGTTTAACTATAAAATCGGCTACATGCTCATCTCCAATATCCACCATTGACTTCAGTGTTGTAAGACTATTAAACAAGAAATGGGGATTTACCTGTTGTTTTAGCAATTCATACTGCGCCCCAAGGTTGTCTGTTTTAATCCGATCCATTTCAAAGCCCATTAACTGCGCGCTATAACTTTGGTATAGCAAATACAGAAACATGTAGATGGTTAAGTTGATCAATACCCCCCTAAACTCATACATCAACGTCATGGATTGAAAATGGTAATAAGGAAATAGCGCCTGGTGAACAGCAACAAGTATCAGCATCAGCATAATGCCTAAAAACAAACTACTGCTTAGCCGCCGGTTAAAAAAACGCGTAGTAATTTGCTGATTAGAAAATTTGGGCAGACTGTAAATGTTAAAATACCAAACAAACAGCGAAAATAAAAAAGCGATGGATGCATCTACAACCAGCTCAATTCCCCGGATATGTAGCTGAAGTATTTTGGGTACCGATGCCAAGATCCCCATGAACAGCGAGCTGAACCAGATGATGCGGGCCGATACCCTGAATACTTTTTTGTTATTAGTTTTAACGTACCCGGTAAAAATCATGGCATTACAGATGGTTGCTGCTCAAAGATATATTTAATTCTATCTTGCTGATGAAGTGTATCCGGGTTTGCAACCAAATCTTTGCCTTCAATTTTTTTGTAGCTGATGACGGTATGGTTGACTATAGCCGTAGTTTTTACAAGTTCCACACTACTCAGGTCGCCGGGAATTTTAGCGCCAAACCAATGGTCATCGTCCTGTTGTTTCCAGGTAACTAATGCAAATACTTCGCCCGCCGGATGGTTTTTTAAGCCGGCTATTGCATTTTTTAAACCAAGCTCATTGGCATACAGGGTTGACATGGTACCCCGTTTTTTATTGATTGACGACGACATCACTTTTAAGCCTAAAGCTTCAAATTGAAATGATGGGGGAAGCGAGGCTTTTTTGTTGATCAGATCGGCACTGTTAGTTTTGTGACCGCAGGCGGATGACAAAATGGCTATTCCGGCTAAGAGCATATATATTGATCTTTTCATGATTATTGGTGTTTAAGGGGTTGGGTAAATACAAAATCCTCATCGGCCAAAGGTTTATGGCAGCTTACACATTCGCGGGCAAACATTACATCGGTACCATAAGGCACCAGTTTAGGGGTTTTAAAGCGGGCGAAACCCCAGCCTTTAGTTGTTTTGTATTTTTGATCGTCTTTAATCATGTATTCTATCTGCTTAAAAGCGCCGGTGTGTACCTCTCCATCTTTATCGGCAAGCTGGTCCCAAGCTACTTTGGCAAATATGGTTCCGTTTGGCCAGGGATTAATATGATTCTCCTTAATAGCCTTAGTAGCCACATCATTACCAAATATCACCCGCATGGTACCATTATCAAAACGCTCGGTTGTACTTATAGGTTGCCAGTTTTTGTAATCGGGAATGTAGGTAACGCTGTTAAGCGCGGTGGGCAGTTTACCCGCAGCAACTTTTCCTTTTTGCCAGTGCTGGTATTGTTTATCCAAAGCATTTATTTTTGCGGTATCCGCGGGTTTATTCACAACCATATCGGCCATGTACTTTTTTAGCACGACAAGATCATTGGCCGACACCTTTGCCGATGAATGTACCAGCACATAATCTTTAACCGGCATTGCGCCTGCCGAGATCTGGTTAACAGCCTCCCATAGTTTCGCTTTCTGATCGGCAGGGGCAAGGTTTTTCCATGTAGAAAAATTAAGACCCGCCCGGCCATCCTTAACATGCTGCGCCACCTGCCAGTAAATGGGGGCTACTTTATCATACCATCGCAGGTTTGTTTGGTTGGAGTGGCAATCGTAACAAGCGCGTATAATAATGGCTTTAACGTCGGCAGGAGCTTCAAAGTCGCCGGTTGCCGGTGAGTTTTTAATTTCGGGATGAATAAATTGGATCCCGGAAAAAGCGATAATTAAAACAATAACCAGTATGAAATAATTTCGCTTGCTGGTTTGGTTTACTAACTTCCTCATTGTGAAATACTTTTATACAAAGGAAGCATGAATACAGCGGATAGCAAAGCGCTTTTATGTTCAATACGGCAAAATAACAGGGCAAACCGGCATTGCGGAGGTTGATGGTGGGGATTGCCTTTTGTATAGGAAATTCTTTCTGCACAAAAAAGCCCTGCATAGTTTATGCAAGGCTTGTAGTAATATGGTTAGCAGGTTAGTTTATGACATTTTTAGTTTTTTCTGAATATCAGCAACGTAACCTTTAAATTTCTTGTCGGTGTCGATAAGGTCTTCAACAGTTTGGCAGGCATAGATCACGGTAGAGTGGTCGCGGCCGCCAAAGAAATGGCCTATTGATTTTAATGAACTTTTGGTATGGGCTTTTGCAAGGTACATTGAAATTTGGCGGGCCTGCACAATTTCGCGTTTGCGGGTTTGTGATTTCACCATTTCAATAGGCACTTCAAAGTATTCGCAAACCAGGCTTTGTATGTACTCCATCGAAATTTCTTTTGATGAGTTCTTCACAAAGTTTTTCAACATTTGTTTAGCAAGGTTCAGGTCTATCTCCTTACGGTTAAGGGTTGATTGTGCCAATAATGATACCATAGCACCTTCCAGCTCACGTACATTGTTATCAATGTTATGGGCTACATATTCAATAACATCGTTTGATAGTTCAATACCATCCTGGTAGATTTTGTTCTTGAGGATAGCCATACGGGTTTCCAGATCAGGGATCTGTAAATCGGCGGATAGGCCCCATTTAAATCTTGATAATAGTCTTTCTTCTAAACCGGCCAGGTCTTTAGGGGCTTTGTCTGATGTAATGATCAGCTGTTTGCCGCTTTGGTGCAGGTGGTTAAATATGTGGAAGAAGAAATCCTGTGTTTTTTCTTTACCGGCAAAGTTGTGCACATCATCCATGATGAGTACATCAATGGCCTGGTAAAAATTTACAAAATCGTTAATGTTGTTATGTTTCAGCGCGTCAACAAATTGTTGAGTAAATTTCTCGCATGATACATAAAGTACCAATTTATCGGGTAGCGAACGTTTGATCTCGTTACCGATGGCCTGGGCAAGGTGAGTTTTACCTAAACCTACACCACCATAGATCATTAAAGGGTTAAATGAAGTGCCACCCGGTTTTGCGGCTACAGCGTAACCTGCAGAGCGGGCCAAACGGTTACAGTCACCTTCAACAAAGTTTTCGAAGGTGTAGTTCCTGTTCAGTTGCGGATCTACATTTAATTTTTTCAAGCCGGGAATCACAAAAGGGTTTTTGATATCCTTATTGATTGAAATAGGTATCGGCATTGACTGATACTTTGACTCGGCGCCATTTCCGTTCGAGGGCATATTAGTTGTATAGGGTTTACTTGATGATGATTGCTCAACAACAATATTATACTCCAAACGTCCTTCGTCCCCTAATTGTTTTTTTATTGTTTTGCGCAGCAAGCCTACGTAGTGCTCCTCAAGCCATTCGTAAAAAAACAAACTTGGTACTTGTATGGTTAAAACACTCCCCTCCATCCTTAAGGCTTTTATCGGCTCAAACCAGGTTTTGAAGCTCTGTGCCGGTATGTTGTCCTTTATGATCTGAAGACAGCTATTCCAAACGTTAGTACAAGTTTTTTCCATGTATATATAAGTAATTATTTGATTTCCAACCCCTCAGCCAACATCTTTTGGGACTGCTACGGAACATCGAATATTGCCAAAAAAAGCTTATAAAAAAATTAAATTTTCACTTTTTTAACATTTCTCAAGTTATCAACAAAAGTTGTTTTTAAATATAAAATTTGTATATAAGGCTTTATTTTGTATTGAGAAACGCAATTGTATAAATTTTTAATTAATTTTTTTTTTTCTTTCAGAGCAAAAAACGGTAAAAAAGCGGCTTTTTTTTGACGTTGTTATACGCCAAAATTGAGGCAATTGTTGAGCCATATTAGCCGTTTGTACTAAACTAAAAACTAAAGCGCTGGACCAGTGCCGAATACAATTAAAATCTGATATTTATTAAATGTGGCAAGCTATCTGCACAATTTCAAAAGCCACGGCACGATATCAATATTCTCCAAAAACGCTGCGTAGTGTATCTGCGATCTCTCCTAAGGTAGCGTAGTTTTCAACCGAAGATACTATAAAGGGCATCAAATTTTCGGTGCCCGAAGCAGCCATCTTCAATAGTTGCAGATTATCTTTAACAGCGTTGTTGTTTCTTTTGTTTTTAAGTTTTGTGATTTTTTCCATCTGCATTTTACGGATGGAGTCATCAACCCTGAACACGTTGCGGGGAGCATCTTCTTGCTGGACGAATTTGTTTACGCCAACCAAAACTTTCTCGCCGTTTTCGATATCGATCTGGTACTGGTAGGCAGATGCAGCTATTTCCTGCTGTATATAGTCTTGTTCAATAGCTTTCACTGCGCCGCCCATGGCGTCTATCTTATCTATATACAATTGTGCGGCGGCTTCAACCTCGTTGGTGAGCGATTCTATAAAATAAGAACCAGCCAGCGGATCCACGGTATCGGTAACGCCGCTTTCAAAAGCGATGATCTGCTGGGTGCGCAGGGCTATTTTTGCAGCAGCTTCGGTAGGTAATGACAATGCTTCGTCATAACCATTGGTATGTAGTGATTGTGTGCCGCCCAATACGGCTGCCAGCGCCTGGTTACTTACACGTATAATATTATTTAGGGGCTGCTGGGCGGTTAAGGTTGAGCCACCGGTTTGGGTATGGAAACGGAGCTTTTGCGCTCCGGCATCAGTCGCGCCCAACTCCTTGGTTATATGCGCCCACATTCGCCTTGCAGCCCTGAACTTGGCTATCTCCTCAAAAAAATTATTATGGCAATTGAAAAAGAAAGAGAGGCGTTTGGCAAATACATTTATATCCAACCCCTTATCCAGTGCTGCTTTTAAATATGCTTTACCATTGGCTAATGTAAAGGCCAGCTCCTGCACGGCCGTTGAGCCGGCCTCGCGGATATGGTATCCCGATATGGATATGGTGTTCCATTTGGGCACCTCTTTACTGCAATATTCAAACACATCGGTAATGAGCCGCATGGATGGGGTAGGCGGGTATATATATGTACCGCGCGCGGCATACTCCTTTAGTATATCGTTTTGTACTGTTCCCGAGATCTGGTGCAGATCGGCCCCTTGCTTTTTGGCGAGAGCAATATACATGGCCAGCAATATAGGCGCGGTGGCGTTAATGGTCATGCTGGTGGTAATATCCTTTAATTGGATGCCATCAAACAGAATCTCGATATCTTCTAACGAATCAATGGCTACGCCTACTTTGCCAACTTCGCCCTCTGATAGTTCATGGTCGCTGTCGTATCCAATTTGTGTGGGAAGATCAAAGGCCACAGATAAGCCGGTTGTGCCCTGAGTTAATAAATAATGGTAACGTTTGTTTGATTCTTCGGCTGTTGAAAATCCGGCGTACTGGCGCATGGTCCAGGCTTTGCCCCGGTACATGTCTTTCTGGATACCGCGTGTAAAAGGGAACTCGCCGGGGAGTTCATCCATTTGCGATGGCCCGGTGTATACTTCCTTAATTTCGATACCAGATGTGGTGCTGAATTTTTTAGCCATTGCGTTTAAAATAATTCTTCCAGATCCTGCCTAACCAGGTTGACGGCTATCTCGTACGGATCATCTTCCAGCTGACTTAAATGAATGAGCACGGTTTTGCTTAGTTCCATGCCGGTTGAATTTTCGGGCATGGCCTTTACCGCGTTGTTTACCAGGCTCAGGGTGTCTTCTTTAACGCGTTTGAGCACAGCCCAAACCCTGCTGCTCACGTATATTTGCTGCGTAACATTATGCTGAAATTCGTTACGGATTTCGTTTACCACGATGATGTGCAATTCGGCTGCTGATAAGCCGCCAACGTTGAGGCGGATAAGCATATTAGCAGGGTTAATACGCTCAATAAATAATACAACCCGCTCATACGCCTGCAAGCGTAGAGGCAATGTTTGTGTACTAACACTGCGTTTGAGCTCCAATATTTGTAACTGGCTTTGTTTATCCAGGTAAGGTTTAAACAGGTAAAAAGCTATCCATACTACACCGGCCCCGGCAATGGTGAATTTTAAAATATCAAGTAAATAAAGAGGTGTTAGCATGTTTTTTTAAAATGTTAAGCTGAGGTCATAAAATACCCGTGGATGTAAAAATCCACATTTTACCTTATATTTGTATAGTTAAATAAAAATAAGATGAGCACTGCTGTTGAAATTGCACCGGTATCCTTTACAGAGGGAGCCGTTAAAGAACTTTTTAAATTGAAGGATCAGCAAGAGATAGGTGAAGACTTTGGCCTGCGTGTTGGTGTTGAAGGTGGTGGCTGCTCTGGCATGAACTACATTTTAGGTTTCGATCAGAAAAAGGATGGAGACCAGGAATTTATCATTGATGGTATAAAGGTTTTTATGCATAAAGCACATGGCATGTACCTGATGGGGATGCAGATTAATTTCCAGGATGGCTTAAACGCGCGTGGGTTTACCTTTAATAATCCTAACGCTGCCAGTACCTGTGGTTGCGGAACTTCGTTTTCGGTATAAATAAATAAAATCAGGATATAAGAACCGTGTGCATCAGGCATGCGGTTTTTATATCATATAATATCTCCACAGTTTAGCTATGGTATTTGCTGCTCATAGTCTGTGTTCCTTCCTCTTTCTTAGTTAGTTTCTTATTTTGGGTGGTTATCGTTGTGATGCGCTTTTTACTGTGGCTGCATTTCATAAACGCATTTGCCGTTATAAACCATAGGCAAAAGATACTTCAAAACGGAGTTATACAATAATTGCACAGTTACTATACAATTACTGGTAAGGTAAGTTTCCAAACAATTTTGCTGTTATTTGTTACATTTACTATACGCATTAATAGTTTAAGCAAGGCTGTCAATGCAACCAATTATTTGTTAAATGAAACAAAATATATCCTTAGTATTATCGGGTGGCGGGGCCAGGGGCATAGCTCATATTGGTGTAATTGAAGAATTGGAGCGACAGGGATTTAATATAATTTCGGTTGCTGGTACATCAATGGGGGCTGTTGTTGGCGGTGTATATGCTTTAGGGCAAATGGAAGCCTATAAAAGCTGGCTTTACACACTTGATAAACTAAAAGTGTTCGGTCTTATTGATTTTAGTTTTAGTGCACAGGGGATGGTTAAGGGGGATAAGCTTTTTAATACCATAAAAGCGTTTATCAATGATGCCAATATTGAAGATCTTAACATACCGTATGCAGCCGTAGCGGCCGATATCATTAATAAAAAAGAAGTGGTTTTTACGGAGGGGAGCATTTATGATGCTATCAGGGCATCAATTGCCATTCCTACTGTTTTTACGCCGGTAAAGTATGCTGATGGTTTATTGGTTGATGGGGGTATTATCAACAACCTGCCTATTGAACATGTAAAAAGGCAACCGGGAGATATATTAGTGGCCGTAAATGTAAACGCGATGATTCCTGTTGATAAGCCGGTGGTATGCCAAAATGTGATGGAAGTAAAACATTCCCTTTACCGCCAAAAAATCAAAGATTTTTATCGTCAGCTTTATACGGTGAAGCCACCCAATCACGAAGAAAAGCTGGGCTATTTTAACGTGATCAATAAAACCTTAAATTTAATGACCTATCATACCACGAAGCTTGCCCTTGAAAAATATTCGCCCAATATCCTGGTCAATATATCGCATGAGTATTGTAGTACCTATGATTTTTATAAGGCCGAGGAAATGGTTGAAGCCGGCAGGTACGCAGCCAAAAATGCCATCGACGCATATAAAGAAGGCCTTGATTAAAATTTAAAACCCCGGCATACCTTGGCAAACCGGGGTTGTTTCAGCCTCGCTGATGATTTTATTACTGGTTGGTTAGCAGGTTTATATAGCTGTATCCGTGCGTAAAAAGCCCAGAATCAATGCAATAATAGCAATAACCAATAGTACGTGGATTAAGCCACCTACTGAATAAACAAATGCGCCTACTGCCCATCCTATAATGAGGATAACGGCAACGATATACAAAATTGATCTCATGGTAGATATTTTAAAGTGTTAGTAAATGATTGTTAAGAACTGATTCGATTAATCAATTACAATTTAAATACCAATTACATTTTTTACTTTGAAGTGTAGTATAACCTGTCGCGGAGAGGTGAATTTTGTACTCAAAATAAGTTATATAGCTTAGTATTCTATACAACTTTAAGGGATAAGCAGCTATATGCCATCCAATTAAGGGGGGAGACGTAATTTTATTGACCTTTCTTTACAATTTTATATATTTAGGCTGATAAACCTATAATACCCATTATGTCATTCCTGGGATATTTAAATACGATAAAAGCAAAAACGGGCAAAGGCCCGGCAGATTTCAGGGCACTTGCCGAAGAAAAAGGCATCACCCAAAATGGCGAATTAAAAGCAGCTGTAAAAGCAGGTGATATTGTAAAATGGCTTAAAGAAGATTTTGAACTGGGACACGGACATGCCATGGCCATTTATGCCCTGCTCAAAGGAATCAAGAACGAGGATAGCGAATAGTTGGCGGGACGTAAATTATCGTCCCGCTAATTACTCATCCATATCCGGGCCGGGCTTTCAGCTTTATGCCTTCTGCTTTAAGCTTTATCTCAGCTTTTGTTTCATATCAAAATGCTCAACCGTTTTGATGCCTGTGGGCCATTCATTAAAGGCAGAATACATCACATATTTGTTCTCCTTGTCCAATCCTGGAATGGTATTGCCAATCACTTTCCTTATTCCTTCGTTTTCCTTTTTAAGGGCCGTGGTGTCCTTTAGCTTGATATTGGTAAGGTAATATATCATCGGGAAATCGCCCTCGGGGGTAGCTTGGTTAAATATTCTTATGATCTCCAGGTGGGTGGGAGCGCCCTTTATCGCCATAGGAATATGGTATTTACCTGATACTTCATTTAAAACCGTGCTGTAGAAGCCGCTCATTTCGGTTTCAGCATCATATTTCCATATGGTGCTTGGACGGGTACAATTAATGGCCGATGCAGCAGTATTAAGCGCATTTACCAGGTAGCCTTTAGCATAGCTTGCTTTGGCAGCGGCATAAAGCTGCGGTGCGTTTTGGCCATTTTTGGCGTAGGCGCTTTGATCAAGCTGGTTAAGTTTCCACCCATAATCAAACTTGCAATAAATTGCCGTGATCATGTACTGATTGGCAATATTTTTAGGCACAAAACAGGCTATGTACATTTCTTTAACGCCGCCGGGGCAATACAATTTATAATTGTTACTACCCTTTAAATTGGCGTTAATGGTATCGCCATGTATGTAGTGGTTTACGATGTAATATTCATCAAGCAGGGAATACTCGCCTTCTTTAAAGCGGTTGCTTGCCAGCTCTACCTGTCGTTTCCGGTAGGGAGCGGCAATAAAATCCTGCGACATGATGAACTCCAGCTGTACTTCATCATTAGTTTTTAGTGCGGCAAATAACTTTTTATTTAAGTCGTGAAAACGAGTTTGATCTCCGGAACTTATTTTGTCATTTTTATAAATTCCCGGGCCGGGTGGCGCGCAGCTTTGTAAAGTAAAAACAGTAAACAAAAAGATGGATATCCTTGTGAAAGGTTTAGTATATTTCATTATAAATTGCAATAGGTTATTGTTACGATGATACAGATTTATTAGCTACTTAGCAAAATTTACTGTAGCATTTTCATTACCGTAGCCGTAATGTCATTAACAAACCTGAGTATCAATGAGAAAATTACTACTTGTAGTACTGGCGGCTGTTGTTATGATAAGCTGCCATAAAGAAAATAAAATTAATAAGGCCGATAACCTTAACATTACAGGCAACTGGGAATACCGCGGAACCACATGTTATTGCGTGCCCCCAACTGATACCAATGCCTATAAACCCGGCAATGGAACCATTTACAGCTTCATCGGAGGTACTTACAAGTATTCGGTTAAACATCAATTGCAAAAAAGCGGTACCTTCAAACTGTTTAAAGAAAACGTAAATGGCACCGAGCTTAACCGCATCATTTTTGATAATGATAATAGTGGCGAGGCTAAATATATAGGACTTAACGGGAATAAATTTAGCCTTGGTGGAGCCATAGGAAGTGCCGCAGATGCACCGGTGGATTTTTATGAAAAGCTATAAATACTTATTAGTCGCCTAAGTACTCTTTACAGGTACAGTGTTCCTTCCATAACGATAACAGAAGACCCACTTACCCAAACGCCATCGCCGGCAACTTTAACATGAATTGATGATGGGTGTTGAACTGCTGTGCCCTGCAAAATCTGGTAGTCCTGGTTTTGTTTAATATGGCCAAGTTTTTCCAGGTAACCGGCCAAAGGCCCCGCTGCCGTACCTGTTGCCGGGTCCTCGTCAATCCCCATACCTGGATTAAAAAACCTCGCTTCTGCAATATACGGCGCATCCGGCTGATTGGTGGTAAACAGGTAGAAACCCTCGAAGTCATATTTTTTAGAAAGCTGTTTTAAAAGTGATTTATCGGGCACTGCTTTTTGTAATGCCGCGAGATTTTTTACCGGTACCATCAGGTGTGCAACCTCTGTTTCAACTATGTTAATTTCCCAGCCATTTAAATTTAAGTCGCCAGGGGATAATCCAATAGCTTGAGCAATCCGGTCGGCAGGTATGGTGCTGATCACTTTAGCCGGTTGCTGTTTCATGGCAACGTATGGAAGGCCGTCAATTTCGGTAACCCGGAGTGGGATCCTCGTGTCCTTAATAATTACCGACGGCTCCCCATCCTGGTGTTTAAAAATATCCCAGCCTTTTATTAAAGCCAGGCATACGGCGCCTAACAGGTTATGCCCCGCGCCAATTACTTCAAACTCCGCAGGTGTAAATGAGCGTACCTTTAGCACGTTTTCTGTTGTTGAATAGTTCACAAAAGAAGTTTCTGAATAGCCAAACTCCCTTGATATAGCATGGTACTGGCTTAGTTCAAGTTCATCATCGGTATAAACTACTGAAAGTTGATTGCCTTTATATTTTGTATCTGTAAATACATCGAGCACATAATAATTGAGTTTTTTCATTTTGTTATTTAATTAACGTGCAATCAAAATTAAAGGCTAATAGTTTATTTTTGTTATGGGTTAACTAAAGGTTACTAGTTACCTTTAGTTAACTATCAATTACTATGGACACAATCAACATCAACGGAATTATACAGGAAGCCAGCTGCGACCAGGAATTAGCTGCTATAAAAGACAGCCTTGAAATATTAGGTGGAAAATGGAAGCTGAGAATTATGCGGCACTTGAATAACCGCCATGCCGAGAAAAATACATTTAAAAAGCTTCAACGCGAAATTGAGGGAATTTCGGCCAAAATGCTGTCTAAAGAATTGCAGGATCTGGAGATGAACCTGCTTATTTCCAGAACAGTGATGGATACCAGGCCAATCACCGTAAATTATGCCATTACGGAATATGGACTGAGTGTTTTACCTGTTACAGAAACATTGGTGCAATGGGGCTTAAACCACAGGCAGAAAATCAAAGCATAATATTAAAAGTCGTTATGCTGATTATTTCCGGAGTTTTATTGGAATATACGCCTTTAATATACATGAAAACAAAAAATATCATTTATTTCGATATTATAATAAATGATATCGCATGGGTTTTCCACCACGTACCTGAGTCATGATTGTCTGAACCAAGTTCAGGCCTGCCGCCATTTAAACAGCAAAAAACATAAAGAGGTCGGTACAAGATTCGAACTTGCGAACATTCCTTTTGCAGAGGACTCCCTTGGACCACTCGGGCAACCGACCCATTTTTTGACAGCCTAAGCTATCCTGTTAAAATAAATACATTCATCATATGCTTAATTGTTATAAATCAATTTATTATAGTGGAAATAAAAGGGATTGAACCTTTAACCGACACCGTATAAGGGTGCTGCTCTGACCATTGAGCTATATTTCCAAGTAGGGTAACCCGGGCTCGAACCGGGAGCCTCCACATCCCAAATGTGGTAATCTGACCAATTGATATACTACCCTGAAAACAAAAAATCCCCTTAGATTTATCTAAGGGGACCTGGTTACTTTATATCTTTTTTATGAATACGTAGCTACCTCCTCTGATAAATCAGTTGCGGGAATCGGCTGGGTATACATATTGTATTTTTCATGATGCAATGATACATAAATATTTATTAAACAAGAAAAAAAAATATTTAATTTATTTTAAATAGGTTATTTCTCCCTTCAGTAAGCCAGTCAGTTTATCTTTTGCCGGGATGCTTTCTGATTTATAGCAGAGTGTTGTAAGTAGATAAACAAATGCAAGCATCAATAAAGGTGCGAAAACCGGAAACCCAATTTGCCCTTTCTTCATTTCGCTTACCAATATTGATAAGCCGGTAATGGTAAGAAAAAAAAACGCAAAACCTATAAAGACCCATACGCCGGGATGTATAGTCATTTTCACAATTACTCTGCTTCCGTTTTCGTAAGCAGATATTGAACCTTTAATTTGAGGATTGAAAGAATTACGGCCTGAAATATCAGGTTCAAATTGAAATTCGTCATTCATTACATACCCCTTAAAATAAGTCCCCTTGGTTGATCGGCCAAAATCCAGAAATCTATTGCTCCTTGGTGAAATCTCTTTTTCCATGATCTTTTGAACTTCATTCGGCTTTAACTGTGTATCTATATAAAAATGTTCGTAAGGCAGGTATTTCATCAATGCAAAGTAAGACCGAATTTGAATACATTGCATGGATTTTCATCTTTTTTATTTCACTAAGCAACCTCTTTCCCCCGCTTAATTCCTTGCTCTTTACATTTTATCTCGATATATTTAAAGTGCCAAACCACACCGATCATGCCAAAGGAAGAAATATCTGATCTGCTTAGATTCCTGTATGAATTTTCGCCGGAGGTAAGGGAGAAAGTATTATGGCTGCGCGAATGGGTATGGGATTTATATCCGCAAGCCAACGAACTCATTTATGATAATTATAATGCGCTGGCGTTTGGCTGGTCGCCTACAGAAAAACTGGGGCAAACCTTTTGCTCAATAGCAGTATATCGTATTAATGAAGGCATCCATTTTGGCTTTTATTGGGGAGCCGATATTGCCGACCCGCAGAAGCTTTTATTGGGCAAGGGCAACCAGTACAGGTATGTGCCAGTTAATAACCTGGATGATTTTCCGTGGGATTATATTTCAGGCCTTGTTGAGCAGGCCTGGGAAAACTCGTTAGCAAAAGTTAAATCCCCCAAAGATATTGTTAAAGGCAAAACCATTACCAAAATGACATCGCCTAAGAAAAGAGAAAAGAAGCTGAAGAAATAATTCAGCCCTAACCTTAATTCCTCTACTTCTCTACCAAGGCCAGCCAATCCAAAATCACTTTTCTGACGCCGGCTTCTTTACTTCTCAGATCATTCATATCCTGTATGTACACCAACCTGCGGCCATCGGCATAATCGCCGGTTAATAATCCGCTGGTATCATTAACCTTTGCTCCGCTTGGAAATACCAGGAGGATGCGTTTGTGCAGGTTCATCACAATGATATATCTTTTATATTCCTTTGGGTTAAAGGGTTTCATATCGCCCGTATACAAAAAACTCGGGGCGTTCCATTTTATTTCTTCGCCAATTTCAGGGTTGGTGCTTAATACTATCTGCCTTATAGTTTCCACTATTTCGGCTACTGGGCCATCCAGTTTTTGGATGTATTCGGTTACCAGTTCGGTATTTGATTTAGGTGGTATTTTTGCCATGATTGTTTGCAGGTTTATGCAAAGTTGTTGAATACCAGTGAATAATAAAAATGTTGTATACGTTGCAGGTGCTCATTCCCATTTTTTAGTAGCCCTACGAGTAATACCATTAAATTAAGGCTTTTGCCTGCTCCAGGGGAGCAAAAGCTTTGTAGCACAAATAAATCATCAAATTTTAGCGTGCCAGAGGTACGCTACATCGTGGGCCGCACCTCTGGAGTGGAAAATATCCGGTTTGATTTTTTCTACAAAGCTTAGACCTCTCTGAGGTCTTATCGCTTTAACTTATTAGCATCGCTCTGCGAGGCAAAGGATGCTATTTCTACAAGAGGCACTGTGCTGATGGTGGTTGGTATAGATAAGTACAACAGATTAGCTTAAACCCCTTTACAGCAATTGTGTTTTTACATCAAATTCCCTTCATTTTTATTTCATTTATCGCAATCAAAAAACATATATCTTAGTTTAATATTTCGGACCACAATTAAAGCAAATTACACCTGCATTTCCGTAACATTATAAGGGTTTGCAAGTCTTTTATATAAACATTTATACCATGGCTATTAATCTTCAAAAAGGGCAAAAAATAGATATCGGGCTGTCAAAAATGACAGTTGGTTTGGGCTGGAACCCAAACGAAGGCACAGGTTATGATTTCGATTTGGATGTATCGGCAATCATGATAGATGCCAACCGGTTTGTGCCCCAGGACGAGTTTTTCGTTTTTTATAACAATGTAGATTCTCCCGATACAGCTGTTCACCATACCGGCGATGATCCGTCTGGCGGTAACAGTGATGGCGGCGATGACGAATCCATTAATATCGATCTTACTAAGGTAGATTCCAAGATACAGGAAATATTATTTGTGGTAACCATCCACGAGGCGCAGGCCCGCAGGCAAAACTTTGGCCAGGTGCGCGATTCGTACATCCGCATTATTGATGAACAAACCGGCGCCGAAGTTTGTAAATATGAATTGGGCGAAGATTTCTCTATCGAAACCGCTGTTGAATTTGGCAGGCTATACCGCCGTAGCGGCGCCTGGAAATTCGAGGCATCGGGTGTGGGCTATAAAGAGGACCTTGCCTTCTTTTTAAGCAAGTATTTTAAAGGGCAGATCATTAAATAAGTAATACAATGGCAATAAATCTGGTAAAAGGTCAAACTATTGATCTTCGTAAAAATGATAAAGGCGAAAGCTTCGATCTGTCTTCGGTAACCATTGGTTTGGGCTGGGATGTAAGACAAAGCCATGGGGGCGGAGGCTTTTTAGGCAAGCTGTTTGGCGGCGGGGCCGAAGAGGTGGAGTACGATTTGGATGCTATAGCGTTCCTGCTGGATAAAAACGGCAAGGTAGCCGATAGGGGCCGCACCTGGCAAAAACCTAATGGCAATAAAGTGAGTTTATATGAAGGTGATGTAATCTACTTCAACTCGATGAGGCATCCATCAAACCACATCTGGCTTACCGGCGATAACCGTACGGGCGCCGGTGATGGCGACGATGAGCAGATCATTGTAAAGCTGGATTCGCTCGACCCAAAATTCGACCGCATATTATTCATCGTAGCCATATACCAGGGGCAAAAAAACAATCAGCATTTTGGCATGGTAGAGAATGCCTTTATCCGGGCGGTAGATAATAGTGGTAAAGAGATAGCCAAATTCAGCTTATCCGGAGATTCAACTTTTAACGGCATGTGTTCCATGAAGTTTGCCGAAGCTTACCGCAAGGATGGCTCCTGGAAATTCCGCGCCATTGGCGAACCGCATACCACCGATAATTTTTTAGAATTACTTAAACAGTATTAGTCGTTGCGCGGAACGGGGTGCGAGGTTCGGGTTTTGTTTATTTAAGATCATAGTATTATCAATATAAAACTGACCCGAACCTCGTAACCCGAACCCCGAACCGACACCTAGCCGACCCTAATGTACCAACACTATTCTTTCGATCTTTGGCTTACACTGATCAAATCAAACCCTTATTTCAAGATTGAGCGTACCAAGATCTTTCATCGCGATTTTAACCCTACGGGTAAAAGTATAGATGAGGTTGCAAAAGCATTCAGGCAGGTAGATCTGATGTGTAATGCCGTAAACGAAAGTACCGGGAAAAATATTGATGCCGATGAGATGTACCTCATGGTCATCAGCCTGATTAATGACAACCAATTAAGCCTTGCTGATATTGATACAGCCAAATTGTACCAGGATATGGATAAGCTGCTGTTTTACTATTTACCGGTTGTTTACTCATCTGTAACAATTCCAACGTTGCAGCATCTAAAAGAAAAAGGCGGTAGTACCTTTAGTTTGTTAAGTAATACCGGCTTTATTAAAGGGGCAACATTAAGAAAAGTACTGGTTGAATTAAAGATGAATGAATACTTTGATTTTCAGCTGTATTCTGACGAAGTGGGGATGTCAAAACCAAACCCGTCTTTGTTTTTTTTGATGATGCAGCACATAAAACGGATTAATACGGGTGAAACTATCAATTTAAATAAAATCATTCATATAGGCGATAACCCTAAGGCTGATATAGAAGGCGCCAACACCGCAGGCATTAAAAGTTTGCTCATCAACTCAAACAACCAATCCATTTTAAGCTTAATAAGTTAATGAACGCTACCTGGTCATTACATCATATTGATAACCCTACCCAATTTGGCTTTTGCCCAGACAGCTACAGCCGTTTCAAATTTGGGGACGACGCCGTATCCCGTAAATTTGGCACCGCCCTGGCCGATGGATTTATAAAAAACCAGTTAACCGGCAAACCTGTATCACAGCAAATTGTGGTAATATCAAGCCCGTACTCGTTTATTCCTACGGCTACATTTGCCATGAAAACCTGGTTTGTGTATGAGCTTAACCGTTGGCTGGCGCAGCATGGCTTCCCCGTAGTGCAGGAAACCAAGGTACACCGCACCATAACTTACAAAGAGGATTATGGAGAGTTGAACGCCGAGCAAAGAATGAATTTGATAGGCAACGATTCGTTTCATATTGATAAAGATTTTTTGACCGATAAAACGTTGATATTTTTGGATGATATTAAAATCACCGGCAGTCACGAGCGCATGATCATGAAAATGGTTAAGGCCTATGGTTTAAGCAACGATATTTATATGCTTTACTTTGCCGAACTGGTGAACCAAAACATCCACCCCAACATCGAGAACTTTTTGAACTATCACCAGGTAAAAACGATATTTGACCTGGAGCCTATTATTCAAAGCGGCAACTTTTGTATCAATACCCGGATAGTAAAATATATCCTGAATTATAATTCCGATTGTTTCGGCATTTTTATACAAAACCAAACTATGGATTTTGTAAACTTGCTTTACGATATGGCTTTGGGCAATGGCTATCATACTATTGACGCTTATGCCAAAAACCTTAACTTTATTACCGAAAACCTATTTATAAACAACAAAAATTTAATTAAACATGGCAATTAATTTGCAAAAAGGCCAGCGCGAGGCAATACATGCCCCAAAATTCACCATCGGGCTGGGCTGGGATACCAATAGTTCATCAACAGGCAGCGCGTTTGATTTAGATGCCTCTGTTTTTATTTTAGGTGATAACAAAAGATTGGTGGCCGATGAATATTTTGTATTCTACAACAACCTTAAATCGCCGGATGGCTCGGTTGAACATACTGGCGATAACCTTACCGGTGCCGGCGATGGCGATGATGAGCAGGTAAAGGTTGATCTGTCAAAAGCGGACGCTAAAGTATCCGAGATCTGCATTGTGGTAACCATCCACGAGGCCGAGGCCCGCAAACAAAACTTTGGCCAGGTGCGTAATTCTTTCATCAGGATATTTGATGCCGAGACAGGTGCCGATATTTTAAAATACGAGCTGGAAGAGGATTTCTCTATAGAAACAGCGGTTGAGTTTGGTCGCATCTACAAAAAAGACAACAACTGGAAATTTGAAGCTGTTGGTGCCGGCATGAAAGGCGGCTTGCAGGATTACTTAACCAAATACCAATAAAATTATGGCAATCAATCTTCAAAAGGGACAGCGCATCAGTCTCGAAAAAAGTAATGGCAGCAAATTGCAAAGTGTTTGTATAGGCATCAACTGGGGCGCTATAGAAAAGAAAGGCCTCTTTGGTTTTGGTGTAACCAAAGAAGCGGTAGATCTGGATGCCAGCTGCGCCTTGTTTGATGAGAACAAGCACCTGGTAGATGTGATCTATTTTGGCAACTTAAAATCAAAAGATGGTTCTGTAAAACATAGCGGCGATGACCTTACCGGCGATTTAAACGGGAATGATGGCCTGGATAACGAGGTGATTACGGTAAATCTTTCGGGCCTTGCGGCATCAGTAACTTATGTGGCTTTTATGCTGAACAGCTTCCGCGGGCAGGATTTTGGGTCGATCCCTTTTGCATCCATCCGCATTTATGAAGGCACACCTACCCGTGTAAACGAGGTGTTTGCTACTTATGATATTGCACACAGTAAGGATTTTGCCGGCCATGTGGCCATGGTGCTGGGCGTTTTTTATAAAAAGAACGGCGAGTGGAAATTTAATGCCATTGGCGAACCAACCCGCGACCGTAAGCTGGAAGAAACCGTTAAAACAGTAACGAATAATTATTTATAACAGAAGTTAAGCACCAGGGTATATATTGGTTATCCGGGTGCTATAATCGATCAACTATTTCAACAGAAAAAATCATGGAAGGCACACCTAATAACAACCCAATAAATATAACCCCGGTTAACCTGGATATTAATCCTGCCCCGGGTACTACCACTCCGGTAAAGCTGCTGGATAAAGAAGGCAATGTAGACCTGAGCAATATCAGCACTACCGAGGTGCAAAAATACAGTGAGGTAGCAAAAGCGCTGGATCCTAAAGATGTTAACTCCATCCTTAACTACGGCACCGATGTGCAGGCTTCGATGGAAAAGTACAGTAACAACTTTTTAACATCGGTACGTACCTATAACTCGGGCGAGGTTGGTTTGCTGATCAACGATCTGCTTACCGAGCTTAATTACATCGATGTGGATGAGTTAAACCAAAACGCGTTTACCTCATTTATATCGCATATTCCCTTTGTTAAAAAGCTGGTATTTGATGCCAAAAAGCTTTTCCAGAAATACGATACCGTAATTAACAATATTGATAAGATCACTAATAAGATCAAAGCCGGCCGCGTAAATTCATTAAAGGATAACAGCTCGCTACAAACCATGTTTGATAGCAATGTAACCTACATCCACCAGATGGAGGAGCTAATTATATCGGGCCAGTTAAAATACAACGAACTGAACGAGCAGCTGGCGCAGATGGACGCCAATCCATCTGCCTATAATGATTACGAAATTGCCGACCTGCGCGATTTTGTTAACCGCCTGGATAAACGCCTTGCCGATTTAAAAGTGGTTCGCTTTATCATGATGCAATCGCTGGCTCAAATCAGGATAGTGCAAAGTAATAATACTACCATTGCCGAAAAAGCACAATCAATAGTATCAACCACCATTCCGGTTTGGAAAAACCAGTTAACCATAGCCGTGGCCCTAAACAGGCAAAAGGAAAATGTGGAGATGCAGAAAAAGATTTCGGATACCACGAACACCATCCTGCAAAAAAATGCCGAGCTGCTTAAACAAAACAGCATTGACGTAGCCCGCGAGAACGAGAAAACGGTAGTATCATTGGATACCCTGAAACGCACCACCGCATCGTTGATAGAAACCCTTACCGAGGTAAAACGCATCCATGATGAAGGTACCGCAAACCGGAAAACGCTGAATACCGAGCTTCAATCGCTGGAAACAGAGTTGAAGAAACACGTGACGAACGCGTAAAAGACGTTTTAAAAGGTTTGTCATCCTGAACGTAGTGAAGGATCTATTCGCAGACTTTACAGGGCGAAGAAGTATGGCGGATAATAGATCCTTCACTACGTTCAGGATGACAAAAAGTTTTTTTTGCAAAAAACGTGATGGGCTACCGCCCTGTGCTCGTGACGTGATTAATAAGAATTTTATACCCAATCGCCTGTACCCACAGGCGATTTTGTTTTTAAAGTCATCTCCTTTGGCGGGGCTTTGGGCAAGGCTTCTTTTTTCGTAATTTTGTACTCAGTACATGGATGAAAACCGGTTAAATATTCTAAATCAATCCAACAGAATGCTCAGTAAGCTGCAATTGCTCTCTGTGTATTTTGGTGACGATATTATTTATAAAATTTACCTGCGCAGCCAGGTGATCCATAAGCTGTTTGAGAGCAATCCCGAACTGGATATCAACAAACTCGATCTGTTTCACCTGCAATTCACTCAAAGTTTGATTGATCTGCTCCGCAAGATCAAGAAGAACAACGAAGGCAATATTAGTCTGTTGTTTGATGAGATCCAGATCAATAAAGAAATGATTGAGCGGTTAAATGATCCAACCTATACCCTTGCCAATTTTAATATAGAAAAGCAAAGGCAGGCATTAAAGATCAATCTTTCATTGCGCAAATTATTCCAGGTGTTGTCTGATAGCGCTAACGACAATCCGCTTTCAAAAAACATCAACTCTTTCAGCTCCCGGTTTGCCGCTGATTTTTTCTACACTATCAGTAATGACCTGGTGGAAGAAGTAACGGCTTACAATCTTCCCGGTGTTTACAAGAATGAGTACGCTACCATACAGCGCAAGCTGATGGGCGTATTGTGCAAATATGATTTTAAAACCGAGTTTTATTGCGGGTTAAAATCGGGCAGCCAGGTTATTGAGATATATAAGTTTTTGGAGGTTGACCGTTATTTTTTATATGCCCCGCAGGATAGTCTGTTTGTGTTTTTTGATAAAGCCAAAATAGCGGATATTGATATGTCAACCAACCTATCTAAAAAAGAAAAACTGGTTTACGAACTTAAGAACAAGAACGACAAGCTGGAGGGTAATGCCGCGGCCATGAAAGTATACATGCCCGCCGAAATTACAAGCCTGCTTGCCGATAATTATAAAAAGATCTCGGATATCAGTTTCCTTGATGATATTACCAATATTGATGTTCAGGCCAATATTTTAAAAAGTATGCTGAATACCGATTTAATTTAGTTTATTTAACATTAACAAAAATACATTACCTGCTACCATGGATTTTTTTCACTACATATTAGGCCCGGATATTAAAGCGGGCCTCCTCATTATTTTAAACCTTATTTTAATTGAGAGTTTGCTTTCTGTTGATAACGCTGCCGTACTGGCAACCATGGTACTGGATTTGCCAAAAGATCAGCGAAAAAAAGCTTTAAGATATGGTATTATCGGCGCGTACGTTTTGCGCGGCGTGTGCCTGTTTTTGGCCGCCTGGCTGGTAAAAATCTGGTGGTTAAAACCTATTGGCGGTTTGTACCTGTTATACCTCAGTTTTGATTATTTTAAAGGGAAAATACAGGCGGCAAATTCCGGCGGCGAAGAACCAGAGGTAGATAAAAGCAAGAACTGGCTATACAAGTCAACCGTTGGGGTGTTCGGCGTATTTTGGGCTACAGTGGCTTTGGTTGAGTTGATGGACCTTGCCTTTTCTATAGATAACGTATTTGCTGCAGTGGCCTTTACAGATCATGTGGTTTTGATCTACATCGGTGTATTTATTGGTATCCTGGCTATGCGTTTTGTGGCCCAGGCATTTGTAAAGCTGATGGAGAAATTTACTTTCCTGGAAACCGTAGCTTTCATTGTGATTGGTGTATTGGGTATTAAATTATCTTCTTCCTTATACATTCACTTTTATCCGGAAGCGCCTTTCTCCAAAATGATGGAAGGCGAAAGCGCCGATATAGTAACTTCGGTATTTACCGTGGCCATATTCATTATCCCGGTATTAACATCGTTACTGTTCAATTTTCCTAAACGCCATACCATTGAACCGGAAGTGGCCGAGGCTGCCGAGGATGTGCTGGATAAGCAGTAGGCGGTTGGCAGAAGATTAAAACTGAAATAATGGCGAAGCAAATAATATAACTCTATTATTTGCTTTTTTTTGTTACCAATATGGGAACATGTGCTATATTTGTATTATATGCGGGTGATAGCCATAAAAACATTAAAAGAATATATTTTAGAATTTCACCAGGCAGAACAAGCTTTATTAAGTTGGCATGAAGAAGCGTTATTAGCGATCTGGAATAACCCCAATGAATTAAAGGCGCATTACAGAAATGCTTCCATACTAAATGAAAAGAGAGTCGTATTCAATATTCACGGCAACAGTTATCGTTTAATTGTGGATATAGAATACCGATTAAAAATTGTTTTTGTGGTTTGGTTTGGAACACACAATCAATACGACAAGATAAATGCTAAAACAATAAGCTATGTTAAAACCAATTAAAACAGAAGAAGAATATAACGAAGCATTAGCGCGTGTATATGAATTAATGCAAACCGATATCATTGAAGGTTCTGCAAGTTCTGATGAGCTTGAGGTTTTAAGTATACTTGTTAAGGAGTATGAACTGGTTCATTATCCGGTTGCTTATCCTAATCCATTAGATGCAATAAGGTTCCGGATGGAACAAATGAATTTATCAGAAAGTGAGTTAAGCAACATTTTAGGCAATCGTTCACGTAAGTCTGAAATTTTATCAGGGAAAAGAAAATTAAGCCTGTCCATGATCCGCAAATTAACCGAGTTGTTAAATATTCCTGCTGAAGTTCTGATACAGGTATATTAATATTGAAAAAATCGATCTTTTAGAAAAAAGGCGAGGAAAATTTAACAATGAAATTCAACAAAATAATAGCCTCCATCTGCGGTATAGGTTTTTTAAAGGGAGGCGGCACTTATGCTGCTATTGTTACCTGTGGTGGCATCTGGCTGTTGTGGCAATGCGCTGCTCTTCAAAATCCATTTTATTTACTGGCTATCACTATTATTATAACCCTTTGGGGTGTTTATGTAAGCAATAAAGTTGAACCCGACTGGGGGGAAGACAGCTCGCGCGTGGTGATAGATGAAGTGGCAGGTATGCTTATTACCATGGTGTTCATTCCGAAAAACCTTTACTTTTTATTGGCGGGCCTGGTACTATTCCGTTTTTTTGATATCGTAAAACCCCTGGGAATCCGTAAGATGGAAGCCCTGCCCAGCGGTACCGGCGTGATGATGGATGATGTATTGGCTGGTGTTTATTCCAATATTCTGCTTTGGGTTGGATATTTGGTTTGGATGAAATTTGGCGGGTAGAGGCGTTTAAAAAAAAGCCTTTTGTCATCCTGAACGCAGTGAAGGATCTATTATTCGCCATGCTTCTTCGCCTTGTAAAGTCTGCGAACAGATCCTTCACTGCGTTCAGGATGACAAATCTTTTAAAACGTTGTTCCCATTCAGTTTCCCCGGGATTTTATATCAAAGGCAATAGACTAGTAAATTAAACCCTTACTCGTAACGCAGAGCCTCAACCGGATCCAGTTTGGCGGCTTTTTTGGCAGGGTAATAGCCCGATATCAGCCCTATAAAAGTACACAGTACTACGGCAAATACAAGCCAGCCATATGGTATTGCAAAGGTCCCGCTTATTTGAACGGCAATTACGTTACCTGCAGCCATCCCAAGCACTATGCCCGCCGCCCCGCCCATGAGGCAGATTACGATAGCTTCAATTAAAAATTGTTTGCGGATCACCGATTGTGTGGCGCCAACCGCTTTACGTACGCCAATTTCGCGGGTACGCTCGGTAACGGATACAAGCATAATATTCATGAGTCCTATAGCAGCGCCAATCAGCGTAATTATACTGATGGCAAAACCTCCTGCCGTAATACCAGCCAGCTGGCTTGAAAGCTCCTGCTGAACAGAATCACTCCGTGAAATTTCAAAATTAGTTGCATTAACAACATTAAGGCTGCGCACGTTCCTGAACAGGGATGTTGCCTCACCAATTGTTGCATCCAGGGCTCCGGGACCTTTTACCTTAACGGTAATGGTATATGATGCCTTTTTATTGGTATCTATCTGTTTGGCTTTCAATATCGGAATAATACAAAATTTATCTCCCCCAAATGAGCTTGAACCTTTTGATGCAATAACCCCTACTATTTTATATTTAATACCCCCGATAAAAACGTTTTGATTAACAGGATCGGAGTGTTTAAAAAGCTTTTGTTTAATCTCATCACCTATAAGCACCACGTTTGAGCCGTGTTCCAACTCGGAGGTTGAAAAATTACGGCCAAAGGACAGTTTTTTACCGCTGGTGGCCAGGTAGTTTTCGTTTGATCCGGAGACAGAGATATTCTGATTTGTTTTTTCGCTGCCAAATTTGGCTATCGCTATGCCTGTAACATCTAAATTAACAGCAACTATTACGGGTAGTTTAAAGGTTTTTTTAAAACGATCGGCCTGGTCATAGGTAATGGACGGATATATCTTACGATGACCGCCGTTACCAAAGTTTAAGCCCTCGCCGCGGTTTTGGATAGTGAAGGAGTTGGCGCCCAAATCGGCAAAGGCATCATTGGTAAACTGCCTTATACCCTCAATAGCCGTTAAGATACTCACCAGTGCCATAATCCCTATAGCAATAATTAACGCGGTAAGCGAAGTGCGCAACCTGTTACCGGCTATTGATTGTAACGCTATCGAAATATTTTCGCTAAGAGTGGTTTTTACCGGCATGGGCGTAATTATGTAATAAGCAGCTATATGACTAACAACCCTATAGGTTTGTTACAGCCATCATTAAAAAGAATGAGGAGGCAAGATAAGATGAAACACGAAAAGATAAAAGGCAATTCAAAATATAAAATAATTGTGAATTTTATCTTCATTTACTCCTGCTATGATATCATGTGGAATATTTATTTGCTCCTGATGCGAACCATTTACACAGCCCTGGGTTGGCTGTATGTTTTCGCTTTATTAATAGATAAGGGGGAATTAGTTCCCCTAAACTAATCCCCCTTTTGGTATTAACTAAAGCTTTTCAAATATGAAATTTACTTTCTTATTATTCAAACTTTGTGTGAAATTGTAAAGAAAGTGTGAAATTATACGAAAAGGTGTAAAGTAAAGCACCTCGTATGTGGATACAACTCCAAAAAGTGGAATAAAGGAGGGCAAAAGACGCATTTGGGTGAAAGGTGTATTTGCTTGGTTATATAAGGTCAAACGCCATAGCATATTGCGATAGATCAAAAAACGAATTCACTTTTAGTTTGTGCTTGATTTTTTTGCGATGTGTTTCTACTGTACCAACGGCAATAAATAATTGATCGGCTATTTCTGACGAACTTTTACCCAGCGCCAATAAACGCAAAATTTCGCGTTCGCGTTTGGTGAGGTTAGAGAACAGCTGGTAGTTTTTACGCAGAAACGTATTTTCCTGCAGCATCCGCTCTACTTTGACGGTGATATGCTGTATGGGATCAACCTTAAAAGCCATATTGATCGTTAGTAACGGTAGCCCCTCATCATCGCGCATCAAAATTTTCATCGTGCTTAAATGCCACACCCAATCCGGGTTACCATTTATTTTTACCTGCTGAAAAAAAGTAATATCTTCATCGTTGTTCCGCTCAATCATGAGTTTGATCTTAGGCACATACGTTTCTGCGTCCTCGGGACTAAAATAGTTAGCTATATACTCTGAAGGCGTATAATTGCGAAACTCTGCCAAGCTGATCCCCAATTGATTTAACCCACTTGGCGACATGTATTCGAGAATAAAATCGGGCATACGGTGAATAATGGTAACACCTGGCAGCAAATGAGCAACGGCATGTATTTTATCAATCTCGGCTTTAATTCTTTGTTCTAAATCGTTTGATATACCCATGCAGTGATTAAAATGATTAATAAATAGCAATATAGCAATTGTTTTAGAAGCAGGCAATTGTATTGAAGGATATGATTTTTATGCACAATATACCCAGAAGTAGGTATTGTTTTACGCTTGATTTTTGTGATACTTTGAAGCAGGTAAATAGTCAGTTTAAAGATTGGCTCATCCTGCTTAAAGTTTGATGGTATAGCTACTATTTACTGCTTTTCAAAAAAACGCTTTAAGCCTAAACCTTATCATAAAAAAATGTTGCGGATGACAGCTGTTATAGTAACAATGAGCAATTCCCCGCTTCACAAGGGTAGGCCCTTGCTGTTGCGGGGAACATTCCTGCGGGAATACCGGGAAAGCTTGGGGGGAATAATTGGGGGCTGCTGACGCATCACATTGGGTCAGCAAGCCATCGGAGAAAACACTAGGAAAGGCAGAAAAGTCAGCATCCGAAAAGGTAATATTTCTATATTTGCCCGCAAAACTTATTCCTTGTTTTATACTATTACATCTCCCTTTAAAAGCGCATTACTTTTTTTTGCCATTTTCTTTTTAACGTTAGTTAAGGGATATTGCCAGCAATTTTATATTGCGGCGTACGGCGTGCCTCTGCAACGCGTTACCTTAACACCTAATGGTCCATTGTCGGTGCCTGTTGGAGGATGTGGAACCAATGAGTTTTTTTCTATAGCCATATTAGGCAATAAATTGTACTACAGTAACGGTTCTTCGATGTTTGCTGGAGATATAACGGGTGGTAATTCACCTGTTATTACCAATTGTGTTTTTTTAGGCGACGGTAATTTTGGTAATGCACTTACTGTTGACAAGCAGGGAATTTTATACTATGCAATAAGTAGCGAGCTATATTCATTTAATCCGGCCAACAAAAGAACAATTTTTATAGGAACGATGCCCTATAGTGCACAGGGAGACCTGATGTTTTATAACAATGAATTATATATGGCTGCAGGTGAGGGCATAGCCAAGATCAATTTGGCAAATGTTGCCCTTAGTAAACTATACATACCCATACCCGGTGAAACTATTTACAGTTTAACAGCAGCAACAATAAATGGAGTTACTAAAGTATATGCCTTTACCGAATATCCGGTACGGCAGATTTATGAGCTTGATATGCAAAAAAGGGTTATTAAGGATGTTGTTGGTGTGCTACCCTATCAAACTCTGGATGCCGCAAGTGACGCGGAAGCAGGAACCGTACAATATATCGAAATCGATCATGTGGGTATAAGTCAGGAATGTAATGTGTTTAATAAAGGGCGTGCACAAATTGTTGCCAAGCCGCACGCCTCCCGCTTTACATATTACCTAAATAATGGCCAAAATAATTTAACCGGCATTTTTGATAATCTTAGTCCGGGTAATTATACGGTAACTATTTCATCAAATGGTACCGAACCTCCAAACCAGGTTTATTTTACAGTGCCGGATTTTACAATTGGTAATCCCGTTATAACCTTTACAAAGACAAATCCAATGTGTTCAAAAAAGGGAAGTATTAAACTTGATGCGGGTAATGCAAACGCAACACATAGTATTAAGTTTAATGATCAGATTTTTAGCTTTGACCATACTTTTACCGACTTAATAGCAGGCAATTATCACTTTACCATATTGAATGAAAATGGCTGCGTAACCGACGAAAAAGATTATGCCCTGTTGCCGGGTAACTGCCCGCCAATACCAAATATTGATAAAGAGATACTGCAGGAGTGTGATGTTTACAATCAGGGTAGCGTAAAAGTGATTACCCCTCCTCATACAGATCATTATACTTATACTTTAAATGGTATAACTAATACAACCGGGGTTTTTAATAATCTGAGTCCGGGAAACTACACCGTAATTGTATAATCAGACGGACTGTTCAGCGCAACAAGCTTGCAATTTGTGGTCCCTGATTTATTCAATTAACAAACCGGTTATAACGTTTTACCAAAATCAATCCTGTATGCGATGTTAAGGGTAGCCTTAAACTGGATGCAGGCGTAGCCAATGCAACCTATAATATCAGGTACAATGGCCAGATTTTTAAATTTGATCATACATTTACCGGCTTAGTCGCGGGCAACTACCATTTTACTATTCTAAACCAAAACGGTTGCATAGCCGATGAAAGGGACTACAACCTGCAGCAGGATAATTGCCCGCCAATAACCATCATGGATGTACAAATGCAGGCCGAATGTAATGTGTACAGGCAGGCCAGCGTAAAAGTAATTACCCAAGATCATCCGGACACTTACACCTATACCCTTAATAATGTGAGCAATAATACGGGGATATATGATTTTCTGACGCCCGGTACCTACACATTAATAATTAATTCATCAGGTGGAGATCATAAAGAACAGCAAGTAACAGTTCCTGATTTTACATTAAGCAATCCGGCTATAACATTTACCAAAATCAATCCTTTATGTGATGCTAAAGGCAGCATTAAACTTGACGCAGGGGTAGCCAATACAACCTATAGTATCAGGTACAATGGCCAGATTTTTAAATTCGATCATACATTTGCCGGCTTAATCGCAGGCAGCTACCATTTTACTATTCTAAATCAAAATGGTTGCATAGCCGATGAAAAGGACTATACCCTGCAGCAGGATATTTGCCCGCCAATAACCATAAATGAGGTACAAATACAGGCGGAATGTAACGCTTACGGGCAGGCCAGTGTAAAAGTAATTACCCAGGATCATCCGGACACCTACACCTATACCCTAAATAATGCGAATAATAGTACGGGGGTATTTAATTTTCTGATGCCTGGCACATACACATTAGTAATCAACTCATCCGGAGGCGATCATAAAGAGCAGCAGGTAACAGTTCCTGATTTTACATTGGATAAACCGGGCCTGATTTATAAGGTTAAGGCCCCGGTTTGCAAATTACTTGGCGAAATAAAGTTTACCATAAGTGGGGATGGCAAAGGTGCTGTAAAAGTAAAACACGATAATGACGTGTTTTCAATTGATCAAACCATTAAAGATTTACTCCCTGGCCCTAATCATTTTACTATACTTAACCAGCAGGGCTGTATTTTAGACGAAATTGATATTGATATAATTCAGGATCAGTGCGAGCCGGTGGTTTTCCCCAATGCTTTTACACCTAATGGCGATGGTGTAAACGATGTTTTCAGGCCTAACCAGGAAAGTAACCCGCTCAATTTTAAACTGGTAATATATAATCGCTGGGGTAATCAACTGTTCCAATCCCGAAGCCTATTCCAGGGTTGGGATGGAACCTATAAAGGTAGCGTGGTAGCTTCTGGAGTGTACTATTGGATTGCCACTTATAACATGCCAGATGGTACAAGCTCCCATCAAAGTGGATCCGTTACGTTGATCAGGTAGGGGAATGAGTTTGCAAAAACACATTTTGTCATCCTGAACGCAGTGAAGCATCTATTCTTCGCCTTGCTTCTTCGCTCTGTACAGTCTGCGAATAGGCCCTTCACTGCGTTCAGGATGACAAATCTTTCAAAGCGTGATTGCCCTTTCAATCCCCTCTGGATTTTATGCCTCGACAGGTGGGGGAAAGGCCCGATTATAAAATACCCCAAAAACAAAAAAAGCTACCTGCTTAGCAGATAGCTTCCGTAATATATGATGGACTTTTGCAAAAGTCGGGTTTACATGCCCATTGTGTTGCTGCCCATACCGGCAGTATAAATGGCTTTGTTTTCAACTAAATGGCTTACAGCAAAGTTGTTACTTTTAACGTTTGACTGGATTGCCCTGTTCAGATTTAATTCTTCTGTGGCGCCTTTTAAATCGGCCGTTGCGTTATCTTTTACGGTTACGGTTGTACTAAACGCGTCTAAGTTTAAACTGGCTACGGCGTTATTGTGTAAGTCCACATTAAATTCAATTTTTGATAGTTTACCGAATGATTTTACGGTGGAGTTATCAAATACCGAAACGGAACGCAGGTCGGCAGCGCTTACCCAAACTACCAGTTTTTCGTTGGTGTATGAGGCAATGCTTAGCACGCCGTTTTTGCTTTGCACTAATGCGCGTTCGGCGTAGTATTTATTGTAAACTTTTACCTGGTCTTGAGTTGCATCAGATATGTATAACTCTACATTGCCATGAACTTCTATTTTATTGATGGTGCTGATATCATTTAATAGGGTGAAGGCATCCATTGTTAATGAGTTGGCGTAGGTTGATTTTGTTAAACCTAACACCATAACAAACATTGTGATTACGGATAAAATTTTGGTTTTCATTGTTTTATTTTTTAATTGTTATGTTAATTAATTGTATTGCTTATCTATGAATACAACCAAAAAACGGGGCCAATTTTAACCCGATATTGTAGCCCTTAGGGTTATATATTGGTGTCCTATTTTTCACTGCAAAGGTGTGGTTTCCCTGGGTGATATTATTCATCTTAGTGTAATTATTACACTAAGATTTTTTGGTGCGTTTTTGGAGGTGAGATAATGTGTAATTTGTCGATTTAAAGAAAGTTGAAATAAATCAGGTGAGATTGGTAGCACATATTTGATTGCTTTTTGCTGAAATATTTGCCACGGATGTTATTTTCGGTGGGCGTAAAACGGCAGGATGTGAGGAGCTTTTGTTTGCCCAATAGTCTTGCTTTCGGCTCCCGGCGTTCAGGAGTAACTGTTTTTGTGATTATCCTTGCTTATTGAGCCGTTTTGCCCGGGCAAAAGTTCTTGATTTTTGAGGATTAAATGAGGATGTTACTAAGCCCTGCAAAAAGCCGGCATAACGACACAATTGTTTTTGGCAACCGGCATTGTGATGAAAGGCTGCATTAATCAGTATGACTATGCAAAGCGGATATAAACTAAACCTCGAATGGATTCCTTCGGCCTATAATGAGGGTATAGTTACAAACGGCAAAGATGATAAGCCCAGCATCAAGGCCAATTCAGGGCAGGAGGTTACATCTGCCAAATTACGGCTAAAGGGGATTTATAAGCGGGGAGCAAAAAAGACTGGTCATTATTAAGGTATTGTGCCGCATCATTGAATAAAAATTATAGATACCTTTTTGCGAAGCAGGGCAGCTTATATTTGCAATACCGATGCCAGACCAACCTATACAGATCATTCGTAAAATTATCCATATTGATATGGATGCATTCTACGCGTCTGTTGAGCAGCGGGATTTTCCGGAGTACCGGGGCAAGCCGTTGGTGGTTGGTGGTTTGCCGCAAGGCAGGGGCGGGGTAGTAGCCACAGCCAGTTATGAGGCCCGCAAGTTTGGTATCCGCTCGGCCATGTCATCAAAAAGGGCTTTGCAGTTATGCCCCGATGCCTTGTTTGTAAGGCCACGCTTCGCGGCTTATAAAGAGGTTTCGGAACGGATCAGGGAGATTTTTAGCAGGTATACGGACCTGATAGAGCCGCTCTCTTTAGATGAGGCTTATCTTGATGTTACCAACGATAAACTCAACATCGGCTCGGCAATTGATATTGCCAAACAGATAAAACAGGCCATTAAAGACGAGTTAAACCTAACAGCCTCGGCGGGTGTATCTATCAATAAATTTGTAGCCAAAATAGCATCCGATATCAATAAACCCGACGGCCTGAAGTTTATAGGGCCATCAAATATTGAAGCTTTTATGGAGGCTTTAGGGGTTGAAAAGTTTTTTGGCGTAGGCAAGGTAACTGCCCAGAAAATGAAACAAATGGGCCTGCACACCGGCGCCGACCTAAAAAGGCTGAGCGAGGAGGAAATGACCAAACACTTTGGCAAGCCCGGCAGGTTTTACTACCAGATAGTACGCGGTATTGATAACAGGGAAGTACAGCCCCACCGCGAAACCAAATCATTAGGTGCCGAGGATACCTTTGCCTATGACCTTACCACCCTGCCCGAAATGGAGGCCGAACTGGATAAGATAGCCCTTACTGTTCATAACCGTTTGCTAAAGTATGAGCTGAAAGGCCGGACGCTAACCCTCAAAGTAAAATACAGCGATTTTAGGCAGATCACCCGCAATCAATCATTTACTACCGCGTTTAACGATTTGGAAACTATTAGCCAAACGGCTAAACAGTTGATGGCTGCTACTAACCCGGATGATACCCGCATCAGGCTGTTAGGCATTTCGCTATCCAATTTTGGTGATATTGTACCCAAGCATAAAGAAGAAAAAGAAATCGGCCCCGGAGATCAGCTGACTTTAAAGTTATAAGAATTGAAGGTATCGCGTCTATAGTCCTACCGGTTCCATTATCTTCAAAATAGCATCCACATACTCGCGGTCGTTTGCTAATCGCGGTACTTTGTGCTGACCGCCCAGTTTTCCTTTTTCCTTCATCCAGTTAAAAAAGGTGCCCTGGGGTGCAACGCGTACTATAGGCCGGCGCAGGGCAAGGTCTTTAAAACGCTTGGCATCATAGTCGGAATTGATGCGGCGCAGGGTTTCATCCAGCAGGTCAACAAAGCGTTCAAATTCGGCGGGTTTCTTTTCAAACTCTATGATCCATTCATGAGCGCCACAGTCGTTACCGTTAAAGTATACCGGGGCAGCGGTGTATTCACGAATGATAGCGCCGGTTTGGTGGCAGGCTTCTTCAAGCGCCTGTTCAGCATTGTCAATGATCACTTCTTCGCCAAAGGCGTTAATGTAATGTTTGGTTCGGCCGGTAACCCGGATCCGGAAAGGTGCCAGTGATGAAAATTTGATGGTATCGCCAATCATATACCGCCAAAGGCCCGCGTTGGTGCTGATGATGAGGGCATAGTTCTTGTCCAGCTCTACTTCATCAAGCGTAAGCGTTTCGGGGTTTTCGTGATGCAGGTTCTCTAAGGGTAAAAATTCGTAAAAAATACCATAGTCAAGCATCAGGAGCATATCTCCGGGCTCTTTGGTATCCTGGATGCCGAAGAAGCCTTCGGATGCATTGTAATTTTCCAGATAATACATGTCATCGCTGGGAATCAGTTTTTTAAACTGCTCGCGATAAGGGGTGAAATTAACGGCGCCGTGAAAATACATTTCCAGGTTGGGCCAAACTTCCAGCAGGTTTTTTTTGCCGGTGATCTCCAGTACGCGTTTAAACAATACCAGGTTCCAGGTAGGTACACCGCTGATGCTGGTTACATTCACATCTTTGGTGGCATAAGCCATCTTTTCAATTTTCTCTTCAAAATTTTCAAGTAACGCGATATCCATATCGGGCGTGCGGTGAAATTCGGCCCAAAGGGGCAGATTTTTCATGATCACCGCGGATAGATCGCCGAAAGAAGTATCGGCACTTAGCTGGCTCACCTGGTGACTACCACCTAAGGTGAGTATTTTACCAGTGAACATACGGGCATTGGGTTGATTATTAAAATAGATGGTAAGCAAATCCTTACCGCCTTTAAAGTGACATTCTTCTAAGGCCTCCTCGCTTACAGGTATAAATTTGCTCCTATCACTGGTAGTGCCCGATGATTTTGCAAACCAGCGGATCTCTGACGGCCACAGCACGTTTTTTTCGCCCTTGAGCATCCGCTCGATGTAGGGTTTAAGCGTATCATAAGTTTGGATAGGTACCCGCTCTTTAAACTGGTTGAGGTTTTCAATACTTTTATACTGATACTTGCGGCCCCATTCGGTGCTTTCGGCCATAGATATGAGCTGCTCAAACCATTCTTCCTGTACTTCATTAGGGTATTTCATAAAAAGCTCTATCTGGTGGATACGCTTCTTCATAAACCATGTAAATACAGAGTTGAAAATTGTCATATAAGCTTATTGAGGGAATACTTTTCTTTTCAAAACAAAGTTTGCACCCAGGTACACCTTACGTACCATTTCATTTTCGGCCAATACCTCGGGCACGCCCGATTCCAGTATCTTGCCTTCAAAAAGCAGGTACGCACGATCTGTAATGGATAGGGTTTCCTGTACATTGTGATCGGTAATCAGGATGCCGATGTTGCGGTGCCTCAGTTTTGCTACCATCGCCTGGATCTCTTCTACCGCGATAGGGTCAACCCCGGCAAAAGGTTCATCCAGTAAAATAAAATTAGGTTCGGCGGCAAGGGCGCGGGCAATTTCGGTACGGCGGCGTTCACCTCCCGATAGCAGGTCGCCACGGTTTTTGCGCACTTTATGTAAGCTAAACTCGTCTATCAGTTCTTCCAGTTTATCGCGTTGCCTGTCTTTAGGCATAGTGCCCATTTCCAGTACCGCTTTAATGTTATCTTCTACAGAAAGCTTGCGGAAAACTGATGCTTCCTGCGCCAGGTAACCGATACCTTTTTGAGCCCGGCGATACATGGCATCACCGGTAATATTTTTATCATCCAGAAAAATAGTACCCTCATTAGGCTTTATCAATCCTACGATCATATAAAATGAGGTGGTTTTCCCGGCTCCGTTCGGCCCAAGCAAACCAACTATCTCGCCCTGTGCTACCTCGAACGATACATCGTTAACAACGGTGCGCTGTTTGTATTTTTTTACTAAATTTTCTGCTCTTAGTATCATTATTTTATTTTTCCGACCGTCATTGCGAGGTACGAAGCGATTTCTAACCGTACAGGGCTGACCTGCAAATCGGGGATTGCTTCGTACCTCGTAATGACAGGTATGTGTAGCTTACGCTCCTATCCTTATTCCTTTTATATTTAACTGTATAGTCCTTCTTTCCCGCCAAACGTTTTCTTCAATGCTGTAGCAAATATCAAACGGAACACCGCTTTTCAATTGCGGCAGATATTCGCCATGGTTAAAGGCAATGCAATCAAAAGCTGGTGAGCCTTCCTGCATTACAGCCATTTTTATATGCGCCGAACCTACCAAACCCGCGTTACCGCTAACATACACATTTTTACTAATGAAAATGGGCGCCATATTCTCGGGGCCGAAGGGGGCAAACTGGTTCAGTATTCTAAAAAATTTAGGTTCTATGTGGCTTAAACGTAATTCGGCGTCAATTTGTATCTGTTGAATTAATTGTTCTGGTAATATGGTGGCGCTTACCACTTCTTCAAACCGGTTTTTAAACGCTTCAACGTTCTCTGGATGCATGGTGAGGCCCGCGGCATACTTGTGGCCACCAAACTGGATAAGCAGATCTTTGCACTCGCAAAGAGCCTCATAAAGATCGTAGCCGAGCACAGAGCGTGCCGAACCCGCCACATGACCGTTTGATTGAGTGAGCACGATGGTTGGCCTGTAATATTTTTCGGTAAGGCGTGATGCCACAATGCCGATAACGCCTTTATGCCAGTCTTTATTAAAAACCACGGTTGATTTTTTGCCAATCAGGATCTCGTCATTATCAATCATCCCCAGGGCTTCATCGGTGATATTAAGATCATGGCCCTTGCGTTCGGTATTGCGGGTATTGATCATGAGGCCTTTTGCCTTGGCTACCTTTTCATCGCAGGCTATCAGCAGTTCCACGGCATGTTTGGCATCATCAATACGGCCGGTTGCGTTAATACGGGGCCCAATCAGGAACACCACATCAGATATGGTTAAATTACCCGGGGTTCTGCCGGCTATTTCTATTAATGTTTTTACGCCGATGCAGGGATTGGTATTTATCTTTTGCAGGCCAAAATGTGCCAGTACCCGGTTTTCGCCGGTGATGTGTACAATATCGCAGGATATGCTGATACAGGCAAGATCAAGGTATATGCTTACTTCCTCAAAGGGAATATCATTTTTTTCGGCGTAAGCCTGTATTAATTTAAAGCCGATGCCACAGCCGGATAATTCTTTGTAGGGGTATTCGCAATCTGCACGTTTGGGATCAAGTACGGCTGCCGCGGCAGGCAGTTCGGCACCGGGTAAGTGGTGATCGCAAATAATAAAATCAACACCCAAAGTATTGGCATAATCAATTTTATCCACCGATTTTATTCCGCAATCCAGCGCGATAATTAGGCTGAAGCCATTTTGGGCCGCATAATCAATTCCCTGGGTTGATATGCCATAACCCTCTTTATACCTATCGGGAATATAATACTCCAGGTTTGTATAGCGTTTGCTAAAAAAGCCGTAAACGGTGGCTACCGCGGTTGTACCATCAACGTCATAATCACCGTATATCAATATCTTTTCGCCGGCAGCCATACCAAGCTCTATGCGTTCAATGGCCTTCTCCATATCCTTCATCAGGAATGGATCATGCAGGTGCCGCTGATCGGGTCTGAAAAAGTATCGGGCCTCTTCAAAATCACTTATACCCCTGTTAACCAGGAGAGTACTTAAAACGGTATCAATATTAAGTTCGGCGGCTAATTTGCTTACCAATCCTTCATCAGCATTTTCCCTTACCGCCCAACGTTTATTCATATCTTTGTAGCTTTTAAAACAGTAAATATAATTATTGACTTTTTAAACAGACAAAGTTACATTCAAAATCTGACACATTGCATCTATGGAAATTTTCGCGTTAGGAGAGGGCTCATATTCAGTTGATTCAACTAAAAAATTTATTCCATTTAACCCCGAGACTGACAATTTCAGAGACCGACCGGGTTCATTGTTTATCCATGTAAACCCTTTCCTGATCAAAACCAGCCGCGATCTTATCGTGTTAGATACGGGTCTTGGCTTTAAAGATACCCGCGATGAACTGATTCTGCATCAAAATATCCGCAACGCGGGTTTTGATCCGGACGATGTTACTTTGGTGCTCATGTCGCACCTGCATTATGACCACTCTGGCGGCCTGGTGGTTGAGCGTAATGGCAAACTGGTGCCCAGCTTTCCGCAGGCCAGGCATATCATACAAAAAGGAGAATGGGAGTTTGGGATAACCGGCAAATCATCATCATACCATAAAGAGATATTTAAGGCCCTGCAGGATGCTAACATTACCCTTGTTGAAGGTAGCGGCGATTTGATACCCGGTATAAGATATGAACTATCCGGCGGGCACTGCCCTTTTCACCAGGTTTTCTGGATAGATATAGAAGGTACAAAAGTGCTTTTTGGTGGCGATGAACTACCGGAACCAGAGCAACTGATAAGAAAATTTATAGCTAAATATGATATGGATGGGCGTAAGGCGATGCAATTACGTGAAGAGTATGGGAAATTAGCATCAGAAGAAGGTTGGACCTGCCTGTTTTATCATTCCAAATCATTTGCAATTGGTAATGTAAGCAGTGATGATGGTGGCGAGCATTTTAAAGTTACGCCCGCTTAAACCTGTGGCTGCACATCAAAAAGTTCTTTAATTTTTTCTACGTTAAGCGGTTTGCTGATAAAGTCTTTTACTAGTGGGTACGAGCGCGCTTTATTAATGTCGTTACTAAATACAGATGATGATATGATAAAAATTTTGCTTTTGCCCAGCGGATCGAGGTTTAAGCGTTTGTATTCGTCCAAAAATTCCCATCCGTTCATAATAGGCATATTAATATCCAAAAGTATATAATCGGGCAATTTATTGGGGTCCTGGTTCTGGATCTCAGCTAATTGCTCAATAGCAAATTTACCGTTTAAGCAGGCCATGATCTCTGTATTTAATAAAGCCTTCTTTATTAGTTTAATGGAGATGAAATTATTGATCTCATCGTCATCAACCAATAATACGCTAACGGATTTTGTGTTAATTGTCATAATTCGCTTAAATCGATATTCTTTATACGGAACAATAAATTAAAAGGTTATACCCCTAAAAGTTGTAATTTCTGTAATTGTTTGCATACCAAGGAAGATAAAAATTTAATTAAAAAAGTTTTATAGTTTTTTTAATTTTTTGAGCTGATGAATGGGGCTTTTCAACTATAAAAATACCGAATTTTTAACTGCATAATCCCTTCTTTTGGTATCTGAGATGGATAAAAATGACATTTTACGGATACGGTTGACGCGTAAGCTCCAATTTGCAATTTGATTTTTAATAATGTGGAAAATCTACATCCATTTTTAAACACGTTTAAGCAAAATTCACTGGTGTCCGGATGGTTATTTGTGCCTGTTTAAAAGTAATTCCAAAGCCATAAAACCCCATTGTAATATCCACAGGCAAACCTATGCTTATTTTTGTGTTCATATATAATATGGACATAAAGAAAATTCGCTTAAGTGTGCTTGATCAGTCGCCTATTAGAAAAGGCGCTACTGCCGAGCTCGCAGTAAAAGAAACTATACAACTGGCAAAGCTTGCTGATGAATTAGGATATACCCGTTATTGGGTATCTGAACATCATAACACCGGTAGTTTGGCCGGCTCAACCCCCGAAGTATTGATAGCCCACCTGGCGGGGCAAACCCACCGAATGCGTATCGGTTCGGGCGGTATCATGATGCCTAACCACAGTACCTTAAAGGTGGCCGAAAATTTCAGGATGCTGGAAGCATTGTTTCCCGGTCGTATTGACCTGGGCATGGGCCGCGCACCCGGCACCGACCGTATTACGGCATCGGTACTAAATCCTTCCAACCAGTTTAAGGAGCAGGATTTTGTGGAGCAGCTGGCCGATTTAAATAACTATTTTCATGATACTTATGAGCCGGGTACCATTCAGGCTAAAATAAGGGCTATACCACAGGTAAAAACGGTGCCTGCTCAATGGTTGCTAAGCTCAAGCGGGCAAAGCGGTTTATTTGCCGCGCATTTTGGCATGGGCTTTTCCTTCGCCCATTTCATAAACCCTAATGGCGGGCCGCAAAACGTTAAATTGTACCGCGAGCGTTTCCAGCCATCTGATGACCTGGCACAGGCTGAGGTTAACGTAGCAATTTTTGTTTTTTGCTCTGAAGATGAGGAGAAGATTAAGCAACACCGGGCGGTTATGGATCATCGTTTCCTGCAGTTTGAAAAAGGCGGACCAATTATTCCCATAGCTTATGATGACATTAAAAACGAAGTTTATACTGCACAGGACCAGGAACGTATCCGTCATAACCGCTACCGGGTTATTACAGGTACACCATCCGAAATTAAATTAAAGCTGGGCTGGCTGGCAGATGATTACAATGTTGATGAAATTATGGCCGTTACGATCACCGAAAACTTTGAGGACAGACTGGAATCCTATCGATTACTTGCCCGGGAATTTAATTTATAATAACAATAAAAAAAATATTTCTTAGTAAGAAAGGCTGCTATTTAAGGGGAATATAGCCTTTCTTCATAAAAAATTCACGTCAAAAATTTCGCACAAAAACTTTTTATCGGTTTTAATCGTACCTTTGGAAAGATTATAAATAACAGTTCATTCTAATTATTCTAATTCAGTGGTAATAATAATATTCTTCATAGCGCACTGGTTCTTGTCGCTATTTTTTCAAACGTTCTTCTTACACAGGTACGCTTCACACAAAATGTTCACAACAAACAAGTTTTTTGAGGGAACATTTTATCTGCTGACATTCATTTGCCAGGGGTCTTCTTTCTTAAATCCTCGTGCCTATGCTATAATGCACCGTGAGCATCATGCTTATAGCGATACCGAAAAGGATCCGCATTCACCACACTTTTTTAAGGATGTTTTTCAGTTGATGTGGCATACTGTATTAAGTTACCGCGATCACGTTAAAAGGTTAAAAGAACCCGAAGAACGTTTTAAAGGTAATTACCCGGAATGGCGCTTTTTGGATTACGTTGGATCGTCTATCGCATCACGCCTTACATTTGGCGCATTATATATCGCTTTTTACGTAGCATTTGCTACCCAATGGTGGATGTACCTGTTAATTCCTATCCATTTTATGATGGGCCCTATTCATGGCGCAATTGTTAACTGGTGTGGTCATAAATACGGTTACGCTAATTTTGATAATGGCGATAAATCAAAAAATACAACCCCGTTTGATTTCTTTATGCTTGGCGAATTGTTTCAGAACAATCACCACAAGCGCCCCAATAATGCAAATTTTGGAGCCAAATGGTTCGAAATTGACCCTGTTTACCCTGTAATGAAACTGATGCACTGGATGCATATCATCAGGTTAAGGAAAGCATATTTGTAAGGGATTAAGGATTTTTGGAGCAAGGAACAAGGATTTTTGATATAAGGATCAGAGATTTTTGGAGCAAGGAACAGAGATTTTCGGAGAAAAGACCTTGTATAAATTATAAATAGAAAAAGCAATCTAAACGGTTGCTTTTTCTATTTACTAACTTTTTTGTCCGTGCTCCAAAAAAACTTTGGTTCAAAAGATACTTGTTCCTTAATCCCCAAATCCTTAATCCAAAAAAAATCCTTGCTCTTTGCTCCAAAAATCCTTGCTCCAAAAATCCCTATATTTGCCGCTCATAAAATCAACAACATGAGTGTTTCTGTATTAGCTCAAAATTTACGCGGATCCGAGATCATCAAGATTGCGGGCGAGATAAATGAATTAAAACGTCAAGGACAAAATATCGCTAACTTAACCATTGGTGATTTCGACTCCAATATTTACCCTATCCCTGCCGATTTAAAAGCAGGTATTGTAGATGCTTATAATCAAAACCAAACCAACTACCCGCCGGCTGATGGGATGTTAAATTTGCGCGAAAGTGTTTCGGTGTTTTTGAGCAGCAGAATGGGGCTTCATTATAAAGCAAACGAGATACTGATCTCTGGCGGTTCGCGGCCACTTATTTATTCTACATTTTTAGCATTGGTTGATCCGGGCGATAAAGTGGTTTTCCCTGCACCTTCATGGAACAATAATCACTATAGCGACCTTACCGGCGCCGAAGCGATCATTGTAGAAACTAAGCCCGAAAATAACTTTATGCCCACTGCGGATGAGATTCGTCCGCATTTAAAAGGAGCAACATTACTGGCACTTTGCTCGCCCCTGAACCCAACAGGCACCATGTTCAATAAAAAGGACCTGGAAGAAATTTGCGACCTGGTAATTGCCGAAAACAAAACACGTGCTGCCGGCGAAAAGCCATTGTATCTGTTGTATGATCAAATCTATTCGCAGTTAACGTTTGGCGATTTTAAACATTATGATCCTGTTACTCTGCGCCCGGAACTTAAAGACTATACCGTATTTATTGATGGCGCATCCAAATGTTTTGCCTCAACAGGTGTACGTGTGGGCTGGGGCTTTGGTCCGGCAAACATCATCGATAATATGAAAGCCATTGTAGGCCACATGGGTGCATGGTCGCCAAAGGCCGAGCAGGTTGCCATGGCGCATTTTATAATGGACAAACCGGCCGTTGATGCTTATTTGGAAGACCTTAAAGGAAAGATCCAGGCCAGCCTGACCACTTTGCACGAGGGCTTCCAGGCACTTAAAGCCGAAGGTTTCCAGGTAGATTCTATTACCCCGATGGGCGCAATCTATCTGACCCTTAAAATTGATTACACAGGTAAAACCACACCTGATGGAACGGTATTGAACAACTCTGCTGATATTAACTTTTATTTGATAAAAGAAGCTAAAGTGGCCTTAGTGCCGTTTTCTGCTTTCGGCACTGATGATTCCGTTAATTGGTTCCGTGCTTCGGTAGGTGCAAGCACGCTGGAAGAAATTCAGCAAATGATACCAAGAATTAAAGAAGCGTTGGGTAAGTTGAAGTAGGTAGCCCCACTTTTTGTCATCCTGAGCGATAGCGAAGGATCTGTTAGCGAACTATGCATATCGGATTTGCATGTTGTAGAATAGATCCTTCGTGCCTCAGGATGACAATTTTTTTGGGACAATGATCAGTTTACATCATCTGCACATCCGAAAGCCTACCCCAATATCTCCTTAATATCATCCGCAGAAAGCGACTTGATAAAGCTCTCCTCTGTAGTGATTAAAGCGCGGCTGAGGCTTAGTTTGCGCTGTTGCAGGGCAAGTATCTTCTCCTCAACAGAATCTTTAGTGATGAATTTATAGATAAACACGTTTTTGGTTTGGCCAATACGGTGAGTACGGTCAATAGCCTGTTGTTCTACAGCTGGGTTCCACCATGGGTCAAGTATGAAAACATAGTCGGCCTCGGTAAGGTTAAGACCCACTCCTCCGGCTTTTATCGAAATCAGGAACACCCTTGTCTTTTTATCTTCCTGGAATTGCTTTACCACGTCACCGCGGTTTTGGGTGCTGCCATCTAAATAAACGTATGGCACACCTTCTTTATCAAAATGCTCGCGGTAAATAGTAAGCTGTTTTACAAATTGAGAGAATATGAGCACTTTATGCCCGCCATCCAGTACGTTGGCAAGGGTATGCACCACGTCTTCAAACTTACCGCTATCGCCCTCATAATCCTTATCAATCATAATGGGGTGATTAGCTATCTGCCTTAGCTTGGTTAATCCCTGTAATACCTGTATCTGGCTTTTGGCAAAGGTGCCGTCTTCCAGGCTTTTAAGCAGTTCGTTGCGATACTCTGATTTTACTTTTTCATATACCGATGACTGTTCTTCGCTCATCTGCGAGTAGAAAAGGTTCTCGGTTTTTGGAGGGAGCTCTGTAGCTACCTGTTCTTTGGTTCGGCGTAAAACAAAAGGCTTTATCAGGGCCTGCAGTTTGCGAGCCTTGTCTTCGTCCTTTTTCTTCTCGATAGGCGAAACAAACTCATTTTGAAAAAACTGCTGACTGCCCAGCAAGCCGGGGTTAATGAACGACATCTGGGTCCAAAGGTCATTCACCGAGTTTTCTACCGGGGTGCCGCTCAGGATCAGTTTAAAGCGCGATTTGAGTTGTTTTACCGCCTGGAATGATTTAGATGATGGGTTCTTGATATTCTGGCTTTCATCCAATATCACATAGTCAAAAAAGAAGCTGCTCAACACATCAATATCAATCCGCGTAATGCCGTATGTAGTTATTACCACATCATACTTACCAAATACCTCTGCCTTTTTATTGCGGAAAGCCCCGGTATGCACCATCAGTTTCAACTTAGGCGCGAATTT
>NZ_JANYGH010000049.1 GCF_025362475.1 Mucilaginibacter sp.
AAATATCTTGTTTATTATAACTGGGAACGGCCACATCAGGGCATCAATGGTAAAAAACCTATCGATATGGTCACCCTAAACAACAAATAAAAATACCTAATTCTGTTACCGAATTACTAAACCCTTACAATTGCGAGGTACGAAGCAATCCCGAACTCTGCAGATCCGATTTGCATAGCTACTCTGTAAGGCGGGGATTATTAATGTTTTTGATTTGATTTTTATAGGTATTAATGAGCTCCCTACGGTCGGTTATCTTCGTTCCTAGCAATGACGCGTGGGGATGTGCTTCATTAGAGGTCTAAAAACATTTAATAAATCATTTTTAGACAGCCGCTTTAACTTAGGGAATATGTGCTTTTGAGATAAAAATTCGTGAAATTCACATAATTCCATAAATTCGGTTCAGCATAACCATAATTTCTATGACTACCATTGAAAATGAATACCTGATAGCCCAAATTGATGCTAAAGGCGCACAGCTAAGCTCATTAATTGACAAGGCAACCGGAACTGAACATATGTGGCAGGCCGATGAATCCATCTGGCCATGGCATGCGCCAAATTTATTCCCGGTTGTGGGTGGTTTAATTGATAACGAGCTGGTGGTTGATGGGCAAAAATATCCCATGAGCAGGCACGGCTTTGCACGGCAGTCGGAATTTGTTTTACTGAATGCAGATGATGTTTCGGCCAGTTTTTCGCTGCCTTACTGCGATAAAACATTGCAGGTTTACCCCTACAAGTTCGACTACCAGGTATTATACACCCTTATTGATAACTCCCTCAGGATTACCTACAAGGTGATCAACCTTGATAAAAAAACCATCTATTTTTCGGTAGGCGCGCATCCGGCCTTTAATATCCCCTTTAACAAGGGCGAAAATTATGAGGATTACTACATAGAGTTTGAAACGGACGAACACCTGGAAACGGAGCTTTTATCGGGCGATGGTTTTTTCACCGGCGAAAGTCACCCCGTGCCTACTCCGGGCAATAAACTGCATTTAACCCGTCACCTTTTTGATGCCGACGCACTGGTACTAAAAAAGCTATCGTCAAGAATGGTAACCATTAAAAGCAACAAACACGATCAAACCCTATCGGTTGAGTTCCCGCATTTTGCTTACCTGGGCATCTGGGCCAAACCCGGCGCCGATTTTGTGTGCATTGAACCATGGCTGGGCTGTGCCGATACACAAGGTGAACAAAAAGATATCAGCAAAAAAGAATTGATCCAAAAGTTACATGCAGGCCATGTGTTTGAAGCGCCATTTTTTATAAGCCTGTAACGGGCGGACAGGTAACGGACACCTACGGACGGACGGACACCCTATAACAACGAGTCCTTAGAGACTTACGAAGTTTTAAAAACTTCGTAAGTCTGACATTCTACGATTGCTTCCCGCCTTGTATGACAAGTTATAAAACTGAAGTCGTCCTGAACTTGTTTCAGGATCCCACAGGACGGGTGGACGGCATGAAGTACACTTAGCATGTGGGGTGCTGAAACAAGTTCAGCATGACGTATTGGATTTTGAGGCGTGTGGACCTGTCAGTCTGAGCCTGTCGAAGACTCGCGCGGAGAGGCCTTTACCCGCTATCCTTCGACAGGCTCAGGATGACAGGCATTTTTGTTCTGTCACTTCCCCTTCAGAGGCCACCAGATTTTACCACTCAGCATGACATGGGGCATAAAAGAAATCTCTCTAAACTGTTTTCTGTGCCGATAATTTCTTTACCTCATCTTTGGTTTTGGCAAACCAAACCTTGCTTGCTTTACGTTCCATGGCGCTAAGCTGCGGTACTTCGTTCAGGATATCGGTAAAAACCTGGTGAGCATCATCATCGCGGCCTTGCCTCACCAAAAACATACCATACTCATAACGTGGCCCAAAGTACGAATAGCGCCCCTTCATGGCTTTAAACTCAGCCTCGGCTAAATCAACCTGCCCGGTATTTTCCAAAGCTATAGCATAACCTATATGCGCTTTTGAACGGGGGAACTGGGGCAGCTTATACAGTTTTTTGGCAATAGGGATAACCTCTTCATATCTGCCCTGGTTGGAGTAAGCCACAATAAGCTGGGTCATTACGTGTTCGTTCTCGGCAAATGCCCCTGTAAGGCTCGTTTCATACAGGTCGACAGCTTTATCGGTAAAACCAGACTCAAGGTAGGCATCAGCCAGTTTTACTTTGTTGGCAAAGGTATCTGTAAAGCGAAGGTCGTCTTCCAGCTTTTTGAGTTTAGCTCCCGGATTGAGTACAGCGCCTACATTAAGCTTCGGTACCCGCAAAGCAGAGCGATTGGTTAATATTTCGGAATAAATATAAATAAGGCTGCCAATAACCGGCAAAAATATGATGATCCACAGCCACTTTTGCTGTGTACCCCTGCGCAGGCAATGGATAGCGCAAATAGCCTCCAAAATAAGTGGAATATAATACAAACCGCCGCCGCCGAAAAGCATATTCATATTGTAAAAAGATATAGGATTATATATGTAATCCAAAAATAATAAAATACTGCTTTTGATGGTATTTTATTATTTCAAAAATCAATCTTTTACAACCTGGTTTAATATAGGATGATCTAGCGCGGCAATTTGGGTATGGCCGTTTTTCAATTCATCAAAAACCACTATCTCATTCAATCCTTTTTTTAACCAGCCGGCTGGTATGTACAAGGTTTGCTGCGGACCAACATTCCAGTATTTACCAATATTACGCCCGTTTAAAAATACGAAGCCTTTGCCAAATTTGCTCAGGTCTAAATAGGTATCACCGGTTTTGGTTAGCATGAACCTGCCCTTATATAAAGCAGGTTCCAGTTCATAAATATCTTTATTGGTAGCGTATTTAAACCCGGCAGTTGACTCAAACGGAAACTTATACATTTTCCAACCTAACAATTCCTCACCGTTCAGCGTTACCTTTTCTGTTATTCCCTGGCGGTTATCAGTTAAGTAAGGGCCGTAATTGATGCGGCCATTGTTTTCAACCAGTATATCAAGCACATCACCTTTCTTAGCAGCATTTAGTTGTAATGAATCTAAACGAAGATGCCTGTCTAAAACCCCAATACGTTTGTTGTTTAAATAAACAATTGCATAATCGCGCATTTCTTTAACCTTTAGCAAACCTTCCGCAGCACTTTTAAGCGTCGTTCGGTATAAAACAAAACCATAACCTTGGTTTAAATCCTCAAAACAAAGTGGCTTTTCGTTTATCACAGGCTTACCTAAATTGGCGAATAACGGCGTTCTATCCCATAGGGCTATGTTTGGGATAGCGATAGTTTTACTACTCGCAGGCACAGGTGGCAATGTTACACCTGCGGGTAAATGCTTTTGTATCACCTCCCTAAACTTGAAGAACTTTGCCGTAGGGTTACCTGATTCATCCAGTGGTGCGTCATAATCATAGCTTGATGTTTGCGGCGAGTATGGATCCTTTTTGCTCATGTTTGCCCCATTCATAAAAGCCCTTGTAGTGCCGCCATGAAACATGTACATGTTGATAGAGATTCCTGCAGCCAAAACTTCATCCAGCTTTTTAGCATCCTCGTCGGCCTTTGTGGTAGCATGCGGCGTGCCCCAACTATCAAACCAACCCGGGTACCACTCGGCAATGTAATATGGGCCTTTACCATCATGGTATTTATTAATGAGCGCTTTTACCTCTTTAGGGTTATCCAGCCCATTTACCGCAGGTAAGTAACCTGGCAAATAACCGGCAGGCAATTGCGAAGGACCATCGCAGGTAAACAATACACCATCAAACCCCGCCTCGCGGAATATTTTGCGGTTAATATCCAGGTATTCTTTATCGTTGCTGTATGAACCATATTCGTTCTCTATCTGCACCATTAAAATATTACCGCCATTGGTTACCAGGTACGGACTAAGCTGCTTACCTACCTGCATCACATAGTTTTTGTAGGCCTGCAAAAACTTAGGGTCCTTACCGCGCACCTTCAAATCCTTATCCTTGAGCAACCACCAGGGGTAGCCGCCAAATTCCCACTCGGCGCAGGCGTACGGGCTTGGGCGCATCACTACCCAAAGGCCTTCTTCTTTAGCTATTTTAACAAACTCGGCTATATCATTATTACCCGTAAAATCATAGGTACCCTGTACAGGCTCATGCGCGTTCCAAAAAACGTAGGTGCCAATGGTATTTAAGCCCATCGCTTTAGCCATCTTCATGCGTGAGCGCCAGTATTCGCGGGGCACACGGTAGCAATGCATCTCGCCCGAAATAAGCTGCAGGGGTTTTCCATCCAGCATAAAGGCAGTGTCGCCCAGGGCAAAGGTATGTTTAGCTGTTTGGGCGTTTAATGATGTAAAAGCTGCCATCAGCATAAGGCAGGCAATAATAATTCGTTTCATTTTTATTGATTGATGTATAAGCAAAAAGCCACCAGGGCTTAGCGTTCCTGGTGGCTTTGAATATTAAAATAACCCTATCTGACCTTTATCGTCAATATCAATATCGTCGGGATTGGTGATCTCGAAATCCACTTTCTTTGGTGGGGATTGCGCCGGCTTAGCGGGCGGTTCTACCGGTTCATCTTTGGGTTTCACTGATTCAGCTTCCTGCGAATCGGCAGGTTCAATTTCATCAGCTGCAGTTGTTGTTTCCTCCTCAGTATCCACAGCTTCGTCTGATTCTGCCTCCGTTACTTCTTCCTCAGGCTCCTCAACAACATCCTCGGTAACAATAAGCTCAACAGATTTTATAGGTAATTGCGACAGGCGATTACCCATAGCCTTCATGCCTTTTACATCTATTAAATCGGCAAGATTTACTTCAATTGTTTCGGGAGTTTGTTCTTTGCCTCTCAGCTGCACTATTTGAACCAGCTGGTTTGCTTTAGCAATATATACCAGTTTTGATCCTGGTTCATCACTGATGATGCTGATCTGTTTACCGATAGCGATATTCTCGAAAATGAAACGCTTTACCATATAGTTTTTCGATTTTCCATCCAGGTGGATAACCGAATAAACCTTTTTAGGATCATACTTTTCAATCAGGATCATTTTATCATCAAAATGATTATTCAGGTCGAAATTGGTGAGTTCATAAACACCGTTACTCAGTACGTTCAGGATACGGTCGTCGCCATCAAATTCGCCCAGGTATTTACCACGGCTATCGGCATTCAGTCTTTTCAGGATGTCGTCATACCAGATCTTTCTTCCGGCCAGGGTAGATACGCCCTTGCTTTTCAGCATTATCTTTTTAACCGGGTACTTGGTGATGATATTACCCATCGATCCACGGCCTTTAATGGCTATCATGGCGAAATCCTCATCAAACTGAAGCTTCTTCAATTTAGAGTGTGGCTTAAGCTGCACGTTTACAATTTCGGCCTCACCGTTGGAGTTAGCTGTAAAATACAACACCTTGGTTCCCTTGGTGCCTTTGGTAAGGTCATACTCCTTATCGCGGGTTACTCCCACTACCGAGAATCGTTTGATATAGGCGATACCGCTTTCGCCATCCTTGTAGATCATGTTATAAACGGTGCGCTCGTCGTTCTTTTTAAATACGGCTACGTGGATAATATCCTTACCCACAAAAACCTTATCCTGTACTTTGGTGATCACGCACCTACCGTCTGATCGGAAAACGATGATTTCATCAATATCAGAGCAATCGCCAACATACTCCACCTGCTCATCCTTTTTAAGGCCCGAGCCAACAAAGCCATCCACCTTGTTCACGTACAATTTGATGTTGGCCAATGCTACCTGGGCAGCTTCTACCTTATCAAAGGTGCGCAATTCGGTTTTACGATGACGATCCTTACCATACTTTTCCTTCAGTTTATTAAACCAGGCAATGGTGTAATCGGTAAGGTGTTTAAGGTGATGTTTTACTTCTTTAATTTCGTTTTCAAGCGTCTTCATCTGCTCATCCGCTTTTTTAACATCAAAACGGGTGATGCTGCTCATCGGCTTATCAATCAGCTTCTTATAATCTTCGGGCAAAATTACCCTGTAAAACAGCGGAAAGAAGGGTTCAAACAAACGGTTAAGTACTTCCAGTACCGTTTCAAAATTACCGGAGGTTTCATACTCGGGATTTTTATACATCCCTTCCTGGATAAATATTTTAAGTAACGAACTAAAAAATATCTTCTCCATCAATTCTTTAAGCCTGATATCCAGCTCCTGCTTAAGCAATTCTTTGGTAAAAAATGTACTCTCGGTAAGCATATCATTCACGCTCATAAAGCGCGGCTTATCAGACTGAATTACGCAGGTATTGGGTGATATGGAAACCTCGCAATCGGTGAAGGCATAAAGCGCATCGATAGTTACATCCGGAGAGATGCCCGGCGCCAGGTGGATAATGATCTCCACATTTTGCGCCGTATTATCTTCAATTTTTTTAATCTTGATCTTACCCTTATCATTGGCCGATATCACACTATCAATCAAGCCTCCGGTTGTGGTAGTAAAAGGTATTTCGGTAATGGCCAGCGTTTTTTTATCACGCTCCATAATTTTAGCCCTTACCCTTACCTTACCACCGCGCTGTCCCTCATTATAAGCAGAAGCATCGGCCATACCCCCGGTAGGGAAATCGGGTAATAAATTAGGTCGCTCGCCTTTTAATACAGCTATTGATGCATCAATCAGCTCAATAAAGTTATGCGGTAATATTTTAGTAGCCAAACCTACGGCAATACCCTCGGCCCCCTGGGCCAGTAGTAAAGGGAATTTTACAGGCAGTGTTATAGGCTCTTTGTTACGGCCATCATAGCTGGCCTGCCAAACAGTGGTATCGGCATTAAAAACAACATCCAAAGCAAATTTGGATAAACGGGCCTCGATATAACGGGGTGCCGCTGCCGAGTCGCCGGTTACAGGGTCGCCCCAGTTTCCCTGGCAATCAATCAGCAGGTTCTTCTGGCCTATCTGTACCATGGCATCCCCAATGGATGCATCACCATGCGGGTGGTATTTCATGGTATTACCAATTACGTTGGCTGCCTTATTAAAACGCCCATCGTCCATTTCCTTTAGGGAATGCAGGATACGGCGTTGTACAGGCTTTAAACCATCGTTGATGTGCGGTACCGCACGATCAAGAATTACGTAGGAGGCATAATCAAGAAACCAGTTTTCGTATAAACCGTCGAGTGAGGTAACGTTATGTAATGTTTCGTTATTATCGGCTGGTATCTCGTTTTGATTCAGATCTTCACTCATTATATGCTAAAAAACTTTTGGATGGGTAAAGATAAAAAAAGATGTGCGGATATGCAGATTTCAGATGTGCAAATGATTTTTTAGGTAGATAAATGTCAGAACCGGAATTTATCGAATTTGTAGAATTCTTTAAATTTAAAAATTTTGCCAATTCATTAATTCGATAAATTCCGGTTCTGACAAAAATCTGCACATCTGAAATCTGCACATCTGCACATCAATACCCCCTATCCCAGCTTTACAAAATGATTTAAACGCAGCTGCAGGTATTGGGCCTTTATCAGTAAAGTTTTGGTATTGATAAAGGGATCTACATCATTTGCGCGGCTCATTAAATCGCCTTTATATACCTGGTTAAAATCAAAATAGCTCAAGTTAAACTGCCATTTTTCTTTCAAAAAATTAATGATCTGCTCATCCTTTTCCAGTAACAACTCGTAGTTAACCACAAGGTAATCATCAACAGACAGTTTTTTAAGCGTTCTTAATATTTCTTCATTATAATTTATCCACACCCTTAAATAGGTTTCGGCATGTTCTGCATAAAATTTTGCTACCCTACGTTTACGCCTCAGGTATACCCACACTTGCCTTGAAAAATAATTGCGGGCCAGGTATTTTTTATCAATAACAGCAAAATCCCGTTTAAGCAACGAATTGATCACCGCGTTATAATCGCGCATAATAACCAGATATTTGGCCTCGGGCAGTAGTTTGTTATAAGTATCAAGGAACAGGCAGGTACGCGGGTCTTTCCAGCCCCATTGCTCATACAGTTGTTGTTTTATTTTAATAATAGTTTCCAGTTTGCCCAACTGATATGCCGAAAGTTCGATCTTTTTAGCATCAACCAGGCCAGATACATCGAGGCTGTTGTTGTCTAATATATCTTTATGAAGCCTTAAAAACTCTATATCCTCAAAATGCCCATCTACATTGCCGGTACCGCTCCCCAAAAGGCGTTCGCCTATTTCCAGGCCGCAGCGGTTGAGCCAGTTAGTTATTAACGAGGTACCGGAGCGGTGCATACCGGCTATTATTAATGTTTGATGTTGCATGAGTGTTAGTTTAATTGTGATTTAACCGGGGGCTGTTTAACAAAAAATATGGATTTTTGGCGCGATAAAAAGTGTTGATATTCTATGAAGGCGAAGAGTCTGTCTGTGCATCTGGCAATACCATAAGTATGGGTATTGATATATAGGTCGGGGGCCTGCGGCACCTCGAAAGGATCATTTACCCCTGTTAAATTACAAACCCGCTGAGGATCGTTCTGGGGCAGTTGCGCCCTATGGTATAGCCCTTTGGTATCGCGAAGCTTTAAAACGCTCATCGGGCAATCTACATGCACTACTTTAACATCGTCATAAGCATTAACCAAACCCTGGCGCATAGCTTCATAAGGCGTTATGGCGCTAATGATGGGAACAATACCTAGCACGCTGAATTTACTTGCTATAAAACCCAGCCGCCTGATGTTTTCAAAGCGATCGTCTTTTGAATATTTCAGATCAGGAAAAAGTTCCTGTCTGTATTCGTCGGCATCAATTACCTCTGTTAAAATTTGGGCCCGGCCAAGCCATTCTTTAACCTTTATAGCAAGGGTTGTTTTTCCGGCGCCGGATAGTCCACAAAGTAGTATGATCATAAAAATTAATTTTTAGTTGGGCAAGCGTTAAGCAGGTTGAATGTTAAACTTTTAATTAATTACCAGCTTAACGGCAAGTTTTCAGCTTAAATTGTAGCTAATAAAACGTGTATCGACAGAGAGTAGTTTTGTATCGACGAACGTACCATAAGTGCAGATGATGATTTTTTGAGTAACCGGCGATTGATACAATAAAAATAAATTTATATTTATTCTACTAAATACATAGACATTATAGAATTAATTATATATTTGTGGCAGATAGTTTGCAAATGGGGTTCATTTAACAGCTATAACGCAGGGCGCTGATTTGGCAGCAAAGCGGGATGGTTCGATTCCATCCCCTGCATCTTCTCTTCTCATATTTATGTTTTATAATTGGTTAAATTAGAGTTCCTGCCCATCAGGAGCTCTTTTTTTATTTGCAATTAACCTTTTGGAAACATTAAAATAACTTATTAAAATAATTTAAAAAGTTCTTTTATTTGAAAATTAGTTTTATTATGTTTGTACCAGTAATGCACAACTTGTTATTAAATGGAATTAATTTTAGCCTTATGTCGGTGAGGTTAAAACGGTTTTGTTAATTGGTTTGATAGAATCCTCGCTTCGGCGGGGGTTTTTTGTATTGTGATCTTTTTAATTCAACATATATATAACAAAGGTTCTTTAAAAAATTATGGCTCGATTAAATTTATTGGAAGAAACCCGGTACGAGAAGCTGCCGGTAACCGTTTATGGCACCCAGCAGGAAGCATCAATTGCGGTAGCATCAAGGATAGCAAAGCTTATCCGCGACAAGCAAAGCAAAGGCGAAAAAGCGGTGCTGGGTTTGGCTACCGGGGTTACCCCCGTGCGCGTGTATGCCGAACTGGTGCGCCTGCACCAGCAGGAAGGTTTATCATTCAAGAATGTCATCACCTTTAACCTGGATGAATACTATCCCATGAAGCCCAATGCCGCTCAAAGCTATGTTACTTTCATGTACGAGAATTTATTTAGCCATGTGGATATTGAGCCCGCCAATGTACATATTCCCGATGGTACCCTGAATAAAGATGCCGTGGCCGCTTTCTGCCTCGCTTATGAGCACCAGATTGAGGAATTGGGTGGCCTGGACCTCCAGATCCTGGGGATTGGCCGTACCGGTCACATCGGTTTTAACGAGCCGGGCTCTGCCCCCAACTCGGGTACCCGCCTGGTTACCCTGGATGACCTGACCCGGAATGATGCTTCCCGTGATTTTGGCGGCAAGGCCAATGTGCCTACCAAAGCCATCACCATGGGCATCGGCACCATTTTTAAAGCCCGCGAGATTATCCTGATGGCCTGGAGCGCCAAAAAAGCCCCCATCATCAAAAAAGCCGTGGAAGGCGAGATCTCGGGCGAAGTACCGGCTACCTACCTGCAGCTCTCTGATCATGTGGAGTTTGTACTGGACGAGGCGGCCGCTTCCGAGCTCACTCGTTTTGATACCCCGTGGCTGGTGAAAGATTGTTCCTGGGATGATAAAGTCCTGAGGAAAAAAGCGGTGATCTGGCTGGCCGATACCATCGGCAAACCGGTATTGAAACTCACCGAAGAGGATTACAATAACCATGGCATGGCACAGCTTGCCGTGGAGCAGGGACCTGTTTACAACATCAACATTGATATTTTTAACCAGATCCAGCATACCATTACCGGCTGGCCGGGTGGTAAACCAGATGCGGATGATTCCCAGCGCCCGGAAAGGGCTTTGCCGGCCAAGAAACGCTCGGTGATCTTTTCCCCGCATCCCGATGATGACGTGATCTCTATGGGGGGTACGTTTATCCGCCTGGTGGACCAGGGGCATGATGTGCATGTGGCTTACCAGACCTCGGGCAATACCGCCGTTTGGGATGATGATGTATTGCGTTATATGGAATTCGCCATCGACTTTACGCATAGCATTGGCGAGGATAATGGTCATCTAACCTCCTTATACGAAGAGATGCGCGCCTTTTTCCCGCAGAAACAGCCTAACCAGATCGATACCCGCGAGATCCGGGATGTGAAAGGCTTTATCCGCAAAACAGAGGCCATCTCGGGCGCCCGTTACGCGGGTTTAAGCGATGACCATATCCATTTTATGGCCCTGCCTTTTTATGAAACGGGCAAAACCAAAAAGAACACCGTAGGCGAGGAGGATATCCAGTTAACCATCGACCTGCTTCAAAAGATAAAACCGCAGCAGATCTTTGCTGCCGGTGATTTTGCCGATCCGAATGGTACGCACCTGGTATGTTTTAACATTATCCTGGCCGCCCTTAACCGCCTGAAAGTGACCGAGGACTGGGTAAAGGATTGCTGGCTGTGGATGTACCGCGGGGCATGGCACGAGTTTGAGACCCACGAGATTGAAATGTCGGTGCCTTTATCACCCGAGGAGGTGATCCGCAAGCGGAACGCCATCTTCAAACACCAGTCGCAAAAGGATCGTCCGGTATTCCCCGGTGATGATGCTCGCGAGTTTTGGGTGAGGGCTGAAGACAGAACACGTGATACCGCAAAACGTTATGACCGTTTAGGGCTTGCTGAGTACGAAGCCATGGAAGCGTTTAAGCGATATATATTTTAAAAACATTCTATTACCCCATCGGCTGTGTCATCACAGCCGATTTACTTTAACAATTCATAATGGAAGATCCCTGGGCAACGGGGAAGCAATGTAATATTAATAGCGCATAGCGATGGGTTTAAAAACTCATCGCTATATTTATAAAATAACAATCGCAGACTATGAGTGCAACCATTACTACCGAAAAGCCCGCAAGGCTTCTCTCTTTAGATGTTTTTAGAGGCCTCACCATAGCTGCCATGATCCTGGTTAACGACCCCGGCGACTGGGGCCATATCTATGCACCATTAGAGCACTCCAAATGGAATGGCTGCACACCTACCGACCTGGTGTTTCCGTTTTTCCTGTTCATGGTTGGGGTATCGGTGGTGTACGCTATGGAGAGCAAAAAGGCGGCTCTGCCCCATGGCAAGTTAATTTTAACGGCCCTTCGTCGTACGGCAATATTGATTGCTATTCCCTGGATCACTCAATTGATATTTCATCCCGATGGCGGCTTCGCGCATTTACGCCTGCCGGGGGTACTCCCCCGTATAGCGCTGGTTTATTTTATCTGTACGGTACTCTATTTAAAAACATCCCAAAAAACACGCGATTGGATTTTTGCCGGCGCATTAGTTGGATACTTTATCATCATGACCTTTATCCCTGTACCGGGTGTAGGTTATGCCAACCTGGAGCCCGAAACCAATATGGGGGCATGGATAGACAGATTGGTATTTACCACAAACCACCTCTGGCGCGAATCGCATACCTGGGATCCGGAGGGCTTGCTGGGTACTTTGCCGGCAATGGCTACCGGCCTGTTTGGTATAAGAGTTGGCACCTGGCTCAAACGTAAAGACCGTGATGACCAGGTTAAAGTGAGCTGGATGTTTACCTATGGCGTATTAGCCGTTATAGCAGGATTGGTCTGGGACTTATTTTTCCCCATTAATAAAGCCTTGTGGACAAGCTCATTTGTGCTTTACACCGGCGGGCTTGCAACAATAGCACTTGCCTTAAGCTACTGGCTTATTGATGTACAGGGATATAAAAAATTTACATATTTCTTTGTGGTTTTTGGAGCAAATGCCATTACCGCCTATGTGCTATCAGGTTTCATTCCTCATTATATGGGGATGATAAAAATTGGCGGAGGATCAATTTATCATACTTTTTTTGCCCCTTATTTTTCGCCGGTAAATGCTTCCCTGGCAAGCGCCATATTTACGGTTATTATTTTATGGCTGGTGATGTGGATACTGTATATTAGGAAAATATTTATCAAAATATAATAAATGAAACTTAACCTTACCTTTTTTGCCCTTGTTGGCATTATCTTTTTATCAACTACCAGCCTAAAGGCACAAACAACTACCGATTCATTTACGCCATCGCATTTAAAAGCAGCAGAGCAATATTTAATTGCAACCGGTATAAACACGCAATTTGAAGGAATTATAGATAATATGATCAGCGCATCAAGTGCGCAAATTCCAGAAGCACAACGACCAACATTTTTAAAAGTAATGAAAGTGTTTATGAGCAAATATTACACCTGGGATACGCTGAAAGATCGCTTTGCCAAACTGTATGCATCTGAGCTTTCTGAAGTGGAACTTAATCAACTATCCACCTTTTATAATTCACCAATTGGTAAAAAAATAAGCTCAAAAACACCCCTCTTAATGCAAAAAAGCATGGCTATTGGGCAACAAACAATTGCTGTTCACAGGTCAGAACTTGAGCAAATGATGAAAGACGCCTTTCAAACGATAGAAGCCCCTGCTAAACAATAAATTAACCGGTAACAATTTGTAACTAATAATTTCGTTTAGCATCTTAGCATAAAATATTCCCTACACAATATATGAATTTAAACAAACAACTTTCTGTAGCAGCTATAGCTTTGCTTATAGCCTCGGGAGGTACTTTTGCACAAGTAAAAAAAAGGCCGGCTCCATCGCCAAAAAGCAAACCCGTTGCAGCACAACTACTTGCAAAAGGCGATGTATTACCTGTTGATAAACAGGTGATCATTGGCAAATTACCAAACGGACTAACTTATTACATCAGGCAAAATGTTGAACCCAAAAACAAAGCCGAACTTTACCTGGTAAACAAGGTAGGATCGGTGTTGGAAACCGACGATCAGCAGGGGCTGGCGCATTTTACAGAGCATATGGCTTTTAATGGCACCCGCGATTTCCCAAAAAATCAAATGGTTGATTACCTGCAAAAATCAGGCGTAAAATTTGGCGCCGATTTAAATGCCTATACTTCATTTAACGAAACCGTTTACCAGTTACCTATACCAACAGATACCGCTGCAATTTTCAACAATGGTTTTAAAATACTGGCCAACTGGGCAGGCTACGTGAGCTTTGATCCTACGGAGATAGATAAAGAGCGTGGTGTTGTTTTAGAAGAAGAACGTTTACGCGGAAAAAATGCACAGGAACGCCTGCAACAACAGGTACTTCCCGTATTGCTTAATAACTCGCGTTATGCTTTACGCCTGCCAATAGGTAAAGAAGATATCCTTAAAAACTTTAAACCGGAAACTATTAAGAGCTTTTACCATGACTGGTACCGCCCCGATTTGCAGGCGGTAATAGCCGTTGGTGATTTTGACCCCAAACAGGTTGAAGCCCTCATCAAACAAAACTTTTCGGGCTTACAAAATCCAGCTGGCGAAAAACCACGTGTAAAATATACAGTACCTGCTACGCCAGGCACCGTTGTTAAAATAGCTACTGATAAAGAGTTCCCTTACACACTTGCTCAAATTGTTGTAAAACATCCGGGCACAACGGTTAAAAACACTAACGACTATATGCAGAGTGTTAGGGTACAACTATTTAACCAGATGTTAAATTCCCGCCTGGGCGAATTGCTGCAAAAACCAAATCCGCCGTTTTTATTTGGTCGTTCAAGCTATGGTGGCTTTTTAGGGGAGCAGGATGCATTTACATCTATAGCTGTAGCTAAACCAGGTGAACTGGAAGGAGCAATTAAAGCTGTAGTAGCCGAAACTGAAAGAGCTCGCAAATTTGGTTTTACACTTACCGAATTGGAGCGCGCCAAGCAAGATGCTTTGGTACAAATGGGCAATGCCTATAAAGAGCGTGATAAAACAAGATCTGCAAACTTTGTACGTGAGTACCAGCAACATTTCTTAGAGGGTGAGGCCATACCGGGTATTGATTTTGAATACAATTTTTACGTAAACAACATTGGTAAAATTACCCTGGCCGAAATGAACGCCCTTGCAGGCAAATTTATTGGCGATCAAAACAGGGCAGTGATTGTTGAAGCTCCCGAAAAAGATAAAGCTACCTTACCATCAGAAAGCACTTTATTGCAATGGATCAGCAGCGCAGGCCAAAATGTTACGGCTTATGTTGATAATGTATCGTCGGATCCATTATTAAGCAAATTACCGGAAGGCACTAAAGTGGTTAATACCGCGGCCGATTCGGCTATTGGTACAACAACCTTAACTTTGGGTAACGGCCTTAAGGTAGTACTTAAACCAACCGACTATAAAAACGACCAAATCCTGATAAACGGCTATGCATTTGGCGGTTCGTCACTGGCCAGCGATGATGATTTTACATCAGCCAACCTTGCGTCGTCTATCATCAGTAACAGCGGGGTTGCCCAGTTTAACCAGGGTATGCTTGATAAAAAACTCGCCGGCAAAAATTTAAATATCAGTCCTTACATCAGCGAGTTTGCACAAGGTATTACCGGGAGCTCATCACCTGCCGATTTTGAAACCGCGTTACAACTCATCTACCTGTATTTTACGCAACCACGTAAGGACAACGATATTTGGCAATCAACAATTTCCCAAACCAAATCTGTACTGGCCAATAGAGGTCTTGATCCGCCGAGTGTGTTCCAGGATACCGTATCAGCCGTTTTAAGTAGCTATAATTTTAGGGGAATGGTAACTAAGCCCGAAAGACTCAACGCTGCTACGCTTGATAAGGCATATGCTTTTTATAAAAACAGGTTTGCAGATGCCAGCAACTTTACTTTCACATTAGTGGGTAACTTTGATGTGGAAATGGTAAAACCTTACCTGGAGCATTATTTAGGGGGGCTGCCATCAACCAACAGTAAAGAAACTTACAAGAACCTTAAAATTCAACCGCCTGCTGGTGAGATCACCAAAATAGTAAATAAAGGTGTGGCCGAAAAAAGCAGTGTTCAATTGGTTTTTAGTGGCGATTATGACTACAACGATGCTAACAACATCCAGATGGATGCGCTTGAAGAAGTGTTGAACATTAAACTGATTGAGCGTTTACGCGAACAGGAAAGCGGCGTTTATGCGCCTGGTGTAAGGGCGGGTTACCATAAAATTCCTGGTGGCCGATATTCAATTACAGTTTATTTTGGATGCGCGCCTGAAAATGTTGACAAAATGATAGCATCTACTTTAGATGAGATAGCCAAAATTAAACTAAACGGCGCCCAACCTGCAGATATCCAGAAATTTGTTGCCGAAGAAGCCCGCACAACCCGCGAGCAAATGAAAGAAAATATTTTTTGGGCCGGATACCTTGCTTCATCATCACAAAATGGCGAAAACCCGGATGAGATCCTGAAACATGTAGGTAACCTTGAACAGGTAACCGTTCAAAGCACCAAAGATGCCGCCAACAAATACCTTAGCGGTAAAAACCTGATTAAACTAATACTAATGCCCGAGAAAAAATAGCCCTCGCGCTGATACTTAAAAACGCCCTGCCGGATAATCCTGACAGGGCGTTTTTTGTTGGTCGGTATTTTACGTTAAAGCTGTTTTCTTACTGGCCATTTGTCTCATTAACTATTGCCTACCCTATCCTTCTCATCCGCGGCGCTGCCGTCTGATCGCTTAGCCACCTTGTATGATTTGCCAAAACGATAGGTAAAGGCAAGTGTAAACACCCTTGTATCCCTCCGTAATTTAAAATATTCGGTAGCGTTAGGGAACTGGGTTAGCCCTTCCATCGCATTGGTATAAAAAATATCCCGCGCGCTGAACTTTAAAGTGGCCTTCTTTTTTAACAAGGGCCTTGATATGCCCAGGGATAACTGCCCGGTGGGGGATAATAATTCCTGCACATCGTTGCGGGCCTTTGTGGTATAAAAACCAGAGATCTCGGCGGTATAAATTTTGGCTATGGTAAACTGGTTATTAGCATTAAGATTAAGTTGATCTATTTTACTGGTATAAGTATTGCCGTTAAAGCCTTTCAATTGCTTGTGATTATACAGGGCCTCCATAGTTACATTCCACCAGTTAAACGGCGATACCGACAGTGTGGATGACAGGCCCAAATTATAGGTACTGCCAACATTGCCTTGCGTATACAAAAGTATTCCCTTGGCCTCATCGTTAAGAAACAGCTGCGAAAAGTAATTTTTGATATTGCTGTAAGATATGCTGGTAGTAAGCAGGTTTTTATATTGGTGGCTTAGCTCAAAGTTCCAGCTGTACTGCGGTAAAAGGTATGGGTTACCTGTTTGGTAGGTATACTTGTTGATGATAATATAAAACGGGTTCAGGTTTTGAAATACCGGTCTGTCAATACGCCGGCCAGCCGTTAGTGTAAAACTGTTGGATGAATCTGCCTGGTAACTAATGTAGCCACTGGGGAAAAAGCCGCCATAATTGCGGGAGAAGGCTGAATCCTTTTGAATCGCATTCCCCAGCTGATGGGCTTTATAGCTGGTATACTCGTACCTAACACCAGCCTGAACAGTTAACTTTGAATACTTCTTTTCGAAAGTGCTGTAAACGGCATTGACATTCTCTTTGTATAAAAAGTGGTTGCTTTTACTGTAGTCTTCCGTCCACTGCAAATCATCAAGATTTTCATACAACGCGGTATTATCGGTATTGCTATACGATGATTTGTAGCCGGATTGAAACGTGCCACTTTTATCGGTACGCAATGTATAATCAACCTTTCCCGAAACAATATTTATGATTGTAGGCACGTTGCCGCGGTATATATCCTGGTACCCGCCTGGAGCAAGCAGCGTATTGTTAAAACTTTGTTGAGTAAGGAAATTATAATGCAGCCAATCAATATCAGCCCCAAGATCCTGCGATGGAGATATAGTGTGCCGGGCATTTAAATTTATAGAACCGTTTTTAAAATGGGTATGGCTTTTGTTGGTGGTTGCTATGGCAGAATCCACTGCGTTATCAGTATTTAACCAGTTGGCTATCGCCCTGTTATTGCCATGCCTGCCAACAAGAGTACCACTCAATACAATACCTAAAGTTGTTTTAGGGCTAACATAATAATCAAGCCCGGTTTTAATAGTATTATTTAAAGACGTACCTGATAAATAAGAAGACTGATCAAGCTTTGCTGTTAGTATATTGTTGGCATCGTAATACTTTCTTAACGCATACAGATCTAACAGGTACTCCACAAAATTCATGTTGTAATTAAAAAAGGTATTGATCTTCCCTGTGCGATAATTTAAAACCAGGCTGTTGCTGTTTTTTGGATAAACACCTTGCCCAACCGAAGTTGTAAAAGAGCCGTTGAAGCCCTTTTGTTTATTCTTCTTTGTTTTAATGTTGATAATCCCCGCATTGCCGCTTGCATCATACCTGGCAGTAGGGTTGGTGATAAGTTCTATCTGCGCTACCTGTGCCGAGCTCATACTGCTCAGCAAGTTGTTCAGGTCGGCGCCGGATAGGTAGGTGGGTTTATCATCTATCATAACCAAAACGCCGGCTTTACCTTGCAAGGCTATGCCTCCGTTACGATCAACAGTTACTCCCGGCGATTTCTCCAAAACCTCCAGTACGGTTGAGCCTATACTAGTAACAGAAGCATCCACATTCAACACAGTTTTACCTTCTTTTTGCTGAACAAAGGGGGTATTGGCAACAATGCTCACTTCCTGCAATGCTGTACTTGATGGCTGCAATATCACGGTATCGGCAGATACGTTAACAGGAAAGTGGTAAACACGGGTATTTTGGGGTTTATAGCCCGTATAGGTAATTAAAAATGTATATGCACCAGCCGCAATGTCGCTAAATGAAGCCTCTCCCATTATATTGCTCATGATAGTCTTTACAGGCTTATCACCCTGTACCAATTTTACCGTAGCCCCCGCTGCCGGCTGCGACTTTTCATTTAAAACTGTAATTACAAATTCAGGCTTATCCGTATATGCCGGCTGACTATAAACACCTGAACAAAGAAATAACAACAAAATAAAGCAGTACCTTTTTAACATCATATCAACTAATGTAATCAGAAATTCATAACTAAGACGCTTACTGTCTTTAAGTGTTACATCGGTTATATGCCATCTTGCCTAACTGCAATATCTTACTGTACTCCTTTGATCAAATGGCCAATGCGCATTTACAATTGGAAAGCGGAAGGGCTGTAGGGGAAGGGAACGCTGGCATTTTAAGCCAACACATCGGGGGTAATCACCTGTTTGCCCCTTAAATTACCTTTTATATATTTGAGTTAAATGCATCTTCTCTCTATCAGCCAACAAATTCTGCAGGGAATTAAGCAAACCAGCTACCTGGAGTGGATAGGGGCTATTACAGGCATTGCCTGTGTTTACCTGGCTGCCCGGCAAAATATCTGGAACTGGTTAACCGGCATCATCAGCGTAACGGCTTACCTCATTGTTTTTTTTGAGAATGGACTGTTTGGCGATGCTTACCTGCAAATTTATTTCCTGGGTACAGGGATTTATGGCTGGTATTTTTGGTTGCGAAAAAAAGAGAGACATGAGAAACCGGTGAGCACCCTTAGTCCAAAAGAATATGGATTGGTGATCCTGGCTACATTGTCTTTATCATTATTATTGGGCTTATATCTTCAAAAATTCACCTCGAGTACCGTTCCTTATATCGATGGCTTTTGTACAGCAATAAGCTTTGTGGCGCAATTGCTCATGACCCGGAAGATACTCCAAAACTGGGCGCTTTGGGTATTTGTTGATATTTGCTATGTGCCGCTATACATTTATAAAAGCCTGTATGTAACTGCCATATTATATATTGTGTTGCTGATATTGGCTACTATAGGTTATATTGACTGGTATAAGGAATATAAAGCAATAAAACCTGCCGAAGAAGTATAACTTCTACTCAAAAACCATCTCGTCATCAACCCATCCATCCAATTCATATGGGTTATGGCTTACTATGAGGGTTGTTGTGCCCAGTTCCTGCAAAATTATTTTTAACTCGGCTATCAGTTCTGTTTTCATTTTTGGGTCGAGCGCGGAGAAGGGCTCATCCATTAAAAGCAGTTTGGGTTTGGTAGTCATGGCTCGCAGGATAGCCAGCCGTTGTTGTTGCCCACCAGATAAATACTCTGGCTTATGCGTTTGTAACGTTTCCAGCTTGCCTAATAATAGTAATCGTTTTATCCATTGTGCATCAGTGGTGGCATATTCCAGGTGCTGCCTCACAGTCATATTGGGGAACAGGGCATATTGCTGAAATACAAAGCCCACATTCCTTTTTTGAGTAACTAAATTAACCTTTGCTGCTGTATCAAACCAGGTAACGCCATCGGCAATAATTGTTCCTTTTTCGGGGTTGATTAAACCTGCAATCAATTTAAGGAAAGTGGTTTTACCGGAGCCCGAAGGCCCATATATTTTGGTGATACTGCCTGTTATGAATTGCTTATCAATCCGCAATACCTGCTGGCCATGGTAGGCTTTTAGTTTTTTTTCGATAGCTATACTGATCATCCTAAAGGGCTTTTGGCTCGATACCTGTTAAACACAAAAACAGCTATTACCAGTACAAACGTAATGGAAAACAAAATGAGCGAATAATTATTGGCCGCCGCATAATCCATTTTCTCTACCGAATCATATACCGCTATGGAAGCTACCCGGGTAACGCCGGGTATGTTGCCACCTATCATCAGCACCACCCCAAACTCGCCCAGGGTGTGGGCAAACGTGAGTACAATAGCTGTTAATAACGATGGCTTAATATTGGGCAATAAAACGCTTTTAAATGTTTGCCACGGGGTTTTACCTAAAGTATACGAAGCCTCTGATAAAGCAGCGGGTAATTGCTGCAAAGCAGATTTTACCGGACCAACCATAAAGGGCATACTGTAAATTACCGAAGCCAGTATCAGGCCCTGGAACGAGAATACAAACTGTACATCAAAACTATCATGCAGCCATTTACCCAAGCCGTGCTGCGGACTAAAAGCCAGGAGCAAATAAAACCCCAATACCGATGGCGGCAGTACCAATGGCATAGTAATAATGGCTTCGATAATTATTTTAAAAAAAGATGTTCCCCGCGAAAGCCACCAGGCAAACGGCACGCCAATAAACAGCAGCAAAGCTGTTGTAATACCGGCCAATTTTAAAGTAAGCCATATTGGGGAAAGGTCCATCAACAAAAATAGGGGTTATTGCATATGGTAACCATAGCTTGTAAAAATACTTTTAGCTGCCGGGCTTAATATATACCTGTAAAACTTTTCGGCTGCGGTGTTGCCGGCACCGTGTTTCAATATCACCATCCCCTGCAATATAGGTGTATAATCCTTAGGGTTGATAACCTTATAATATAAAGCGGTTTTATGCTCTGTTTCCTTAATAAATGATTGTGTGGTAAACCCAATATCGGCAACCCCGGTTGTGATGTAGGTATTTACCTGCGATATACTTTCACCATAAACTGTTTTAGACTTTACGTCATCTAAAATGCCCTTCTTTTTTAATACTTCTTCGGCTGCTTTGCCGTAGGGCGCAATCGCCGGGTTGGCTATTGCAATCTTTTTTACCCTGGCGGTTAATAAAAGTCGTTCCCAGTTATTAAAGCCTATATTTTGCCAGCTACAGATAATGAGACTACCTTGGGCGTATACAACCGGTTTATCTGTAGCGAAGCCATTTTTAAACAAAGTTTCGGGGAAACTCATGTCGGCAGATAAAAACACATCAAAGGGAGCGCCATTACTGATCTGCGCCACCAACTTGCCCGATGAACCGATGACAGGTTCAATTACAATTCCCGTTTTTTGCCTGAAATCTTTTTGCAATGCTTCAATAACCGATTGCAGGTTGGCTGCAGCCGCAACCCGCACATCTTGTGCATATCCGGGCAAATGTGCCATTATGCTCAAAGCAATAAAAAAAATTATGCTTTTTAATGGCTTGCTATTGTATTGTTCGTGCTTCATGGGTTTTTATTTTTATCTACTAAGCCGGCGTCGGTTTCTATTGGTATTAAAGCGTATCAGAAATTAAAAAACAACGGGCTCAACGGTATAACAGCACAAATATATACTTGTTATGCCGTTTATTGATTTATATATTAGTGGAGTTCCGCAGTTAAATAAACCAATTTTACATCAATTTAAAACAAAAAAACTTTAATAAAGACCTGCCTTTCTATGAAAAAAATTTTCAGTAAAGCCCTTCTGGTACCCCTTATTACACTTGCCATTTTAGGTGCCGAAGCCTGTAGCAAAAAAACTACTGTTGCTACGCCCTCACCAGTTACACCGGTAACGCCAACACCCCCTTTAACCAGCGACGTTGCCATGTGGCTTACCACCGCAGATCAATCTCAGGCTTTTACTAAACAAAACGTAGCTATAAACTTTGGCACCGGCACCACAGCTGGTACCGTCATTAATATAGATGCCGCTACAACCTACCAAACCATTGAAGGCTTTGGCTATTGCCTTACCGGGGGCAGCGCACAGGTTATTAACCTGATGAACGATGCACAAAAAAACGACCTGTTAACAGACCTGTTTGCAACAGACGGCACACACATCGGCGTAAGTTACCTCAGGATCAGCATTGGCGCATCAGACATGAGCGCATTTGATTATACCTATGATGAAGTTACGCCCGGCCAAACCGATGTCGACCTTAAAAGCTTCTCTATAGTTCAGGAAAAAACAGATCTGATCCCTGTATTAAAAAAGATCCTCGCTATCAATCCAAACATAAAAATACTGGCCTCCCCATGGACCGCCCCAACCTGGATGAAAAGCGCCGTAATTGGCGATGGCGGTTTTAAAGGCGGGAATTTAAACACTGCTTATTATGATGCCTATGCCCGCTACTTTGTAAAATACATACAGGCCATGAAAGCCGAGGGTATAACCATTGATGCCATTACCCCGCAAAATGAGCCGCTAAATGCCTATAATAATCCGGCGATGACCATGCAAGCCAGCGAACAGGCCGATTTTATAAAAAACAACCTGGGGCCGCAATTTAAAACAGCAGGGCTAAGCACCAAAATTATAGCCTATGATCATAATGCCGACCATACCGATTACCCTACGGATATTTTTAAGGATGCTGCTGCCAGCGCCTATATTGATGGTTCTGCATTCCATTTGTATGCGGGCAATATTAATTCGCTTTTGGCCCTGCATGATGCCTATCCCAACAAGAACCTTTATTTTACCGAGCAGTACACGCCATCAGAAGGAGGTTTTGCAGGCGACCTTTCCTGGCATTTTACCAACTTAATTATTGGGGCTACCCGCAACTGGTGCCGCAATGTATTGGAATGGAACCTGGCCACCGACCCAAGTTACGGCCCTCATACCGGCGGTGGCTGCAGTACCTGCCGCGGCGCTATCACCGTTAACGCATCATCGGGTGTTACCCGCAATGTATCCTATTATATAATAGCCCATGCATCAAAATTTGTAAGGCCCGGCGCAGTACGTATAGCCTCAGATTACCTATCGGCATTACCTAACGTAGCATTCAAAAACACAGATGGATCAAAGGTGCTCATTGTTTTAAACCCCGGCAGTACACAACAAACTTTCAGCTTTAAAATTGATGGTAAATCGGCGCTTACTACGCTTGCAGCAGGCGCGGTTGCCACTTATGTGTGGTAATTTTCAATACTTTATAAAAGTTTCATTAAAGTTAATTTACTTCAAAAAAATCTTTAAATAACTGTATTATATACTTTTAATAGGATTATAAAAAGAAATATACTATTATTGTATCCGGCCTGACGCTAACCAAACTAACCAGCTTTCGTACCTGCAAAACCAAGCTGCGGGTACGAAAGAAAATTACCCCGTTACCTGCGTATGTATAAACTTTTATCGAGATATTTTACCCCGGCTTTACTGTTATTTCTTTGTCTCGTTAATAGCGTATCTGCACAAATTGCTGTACCGCTGAATGATAAAGTTAAGCAACACATATTTGAATATAAGCAGGTGTATTATTTTGAAGATACTACAGCTCAGTTAAAATTCAGCGAGGCCGATATCTCTGGTTTTGACAAACATTTCCGGGTAAATCCAGAACCTACCCCGGTAACCAGGAACGTTAACTCCGCCTATTGGTACCGCATAAAAATAGGCCATACCGCCGGCACTAAAAACAACTGGCTGCTGGAGTTTTTCGATCAGACGATAGATAGCATTACCGTTTATTCGCCCATCGCTCCCAATAAATATACCCCAACACTTTTGGGCAGCAGCCGTCCCTTTTCGGATAGGTTTTATCACCATAAAAATTTCAGTCTGAATTTAAATACCCCTAAAGACGCGGATGCCATCTATTACATCCGCATCAGATCGCACCATTCTGTGAACGTGATTATGGTTTTGCGTACGGTGAGCTGGTTTATCAGCTACGCGCTTGATGAGTATTTCTTTTTTGGGGTGTTTTATGGAATGATATTGGTTTTCGGCCTGTACAACCTCATGATGTTTATAGCTATGCGCAAGGTGCAGTACCTATACTACATCGCCTATAACATCAGCATCGGTCTTTACGAAATGTGCGCCGATGGCATAGCCTATCAATACATCTGGCCCAACAACCCGGGTTGGAATCAGTATGCTTATGGCATAGCCTTGTTTGCCGCCAGTATTTTTGCAGTCCTGTTTACCCAAAGCCTGCTCAATTTAAAGGTAAACGCGCCCCGTTTACATCAAGCTACCAGTTTGGTAACAGTGTTGCGCTGCTTGTATTTTCTGGCTTGCATCACCATAAACAACAGTTGGTTTAACTATAAGATCATTGAGTTTATACCGCTGCTGCTGGCCTTTTATGCGGGTTGCTATACCTGGGCCACCGGGTACAAACCCGCCCGCTTTTTTGTTATCGGTTATTGCTTTTTGCTGATAGGTTTTGTTATTAAAAGCTGCATTGCCTTAAATATGTGGTTTTTGCCGGTTACCGAGTTTGATTACTATAGCCTGAGCGTTTGCTTTATCACCGAAATGCTTTTCATATCCTTTGCTATTGGCGATAAAGTAAGGATCCTGAAGAAGGAAAAGGATGATGCCCAGCAGGATATCATTCAACAAATGAAACAGAATGAGGAATTAAAAGACATTTTGAATAAACGCCTGGAAGAGCAGGTACAGCAACGCACCAAAGAGCTGGTTGAAAAATCATCCATGATTGCAGAGCAGAACGAGGAGCTGCGATCAGTGAACGACCTGCTGCAGCACCAGGCAGAAGAAATTTCGCGCATGAATGTGCTGCTCGAAAAAGATAATGTTACCCTGCATAACAACATCGAGAAGGTAACTCACGACCGTGTAATGTCGGCCGAGGTAGATTTTGAGGAGTTCAGCAGGATTTATCCCGATAGGGAAACCTGTTTCAAATTCTTGTCTGATCTGAAATGGGAGAACGCTTACGCCTGCCGAAAATGTAGTGGTTTACATTATGGCGGCGGGCATTTACCTTATAGTCGCAGGTGTTCAAAATGTGGTTATGAAGAATCGGTGATAGCCTATACCATTTTACAAAACACCCGCATCCCTATCAACAAAGCCTTTTACATGATTTTTTTAATGTACTCTACCAAAGGCAAGATCTCATCTCATAAACTATCCGAAATCCTGTCTATCCGTCAAAGCACCTGCTGGGCTTATAGCACACGGATTAAAAAGGCAATGGAGGCCCGAAAAAAGGAGATTAAAAACGCCGGGGCGAAGGGCTGGAGTAAATTGGTGATTGATAATTCGGTGGATTGAGCAAAGATTAGGGCTTAAAGTGCTAAAAATGCACCTTGATTATGGTGGAAAAATACATTTTCCATGATCTAAGGGCTTGATTTTATGATGTCCCCCGGTCGGGTAGCCTCTCCGAGACAAAATATCTTATAACCATCTTTTTCTACAAGCAGGTTATCCCTACGGGATATTTTTTCGTCAATTTACAATTTCTTAGCAATTTCAAATGCCCCGGAGAGGCTACATATTTGTAGAAAAACGTCAGAAATATTCTTTTGCTCCATAGGAGCTACCCTAATTTCGGTGCCATTGTAGCACTTCCTGAGGTTATCGCTTTAGTCTTTTTCCATTGTTTGAGGACACAAACAACAATGAAGATAAATCGATTCTAAGAAAAACAAGCGACCTGACATGGCGTCTTTGCGCGAAACCTCTTAACTTGATGGTATCTCAATTATCTTGCTTATAAACACTGCAGTCCTATCGGTCGTGATCATATTTTTTTTCTTTAAAATTAACTGCGACACAAGCGTATCACAAAAAAGATACATCTCCTAAAAATCCTTTAACAAATCATCTAATGGCATATTTTTCAGTTTTATGCCTGCGTTCCAACCGTATTAAAATATACATAATATACTATTAATCAGTTATTTACGAACATTTCTATTGTTATTTACGTTTAAAATAACATAGATTTGTTTTACAATTATAAACCAGACATAAGCCTGTCTTCCTGAAAAACTATTTTGAGCTATGCTATTTTGCCTGCGTTCAAACTACTGTATTTTAAGCATTGGTTAAATCAATAAAGCGATTTAGCAGATGCGTAGCCAGCTTTTTGCCATGGAATTTTGTGTGCAATCAATTAAACCAAATAATAATTTTATGAAGATCAATTACAAATTCAAGTGGCTGGCAGTCCTCACCCTGCTACCTGCTGTCCTGTTATTTTCCTGTAAAAAGGATGCTAATACCGGAACGGCAAACGCCCAGACAAAAACCGGAACAGTAGCCCGTGCCGCCAATGAAGTGGTGAATGCATGGGTAACCACATCCGATCAATCGAAGCTTTTGCAGGCACAAACCAGTTTTAACTTTGCTGCAGACGCGGGCACAAATGCCACAACTGTAACAGTTGACGAGAATACCACTTACCAGGGTATTGATGGTTTCGGTTTTACTTTAACAGGCGGTAGCGCCGGTTTACTAAACGGTCTTGGCGGCAACCAGGCCGCTGTTTTAAATGAACTTTTCGGCACCGCGAACGGGCAGATCGGTATCAGCTATCTACGGATCAGCATTGGCGCGTCAGACTTGAGTTCCAGCGATTTTACTTACAACCAGGTGGCAGGCGATGTGAATATGACCAATTTCAGCATCAGCCAGGAAAACCAGGATATGCTGCCCATCCTGAAAAAGATTATCGCCATCAATCCATCCATTAAAATTATTGCCACCCCCTGGACGGCCCCAACCTGGATGAAGGTTAACACAACAGGCAATAATGGCTATACAGGCGGCAGTTTAAATACAGCTTATTATGATGCCTACGCCCGCTATTTTGTAAAATACTTGCAGGCCATGCAGGCACAGGGTATTACTATTGATGCCATTACCCCGCAAAACGAGCCGCTAAACCCCTATAACAACCCAAGTATGGTGATGCAGGCAACGGAGCAGGCTACTTTTATTAAAAACAATCTTGGTCCGCAAATACGGGCGGCCGGTTTTGCCACCAAGATCATCGCTTATGATCATAATGCCGATGTGCCCAGCTACGCCACCACTGTTTTAGGCGATGCCGGCGCTAATTCTTATGTTGATGGTTCCGCTTTTCACCTGTATGCAGGTGACATCAACGCGTTAACAACTGTTCATAATGCCTACCCCAATAAAAACGTTTATTTCACCGAGCAGTGGGTTGGCGCGCCAAGCAATTTTGGCGGCGACCTTTCATGGCATGTAAATACCCTCATTATTGGCGGTACCCGTAACTGGAGCCGAAACGTATTGGAGTGGAACCTGGCTGCCGACCCCAATAATAACCCGCATACCGCAGGCGGTTGCAGCACTTGCCTGGGTGGTATAACCGTAAGCGGAACTTCTATTACCCGCAATGTTGGTTATTATATTATTGGTCATGCCGCCCGTTTTGTTAGACCGGGGGCTATGCGTATTTCTTCCAACCTTTCTGGCAGTATCCAAAACGTAGCCTTTAAAAACTCCGATGGCAGCAAGGTGCTAATCGCGCTTAATAATGGCTCATCTGCAGTTAGTTTTAAAGTTAAATGGGGTACAGAATCATTCACTTATTCTTTAGCAGCCGGTGCCGTGGCAACCTTTAAATGGAGTGGTACCCAATCAAGCGGATCGTCATCCGGTGCTCCTATTGGCTCTGTTATTACATTGAAAGGCATCAATAACCAATATGTAAGCAGCGAAAACGGTACCGTGGCCATGAACTGCAACCGCCCAACCGCTTCTGCATGGGAGCAATTTACTGTGGTTGATGCCGGCGCAGGCAAGATAGCCTTACAAGGCATGGGCAAATATGTATCATCAGAAAACGGCACACAAGCCATAACCTGTAACCGCGCTACTTATGGCGATTGGGAGAAATTTGACTGGGTGGTTAATGCCGATGGTAAAATATCATTGAAAGGCAACAACGGCAAGTACATCTCGAGCGAGAACGGCACCCAGGCCATGACCTGTAACCGCGCCACCATATCTGGCTGGGAAGCTTTCGGGGTAAATCAATAATTAAACTTGTGTAATTAAAAAAAATGTCATTTCGATAGAGCAAGAGGGGAAAAGAGCGGTGGGGCGAAAGAGAAACTGTTTCTTGAGCGATAGCGAAAAATCTTATGCGATTTTCATACAAACTTTGCAGATGGGTCTTGCAGGGCGCAGAAGATTCCTCCTCGTACCTCGTTCGGAATGACATTTTTTTTGGGAAGAGTAGAATTAATCATCAAAAATCGCAATCCACCAATTTTATAATACAAAATACCAACCTTATGAATCAATTCTTAAATTATGCAAAAGGAGCCTTTACGGTAATGGCCCTTGCCACTTTGGCCATTGCTTGTAAAAAGGACGCGAACAAGCAAGCACCCGCAACCGCGAACACCCAAACCAACCAGGCCACCACGCCGAGGGCGGCAACACTGGTATGGAGCGATGAGTTTAATGGCACCAGTGTAAACACCGCCAACTGGAACCTGGACAACGGCAACCCAAACGTGAATAACGAGAAGGAATACTATCAATCAGCCAATGCTATTGTATCGGGTGGTTATTTAACCATTACTGCCCGCAAGCAAACAGTGGGCGGTCAGCCTTATACATCGGCCAAACTAACTACTGCCGGTAAATTTCAGCCAACTTACGGGCGTATCGAGGCCAGCATTAAGCTGCCTGCAGTACAGGGAACCTGGCCAGCTTTCTGGATGCTGGGTGCCAATATAGGCACAGCAGGCTGGCCGCAATGTGGCGAAATTGACATTATGGAGCAGGTAAATACCTCGAATACTATTTTAGGCACGATGCATTGGTATGTTAATGGGCATAGTCAATACGGTGGCAGCACCACTACTACACCAACGGGCTTCCATACCTATGCGGTGGAGTGGGATACCAATTCTATCAAATGGTATGTTGATAATACACTTTATGTAACCGGTAATATTGCCAACAACATCAATAATACAGGGGCTTTTCATAATCCATTTTTCATCATCCTTAACCTGGCTATAGGTGGCGATCTGCCGGGCAATACCATTAACGATGGTGCTTTGCCTTGCAACATGGTGGTTGATTATGTACGCGTTTATGATCTTTCGGGCAGTACAACTTCTCCTCCTATCGGTTCAAACATCACCCTTAAAGGTTTCAATAACCAATATGTAAGCGGCGAAAATGGCACGCAAGCCATGAATTGTAACCGCCCTACAGCTTCGGCATGGGAAACATTTACGGTTGTTGATGCCGGTGGCGGCAAAGTTGCCTTGCAAAGTATGGGTAAATATGTATCATCAGAAAACGGCGTACAGGCTATTACCTGCAACCGCGCCACTATTGGCGACTGGGAAAAGTTTGACTGGGTGCCCACTACCGATGGTAAAGTAACCCTGCGGGGCAATAATGGCAAATTTATCTCCAGCGAAAATGGCACACAGGCCATGACCTGCACGCGTGCAACCGCTTCGGACTGGGAGTCATTTGGGATAAATCAATAGTTATCAATTATATTTAGCCTGCCTTCAACTACAAGGCAGGCTAATTTTTACCCGATGAAGAAACTTATAGTTTTTGTTTCAATACTGATGTGCTGCATTAAGCCCCTGCATGCCCAGATGATACAAAAAAAACTACAGGTGGATGTATCAACAGGTTACCAGCAGGAAAACTTTCACTGGTCCATATCCGGCAACATCAGCGGGCAAAATCCAAATGTTCTTTCTGAACTTAAATGGACAAAAGTTGGAGGACAAAATATTGCGGCATCCGCAAGCTGGAATTTTTCCAAACGATTGGTTATCTATGCCGATTACTCCCGGCAATTTATATCATCTGGCACGGTAAACGATGCTGACTATAGCGGAGATAACCGCAGCAATCCCACCTATAATGAAACCTTTAATGCCAACGGGGGCAACACCAGTTTATGGAATCTGGGGGCTGGCTATATTATTTTTAACTCGGGCCGCTTTAGCCTTACCTCCATTTTAGGCTACACCGAAAGTAAAGAGTCTCTACGCCTGCTTGATCGCGGCAATATGTTTCCCAATCTTAATAGTTCCTATTCGCCGCGTTGGAAAGGTGGCTTCCTTAAATTAACACCATTTGTATCTATCATCAAAAGGCTTGAATTTAAAGCTGACATCACCTATCAACAGGTAGGCTACAATAGCAACGGCAACTGGAATTTGATCACCAGTTTTCAGCACCCCATTAGCTACCAACACCACGCTAATGGTTACGGCATACAAGCGGGCGGCAAATTGAGTTACCATATCACCAACACCGCTGCTATAAACCTTGGCGGCGGCTATTTTACATGGCAAACCGGTAACGGCACCGATGTACTTTACCTCAGCACTGGCGAGGTTGATAAAACCCAGCTGAACAGCGTGTCCCGAAATGGTTTCCAGGTATACGGTGGACTTAGTTTGATGTGGTAGAGCTAACAAAGCCTGCCTATTTCTCATCACAATTTGTAGGGAATGCATTATTCTATAAATGTTTTTTTGTTTAGTTTCGGATAGAATAAACCACGCTGTTTTAAACCATAACACCTTTCCTGATGAAGATTAAGTTTTTACTCTCGCTTTGCCTGTGTTTTCCTGCCTCGGTATTATTAGCACAATCGGCCAAAAACTATCATGTAAAATCACCCGACGGAAAAATTGACCTGGGCATCAACACCGGCACTACAATCAGCTGGTGGGTAAAGCATGAGGATGCGGAGGTTATCACACCATCAACCATATCAATGACTTTGGCTGGTGGTGATATATTGGGTAAAAGCACGGTAGTTAAATCGGCAAAGACTTCATCTGTAAATGAGTATTTTAATACCCCCATCTACAAAAAAGACAAAGTACACGATCAATATAACCAGGTTACCCTCAGTTTTAAAGGCGATTATAGCGTGGTATTCCGGGCTTATAACGATGGTGTAGCTTACCGCTTTATCACCCAAAAAAAGGGAGATATCACGATAGTTAACGAGGAAGCCAACTTTAACTTTAAGGATGATGACAAAGCCTACCTGCCCTTTGTAAACGATTTCAGGAACAAAGATAAATGGACCACCTCCTTTGAGGCCCTGTATGATAACATCAATATATCCGCAGTAAAGAAAGATACACTTGCCTTTTTACCCATTTTGGTTGATGTTGGCAGCCCCCGCAAAGCTGCAATTTTGGAGGCCGACCTGGAAAACTATCCCGGCATGTATTTAACCAGCGATGGCGTAAATAGTAAAAGCCTAAAGGGTGCATTTGCTAAATACCCTACCGTTGAGCAAACCGGTGGCTACGCCAATATGAATTATGTGGTTAATGGTCGTGCAGATTATATTGCCAAAACTACCGGCAGCCGCAGTTTCCCATGGCGTGTAGTGATTATCAGCACCGAAGACAGGCAACTGGCCAATAGCGATATGGTGCAGAAACTGGCGTCACCCTCACGCGTAGCGGATTTATCATGGATTAAGCCGGGCAAAGTAGCCTGGGACTGGTGGAACGACTGGAACATTACTCATGTAGATTTTAAAGCTGGTATTAATAATCCAACCTATAAATATTATATTGATTTTGCATCAGCCAATAAAATAGAATATGTGGTGCTGGACGAAGGATGGTCGAACATTGTGGATCTTAACCAGATTTCGCCGGAGATCAACCTGCAGGAACTGTTAGATTACGCTAAACAAAAGAATGTTGGCCTTATTTTGTGGACCAGCTGGTATGCCCTTACCCGCCAAACGGATGCAGCCTTTGCCAAATTTTCGCAAATGGGAGTGAAGGGGTTCAAGATAGATTTTATTGACCGCGACGATCAGAAAATGGTTTCATCACTATATGAAATAGCACAAAAAGCCGCCGACCACCATCTACTGGTTGATTACCACGGGATGTACAAACCCAGCGGCATCCAGCGCACATTTCCAAACATCATCAATTTTGAGGGGGTAAAAGGCCTGGAGAACGTAAAATGGGGCGTAACCAATCATCCGGGTTATGATGTAAGCATTCCCTTTATCCGCATGCTATCTGGGCCTATGGATTATACGCCCGGCGCTATGAGAAACTCAAGTAAAGCTAATTTCCGCCCGGTTAATGGCAATCCAATGAGCCAGGGTACACGCTGCCACCAATTGGCTATGTACACCATATTTGAAGCGCCACTGCAAATGCTGGCCGATAACCCTACCATATACACCAAAGAGCAGGAAAGTACCGATTTTATAACCTCCGTACCCACCACATTTAATGAAACCGTAGCCCTTGATGGTAAAGTTGGCGAATTTGTAGCTATTGCCCGCCGCAAAGGCACTACATGGTATACAGGAGCCATGAGCAACTGGGATGCGAGGGAACTGAGTATTGACCTCGCGTTTTTAGGTGATGGCGACTATAAGGCAACCATATTTGAAGATGGCGTTAATGCCGATAAGGATGCTACCGATTATAAACGAACAGTGGTGAACGTTACATCGAAAGATAAATTACCGGTTAAGCTGGCACCCGGCGGTGGCTGGGCAGCAAGGTTTGAGAAAGTAAATTAAAATACATAAGTGACTAATATTCAATATGATTAAAACTTAGATTAAGCACTTAACGACTATCGTAGCTTAAAAGATGTTTTATAGTTTATAATTAAAGTGCTTATTTTGCGCCAATCTATAAATTATGATTAGGAGAATACATCGGCATGTGAGGACTGCCCGTTTCATTGTTTATAAAGAAACGCTTGTTGATTATAAAGAACATCTGTGGACTTTTATAGGTTCGTTTTTAGGAATAGGGATCATAGGTTTTTTTAGCAGTTTTTATTTTAGTGCTGCAGATAATTTATTCCTCATTGGTTCATTTGGAGCATCGTCGGTATTAATTTATGGCATTATTAATAGTCCGCTGGCGCAACCGCGTAATTTAATTGGCGGGCACGTAATATGCGCGCTTGTTGGTGTTACCATGCATAAGCTCATTCCTCATGAAATATGGCTGTCATCGGCCCTGGCGGTGTCCGTTTCAATCGTATTAATGCAGATCACCAAAACATTGCATCCTCCCGGCGGGGCTACGGCCTTGATTGCCAATATTGGTTCGGCTAAAATCCAGGCTTTAGGCTACCTGTATGTATTAAGTCCGGTATTATCTGGCGCGATAGTGTTATTACTTGTTGCCCTGCTTGTTAACAACATGACAAGCCATCGCAAATATCCAAATAATAAAAAATGGTATAAGGTATGGCGCAGGTACCAGCGATAGTTGAAACTAAATGCTTGTTTCCTCGGTAAGCTTAATCAACATATTTTCGTTTTTTATGAGGATGCTTTTCCCGGCAACTTCTATGATCTTTTCTTCAATCAGATCGTTAATAGTGCGGAATAGTGATTCATACGCGGCGCCGGTAAAAGCAGCCAGGTCCTGCCTGCTGAGGTCGATATTTAAAAACCCTTCCCCATTTAAACCAAATTTATTTTTCAGAGAGATGAGGGCTTGGGCAACACGGCCTTTAACAGGCATGTGGGCTAAATTCCGCATTCTCTTTTCTGATTCCTGCAGCTCATTGGCAAAAAATCGCATGAGCTTTATTACAAAGTTATTGTTAACGTTCAGGGTAGATTCCAGGAAATTCATACCAATATAGCAGATCATCCCGGCTTCGATAGCTGTTGCCGATACAGGGTAAAAACCAGTATCGCCCAGCCCAAGATGACCAACTATATCTCCTTTTTGTGCAAAACGTAATATCAGCTCCTTTTCGGCATCCCACTTTTTATGAACCTTTATTTTGCCCTCATAAACAAAGTAGATTCCCGTAACAGGGTCGCCTTCCTTAAAGATCACCTCCCCTTTTTTTACCACATGGTTTTCCCTGCGGGCCGCAATAACCGGAATCCAATCACTTAAACAATGCATGCATAAAAAGCAGCTTTTTAAATCACAGATGTTTTTACTTTTCGCCATTTATGAATGCCTGTTAGCGGGAATTAATTAAGTGTGCTAAATTATTAAAAGTAACGGCCTTTTGGTTGCTCCCATGTAGCCATGTTAAAAATAGCTCCCAATATCACAATTACCGATCCTGCAAATACCGGCCATGGGAACGATTTTATGCCATTGATGTAAATTGTCCACCGGTGCGAATCAACGGCATTAACTGTATTTAAATTGGTAAAGGTTAAAAAACCTATAATAATGATAATAACTCCTACAGCCATTAATACAAAACTGAATTTTCTCATGATGCTACCCTCGTCATATTTTTTGATTAATAAAAGCCCAAATCTTGTAATAAAATATTGCACATGCAATATAAAATTGAAAAATAAATTTACAAAACTCATTTTTTCATTACCTTTGCAATAAAATAGCAATTAATTACAAAAGCTACTATCATTCCAGGTGTTGGTCATGAAACAAAAAGAAACAGGTATCCCAATCTCCCCCTCCTTAAATTACATTAGTAAAGTAAACATAAGTCACGCCGCCAAAAAAAGGCTTTTTTATATATCCATCTTATCGGTTATTGTGGCTATGGCCATAAGTATCATAGCCAAAGGTTTAGTTTTCCTCATCAACATAGTAACCAATATTTCATTTTACGGATTACTGGATATTCATTTTCATAGCCCGGCTGCCAATCATTTAGGGTTATGGGTTATTTTAGTACCCGCCATAGGGGGCATTGCCGTAGGTATAATGGCACTATATGGTTCAAAAGCCATCAGGGGGCATGGTATACCCGAGGCTATGGAGCAAATACTGGTAAATCAAAGCAAAATAAAGCCTTCTATCACTTTTTTGAAGCCTATATCATCGGCAATAGCAATTGGTACTGGTGGCCCCTTTGGCGCTGAAGGACCTATAATTGCAACAGGTGGCGCGCTGGGTTCTACCCTGGGCCAGTTACTAAAAATCACCGCTAACGAACGCAAAGTTATATTGGCAGCAGGCGCAACAGCGGGTATGTCGGCAATATTTGGTACACCTATAGCAGCCGTGTTATTGGCCATTGAGTTGTTGCTGTTTGAGTTTTCGCCAAAAGCGATTTTACCTGTCGCATTGGCTTGCATAACAGGTGCTGCGGGGCATCACTTTTTATTTGAATCCGGCCCGGTTTTCCCTATGCCCAATTTAGTTGCACCCACAAATGGCGCATTGGCTATTTACAGTGGCATTGGTTTGGTAATTGGATTTTTATCATTGGGAGTAACCAAAATTGTTTATTTAATTGAAGATTGGTTTGAGAAATTACCTATACACTGGATGTGGTGGCCCGCTATAGGCGGTTTAGCCGTAGGCTTAATTGGCTATTTCGCACCACATACATTAGGTGTAGGCTATGATAATATTATCAGCATTTTATCGGGCACGCTCTCGCTGGTACTGATAATCCGGCTGTGCTTTTTTAAATTTCTTTCATGGGCCATCGCCCTGGGCAGCGGAACATCCGGCGGAACACTGGCTCCTTTGTTAACTATTGGCGGAGCTACCGGGGCTATATTGGCCGCCGTTATTTTAATGTTTTTCCCTAACGCAGGCATCACCATCCCTATGGCAGCGTTGCTGGGCATGTCATCTATGTTTGCCGGGGCATCAAGAGCCTATCTAACCAGCATCACTTTTGCACTGGAATCAACCATGCAATCAAACGCCTTACTTCCATTACTTGGCGCTTGTACAGCATCCTACCTGGTATCGTTCTTTTTAATGGAAAATACCATCATGACCGAAAAAATAGCACGCAGAGGAGTAGCCACCCCGGTTTCATTTGAGCCGGATGTACTTAGTAAGCTTTCTCTTGCAGAGGTTATGAACAAGGACGCCATTATATTAAGTGCCGAAAACTTAATCAGAGAGGTGAAAGAACGACTATTAGCCAATAAACCAGCCGTTAACGATTTTATTGTTGTAGATGATAAAGGAACTTTTATGGGAACCGTTAAACTGGCAGATATCTATAACAACGAACAAGGCGATAAATTAACTATCGGTAACATCATCAATTCACCCGCATTGGTTATAAACAGCGAAACAACGCTACGACATGCGGTAGAATTAATGGCAAAACATAAAGTGGACCTCGTTCCTGTGATATCGGCAGATCATAAGATCACCGGCACCTTATCTTATAAGGAGATAATTGCTGCATATGGTTCGCATATTCACGACGGGGATAAAACCCGGTTATCTATCTCCCTAAAACGACAACGATTAAAGATCCTGATCAAAGGGCGCAAAATATTGAACATCGAAAATTAACATACCCTTTATTAAATGTTTAAGCGGTATTCATTCTTCTGCCTTAATAATATTATCTGTTATATTGCACAGGTTATTTCCGCAGTCCTGAGCATATATAAATGAAGAGAGTACTTCCTGTAATTGTAATATCGCAGTTTTTTTGCACATCGTTGTGGTTTGCAGGAAATGCCATCATGGGCGACATTGCTAAACAATTACAACTTGAACCAGCCTATTTAGGCCATGTAGCAAGCGCTGTACAATCAGGATTTATTATTGGAACATTGCTATTCGCGATTCTAAGCATATCTGATCGTTTTTCATCTTCTAAGGTTTTCTTTGCCTGCGCCATCATAGCGGCGGCTATTAATTTAGGGATATGTGCAACAGGCTTAACACCAGCCATGTTATTAACTTTTAGGTTTATGACCGGGTTTTTCCTGGCAGGCATCTATCCTGTTGGGATGAAAATTGCTTCAGACCATTATCAGCAGGGGCTTGGAAAATCCTTAGGCTTTTTAGTAGGTGCTTTAGTTATCGGCACAGCCTTTCCGCATTTGCTAAAAAGCATAACAGCAACTTTGCCCTATAAATATGTCATATTTTCAACCTCATTGTTATCCGCAATTGGGGGCCTGGCTATGCTTTTATTGGTACCCGACGGCCCATATCGCAGCCCCGGTCAAAAATTAAAACCGGGCGTTTTTTTGAAAGGATTTAGTGACAGAAAATTCAGGGCAGCTGCTTTTGGATATTTCGGACATATGTGGGAGCTGTATGCCTTTTGGATGTTTGTGCCAATAATATTAACTACCTATAAAAGCCATTACCCTTTAGCTGATTTTAATATTCCGTTTTTATCATTCCTGATCATCGCAGCCGGATCTGTATCCTGCGCTTTTAGCGGGATTTTATCGCAATACTTCGGGGTAAAGAAAACGGCAACCGTCGCATTATTTTTATCGTGTACCTGCTGTTTGATTTCTCCACTGTTGTTGCTTACCAACTCGGCAATTACGCTGATTATATTTTTGTTCATCTGGAGTATGGCCGTTATTGCTGATTCTCCTATGTTTTCAACATTAATTGCCCTCAATGCGCCGCAGGAATCAAAAGGCACTTCACTAACTATTGTAAATTGTATAGGTTTTTCCATTACCATTATCAGCATTCAATTAATTACGGCTTTATTGAATGAAGCAAATGCCCGCTACATTTATATGCTACTGGCAATAGGACCAATACTGGGGCTCCTTGCATTGATGCCCGGTAAAAGTGCAGGGCAGGGCAATCCGATATAAAATAAAACTATATCCAATTACAACAAAAAAAGGAAGCCCAGATCATTTGACCCAGGCTTCCATTTCTGTTATTTTAATTTGTTGGCTTAATTAAATCTCAAATTAATGCTTCCACTGGAGGCGTCTGCGCTTACGGGTATGCCACCGCCATTTACGCTTCCCTTTATATGATCTTTATCCCATTGCCCACTAAAGCCACTTATTTTTGAGGGATGCTGGTTGATGGCATCAGCCCGGATATCCAGATCAAGCCCTTGTTTAAGCGGCAACTCCAGATCGATATTGCCCGAGCTTACATCCAGCTTCAAGTATTTACCTACCTTGTTAATTTGCGCGCGCAGGCTACCCGCGCTTGTGGATGCACTCAGGCTACAATTCATCTGTTTAAGATCAATACCTCCGCCAGATGTACTGGTGATCAATTCGCCTTCTATATTATTGCCTTCAACCCCGCCGCCGCTGGTTTGCGCATTAATGGTTCCTTTTAAATTTTCGAGGCGTAATCCGCCACCGCTGGTTTCAAGTTTTATTTTGCCGGTACAGTTTTTTGCAATAATGCCGCCACCGCTGGTTTGCAGGTTGATGTCATCGCCAGAGTTGGATACCATTATGCCTCCACCCGATGTATTACCGCGAATGGTGCCGAAAAGCTTATCAACTTGTAAACCGCCACCACTGGTAGTAAACTTTTCATTCCCCTTCAAATTATCTAACATAATACCGCCGCCGCTGGTTTTCAGATCTGTAGCTGTTTGTGCCGGCACATATATTTTAAAGGAAATGCTGATCGACCGCTTCCAGTTAAAATTTTCGTGTTTGTTTTTCGCGATAGCCCGTACCTCATGGCCGGTAACAGCAATACTCAGATCATAATCTTCATCCAAGCGTTTTTTAACCTCTTCCTTTGAAAGCTCACGCCCGTTATTCCCCCTGATGTAAACCTCTACTCGCGGCGTTTCACCGCTTTTGCCGCTTACAGATATACCACCTGCAGATGTGTTTACAACTACACTATTTATGGCATCATTTGCCAATGATTTGGTAAGATATGGTGTTTTGCCTTCACTATCCTGTGCTAAAGCAGCAACAGTTTGGCCGGCAAGGAAAAATAATAAAAGATACTTTTTCATATGCATTGAATTGGTTTGTATATAAGACATATACATAATCCAATTCGTTGCAGGGAAATCCAATTTTATTTGTGATATAACCGGACAGAAAGCTTCTTAGTTCAAATCCGGGTATCCTTATTCCTTATGCCTTTTTATTTGTGGCCCGTACTTTTGCTACTTCGGTCGCCTTTACAGCGCTCGCCTTATTACCAAAACTGCTCCTTACATAAGTAAGCACATCGGCAATCTGTTGATCTTTTAAATCATCATGAGGCGTCATCGCATTTGAATAGGTGTTCCCGTTTATTTCCACATCTTCATTAAACCCGTTCAATACAATTTTTATCAAGGTTGTTTTATCCCCAAGTACGTAGGATGTTTTAACCAAGGGCGGATTTAAGTTTTGCACCCCGCCACCGTCGGCCATGTGGCAGGGCAGGCAAACACTTGTATAAACAATTTTACCGCGCAAAACAGATGTTCCCGAAACCGGGCGATGCTGTGCTTTTTTTACCTGTGCCAGCGAACAGTTTATGGATAGGGGTATTAATGCCAATAATATGCCAACTACTTTGATCTTCATTAATTATTTTTTATAGGTGATTTTATAAATTGTTCCTTTTGAATCATCGCTTACATATAATGATCCGTCGGCGCCTTGAGCCAGGCCGCATGGGCGGTGTTCTGCTCTGCCGGCTGCTGCCTGTTCAGGTGTACCTGCAAAACCATCAGCAAAAACTTCCCATTTACCATCGGGCTTACCATTTTTAAATGGCTGAAAAACAACAAAATATCCAGCCTGAGGTTCTGGCGCCCTGTTCCATGAGCCATGGAATGCGATAAAAGCGCCATTTTTATATTTTTCTGGAAACTGGTTGCCTGTATAAAACAACAATCCATCAGGCGCAAGATGGCCAGGGTAAGCTGCTACGGGATCTATGTATTTAGCATCCGCCTCTTTTTCGCCATCGCCGCCGTACTCAGGGCCCATCATTTTTTTATGCTTTACATCGTCATAATAAAGGTATGGCCATCCGGCATTATCCCCTTCTTTTAGCGCATACATACATTCGGCAGGTAAAAGAGCCGATTGTTGAACGGTATAATATTTAGGGAAAAGATCATGCAAGGCATCTCGGCCGTGTTGCATTACAAAAAGCTGATTGTCTTCCTGGTTCCAGTCCAGCCCTACAACATTACGTAAGCCGGTCGCGAAACGCACCCCGTCACTTTGTTTTTGGTTTAATTTGTCGGTTTTAAACCTCCAGATCCCTCCGGCCGAATCTAAAATGGGGCAGCCCTTTTTCTCCGGGTCAAACTCACTGCAAATGTTTGAATATGCACCTATGTTCACATATAAATTTCCATTATCATCCAATGCAATCGCCTTGGGCCTGTGCCCTCTTTTGGTAACCAGGTTACCAACTACTTTTTCGGGATGTTCGGGATCTATAACCTCGTTGTTACTGTTTAGTTTAAAACGGTAAACATCCCTATCAGACGATGCATATAAATACCCGTTCTTAATACGAATGCCGGTTCCGCCAAACGCGCCGAAGCTTGTTTTTATAGCAGCCTTATCACCATTATCGTGTAGCACAACTATACCCTTCCCATCTTTGGGTCTATCAAGATGTACATAAATATCCCCTTGTGGAGTTACAACAAGATGCCTTGCGCTGCCCAAATTATCGGCAATGATATTGGCGCTAAAGTTATCCGGAAGTGTTAAACCCGCATTTACTAAATCACCTTTATGTTTTATGGTGCCTTTTTTTTCAATTTTGAACGACTGCAGCCCCACCGCTACAATAACGCTAAGGCAAAAGGCGATAGTTGTTTTTCTTTTCATGACAGGTTGAATTTTCAAGGGTAAAAATAACTTTTAGCTTCATCAGTAAAAAGCATGCATTAACTAATAAATCAATTAGTGTAATACAACGCAATTTAAAGCCACAATGAAACACTCAAATTTGTGAGCAATTTAAAGGACTTAAAAATGTAGATGTAATATGTGATACCAGCTTTGCATCTGCATAATCAGGTATCGAACTGATTTTTTTCCATTCAGCATCGCCGCCAAAAGCTTTCCAGTTACGGTCATGAGCTGCCATATCATCAAACGTAACCATGTAAATAAGGTTGGGCCTGTGATCACCAATGATAGTTTCGCCAAAAAATACCGGGTTAAAACCCAGGCGTTTAAAAATATCTATCTCCCCGGCGTCATTAAACATTTCCAGCTTTTTTTTTCCGGCGCTTTCTGTTGCATGTTCATAACGGCGCAGTTCAAACAGGCGATCTTTTTTTGCAGGCACATTCATTTTAGGCATGTGGGCAAATGCCGTTAACAGCGAGCTTTCTATCCTGTCATAAGCAGGCTCGGTAGCCGGCGCATTTAAATAAGCAGCGCCTGCATCCTTGTACGCTTTATCAGTTTCAAATTTTTGATTTATTGTGATAAAGGCGTCTATTGAACTGTACGGAATAAGTGCATATATTTTGGTTTGCCCTGCGGGTTTAAGCTCTTTAAAAACACCAATATTGGTTACACCAATCCTGTTCAATGCCGGAATTGCGGCTTTTTCAAAATAGTCTTCTACCAGTTTCTGCTGTCGTTCGCTGCTCAAATTATAGGTCCTTAGTTCATAAAACTCCGAACTGTTTTTCTTTAAGCTGTCGGCCGACATGGCAATTGATGGGAGCATGGCACCAGAAGTTGTAATTATAGTTGTTGCTAAAAATGAGCGTCTTTTCATAAATTTAATTGTTTATCAGGTTGAAATCGACACAAGCTAAACAATTAAAATTTATCATCATTAACTTCTATCCAATAATTATCAGGATCCTGCAGGTAGATCTGCTTTATACCGTCGGGCCTTATTTGCGGAGATTGTGAATCGCCTTTCCAATTCCCATACTTGATTTTCATTTGATCGAGGTGCTTTGCAAAGCCTGGAATATTAGTTACAGCGTATGCAAAATGACTATTTATATCATGATCGGTAACGGTAGTGGCTCCTTGTATAATGTGTAACTGGCTATGCTCGCCTGTTCTGAACCATACATGTTTACCATCATGAAAAGGTTCGGGTATTACTTTAAGTTGCATAACGTCCCTGTAAAACACCTCACTTTTACTTAAATCCTTTACATAAAGAGCAACGTGATTTGCCCGCGGCCCGGTTTGGCCAAATACATTTACACCTGCTATTAATAATAGCGTTAAAAAAGTTATTCTCTTTATCATGATTATTGACTTGTTATAGATATGGAACTGAATTGTGGACCATTTTTAAACGGGTGTTAAACATTATGGCTCCGCCTGTTTAACATTCTATTAAACATTTAGTACATAAAGTAAACTTAGGCAAATTCTTTATCAGAAAAAAAACGAGGTTAACTAATAAATAAATTAGCTGCCTAAAAAGCATTTCAAAATGGCACTGGTAAATCTGTAAAAAAAGAGACGCTGGATTTTACACCAGCATCCCTGCATTCATAGGTAATTAAGTTGTTAAGTTATATCGTTAAGATACCAGCTCCAGTTGGTTAAGATATCCGGAAATTATGGCCAGTTCGTCCTCTGTTAGTTCGATATCCAGGGCGCGGGCATTTTCAATAGCCTGCTCACTATTTCTGGCCCCTACCAGGGCAATGGTAATTCCGGGCTGTTGTAAGGTCCATAAAATAACCAGTTGGCTAAGTTTAATTTGCCTTTCTGCAGCAATTGGCTTTATCATGTTCAGGAAATCATCAGTCCTTTTTATATTTTCATCCTTAAAAAAAGATACATCTTTACGGTGATCTCCGCTGGCAAACTGATATCCGGGTTTTATTTTGCCGGTAAGCAAGCCGCGCTCTAACGGACTATAAGCTAAAATAGATTTTTGATTGCGAAGGCAGTAGGGCACCAGCTCATCTTCAATACCACGTTTTACCATGCTATATGGAACCTGGTTAGATGCCAGGGTAACGTATTTTTCAGCTTCGGCCATTTGGGCGGCATTATAATTGCAAACCCCGGCATAACGCACTTTTCCCTGTTCAATTAACCGCTCAACCGCTTCCATACTTTCAGCAATAGGCGTGGTTGTATCCGGCCAGTGTATCTGGTACAGATCTATGTAATCGGTACCTAATCTTTTTAAGCTGTCTTCACATTCTTTAATGATGCTTTCTTTTCCGGCATATTTATAAATGTCAATATCATCTCCATTATTCATTTTACTGCTAAAAGCAAAATCGCCCCTTTTAAGGTCCCAGCGCATGCCATACTTTGTTAATAGCTGGAACTTATCGCGCGGTAAACCTTTTATCGCCTCGCCAACGATATCTTCGCTTACACCCTGGCCATAAATAGGCGCAGTATCAATAGATGTAACACCAAGCGCATAAGAAGCCCTGATGGCATCAATGGCTTCTTGACGTTCGGTACCTCCCCACATCCATCCCCCGGCCGCCCATGCGCCAAAAGTTACTTCAGAAAGCCATAGGTCTGTGTTTTCTAATTTGCGGTATTTCATAGTTGTTCTTTAATTAAATTCCTTTTTTGTTTATTGCGTACAATAAACCATTTACATTCCCGTACATAAGGTATTATGTTTCAAGAGCCTCAAAGGAACAATAAATGATTTTTTATTTCAATATCTTATCAAGTAATTAGTACCTCATTAATAAGTTAGCATGACCGGAAGAAAACTTAGTTCAACCAATTTTCATAATCAATCATTCCTGGAAGAGAAATGTGCCTTAAATGAACTTATCTATTTATTAAGCAAAAGATGGATGACCGAGGTGCTTTTCAGTGTAGAGGAGGGCAACTCGCGTTTTACCACTTTAAAGGAAGATTTAGAGCACATCAGCGATCATATTCTTGCCGATAGGTTAAAGTTTTTGGAACAACATGAGCTTATACATAAAAGCTATATTCCGGCAAATCCTCCAAGAACCGAGTATACCCTTACGCCTAAAGGAGCAGAGCTCAGTTCATTGCTGGAAGGCTTATGCCAGTTTTCGGAAACTAAAATGCACTTTTAACAATCCCCTCCCGCAAAACAGCTAATTGATTTGTTAGCTGCGCTGCTTTTTGTTCCTTTATTCAATAAACTTACTTTTACCGGCATACATCTCTTATTACAGACGTAGTGTTTAATAATTATTAACCGTTTAATTGCCTAAAAAATTTGATTATGAAATTTCAATCGTTCCGATTTGCTTTGTGTTCCTGTTTATCTGTACTCTCGCTTTTTGCATCTGCTGCGGCATTTGCAAAGTCTCCCACCAGGAATTATTACCAAATAAAAATATATCATTATAAAACACAGTTGCAGGAAGAAAAAATTGAGCATTATTTACAAAACGCCCTTATGCCGGCATTGCACAGGGCAGGTGTAAAAGCAGTTGGCGTATTTAAACCCGTTACGCAGCAGGATACGAGCAGACTAATCTATGTTTTTACTCCTTTTACCTCCCTGGAAAAACTTTCAGCTAACGAGCGTGAATTACAAGCAGATGCTAAATTTTTAGCAGATGGCTCAGATTATATTAACGCGGATTATAAGGATATCCCCTACACCCGGATAGAAACTATAGTTTTGGAAGCTTTCCCGGGAATGCCCGGCACTGCAGTGCCCCAACTTACAGCCAGTAAAAACGAGCGGGTTTATGAATTGCGCAGTTATGAAAGCCCTACCGAGAAATACAATGTTAATAAGGTAAAGATGTTTAACAATGGCGACGAGATCAGCATTTTTAAAAACCTGGGATTTAATGCTGTTTTTTATGCCGAGGTTATTGCTGGCAGCCACATGCCCAACCTCATGTATATGACCACCTTTAACAGTAAAGAAGATAGGGATGAGCACTGGGATGCATTTAATAATGATCCATTATGGAAAGCCCTGGTGAAAAAAGCAGAATACCAGCACAATGTTTCGCATGCTGATATTATTTTTCTTCGTCCGGCTACTTACTCAGACTTTTAAACCATTATCAACAATTGATTTTACCCGATCATTATTGATAGTTTTAAAACTTACATTATTTAAAAATTGCAAGCGCTTGTTTAATTTCACAAGCCATATATTAAAACATGACCGATTACAAAGTAGAGGCTGCAAAAGCAGCGATGGAATTTATACAAGCCGGACAAACGATTGGCCTGGGAGCCGGCACTACTGTTTCGCACTTAGTAGCTTTGATATGCCAGGATAAAGACCTGGCCGACTCCCTCATTTTTACGTCATCCTCCTTTAAAACAACAAACTTATTGTTGGAAAATAAATTAAGGGTACAATCGCCAGCATTGTTAAAGCATGTAGATATTTATTTTGATGGATGTGACCAGTTTGATACCGAACTTAATGCTTTAAAAAGCGGAGGGGGGATCCATACCACCGAAAAAGTACTGGCTTCAATGGCCGATGAATTTATTTTAATGGGCGATGAGGGAAAGTTTGCCGATAAACTTGATAATACTTACCCCGTTGTAATTGAAATATTACCCCAGGCTTTACAGGTTGTACTTCATCAATTAAAATTATCATACCCCGGCGTTGAAGTAAAACTGCGTATGAGTACTCAAAAGGATGGGGCAGTTATCTCAGAAAATGGCAATTTACTTGCAGATGTGCATTTTGCCATTATTATGGAGCCCCAAAAATTGAACATCCAACTAAAGTTAATCCCCGGAATTGTTGATCATTCCCTGTTTTATAGAATGGCAACCAAATCTATAATTGCAGGAAAACTTGGCGTAAGCATCATAACGCCGGTTTATTTATAATCCATTTAAAGCCTCCACTTTTTGATGGAGGCTTTAAATAAATAGTAAAACCCACCTGCATTGAGCTTGTTAATGAGCGGAGGCATTGCACTACATCAATCACTGTCACTACTCAGATATTTGTTAGCCTCCTCTCATATCATCATTCTTTCTTATAACCTTTCGGAATAATCAAGTAAGGTATCGGCTGCCAAAATAGATGAGGCAGGATTTTGCCCTGTTATGAGTAAACCTTCGCGGGTTACAAAAGGCAACCAGTCCTCTCCTTTTTGAAAATTGGCACCTCTCTCTTTCAGCATGTCTTCCAGAAGAAAAGGTACCACCTTTGTCAGCTGGACGGCCTCTTCTTCGGTATTGGTAAATGCAGACACTCTTTTCCCCTTGATGAGCCATTCGCCATCAGGAGTCTTTACATTTTTTAAAGCTACCGGTGCATGGCAAACCAGTGTAACGGGTTTGCCGCTATTATAAAAAGATTCAATGAGTTTTATGGAGGCCTTATCATCAGGAAGATCCCACATCGGGCCATGTCCTCCCGGATAGAAAATTGCATCAAAGTCACTTGCAGAAACAGTACTCAATAATACGGTATTGCTTAGCTTGTCCTGTGTCTCCTTATCGCTATAATATCTTCTTGTGGCTGCCGTCTTATTTTCAGGAAGATCGCTCTTGGGATCAATCGGGGCCTGCCCCCCTTTAGGCGATGCAATAACAATTTTCTTTCCAAGGTCATGAAACTTGTAATAAGGTGCTGCAAATTCCTCAATCCACAGACCTGTTTTTTTGCCGGTGTTGCCCAACTCATCATGAGAAGTGACGACGAATAGAATTTTGTCGATTTTCATAATTGTTACATTGATAGTTTAATATGTTATTTATTAAATTTTAGTAGCCCGCATACCTGTTGTAAAGATTGCACTCCCATACTTGGCCGATTTAGCCGAATGTGAAATCATAGACTTCCACCTCTGGATCTAAAAATTCAATTTGAAATTCCCGGTCAATAATAGGTCCCTGCTGACGAATCAACTGGTACATACGCTGCTCAGTTACGGTTCCATTACCACTGCTGTCAACATCCAATCCATGCGCGGAACCGGGAGGATTCCCATCAATGAGCACACGAAATTTTATAGCAGTTCCTGGCATTGCCGGCCCCATAATTAAGTGAAGGTCGCGGGCATGAAAACTATAAATGATCTTGCCGCGTGCTTTGTGTAAGAAAAGACTCTCTTTTTTCATGCTCCACTCTCCCGAAAGCCCCCATTGATTAAGTTTCAGCTGTTTTGGTGCAAAATAAAGTACCTGCTTATCTGTATCCAACTCCACGGGGGATGCAAAACCATGCGTACGATTATAGCCGACATAATTTTCGGCCGATTCAAGATTACGCCAGTCGGCGGCGGCTTCAAATCTCTGAGGTTGAAGTGCCACTATTTTGTTAGAAACAGTTTTACCAGAAACTTCTTTTAATAGGTGCTGAATTTGCAATTCAGATTCATGATAATCACCCTCACCAAATTTTTGATACCGGATCCGCCCCTTCGCATCAATCAGATACAGCGCCGGCCAATACTCATTTTGGAAAGAATTCCAAATTTCAAAATTGCTATCTACCGCTACAGGATAAGCTATATTCATTTCCTTAATGGACCGGCTTATATTCTCCAATCTTTTTTCAAATGGAAACTCCGGCGTATGAACCCCAATAACAACCAGCCCCTGATCTTTGTACTTTGATGCCCATTCGCGGATATAGGGAAGTGTGCGTCGCCAATTAATGCAGGTGTACGTCCAGAAATCAATAAGAACGACTTTGCCGCGGAGATTTGCCAGCGTTAAAGGCTGGGTGTTGAGCCAGCCCGTTGCGCCACCGAGCGATGGCTCCATTTTTTTTGCGGACCCTTTATGTACCTGCGCCGTAGCCACGAAAATCGCCGCAAAAAATATCGTGGCGGCAGTCAAAAACATAGTTCGCATATAAGTGAATTGTTTAGACATTTTTTTAGGGATTTGTGAATAGTTAGTTTCAAAGGAGTTGAATGCTCCCTGTATGTTTTTTGATTCATGAACCCAATGACCATGCCCCGGCAATGATAAAATCACCTCACCAGGCGATCATTTGACCAGCGTAACAAGTGGCTTTCCTTTTTCCACTACATAGGTACCAAGCTCTTTCGCCTTACCTGTGCCAACGTTCTTTGCCGCATGGATCACTCCAGCCGGGATAAATAAAACTCCGCCGGCCTTGAGCGTTACTGGCGGCTTGCCCTCCACCTGATACTGCAACGAGCCTTCAAGTACATAGATGATCTCTTCGCCCGGATGTGTGTGTTTACCAAACGCAGCTCCGGGGTCGAAGTCAATGCGTACCTGGACCGCCTCGTGCCCGGGGGTGCCGAGATCGTGGCGCTGGAGCTCGGTGCGCTTAATTCCCGACTGTTGTGCAAGGGCCGAACCATGGATGATAAACACTGCCAGTCCAACAATTGCAATAGCACTGGCGAAGAAGTTTTTTTTGTTTTTCATTTTTCTAATGTTTTTATGGGTTTATGTTGGAAAGTAAAATATATCCCCGCTAACGGGCCTCTGCGTAGCATTACGGAACGCCTTAACGTGTGACATTTAAGATTGGTAGTAATCCAGCCCGAGCTCAAACCATTTTGAGTTTTCATCTCTTTGCGTTTTTAAATTACAATACCAGGTACGGCGGCGTTATTTAAGGGGATACGTCGTCTCCATTACATTTAATCAGACGCATGACTCAATAAGATCAATTGAATCATTTTTATTTTTGGCGGACCATTTATAAATGGCTATATAATTGGTCCTTACAGTTTAAAGAAACGTCTAAAATATTAGAGATCATAAAATTAGGAAAATCGGCCCTCATTATTTCGATAAAAAAAAACAATTAAACGGCGTAATTTGATAACCCTGAGCAACGATTATAAAGTTTGGGTTTAGCAGACAAAAAAACACGACCTAAGTGCCACAATCAGATAACAAAACACCTTAAATTTTCATAAAAGATCTCCTGGTAAAGCGCTATGTATTTCCATCATCTGATGGGTTCACATGACGAATGATTCCTTTATTTGATTAACACATGTTAAGACAAATAAGATTATCAATTAACTACATTAGTTACCGGGCCTTTGTGCCAATAGATCATGTAGCGGGCATCGTGTAATTTGTAAAACGGAATAAGTTCAAGGTTTTTAAACTTTGCCGGACTGATCAATTCTGCAGCCGTAAATGTTTGACCCTTTCCTTTTACCGGTTTTAGATACTTTGTCAAATCAGATGTGTTGCTGGTTAACACAGGCGCCGAATCAAGGGGATACATTTTACCCCGGGCACGGTAACCGCCAAACTGATCCGCATCGGCAATTAAATTATCCAGGTTGGCAGTATCGGTCTTTGCGGCTAATACAATCGGGCCATGCAAAAAGGCAACATAGTTGGAGCTATCTGGCAATTTTTCTGTACTTAAACCCATTGGCAGGCGTACGTCAATTACATCGCCTTTTTTCCACACTCGGGTTAGGTTTATATATGATCCAGCCCGGGCATCAACATTTACGCGAGCTCCGTTTATTTTTATCTGTAGCTTACCCGCGGCTACCCAGTTAGGGTAACGAACTTTAATACTAAAAGAGCCGGGTTTTACGGACTCAATCAAAAGGCGGGTAGTTTCATTATCCGGGAACTTCGTTGTTTGAGAAAGAACCAATCCCTGTGCTGCCCAGTTAAGCCGCGATGCAATAAATAGGTTCACATAAACATTTTTTTGCTGATAGCTGTAAATTAGCTCGCCATATTTACCATGATTTTCCATGCCCGAGCCTACACAACACCACATGGTTTCCTGCGGCTGCGAGTAAACACGGTAATGCTGGGGTCGCATTGACGTATAATAAACAAAGCCCCCGTGTGTAGGGTGCTGACTTGATAGAATATGATTATATAATACCCGCTCATAATAATCCATATATTTTACCTCTCCCGCATTTTCAAACAGGTGCCGGGTCAATTTCAGCATATTATAAGAATTACAGGTTTCAGGGCCTGCAACATCGGTGATCATTTTGGTGAAATTGCCGGTTGGATTAAAATGCTCATTCACGCTGTTGCCTCCAATAACTACAGTACGGTTATTGACCACCGTTTCCCAAAAAAACTGCGCTGCTTTCCCATAATCCTTATCACCGCCAACTTCTGCTATTCTTTGAAAGCCCACCGCTTTGGGTATCTGCATATTAGCATGTAAGTTATTCAATCGATCCTCGCCCAATATCAAGGGGTTTAAAATCTCCTTATGAGAAAACCTCCGGGCCAGTATTAAATACTTATCCTGGCCGGTAATAACGGATACATCGGCAAAAACCTCGTTTAATCCCCCATGTTCTGAAATCAGCATGGTTTGTATCTGTTCATCAGTTAAGCCACTGGCAACGCCGGCAATGTAATCTGTCAGTCGCACCAGTATTTCCTTTGCCATGGGCTTTCCAGCAATTAAATAGGCATCCCGTAAGCCTGCAAAAAGCTTATGAATATTATAAAGCGGAACCCATTTTTTATTTAGCGCAAAGGTATCGGCCTCAATTTTACCGGCGGCGATATCCTTCCACATCGCTGTCCCTCCGGGCGTACCTCCCAGGTAGCCGCTTCCTATTTTATCCTGGCAGCGTTTTAATTCCAACAGCATATAATCCAATCGCCTGTTTATCTCCGCATCATTGGTAGCAGCATACATATTGGACAGCGCCGATAAATAATGGCCGCCAATGTGACCATCTAACCCCGTGTTTTCCCAGTTACCATAGTTTTTCTTTTTGGGTGTTAAACCAGCTTCTGTAAGGTATGGAGCCAATAAACGGTCGGGATCTAAAGCCAGCATGTAAGTTTTATCCGTTTGTTGCGCATCCTTAAAAACTCCGGGCAATAAAGCAACCTGCTGCAGTTTGAATGCATGGAGAGAAGATTGTGCAGATGCCAATATTGGTTGAGCAAAACACACAACTATTAAAAGAAAGCGGGTCATTTTCCTGGTTATCATACTAAAGTATTTAAGTAATGGGAATTACGGATTGGTTAGCCAGTACCAAAGTTAACAAAGTTTAATAATTATTGTTATTATAACACTTATAATTCTTAATCGCCTGGCAGAATGGTAAATGTTTTAAACCCAATAAAATCTGCCATTAAAAGGGTTAATTCCTCCAGGGTCAGCACTACGCTTTTGTCCTGCAGGAGAAACAATTCCGATCTCTTTTATAGGTGATTTGGATTAATAGTTTAATGTACAATAGCAGTAATTTGTTTAAATTCGAACTCTGTGCATAAAAAAAGCAAACGTGTCGATAGAGAAACTAAGCCAACATTTTGATAATTATTTTCCGCTCAACGCTCAGGAACGAGATGAGCTGAATGCGCTTTTTATTGAAAGAAGTATTAAACGGCGGCAATTTGTATTGCAGCACGGGGATGTTTGCCGTCACTTTACATTTGTTGTATCCGGTTGCCTTAAAATGTATGCTGTTGATATCAATGGCAAAGAACATAACATACAATTTATTGCTGAAAATGACTGGGCTACCGATCTGAGCAGCTTTTATTCGGAAAAGCCAAGTCAACTTTATATAGAAGCCGTAGAACCAACCGCAGTGTTGCAAATCAGGCATGATGATGTATTACATCTATATACGACCTACCACAAATTCGACCATAATTTCAGGGTGATCATAGAGCAAAAATACATCGAATTACAAAACAGGGTGCTCCAAAATATCAGCTTTTCGGCCGAAGATCGTTATGAATACTTTCTAAAGCAATACCCTAAGCTGGCTGCCCGGCTCCCTAATACGCAGATTGCTTCTTACCTCGGCATTACCCCCGAATTTCTAAGTACCATCCGTAAAAACATCGCATACAAAGGATAAGTCTTAAAGTATCTTAAGGGTATTTCTTAAGATACCTTATAGGCAATCTATTAAGCTGTAGCTGACCTTTGCTTTCATAAATTAAATCATTAATGAAAGCAGCGATTTTGAAACATGCGGGAGGCCCCGAAAATTTTTTAATAGAAGAAAGAGCCATACCAACGCCAACAGATGGCTGGGTTTTGGTTAAGGTAAAAGCTTTTGGACTCAATCGTTCAGAACTAATGACCCGTAAAGGACTTTCGCCCGGCGTGAGCCTTCCGCGTGTATTGGGTATAGAGTGTGTGGGTGAAGTAGAGAACGATCCCTCAGGAGAGTTTAAGCCCGGACAACAGGTAGCCGCTTTTATGGGTGGCATGGGCAGAGATTTTGACGGCAGCTACGCTGAATACACTTTGATACCCAAATCATTGCTCAGCTCCTTTGAAAGCATACTTTCCTGGGAACAGTTAGGCGCTATGCCGGAAATGTTTCAAACTGTATATGGCTCGCTCCATTTGGCATTAAAGATCCAGCAGGGCGAAACCATTTTAATCAGGGGCGGCACTTCCTCTATCGGTATGCTGGCCATCCAACTGACCAAAAACAGTGGGATGACCGTAATTGCAACAACAAGAAACCCGGATAAAAGGGAGATGCTCATCAAAAACGGCGCAGATCATGTTGTGATCGATGACGGCTATATCGCAGATAAAATAAATGCCATCAGTTTCACCGGTGTAAATAAAATATTGGAACTGATTGGTACATCCACCCTGAAAGATTCACTGGCCTGTGCCGCACCTGGTGGAATTGTTTGTATGACAGGCATGTTGTCCGAGCAATGGTCCTTTCACGAATTTGCGCCAATGGAATATATCCCGGCAACAGTTTGCCTGACCGTTTACGACAGTGGGCAGATCAGGGTAGATCAACATAGTTTTCAAAAATTCATTAATGACGTGGAAGATGGCAAAGTTAATCTAAGCATCGGCCGCACTTTTCGGTTAGAGGAAATCGCTGCGGCACACAGTTTAATGGACAGCAACACTGCCGGTGGCAAAATTGTTGTATTAACCTGACCCTGTTATAAACACCCGCATATAACTTATAAGGCTGCAATTTGGTTTCCCGGCCTCATCGATCTAAAAATAAGGAGGGCTTTGTCAAGCTTTTATCATAATCGACTCAAATAAATACCTTTGAGCCAATTACGACGTAAGTATTCATGATGAAAAAAATATTTCTGTTAACCACGCTATTATTTATCTCCGGATTAACCGCCTTTGGAAACCATTTGTCAATGCCTCCAAAGAAGGGATTAGATACGGCCACCTTTGCTACCGGCTGCTTTTGGTGTACCGAAGCAAAGTTTAAACAATTAAAAGGCGTAAAAATGGTCATATCCGGCTTTTCTGGCGGAACAGTGGCTAACCCAACTTACAAACAAGTTTGCACCGGTAAAACAGGACATGCTGAAGCCTGCAATATCATTTTTGACCCTTCGGTAATTTCATTTGATGAGTTGCTTGAAGCCTTTTTTGTAGCCCATGACCCTACCCAACTGAACATGCAGGGCAATGATGTAGGTACCCAGTACCGGTCCGCAATTTTTTATCATAACCAGGTCCAAAAACAAAAAGCTGATTATTACATCGGCAAGTTAAATGCAGAAAAGGCTTATAAAAATAAAATTGTTACAGAGGTTACTCCCTATAAGGTTTTTTACAAGGCAGAGGATTACCATCAAAACTATTTTGCGCAAAATGGGGACCAGCCTTATTGTAAATATGTGATCCAGCCCGAACTGGAAAAGTTTAAAAAAGTATTTAAAGACAAACTAAAGAAATGAGATCACTGATCATTGCATTTGCATTGGTAGCAGGTTTGTTTGTTACGGCAAGTGCACAAAATATCAAAACAACAAAAGGCCACGAAAACAACCCCTATTATTCCAACACCGATACCAAACATCTGGATGTATCAGATGCGGAATGGAAGAAGATTTTGCCAAAGGCTTTATACGCCACAGCCAGAGAACAGGCTACAGAACAGCCTTTTACCGGGCAGTACTGGAACAAGAACGCCAAAGGGACTTACTATTGCGCGGTATGCGGTAACCAGTTATTCCGTTCGGATGCCAAGTTTGCCAGTAATTGTGGCTGGCCCAGTTTTTATGAACCGGTGAGAAAAAACAGCGTGATCTACAAAGAAGATGAATCATACGGAATGCAACGCACCGAAGTGATCTGCGCCAGGTGCGATTCGCATCTGGGCCATATATTTAATGACGGCCCGGCACCTACGCATAAAAGATTCTGCATGAATTCTGTTTCGCTGGATTTTCAACCGGACGGTTTAGGGAAATAACCTCTTTGGCATTACACTAAACTGTTCGCTTAATTCAGCATCCGGTACTCATTGGGTGTAGCACCGGTGTGTTGCTTAAAAGACCGCGTGAAATGCTGAGGATATTTAAAGCCTAACTCGTAGGCGATCTCACTTACAGACTTAGAGGTATCGAATATCTTCTCCTTTGCTACATCCATTGTTTTCAATTGTATGTATTCCTGGGCTGATTTGCCTGTTTCTTTTTTTATAAGATCGCCAAAATAATTGGCAGATAAATTTAACTGATCAGCGCAGTAATTAACAGATGGAAGGCCAAGTTCTTTTGGCTTATCTGACGTGAAATAGTCATTCAATAATTCCTCGAACCTTTGGAGAATACCTTTGTTGACATTTTCGCGGGTGATGAACTGCCGGTCGTAGAAACGCACGCAATAATTCAGCAAAAGCTCAATATTACTTACAATCAATGTTTTGCTGTGCTTGTCTATCCCTCGTTTTAATTCATACATGATCTTTTCATAACAGTCGTAAATGATCTTCCGCTCACTTTCAGATAAGTGCAGCGCCTCATGCACCTCATAGGAAAAGAAATTATAATCGGCAATATGGCGGCCAAGCGACGTGCCTCTGAGCAAATCAGCATGAAAAACCAAAGCCTTGCCTTTTGGCTGGTAAAGTTCGCCATTGTTTTCTATGCCGATAACTTGTCCCGGTCCAACAAATACTAAAGTGCCTTCCTCGTAATCATAATAGTTACAACCATAATGCAGGTCGCCACATTTGATCTCTTTCAGAAACACAGTATAAAAACCATAATTTATCCTGCGGTTCAATCTTTTGTCGGCCTTAGAGAGATCAACAATATTGACCAGTGGGTGCAGGGTTTCATTATTATTAAGTGCATTATACTGCCCTACCGTATCTATGCGGGTTACATTTTCCATTTATTCATCCTTTAACATACTCAAAGATAATTCATTGATAACCTGTTTGCATGGTGTGATATCCCAATCAGTAATAATGGTAGGTAATCCAGTAATTGGTATAACTAACGCGTCACAATTACGCCCGACATTTGTATTTATTAATCACTTACCAATAATAAATTTTAATCAATGAAATATAGAAAATTAGGTAAAAGCAACCTGGAAGTATCTACACTTGGCTTAGGTTGCATGGGTTTAAGCTTTGGCTATGGGCCCGCCGCAGATAAAACGGATGCCATTAAACTACTGCGTGCAGCAGTTGAGCTGGGCGTCACTTTTTTTGATACCGCAGAAGCTTATGGCCCTTTTGCCAATGAAGAATTATTGGGCGAGGCGCTGGAACCATTTCGCGACCGATTAGTAATTGCCACTAAGTTTGGATTTGCCGGCGGCGACGCTAAAGCAGGTTTAGACAGTAGTCCAAAACGTATCAGGGAAGTTGCTGAAGCGTCGCTTAAGCGCTTAAGAACCGACCGTATCGACTTGTTTTACCAGCACCGCGTAGATCCAAACGTGCCTATGGAAGATGTTGCCGGCACCGTTAAGGACTTAATACAAGAAGGAAAAGTCAAACACTTCGGGATGTCTGAAGCTGGCGTACAAAGCATTCGCAAAGCACACGCTGTACAGCCGGTGGCGGCCTTACAAAGTGAATATTCGCTTTGGTGGAGAGAGCCTGAAAAAGAAATTATTCCTGTTCTTGAAGAATTAGGAATAGGCTTTGTGCCGTTCAGCCCGCTTGGAAAAGGTTTCCTTACCGGGGCAATTAATGAAAATACAAAATTCGACAGTACCGATTTCCGCAATATTGTACCCCGCTTTTCAACCGAAGCCAGAAAGGCAAATCAGGCTATGGTCGATCTTTTAGCAAGCATCGCCCAGGAAAAGGAAGCAACACCGGCACAAATTGCTTTAGCGTGGTTATTATCACAAAAACCATGGATAGTCCCTATCCCCGGCACAACCAAATTGCATCGTTTGGAAGAGAACTTAGGCGCGGTTGAGGTTGAGTTGACGGCGAATGATCTTGCCCAAATTGAAGAGGCTGCATCTAAAATTGAAATTGAAGGCGCCAGGTATCCCGAACATCTGCAAAAGAGGGTTGGGAACTAAACGGCCCTGTAACGCAAGCCTATGAAAACATTATCGCAATTAAGTTTTTGATTCTGACACTGATGGTTTTATCAGCAAATTGCGCTAAGGAATAGTAGGTAAATACCCAAAAACAAGGTTCACCTAATAAAAATGTACCAGTTGTTTATTTGGAGCAAGACTGGATAAAGGCCTGCTTTCTATGTCTGAAAATTAACAGCACTCGTTTATACGAAGAGGGGCAACAATGAAAAAAATACTTATTATGGGAGCCAGCGGAAGTCTTGCGCAATATGTAGTCGAGGCAGCGAAACAGTTGGAAAACGTCGCGCTCACCCTATTTGCAAGGGATAAGAACCGGCTTTCAAAACGCAACATCAACAATTGCACTATCATCCAGGGCGATGCAACGGATTATAATGATGTAAAAAATGCTGTTTCAGGTCAGGACCTAATATATGTAAACCTTGCCGGTGATCTTGAGGTAATGACAAAGAATATTGTAAAGGCCATGCAGGAAAATGGTGTCAAAAGAATAATTGCAATCAGTTCCATCGGTATTTATGATACCCCATTGAAACCGGTATTAGGCCCGTACCTAAAATTGGCAGATGCTATCGAAAAATCCGGCCTGGTTTATACCATTTTAAGGCCAGACTGGTTTACAAATGCCAATGAAGTGGACTATTCACTTACACACAAAGGCGAGCCGGAAATCGGCGCAGCCATTTCCAGAAAGAGTATTGCTGCATTTATTACTACTATTTTTAAGGATCCTGAGTTGCACAAGAACGAAAATTTGGGTATCAGTAAACCAACTAAATAACACCTCAAACAATAATTAAAGACGATAGCTTCATGAAGATAGGAGAAGGAATACCGATAGCTATATGTTTATTATGTTCAGTTCTGCAAATGATGGCTTAAATCAAAAACGACAATAAAAAAAAACAAAATGACTTCTATAACAGCAAAAGGTGAACCTGCACCTAAAGAATATTTCACAGGCAGCGTTTGGGTAAACATGGTAGTAAAACCCGATGATCACCTAAACAGTACAATAGCCAAAGTGACTTTTGAACCGAAAGCACGTACAAACTGGCATAGCCACCCTTACGGTCAAATTTTAATAGTTACTGACGGTATTGGTTACTACCAGGAAAAGGGGAAGCCCATTCAGATTATTAACACAGGTGACGTGGTTAAGATTCCTGTGAACGTGGAGCACTGGCACGGCGCTTCGCATGAAAGTGCAATGACACATATCGCTATTGTTCCCACAGATCAAACTGGTACAGTATGGCTGACGCCCGTTACGGATATTGATTATAATAAAGAATAAATCAGAAGATTTGATTAAGAAATATCCAACTCTATCAGATTGTTTTGCATTTGAATAAGTTATTCTAATGCAAAACAATTTTTTAATACCCTGCAAGATTGCTCTAACCACTCAACTTTTCGACTGATCCCTTATTGCTCATTATTTTTTGAAGCCGATTTGATGCTTGCGGCGACAATGAATTTTGATGCCGAGACCCTTAGGTGATACTTCATCATAACAGCTTGTAGTCAAATAATAGGGGTGGAATAGTACACAGGTGTTTGATGATCGACTGTTCTTTGCGAAAGTTAAATTTATTTTGGACCTCTTAGTGCCCCAATAACTCCATTTAACTGATCAACGCTGTTTGGGCTATATGACGCTAATATAAATGCAACACGCCCATCTTTGACAACAATATTGGTAGGGAAAAACGAAATACCATATTGTTTAATCAGTGCGGCCTGATCCGCTATTACATTAAAGTCGAATTTTGTTTTAGCCAGAAAATCCTTTACCCTTGCAGCAGGGTCCCGGGTTATAGCTATGAAAACTACATTTTCATCTTTCTTATATTTTTCAACAAGCTTGTTTAACTCCGGGATTTCTATCCTGCAAGGCGCACAGCTTGTAAACCAAAAGTTTAACACTACTACTTTGTCTTTAAGTTCGCTTAACGTGTATTCCTTGCCATTTAGATCAGTTGCAGAAAAAGCAGGTGCGGTACCTCCTGGCTTTACAACCTTCTCTGACTTTTTCAGCTGCATGCTTTTTAATATACCATTGACTACGTTTGGCTCAAATGAAAATTGACCAGTCTGTAGTTTAGTGGTGAATTGTGCAGCGTCGATCTTCCGATTGTCTTCATCGAAGTAAGCAGTGTTCGCATTCGGCTGTAACATTACATGGCTTGTATCTGCAGCCGTACCGGAAGATTGGGATGCAGTTTGCGCATAGGTTGCTAAGCGTAATAATAGCATCGCCGCTACAATTAAATATATTCTTTTCATGTTTTTATAATTTTTCTCAAAATTACAGATGTCCTTTTTACAGTTTTGTTAACGCAGTACTAATTAGTGTTAAACACTGTTAACCGAAACATATATAAAAAACATTTCACGTACCTTGGTTGCTGAAGAGTGTGCCCAATGAACAAGCGATTAGGTTTTATTTTTATAATAGCAATATGCACGGGGGCCGGAATCATCATTTTTCAGGTCTATTGGATGTTGCATACATTCAAAATAACTGAAGATAATTTTTATACAATTGCTTCAAATGCTTTGCAAAAAAGTATCAACAGCTACCAGATTAAACAAAACAACCGGTATCTGAATTTTAAACCAGGAGATTCCACCGTTTCAGTTTCTATGGATGCAAAGCAGTTCCCAGATAGCCTGTCTCCCATAAAAAAGACAGTCCCAATTAACAACGCGGTTAAAAATCACTTACCCTTTCAGCCCTCTCAAGGTAAAGTGCACTTAACAGGTGCTAATATGGAAATGGTCAAAACAATGATGGCCCGGATGATGGCGCAGTTAATGGCCAAACCGGTAGACTTGAATGATTTAAAACCCCTTTTTGCAAACGAGCTAAAAAAAAACAAGATCGATCTGCCGTTTTTTCTCTCACTTAAATCCATTAATAATACCAATAAATTATATGCACATGTAGTAGTGGGTTACCCTGACTTCTCAAAGAATAGTTCTCTTGTTTATGCTGATTTCAAATTAAGCAGGTATTATTTCATCAAGCATGATCTTGTTTCCCTTTCCGTTTCCTTGTTCCTTATTATTTTGACGGCAGGTTGCCTTTGGTATATGTGGTATGTAATAAGGCAGCAGGTAAGATTAGATGATATTAAGAATAACTTTATCAATAACATGACTCATGAGCTGCGCACGCCCGTTTCTATTTTAAAATCTACCCATGAAGCATTGGATAAATTTGGTGAGGTTGAGGATAAGGAAAAAACATTACGTTATTTGAAGATCAATCAGTCAGTTTTAATTAAACTGGAAAATAACATCGACCGCATTCTGGATATTACCCGGTGTGAGAGGAATAAAAAGCTTGCCAATTTAGAGCCAATCCAGCTCGAATCATATATAAAAGAGATCATAGACAGGTTCTATTTGAACATTTCTTTTACTTATGAGTTGGACGCTGCAGTAATAAGTGACAGGTATATTATTGATACCATTGTTTCAAATTTGATTGATAATGCCTTGAAATATAAGGCTATAACCGACCCTGAAATTAAATTAGCCATAAGCCGCATCACTAACGGATGGGAGTTAAAGATACAGGATAATGGTTTAGGAATAGATGCTCAATATCTTCCTTTTATATTTGATAAATTTTACCGGGTTCCAACCGGTAATTTACATGATGTTAAAGGTTTTGGACTTGGGTTAAGCTATGTGAAAGAACTCACCGGCTTGCTAAACGGGAAGATTTTTGTTCAAAGTAAACCGGGGGTTGGTACAACCTTTACAATTCAATTCCCATCGATATGGAAAAAATAAAAATACTATTGGTCGAGGATGAGGAAATATTGGCAATGGTTGTTAAAGAAACGCTGGAAAAGCGCGGTTTTGAAATTGCTATTGCAACAAATGGAGTAGACGGCTGGAGTAAATTTAATTATGACAAGCCTGATATTTGTTTAATTGACATTATGATGCCTCGAAAAGACGGTTTATCGTTAGTTGCGGATATTAGAAAAGTGGATGAACTTGTGCCGGTTATTTTTCTTACTGCCAGGACACAAACCGCTGATGTGCTTAAAGGCCTGGAAATTGGTGCTGATGATTATATAAAAAAGCCGTTTAGCATGGAGGAGTTGATCCTTAGAATAAAAGGCCTTATTCGCAGAACAGCCAAGGCAACCAAAGAGGTTATTATAATATCAGACCAGGAATCCAATGCCACTATAGGCGATTATCATTTTAATTATACCCGCCTTAAACTTATTTATAAAGCTGATGTAGTTACAAACCTTTCACAACGGGAGGCGGAACTACTCAAACTACTGCTTGAAAATAAAAATGATTTGCTTGATAAAAGAACAGCCCTGTTAAAGATCTGGGGGGAAGACACTATTTTTACTTCAAGAAGTATGGATGTGTATGTTACGCGATTACGCAAATATTTATTGAATGACGCCAGGGTAGAAATTGTTAACGTTAGGGGAAGAGGATATAAACTGGTGGATTAAAAAAACAGTTAAGTAATGAATTGACCCCTGATTTATGGTAAGTCTAACTTGTGCAGCATTTTTACAATCATAAATTCAACAGCCTGAAATACCCACTCTTTGAGGATAGAAACAACGTGTTCTGTTGTACCAACCGCACCTGCTCCGGCCAGAAAACTGAAAGGTGGTTTTCCTCACTTACAATCGTAAGCAGTGCCTGAGCAAGTTTTGCGGAATCATCCGATTGCTGTCCGTTTGCGCCTTTCAAAAATTCCATTTATTGTTTTCTTCCCTCTTCGTAATCTCACCCCACTTGGTGCAACACATCAATAATTAAAAAATCGCGGGGCATGCCATTATACCTGTTAGCGGCTGTATACCCCCCTGCATCCAGATTACGTGCATAGGCTTCGCCTTCATCCTGTAATACGTCATTCTTTTCGGTGATTACGAATTTTATTTGCCTAGAAACATGGAATAGTACGCGGATAAACTGACCTGATTCCCTACAGTTTGGCATACTTAGACCCGGCCGGGTTTTCATTTAATTATAAAATGAATGAAGTTTTATTTTATAAGGCCAGTACGATTTTAACCCATGTTAATATTTGCCCGCTCTCTTGCAGATAGCTTTGTCCTGTCAAAACAAATAAACATTTCAAGAAATAAAAACATGAAGAACTTATTATTAACAATTGCAATGAGTGTACTGGGTTTCACCTCATTTGCCGCAACACCAACTCAATCAAACAAAAAAATGGAAACAATTATTTTAGTCCATGGCGCATGGGCAGATGTATCTTCATGGGATGCAGTAGTACCGCTATTGAAAGCACAGGGTCATGAGGTTATCGCTGTTAACCTTGCAGGCCACGGAAAAGACGAAACATCATTCGCAGGTATCACCTTTAAAACTTATGTTGACCAGGTAAAAGAAGCAATCGGCACCCGCACGAATGTGATTTTAGTGGGACACAGTTTTGCCGGATTAGTGATCAGCCAGGTTGCAGAAGAAATCCCCGCACAAATACACAAACTAATTTTTCTTGCGGCGGCCCTTCCACACGATGGTGACAGTCTTTTAGGACTTGCTAAACTGGATGCCGGATCTCATATAAGCAAATACCTCACTATAGATAAAGAGCATGGCGCTGCCATAATTGCTAAAGAAGGTGCAGCAGATATTTTTGCCGCAGATGCGCCTCAGCAAGTTCAGGACTACATCGCAGCTAATGTTAAAGCAGAACCATTGGTACCTCTTGCTACACCAGTACACCTGACTGAAAAGAATTTTGGCAGCATCAAAAAGGTGTATATCCATACCACTAATGACCATGCCATCAGCTATCCTGCACAACAGTATATGGTAAAAAACAGCAAGATAGATAAAGTATACACACTGGAAAGTAGCCATACCCCTTTCATTTCTATGCCGGATAAACTTGCCGACATCATCATTACAGAGAGTAAATAATCAATATTTTTCATTTAGTTTAATGCCGAAGCCCTGCCGGATAATACTCCCGGCGGGCTTTCTTTTAACCAGAGTTTGGCTCAAGCGTATTTGGTCTTTTCTATGCCCAGTTTTTTCATCCTTGATCTGAGGGTTGATACATTCATGTCCATCATTTCAGCAGCCCCGCCGGCCCCCTGGAGCTTCCCGTTACATTTAATCAGAATACTAACGATATACGCCCGTTCATTTTCCTCAATTGTCCGGGTTTCTGTCGCAGGCAAAATGCCGGAACTGTTTTTCTGAAAGGACGGAAAGTGGAGGTCCGTAATTATGCCGTTGGTTGTTAACAGGACACTTCTGGCCATTAAATTTTCAAGTTCACGTATATTTCCAGGCCACGGGTAATTCAGCATGGTCTGTATTACCTGGTCAGTGAGTTTAACAACGGGTTTCTTCTCTTTTTGCGAATAAAACGCTAAAAAATGATTGGCCAGTAATACCAGGTCTTCTTTGCGTTCCCTCAACGGAGGCAGCATAATAGGAAATACAAAAAGCCGGTAATAAAGGTCCAAACGGAACCGGCCTGCGGCAACTTCGTCTTCCAGATTGCTATTAGTGGCAGCGATAATACGCACATCTATTTTTCTTTTTTTTCCTCCGATAACATCGATTTCCTGTTCCTGCAATACGCGAAGCAGCTTAACCTGCATATCCTGGGGCAATTCTCCTATTTCATCTAAAAAAACAGTACCCTCATTTGCTTGTTCAAATTTCCCTGTTCTTTTTTCATTGGCCCCTGTGAATGCGCCTTTTTCGTGGCCGAATAGTTCTGACTCAACAAGATTGGCAGGAAGCGTGGCACAGTTTACTACGATGAACGGTTTTGATCTGCGTGCCGAAATACGGTGAATAGCTTGTGCTACCAGTTCCTTGCCGGTGCCGCTTTCTCCCGTTATCAGAACTGATATGGAGGAATTGCTTACTATTTTGATATTATTCAGCACCGCGTTCATTTTGGGACTTATGCCGATAATTTCCTTTAAGTCTGCATCATCGGATTTTGAAAGAATCGCTTCCTGGTTTTGCTGATGGAGATACAAGGCCACTTCAATAGCTACGAGCACATCTTTATTCCTGAAGGGCTTAACCAGGAACCCATAGGGCCGGGTTGCCTTCGCCGCATTTAGAATTTCTTTGCTTGAATTGGCGGAAAGAAATATAAAGGCGATATTTTCTGATCTCAGTATTTTGGCCAGGTCTATGCCATTTAATTTACCTTGTAAACGGATATCCAGTAAAACCAGGTTAGGATGCTCTTTGGTTTTAATTTTCAGGGCCTCGTCTACTGAAGCAGCTATCGGGCAAACCGCATATCCTGCTTTACTGAGACAAATCCTCAGGCTGTTAGCTTCTATAAATTGGTCTTCGACAATAAGTATCTTGTTCATAATCAATAGATAAGATACCGATTAAGCTGACGCTTCACCATTAGTTTGTAAAAGGCTGGCGTACTCAAGCGGATATTTTTTAAACCATATAGTGATCTTAACACCAGGACTGCTTTCAATGCTGATATCCCCGTGGATTTCTTTGGTCAGTCCGTTAATTAGTTGCAATCCCAGGGAACTTGTGTTTGCCTCGATGGCCCCCTTGTCCATTCCGATGCCGTTATCAGCCAGAACCAGCTTTAAGGTTTCACCCTGTTCGTGTAAGGAAATAGCAATCTCCCCAGGTTGGTCGTCCGGAAATGCGTATTTGATGGCATTAGTTAAAGCCTCGTTGATGATCAGCGCAATGGGTATAGCAATTGATGCATCGAGGTTGAGCGAATCAATTTCCAGATGAAAATCGATCCGCTCAGAATTGTCAAAGCTATCCTTCAGGTATAGGATGAGTTCTGGTATATACCCGGCCATATTGATGGTTTGAATATGTTCTACCTGATACAGTTTTTGATGTATCAGAGACATGGCGTATATACGGTTCTGACTTGTTTCTATCGCCCTCAAGGCATCGTTTTCAAGGTAAGCGGCCTGCGATTCCAGCAGGTTGATAATGGTTTGCAGGTTGTTTTTTACCCGGTGATGTACTTCTTTGATAAGCCATTCTTTTTCGTGCAGCAAACGTTCTAAATACCTGTTTTTTTGACTGATAACCTCGTTTTTATGCAATATCTCTGCACTTTTTTTAGTAATGACCCGGTTGGTGTGCTGTTTGTTTCTGTACTGCTTATACAGAAGGCCGGTAAATATTAACAACACAAGTATGGCCCCAATGGTGATATTCTTTTCCAGTTTGGACTGCTTAACTTTAATTTCCTGAAGCTTGTAATTTTGATTCAGTAAAGCAATATGCTGGTCTTTAATTTTTAGTGCATTTTCCTTTTCCTTTACGTCATATTGCACCTCCAACCGCTTCACTTCTTTGTTTTGGGCCTGTCTCAAATTAAACTCCTCCAGGCCGCGATAATCTGCCAGATGATTCATCGCCGCGCGGTAATCTCCGGCAGCACTGTCAGCCAGGTAAAGCATATAATTCAGGTGGCTCTTAGCTGCAGAAGTCATCTGGTTGCCAATGGTTTTCCACACCATGTCTAAATATGGTTTTGCTTTTGCATATTGCCCGGATTCCACATAAAGCTGCCCAATATCGTTATAGGCGGTCATATCTTCCATCCCATTTTGCTTTTTGCTCAATTGTAAAGTCCTCAAAAAATAGGTGCCCGCTTTATCATAAACTTTCATATCCCGGTAGATATTCCCTATAATTGAATCATAGGTGATTTCATCAGTTGTGGTTATTGGCGGATAATCTTTCATCGCCGCTCTAACATAACGTAAAGCCTCCGCGTATCTTTTCAATTTACGCAAGGCCCTGGGAACCAGGCCAAACACCCGGCGGTCGGCTAAACTGGATCTCCCGGCATGAATTTTATAGCTATCTACAGCAATATTGTAGAAATAAGCACCTTTTTGATAATCCTCCTCATTGATACTGATGTTCCCCCTCATTACATAAAAGTCACCCGCAGCACTATTGTCCCCTGTTGCTTTCATGGTGTTTATGGTTTGGGTGATGTAATTCAGGGCTTTTTCCGGGTTTCCCCTTACCCAATTTAATTCTGCCAACTGGTAATAAGTATAATGCAAATGCGGATAGCCTATGGCCTTATATCGCTCAACCACTTTCAGTAATTCAGGCTCGGCCGAAGACTTTCCCTGGTCGGCATGAACCATCGCTATATCTTTCAGCGCCAAAATTTCTTTTGCGGGTAAATGATACCGGATACTTAATTGCCTTGCTTGTTCGGCAAGAAGCAAAGCTTTTTTCCAATCGTCTTCCTTTTTGGGTTTTTCTCTCAACCAATATTTAAAGCTCAAATTTAGTAACAAATCAATTTTTGAAGTATCATTAAGCAAGTGCAGGATATTTTCAGCAGATTTCATATCATTCCGGAGGGTAAATACTTCCGCCAGGTAAAGCTGGGCATTATTGTAACCGGATGTATCACGCAATTTAGCGCTTAATTCACGTGCGGCTTCTGCAAAATTCATCGCGCGGTCAAGATCTATTGTTTCTCTTAAAGGTTTGTTAATGTTAATATTGGCCAGGCTCAGCAACAAGTGCGTCCTATGGATGTCAGCTTTGCTTTTTTTCAGGAGCGTTAATAGATGGTTTTCTTTTTCAGGGTTTACAGGTTTTGGCGCCGGATAATATTGGGCAGGGGCAGCAAAATGCAATAATAGCATCAGGGTGGTGATAATTAAGCGCTTTGCGATGGTGCCAGTTTTTGGGGCCATTAGGTGTTTATTGTCAAATTCAGTGTAAAAATAGTCTAATTCCTTATGTTCAGCTATCCTATTGCACTAGCTGACGCAAAGATACTCAGTGATTTAATTGAATGGAATTTCAAGATTTTTTGCCATGACAAACATTCCCGGCTCCCGCTGCTGATCATCAGTTTTAATAAGCTTGAAGTTCAGTCTCCTCAGCAAATCGGCCGGACCGTTGTCATGGGTAAGCACGGCGAATATTTTATTGCCGCCCGCTGCGATGGTATTTTTTATAATTTCATTAATCAGCAACTCATCAATGCCTTTTCCTTGTGTTTGCGGTAAACAATACAGCGAGATAAGTTCGCAGGCGGTTTCCTCCACAGGATCAAATTTATAAGAAGCAAAAGCAACGGCCAACTCCCCATCTATTGCCAGCAAAAAAGCAGAAATATGATGGTTGATTTCGTGGTTCAATTTTCCCTGCGGGTAGAATTCCCGGATCATCCGGTAAATCTTTTTCCGGGCCGCAGCGTCCGTGAAAGCAATCTCCCAGCTTTGTTCCACTATAGACCTGATCTGCTCGGAATCCGCCGGGGTTGCTTTTCTAACATATACCATATAGCTATTTAATTTATAATGACCGTATTCGCCATCGGGCAATGTAAATGTCGTGCCAGTTATTTAAATACCTGTGAATAAGCTATTAGCGATTTACCCAACGATCATTTGTTATTGATATATCAATAGATGCGCCCTCTGTCTTGATATTTCAAGCTTAATAAATAGTATCATTTTCAACCGGAAATCAGATGCTTCAGGAGAACATCCCGGTGCCAGAGCTTATTATTTGCCCTGTAATGAACGCTGGGCGTTGTTTTCTTCACATAAACGGCTCATGTTGAAATATCAGGATCAAACCTCTTAGCCTTGAGATATCAACTGTTTTAGTGAAGTTGAATTTTTCCAATTAATTGATTTATAGCCAGTTGCAATATTGGCATGAAGTTTATATAAAAGCCAGCACAATGGTTAAGGGGAATATGTGCATTGATTAATTCATAAATTAATTTATTAAGGGCTTATGAAAAGAACATTGAACCATTTGGCCAAAATGGTCATCGGACTACATGAAGAGGGCTACTACTACGATTTCGAATTATATGGCGAAATCCAACTCTGGGGCGTTCAGGAAAACAGACCGTATGTTTTAGAAGAAATAAATATTAACAAAGTGTGTCCGATCATGGGTCCATGCAGGAATGGCGCAAAATTCATCCTGGCCATTGAAACGACGGATGGATGCAAGGGCTTGCTGGTTGGTATTGATTTGGGGAAAGCCTTTTTTGAATTGTCACGCCGGAACGGTAATAAGGAAGCAAAGCAACTATTCCATAACGCTGCCTCTGGTATTTGAGATTTAAAGCATGTAATGCTTGCAACAACAACGGTTAAAAAAAGCCACAAAATGGTGCCTTAAATAGATTAATAATGGAATTATATATTTTCCTGATCACAAGTTTTATACGTTTTGCAGCAGTCATGGTGGTTGTCATTAATTGCTTTTCGGAGGATTTATCCACCCTTTCTTATAAGCCTGGCAAAATGAATAGCTGTAGCAGAACAAATCAAACATAAGAAAACCAAAACAATGAGACACACCTATCCCATCAATGCCATGCCCCTGCTGAATTATTTAGGGAAGTTGGTCAACCTGGACGAGGCAGCGGTTCAGATCATTCTAAATAGCTGCAAAGATGTGCTTATTCCTAAAGGGAATACGATATTTAACGAGAGAAAGCGCACGCAGTACGTTTATTTTATCGTATCCGGTAAGGCACGGTCCTATTATACCGACTTTGCAGGGAAAACCATTACCTGGTCCTTTCATTTTAATGAAGCGCAAAGTGATTTCAAAAATCTCTTCATTGTAGATTACAAAAGCTTTCTTACCCAAACACCGGCAACGATGTATATAGAGGCGCTGACAGATATCCGGGCGATAAGGATCGGGCACCGCGAAATTGATGCTAAATTTGAACCTAACCCTATTTTTGAGCAGTGTTTACGAAAGCTCCATGAATACGCCTTCATTGCAGCTTATGACAGGGTTTTCAACCTGCTGACCCTCTCGGCGAGCGACCGGTACAATAAGTTGTTGAGGAATGAACCGCATCTATTACAAATGTTTCCTGACAAGTACCTGGCATCTTATATTGGGATCGAGCCACCCTCACTCAGCAGGATAAGAAAAAATCTTAAATCAATACCCGTTTACCGTATAGAAATGCCAATTGCAGGATAATCCCCGTTCTGACCGATGACCGTGATATATCGCGGCCATCGGTCAGAACGGGGATATGCCACGGCTTACTCCGACAGCAAATTACCTAATCCATTGATAACAAATAGTTTAATTACCTGGCATGAAATTTACATACACCATCACGAATAAGTGTTGGAATTATGTTTTTCACTCCTGTTTTTAAGTTATGACGACACCACTGACATTAGGGGATTTTGACAATCAGCAGCAGCTTATCCTGGAGTTAAGCCGGGAAATCGCATTGATAAGAAACAGAGATCAGTTAAACAGCCTGATCAGTAGCTCATTAAAGGAAGCCATTGGATATCAATACGCCACTGTTTTTGTACTTGGGAATGATGGAAGGGAGATAACCAATTTTTTAAAAGGCTTTGGCGATACAGAAAACAGCAATCACTTCTCAGAGAAAATTTTCACCGGCAAGATACCTTTCGATCATAGGATTAATAACCTCCAGGTAGAGGCTCGTCAACAAATCATTGATTTCGATGAACTTGTTCTAAGCGGGAACATTGAACCTTACCTCACAGGCGCAGGGATTGCTGAAAACTTTGACGCCTGCACCTTTCATTTATATGAAGGAACTGCGGTTATTGGTGTTTGGATCATCCTATTGAAAAAAGAAGGGGATGGACATTTTTTAATGCCCCCGCTTTGCGACCAGGTCGCCGCCCAATTAACATTCGCCGTTCTTTCCGTAAAAGCCTATGAGGAGATTGATGCGCGTAACCGCGAAAGAGAAATTGTACAGTCCCTTAATATCGATTTTGCCACGATCAGGGAGAAAAAAGACCTGCTTAGAATTATACATTACAAACTCAAAAGCCTTTTCAACTTTCGCCACCATTGGGTGGCTACTGTGAATGAAGATGAACTTACGATGAGCACGTTCATGCAGGATACGGAGTCTAAAACAAAGTTTCACCCCAAATACAAGAATGTTACTTATGCTAAATACACTATTTCTGACCAGATTTTTAATAAAGTAATACTGGCCAGAGAACCTCAAATTTTTGACCTGGAACAACTTATTGCACGCGGGACCATCCCGGAATACTTGCAAATAAACTACGAAAGCGGTATCCGAAAGGTTGTTATGCAAAGTTTGGAAATAGCTGGCCAGTTTATAGGCGTTTGGGCATTATGCCTGGGTGAGCATGATGAAGTAGACCATAGCTATATAAATATTGTCAAGGATATCGCTAATCAGTTTTCAATAGCTGTAGGTAACATTATAGCCAATGAAACGATTCAGGCCAGGCAAAATGAACAGGAGTTACTATTGAAATTGAGCTACGATATAACTTCAATAAAGGATAAAAAGGGCCTTCTTCAGGTTATACAAATCAATCTTAAAAAACTATTTAAATTTCAGAATATCGTCATCATGGTATTGAACAATGATGATCAAACTCACGATATATTCCTATCAACAGATTTAGCTTTTACCAGAGAAAATTTAGCGCAATATAGCAATGGGCCTGTTCGATTCGAATATAGCGACGGGTATTTCAACAAAGTTATGGAGGCGGATGGGATTGTGCACTTTAATTTGAATAAAGTTGCCGACCTTACAAAGGAGCCTGCCTGTCTGCAGTACCTATATAATTCGGGAATTAGAAAGCGAATAGGCATTGCATTAAGAGACGATAATTGCAACATTGGCGTACTCTATATAAATCTGGAAACTAATACCGACTATCCAGACCGTGATTTAGATATTGTTAAAGGTGTTTCCTATCAATTATCAACAGCCGTATCAAATATTCTGGCAAACGAAGAAATCCTAAAAAAGGAAAAAGAAAGGGATTTACTCTTGTCGTTAAGTGTTGATATTGCTTCAGTGCGCAGCAATAACGGATTACTTAAAGTGATAAGCCAACGCTTAAAATACCTGTTAAATTTTTCTCATACGGCAGTGGTAACCATTAACGAAGATTCTACGGTAAGCGGGTTTCTCCGGGACCCGGAAGCAAAATCTACCTCTCACCCCCAATATATTAAGGCTGGCCAAATGAGGTATCCGATCCAGGATAATATTTTAGATAAATGCATACAAACCCCGGAACCACTGCTTTTCAACCTTAAAGAGCTGATGAGCTCTGCCAATGGCGATTTGCCTTTGTACCTGAAAATTAACTATGAATCTGGTTTAAAGAATGCAGTTGTTATTCGATTTTCAAAAGGTGATCGGGCTTTCGGATTCTGGATCCTTCTCTACGATCATGATATTGTATTGGATGCAGGCAAGCAAAATTTGATCAAGGGTTTATCACATCAAATATCAGTTGCAATTTCCAACATTATCGCTAATAGTGAGATTTCAAGGCGGGAAGACGAAAAATCAAGATTATTAGCTTTCAGTAATGCTATTGCCTCGGTGAAAACCACACGGGAAGTTTCTACAATTATTAATGCTCAGTTCACAGAATGGGGTATTATCAAGGGTTATAGTATGCACATTATTAACGATGATAAAGTAACCCATACGCCATACTTATATGATTCCAGCGCCGAGTGGACCAATTTCCCAAATTTCAATGCACTGGTTAGTGGAAAATATGCTATCAATGATAATGTGATGGATGTAATGATCAGAGCCAACAAGCCGATGATGCACAATATCTTGAAACTCAGCGAAATGAAAAATGCGCCGAAGTATGTTCATTTTTGGAAAGAAATTGGGTTGACAGAAATTATGAGCTTACCGGTAAGATTGGGAAACGAATTGATTGGCATACTGTTTATTGATCTTTCAGATACGTTTACTAAACTTTCCGATCAGCTCAACCTTCTTACAAGTATTTGTTCTCAGATAGCCATAACTGTATCGAATCTTTCAGCAAATGAAAAAATAAATAAACAGCTTGGTGAAATCAAACAGTATAAACAACAACTGGAGGAGGAAAAAATATACCTTAAAGAAGAAATTGAAACAACTCAAAATTATGGTGACATCATCGGAGAAAGTCCGTTAATAAAAAAAATATTCAAATTAGTTTCCCAGGTTGCCCCGTCAGACAGTACAGTATTGATACTGGGTGAAACCGGTACTGGTAAAGAACTCATTGCCAGAGCTATTCACAACGACTCCCCTAGAAAAAACAAACTGATGGTTAAAGTGAATTGCGCGGCCCTCCCGCCTAACCTGATAGAAAGTGAGCTATTTGGGCACGAACGCGGTAGTTTTACAGGAGCTACAGAACAGCGCCTGGGGAAATTTGAGCTCGCCAATAACAGCACGCTTTTTTTAGATGAAATTGGCGAGATGCCGCTTGATTTGCAAGTAAAGCTGCTTAGGGCTTGGCAGGAAAAAGAAATTGAGCGCGTTGGGGGAAGAAAAACGATAAAGGTTGATGTAAGGATCGTAGCAGCCACAAACCGGGACCTTGAAAAAGAAGTTGCTGAGGGAAGATTTAGAAGCGACCTTTATTACCGATTAAATATATTTCCAATTTCCTTGCCTGCATTACGTGATCGCAGGGAGGATATTCCTCTTTTGGCAGGCTATTTTATTCGCCGGTTTGCGAAAAAAGCGGGGAGGCAAATCACGACCCTCAGTAACCGCGCTTTACAGGATATGGTTTCCTACAATTGGCCGGGTAATATCCGTGAGTTGGAACATCTGATTGAACGAAGTGTACTGCTTTCGTCCGGAGATACAATTAAACAGGTCCATCTTCCTTCAAGCAGGCAAATAGCGCAAACTACCGGTGCAGATGAAGTTTCTTTAAAGACAATAGATGAAAACGAACGGGATCATATCTTAAAAATATTGAAATATTGTGGCGGTAAATTATCTGGTGAGGGCGGGGCCGCCCAAATACTCGGCGTACCGGCCGGCACCCTTTATTCGAAAATGAAAAGACTTGATATCAAACGGGAACATGCTTGAATAAATTAAAGCAAATTCTATATTCTTCAACGCTATTACAAGTTATTTTCTTTATCATTTTCCGATTTTAACCTCGGTTAATATTATCCGGGATGGCAAACCCGATGTTTGTGGCGTCCTAAACAATTAGGCATCTCAAATCATGAAAAAACTCTTATTAATCTTACTTTCTATAGCTACGGCTACGCTTTTGTTTTCATCTTGCTCAAAAAAGAATGATGTAAAACCAATTTCCAAAAACTATGTCCTTGTTCATGGTGCGTGGCAGGCTCCCTACGTATGGGACGCGGTAAAGACCGCCCTGATCAATGAAGGCAACCATGTGACCGTTGTAGAACTACCGGGCCACGGGAGTGATCAAACTGCTCTATCAGCAATTACATTAAACCTTTACACCACTACCGTACTTAATGCTATCTCCCAAATTAACGGTAAAGTTATCCTGGTTGGTCACAGCCTGGCTGGTATGGTTATTTCGTCTGTTGCTGAACAAATACCAACAAAAATCGAGAAGTTAGTTTATCTATCTGCTTATTTGCCAACCTCTGGTCAATCGTTATTTGCCCTTGCCAGCACTGATGCCGGGTCAGCGCTTGGAGGTAAAATTAATGGAACACCAATACTTAACATAGATACTGTTAATGGAACTCTCGATGTGCTACACAACCAAATTGTGAACGTTTTTATCCAGGATGGTTCAACTCAGGCTCAAAATCTTGTATTACAAAATTATCGCATTGAGCCTCTAATCCCATTCAATACTCCGGTAACGCTCACAGCCGCAAATTTCGGCTCTGTTGAGAAGGTTTATATCAAAACTTTACAGGATCACGTGGTTTCTCCGGCTCTTCAGACCAGAATGATTGCAGCATCCAACGTAAAAACGGTATATCAATTGAATACCGGCCACTCATCATTCCTGGTAAAACCAGATTCCGTGGCGATATTGTTAACTAAAATAGGCCAATAGCCAAGCACAAGAACAACAATAGAGATTCAGGAAATAATTCTTGCAACATTTAATATTTGTTGCAAGAATTATTTTGGCGTTTCAATAACCTGCTGTTGTATAAGCATTGCCGAAAATAGTATCAGCAAATTGTAAACTGTCTTTTTATGCTTTCAATTACACCTATCACGGATCTATTAAAACTAACTTACACTTACAAACTTGGACTACGTTTTTTTCCGGGCCTAATGAAAAATATCCAGGGAAACATTAGTTGCAACTTTTAATAAATTCCGATTTAGGCAAAATTGATGTATGTTAACTTTATATTTAGCAGATGAGAAAACTGACCAATATGCTTGGAATTAAAGCTGTATGCTTTCTTTTGTTCTATTTGTTTGTCACGCCATGCATGGGCCAGATCAAATGGCCGCATGGTCAGCTGCTTCCATCTTTCCCAGCGCCTGCGCGGGTTCAGGATTTAATTACACTCCGTCAAAACTCTCCTTACTCTTCAGCAGAAATGTACCTGTTTGCTTCGTTAAAGGGTGTCGTAAACAGAACTAAACCACGTATATTCTCATATGAAGGTGATGCTTTCGCTGAAGGGCCGCACACATGGCTGCAGTCATTGGGTTTGAGTTGGTCTGAACCTGCAGACAAATGGGACTTGATTATTAAATACCGGAGTGAAATTTCAGGTTTGATCGTTTATGATCCCGCCCAGGAACATACAATTAACCTGGCCACGGCACTTGCAAAAAGCAAAGGTGCACTAATTGCCTCACCTTTATTGTTGTCCAAACTAACTGCTCCCCCTTATAATTTGCCCGTCTTACTTGATTTGCAGGGGAAATTTAGTAGTAAGCTGGAAGTTTATCAATCGCTATATGATATATATTGGCCCCATCTTGATCACCGTTTATTAATCGGATTAAATCCTAATGCGCATAAAGCGGCCCTTCGTGAATATGCAGTAGCATTGGGCTCTGCAGTAATATGGCTCGATCCTGAAGTTCCGGGTGAAAGTGAATTGCTAAACAAATTTCTATCTTCAATGTCTCCCGGGTCAATCTTTATGGGCTGGTGGCCACAGGAAGGGCCAGGGGTAGAGAGGGCTTCAAGGTATGGTATTGCAACCGTAGCAAGTGATTGGTGTTCTAACCTAACGGTACACAGTGGTACTTCCAGAATTGTAAAAATAAAACCAATCCCCCCTAAACCAGCACTCAAAAACAAGATCTATGTTGCATTTATATTGAGTGACGGAGACAATTTACAATTTACGGAGCATTTGATGCGTAAACTTTGGAATAATCCAGACCGGGGTGCTGTTCCAATGGGATGGACTGTGTCACCTGCTATGCTGGATGCAATGCCTGGTGCATTTAACTATTATTGGCAAACGTCCACCAGCAATGATAATCTGATTTCCGGACCGTCTGGCTATGGTTACACTTATCCTAATACCTGGTCTGATGAAAATTTGCTAAAACAGTTCGTTTCTAAAACTGAGGAATATAATCATCGTGCTGGTTTACGGGTAATTACCATCTGGAACACTATCGTTGGCGGTATTAACTTAAATGTTGGGAAGATCTATGCCAGTCAGGCAAAATTGTTGCTTGGTGTAACAGCCCAGAACACAGGAGGCGGGCTTACTATTTATAATGACAGCTTACCGGGAATGGCACTTTCCTGTAACTATTGTACTACTGAACAGGCGATGAAAGATCATATCGCCAGAGCTGCCGCTGGCTGGAACAAAACCTCACCACGTTTCATAATCATACAGGCGCAGCCCTGGACGAATATATCGCCAACAAGTTTTAAAAACGTGGCTAGTTCGCTTACTGAAGATTATGTAATAGTTCGCCCTGATCACCTTTTTCAGCTTATTCGCGAGGAAAAGGGCATTTCATTTAATCCGAAATAGAAAAATATTAGAAAAGATGGGCAGTTCTTTAATAAGTTAAGTTGGGGCTGAAATGCTTTTTTTTTTAATTGTTCGCTTGTTCGGTCTCAAAATCTTCGTTTCCTTTTTTAATGCCTTGTCTTAACGTTGGGTAAATTACAAGTGAACAATTTTTAACTGGCCAATCACTTCAAATCGCCCAATAACCGGTTCGAACCTCTTTTTAACAGATTTAAGATTGTTAGCCACGTGTTGATAAATATAAAATATTAATTTATAGTGTTTTAAAAACACTCTTCCAATCGCAGAGGCTTGTTTTTATTTAACAAAAATCTATCATGTTTGTCATGATTTTAATAAAAGGCTTGCTTTAATTGGTAAATAAAAAGGCGGCATACAGAGCTTGTTATTCTGTCTTCAAACTTTTTATCGGGTTTGCCAATGCGGCTTTTATAGCCTGGAAGCTTACCGTTATTAATGTGATTAGTATAGCGCCAATAGCTGTAACGATAAATATCCACCATGCTACATCGGTGTGATACTGATAGTTATGCAGCCAGTTGTGCATAAAATAATAAGCCACAGGCGAGGCTATAATTATTGAAATAAACACCAGTATGGCAAAATCTTTCGATAACAATTGCCACAGGGCGAACACTGAAGCGCCAAGCACCTTGCGAACACCTATTTCTTTAACGCGCTGTTCGGCCATGAATGATGCCATGCCAAACAGCCCGAGACAACTGATAAATATAGCAAGGCCGGCGAAGACAGTAGCCAGCTTACCTATGCGTTCTTCATTACCGAATTCTTTGGCGTATTCCTGGTCAACGAAGTGGTATTCAAATGGCTGTTGGGGATTCTCAATTTTTAACACCGAAGCGATGTTGCTAATAGCTTTACCTGCACTCATTTTCGGGTTTATCTTTAGCAGTAAACAACCTCCTGCCCATTTCGCCAAAAAATAAACCATAGGTTGCACCTGTTCATAAGGTGAACGGTTAATGATATCTTTAGTTACGCCTATGATCTTAAACTGTTGGCCATAAAAGGTTATGTAATTTTCAGTCGGTTTTTTCATGGACATAAAATCAGCTGCCGCCTGGTTGATGATTACCGCTGCTGAATCGGAAAGGAATGACCGCGAGAAATCACGGCCTCCGCTAAATTCCCAACCAATGGTTTTGCCATAATCATATGAAATATCCTCCTGGCCAAAATTGATATCCAGATTAGTATCTTCTCCAGGCCATCCCACGCCGCTGGTAGTACCAGCAACGTTGTTAGGCGGAGCATCTGCTTCGGCCATTTCAGTAATTGTGCCGTTACTTGCAAGGGCCTGTTTTATCGCATCAAAATGTTGGTGGAGTTCAATAGTTCGGAGGGGGATGGCCACCAATCTGTCCCGGCTGTAGCCTACAGGGCGGTCTTTGGCAAAAATTATCTGCCGGATAACTACAATGGTGCCGATGATGAGCACAATAGAAACTGTAAACTGAAGTACCACCAGTACTTTACGCGGGGCTGAAGCCAGCCGCCCAACCCGGAACGCCCCCTTCAATACCTTTACTGGCTTAAATGACGACAGGTAGAGCGCCGGATAACTGCCGGTGATAATAGCGGTGACCAAACTAAGGCCAATGCCGGCGAGCCAAAACGCCGGGCTGTTCCATGGAATAACTATCTGTTTACCGGCCAGTTGATTGAACGCGGGGAGACTTAATCGTGCCAGTAGTAAGGCGGCTAATAATGCCAGTAATACACAAAGTAACGATTCACCGTAAAACTGTTGAATCAACTGGCTGCGGGATGAACCTATTGCCTTGCGGATACCTACCTCGCGCGCGCGTTTCTCAGATCTGGCTGTACTTAAGTTCATAAAATTAATACAGGCCAGCAGCAGTACAAACACACCTACAATGCCAAAAAGCCACACATATTGTATTTCGCCGCCGATGTTTTTTCCGTCCTTAAACTCTCTATACAAATGCCATTTACTCATTGGCTGCAGGAACAGCGCCGGTTTTGTTTTAGCAGAAAGCGGTTTTAAATGCCGCAGCTTTTCATCTCTTATTTTTAACGACACTTTCCCGAGGTCGGCATTGTCAGCCAATTGAACATATAAATTAACAATGCCTGGGTCCCATGGCTCCTTCATTCCGCTCAATCTGTAATCTGTTGCATGGCGGTCCCAGCAACCAATAAAAGCCAGACCGGCAAGCGTGGTATTTTCAGGCAAATCTGCATAAACGCCGGCTACTTTCAGGTTATCCAGATTATTCAGCTTTAATACTTTAGCCATGGGATCCTCATTCCCGAAAAATGCCTTAGCTGTCGACGCGGATATTAGTATAGATGATGGGTCCTTTATAGCATCGCGCCTGCCCTTGAGCATATTTAATGTAAACAGGTCCGGTCCGCCAGCTTCCATAAAGGTACCTTGCTTGTTCAGTTTTTTATCGTTTAAAGCCAGTATATAATCTCTCGGCAAGGTCGACATTGCTACAGATTTAAAATCGCCGCCATAATTTTTGCGTAGCTCGGCTGCCAAAGGGTACGGTTCATGAAATGAGGTTTTCACTTCGCCATTAATGGTTACATTTTGCATTACCTGGGCTATACGGTGGTAATTATTGTGATACCTATCAAATGATACTTCATCCAAAATCCACAAACTAATCAGCGTTACTACTGCCATGCCCACTGCAAGGCCACCTATATTAATGAGCGACAATACCTTGTTATTAATAAGGTTGCGCCAGGCAATTTTGAAATAATTTCTAATCATATAATTGCGGTTTAATTTTACAGGAGCCCAACCTGGCGGGCTTCCTGAACGCAATATTACCGCCGGTATTCGTAACCGGGGTGCCAACTTATCAATTGGTACCTCTTCTTTCAAGCTATTCTTATATTCCACCGGGGTTTTGCCGGTCATCTCTTTAAAAACCCGGTTGAAAGTTGTTTTGGAATTAAACCCCGACTCATAGGCGATACCCAGCAGTGTAAGCCGGTCGTAGGCCGGGTCCTGCATCTTCCGGGCAGTTTCACGAACCCTGAACTCATTAATAAAGTCGCTGAAGTTCTTTTCCATCCCCACATTAATAATTCGCGATAAATCGTGCGGATGGATATTCAGCTTCACTGCCAGGGAGGTCAACGTCAGTTCGGCATCCTCGTAAAAACCATTTGCGGCTACGGCTTCCTTTAGCCTACGGCTTTTTTCTTTTGCATCATATCTATCTGTTATCGGCGTAGCAAGTTGTGTGCTGCTATCCAATTTTAGCATCACTTCGGCAGCCACGCCAATAAGCACAAAAGCAACGGTAAAACTCAAGACATCATTAAACAGCCATAACATGCAAAGCAAGGCGAGCAGGCGCAAGGCCTTATCCAACCGGCGGAAAGCAAAGCGCGGCCTATCCATTAGCACCGGCTCCAAGCTGTTGTAAAAATGCTGTATCATCCGGTGCGACAGGTATAAATAAATGACAACCGAAATTAGCACCAACCAGCCCGGCATCCAATACGCAACCAGCAAAGGGCAAAAATGCAGAACATCCTTTCGGCCAAATTGTAGGTTTGGTGACGTCATCCGCCGCACATAAAAATACAATAGCGGCCCCAGCGCCGGTAAAAAAATCGGTGAAAGCCCGCCAGTCTTCAATACAATTACAGTTAAAGCGGCACTTAAAAACAGGTTGGCTGCCTGGCCTTCCCTTTTTGCAAATGCTAAAAGCAGCGCGAGTGTAAACCCCGAAAACAGGGTTGCCATGGCGGCCACATGATACAGGTTAATATGGAATATATCAGGATTCAAGTAATTCAAATAGCCCAAAGGCTGTTCCAAATTTACAACATATTGACATATACAAAATTATGCGATGATATATATGTTTATTCTGCTTAATCCTATGTTTGCTGTATTGTTGCGAATAAGTATACCAAGCAAAAAGCCGCTCTACTTTCGTAAAACGGCTTTGTAGCCCGTAGGGGATTTATTTTTTAGACAATCGAAGCAAAAAAATCATTTCCTGATCTTGTTTATTAATTGTGGTAAATAATTATAAATTTGACATATTATAGAATTGAAATGTATCTGAACCTATACCTTATTTAATGACGAGGCTTATATATGTTGTGGCGCTTACAACATTTTTTTTCTCTTTCCTCTCGCAAACATCTGCGCAATCAAACCAAACAGTAACCAATGGAGATATAACAGCAGCTGCAAATTTTCCAGGGGCGGGCTGTAATTATACATGGGTAAACAACAATCCATTTATCGGGCTGCCCGCAAGCGGCAGTGGCAACATACAGGCGTTTACCGCAATAAATTCAGGAAATGTTCCCGTCACTGCTACAATTACCGCTACGCCAACTACTGCTGGATTTGCCTATATTTTTAGTACCATCGGGCAGTTGACTGTAATTGATCTGTCAACCAACCAAATCATAAATAACACAACAACCACATTTCATGCATTTGGCGAAACCATAAGCCCGGACGGAAAATTTATATATGTAACAGACCCATCTAATAACGCTGTCATAACACTCAACGCAACTACATACGCTATTGAGGGTTACACACCTACCGGCAACAATTCTGCCCCGCGCGGCATTACCATAAGCCCCGACGGAAATAATATATATGTTACAAATGAACACCCCTTTGACATTCTTGGTCACGGTACAGTTGATATAATCAACACAGCAACACATAATATTACTGCAACCATTGCCGTTGGAGAAAGCCCACTAGGTATAGTCCTGAGTCCTGACGGCAGTAAGTTATATGTTGCAAATCAAGGCTCAAACTTCATATCGGTTATAAATGCTAATACCGGCGTGGCAATTGGCAAAATCCCACTGGATCAAGGTGTCTCCTCACTCGCAATTACACATGATGGCAGCCAATTATATATAACTGGAGGTGGCGCTTCCGTTTCTGTAATTAGCACAGCAACGAACCAACTCATCAAAACTATTGGTGTTGGCTTAGGCCCGATAGCTATGACCATATCATCCGACGATAAAAAAGTATATGTGGTGAATGAGGATTTGCGCTCTGTGTCCGTGATTGATAATCAAACAAAAACAGTAATTGCAACCATCGATCTGCCGGGCGGTCAATCGCCATTTAGTATATACCTAAGCCCGGATGGCACCAAGGCTTACGCCGTAAATCAAAATGGTGTGATCAGCGTTATCAATACAGCCAATAATAGTGTAACTAATTCCATTACCACTGTGACAGGCGCACTTTCATACGGAAACTTCGTTTCGGCCGGCCCTGGCTGTAGCAGTTCTCCGGTTACTTTTACCATAACCGTGAAGCCAACAGCGGCTGTTCCGCTTATTACAGCCGGTCCTGTAAGCGGGGAAATCTCAACCTGCGCAGGTTCGCCATCAGCCTTGCCCTACATACAACAATTTACCGCTACATGCAGTAAGTTAGCCGCTGCTGTTACCGTCGCTGCACCTAAAGGATTCGAGGTTTCGCTCTCGCCCGGTAATGGCTACAGCAGTAGCTTAACCCTTGCCCCATCGGGTGGCAGTTTAAAGAAAACAATATATGTACGATCGGCTGCGGCAGATAATACCGGTGACATTTCGGGTAGTGTAATATTGAGTTCGGCCGGAGCCGCAAATCAAAGCGTGGCCGTTGCCGGAGTTGTAAACGCATTGCCAACAGTTAACATCGTGCCCAATCAAACGGTAAATAACGGAGCATTAACTAAAGCAGTTGATTTTACAGGTACAGGAAGTACCTTCACTTGGACCAATAATACGCCGGGAATAGGTTTAGCGGCTTCGGGAACAGGCAATATTAGTCCTTTTACAGCGGTAAACACTGGCAGTACGCCAGTTACAGCTAATATTACTGTTACTCCTATACCTAGAGGTTTTGCTTACATAACCAATCTTAACGATAACACAGTATCTGTTATTAATACTACTACTTACAAAATAGTTTCAACTATTCCAGTCGGGAAACAACCCATAGGTGTAGCCATTAGCAAGGATGGACAAACGGTATATGTAACAAATTTGGGTTCTAATAATATTTCTGTTATAAGTGCAAGCTCCAATACGGTTACTTCAACTATAAATGTTGGCCAGGGTCCTTACCAGGCTATATTAAGCCCTGACGATAGCAAGCTTTACGTGTCAAATCCAGGTGGGAATACCATATCCGAAATAAATATTGCCACAGGTACAGTAATTAACACTTTTTTAGTGGGTGCAAATCCTAACGGGATCCGCCTTAGTGCCGACGGAACCTATCTATATGCAGCAAGTGCGCTTACGAGTAATGTATATGTAATAAATACCGCCACTAATGCTTTAATAGCTACTATACCTGTGGGAGTAATTCCCATGGATTTAGTAATCAGCCCGGATGGCAGCAGAGTATATGTCATAAGTGCCGGATCAACAGATATATCGGTGATAAATACTGTAAATAACACATTGATAAAAACCATACATGTTGGCACCAATTTACAGGCAATATGTATAAGTCCCGATGGCAGTAAAATCTATATATCTGATATCGGCAATAATGAGATTTTAGTATATGATACTGCCACTTATGATTTAATAACGTCAATCCCTGTAGGATACCAACCGGAAGGTATTTCATTAACTCCCGATGGCAGTAGGTTATATACGGCCAATCAAACTTCAAATACAGTTTCGGTTATCAATACTCAAGATAATGCAGTAATAAATACCATACCTGTGGGTAACGCACCTGCTTCCATAGGTAAATTTATTTCAGCTGGGTTTGGTTGTGTTGGCACTCCAACAACCTTTACCATCACCGTAAATCCATTATCAACACCATCCATAACAGCAAGCACAGTAACGGGCAATATTATTGGTTGCGAGGGATTAGTTTCTCCAAACATTCAGCAATTTACAGTTTCGGGTAGCCGGTTAACGGCGAACATCACAGCAACTGCGCCTTTAAACTTTGAAATATCGCTTAATGCAACAACCGGTTATAGCAGCAGCCTTACATTAACACAAACCAGCGGCACGGTAAGCAATACCATTATTTATGTCAGATCATCAGCCATAGCCCCTGCCGGCAGCATCTCCAGCAACGTTCACCTAACATCAACAGGCGCCACAATCCAGCCAGTTGTTGTAAGCGGTATTATTAAAGCGATACCGACGGTAAACGCAGTAATAAGTCAAATCCTAACAAGCGGCGCGCCAACTTCCCCAGTTAATTTTAGCGGAACAGCAACTACATATAATTGGGTTAATGATACGCCCGGTGTAGGACTGGCCTCAAACGGTACGGGAAATATTCCTTCATTTGCCAGTGTAAATAATACGGCCAACCCAATAATTGCAACAATTATGGTAACGCCTTTAAATAGTACCAATTGTAATGGCACGCCTATTTTATTTACCATTACAGTAAGCCCAAAACCTATACCAGCCACCTTAACAACAACCGCCAATCTAACTCCTTTAGCAACCATCTACGGCACGCCATCAACCGCCGAAAGCTTTGGTGTTTCCGGCACAAATATCTCCGGCGGAATCTTAGTAACCCCGACCACCGGTTTTGAGGTAAGCAGCAATGGAACAGCCTTTAATACCCAAACCACTATAAACGGTAATGGAAGTATTTCATCGGCGCCCGTATATGTAAGGTTGGCAGCAACTACACCGGTAGGCAATTACAGCGGCAATATTGCAGTAAGCACTAATAATACAACCAGCGTAAATGTATTAATCCCTATCAGTAGGGTAAGCCCGGCCCCCCTAACAATTACTGCGAATAATCAAACAAAGCCTTATGGTGCAGTTAATCCGGCTTTAACAGTAACTTATCTCGGCTTTGTAAACAACGATGGGCCAGGACAACTTAGCTCGCAGCCTACTATTACCACCACCGCCACCACCCAGTCACCAATCGCTCAATATCCTATTCTGGCTAGTGATGCAGTTTCTCCCAATTATACTTTTACTTATCTTCCAGGCATTTTAACCATCGAACCATCCTTGTCATTACTATCCATCCCAAATACATTTACCCCAAATGGCGATGGAATTAATGATACGTGGGATGTAAAATACCTTGACTACTATCCTAAAGCCACCGTTATAATATTTAACCGCTGGGGGGAAAAGGTATTTTCATCCGTAGGATATCCCATCCCGTGGGATGGCACCTATAAAGGAACAGCATTATCTTCAGGTACGTACTATTATATTATTGACCCTAAAAATGAACAATCAGTTTTTTCGGGATGGCTTGCTATTATTCGGTAGTACTGAATATCCTGTAAGGATTGCAGGAAGCCCCGGTCATTTAATTCCGACTGTGGCGGTTGTATTCCCATCATTTTAATATAAATCACAATAAAATTAAAGTGCCACGTTTGTGGTGGGCTTTGCTCCGTAAACGGTACTAGAATTGAGATAAACCGAATACTTCTTTTCAAAAAAAAAAGGATATAGGACATACAATCTGTAAATTATTATGTTAGGTAAAATTCCAGAAAAAAACTCACGAAAAAAAGCAAGTAAATTTTAGACATAGATCCAATATGGTGAATATCAAATCAATAGAAACAATCATCTTAAATAATCAAGTTGGCCAATATTTGCAAATCTCCTATAAAGTGCAATATTCATCTTGTTGCGGATAACCCTAAGTGGCTTATATCTTTTTTTTGCTCCCGCCCGGCCATAGGTTCTCGCTTGACCGAACGATGTATTGAGTGCCCACACTCAATACAATGGACGGAAATAAAGTAATAATTTATCTCTGCTGATTCGCTAATGTTTTATTATACAAGCAAAAAGCCGCTCTACTTTCGTAAAGCGGCTTCGTAGCCCGTAGGGGAATCGAACACGATTCTTAACCAGCTGGCTTGCAATATTTTATATGG
>NZ_JANYGH010000050.1 GCF_025362475.1 Mucilaginibacter sp.
ATGGCATGTCGGCGAAACCCCTCCCTGCCATTGCGCGCATTTGCAGCCGCACCCCTCCCGTTGGGAGGGAATAAAAAAACCGTTAACAAATATTCCTTATCCCAGCAGTTTGTGTCCCCACAAATTGCTGCTACCAAATTAATCGTGCGAAGCAGTTTGTGAGGACACAAACAGCAGGAAAAGGGTTAAATCAGGCGTTCAATACCGCTGTAGATGGCATGTCGGCGAAACCCCTCCCTGCCATTGCGCGCATTTGCAGCCGCACCCCTCCCGTTGGGAGGGAATAAAAAAACCGTTAACAAATATTCCTTATCCCCACAGTTTGTGTCCCCACAAACTGCTGCTACCAAATTAATCGTGCAGGCTGTTTGTGAGGACACAAACAGCGGGAAAAGGAATTAAATCAGGCGTTCAAATACAGCTGTAGATAGCATGCCAGCGAAACCTCTCCATGCCATTGCGCGCATTGCAGCTGCCCCCCTGCCGTTGGGAGGGAATAAAAAAAGCCGTTAACAAAAAGGCCCAATCTTATCAGAAAGGGCCTGTAATATTATAAGGTTAATTTGCTTTAAACAGCTGGATCAATTGGTGTTGAATCATCATAACCGGCTACATCAAATGGTGAACGCTCTTTTTTAAATATGGCTGCACCTATAAGCGCTATAACAGCGCCTATAATTGCCGAAATGAAAACAGCGCCTACAGCGCCAAACACCGCGAAATATTTACGCGTGATGTTCATGGCAGAATCTATCTGTTCCTGCGACATGTTTTTTGCTTCCAGTTGAGCCTGTGTAGAGGAGATCATTTTTTCAACCATTTCCGGGCTCAATATGGCGTAGTACACATAGGTAAATATTGCGGTTAATACGCCGGTAAAAACGGAATATAAAAAACCCGATAAAAAGCCTTCTCCAAAGGTTAAATAACCATCCAGTTTGTCCCTATACTCCTTTTGTGTTAAAAACAGAAAGGCTATAAAAGGCAGAAAATTAAGGTATTTAACAGATGAATTAGGATCTACATTAAGAAACTGAAATGCATAAGTTATGATTATTGACGTAACCAGGCTGATTAATGCCCACTTGATTGCGGGTTGTGATGGACTTGCTTTTTTTGCTGTCATGATTTTAGGTTGTTTATTGAACTAAATTAACTAATATTTCATAAATCAGCTATATCACCAGATGTTTATTTATGTAAGCCTGTGAACAATACACACTTAAGCCATCTTTATAAAAAAAACAGGCCTTTTCTTTTCAGAAAAGGCCTGTAAGATCGAGCTGTAAAAGCTTATGTTATACCGATGGACCATCAACCAGCGGACTTTGCGCCTGTCCCTCGTTCTTATAAAAAGCGGCGAAGATGATTGATAACACAAATAAAAATATGATGCTAACAGCAAACGTCTGAATTTGCTGACCAATGGTGATGTTTCTTTCACCTTCAAATGCCTTACGCATCTCGGCTATTTTTAAATCTGCTTCTTTTGCATTTTGCGGGCTGCTTTCCTTTAATTTATTAAGTGCATTAAGCATTGCCGTTTCTGTTTTATGAACCATATTGGGCTCAATAACTTTTGCAAACAACTGGTCTTTTACGATATACACCATGAGGTACGATGCAAAAAACATAATAAAGATACCTGTAGTAGCTTGCCTTAAATTCCAAAAACCACCAACGCGCTTCTTAAGATAATTACAAAATAAAATTGATATCCCAATGGGCAGTACGTATGAAAACAATACCGAACCAATGGTTATGGAAACTGCCGATTTTGCGATCAAAATTATAAAGTAAAAATAAAGGATGCTTGTTACAGATAGTATGCCACCTAATACCAAACCATTAATAAGCCCTTGTCTTTTTATCTTTCTACCAATCTCTTCATTCATGTTACGTTAATTAATGGGTGTAAAGCTTATTGAAAATTAACCAATATCTCTAACACAGCCATATCAAAATCCTTTTCCAAAGCGTTTTCGGCTATGATAGCTTTTGCTTCGGGTGATGGATCAACGTTCTGGAAAAAGCACATCATCGGGTAAAACAGTTCCGCAAGTTCAGAATCCTCGGGTAAGCTGTTTGCTACATTAGCAATTTCTTCAACCGGGCTTTCCATCAGGATCTGGTTAGAGATAACAGGCTCGTAAATGCGGTATTCATCCTGAAACTCGTCTTCATCAACCAATAAAAACTCTTTAAGGTAATCTTCCAACTCGGGCTCAATATCTTCGTCTTCGCACTCATTCAGGTACAATAACAGGTTCAGCAGCTCGGTACCACGGTCAAGCGTTTGCTCTTCAATATCTTCCCACTCCGGGGTATCCAGGTAATCTTCTTCCAGTTTCTTTACATCGGCACTAAAGAAGTTGATCATCAATAAATCAAAAAACACTTCTCTAAGTACCTCAACCTGGGGGTTATTATCAAATACCGCATCCAAAGCATCTACCTTGGTTAAAAAATCTTCGTCTGATGAGAAAACATCACCAAAATCACCGGTTAGTCCTACAGCATCAAAGCTATTATATTTAGAAAAAGCCTCTAAGGCTGCCTGGAAGGCTGTTTCTATTTTTGGATCAATCATTTTTTTCTATTTAAGTAATTGTTGATTATTATAAGTTAACAGCACTTTCCCCTTTAAGTTCTGCCCCATAAAGGGAGAGTTTTTTGATTTTGAAAGGTTGCTTTTGCTATTATATTCCCATGTGGCATCCACATCAAAAAGCACGATGTTGGCTTTTTCTCCTTCGGCGATAACGGCTACCTCTACGCCTAAAATTTCCCGTGGATTGATGGATAGCTTCTCCACCAACAGCTCAACCGGTAATCCCGATTGCAGGGCCAGCGCTAACGTTGTCTGGAAGCCGGTGATACCATACTCGGCCACTTCAAACTCCACATCTTTAAACTCAATTTCGTGCGGGGTGTGCTGCGATACAATGGCATCAATTGTGCCATCTTTTAAGCCTTTTATAAGCGCCTTTACATCATCTTTGGTACGCAGTGGGGGCTTAACCTTATATTGACTATCGAAACCCAGCAGGGCCTCGTCAGTAAGTACCAGGTGGTGGGCGGCAACATCGCAGGTAACTTCCAATCCTTTACGTTTTGCCTCCCGGATAAGCTCGACAGAGCGAACGGTTGATATAGTGCTGAAATGTATTTTTGATACGGTGTATTCGGCCAGGTAAAGATCCCGGGCAATCATCAGTTCTTCGGCCAGCGAAGGAATGCCTTTCATACCCAGCAACGTGCTGATCTCGCCCTCGTTTACCTTTGCTTTTCCCGCAATTGCGGTATCCTCAGGGTACGAGAAAACCAAGGCGTCAAACCCTTGGGCATACAACAGGGCACGTTCCATAAGGCCGGCATCCTGTACAGGCCGGTTACCATCAGTAAATGCCTTGGCGCCGCTTAAGTACATATCATACATTTCGGCAAGATCTTTACCCTCACGTTTGTGCGATATGGTACCCAAAGGATACACATCTACCAGGTTACCCTTTGCGCGGTTAAGCAAGTATTCAATTTCGGCTTTGGAATGTACGGGAGGTACTGTATTCGGCATCATTGCCACACCGGTAAAGCCACCGGCTGCGGCAGCCTGGGTACCTGTACGCATATCCTCCTTGGTTTCCAGCCCTAATTCGCCAATATTGCAATTAAGGTCAAAAAAACCGGGCGATACATATTTACCTTCGGCCTCAACCAGCTCGGCATCGGCTTCTATGTCGTCGCCAATGCGGGTAATAACGCCGTTTTCAATTAAAATATCGGCAACTTGTTGATGAAAGGGTGATCCGGGATCAAGGATAGTGGCAGATTTGATAAGCAAATTCATTAGCACTGCTTTAAGGATTTTTGTTGATTAAACCGGTTGCTTTACAGCCTGCATATCGGGTTTAAAATACCTGATGAGCAAAATTTCGGCAGCCAGAAAAATCAATGCCAAAATTATACAAAGTTTCCATAATTGTGTACCTAAATTTGTTTCGGCAACAATACCTTTTAAAGAAGCATTACCACCTGTAATTAAGGTGGTTGCCTTTGGCACGATTTCTTTTAATACAGATGGGCTGAGGTAACTCATGTCAGATTCGCTCCTGTTATCATTAAAAGCCAGCGTAGCTACTGTGCTATCCTGCTTTTTTAAAGTGTAAATTCCGGGTTGGTGCAACTGGTCTGATACATAGATCAGCGTACTCCCCTCCTGCTGCCGCACATCGGGAATGCTGCTTTGATCGCCTTTGCTTAGTTTGAGTAATTGTTTCCCGGTGATCTGTACAGGCGCTATCTCTAAAGTTTCGTCCTTCCCCAACGTGTAAAACAGCGGCAGATCATCCCCGCTTAATAAAGCGATCCTGAACAATACAGGCACAAAAAGCGCGTGGCGTGGCAGGTTGCTAAAATCTTCATTAAGCGGCACGGCAGATAAGTAAACTTTGCCCCGGCCGCTGTTATAGCCGGCTAAAAAAGGATCACCACCGGCTAAAGTCATCAGGTTATCTGGATTGCCTTGTGCAGTACTTAACTGAAAATATTTCTTAACCGTGGGCAAATCCGGATTTGCGGGAAAGTTCTCGAACACATTTTTAAATACCCGACTTTGGCGGTTAAGGCCGGATACTTTTCCCGGTTCGGTAATAAGTTTCACGGGATATGCAGCATTCATCGCCTGCAGAAACGAGCGATAGTTTGTCAATTGGGCATCGGCCGACGGAAAAACAATCAAAATACCACCTTTGGATACATAGTTTTTTAATTGTTGCGCCAATCCGGAAGATATGGCTTTAATATCGCTTAAAACAATTAATGGGTAGCTGTTTAATGCTGCGTAATCAACATTACCGTCGGGTGTGCGCTGAGCTTTAAAAAACGGATCGGCCGCAAAAACAGCCTTAAGAAATGGATCTGGAGTTCCTCCATCTATCAGCAAAACGGGCATCTGCTGTGCAACGTTAAAACTAAAGTAAAATTTGTTATCAAATGTGATTGGGTTATCCTGCAGTTGCACTTCGCCCTGTTGCCAGCCAGCCTGCAAGCCCATAAAGGATAATGTATCGTTTTGTTTTGATCGTGCCGCAATGGTATAACTGCCTAAAGCTTTTTGTGCGCCGTTGATCAGTACTTTAAGCGGGATTTTCTGCGCCTTTTCATCGGCATAGTTATGCAACTGAATAACCAATTTCTCGCTTTCGCCGGGCCGATGTATGGCGCTTAACAACCAAACAGAATCAACAGCTACATTAGGAAGGTTACCGGCTTTAAGTTGAATTAAACTAAAGGCAATACCACTATCGGTTTTTAATGGCTTATCTGCCATGTTTTTTTGCAGATCGGAGATGATATAGGCCGATCTTGTTGCGCCGGGCTGCATTTTTAATAAACTCTGTTGCCTGCTGATGATCTGTTGAAGCGTCCGGCTTTGAGGGCTGATCTTTACCTGGTCGACGGCATCATTAAATTCATCACGACTTAGCAAGCGTTGGTGCCGCCCTTCAAAATCCTGCGTAAGCAATTGGAAACGATCATTTATATTATAGGCAGATGCTATTTCCCTGGCCTTTTGCTTGGCATCATCAAGTAAGGAGCCCTCCCGGTTGAGGGTTTGCATGGAGTATGAGTTATCTACAAAAACACTCACAGCGTTTTGCCTGCCTGCGTTTACCGAGTTTTGGGCGGGAATAAAAGGCCGGGCGAACGCGAAAACCAAAAAGGCCAATGCCAGTAACCTGGAAGCAAGGATGAGCCGCTCCTTTAAATTTCTGCGGGATGATTGCTGCTCCTGGATCTCTTTTAAAAACTGAACATTGCTGAAATTAACCTTTTGAAACTTACGAAAGTTGAATAAATGAATAATGACAGGAATGGCCAACGTAACTAATGCAAATAAAAAGGCCGGGTAGATGAAATGCATATGTGCGGATTTCAGATGTCAGATGTGCAAATATGCAGATTTCGGGAGCCAAACGTGCAAATTTCACCCATCAGATGTGCAAATTATTATAAAGGTTAAAAAACAATAGCCTCATTTTTTTAAAATGAGGCTATTGTTTTTTAGGTGGTGAGTATTTGACTACTCATGACATCTGCACATCTGTAATTTGCACATCTGCACATCTATTTCGTTTCGTTATAAACACCAAATTCTGTAATGCTTGGCGCATCATTATATGTTTGGATAGACATGCGCACTTTATCTCCCTTTACCTGGTTAAAGCGGTTAACTTTAACACGGCTAAGGTTTTCGCCCTCAAAAATTGTTTTCCAGGTAGTGCCATCAAGGTACTCCAGTTTGTATTTTTTAATGTTGGCTTTACGTTCAAAAATCACCACGGTATTAAATGGCTGCCCTGGTTTTAAGGTAACCTCATACCATGGGCTTTTTACCCTTGGGTTTGATTGCCATGATGATTCAAAATCATCGTCGTTGGCAAAATCCATAATATTTGAGTCATCGCTCCAGCTTGAATTAGCCGGTACACGTTTAGCCAGGTTATGCGATATAATAGGAGGACCTGTTTCGCCCAATTTAGCCACCGGACCTTCATTTTTCCATAACTGGCCTATTTGCTTTAAACCTGCAAGCGCATTATCATCAAATAAGCCATCACTGTTTGGCGCCACATTAAGTATAAAGTTACAGCTGGCATTATTAAGGGGGATCAATACATCATTTACCAGCTTGGTTACATCACGTATTGGGGTTGTAGGGAAATCAGTTTTCCAGAACCAATTGGCTTGAATTGGCAAACAAGCCAATGCCGGCATTTTGTTGGTTTCTTTTGATACCCGCTGACCAGCACCCATTTCATAGGTTTTAATATCTGTATAGTATAAACCTTCTGCCGGGTATTTGGCGCCATTAAGATCCATCAATAAGCAGTTTGGCTGTATTGATTTTACCAGCTTATAAATTTCCTCAAACGGCACATCATCATAAGAAATTCTTGACCATGGGGCATCCCATCCATCAATTATAAGTGCCTCTATCTGACCATAGTTGGTAAGCAACTCTGTAATTTGCTTTTTAACCATGTCAATATGCTTTGGCTGGATCATGTTTGGGCGTAAACGGTGGTGCGTATCCAAAATTGAATAATACAACATCACCTTTAAACCCTGATCCCGGAATGCTTTGGTGTATTCCTTTACCACATCCCTTTTCAGCGGACTATGCATCACGTTATAATCGGTAGTTTTGGTATCCCAGATACAAAAACCGCTATGGTGCTTAGTGGTAAGGCAACCATAAGTCATATTTGCTGACTTTGCAGCTTTTGCCCATTGTACACAATCCAGTTTTGTTGGGTTAAATAAAGATGCAGGTGTTTCCGGGTCAGGCCAATCAGCGTCCTGGTAGGTTGGAATGTTAAAATGGATAAACATTCCAAAGCGCAGGTCTACAAATTTTTGCTGCAATTCTGATAAGGGGAGCGGCGTTTTTGAAACGCTCTGTGCATTTAGGTTGGAGGCACTTAAAATTAAAGCGCACAATAAAAATGAAAGTAGCCTTTGTTTAATTGTATTAATATACATAATTAGTAAAACGTTTTATCGATTTAAATCAATTTGATAAACAGCTAAGTTTATAAAAATTTATCAACCGACATCTATTCATTTTGGCATATTATTCAATGATATTGACAAAGGCCTCCAATCAAATTATACACGTGTTAATTTTACCGGCGCGGTATGGTAGGCATTCCATTGACATACATAAACGTTTTTATCCTCATCAACACAAACATCATGACCATGCTGAAATACCGGGTTTGTAGCCTGCAAGGTGGGCTGTAAAACGCTATTTTTATATACAGGAGCTGATCCGCCGGGATTGGAAACTACTTTGTTATCCTTATCAAGCACGGTTACAAAGCCCGAATAATCAAAACGCTGCCCGGCCGCATTTTTTGACCAGCAAACACCGGCATAAATATTTTGCTCATTCATTACCGCCCGGCAAACATACATTCCCGGCATATCAATGCGTTTGATGAACTTACCATCCATGGTGAACACTTTAAAGCAGTTTTCCTCGCGGGAGGTACAGATCAGTGTGGGGTTATTCTTATCCCGGTTATCTACCGTGATGCCATGCGCGTTAACCAGGTTATGATCTTTATTGGTATTATTATGCCCACCAAAATGACGGATATACTGCCCCTTGCTATCATAATGAATGATATAATCAGATCCGTATCCATCGGCTACATAAATATCACCATTGGGTGCAACAGCCGTTTCGGTGGGTTTAAAAGGCTCATTATCCTTATAAACACCGATGGTACGCGGGTGCCCAATGGCAAAGATCAGCCTGCCATCAATCGTAGTTTTCAATACCTGGCCAGATTGCCCGTAGGAATTACCGGTTTTGTCCTGCGCCCAGCCGCAATCGGTCAGCAGCAGGAAATCTTCGCCACCTTCCTTGCTGATGGTTAAACCATGCCCGCCCGGTAAGGCCGTACCCCAGTAATCCAGCAGCTTGCCCGATTTATCAAACACCAGGATGTTGTTTTGTGTATGATCGCCCAGCATAATCAGGCGGCCCTTACTGTCCTGTACCATCTCATGGCAGTTGGCCAGGGGGTTACTATTTACGCTGATTTTAGCCCATCCCTTATCAACTTTGTAAGTAAAACCACCATGACCTATGGTTTGCACATCGGGTTGCAAATCCTTATGCAGGATTGCAAAACTGTTATTTACCGGCCCGGCAGCTACCAAAGCTGTTGCTATGGCTGATTTTTTTATAAAATCTCTTCTTGAATTTTCCATGGTTTATAATTGTACATACATAATTACAAAGTTTATATGTCTTTTACAAATCTTACAGTAATAAAGCATTTTAAAATGTAACAGATGGCTGTATAAATAATCTATATGTTTATTAAATTCTGTTTAGTGCAAATAAAATATTAGTTTTAAATTGTTTGCTTTACATATATACAAAACATCACAGGTGACACCTAATACTTTATGAGCATTACATTTGAACCACTTATAGCAATTTTAATAGCAACCCAGCTGCGCAAGAAGATAAAGGCCGAAGGCACCAGGCCCGATTTAGCCCAATATATGCTTTATGCCATGTATGCCGCCGTTGCATTGTTATGCCTTGGGTTTACTTTCCATAAAACAACATTAATTCTTTGGCTTGATCACCTCCTGATATTCGGGCTGGTAGCATTACCTTACGCAATAGATGAGTTTAAAAGTAGCCGTAACCTTAGTAATGCTATAATACCCTATGCTATAGCATCTTTTATTTCGGATGTGTTTGAAAAACTTTTCCCTAAGGTTTTTGAAAGCACTGAAGACTTTTTTCAAAGCGCCGTTGCGTTTGCTTTTTTATGGGCCTGTGCTATGTGGTTTATTAATCGTAAGCAAAATAAAGCTCTGGAAGTTGAACGCACCAAACGCCGAAATGAGGAAGAGCAAAACCGCATGATGGCCGCAATGAAAGTAAACCTGGAAAGCCAGGTTAAAGAACGCACGGCCGAGCTTACTCATCAGAAAGAAGAATTGCAGGGCGCCCTGGCCGAACTAAAAAGCACCCAGGCACAACTGGTACAACAGGAAAAGATGGCATCGCTGGGTGAGCTAACTGCCGGTATTGCCCATGAAATTCAAAATCCACTAAACTTTGTAAATAATTTTAGCGAAGTAAGTATTGAGTTACTGGAAGAACTTAAGGACGAAATATTAAGCAAATTGCCCGATGATGTTAAGCAGGAAGCGGACGACATCATGAGCGATATCACCCAAAACCTTACCAAAATAAACCAGCATGGCAAGCGTGCCGATGCCATTGTAAAAGGGATGCTGCAACACTCACGCACTACAACCGGTAAAAAAGAGCCCACGGATGTTAATGCCCTTGCCGACGAATACCTGCGCTTAAGTTACCATGGTCTGCGCGCTAAGGACAAAATGTTTAACGCCGGTATGAAAACCAGTTTCGACGAAAACCTGGGTAAAATAGAGGCTATTCCGCAAGACCTGGGCCGGGTATTGCTCAATCTTTTTAATAACTCCTTTTATTCTGTTGCCGAAAAGAAAAAGCAAAACATACCGGGTTATGAACCTACAGTAAGCGTAGTTACCAAAAAGGTTAAAAACGCGGCAGGCTTAAGCGCCGTTGAGATTACCGTAAGCGACAATGGCACCGGCATCCCTCAAAAAGTGCTGGATAAAATATATCAGCCTTTCTTTACCACCAAACCTACAGGGCAGGGAACAGGGTTAGGCCTATCAATGAGCTATGACATCATTACCAAAGGGCATGGTGGCGAGTTGAAGGTGGAAACAGCCGAAGGGGAGTTTGCCCGGTTTACGATCACCATTCCCGATATAAAAGCCAATTAATAGTATACAATTGGCAAGAATTTCATTTCTTATTAACACCCTATACAATAAACATATAATTTAACTTTGGAATAATATTTACTTATGAAAATACTTGTTGTTGACGATGAGGCCGATGTACAGCCGTTGTTTTTACAACGTTTCCGCAAAGAAATAAAAAGTGGAGAAATTGGGTTTAACTTTGCGCAATCCGGAGAAGAAGCCATGACATTCCTGGCTGTTAACCATTCGGAAGTGGTATTGATCTTATCAGACATCAACATGCCGGGCATGAGCGGTTTAGAGCTTTTGGATAGAATAAGGCATACCTACGAAAAGCCACCGCCGGTGGTGATGATGATAACTGCCTATGGCGATGATGAGAATTACAAACGATCAATGGAATTAGGCGCGAATGATTTTTTGACCAAGCCGCTTGATTTTAATAATTTAAAAGAAAAACTTAAACATATAGAACAATAATGGCCAAGATACTGGTGGTTGATGATGAATCGGATCTGGAATTTTTGATAAAACAAAAATTCAGGAAGAAGATACGCGAAAAGGTTTACGATTTTGTATTTGCCCATAATGGTTTTGAAGCATTAGTTAAACTTGCCGAGGAACCTGATATTGATGTTGTGCTAAGCGACATCAACATGCCCGAAATGGATGGCCTAACCTTGCTCACAAAACTGCCCGAGGCTAACCCTATACTAAAGGCTGTAATGGTATCTGCTTACAGCGATATGGATAATATTCGTACCGCCATGAACCGCGGCGCTTTTGATTTTGTATGTAAACCGGTAAATTTTGATGATTTGGATATCACCATCGAAAAAACCCTGCTACATGTAATTGAGCTCAAAAAAACACTACAGGCCATAAAAGAGAACAACATCCTACGCATGTATGTGGATGAGAATGTTTTAAATTTCATGACCCATAAGGAGTTTGAAGCCAGTCTGCTATCTAACGAATCCATTGATGCCACGGTTATATTTATTGATATATGCGGTTTTACGGCCATATCAGAGCATGTACCCGCCAACACTGTTGTAGGTTTGATAAATAAGCTTTTTGATTTGATGGTGAAAGAAATTATAGCGCAAACCGGCCATATTGATAAGTTTATGGGTGATGCTGTTATGGCGGTTTTCAGAGGCGAGTACCATCTTGACCGCGCTATTGATGCCGCTTTGGCCGTGAGAGAAAAAATGAACGCAGCCGAAGCCGTAATTTATGGCGATAAAACTTTTAAGCCCGAGGTTTCTATTGGTATAAATTCCGGCGAAATGATATCGGGCAATATTGGTTCAGCATCCTTAAAAAGATTGGATTATACTGTAATTGGCGATGCTGTTAACCTGGCCCAACGCCTGCAATCGGTAGCCAAAGCCAACCAGATCATTGTTACCGACGAGGTGTATGAAAAAGCAAAAGAATCGTTCGCTTTCAACAAGATTGGGGAAGTAAACCTGAAAAACAAGTTGAAACCTGTGGAGATTTATGAAGTAGTGAGTTAGTAGCAAGTAGTTAGTATCAAGATAGCTACAGGAAGTGGCCTCTTCATAAAATCTTGATACTTGATACTAACTACTTGATTCCAAAAAATCAATGTTCCCTTACTCGTTTCTTTAAAACTCCGCCGGCTGCTTCTTTAATGCTATTGGTAAATACAAAAGCCTTAGGATCAATACTGTGAACCAGATTTTTTAGTCGGCGTACCTCAAAACGGGTTATTACTGTGAAGATGATATCAACCGGCTGGTGTACATCAAAGCTCCCTTTTAAAAAACCGCGTTCGCCTTTATAAATGGTAATGCCGCGCCCCAGTTCCATTACCAGTTTTTCTTTGATGATCTCGCTTTGGCCGGATATAATGTTTACTGCAGTATATTCCTCTAAACCATCAATAACAAAGCTGATAGTGCGCGAAGCCGTGTAATAAGTTAATATAGAGTACAATGCGGTTGGAAGGCCCAATTCAAAAGCTGCTATTAAAAAGATAATGATATTGATACCTAAAATAATTTCGCTGATGGTAAAGCTGCTACGTTTTAAGGTGTAAAGAGCCAGTATCTCTATACCATCAAGGGCACAGCCACCGCGGATGGAAAGTCCTACTCCTAAGCCCATAAATACGCCGCCAAATATAGATACCAGCAACTTATCGGATGTAATGACAGGGTAAGGCACATATAGCAGGCAAATGCCCAATCCTATAACACAAATAAAGGTTTTAAGCGCGAATGCCCGGTTTACCTGGAACATCCCCATGATGATAAACGGGATATTGGCTGCGATGATGACGAAAGCTATATTAATATGATATAGCTCATGAATAAGCAGGGAAATTCCGGTTACCCCACCATCAAAAAATTGGTTGGGGACCAAAAATCCTTTTAAGGCAAAGCCGCAAAATAAGATCCCAATAACTACGGTAACTACATCCTTAATTATTTCAGGTAAACTATGCTCCGGTTTAGACATGTATATTATTTAAATTTAACGCTTCAATTATTGCTTTCAGGTGCTCTTCCTTGGCAGCCGCCCTTAAATCTACAGCCGTTTTGGTAAAGTAATGATGGCTTCTTAGAAAGCTTACCTGTTGTTTATCCCATTCCTGTTCATTTTGCAGGTGATGTGTTATTACAAGTTCCGAAAATAACCTTTTGCTGAGTATAAAAAAATCATTCCGGCCTAAATAATCCAAATCGGCATCACAAATAATTTCACCCAGTTTATTGCGTGGACTTTGCGGCAGCTTAGTCGCCATAATAATATCACAGATAGTCGCTATTTCATCAGGCGAATAATCAAATTCCGGCAAGTATTCACGCGCAATTTTACAGGAGCTATTTTCATGATCAACATGTCCATACAGAAAACCGGCATCATGAAACAAAGCGGCAGTTAATAACAAAACAGTTTCATTTTCGCTTATCCCCTCACCCAATGCAATTTGTTTTGCCGCTGTGTAAACATCTTCGGCATGTGTAACATTGTGGTAGTAAAAATTGGCAGGGAGTTCCCTTTTTATTTTATCCAGTATAAATTCCCTGGCCTTATCAATCTGCATTTTAATTAAATAGGCCGCTAATATAATAAATTGCCCTGCCAGGAACGGCTGAACGTAGAAAATTTAGGACTAATACAATAATGTATTAATAATTACAATATTAGTATATTTACATACAATAGAGGAATATGGATTTTATAAACAAAAATATTTTAGTAGTTGGCGGCAGTTCAGGTATAGGATTCTCGTTAATTAATTTACTTTCTTTGGCTGGCGCAAAAGTTTATAATGCATCAAGAAATCCAGCAAATAATTGGCCTCAGGGAATAAATCATATAGCACTCGATGTTTTAGGCGACATGAGCATGTTGGCATCTCAACTCCCTGAACAATTGCATGGATTAGTTTACTGTGTTGGCAGCATTACGTTAAAACCATTTTTACGCGTAACTACAGATGATTTTTTAAATGATTACAGGCTTAACGTTATTGGCGCTGCAGGAGTTATTCAGCAAGCGCTTAAATCTCTAAAAGCTGCACCATCATCCATTGTTTTGATAAGTACCGTTGCCGTAAAAACAGGCATGAGCTATCACACCAGTATCACGGCAGCCAAAGGCGGTGTTGAAGGTTTTGCCATATCACTTGCCGCCGAACTTGCACCACAGCTAATCCGTGTTAATGTAATTGCACCATCATTAACTGATACACGCCTTGCACAAAATTTATTAAACACGCCAGAGAAACGGGAAAGTGCAGCCAAAAGACATCCTTTGGGAAAATTTGGCCTACCGGGCGATATTGCATCTGCTATTGCGTTCTTATTATCAGACGAAAGTTCCTGGGTAACCGGACAGGTATTGGGTGTAGATGGCGGTTTGGGTAATTTAAAATAAAATGATCAATAAACTGATAGCCGATAACGCTTTTTTATCGTCGCAACGGCACGTTGGCGATGTGCCTGCCGACGAGTTCATTGCCCGCGTTTTTAATGAAGCCACGCAAAAAAAAGATCTTTACAATTGGCTAAATGAATTAAATAGCAACATGCAATTATCATTACCATCACTTTTTGCGGATGAGCAACTTGTTAAAGATACGTGCCAGCTCCCATTTTGGGCAGATAGTAAATTGATGGCCAAAGGTTCCGCCTTTTTTACCCGCCATGCTACTTTGATCATGAATTTACTTGGGCTACTATCGCTGCCCTATTGCTATGCTGCAGCGGATGGTGCAATGGTATTATATTTATCAGATAAGATACGCAATGATACAGGCAAACGCCTTTATGATACCGCTGAGTTTGTATGGACCGTTATGGCGCCCGGCGCCTTTGAACAAAATGGCAGAGCGTTTGCAGCTATATTAAAAGTAAGGTTGATGCATGCGGCCGCAAGATATTACACCTTAAAATACAATACATGGGATAGTGCGTGGGGCAGTCCAATAAATCAGGAAGATATGGCTGGAACAAATCTTGCCTTTTCATTAATAGTGATGAGGGGACTTCGTAAATTTGGTATTAATATCAGTGAAACCGACAGGCGGGCGTTTTTACACTTGTGGCAAGTTATAGGTTATAAACTGGGTATTAAAACTGAATTATTGCCTGAAAATGGTAAAGAAGCCTATGATCTTGAACAAGCTATAAGGTGGCGGCAATTTAAAGCATCTGAACAGGGTAAGACATTGACAACCTCTTTAACAGATTTTTTTTCCAAACTGAAAAACATCACTCCTCTATCCCATAAAGAAACCATACAACTTATGCGCTATCTACTTGGGGATGACGTTGCTAACCTATTGGATATACCGAAAGGAAACCTACCCGATAGTACTATCCATTTAATGCAGATCACTAATACTTTTAAAGATTTAAAACCGGTTGATAATCTTCATAATACATATCTGGACCTTTATTATCAATTTAAAAAAACAAACTTAACAGGGGCAAAATAATTGCACATTATTAATAAACAAACGTAATTGTATATTTACAAGTTAAAATAACTGCTACTTAAAATAGGCCCAATTATTGGTTTAATATGCTTATTTTAAATACCGGGTAAAATGAAGATATGAAATCGTACGAGCTGGCCCATCAAATGTTGAATTTAATAGAGGAATTTGAAAACCAAAATCCTGGGAAAGATCTTTCGCTACAGAACTTCGCCGGCTTCTTTTTGAACCATGTAACGGAAAGCGTTAAGCCTATAGATTCTTCGGATGTACGATTTGGCGATCAGGAGCCAGAGGCGCAGCAATTGGCTTTTCAAATTGATAATGCCATAGGGCGCTTGGTGGTTTACATGAGCCGGTATGCAAAATTCTACATAAAAAAAGCTTTAGATAAAACACCTTTGCAAACGGCAGAAGACTTTACCTGCCTGGCCATATTACTTACGCACGATAACCTTTTAAAGGGCGAACTCATCAGCCGCAACATTCAGGAAAAAACATCAGGAACAGAAGTAATCAGGCGCTTAATTGCCGCCGAACTGGTGGATCAAACTGATGATGAAAACGATAAACGCAGCAAGCGCATCACTATTACTCAAAAAGGCAGGGAGCTTCTGTACATAGTATTTAACGATATGAATAATGTTGGTAAGATAGTAACAGGCAACCTTAATATGCATGAAAAATTAACATTGCAATTTTTACTGCAAAAACTGGAAGACTTTCATTACGATGTTTATCAAAATAAAAACATCCACTCCAAAACCGACCTGCGAAAATTAGCGGAGGAAAATTCTTAATAGTTCAATACCATTCTAAATTTTATAATTTAATACAATATTGTATATTTGATTAATCGATCAAATATGCTGCATTTACAGGTTAGTATTGATAAAAATTCAGGTTTTTGCTTTGGCGTGATATATGCCATTGATATGGCCGAGCAGATCCTTGCCGAGAAAGATTATTTATATTGTCTTGGCGATATTGTTCATAATGATGAGGAAGTAAAGCGTTTACAGCAATTGGGCCTTATTATTATTGATCATGAAAGATTCAATGAACTACGTAACGAAGAGGTATTGATTAGGGCGCATGGTGAACCTCCTTCAACTTATCAAATCGCACTCAATAACAATTTAAAGTTAATGGATGCCTCTTGCCCGGTGGTACTCAAACTTCAAAATCGTATCAAAAAATCATATGACAGTGGTAAAGAAATATACATTTTTGGCAAAGAACGGCATGCAGAAGTTATTGGTTTGCTTGGACAAACCGGTAACCACGCAATTGTATTTGAAAAATATGACGAACTTAATGCTCATACACTCCCCGCAGAAATAACTTTATATAGCCAAACTACCAAAAGCACTACAGAATTATACCATGTAAAAAATAGGCTTGAATCAAGGGGTATAAAAGTTGATCTCAAAGATACCATCTGCCGCCAGGTTTCTAATCGTGACGAGGAATTGAGAGGTTTTGCCTCGCGTTTTAATGTAGTGCTATTTGTTTCGGGCTCTAAATCATCTAACGGAAAAATGCTGTTCACAGCTTGCAAGGAAGCTAACCCGGCTACTTATTTTGTTTCGAGCCCTGACGATATTGATAATTCATGGTTTAAAGGAAAAGAGCAGGTAGGCATTTGTGGTGCAACATCAACTCCTATGTGGCTTATGGAAAATGTGAGAGACAAATTGCTTAAAATTTAAGTCGCCATACTTTAATGTTTTGCAAACGGCTATATTAGCTACATGAATAGTTGGTTCAAGAGTTACAAGGGCATCATATTTCTTATAGCAGGCATTACGGCGGGAAGTATAGCCGGTTTGTTTTTGGGTGATAAAGTAAACACCATTAAACCCATTGGCGATATTTTTCTCAACCTACTCTTTACAGCGGTTGTTCCGCTGGTTTTCTTTGCTATATCATCTGCTATTGCCGGCCTGGATGCCTCAAATAAACTGGGCAAATTATTGGGCATTACTTCGGTGGTGTTTATATCAACCGTACTTGTAGCCGCTGTTATAACCATTATTGCCATCTGGGTATTCCCGATACATCAACATTTGGTGGCCAGCCCTATCACCGAGGCCATTATTAAAAAGCCAATCGGCGATCAATTAACCAACCTTTTTACCACCAGCGAGTTTTACCAGCTGCTATCCCGTAAAAGCATGCTGGCTATGATCATATTTTCGGTATTGATAGGCTTTGCCACCTTGCGGTCGGGCGAGAAGGGGGCTGCTTTTGGGCGCTTCCTGCATAGTGGCAACGAGGTATTTAAAAATATTTTCATCCTTATTATGAAACTTGGACCAATTGGTTTGGGCGCTTATTTTGCCTACCAGGTTGGCGTATTCGGTCCGCAGTTATTTGGTGGGTATGCCCGTTCCATGGCTTTGTATTATGGCGTGGGAGCATTTTATTTTGTGGTGATATTTAGTCTTTACGCATTTATAGCAGGTGGCGTAGGCGCCGTAAAAAGATACTGGCGCAATAACATCATTCCATCGGCAACAGCGGTTGGTACCTGCAGTAGTATAGCCACCATACCGGCCAACCTTGATGCCGCTAAAAAGATGGGCATATCTGATATTATTGCCAACGTAACCATCCCGCTGGGAGCAACGCTGCATAAAGACGGTTCAAGCATCTCCTCTATTGTAAAAATGGCTGTAGTATTTGCCTTGTTTGGTAAAAGCTTTAACAGCGCCGAAACCATCGGTATTGCCCTGGCCATGACGGTTTTGGTGAGCCTGGTAGAAGGCGGTATCCCCAACGGCGGCTATATTGGAGAATTGCTGTTCATATCGGCCTATGGCTTCCCGCCCGAGGCCCTCCCTCCTGCCATGATCATAGGTACACTGGTTGATCCTATGGCCACATTGCTAAACGCCACAGGTGATACCGTAGCTGCTATGGTGGTTTCCCGCTTTGTAAATGGGAGAAACTGGATGTCATCCATAAGCCCCGGAGAAGAGGAACAATAAATTCGGATTTTGGCCTATGTATCTTGATTAAACCTAATAACTATATTTGTTAAACAAGCCTTAATACTTCACTATGCTGCACATCTTATACATCATAGCCATTATTGCCGAAGCCATGACCGCAGCCCTATCTGCCGGGCGACGGGATATGGATTGGGTAGGCGTTTGTATTATAGCCTGGGTTACCGCATTGGGCGGTGGTACTGTACGTAATATTTTGTTTAACCATTACCCCATGAGTTGGGTGGAGCATCCCGAATACCTGTTGATAACCGCGGGTGCTGCTATACTTGCAGCTGTAATAGCCAGGCTCATGACCAAAATGAAAACACTTTTCCTATATCTTGATGCTTTGGGTCTGGTGGTATTTACCATTATAGGTTGCCAGATAGCGCAGCAAATAAACCTGCCTGCTACCATCATTTTATTAAGCGGCATGATAACAGGTTGTGCCGGCGGTGTACTGCGCGATGTATTGTGTAACGAAGTACCTCTCCTGTTCCGCAAGGAAATTTATGCCAGCGCATCAATTATTACAGGGGCCTTGTATTTGGGTATAGAATATTTGGGCGCACCTACTGGCATTGCTATTGTTATTGCCTGTGCAATTGGCCTTGCATTGCGCTTGCTATCCATCAAATACAATTGGCAAATGCCCAAGTTTGTATATCGCGAGGAATGGCATTAACTAATTTAGTTCCTTTTTATTCCTGTCATTTAAAAAGTTGCCCAGTTTCTCCACTTTATCGGTACCTATTACATCAACACCTAAGCCTATAAAGGCCTGCCATGCGGTTTTATTATCGGGCGTTTCCCAAAAGCGAATCATTTTGCCGGCATTGTGCACGCTATCAATTACGCCAAGCAATTTGGCAGTTTCAACGGTAGAAATCTTGCCTGTGCCCTTCCATTTGCTGTATTTGCGAAAATTATAACTCAACAGGCTAATCCGCTGTAATTGCTGCGTAGTAAAACCAGTTAAATGATCAACATCAAACGTTAGCCAGGTGGGGTAATTAGCTAGCTCAACAGCCGGGGGCACCCCGCCAGTTATTACTACATGCAACCTGCCGGGCAAACCATTAACTGCAGCATAATCCATTAATGGTTCCAGCTCCTTTATAATCAATGGCATCAGGATATGGTAATCCACTTTTAGGTCGATCAGAAGCCTTAACTGCCTTGCGGTATCCACCTTTAATTTTTTTACCAAAGGATCGATATACATATTTTTTAATGTACGCTGTGGTTTGATATCTTTTTCTGCGTGTGCCACCATCAATTTTCCATCAACAGCAAACACGTCTGCTTCTATTGATCCAAAACCTTTATCGTAAGCGCCGTAAAACGGATTTTTATTGGCATAATCATTATGCGCATGGGCATCGGCCACGGTATAGATTTGCTTTTTTTGCGCAGAAACAACACTGGCAACGTTAAGCAACGCCGCCAATGTGATTGTTATTTTTAGTAGTTTGTTCATTAGCCCCCTACCCCCCTAAAGGGGGAATTAATAGTTAATTATTTTATTTATTAAAAGTTAAACCCACCATAGTTCCCCCTTCAGGGGGTTAGGGGGCCTTCTATTTCTCGTTCGATAACGAATATGGAACGTCACTCTCTTTTATCCCTCTTGTTTTATTAGGTTGGGGCGCCATGTTGAAATTAATAGTAGCACCTTTTAATAACTCCTTATGGCTTAACCAGGTCAAATCATAAGGGTTTCCATTAAAATTGATGGTATTGATGTACCTGTTGGCATAGTTGTTATTTGCCGCATTTATGGTTACAGTTTTACCATTTTCCAGCTTAAGCGTAATTTTCTTAAATAATGGTGCTCCTATTACATATTGATCGCTGGCGGGAGTAACCGGGTAAAATCCCATTGCCGAGAAAACATACCATGCAGAAGTTTGCCCGTTATCCTCATCGCCGCAATAACCATCCGGGGTTGCTTTATATAATTTGTTCATTACATCGCGTACGTGCAACTGTGTCTTCCATGGTTCACCGGCGTAATTGTACAGGTAAATCATGTGTTGAATCGGCTGGTTACCATGCGCGTACTGCCCCATGTTCACAATCTGCATTTCGCGGATCTCATGAATAGTTTCTCCGTAATAACTGTCGTCAAAAATTGGCGGCAGGGTAAATACAGAATCCAACTTGGTTATAAATTGCTTTTTACCCCCCATCAGGTTAATCAAGCCCTGGATGTCATGAAAAACACTCCAGCTATAGTGCCAGCTATTACCCTCCGTAAAGGCATCGCCCCATTTAAACGGACTAAACGGTGTTTCAAATGAGCCATCTTTATTTTTACCACGCATTAACCCGGTTGATGGGTCAAAAAGATTGCGGTAGTTCATACTGCGTTTTTTGTAAACATCTGTTTCGGAAGCCGGCTTGCCTAAGGCTTTGCCCAATTTATAAATGGTAAAATCGTCATAAGCATACTCCAAAGTACGGGCTGCATTTTCATTGATCTTTACATCATAAGGTACATAACCCAGTGTGTTATAATATTCAACACCCTCTCTGCCCGTAGCTGCAGGCCCCTTGTTATTGGCGCCATGAACCAGTGCCTCATACAGTTTATTAATATCGTACCCCTTACCGCCTTTTAAATAGGCTTCAGAAACTACCGAGGCGGAGTTATTACCAATCATTACAGCAGAATATCCGGGGCTCGACCACTCAGGCAACCAACCTCCTTCTTTGTAATCATTGATCAACCCTTCCTGCATCTCTTTGTTGATAGAAGGATAAACCAGGTTCAGGAATGGATATAATGCCCTGAAGGTGTCCCAAAAGCCAGTACCCGCAAATTTGTAACCCGGAAACACTTTACCTGTTGATGCACTGTAATGCACAATTTTATTATCGGCATCTATCTCATATAATTTATTAGGGAAGAAAACCATGCGGTAAAGGCAGGAGTAAAAAGTACGCGTTTGATCAATAGTACCACCTTCAACAGTTAAGCGATTAAGCGTTTTGTTCCAAACATCTTTTGCTTTTTGTTTGGTAACATCAAAACTATCATTACCTACTTCTCTTTTTAAGTTTAGTTCGGCTTGTTCTATACTGATAAATGATGATGCCACTCTTAAATGCACCTTTTCGCCATGAGCGGTTTTAAAACCTATCAATGCGCTTGCATGTTCGGCTTTCAATTCAAGACCATCGCTTAATGTAGTATCACTGTAGGTTTGTGCAAGGGTTATGGCCTTATCTACATAAATAACAAAATAGTTTTTGAAGTTTTTTAACGGCCCGCGGGCGTATTTGGTAGAGTAACCTACAATCTTTTTCTCTCCGGGGATGATCTTTACATATGAACCTTTATTCAGTGCATCGATCACTATAAATGAGCTATCGGTTTTAGGATAGGTGAACCTGAACTGGGCTGCTCTTTCTGTGGGTGTAATTTCGGTTGTTACATCATGATCGGCAAGATATACGCTGTAGTAATATGGCTTGGCTATCTCGGCTTTGTGCGAAAACCAGCTTGCACGGCTGTTTTGAGAAACTTTTAGATGTTTGGTAACCGGCATAATTGCAAACTGCCCGTAATCATTCATCCAGGGTGATGGCTGGTGCGTTTGCTTAAAGCCGCGTATTTTATGCGCATCATAAGTATAAGCCCATCCATCGCCCATTACACCGGTTTGCGGGGTCCAAAAGTTCATGCCCCATGGTAAGGCTATCGCCGGGTAAGTATTTCCGTTCGATAAATCGTAATGCGAATCGGTTCCCATCAAGGGGTTAATGTATTCAACAGGATCGGTAACCTTATTTACCTGCTGGGCAAATGAACTTGCAGCGGCAAAAAGGGAGGCAATAAGTACCAGGGCTTTCTTCATGCTTTTAAAATGATCTTTTTGGTAAAACGTTTAACCAGCCGTAAATATAAAAAGACTGGCACGTAAATGCCAGTCTTTTACAATCTTATTCACTAAATTTAATTACCAACCGGTATTTTGGGTTAACTTACTGTTTGTGCTTATTTCGCGCTGCGGAATAGGCCATAAGTAATACTGGGCTTTCATGGTAACATTTTGCTCATTTTTAGTAGCAGTAGCATCACCAAATGTATTATTGATCACATCATAAACCTGGTGTGTACGCTGAATATCAAAATAAGCTTTGTTTTCATAAGCCAGCTCATGATAGCGTTCTTTCCAAACCTCTTTACGGAAGGCATCCTGGGTTAAAGCGCCAATTGGGGCCAACTGTGCACGTGCTCTTATCTTGTTGAGCTGGGCAATAGCGACGGTATTAGGCGCACCTTCTGCTTCGTTGCTAGCTTCGGCGTAAATCAACATAGCTTCGGGCAGGCGTAAAAAAGTCCAGTTTTCATCACTCTGACCGTTACCCGTTGCACTCTCTACGTGAAAATACTTATAAAGGGCGTGTTCGCCAAAGTTTATTATTGAACCATCTTTAAATGAAGGATAGCTTGAAAAATAAAACTGCCTTTCTTTGGTGCGTAAATCTCCGGCCTCGTAGCTGGCTACAAAAGCGTTGGTAGGAATCATTGCCCCAAGGTGATCGCCATATGAGCCAACCAATAGGTTAAATGGTACGGTTAATTGAGGAATTGCATTGGTAGCCACACCCACTAAGTAGTTGGATTGAAATATCAATTCGCCCTGATTTTTGTGTGCATTGTCATGCAGGTAATCGTACTTATCAAACAAAGTGTACGCGGTGCCATTTATAACTGGCAAAATTTCCGCAGCAGCTAAAGCATAATTTGCTGTCTTTTTAAGCGGGAAGCCTGCAGTAGTTAAATAAACGCTGGCTAACAAGGTACGTACAGCACCTAAAGAAACCTTACCTGTATTATCAGACTCTGGCAAGCCAGATACTTCAGCGGCTTTTAGATCGCTGATGATTTGATCATATACAGCAGATGCAGCTGTACGTGCAGGATAAAGATTAGGGCTGCTGAGGGTTACCGGAGTAGTGAGCAATGGCACATCACCGTATAACCTTACCAGGTGATAGTAGAAGAATGCCCTTAAAAAATAGGTCTCGCCCAATAAGGCCTTTTTATCAGCATCAGGCATTGGCGATATGGGAGGGATGTTGGCGAGTGCTAAATTAGCATTTGATATAGCTGCATAGCTATTTTGCCATACATCCTCAAAACCCGGGTTAACCGCATCTGTACGGTTATTGATAACGTTATTGTTGTTAACGCTTTGGCCTAATGACGTAGCGTGGCCTGCAAAAAGCTCGATGGTGATAAACGGGCTTTCGCCATATGCATCACCGTTTTGAAACAGGTAAAGCTTTTGATAAATACCATTAACAAATATACGCGCCTGGTTTGCACTGCTAAAATAATTGCTTTTTACAAAACCACCTTTGTTTTTTTCAACAAGTTCGTTTTTGCAACTGCTAACCAATATAGTGAGAATCAGTAATGAATAACCAATTCGGTATTTTTTTAAGTTAAACTTCATAATTGTATGTTTTAACGTTGAAATTAGAAACTAACATTTAAGCCAAGCAGGAAAGTTCTTGGTTTTGGATAATCATAAAACTGGATGCCTTGATTAAAGTTGCTGTTATTGTTAGGATTCTTAGGATCGTAACCGTAAGTAGAAACTTCAGGATCATAGCCAGTATACTTGGTTATCACAAACAAATTTTGCGCCTGCGCATAAACCCTTAGCCTGCTTAATTTTATTTTAGATATCGTAGCAGTTGGGAAAGTGTAACCAAGTGTCACAGATCTGCCACGGATGAAATTACCGCTTTCTACTTTTGTAGAGTAGATCTCTGTTTGGTAATATACATAAGCTGGCCTGTCTTCGGCGATGCTGGTATTTTGATTGGTTGGTGTCCATGCATTCAAAACTGTGGCATAGCTGTTAGCCTGGCCTGTACGATCCTGACCTGAGTGACGGGTTAGGTTCATGATCTGGTTGCCCCAGTTAAATTGCAAATCGACGCCTAAATCGATGTTTTTATAACGGAAGGTGTTACTTAACGTTCCGTAACCATCTGGTATTGATTTACCAAGGATAACTTTATCATCAGCCGTGATTTTGCCATCATGGTTGGTATCCTGAACTTTCAGGTCACCAGGCAATTTGTTAAATACAGCAGCTTGAGATGCCTCTGCAGTACCCCATGTACCTAACACTTGGTAACCATAAAAGCTACCAGCAGGTAAACCTACACGCATCAGGTTAAATTGTGAAAGGAACGTTGGCGATAGGAATATATCATCGTTTGATGCTCCTAAGCTTAGTATCTTATTCTTTAAAAACGAGATATTGAATGAGGTGTTCCAGCTAAAATCTTTGGTTTTAATGTTCTGTGTATTGATGGTTAACTCCAAACCTTTGTTTTGTAAACGGCCAATGTTTTTGTAAACACTGTTTACACCACTTGTTTCTGGTAATGGTGCATTAAGGAGTAAACTTTGTGTTTTCTTCAAATAAGCATCCGCCTCAATGTTAATGCGGTTATTGAATAATCCTACTGAGAACCCAAGGTCATATTCAGCTGTTTTTTCCCATGATAAATCCTCGTTACCAATTGAACCTAATTGCGTACCAATAGCCTGGGCACCATTAAATACGTAGTTAACTGTACCAATTCTTGCCTGCGACTGGTATTCACCAATTTCGGAGTTACCGGTTAAACCATAGCTCAACCTAAATTTAAGGTCAGATATTGTTTTATTGTCCTTCAGGAAATCTTCTTGTGAAGCGCGCCATGCAAAAGCTGCAGACGGGAAGAAACCATTTTTAACGTTTGCACCAAAACGCGATGAACCATCCCTACGCCCGGTTACTGTTAGCAGATATTTTTCTTCGTAGTTATAATTTAAACGACCAAAGTATGAGCGCATTTGCCATGCATCGTAATTTGATGAAGGAATGCCAGGGATAGAACCGGCGCCTAAGTTATAATACTGATAATAGTTATCAGACAGGTTGCTTGTATAAGCACCTAAGCCAGTCTGCTGGAAATTTTGTTGCTCTGTACCTACTACAACATTAATGTTATGCACCTTGTTAAAGGTTTTAGTGTAAGTAACGTGATTTTCCCATTGCCAAAATGTATTGTTTTGCTCTTCAATTGAAGCCGAACTATTGGTTTGGCTTGCAACAGAACCTCCTACTAAACCGCTTTGAAAGTGAGGGTTGTAATTGGCAGATGTTGTTACGCCTAAAGTACTGCGGAAAACCAAGCCAGGTATAATGTTTATGTCAACATAGCCATTACCGCTGAAAATACGTTTTTTATAAAGCGCCTCAACCTCATTTGCCTGGGCCACGGGATTATCACCACCTTCTAAATTAGGGTAATCTGTACGTTTACCGTAAGTTCCATCAGGATATTTAATAGGAATAAAAGGTACCATTTCAATTAACATACGCGGAATGTTGTTACCTCCTGTACCATCATCGGCAGTACGCTGATCCTGGGTGTTGTAATTTAAGGTAGCACCAACTTTTAACCACGATTTTATCTGGTTATCAAAAGTCATGCGGGCGTTGTACCGTTTTAAATAGCTATTTAAAATAATACCCTGATCGTTAGCATAGTTTAAAAAGAAACCATAGGTTAATTTATCTGTACCACCTGTAAATGTTAAGTTGTGGTTTTGGCTTACCGCGTTGCGGGTTGTAGCTTTTTGCCAATCCACATCGTAAAGCGGCTGCAGGTTTTGGTCAAATAATTTACCAATAAGCGCAGTACGTTGCAGTTTTGGATCTCTTGAAGCATAGTTTCCAGCTGCCCAACCTACCGGGTCATATTTTTTAATGTTTGCATATGATAGATCTTCAACTTCCATAAACTGTTTAGAGTTTAATACTGGAAGTTCTTTGGCCATATGCCCTACACTTACATAGGCATCGTAACTAACCGTACCTTCTCCCCTTTTTCCACGTTTGGTGGTTACCAGGATAACACCGTTTGCACCACGGGTACCATAAATAGCTGTTGATGACGCGTCTTTCAATACGTCAACCGATTCGATATCATTTGGATTGATCGCATTACCACCTTCTGTCCAGATAACACCGTCAACTACGTACAATGGATCTGATTTGGTATTGATAGAACTAAATCCACGGATCCTGATCTTGGTGTTACCGCCTGGCGCGCCAGAGTTTGTTGAAACATTAACACCGGCAATTTTACCAGATAATTCCTGCTCAAGGTTAGTTTGTGGTCTTTCCTGTAATTGTTTTGCAGCTACGCTACCAACCGAACCTGTTAAATCAACACGTTTTTGGGTACCATAACCTACAACAACCACTTCGCTCAGGGCTTTAGGTGCTTCAACCAACAAAACATTCAGCGTTGTTTTGCCGGCAACAGCTACTTCTTGTGTAGTGTAACCAATAAAGCTAAATATTAGTGCTGCATTTTCGGGTGCATTTAAAGTGTATTTACCACTTGCATCCGTTTGAACACCAACGTCAGTTCCCTTAATTTTAACGGTTACGCCAGGCAAAGGACCTTTTTCGTCAGATACCGTACCAGATACCTTTATATCCGCAACTGCAGCTACAACAATATCTTTCTTTTTAACCACAATGGTTTCCTGGAAAATTTTGTAGGTTAAAGGCTGATCTTTAAAACATTGGTCAAGAGCTTGCTCCAAAGGAACGCCTGCTACTTCAATATTAATAGTACTGGCTTTTGACACATCCTGCTTATCATACATAAAATGATAACCGGTTTGCTTTTCAATTGATCTGAGTATCTTTTCAACTGAGGCATTTTTTTGATGCAAGGTAACCACCTGGCTATAGGTTTTGGCACTTACATTAGTAAGTACCGCTACCATGATAATAACTGTTAGCTTCATAGCTAAAATTATTTTGGATAATTGGGGCCATACCAAAAGCGTGGCCTTAGAATTAAAATTCATAAGTTTGTAGAGTTTGGGTTAAACATTTACGTTCAATTCGTGGATTGTAATTTTGGGGACCCAGATATTTAGCCGGGAAAGTACTGCGAATACTTCCCGGTATTTTTTTGGCTAATTTCTATATCATACATGATACGTTTCCACATATATGATAAACCGTTTTACCAATAGAGTCCCGCCCTGGATTAACTTATTTTTTGTATTTCTTCCATCATATGGTTGTTTAATGTGAACAATTGGTTGTTTATTGGTAGATTGTATTTGGGGTTATTTATGTTACGGCAACACCGTAATGTGTTTATCTTCTATTTTATAATTAATACCCATGTATTTAAGCATGCCCATTAATTCTGATGCTTTTACATTGCGCGATATTCTTCCTGTAAATTCTTTTACCGGCATCTTACCTGCAAAACTTACCTGTACATCGTACCAGCGGGCTGCCTGCCTCATAATTGTTTCAATTCCGGCATCCCTGAACTGAAAGATCCCATCTTTCCAGGCAACGGCGTCATCTGCATCCGGGTTATCAATTACTTTTATAAGTCCATTTTGATTAAGCTGAGCCTGCTGACCGGGCTTTAGCATACTGAAATTCTGGCTATTGCTTATTTTTACCGAGCCTTCTAACAAGGTGGTTTTCATTACCGCTTCATCATTGTAAGCCATAATATTAAAATGGGTTCCTAAAACCTCCACCACTGTATTATTCACCTTAACCCTAAATGGCATCTTGGCATTTTTGGCAACCTCAAAATAAGCTTCGCCAGTGATTTCAACCTCCCTTGTTTTGCCTTTGAATACCGCCGGAAAGCTTAATGATGATGCGGAGTTTAACCATACCTTACTTCCATCATCCAGCACCAGCTGATACTGGCCTCCTCTTGGCGTAGATACAGTGTTCATAGGAGCAGCCGAGTTATCACCATTCTTGTCTGTTTCGTAAACCAACTGACCGTCCCGGGTTTTATGAATACGCGCGGAGCCCTCGTTAACTAACAGTCCATTTTTTGCACTATCAAGTGTTATGGTTTTGCCATTGGCTAAGGTCAAAATTGCCTTATTACCACCTGGTAAAACATCATGCGCATGTTTTGCTTTGGCTATGTTTTTTTTTGCAATTACATTCTTATCCTGCCTCAATAATACATAGGCTCCAAAGCCAACAAAAACCATCATGGCAGCCGCAACCCCTAATTTTAGCCACAGCTGTTTTTTATTCGGCGGACGTATTGGATGAATATTATCATGGTCAGATTTACCCTGAAGAATGCTGTTTAAGATATCAATGCTTTTTGTACGATCAAAAAGAGGTCCATCAATTTCGAGGTTATCCCAGGCCTCATGAATAAGCGCAGTTACTTCCACATCGTTTGCAGATGAGTGAATGATCTCCATGAGTTCATCCTGCTCCTCTTGCGTAGCGGTTTGATGGTAATAACTATTAAAAAGGTAAGTAAGCCTCGCATTAACTGCACTCATACAGGTAGATGTTAGTTCATAATTTAAAATTGGCAAATGGAGTTGGGGTAAAACTCACATACAAGACAACAAAAGGGGTAAAAAAGGGGGTATTAGCTTTTAAAAAAAAATAAAAAAGTTTTTATTGTTATTAAAATAGCTGTAAAAACCTCCAGGTGGGTGCGCACATAATCGGTTATAGATGTAGTAGCTATCTGCAAATATTTCTTTACCGTTTCGCGGGAGAGTTTAAGCTGATCGGCAATTTCGGCATATTTGAGGCGGTTATGCCTGCTCAGTAAATAAACCTTCTGCTGCTGAGGAGGCAGGTGATCAATTGCCTCATCCAATAAATTATAATACATGCCGGGATCTTGCTCAACATTTAGCAGGTTAATACTGCTTTGTTCCAGCTTCTTTATCTGTATCCGTTCTTTGGCAAGTTTTTTTAGGCAATTAAGCGCATAGTTTTTGGATATAACAAACAGGTATGCTTTAAAATCTTCAATATTACCGAGGGTTTCGCGGGTCATCCATATTTTTAAAAACACATCCTGTACAACTTCTTCAGCCAGTTCGGCAGAGTTAGTAATGCGATAAATATGAGTACCCAACTGTTGGTGATACGCTGTAAACAATAAGCGAAAGGCATGCTCATCCCCTGCCGCTACCTTTAGAAGCAATTCGTTTTCATGATGAAGCTTCTTTGCTTTGGAAAGCAATTCGGGCTCATGGTCATAAGCAATATCCAACATAGGTAATGTATAGTAGTGTCAAATAACGATTAAAATTTAAACTTGCAACGCAAAATAATTCAGGCAAAACACTACTATAACTACGAAGTTGCGAAATAGTTTATACTTTTTTAACAACAAAGCATCTATAAATGGCATTATTTCTGAAATTGAGGCAATTATAATTTATCTGTTGCATTAGTTTTCAGCGTCCGGATGATTGAGTTCCTTCTCAATTCTCCTATCGGGAATAAACCATATGCCGGCAACAACCACATATAACGTAAAGGCGGCTATGGTATTTATCAAGCTTACACCAACAGCAATTGCATAAATGCAGACCGATATTTTCCCCTTCCAATCTTCACCAAAAGCCTGGGCAATCAAAGAATGCTCACCATGGTGGCGGATAAGCTTTTTCACCAAAATAAGATAAGCGAAACTATTCATTATAAGCACAAATCCGTAACACGCTACCGGCCATTTGGCAAAATGATTTTCGCCCATCCAACTTGTAACAAACGGTATTAATGATAACCAGAAAAGCAAGTACAGGTTGGCCCACAAAATCCCCCCGTTAACAGAGCGAACGGCCTGTAACATATGATGATGATTATTCCAGTAAATACCAACATATATAAAGCTCAAAACATAACTCATAAAAACTGGAATGAGCGGTTTTAATGATTCAATGCTTTCGCCGTGCGGCACCTTCATTTCCAACACCATTATGGTGATAATAATAGCGATAACGCCATCGCTAAAAGCCTCTAATCTTCCCTTGCCTAATGCCATAGTTTTAGTTTAGCTGCTAATTTATTTTTTTTTATCGAATGCCTGGTATCTTTTCATAGCCTCAATGAAATAATAGTCGGCATAAGATAGCGGCACATCAATTTCTGTTCCTGCTGGGAAATGGCCTACGCTGTGTTGCAAAATAAAACCACCATTGGTACCGGCAGCAGCTTTGTAACGCGGTGCAGAAAGTGTTTTTAATATTATTTGAGCTACGTTAAAATACTCCTGCCCCTTTTTTGCATCGCTGTACCTGCAAAGTTCCAACAATGCCGAAGCCATAACAGCGGCTGCCGAAGCGTCTTTAAGTGCATTAGGGATGTTAGTGGCATTATAATCCCAATATGGAATTTTATCGGCAGGCAGGTTTGGGTTAGTCAAAATAAAATGAGCTATATTCTGAGCCTGATCAAGGTATTTTTTATCATGTGTTTCGCGGTACAATACGGTGTATCCGTAAAGCCCCCATGACTGCCCCCTGGCCCATGCCGATTCATTGGCAAATCCCTGGGCGGTTTTCTTTTCTTTTACCGCACCGGTTTGGGCATCATAATTAATCACGTGGTATGAGCTATAATCGGGCCTATAATGGTTTTTCATAGTAGTGTTGGCATGAGTAACCGCTATTTTATAATAGCTGGAATCGCCGGTTTCACGGGTAGCCCAAAACAGCAATTCCAGGTTCATCAAATTGTCAATAATCACCAAATAATCACCCGGTTTTGAATCCCATGATTTTATACACCCCACCGCAGGATTAAACCTTGTTGATAAAGATTTGGCGCTGTTAACCAATATTTGCCTGTACTCCGGTTTTGGCCCAATTTTATTGGCATTGCCAAAGCTGCAATACATCATAAAACCCAAATCGTGGGTATGTGTATTAAACTGCTCCTTAGCCAGCACCCCCATAATGCGGTTGGCTTCGGTTAACAATTGCTGATCTTTATTCTCCTGGTACAAATACAACAAACTGCCCGGATAAAAGCCGCTACACCACCAGCCCGAATTGCTGTTTTCCTGCTTGTTTACATCGGGATGATAGGTCTTAGGAAACTCATCCGGCCCTATCTGCTTTGCCAGCACTTTATATTGAGCATCTGCATCAGTAAAGTTTTTTTTAATAGTAAATAAAAGCTCCTTTTGGGGTTTAAAGTTGGCTTGGGCTAAGCTTAAAAAGCTTATCATGGTAAAGCATAAAGTACACAACAATGCTGGCAAGATCTTGAATTTCATTAGGTATAGATTTGGCTGGTGCTAAAGTTGCACATTTTGGTTGAGATTTTAAACAGAATTTAATATCAACCTAAAAACAAGATCTGCTTCAATAGCCACTAAAATATTTCGTCAGCCAGAGCCAGGTACCCCACCCAACAACGCATATATGATATGCTATTTAAGCGCCTTCACTACCAAATTTCTATAGGCCCCTAATGATGAGTTACCATGCCAGTAACCAACAGAGCCGTTTTTTAAGGATGCATCGAGCGGGGTATATACCATTGATGGTTTGGCTGCATGATTCACATACACTTCCATTTTACTGCCCATAACCACCACTTTTACATGAAACCAGCCATTGTGCGGCAGCACAGCTTTAGCCTGGTATTTTGCAGCTTCATAATCCCACCAGTTAAATTCGGATTTCTTTTCGGGCATGTATTGTATGGCGTTGATGGTGCCTGATGATAAAGGCCGGAAATAAACAGTTTCGTAGTGATGGGCATCTTTGATTCTGAAGGCAAGGCCTATGTAACCATTCCCTTTGCCACCGAATGCGAGGTCGAACTCAATGATACCATCTTTAAAGTTTAAGTTTTTAGGATAAGCCAGGCTACCTGATTTATAGTTGTCGATCTTTCTTTTTATCAACAATGCTTTTTGGCCCTGATACGCGCCAAATTCATAATCAAGCGTGTCATTTTTGGGGATGATCCACTCTTTGGGCTTGATAACAGAAAGATCATACACCTGGTATTTTTGTTGGGCAGATACCTTAATGGATACAAGCAGAATAAATAGCAGTAATAGCTTTTTCATGATGATAAATCTTAATGAGGTTTGTATTGATTTTTATTTAATCACAAGATTGGCAAAGTCGCCTGTTAATCCGTCTGCCCATAAGCCGATGAGGCCATCCTGCCTGTTGTTTAGTTTTTTAACCGTAAGGGAGGGGCTGGCAGAATGATCCACATAAACAAAAATTCCATCAGCCTTTACTACAATACGCGCATGAAACCAGGCGGTTGCAAGCGGGAATGGGTTTACTGCATTTTCATATACCAGGGGATGTTCCTTTCTCAGCCTGTCCCAGGGATAATCGGGCATACTCATATATTGAACAGTATGCTTTCGCCTCAATGTATCCGGCGACTGGAAATTAAATGGCCTGAAATAAATGACATCGTAAGTAGTGGTGTCAATACCGTGAAAAGCAATTCCCAAAAAACTTTGCTGGAAAACATCCTTGCCTCTTAGATCAACATCAATTGTCCCGGTTTTAAAGCTGACCTCCTTAAGCCATACAATACCATTACAGGATAAGCCCTGCTTGGTGCCGTCGGTAAGTTCGGTTACACTTTGACGGGGAGTTATCACCAGTTTATGCTGCTTTAATAAGCTGTTAAGATCTTTGGTGCCATTTTGCTGTGCATAAACAGCTTTGTTAAAAAGAAAGGAGAGTAAAAAGAGCGTAAACAAAATATTGTTCTTCATAAGTTTAGATTTTAACTTTAGTCAAAAATTGCAAATTGTGCTCAAAATAAAGCTTCATAAGCTTTTCAATTCTGTTCAAATTTGTTCAAACCTTTTTTGCATTTTTAGATACCGAACCATCACCCAAAAAATCAATGGAAAAAGAAAAACAATTGCTTTTATTATGCTGCCAGCTGATTGAGCAAACATTGAACTGGGGCGAGAGCAGTATTTGGAGCAATCACGATTTTGAACAACTGAGCAAGCTGATATTTGAAAAAACAAGGGTGCAGCTAAGCATATCAACCCTTAAAAGGATATGGGGAAAGGTACGTTATGAAAGCTTCCCTACCTCGGCTACCCTCAACGCGCTCGCCTGCTTTTTGGATTATACCAGTTGGCGCGATTTTAGGCAACATCACCAGGTTAACGGCGTAATTGAGCAGGTAGCAATACCCCCGGAAGAGGAGGCCAAACCAGTCATAAAACCTTTAAAGAAACGCTATAAATATCCCTGGCTCATTGGCGGTTTACTGATTGCCCTACTATGCTTATATTTTATCGGCACAAAAAAGAAAACAATAGTCGATGCATCAACAGTAAAATTCAGCAGCAGGTATGCCTCCGATGGTTTGCCAAACTCGGTAGTATTTCAATACGATGCGTCAGCCTTTCATTCTGATAGTGTTTATATCCAGCAATCATGGGATCCGGAACGACGCGAGCGGGTGCCCGGAAATGGTAAACAATATACATCTATCTATTACCATCCCGGTTATTTTTTAGCAAAGCTGATAGTGGATAAGCAGATTAAAAAAGAGACTACCGTATTCATCAAAACTAAAGGCTGGATAGGCATCGTTGATCATTTACCCGTGCCTGTATACCTATCGCCCGGCGAAATAACCGGGCATGGTTATATGGGTATTTCCGGAGATGTTATGCAGCAGAAGCTCGGCACTGGTGTTTTTAATAACACCTGGGTGAAATTCTCAAACGTGCGCGAATTTCCCGGCATTAAGGCCGGGGATTTTACACTTGAATGTACTTTGCGTAACACCTCAACCGCAGGGCAGTCCGTTTGCAGTAAAGCTAACCTGACCATTTTAGGAGTTGGAGCAGCCATTGTAATCCCCATAGTAAACAAGGGCTGCATTGCCGATATTGGTGTTTTGACCGGCGAAAACTGGATAGGCGGAAAAGATCATGATCTGAGCGCTTTTGGCTGCGATTTTGCCCAATTTCAAAACCTTAAATGCAGCGTTAAAGATCATCGCCTAAAAATTTATCTCAATAACAAACAAATAATGGATGTTGAGCAAAAACACAGCATAGGCCGCGTTGTCGGTATCAGGTTTGAGTTTGAAGGCCCGGGCCAGGTAAAACAATTTAAGCTGGAAACACCAGGAGCACCGGCTTATGAGGAGAGCTTTTAAGGGCGGTCAGGATGATAATTCAACCTTTTGGCTAAAATCCTCATAGCTTAATTTTCCTTTTCTTAACTGACTGATATATTTAAATACACTCAACTTATCCAGTTCTTCCTGGTAACGTCCCCGTTCTATATCGGTTGCGGGGTTATTCTGCAATTTTAAACGAATAGATGTCCGGGATATATCCTCCTCTAATTTATCCAGGGGACAATTACGAAGATCATCAAAATTGCTGCGGGGAAACGGTATGCGGGGCATTAGTTTTTTACTTCCCTAAATTTACCGGGAAAGCATAAACATGAATTTAACTGCACATTATGTTTTTGTTATTTGATTAAGTTCAAAATAGCAACAGACGTTAACAAACGCCATCCCCATATCTCACCTGCCCCCCTCCGGAATATTATATCACGATATTAGTTAAAACATTGGATTTAAACAGCTACTACTCACCCAATCCAAAACACACATACTGATCTCCGGATTTACTGCCTATTTTACCTCCACCACAAGCTATAACTACATATTGTTTACCATCTATGGCGTAAGTTGCCGGTGTGGCATAGCCCGCCGCAGGTAATTTAGCCTCCCATACTACTTTACCTGTTTTTTTATCAAATGCCCTGATTTTTTCGTCCTTAGTTGCAGCTATAAATACCAACCCACCTTTGGTAACAAGCGGACCACCATACAATTCTGTTCCGGTAACCGGGATGCCTTTTTTGGTCAATTCAGGATATTCACCTACGGGCACTTTCCAAAGCAGCTTACCGGTGGTGAGATCAACGGCATTAAGAGTGCCCCATGGCGGTTTAATGCCGGGGTATCCATCCTTATCCAAAAACCGGTTGTAACCGGTCATGGTGTAGGGAATGTCGTCAACCACTTTCTTTTCGGTTTTGGTACTGGCAGTACGGTCAGTTGTTGGTTCTTTGGCTAATGTTTTGGATGCTTTTGCATCAGGCAGTTTCAGTAGGAAAGCCAGCAACGCTTTTTTATCCTGTGACGCAAGCTGTTTAAATGATGGCATCATATTACGGCCGCTGGCAATGATCTGGCTTAATTGGTCCTCCTTAAATTTGGCACCAATATTTACCAGCGACGGGTACGATGTACCGTTTCCCTTTAACTCCGGTCCGTGGCAGCCTATACAGTTTTTATTATAAACTACCTGCCCCATCCCTTTAAGCGAATTATCATTCGTTGCCTTTGGCACATTGATCATTACCTGCGCCCAGGGCATTTCGGAGCAGCTGATATACATGATCTTAGTTTCATTGTCAACTGCTGCACCGCCCCACTCGCCACCTCCGTCAAAACCGGGGAAGATCCATCCACCTTCTTTAGCCGGCGGAGTAAACATGATGCGGTTTTTAACCTGGTTATATTTATCCAGCATCTCTTTATGTACCTCGGGTGTGCGGTCGGTCACGTCCTCGGGATTAAATATTTGTCGTGCAAAAGGCTGCGGCAAGGTAGGTATTGGCTGTGTAGGCCACGGCGCCTCGCCGGGCAAGGCTTTAGTAGGCACAGGTGTTTCCACTATCGGGAATACGGGCTTACCATTCGTCCTGTCGAACATAAAAATATAACCATGCTTGGTGATCTGAGCCACTGCATCAATCTTTTTGCCATCGTGGGTAATAGTTACCAGGTTTGGATTGGCCGGCAGATCACGGTCCCACAGATCATGATGCACCACCTGGAAATGCCATTTTAGCTTACCCGTAGCAGCATCAAGTGCCAGTAGTGAATTGGCAAACAGATTTTGCCCCTTACGGAAACCACCGTAAAAATCGCCGCCTATGGATCCGGTCGGGATGTAAATAACGCCTCGTTTTTCATCTAATGACATCCCGGCCCAATTGTTGGCTCCCCCAAATTTCTTGTAAGCAGCGGTATCCTGCCATGTTTCGTAACCCTTTTCACCGGGATGCGGAATAGTATGGAAGATCCATTTTAATTTCCCCGTAAGTACATCATATGCTCTGATATGTCCGGGGGCTGCATCTGCAGATTCGGCTACGCGGGTACCTACTATCAGCAGGTTTTTGTAAACTACACCGGGAGTGGTGCCTGCTACAAATGATTTGGTATCACGGTCGAGGTTTTTAGTGAGATCTAAATATCCATTTTTGCCAAAAGACATTATGGGCGTACCTGTTTCGGCATCAATAGCGAAGGTTTTAGCGCCTACACTGTAAAACAGGCGTTTCTGTCCGCCATCCTTATTTTGCCAGTAGATCACTCCCCTGCTCACTTTATAATAAGCCATCGGATCGCCGCTATTAGTAGTATCGGCCTTTGCCGGATCAAAAAGCCATTTTTGCTCGCCTGTGGCTGCATCCAGCGCAAATAATTTCAATTTTGGACTGGTGCCATATAATACACCATCAACCATGATGGGGTTACACTGATTTTGACTACGGTTCGCCGAGTCCTTATCATTGGTGCTATAAGTCCACGCTACTTTTAACTTGCTAACGTTGCTTAGATTGATCTCCTGATCTGATGAATAACGATTACCCTCCTTTGAACCGGCGTAAGTGCCCCAGTTGCTGTAAGTTGACCGCCCCTGGTGAGTTTTTGGATTTTTACACGACGCATAAATGCCTGCCGCCAAAAAAATGGCGGTTACAAATCTGTTCTTTATCATCATTGATTTATACTATTTTACAGTAAAAAGGTTCATCCGGTTCCAGAAATCCTGCTCCATAGCTTTAGCATCAATATTTTTATATACGGACACTTCACGCTGCTCGTTTTCGGGCGGACCAGTTGCTTGTATTTTTTCGGCTTTTGAAGGATCAAGGTAGGCCATTACGAGGGCCAGATCCCACATTACCCAAGTGTCTTTAGCCTCTACAAAATCCCAGCGGTTATATAACAGTTCGCCCAATTTACCCTTATCTTTTAGGTTAGTACGGCAAACGGTGCGGTTAAATCTTAAAGCAATAGCGGTATTGATGGGCATAACGGTAAGATCCAAACCTTTACAATTAAGCAACAGGTCAAAGGCATTCAAATCGTTACGCACATTAAACTCGCTTTTATCCCAAACCTTGCGGTCGCTGAAATAACGCGCGGCCAGTACATACACCCTTATTTTAGGAATGATAGTAGTATCCAGCTGAATAGCCGAGGCGATATTTGATGCCGCCCCGATGCACAGCACATCGAGTTTTTCGCCATCCTTAAGTTGGTGTACCGCCGCTATGATTCCTTTTTCGGCAGCGGAAATAACAGGATTTTTACCTCCCCATGAATGCCCGATAGTTCCCCTGCTACCCAAAGGATGAGGCACATCTGTTCTGGAATTAAGTTGTAGCAATTGTTCATTCAAGTCCTGACTTAGTTGTACCGTATTGATATTTTTTGTGGGGTAATAATGCCATTTATCACCAACCAGCATATCGGCATTATTGAAATGTGCCGAACTTAGGCCAACAACATTTACCTGCGGATCTTTAAGCAGGTAAGTGATGGCATACAGATCATCCATTTCATTACCCGTATCTGAATCAAGCCAGACAGCCTTTTTTTGAGCATAGCAGGTACACGTTATTAATATAGCTATTAAACTAACAGGGATGACTTTTTTGAACATGGCGGTTTATTTTTTGAGCAACTCTTCGGTGGTTACCTCATTGCTCAGCAATCTACCAAAAAGTTCCCATCGTTTTATAGGGTCTTTGGGCGTACCGCCATTTTTTTCTATATAGTTTTTTACCATATCCAAACCGTAGTTATAATTGATTACGTAACTGCGGTATTTTTTAATAAAACTAATGGATTTGGCAGCCGTTTCATCATTCATCAAACAATATTTGGTAAGATAAGTGGTTGCTTTATCGCGCGACATCGTGTTGTTAATCAATCCCCTCGCGGCCTCGTTACGGGCATAATTTAGCGTACCTTTTATGGCAAGGGCCTTAAAATAAAGGTTGATGCCGGCTGTATCCAAACCAGCTAACGGCAACAATACGTTTTTAGCAAACTTTACTTTTTCGTCGCCCGGGAAAGCTACTTCAATACCGTAGTTAGCGCTCCCCTCGGCAACTAAACTTTGCGGACTAAAAAGCGGGTACATGGATACTTCTACCCAACCCTTATCGTGGTACAGATTTTTCTCCAGCAACATATTATACACATGGTGACCAGGGTAGCTTTCATGGCTGCCCACATCAATTGCCCTGTCAATAAAAATTTTCAGATCGGTATTAATCTGTACGGTGCTTTTATAATTGCCTTTGTACCAGTTATAACCACTCCATGGTTTATTAGTTACATACTCCAGCGTAAAAGCCTCACCCGCGGGTAAAGTGTAGTGGGCCATAGTGCGTTTGCGGGCTTCGGCAATGGCAGCTTTAATCACCGGGTCGAGTTTATCTTTCGGGATGATGAATTTATTAGCCAGTTTTTGAAAACGGTCGTTCACCCGGCCTTTACCCGGCAAAATACTATCAAGCAAATTTACCTGGGATTTAAAATAATCTTCTGTGTAAACAGGTGCAACTACACCAAAAAGTTCCTTTGATTCTTCATCAAAGGGCCTTTCCTCGCCAGAAAAGCTCCTGATGCGCCTGCTAAATGCTACCAGCTGATCCATAAGCCAGTTCGCCCTTATTTTATTGGTATCTACTGCTGAGTTAGTGGAAATAATTTTCAACTCATTCATTAAAACATTGGTATTGGCCAGCAAACTATCCTTCGGAAACTCCTTTGCAGGTGCTTGCTTCGGCTTCAAAGAATCCGGACCATAGTAGGCGTCTACAAAATCAGTATCATATTGACCGATGGCAAGCCCCAACCTAACATACTCAACTGCAAGGCTATTAAGCTTCTTATTTTCCTGTTGCTGAGCCGGATCATGCCCGCATGACAACATAAAAAGTATGGGTATAAATAGCAATATTTTCTTCATGATAAATTGTCCTGTTCAGCGTAAATGTGGAACAAGATAATGATTACATTGTTTACGGAGGGAATTGAGTTCTGTATTTATGTGAATCAGAAACAATAAAGCACTGATAATTTGAACGATAAAAGGTGAAAAGTGAAAGGTGAAAGGTGAAAGGTGAAAGGTGAAAGGTGAAAGGTGAAAGGTGAAAGGTGAAAGGTGAAAAGATTTACGAAGTTTTAAAAACTTCGTAAATCTGGGATTCTACAGTCTGGCTTTGAACGCGGGCAACCGACTCACCCCGGCTATGCTACGCTGGCCGACCCTCTCTTCACCTGCGGTGGAAAGAGGGTTAAGAAGTTTTTTTAAGCCCCCTCTATGCGCAAAGCGGAGAGAGGGAAGACGAGCGAAGCGATGTCGGGGTGAGTCGACTCGACGCCGTGTCTTGCAATTAAGCTAAGAACACTCTACGCCCAGTTAAACTCAACTAACTTACCATTCAGTTTCCATTTTTCGGGCAGCATGGTGTCCATCCAATCCAGTGGTTCGCCTAAGGGTTGTACTTTAGCGGCAGCGGCGAATGCTTTTTTTACAGCGGCCTTTTGTTCGGCGCCCATGGCCTCGGGTTGCCCCGAGACGAATAGTGGTGCACCACTTTCTGCCAATAGTTGAAGCCATTGTTTATTTCTCGCCCATTCAATTTTGGTGGTAAGGCCAACGCAATCCCCATCAACAGCGTAAAATTTATTGTGCTGCGGTAAGCGGAAAGCCAATGTATTTACGCCCATTTTACGCGTTCTGCCCCATTCATTCCCGCTGGTATCATCCCCTATCCTGCACATTTCAAATATGCCCGCACTTAAATGACTCATGGTGTTACAACCAATCACATAAATGCCATCACCCGCTGCCTCACGGATGGAACGATATAGGTGGAGGATGATCTCGGCTGTGGTCTTACTTCTGTCGTTAAAATTCCAGCCGGGCGACGTAATGCTATCCTTCATATCAAAACCCCAGCGGCCAGTAATATCATAGGTGCTAAAATCATGCTTCACCATCTCATAGCCCCACTCCTTGTAAAAATCAAAGTTGCGTTTAACGCGTTCGATATTTTCAGGGATGGTTGGATCGAGGGTTGGATTTTTAGGATCGTCTCTGCCGGGGATCTTTGGAGCCAGTAAACTTGCTTTTTCATCATGACGGGCACAAAGCGGACGCATCCACAAACCTGGGCGCATACCCAGCTTTTTGATCTCATCGCCCAACAGGTGCATATCCTTAAATTTATCATTGGGTTTAGAAAAATCATCATTCCAGCCGCCGTCGCCGGGTAATAAGGGCGAGTAGTTAGCCCAGCCGGCATCAATTACAGAAAACGGCTTGTTATTGGTATCGGTAACCAGCTCGCTCATCATGGCAGTGGTTTGCTTTATCAGGTCGAAATTATTGTTACCATAAGCAAAGTACCAGTCATTAATACCATAAATTGGCTGTTTGGGCAAACGTGGCTTTTCGCACATGATACCACAAAAACGATGATCGGTACGGAAAGGTGTTTCGCCGGGCAGGCCATGTGAAGTGACAATATCCGCAGCATGCAACGTACGATTGCCCAGCAATACACCGTTACCGCCAGAATGTGTATCTAAATTAAGATCGAGACTATCAGCACCTAAACCCCACCAACAAATACTATTAGCGCCCGTTTTTACACCGAAACACGCTGTTTGTTTAGTATCGTGGATAATTACATACCATGGACTTTTACCGCCATTAAAACCGGTTTTCCATTGCAGGTCGCCATAAGAGCGCTCCCAATGATCACCAAGATACTTTGCTGAAGAAGGTGTATTGTGCTTCCATTTTAAACGCACCGAATTAAGTTGCTGGGTTGGCGATTGTATATATACCCCTTTTGCATTTCCATTGGCTTTAACCGTAACCTCGATATCCTTATAACTAAATTTGCTGCCGTTGGTGCTCTTTAGCTTAAACCATTCGGCGCCGGATTGGGCCCAAACCTCATCGGGCAGATTGATGGCTGTTGTTTGGGTTGATGTTGCATAAGGTAATCGACTAAATAGTATAGCCGCGCCGGTAGTTGCTGTAAGTTTAATAAAATGTCGCCTTTGCATAGTAGATGTTTGAATTGGATATACAACATTACTAAAAGGATTTAGGGATTTAAAATGATTGTATTAAAATTGGTTGAAAAGGATAAAAAAATCATACAATAAGCCTTAAGGTTTACATGGCTTTCTTCCGGCTGGCTACTATCCGCTCGCGGTGCTGTATGCCCCATTTCATTAACTCCTCTATCACACTTTTTAATGACCGGCTATATTCTGCAAGCTGATAGGTAACGGTTACAGGCCTGGTTGATTCAACTTTGCGGGTTAAAAACTCATTCAGTTCAAGCTCCCGCAATTCCTTCGACAAAATTTTAGGGGTGATATCGCCCAATGCCCGCTGAATATCATTAAACCGCAGGGGGCCATTTTGCAGGGCGACTATTAATGGCAGTTTCCATTTTCCATTCAGCACATATAGGGTATCACGCACAGCGTTTATACTGGCGTTACAGGCTTCGGGGGTATGAATGTGGTTATCTGTAAGTGTTTCCATATTGATGAACTATCCTAAAGGATACCGCTATCCTTTGGGATAGTAGTATCTTATTGATAGCAAAGATACATAAGTTTGTATAACAAAATACAAACATGAAAGCTACTAAAATTACTTACTGGGTTACTACTTCTATTATTTCATTAATGATGACCTACTCGGCCTTTGCCTACCTCACCAAGCCAGAAATGACACAGGCATTTAAGCACCTCGGTTTTCCCGATTATTTCAGAATTGAACTGGCCATTGCCAAAGTGATAGCCGCCTTATTACTTCTTGTTCCGGTTTTATCCAAAATAAAAGAATGGGCCTATGCCGGATTATTCATCGTATTTATATCCGCCTTTATCGCGCACTCAGCCTCGGGCGATCCTGTTGCTATGCGGGTGGCCCCACTTATATTTTTGGCAATATTGGTGGTTTCTTATGTGAGTTGGGGGAAGAAGAATAAGGTTGCAGCGACAAAATAGTAATTGTCATCGCTGAGAATCCCCCAGGGATAAACCTAAAAAAATGGTGATGACCTATGGCAGGCGAGGCTTTTCGTATAGACGCATATTTGCGTCTCCAGCTATACAGAGCGGATTTACATCGCCGATTTTCACGCGGGAGACGCAAATATGCGTCTCTACAAAACAACACTAACAATCAACTACTTACATAATCGTCATTACCAGCGCAGCACGGCAACCTCGAAACATTACAGGGCGAATATGCACAGTTCGCAATTGCTTGCAATGACATATTTGCAAAAAAACCTTTTGTCATCCTGAACGCAGTGAAGGATCTATTCGCAGACTTTACAGGGCGAAGAAGCATGGCGAATAATAGATCCTCCACTGCGTTTCAGGATGACAAATCTTTTTAAACATTAATTCATCCGTTGCTGTCCCAGCATTTTATTCCTCGTGACATAACTTATTTAACTAATTAAACCACATCACAAACTCCGTTTGCTTCTCCGCAACAGTTTTTAAACTGAACTCAAAACCGTGATTCAGCAGGATTTCCCTTGTTAGGGTAAGCCCTATCCCCTGCCCATCTTTTTTGGTGCTGAAGAATGGTGAAAAAAGATTAGTGCTTTGCTCGGCGGTTATGCCCTTGCCGGTATCAGTGATGATGAGTTTTCTTTCACTGGGGATAAGCGTGAATTTCACCAAACCATCACCATCAATAGATTCAATGGCGTTTTTTACAATATTGATCAAAGCCTGCTCTAGCTGCTGTTCATCGGCCCGTATGTTTACGGCATCATCGGGCAGGTTAAATTCAAACCTAATTCCCTTTTCTTTGGCTTTAATGTCCATTAAGGTGGCGACAGACTGGATAAGCTTCTGAAGTACCATTGGTTGTTTATTGGCAGGCGGCAGCTTCACCAAATCGGCAAAGTTGCGCATAAATAAGTTGAGGTTTTGGTTACGGTCCATAGCTACCTGCAATGCATCTTTCAGTACATCAAACTCATGACCCTCCCAAAGCTGGTGGGTTTTCATAGCCGATTGCATGATGGAATTAACAGGACCAATGGTGTTATTTACCTCGTGCGCCATCATCCTGATCACCTTGCCATAAACCTTTTTCTCGGCCGCCAGAATCTCGGCGGTCAAATCCTCTATCATAATAAAATGGCGAGAAAACCCTCTGTCTACAAAATGCGATTTCTGCAGTTTAAATGAACTTACGCCATCCAGCTTTACTACCACGGTCTCGCCCGATTTTAATGCCCGCATTTGCTCAAATAAGGGGTGCTCCAATTCATGTATAGAGGTACCATGCAGTTGATCCTCAGCAATTGCCAATAACTGCAAGGCCTTGGGGTTTATCTGCTGTATACGATCATCAAAATCCAATATAATGATGCCCGTTGGCGAAGTATAGATCAGTTTTTCTAAAAAGAAATGCTGTTGCTCCTGCCTTGTGCGTTCTGTTCTCAGCTCGTCCATCATCTGGTTATAAACATCAATCAGCGCATCTACCTCGTGTTTGCCGGTTGATAAAAATTTAACATTGAAATCCTTGTCCTTTATAGCTTCTACTCCCTGCATCAATAGTTTTAAAGGGTTTATCAACTGCCGATAAAGCTGTACAGCCACCACAACCGAAATAAGTACAAACGCCTCTGAAGCAATAAAAAAGATCTTGTTTTGGTTAAAAATAAAGTAGGTGAGCACAAGGATTAGCAGGTGCAGTATTACAACAAATAAAACATATTTAGTCCTCAGCTTCATCGTATGGTATCTGGTATTTGTCCAGCCGGCGGTATAGGGCACTTCGCGTAAGTCCCAGGGCCGCCGCGGCTCTGCTTATTTTATTTTTATGGTGATCCATGGCACGCTTTATCATCTCTACCTCTACCTCCTCCAAAGTTAAAGTGCCTACACCCGGCAACTGCATGTTCCCTTTTTTTACCGGCGATAGTTCCAGTTGCGAGCGAAAATCGTCAATACCAAGTTCGTCTTTTTTACTTACCAGTATAGAACGTTCCACCAGGTTTTTCAACTGCCTTATGTTGCCCGGTAAAGGTAAAGTTTGCAGCCACTTCATAGCCGATGGCGCTACAGATAATTTTGGCCTGTTATAGATCTCTTTTAAATTATTAATAAAAAAATCAACCAGTAAAGTAATATCCTTTGGCCGCTCGCGCAAGGCAGGCAGATAAACGGTAATCAGATTTATACGATACAACAAATCTTCCCTGAAAGTACCGCGCGATACCATTTCATTAAGGTTTTTGTTGGTGGCACAAACCACCCGGGTATCCAGCGTTTTGGTACGGCTGCTACCCAGCATTTCGTAGGTCCTATCCTGCAACACCCGCAGCAGTTTCACCTGGCTGCTGGCATCAAGGTCGCCTATCTCATCTAAAAATATAGTCCCCTTATTTGCCATTTCAAAACGGCCCACCCTGTCAAACCGGGCATCTGTAAAAGCTCCCCGGATATGGCCGAACATCTCGCTCTCAAACAAAGATGTGGAAATGCCGCCCAGGTTCACCTTTATAAATGGCTTATTGCGGCGCAAGCTATTCTGGTGAATAGCCTCCGCTATTAATTCTTTACCAGTGCCGCTTTCGCCCATGATGAGGATAGATGCATCTGTGGTGGCTACCCGGCCAATAGTTTCCAGGATATCCAGCATTTTGGAGTCTTCGCCTATAATGTGCTGAAAGTTGTACGTTTTATCCAATTGCTTGCGGGTACGATGCTCCGTTTTTTTATCCTGCAGATCAAGCAGGGTTTTAACCGACTGTAAAAGGTGCTCGTTGTTCCATGGCTTATTAATAAAATCATTGGCACCCAGCTTCATTCCTTTTACAGCCAGTTCGATACTTCCCCAGCCGGTTATCAGCACCACCGGAATAGCGCTGTTAACCTGTTTTATCTTTTCAAGCAAATCCATCCCCTCCCGGCCCGAAGTATCGATAGAGAAATTCAGGTCGAGAATGATCAGTTCAGGACTTTTTTTCTTTATGATCTTAATGGCCTCAGCGGGCTCTTCGGTACTTAACACATCATAACCCTCGCTTTTTAGCAGCAACAAAAGCGAGGTACGTACAGCAATATCATCATCAATAACCAATATCATAATTGCAGGTTAATATCGTAATTATTCTTCGTGTAAAGCAACTGCCGGGTAAATTGCCGCCGCCTGCCTGCCGGGGTACAATGAGCAAACCAGTACCAGCAGGTAAACGAATATGATAGACAGTAACATACCTATAATATAAATATGCGCCGATAGATCAAACACGTTCAGCAACGGAAACTGTATGGCAAAAAACGATCCGATAATGAGCGAAAGCGTAGCCAATATCATAGATTCCATGACCAGTTGCGATGATACCGAGTTACCTGTTGCACCTATCGCCCTGCGTAAACCTATCTCACCTTTACGTTTATTGATGTTGTACCAAAGCACCCCAAACAAACCAAGGGCGACATTGATGATCAGGAAACAGCTTACTATGGATAATACGATCATTGGGATCACCGCGAAGTAATTGGTATCCTTTAATTTATTGGTTAAATGTTCAATTTCAATATTAGAGTTTTTCATGTAACCAGCCATGGTTTTGTAAAGCTTACCTTCAAAAGCAGCATCGGCACCGGGACTAACTTTAACGAGTATTTTACTTAACCACCTGAATGAGCCTGTATCGGCGCGAAAATAAAGGCCAGGACCAGCTTTCACATAGTCGCCGTTTCGTTTTATAGTTTGGATCACTCCTATCACCTTCATTTTCTTTTTATCGTCATCATTACCCAAAAGCTTACCTACGGCCTGTTCTTTTCCAAAAGTGGCTTCCTTTAAATCGGCATCAATCACTACAAGTTTATATTTTGATACGGCGTCTGATTTGTTATACCAGCGGCCTTCCAAAACATCCAAATCCATTGTCTCTTTATAACTGTCTTCTGCTGTAAAATTATTTAGATGATCAATGTGTTTACCTTTAAAAGTTAAACCACCCTGGTTAATCTGGTTCGAAAACGGAACATTGCCGCTCACAAAACTCAAATCTTTTACTTGGGGCAAGGATTTGATGATTTTTCTTAATGTTTCGTAATACAGATCGAGTGAATCTGTATTTTTTGTTTGGTACGAGTTATTAATATTGATAACCCAAACATCCTGGTATTTGAAACCCATAGGCTTTTTGTAGTTATCATAGTAATAAACCATCAGCGTAAACACCGCGAAGAGCACCATAAAGGATACCAGCATCTCGGTCATGAGCAAAAAGTTTTGTTTCTTTTTGTTCCAGATGAGTTTAAATAAATGCTTAAACATAATATTTTGAATTTAATGATGAAAAATTATTGAGCCTTAAGCGCGGTAACCACATTGAGTTTCGACATGCGCCAGGCCGGATACACGCCCGATAGAAAGCCAAAAATAAGGCATGCCAATAGAGCGATGAACAATACCGTAAAGTTGATGCTTAACTGCAGGTTGGCTATCAGATCGGCATTATTAATGGCCCAAAGTGCAATTACAGATAACAAGGTGCCGATGATACCACCCAACAAGGTAAGGATCAGGTTTTCGACTATAAACTGGTAAACCAGCGTTTTTGACGACGCTCCAAAAGCTTTACGCACGCCAATCTCTGACGACCGCTCCATAATGCGGGTAATATTGATATTTACCAGGTTAAGCGTTGGCAACAGCATAAATATGAATACAAATATGCTGATAGCTGTAACCACGATGAATACACCAGAGGAAGCCTCATTACCGGTATCAACATAACTTCTGAAAAAACTGTTGGCATGGCTGTATAAATGTTGATAGTCTTTACTTTCAACCGGTACGCGTTTCATCAGGTTTTCGTATTCGGCCTGCATTTTGGGCACGTCATCTTTCGAGGCCGCCAATAGCACGCCCATGTAGCCGCCGCCATAGCTTTTACTCTTATAATCGGCTTTTGATACCGTATATGGCAGGTAGATATCGCTAAAAAACATATAACTGGTTACGGGCACATTTTTAACCACGCCCAACACCCGGTAATTCACGTTATCCGCCTCGATGTATTTGCCCACAACCGGGCCAACATCGCCAAAATACTGTCGCTTCATATCTTCAGATATGATGGCTACATGATCGGCATTGTCTACCTCTTGTTTGTTAAATGGCTTACCTTCTGTAAAATCGTAATCCATTACATCCCAAAATTCGGCATTGGTATATTTATAGCTTACAGCTATCTTTTTATTATTTACATAGGTATTGGTACCGTTAAAGCCCGATGATATGGCCACTTTAACCGGCGTTTTCATCATACCGGTATAATGACTCAGGAAATAGTAGGATAAGGTGCCCGAGGTCATGTTATCCTTGCCCTTCTGCTCAATGCGGTTGACGTACAATAACCTGTCCCTTTTTTTATCGGGGTAGTTATCGCCAATAACCTTATCTATAAATGCAGTTAACACCATGAGTATGGTAAGCGTAAAGCTGATACCAAACAGGCTGATAAAGGTGAAGAACTTTCTTCGGCGCAATACCGCTATGGCTATTTTAAAATAATTTTTAAGCATAACTTAATTTTTAAGCGGTTAATTATTGAACTTGCGAACCATCAAACAGGCGCACCAAACGGTGTGTTTTTTGAGCCATATTCTCATCGTGTGTAACCATTACAATGGTGGTACCTTCATTACGGTTCAGGTTAATCAGGATCTCCATGATCTCGTTACCCATGGCGCTATCCAGGTTACCGGTTGGCTCATCGGCCAAGATAATGTCCGGCCTGCCCACAATGGCTCTCGCTATAGCTACACGCTGCCTTTGACCACCCGATAACTGGGTAGGGAAATGTTTAACACGGTTAGCTAATCCTACTTTTTCCAGCGCCTCTGTTGCCAGCCTTTTGCGTTCTTTAGCCGTGGTATCGCGGTATAGCAGCGGTAACTCCACGTTATCCAATACCTGCAGATCATTGATGAGGTGATAACTCTGGAAGATAAAGCCCAGTGTTTTATTCCTGAACTGAGCCAGCTGCTTATCATTTAAATTTTCGGTTGATTTATCGGCAATCTTGATCATCCCTTTTGACGGTGCATCCAGCAGACCCATAATATTCAGCAGGGTACTTTTACCGCAACCGGAGGGCCCCATGATGGATAAAAATTCGCCTTTGGCAATATCAAGGCTTATGCTGTTAAGGGCCAGGGTTTCTATAGTGTCTGTGCGGTACACTTTTTCAATGTTTTGTAAACGGATCATATCTTTTTAATTAGTGATTTGTTGAGTTAATGAATTAGTAATTAGGCTGGTTAATTATGATTGACTCTATCAGTGATTTATTGAATTTAAATTATCTATTGGTATGTGATTTTTTTGTTGGTTTCAAAATCGTAAAGCGACAGGTAGCGCAACTGATAGTAGGCTCCCCAAAAATCGCGGAGCGAAGCTACATAATCCCGTTTGGCCTGGTCGTTCTCGCGGAAGGCTATACCGAGGTCGGTGATGCTCAGATCGCCTAAAACATAGCGTTCACGTGCTATCTGGTATTTTTCGGATGCAATACTGTCAGCCTCGGCGGTGTATACCAGCTGCTCTTTCATCACGTTAAAAAGCGATACCTGGGTTACTATCTGCTGTTTAAAAGTTTGCTTATCCTGCTCAACGGCATATTCGGTAAATTGCTGATTAGCTAATGCTGTTTTGGCGCGCGATTTTGAACGGCCCCAATCCAATATCGGCACGGCTAACTGTACCTGCAACACCTGCTGGTTTTGTGAATTTTTATAAACGCCGGGAATACTGGTTGCCGTGTTTGAATAACCCAGGTTGGCATTCAGTGTAGCTGTTAAACCATTTTGGCCCTTTGCCTTGGCCACATCCCTTTTAGCTTCAGCAACACGCCTTAAAAAGGCTATCGCATCCGAGCGATTAGAAAATGCTTCTGCCAAAACTTTATCTGATGATACCTGCATCTGGCTGATGTTCTCGGGCACAGCCAGCACTATCTTCTCCTCTCCCTCCAGCCCGGTATAACTACGTAAATTTAGGGTGGCAATTTCCATATCACGTTTAGCAGTACCTACCGCCTTTTTTGCGTTGATCTGTTCCAGCTGCAATTGCAATATCTCGTTTTTTGATACCTTGCCCAACTCAAATTTAGTATTGGCAATGTTCATGATCTTTTGCGTATTCACATAGTTGGTTTCGGCAATTTTTAAATTAACCTGGGCCAGTAGCAAGTCAAAAAAGAAACCTTCAACATCTATAGCAATCTTTTCCTGCGCCTCAATATAGGCCTGTTTGCTTTCATTATATTTTAAGGGCTCTATTTTTTTGTCCCACTTAAGGCTGTTAAACTGGAAGAGTGGCTGGGTATAACCGATACCGTAAGGGATGCCATTGTACAGAATATTATGCCTGTCGAAATCATCAAACCGTTGCAGTTGGGTGGTACCATAAATAGTACCTCCTGTAGCAGTAATGCTCTGGCTAAAGTTAAGTGCCAACGATGAGTTATCGTTATGAATAGGCTGAAACCTGATGGTACCATCGGGCTGTTGCACCTGCGTAAAGGATTTAGTATAGCCAGGCAGGATACCGCTTAACGACAGCTGCGGCTGGTAATTTGATTTATAGGTACGATATTCCCAATACTTGGTTTCGCGCACGGTGGCAGCTTGCTTGGCAGCTATAGAATTAGCCTTCGCCATTTCAACCACTTGCTGTAAAGTTAAGCGCAGCGTGTCGTTGCTGCCGCCGGCAAATAACTTTGTGCTAATGGTTAGCAATAATATGGAGTATAAAAGTTTCATTTGGCTTTCCTATATTTTTCAATCGTCATTGCGAGGTACGAAGCAATCCCCGAAACACAGAGTAATCCTGCAAATCCGCCCTGCACAGTTGGGGATTGCTTCGTACCTCGCAATGACGTTTATTTTAACTTAATTAGTAATCGTTACTTCTTTTGAGTTTTTATATTCGCTCATGTCTGTTGTAATCACCACATCGCCGGGCTTAACACCATCCTGTATTTCCACATAATCAAAATTAGTGAGGCCGATGTGCACCGTGCGCTTCTCTGCTTTGCCGTTGTTTACCACAAAAATATCCTGAACAGCTGGCCCCTTGAACGCCGGTCCGTTAGCCACCCGCATGATTTTATTATGCGTTGCTGTCACCAAAAAAACATCCACTTTCATGTTTGGGCGAAGCAGTTTGTTAGCCCGGTCATCTAACTGGATATCGAAAGAAATGATGCTATTTTGTATAGATGGGGATACATTGGTTACGTGGCCGCGCAGCTGATTGTCGTTAATACGGATAATAACCGGAATACCACTATGTAACTGATCCATAGAATTATCTGATATACTGCCCGATACTTTGAAACTGCCCAGATCGGCAATACGGGCAAGCGTTTCGCCTTCATGCACATTTGCTCCAATATTTTTATTTACATAGGTGATAACACCTGCACGGGTGGCAACTACATTAGCCAGGTTTAATTTGCGCTGCAATGCGTTGATATCATTTACCTGAATATCGGCCGCTATCTGAGCTTCTTTAATCTCGATCTGCATGGTTTGCTGCTTATTCCTGATCTCGTTTTCCAGTTGTTTTTTCTCTAACTGAGCAACTTTCAGATTAAGCTCGGCCTGTTCAATCCCTTCCCGGGTGCCTCCGCCAGCTTTAAACAACCGTTTGGCATTTTCAACAGCATCAGCCAGGTTGCTGATCCGCAGTTGTTTGATATCGTTATTTGATTGGATATCATAAAAGCTCTTACCGAGATCGAGCTTTAACTTGCTAATCTCGTTGCGCTTAGATTCCAGCGTAAAATTCAGCTTATCAAATTCTGTTTGCGTAGCCGATTTATCAAGTGTGAGTATCGATTGGCCAGGCTTAATTTTATTACCGGCATCCATCAGCGCGCTTTTTATTGATGCATTTATAGGGCTGGTAATGATCTCTTCAAATTCCGGCAAAACCTCGCCTGTAGCGTTAAGCGTATTTTCTATATTGCCTACCTCAACAGTAGCCATAGTTATCTCAGATCTTTTTACCGATGATTTGATGAATCCGCGAAGTACAACTATCAACAGTACCAACACGGTGATGCTTATGACTGTTATCAACGCTCCTTTTTTTCTTTTTTGCGATGATACCTCGAGCGTAATTTCCTTATCCATTGTGATATAATTTGCATAAGGTTTTGCAAGAGCCATACCAATTGTAATAATCTAATTATAAGATACTTATAAATTAAAAGCTTTAAAAAAGTGATCGATATCGGACAGATTTTGTGATAATGAACAGGAGGCGTTTAATTCACTCCAAACGGGCTACGGTGTGTACGCAAGTGAAAAGAGCAGCATGCACCATTAGGTGCTACCTATTTGTAGAAAAGATATACCATTAACTTTTGCCTCGGAGAGGCTACCCTCTTTCACTTTGTTAATCTTTTACCTTGTCAATAGGGGGTTGCACCTATGGAGCAAGCTTGTCGTTTTTTCAAAATTACTACAAACAGGTTGCTCCTAACGGAGCATACTTACTTGTGTACACACGGTAGCCAAACGGGAGGGGTGCGGCTGGAATGCGCGCTATAGCAGGGAGGAGCTTCGCCCGACAACCATCTGCAACGGTGCTTGAACGCCTGATTTAATCCCTACCTCCTCCTTCCCCGAGGAAGGAATTGCACATTACCTCTTCCTTTTTTAGGTCTTCAGAAGACCTATAGCTCTAAGATGAACTATACAGGTCCTGTTTTCAAAGACAAGAATTAAATAACTTGTTGTGTTGGAATGTGAGAAATTCCCTTTAAAATAAAAAGACGCGACTATATAGTAGCCCAGGGGGATGAGCTTTTAACATTTTATACTAATCTGCTAATCAAATTTTACAGCAACCGCCTTATTTTCCCCAACAGATCATCAATTTCAAAAGGCTTGGCAAGAAAGTCATCAGCACCGGCTTCGTAAGCAGAGCGCTCAATATCCCGGCTGGCTGATATCATAATAATGGGAATAGCTTTGGTATCGGCTCGTTGTTTTAATTCGCGACAAATATCGCGTCCGTCTGATCCGGACATCCAGATATCAAGCAAAAGCAAGTCAGGAAACTCCGTTTTCATATCTAAAACAGTAGCTCCATTTACCGTCGACAACACCTCATAACCTTCAAAATCCAAGATGATCTCTACCGCATCCACAATTCCCGGATCATCATCCGCAATCATTATCTTCTTTGTAATTCCCACAAGAAAATCACAGCAAAAATCAGGCCTTTAATATTAATTTTTCATCAAAATTTCACCTTTAAAAATGTAGCATTAGATTCAATAACTTTTACACGGACTGTGCAGAGAAAAAAATAGTATTTCATCAACTTCTCTATCGGCTGATAAATTCCAGCACATAAAATATAAAACACTGAAAATCTGCAACTTTAAATTTTAAAATGGCAATACCCATCAAAGCATCCTGTCAATTCAGGTTGAAAAAGACAGCATAAAAATGCTGGATACTTACAATTCCATCTTTCTTTTCTAAAACTGATAAAAAATGTTCTGGTTGCATTCGGCAAACATTTTATAGCGTTTGCGAGGAAACCTAACTGGACACAGGTGTTATTTCTTTCTCAGCATACAGTTGTCCTGTTTGCTGCATATAAATAAATAGTGAACTCTATTTAAAGAATGTTAATAGTCTGAATAATCTGCCGGGTAAAGAAAGGTGATATCAACATGAGATACATTGTTCTGAAATTCAGCTTTTGCAGATAAGGTTTTCCAATATGCATCTTTGCCAAATGCATCCCAATGCTTATCCCTATCATCCTTATTATTAAAAGTGGTCATGTACATCAAATTCGGCATATGGGCGCCCGATACAACCTCTGAGTAAAACACCGCGTTAAAGCCAAGCCTTTTAAAAAGGCCTATTTCATCACCATCATTAAACATGCGCACTTTGTTGAAGTTATATTTCTCGGTAGCGCTTTCATAACTCCGCAATTCATATATCCTATCGGCTTTGTTTCCGGTAAGTAGCGGTACCGCCGGGGCAGGCATACCAGGGAACGCGTGCAATATCATTATTTCAATACGGGTGTATGGTGCATCCTTATAATCCGCGTTCATATAGTCTTCTCCATCGGTAAAATACTTGGTATCTGCCTGTAGTTTTTTATCAATACCGGTAAGCTTATCCAACGAAGTAAATGGAGTATAAACATAAATACGCCTATCGGCGGTATCCTGTTTTACCGGCTTAAATACACCAACATTAGCAATCCCAGCCCTGTGCAAAGCAGGCAAATAAGCATCTTTTAAATAATGTTCTATTCTATTTTCCTGTTCAAAGGTTTTGAAATGATAAACTTTGAGCTCGTAATAATATCTTTTGGGGGAGGCAGAAACATTCGAAGCAAAAAACAGGAAGCTTAAAAGCAAAGTGATTAAGCGAATAGATATTTTTTTCATGTGGGTTTAAAATTTCGTAAATATAATAGGAAATAGCGTCAGGAGATAAGAATCATGATAAAAGACAATGCACAAAGAATGTAACAATATTAAGCTTTCCGAGACAATCTATTTCGGCATAACAATTTGTCTTTTGTAACATTAAAAAAGCCCGCCAACTAACGCTGGCAGGCTTCTTAAATATCAAAAGAACTTATTTTACAATTCTCTAACCCAAATATTACGGAAACTAAGCGGTTCGCTTTTGTCACCATGGGCTTGTAATTTAATAGGTGCTGCACCATGCTTCTTACCTTCGTAAGATGGTTTACCTATGTATTGGGTTGGACCAAGCAGCTCAAAGTTGTTTTCAACCAATACGCCATTGAAAAATACAGTTGCTCTTGCAGCTGATTTTAGTGTACCATCCTCATTAAATACAGGAGCGGTCCAAACTACATCATAAACATTCCACTCACCTGGTTTGCGACCTGGATTTGCCAACGGAATAACTTGTTTGTACAAACTACCGGCCATACCATTAACATAAGTTTTGTTGTTGTATGAATCTAAAACCTGTAGCTCATAACCAGCATCACCTTTACCTAATGAGGCTAAGAAGATACCACTATTACCGCGGGCCTGGCCTGTACCTGTAATACTTGCAGGTACGCGCCACTCAATATGCAACTGATAATTGGCAAATTTCTTTTTTGTTTCAATATTGCCTGTGCTTTTGTTCACAGTAAGGATACCTCCTTTAACAAGCCATTTTGCCGGGGTCTGATCTTCAACAGATACCCATTCGTCAAGGTTTTTACCGTCAAACAAAATAACAGCGTCTGATGGGGCATCTCCTAATACTTTAGCCGGAGCAACAACTTTTGGAATTGGCTCCCAGGTTTCGGTATCTTCCGGTTTAGCGTTTTGTGCATTAGCCATAAAAAAACTTCCGGCTAAAATGGTGGTTAATATTATTGAATATCTCATTTTATAATTGGTTTTATTAAATATGAAGCGTGTTTTTTAAGTATGCAGCACTTTGAGTAATACTTACGTAAGGATCAATATTGGTGTAGTTTTCCTGCTCAACAATAAAGTGTTTTACACCGCCAAGTTTAGCTTTGCCCAATATTGCTTTAAAGTCAATATCACCGGTGCCAATCTCTGTGTTCAGGTTAGGGTTGGTTTTATCCCTGTCTTTAATATGCACAAAGGTAAAACGGCCAGGGTGCTTTTCAAAAATTGCTAAAGGATCTTGTCCTGCACGTACTACCCAGTAAAGATCCATCTCCATGTTTACCAGTTTAGGATCAGTATTGTTAAGTATAACATCGTAAAAAGTTGTATCACCAACCGGCGCCCACTCAAAGTTGTGGTTGTGGTAGCCCAATTTTAAACCGGCTGCCTTGCAAATTTCGGCGGCTTTGTTCATTTTTTCGGCAACGCCTTTACAGTCGTCAACCGTTTTAATAAAGTTATGGTTTAATGATGGTACAATAATATAAGTTTGCCCAATGGTGTTAGCTACATCCATGTACATTTTAAGGTCGTCAGTTTTACCTTCGCCAAAATACGAATCCAAACCATAGTGACCGCTTGGGCTGCTCAATCCATTATCTTTCAATAGCTGTCCAAAATCTTTGCTTGGCAAACTCCAGTAGCCTGTATTTTTATTATAGCCAAAGGTTTCAACTTCTTTATAGCCTGCTTTGGCCACTTTACCTATTACGCCTTTAACATCTTTAGGTAACTGATCGCGCAGACTGTATAATTGCAGACCTGCTCCGTTTTTTTCTTTTGCCGATAATAAAGACGGCGCCAACATCACACCCGCCGAAAGTAGACCGGCCTGTGCTAAAAATGTTCTTCTGGTTGTCATGTATTTCTGTTTGGTTTATGCTTTGTTTGAGTGTATTCTGACCGGAAGGTTTAAACGTCGCAAATATGTACTGCTTTACGGAGTGATGCAACCTTATCTTTTTGCTTGGGAATAAATTCCTGAGCAACAAAACCTTTATGCCCTGTTTCTACAATAGCTTTCATAATAGCCGGATAATAAAGCTCTTGTGATTCATCAATCTCATTACGGCCGGGAACCCCACCAGTATGATAATGATTAATGTAGGGATGATACTGACGAATGTTGCGGATCACATCACCCTCATCTATTTGCATATGATAAATATCAAACAGGAGTTTAAAGTGCTCTGAACCTAACCGTTTGGCTAACTCCGCACCCCATTCTACCCTATCGCATTGGTAATCTTTGTGATCAATTTTGCTGTTCAGCAATTCCATTACCAAAACAACATTATGTTTTTCGGCAAGCTCAACCATAGGTTTTAATCCTTCCACACAGTTGTTCCAACCGGTTTCGTTATCCTTACCACGGCGACTTCCGCTAAAACAGATGAGGTTTTTATAACCTGCAGCCGCAACTTTAGGAATCATCTCGCTATAGTTTTTGTGCAACTGGGCATGAAACTCTTTATCACTAAAACCATCGGTCAGGTTAATTTCGGCACCATTACACATAGACGAGAACAAGCCGTATTTTTGAAGCGTAGGCCAATCTGCCGGGCCAACCAAATCAATACCTTTTATACCGATATCTTTAGCTGCGGCACAAAGCTGCTCTACAGACATATCGCCATAACACCAACGACATACGGCATGATTAATATTACCTTTTAAAGCAGTATCAACAATCATTTCTTTTTCTCCAGATTTAAATGACGATAACATGCCTGCCGTGGTAATTGCGGCAGTACCCGTAACTATACTTTTTATAGCCGATCGTCTGTTTTGATTTGAGGTCATAATTTATAAGTGGTTTATATCTCGGTTTGCGCAGATGGTTCCTGGATATCTAAACCAGGTTTGGTAGCTATATCGTTAGTATCCTTAAATAACAAAAGGAAAAATATCAACACAACAGCAGCAATACCGGCAGGAATAAGCCATATAGTTTGCCAGTTGTGTGAGGTAGCGGACGTTTGCCAATGATCTACTATCGGCCCAGAAATATAGGAGCCGATAAGCATCCCCACGCCATAAGTTGCCAGGGTTATAAATCCCTGTGCTGCACTTTTAAAGCGCTCGCCAGCTAAATTATCAGTATAAATTTGGCCGGTTACAAAGAAGAAATCATAACAGATACCATGCATCACAATCCCGGCAATCAGCATCCAGTAATTGGCGCCTATATCGCCATAAGCAAACAATAAATAACGCAGCACCCAGGCTAACATACCCACGGCAAGCATTTTTTTAACTCCCAGCCTTACAAAAAATAAAGGCATTAAAGCCATAAACAAAAGCTCAGAGGCTTGCCCCATGGTTTGTTTACCAGCAGCGGCTGTTACGCCTACTTCATTTAAGAAAGGATTGGTAAAATTGTAGTAAAATGCCAGCGGAATACAGATTGCCACAGATGCCAGGAAAAATGTAAGGTATGACTTGTTTTTAAGCAGACCTATAGAATCCAAGCCGATGATATCGCCAAAAGATGTTTTTTGACCTTTTTTTACAGGAGGGGTATCAGGCAATGTAAAACTCAACAAGCCCAATATTAAAGAAGCTCCTGCTGCCATTTTAAATGTAAGCACCAGGGAGCCCGATTTTTCCCATCCAAGATAACCAATAACTAAACCGGCAACTATCCATCCCGCAGTACCAAATACCCGTATAGGAGGAAACTCCTTACTTGGATTTTGCATTTGCTTAAATGAAACCGAGTTAACCAATGCCAGTGTTGGCATGTATATGATCATGTAAAATAATATATTAGGATAAAACTTGTCAAAACTGGCAATGGTGGTTGCATAAAAAAGTGAGGCAGCACCAAGCAAGTGTAAAACACCTAATATTTTTTGCGCCGAAAAGTATTTATCAGCAATAAGCCCAATAACAAAAGGAGCAATAATGGCTCCTAATGATTGTGTTGCATAAGCTCCGGCATTTTGTGTACCTGTGGCTTTTAACGTAACTGTTAAATAGGTGCCCATAGTTACAAACCATGCCCCCCAGATAAAAAACTCCAGGAACATCATTGTAGAAAGCTTTGCCCTTATTCCAGCGGTCATAATTTTGGGGTTAGATGAATCTGATTAAGATTATTTTTTTAATGATAGAATGTATTTTACTAATTCTTTTGCATCGCTTTCGGCAAGCGCTGCGTGTGGAGTCATGGCCATAGTACCCCAGTTACCGCTTCCGCCTGTTATTACTTTTTTGGCAAGCATATCGATGTTAGCTTCTGACGCTTCATATTTTTTGGCGATATCCTGGAAAGCGGGGCCAATAACCTTAGTATCTACCTTATGGCAGGTACCGCAATCATTTGCCGCTAATAACTTTTCGCCTGCCGAAGCTGTAGAAGTACCAGCAGCATCGGTAGCTGTTTTGGCTACAACTGTATCTGCATCAGCGGTTGTTGCTTTTGTTGAAGCAGTGCTGTCGCCGCCAGCTTTACTTGATGAATTGCCACCGCAAGCAGTAACTACCGCACTGATGCAGAGAATAAAAAATACCTTTTTCATTGAATTAATTTTTTAAAGTTATCGAAGCCAAAACTTCAATAAATAGTTAGTTGGTTAATTGGTATAACCCGCCAAAAGTCCACCTGTTTTGATGCGTATTTTGAGGGATTATACTGTTTTTTAGTTGTGTTGTTAATTATCGTGAAAAATACAATTTTATTCTAAAAAAATCGACTGTTATACTACTACTGTGGCTAAAGGTGCTGTTTTTTTCTTTGCACGCATATAAAATACAAGTCCTGTAAAGGCTACTATTAACACCAAAGGTATAGCGAGTGTAAAATGCAGTACATCCGGTCCGGCAAGGCTTTTGGCACTTTCCAGCGCTTTAGCCATATCAGTTCCGGGAGCTGCCGTTAAATATTTAGCAGGATCAGAACCGGCAGGCAGCTTTGAAATCACAATGCTATCATAGTATTTACCCATAATAATTGTCCATATAGATACCGCGAACATACCAGCTCCTCCCATCAGGTTTAAACCCAATGCGCCGGATTTGGGGATATTTTCAGAAACAAAACCCAACATAGTAGGCCAAAAGAAACAAACCCCCATACCAAATATGATAGCCGCTAGAAAAATGATATCACCTGTCATGGTACTAAGCATAAAAAGCCCTATGGAAGCCACAATGGTTGACATTAAAATTACTACCTGGGGAGAAAATAATTTAAGTATAGGTTTCGCGAAAGCACGGCCCAATACCATAACACCTGTTTCTAAAGTGAGCAAAAGCAAGGCGTTATTAGTTACATTCTTTAGCAAAACATCAATCCATTGCCCGGTAAATAACTCTGTTATAGCAGTACCAAACATGCAAACAAACATAAAAATGAACAATGGCGAAGCAACTGCCTTATACATTCCGGCTGTTGATACACCTGCTGCAACACGTTCGGTTACAGGAAAATCAAGCCTCGAGAACAAATAACCATATATAGCGGTTGGTACCAGCATCACTCCTACCTGAACTTGCCAGTTAAGACCAATTAGTTTAAACAGTGTAACAATCAATGTACCTATTACGATACCTCCGGGAAACCATAAATGGAAATGGCTAAGCTTTGTTGTTTTGTTTTCGGTATATAATGAGGTTACTAATGGGTTACATGCGGCTTCAACTGTACCATTTGCTATGCCGATAACCAGGGTTGAGAAAAATAAGGTCCAATATCCGGTAGCAAAAATGGTAAGCAAAATCCCCACCAGGTGAAAAATAAATGCCATTAAAAGCAAACGTTTCATCCCAATAATATCTACAATAATACCTCCTATTACAACAGCCAGCGGAAAACCCCAGAAAGCAGTTGCTGTAATTGTTCCTAATTGTGATGCGTTAAGTTCAAATTTTGTCCCCAGGTCGCCAAGTATTCCGGCCCGGATGCCGAATGACAAGGAAGTTACCAACAGGGATAAACAACTGGCTCTGAAAAGCTGTGTACGGTTAATAGTTTGCATTTAAATTATTTTAGGTTTTGATAATTGGTTAATTGGCAATGTTAAATCACTTGTCATGCAGGGTATTTTTCCCATCTTTTATCTTGCACGTAGTAATCAGCGTTACGAAGTTTTAAAACTTCGTAACGCTGATTGTCATGTTGAACTTGTTTCATCCCACCTGTGTAGGTTAATACCTGCATATCGCAGGCCTGTCCTGTGGGATCCCGAAACAAGTTTGGGATGACTTCATTATAATGTTGACTTCATTATAATATTATATTCCCAGCGTTTTCCGGTTTAGCGCGTCATCAGCACCTGATGCGGCAAAATCGTCAAAAGCACGTTCGGTAACCCGGATGATATGGTTCTTGATAAATTCAGCTCCTTCGCGGGCGCCGTCTTCAGGATGTTTAAGTGCACACTCCCACTCCAACACAGCCCATCCAGGGAAATCATATTGCGTTAGCTTACTAAATATTCCTTTAAAATCAACCTGGCCATCGCCTAACGAGCGGAAACGCCCGGCACGGTCAACCCAGTTTTGGTAACCACCATAAACACCTTGTCTCCCGGTAGGATTAAACTCGGCATCCTTCACATGGAACATTTTTATGCGCTCATGATACAGATCAATATATTCTAAGTAATCCAAACATTGCAGAATAAAGTGCGATGGATCATACAGCAGGTTTGCACGTTTATGTCCTTTTACTTTATCTAAAAACATTTCAAAAGTGATACCATCATGCAAATCTTCGCCGGCATGAACTTCGTAACAAAGATCGATACCATTGTCCTCGTAAACATCAAGGATAGGCACCCAGCGTTTAGCCAATTCTTCAAAAGCCGTATCAACTATACCGGCAGGGCGTTGCGGCCATGGGTATAGCATTGGCCAAAGCAGCGCACCACTAAAGGTAACTGATGCCGCCAAACCTAAATTTTTTGAGGCGATTGCAGCGTACTTTAACTGCTGAACAGCCCATTTTTGCCTCTCGGCCGGGTTGCCACGTAATGCTTCCGGCGCAAAGCCATCAAATAAAGTATCATATACCGGGTTTACCGCTACTAACTGACCCTGTAAATGGGTTGATAGCTCGGTGATCTCTAACCCGTGGCTATTAACTATACCTTTTACTTCATCAGCATAAGTTTTGCTTTCGGCAGCTTTTTGCAAATCAATAAAACGTGCATCCAGTGTTGGCAGTTGAACGCCTTTGTAGCCCAAGCCTGCAGCCCATTCGCAAATGGAATCAAGGCTGTTAAATGGTGCAGTGTCACCAATAAATTGTGCTATAAATATTGCAGGTCCTTTTATGGTAGTCATAATTTTTATTTAGATAGAAAATTCAGTCCACTTTTTATCTGATTTACCCGATGCTATTACATTTTCAATAAATGCCATGCCACGTACCCCTTCCTGGATACCGGGGTAATCTTTTTCTTCGGGGGTAGCTTCCCGCCCATCTAAACCAGCTTTAATAGTTAAAGCAAAGTTGCGGTACAGGTTAGCAAATGCCTCCAGATATCCCTCGGGGTGACCCGCCGGTGTGCGGGCGTTATGCTGCGCGAAAGAACTGGTGTAACCACCGCCTGTACGCCATACTTCCATAGGTTTATCAGTATACATCAGGGTTAATGAATTGGCATCGCTTTGGTGCCATTCAAGACCGCCCTTTTCGCCATAAACCCTTATTTTAACATTATTTTCTTCGCCGGCAGCAATTTGTGTAGCAGTAAGCACACCACTTGCACCGTTGTTGAATTTCAATAATGCAGCGCCGTCATCGTCAAGTTTACGACCCGGAACAACTACATTAATATCGGCACAAATTTGTGTTACTTCCAGACCGGTAACATACTCAGCCAAATTAAAGGCATGAGTACCTATATCGCCCATGGCACCTGCAATCCCGCTTTTACCAGGATCAGTACGCCATGAGGCTTGCTTGTTATCATCACCTTCTAAAAAGCTGCTTAACCATCCTTGCGGATACTCCACATAAACCTTACGGATGGTGCCCAGCTTACCTGCTTTTATCAATTGTTTGGCTTCCTTCACCATTGGATAGCCGGTATAAGTATGCGTTAAGCAAAACAGCCTGTCGCTTGCTTTTACCACTTTATCCAACTCTTTGGCTTCGGCCAAAGAAAAGGTCATTGGTTTATCCAAAACTACATGGAAGCCATTTTCCAAAGCGGCTTTGGCAGGATCAAAGTGTACGTGATTTGGTGTAACAATACTAATTACCTGTACACGCTCATCTTCTGGCAGTTGTTTTTCTTTTTCTATAAGTTCGGTATATGAACTGTATACACGGTTGGCTTGTAAACCCAGCAGCACACCGCTTGCTTTTGATTTTTCGGCATTACTGCTAAAAGCGCCACAAACCAATTCATATTCACCATCTATGCGGGCGGCGATACGATGTACGGCACCAATAAACGCGCCCTGCCCGCCGCCAATCATTCCTAATCTTAATTTCATTGTTTTTTGAGTGAGTGGTTGATTGGGTTGATTAAGTGAATGGTTAAAAATCCCAAAAACCAATTTATAAAGTGAATGGTTGATTACGCTGATTAGGTGAGTGGTTAATCAGGTAAAAAATTACCCGATACAACAACCACTCACCTAATCAACCTAATCAACCAAAAACCAATTCTTTAGGTTGCCCAGGCTTTATCGCCTTTTTTGTATGGCAAATTACCATCATATTTTCCGGGTACTGCAATATAGCGCAGGGCTTGTGTTGCACCGGGTTTTGAGGTGAAGAAACCCAACAGGGTTAATTCCTTCATCATCCTGAAATAATGGTTAGGATCCTCTGGCTTTTTGGTTTTAGTATAGGCTTTTTGTTCAATGTCAAGCGCTGTAAGTAATTCGGTACGCTGATTTGCATCAGCCTCCATGAACTTCTTGCCAAACTTCTTTTTACTGGCTTCATCCAAATCAGAAATACCTTTTATAAAGATCTTCTGATCTGCCGGCGTATAACAATCCTGAACCATTACAGTCATAAAATTGCCTACATCGGCCGCTTTTGCACCCGGTGAAGAAGTAGCTGGCAAAATAGTTTCGCCAACCTCGTTCAGAAAAGCAACGTTGTCTTTATCAAACAGTTCGTTTACTTTTTTTGAAGTTGATTTACATCCTGAAATGAAAAACTCGGCGCCTATCACCGTGCCTCCCAGTATCAAACCAACCCTGGTAATTGCATCTCTTCTATTCATTTTTCTAATTATTGGTTTAGTGAATTAGCGATTTAGTGATTTTTTATTTGTTGATTTTGTGAGTTATTGAGTTTATGATTTCTGATTTATTGAGATTTTCATTCTTCAACCACCAATTCACTAACTCACTAATCCACTAATAATTAATTATGCTTTCAGTTCAAATCCCTGACGGTACTCGCGTTTGATGTATTGGTTAACATCCTCAAAATTGGTAACCTTCATTAATGAATTATCCCATACCAATTTTATACGTCCACCTTTAAGTTCATGACCACGTACTGCAAGGTTTGCCATTAGCAAAGCTTCAGTAAGCGGACCAGCCTTATCAAACGATGAGCTAAGTTCTGTTTTACCGTAACCGGCTAAACAACCTTCAACCCATTGCGCGTAGTGACCATTTGCACCGCCTTGTACACGCGCCCATTTCTGAGGCGCTTTGGCATCCTTAGTACGCTCTGTTGGTAACAGTGTTGGAGCATCAGAATAAGTACTTGCGTACATTTTTCCTTTTGTGCCAACAAACAGTGTTCCGTTACCTTCTTCGCCGCCAAATTTTTCACTTGGTAAAAGCTCTATCGGTCTTTCGGGTTGGATACCGCCGTCCATCCAGTGCAGGGTAACATCTCCCTTAGTTTTTTCAGTTTTAGGGAAGGTTAATGTAATGTGGCTTGATGGAGGGCAGCTCTCTGGGAAATGACCTTCTTTAAACTCATCAACATAAACACTACCAACACTTGCCTGTACATCCTTAGCGTATTGTATACCCAATACTCTAAAAGGCGCTTCCACAAGGTGGCATCCCATATCGCCCAGGGCGCCGGTACCGTAATCCCACCATCCGCGCCAGTTAAACGGCACTAATTTATCAACGTAATCTTTTTTAGGCGCAGTACCCAACCACAGATCCCAATCTAATTCTTTTGGAATATTTGGTTGTGGTGCAGGCCATTGTATACCTTGCGGCCATACCGGCCTGTTTGTCCAGCAATAAACTGTGTGTACATCACCAATCAGATCGGCATCATACCATTCAGATAGTAAACGGGTACCATCATTTGATGATCCCTGGTTACCCATCTGTGTAACCACTTTATATTTTTTTGCTGCTTCTGTTAATAAGCGGGCTTCCCAAATATCATGTGTCATTGGTTTTTGCACATAAACGTGCTTGCCCAACTGCATGGCGCGATAAGTTATAATCGCGTGGTTATGATCTGGGGTAGAAATAGATACGGCATCAAAATGTTTGTGTTCTTTATCATACATCTCGCGCCAATCTTTATAGTACTTTGCCTTAGGGAAATCAGCACGTGATTTGGCAGCCCTTCTATCATCAACATCACATAAAAAACCAATTTCGGCTTTACCGCTTTTATAAAAGTTAGCAATATCGCTTTGGCCTTTACCACCGGCTCCAACACCAGCAATAACGAGGCGATCGCTTGGAGCTGTATAACCTTTACCGCCCAAAACAAAGCGCGGAACAATCATGAAACTTGCAGCGGCTATTGTACTGCTTTTAATAAAATCCCGCCTTGATGGTTGGGGTGTAGTTTGATCTTTTTCTTCAGACATAGGTATTTGCAATTATTAGAATTAGATTTCGTTTTTCTTTAAAGCTTTAACAGCATAGTCGGCCGCACGTGCGGTTAATGCCATATAGGTAAGCGATGGGTTTTGGCAAGCAGCTGATGTCATACATGAACCATCAGTAACAAACACGTTTTTAGCATCCCAAACCTGGTTCCACTCATTAAGTACCGATGTTTTAGGATCGCGGCCCATACGTGCTGTACCCATTTCATGAATACCACGGCCTAAGTATGGATTGCTGCTGTGTGTTTGTACATCTTTAGCGCCGGCTGCCTCCAATATCTCTCTGGCATCCTTTTCTATAGCAATACGCATCTTCAACTCATTTTCCTTCAATTCGGCATCAATAGCTACAACAGGCAGTCCCCATTTATCTTTCCTGGTTTTATCAAGCGTAACTTTATTATCATGGTAAGGCAATGTTTCGCCAAAGCCGCCCATACCTAATTGCCATGAACCCGGTTCGGTTAACGCGTCTTTAAACTGCCCGCCTATATTTAGTTCGGCAATATCCCTGCTCCATCCTTCGCGGCTTGCACCGCCCTGGTAACCAAAGCCACGAATAAAATCGCGCTTATCGTTGCCAAGGTTAGCAAAACGTGGAATGTAAAAACCATTTGCACGCCTGCCGAAATAGTATTTATCCTCATAACCTTCCATACGGCCAGATGCACCAACACCCAGGTGATGATCCATCAGGTTATGGCCAAGCTCGCCGCTGCTACTACCTAAACCGCCATCCCAAACATCAGTTGCCGAGTTCATTAAAACCCAGGCCGAGTTAATAGTTGAAGCGTTAAGGAATACAACTTTAGCAAAATACTCATAGGTTTGGTTAGTTTCGGCATCCAATACCTCCACTCCTTTTGCTTTTTTAGTGTCTTTATCGTACAATATTTTAGTTACGATGGACCATGGGCGAACGGTTAAATTACCTGTAGCCATAGCTGCCGGTAATGTAGCCGACTGCGTACTAAAATATGCGCCGAAAGGACAACCCAACCAACATTTATTACGATACTGGCAGTTTGTACGATCATTATGTGGTACCGTGATATTGGCGGTACGGCCAATGATCATAGGGCGTAAATCTTTATAATATTCTTTTAAGCGCTTGGCAACGTCTTTTTCAACAACGTTCATATCCATTGGCGGCATAAAATCGCCATCGGGCAATATGGCAAGGCCATCTTTATTACCAGATATACCTGCAAATTTCTCTGCATAGCTATACCATGGCGCAACATCCTTATAACGGATAGGCCAATCAACAGCGATACCATCTTTTAAGTTGGCTTCAAAATCGACATCGGCCCAACGGTATGATTGCCTGCCCCACATTAATGAACGCCCGCCTACGTGGTAACCGCGAAACCAGTCAAATCTTTTTGTTTCGGTATAAGGACTATCCTTATCGCTTGCCCAATAATCAAGATTAACTTCATTCAGCGGATAATCGCGTTTTAAAACAGGATAATCCTCAATCATTTTTTGCGTACGCCCGCCCCTGTGAGGAAATTCCCAGGGATCTTTATTAGCGTTTACATAGTCTTTTATATGCTTGATATCGCGGCCGCGTTCCAGCATGATGGTTTTCAAACCTTTTTGTGTTAGTTCCTTGGCAGCCCACCCGCCTGAAATTCCTGAGCCAATGACTATAGCGTCATAAGTGTTTGCAGACATACGAATATATTGATTAGTTGTTTTGTTTATTAATTGGTTACTCCGCTAAATGTATGAATAAAAATTATTTTACAAATACTTCATTGTGTTTTTTTTACACCATGTCTTCAGTTGACAGTTTTCAGTTCGCTGTTAGCAGTTCTTATAAGTTAGCTTAAAATGACCTCCCGGTTTAGCCAGGTATTATTTTGCTAACTGCCAACTATTCTACTTCCAATTGCAAACTACCCACTGCAAACTGTCAACTATATATTCCCCTTTTTCATTTCGCTTACAGCATAGTCAACCGCCCGGGCGGTGAAGGCCATATAAGTAAGCGATGGGTTTTGGCATGAGGTTGAGGTCATGCAAGCGCCATCTGTTACAAACACATTTTTAACGGCATGCATCTGGTTCCATTTATTAAGCACCGATGTTTTAGGATCATTACCCATACGGGCACCGCCCATTTCATGAATATCCAATCCCGGCGCCCGGTTGTCTGTACTGGCTTTTATATTGGTAAAACCTGCTGTGGTGAACATCTCTGTTAATTGCTCCACATAATCCTTCTTCATCTTCTCGTCGTTATCATCATACTCAACAGAGATTTTTAACTGCGGGATACCCCACTGATCTTTCAATGTTTTATCAAGAGCTACATAGTTGCTGTCTTTAGGAATAGTTTCGCCCATCATATGCGATCCTACTTTCCAGCCGCTCAGGTCATCTTTTACCAAATTATCCTTCAGGCTGCTGCCAACTCCATCCCATGAGCGTTGTTGATAGCGGTATGCGCTAAAGCCGGATGCATAGCCCCGTAAAAAGTTGGTTTCCTGTTTATATACGTTACGGAATCGCGGAATGTAACCACCTCCCGCAGGATTACGGCCATCAGTTGTCCATTCTTTGAAACCATCATACTCGGCACCAATATGTGCCGAATAATTATGAAAAGCAACATACTTGCCTAATACCCCGCTATCATTACCTAATCCGTTGGGGAAGCGGTTTGAGGTAGAATTAAGGAGCACTAAATTGGTATTTAAAGCCGCCGCATTTACAAATATAATTTGGGCGTAATATTCAATTGTTTCTTTCGTGTTTGTATCAACGATACGCACTCCCGTTGCTTTACCCAGTTTTTCATCGTAAATAATAGATTCAACCACCGAAAACGGGCGCAATGTACAATGACCGGATTTAAGCGCCCATGGTATTGTTGAGGCGTTGGCGCTAAAATATCCACCAAAAGGGCAACCACGCTGGCAAAGGGTGCGTTCCTGGCATTGCACACGTCCCTGATCCAAATGAATTTGGTTGGGTTTTGACAAATGCGCGCAACGCGCACTGATCACATGGCGGTTACTATATTTACTTTTTACGTGCTGACTAAAATAAGTCTCGACACTATTTAGCGGGAAAGCGGGTAAAAACTCGCCATCGGGAAGTTCTGCCAACCCATCTTTATTACCAGAGATGCCGGCAAATTTTTCAACATAGCTGTACCATGGAGCAATATCTTTATAACGGATAGGCCAATCAACCGCGAAACCATCACGGGCAGGGCCTTCAAAATCAAATTCGCTCCAGCGTTGGGTTTGGCGGGCCCAAAGAAGCGACTTACCCCCTACCTGGTATCCACGGATCCAATCAAACGGTTTTTCCTGAACATAGGGGTGCTCCTTATCTTTTACAAAAAAATGAGCGGCGTCTTCGCCAAAGGCATAGCAGCGGTTCACTATAGGGTTGGCTTCCTGAACAGCCATAGGCATTTCGCCGCGGTGTTCAAACTCCCAGGGGTACATATTGGTTGTAGGGTAATCCTTAATATGTTTTACATCGCGGCCCCGCTCCAATATCAGGATTTTAAGGCCCTTATCTGTAAACTCCTTAGCAGCCCAGCCACCACTCATACCCGAACCTATAACAATGGCATCAAATGTTCTGTCTTTAACGCTATCTATATTTAAATTGGCCATTATTTATACTGCTTGCTTTTGTTTATATGGAAAATGCGCATTATACCGACCAGGCACCAGTTCATAAATTACCCGCTTGGTCATAAAATATCGTGAATTGGTGTAGCCATTTACGGTTTGCCCCTTTACTATACCATAAAACGTTTTTAATTCTGCAGATATAGAAATACTTTTAGGGTCTTTATCTTTTTCAATACTCAAAAGCATTTCTTCGCGCTGCTTAACACTCAGCCCGGCAAATGAGTTATCGTATTTCTTTTTAACAGCATCTGTAAACTGCGCCATACCGCTTATAAACGCTTGCTGATCAGCTTTTTTATAACAATCATCAAGCATCTTCAGTACAAATAAATGCAGGTTTAAATCTTTTGCACCGGGCGTGTTTGTTTTAGGGATAATGGTTTCGGCCATATCACCTATCAGCTTTTCCTGATCCGCACTGATTTCAACATTTTTAAGGGCGATGGATGCTTTACCTTTTTCCTGCATACAGGCAGGTAATAAAGCAGCACCCCCAATAATTAAAGCCAGATTTTTGATGACGGTACGCCTGTGCATATTTAGTAAATTGTTTTAGCAACACTAATTAAATTACCTGTGGTGTTTACAGATTAATTTAACTCATCAGTTTGCTTGGGTTTATAAACGATTGTCAAACTTAATAATTTTCATTTTAAAAGTAACGGAGGCAAAAATTAAATCTTTGGTTAATTTACTTCTTTACTATTAATAACCCCATTTTTTCATGATTTGTAAATCAATTTTTACACAATCAACCGGATCTTTGCCCTGGTATGCTTCCTGCTCAATGATAAAAAGTGAAGTTCCGCCCTTTTTACTGGCTGCTTTTACTATTTCTTTAACAGGTAATATCCCTGCACCTAAAATGGTGCTTTCGGTATCGTCCCCATCATGCACGGGAACCTTTATCTCGTCTTTCACGTGCATTGATTCAAAACGACCGGGGTATTTATTAATAAAATCGAGCGCATGACCACCGGTGCTCAGCATGTTACCAATATCTATTTGCTGGGCTACCAAAGCGGGGTCAGTATTCTGGATGATATAATCATAAAGGGTAATATCGCCAACTTTGGTGCTGATCTCGAAGTTATGGTTATGGTAACCAAATTTCATTGAAGATTTTTGACATAATTCGCCGCACTTATTAAACTGCTCCATGGCACGTTTCAGGGCATCAGTATCGGTCCTTACCTTTTCATCAAGCCATGGGCTGATCACAAATTTCTGTCCCATGGTGGCAGCATCTTCCACAGTATATTTCCATGCATCGGTAAAGTCCTTTTTTGAATCATCCCAATGCTGGGCTGTCATTACAGTATGACCACTGGGCATTTTAAGCGCCAGGTCTTCCAGTATCTTTTTAAATTCCTTTGCAGTATAGCCATAAAACTTACGATCGATATAGTTGGCATGCTCTACGTGGTAGTAGCCTGCATCGGCAATTTTTTTGAGCGTCCCCTTCGGATCAACTTTCATCGCATCGCGCACGCTGTATAGCTGCACACCTACCCTTTGAAGTTTCTTTTCTGCGGCAAATAGGCTATCAGGTAATAAGGCCGCGCCCGCAACTGCTAAAGCGCCGGTTTTTAAAAATGATCTGCGTGTGGTTTGCATATTGATTTATTTTGGTTCGTGATTCGTGTTGCGTGATTTGTGTTGCGTGTTGTGAGGTTCGTGATTTGGTTTCAATTGCGCGAACCTCGTAACCCGCAACCCGAACCTAATATACATCTTACTTTTCTATCGGGAATACCGGGAACAACAGGTTTGAGTTACTCACAAAAGCAATATGCTTACTATCAGGCGACCATGAGGGCGTATTGATAGTACCCTGCCCGCCATATAAATAGGCTACCACTTTTGAGGGGCCGCCATCTATCGGCATCAATCTAAGAAATACGTGTTTATAAAAAGGATGATCGCTTGGTGCAACTTCATTTTTAAAGAAAGTTATATAAACTATCCATTTACCATCTGGCGATACATGCGGAAACCAGTTGTTATAATCATCATTAGTTATCTGTGTTTGCTCACTGCCGTCGGCTTTCATACGCCAAACCTGCATTAAGCCACTACGTACCGAGTTAAAGTAGATGTATTTGCCATCGGGGGTATACTCCGGACCATCATCTAAACCTGTAGTTGTTGTCAGCCTTTCTTCGGGGCCACCGCCGGAAGGTACGCGGTATACATCAAACTCTTTATTACGCTCGCCGCAAAATACAAGATACTTACCATCGGGCGACCAGCCATGCATATAGCTTGCACCAAGGCCCAATGCAGTCACTCTTTTAGCGGTTCCTCCTGATGATGAAGGCACTGTATATCCTATCGATGGGCCGCCATCGCCACTGCTAATAACTAACATTTTGCCATCAAAAGAAAGCACATGATCGTTATTGTTATTTTTTGCAGGGTTGGTATTTAAAACGGCAGGCTTGTTAGTTTTAAGATCATATTTATATAGCGAACCCTCGCTGTTATAGATAAGCGATTTACCATCTTTCATCCAATTGGGCGCCTGTAGTGAGCGTGGCGATTGATAAATAACGGTGCTGTTTTGAGTAGCGATATTAAGTATTTCGATACTGCTGCCAAGATATTGTTTATAGGGCACCAATGATGCCGGCGCCGGCGTAACTATCCGTACATTACTGAAAGTGGCTTTTTCAGTAACATCCGCATTGTGCGAGCAAATGAAGATACCAACATAAACATCATCGCCCAGATCAAGGTCGCTTACCTCTTCGGTAACAAACAGATCACCTTTGCGCGCTACCGACATGGTATAAACATTTCCTTTACGTTCCAGCTGGATAACATCGGCGGCGGTAATACTTGCTTTTTTTTCTTCGGTAATACCACTAATGGTTTTACGGTATTGCAGCGAGGTTAACCCATCGCCATGTACCACAGCGTTGATATGTTTTGAATTAGAATCGAGCGATGTACGGATCATCAAACCAACCTTGCGGTGTAACTCCACCCCTTTACCTATAAACGCGGCATTGGTGCGAAGTATAAAATCGCCTTTTATGCGTTTCCATACAAAATGAAAATCATCGCGGGTAGCCCATATATTTGATCCTGAACCGCTCAGCTCATATTGCTGCAATTTGGCATCATATTGGGCGCCGCCCTTGTGTTTAATTGTACCCACATCGGTTTGGCTATCAAAGATACCTAAACCCTGTGCTTTTACTCTTTTATTAAAAAGCACAAAGCACAACAAGCAAACTGATAAACAGAATATTTTAATACGCATTGGTTTTTGGTGTTTAAGTTACACTATAATTGGGTTTACTAAGATATAAATTCGGTTTGTAATTAAAATAATACTATTTTAACATTTATGCCCTTATGGAACAAAAAAGGAGCAACCTTTTAAGTGTCGCTCCTTTTCTATTCATCCAATTTTTATGTTGAACTTTCATCAATCCTCATCAGCAGAGTGTTATTGTTTGCAAACTATCAGAATAGCTAACAAGTAACCTGCATGATGTCTTTTTTACTTCGCTCTCACCATCACGGGCTTTACTTCGGCATACTTAACCGCCGTTATTTGCACAACGGGCGTTTTAGGAAAATAGGTTAATAAAAATTCTTTTTTTGAGTCACGGTATGAACTTACAGCACCCAACATACTCATTAACTTGATATAACACCAGGCCAGATCAAACTGATGAGGTTTGAAGCCGGAGCGGGCGCTTTTTGGATAAAGGTGGTGGTTATTGTGCCATTCGCCGGCAACGTAGCCAGGCCACAATTGGTTTATTGACATATCCTCCCGGTTATGGTCAACACCATCCCTGCGTTTATCTTCTCCTTTACCATGACCTTCATAATTAAATGTACGTACACCAACAGCCCACACACCAGCCGAACCAAATACGGCACAAGCCAGCGGGAAACCGCCCAACAGGTAAAATGCCCCGAACCAGAATCCCCAATTAAGAATGATACCTGCTATGGTACGGTACGGATTGGCAATGGTACCCCACTTTTGATATTGTTTGTAGGTATTTGGTGTAACACCAACGTGCTTCATTAAATTAACGCATTTTTTGTAGCTGGCCTCGTTCATGTTGCGCGCTATGGGCTGGTGATTTACATCGGCCAAAAAGCAATATAGAAAACCACCCTGTGCATTGTACGGGTCGCCCGGCTGATCAGATAAAGCATGATGCACGTGGTGCGATACTGCATAGATCTCCTCAGGAATAATTTTAAGCGTAAGATTTTGCGTAAAAAAACGCCAAAAATTATTGCGGAATGTATAAGCACTGTGCGTACAATACCTGTGGTGCCATATGGTACCATGGGTACCCATAATGATCATGCTGTAAACAAAAGCTACAATAAGCCCTGTTATACTAAAATATTTAAAAATGAATAAAAACAGGATTGGCGCCAGGCAAAGCACCAGGAACCAGCTTAAAAATGAAAGCCAGTTTTTTTTATCAGCAAATACATTAAGCCTGGAAAAAAATTCTTTTACGATTGTAGCATTCGTAGGTTTTGAAAGGTTACCATCCTTATCAGTCCAACCATACGAAGGTGGTTCGAGCACAGTGTTTAAGAAAGCCATTAAAAAAAAGGGGAGTTTAGTTTAAATTGATCGGGCGTTAATTAGATTGTCACAAGATAGTAAAAAACTACTATTCTCATCATTTTATAAAGATATAGATGAGTTTGCCAAATCCACCAATAAACTTAAAACGTTTTCGGAATAATTAAATTACTTATCAGCAAGTATATATTTTAGTTTTTATACGTATTACTTACTATTTAAGATACAATAACATGTTAATTAGATAATAAAAAAAGGAATAATTTTTGTTTAGCCAGCCAACGGAAGGCTAAAACTAAAGGTGCTTCCTTTATTTACCTCTGATGTTACCCATAGCCGACCGCCATTAAACTCAACCAATTCCTTACATAAAAACAGGCCAATACCTGTACCTACTTCTCCCATGGTACCGTTCTCGGTAAAGTGCGAATTAAAACCAAATAATTTGAGCTGCTGTTCATGGGCAATACCCTTGCCTGTATCGTTTATATTGATAATAAGTTCATTTTTATCAATACGGCTGCTTAAGCTAACAGTGCCATTATCATCTGTAAACTTTATAGCATTGCTTATAAGGTTCCCAATTACCACCTTAATATGCTTTTCATCGGCCTTTACAAAATTGCCTGTGATAGCCACGTTTTGAAACTCGATATTTTTTTGAAGCAGCTGGTAACTATAAATTTGCGCCATCTCCTGGCCTATCGCATAAATATTAATAGCTGATGGGCTTATATTGATGCCCCTGATCTGGCTGCCGGCCCATTCCAATAAATTGGATAAGGTGAGCTCGGCCCCTTTTATTACAGGTTCCATTTTCTTCATCAAACCATGCATGTCTTCCAGGTTTAAATCATCATCTTCAAATAGACCCATTATATTACGCAGGTTGGCAAAAGGTGTGCGCAGATCATGCCCTATAACTGCCAGTAGCTTATCTTTTAGTTTATTTACGGCAGCCAAGTTTAGGGCTTGCTCTTCTATCAGGTTTTTCTGAATTATGAGGGCCTCCTGCTGCCTGCACAGCGATTTGCTCAGTAACTTCTTTTGATTATAACTGTAGTAAGTGATATATAAAGCAATAAGCACTACCAATAGCGAAATTGCCAGTGTTATGATGATGATAGTTTGAAAATGAATTTTTTCTTTTGCCTCCTTACCCTTTCGTTCAATAGCGGCTATCTCGTTCAGTCTGGCATTAAACGTAAAGTAGTTTTGTATGAGCTCGGTATTATGTCTTTTATTGTACACATTTAAGCTATCCAATGCCGCGCTGTATTTCTTTTGATAAGTCAGCGCATTTAAAAGATCATGCTTTTGCTCAAAACTAACCACCATTGCTTTGTAAGCTGATGATATGCCCTCCATCAAACCCAAACTATCAGATAACCTTGCTCCTTTTTGTGCATACCCTATAGCTTTATCGTATTGTTTAAGCTCATTATAAAGCACAGCAAATTCAATGGAGGTTTTTGCACGCAGGCGCTTATTGCCGGTTTTAAAACTCATCCTAACAGCGGTATCCGCGTAAGCAATGGCTTTGGGGTAGTTTTTTTTATAGTGATGGATGGAACCAAGACGGGTATAAACAATGCTGATATTACCATCATCTTTAGCCTGCTTAAAATAGGTTAATGCCTGCATACTGGCAGGTATTGCATTATTGTAATCCTGCATCCTGATCAGAATCAGTGCTTGTTCGCTATAAAACTCACCTAGCATTAGCGCATCCTTACCAGCATATTTTGCCGAGATATCGACATTGCTTTTAGCTTCTTTATAATTTTTAAGTTCGAGGTAAGTGCGGCCCAGAGAATTGTAGCATTCGGCCAATATGAGTGGCTTATCCTGCGGAATATATGTCAAGGCAGATTTTAAGTAGAATAAACTTATAGGATAATAAGACTGTGCCCAATAAACGTGCCCCAGGTTTAAAAACCCATACCCTATACCATAATTGTATTTTATTTTTTCAGAGCGGAGCAGCGCCTTTTCGGCCATGCGGCGTGCAGAATCAGGATTACTTACATAAAGTTCATCTGCTGCTATATTTAACTTATCAATACCAGCTCTTTCTGCCGCGGCATTAACAGGTTGTACCTTAGAAACTTTGTTTTGGGCATAAGTTACGCCGCCTGGTAACAGTAACAATAATAATAACTGGCCAATAATTTGCCTCATTTATACAGGAGTTGGGAAACCTTAGTTCTTAATTTATTAATATGGCGTTACCCAAAACTTGCTGCAAATTAGCGGATAACTTAAAGACGTTACCCAGCCACTAAGCATCTTTCGCCCACAAGCAGCTGAATGCAATGCTCATAATTATCAGGCATTTGTATTTGCTCAACTTCTTTCATATAACTCTGCTTGATTTCTTTACGGCGGCGTGCCTCTATAAATCGCCTTACCTGCTCGCGATGTTCCAATATCAATCCCGGAACTTTGGCCGGCTTGTTAGCATCATCCTTAGCTACCATGGTAAAATAGCTGGTATTTGTATGCTTTACAGAGTTGTTCTTGATGTTTTCTGATATAACCCTGATCCCCACTACCAACGATGTGTTACCAACGTAGTTAACCGAAGCCATTAATGATACCAGCTCGCCCACCTCAACAGGGTGCAAAAAATCAACCGTATCAATAGATGCTGTTACACAATAATTACCCGCATGTTTAGCAGCGCAAACATAGGCCACTTTATCCATCAGCGACAGCAGAATACCCCCGTGGATTTTTCCGCCAAAATTAGAATAAGAGGGGATCATCAGTTCCGTGATGGTAGTTTCAGAAAAGCTTACCGTTTTATAATCGGATTGATCTGTAAGAGCTGTCATGTGATAAAAATTGTGCTTACAAGTTTAAGCATCCCATGCTATTAATGCAACATTAGTATTACATAGTTAAAACAGATTAAACTTTAGCAAACTTAAATAGTCAATAACCAAACCCAATTATCTTCAAATGGTTGATATTAATGGCAACCTGTTTTATATTTACCCAAAATCAATATCACAATTGAAAACTATTATCCTGTTAATTGTCTCCCTATTTTGTATAAACAGCGCCTACTCACAGGAAACTGTTGAGCGGAGCCATAAAATTAACGATCATATTACAGAAAAACTGCATGTGCTAAAAAGCGACAAAAGTACAAGGCAGGGTTTGTACCAGGCCGTGTATAACAAATCAATCGCTATAGCGAGCGGTCAGTTTGATAAAGATATAAAAACTGGTGTGTGGCATTTTTATGACCCAAACGGCCATTTGCTGCAAAATTACGATTACACTAAAAAGGATCTCTTGTACGAGGCCCCGGAAGACACTACTTCAAACCTTCGTTATTTTGTAGATAAACAACTTACCGATACCGACCGCACCACTAAACCCATTAAACCAGGCGGAAGATACTATGGATACCTCCCTTATTTAAAACTATTTAAATTACCGGCAAACCTAATGGATATTAATAGGGATGTTTCCATTGCCGTGGTTGAATTGCTGGTTAGCCCGGGCGGTCGGCTGGCTTATTTTAAGGTAAGCATATACAGTGGCAACTATTCCAAAACTTTTAATGTAAACATTGATGCCCTGAATGATGAGGATAGAACATTTATCCCCGCAACCTTAAACAACGAACCTATTGGCTGCAGAATATTAATCAAATGCTTTATTGATAATGATGGCACTTTGATTTTTTAGCAAAAAAAACACTTTCTGGTGTTTCATGCAGGCTGATGATTAGCAGCTTGCTCTTTGATCATTTTTCCGCTATCCACTTAACAGCTTCGTCCAGCTCATCTATAGAATAGCCTTTATATTTACCTGGTAATATATACTTAAACAGGTGGCTAAACTCCCGCACGCCGCGCTGATCTGTCACGATTGCCAACTTGTTCCACTTGGTAAAGTACTTAAGGCCAATACTTATATTGCCGCACCATGCCCCTGCATCAAAATTTTTTATATGAGTTTCCAATACCAATAGAAAATTTATTTTACCATTTTCTTTAATATGATCATGGATCAAAGGTTTCAACGCATCTTCATAATCGGTATTTGTGATTTCTCCAACAGCGTGTAAACCTAAGATATGTTTTGGCAGGAAATTTAAGTGCTTAAGCATTTACATACGGTATATTTTATCAATAGTTACAAAAACCACACCATTAATTAACAAAAACGTCATTTTAACACTTATATTATCATTTTAAGTTGAAATCCCCTGAGAACACGTCTATTTTTTGACTTTCAATTTATAGTATCTTTGTGGCAGATATGCAAAACAGAACGCTATATAGCCAGTTGATTAAAGACGAAGCCCAAAAGCTTGGTTTTTTGTTTTGCGGTATATCCAAAGCAGAGTTTCTTGAAGAAGAAGCCCCCCGGTTAGAATCATGGTTAAAAAAAAACATGCATGGCGAAATGCAATACATGGAAAATCATTTCGACAAACGCCTTGATCCGCGGCTGTTGGTGGATGGTGCAAAATCTGTGATCTCATTGGGTATTAACTATTACACAGATAACAAACAAACCGATCCGTTAGCGCCCAAAATATCAAAATATGCCTATGGCATAGATTACCATACTGTTATAAAAGACAAACTGAGACAATTATTACAGCTCATTAACGAGAAGATTGGCGAAGTTGGAGGCCGGGTATTTGTCGATTCGGCACCGGTATTGGATAAGGCCTGGGCCAAACGGGCTGGCATGGGCTGGATAGGCAAAAACTCCAACCTGCTAAACAAAAAGGCCGGTTCTTTCTTTTTTTTGGCAGAATTGATCATCGATCTGGAACTGGAATATGATATTGCTCCCACTATGGATCATTGTGGTACTTGTACCAATTGCATTGATGCCTGCCCAACAGATGCCATTGTAGGCCCTTATGTAGTTGATGGCAGCAGATGTATCTCTTACCTCACCATCGAACTTAAAAACGAGATTCCACCGGAGTTTAAAGGTAAAATGGATAACTGGATGTTTGGTTGTGATGTTTGCCAGGATGTATGCCCCTGGAACCGTTTCTCCGTATTAAACACTGAACCGGAATTTACCCCCCACCCCGACTTGCTTAATTTAAAAGCCACCGACTGGCAGGACATGACCCAGGATGTTTTTCAAAAGGTATTTAAAAACTCGGCAGTAAAGCGTACCAAATTTGGCGGATTAAAGCGGAATATTGATTTTTTGAAGGAGATATGAGACTTTTTAGGAAAGTACAATTTCATTAATGCAAAAAGCCCCTGATGGGGCTTTTTGCATATCTCAAATCTAAATTAAACACTACCCTTTTTTAAATTTCAATGCCAGCTGGGCCAGCATATCATCATTTACAGGCTGAGCAGGTTCATCCTTCTTTTTAAATGGCTTGGGTGGATATTGAGTTTTGGTATGATCGGGCTTGTGAAACTCTTTTTTAGGATAATCCGTTTTGGGAGCTTCCGCCTTTGGAGCCTGGGTTTGCTCGGCAGGCTTTGGCTGTTGAGCAGCATTTTTTGCCTGGCGTTCTGCATTTCTTTTAGCATTCCAACGGGCGTGAATTTCTTCCAGCTTGCGTTTGGTATATAAAGGAAAATCGCCCTGCATCATCCATGAATAATAGCTTGGCTCGGCAGTTAATACATCTTCTACTCTTTTGCCTTTGTGCTTGCCAAAGTTGATGGTTTCTTCGCCCTGCTCATTATAAACCATGCGGCCGGCAAAATCAACCGGCTTACTTAAGTTAGTAAATTTATGCAAAGCCTCTACATCGCCCACAACCGGAACGGTGATATTGCCTTTTTTATCTTCCCATTGCATATTTTCATAGCGCTCAATCTGCGCCAGCAATACTTCCATGGTGGCGCGGGTATCAACCTCGGCCGAGTGTGCGTTCTCTATTTTTTTATCGCAATAAAACTGGTAAGCGGCTTTAAGTGTGCGCTGCTCCATCTGGTGAAATATATTTTGCACATCCACAAAATGGCGATTATCCAAAGTAAATGCAACGTTAGCACGCAAAAACTCTTCCATCAGCATAGGAATATCAAACTTGTTGGAATTGTAGCCGGCAAGGTCGCTATCGCCAATAAATTCGGCAATGGCCTGGCCCAGGGCGCCAAATTGCTGCTCGTTCTGTATATGCTCGTCATAAATGCCATGCACTAATGATGATTCCAACGGAATAGGCATACCAGGATTAACGCGCCACGTTTTAACTTCTTCGCTACCATCAGGCTGCAGCTTAATAACAGATATCTCAACTATGCGGTCGGCCCCTATATTGGTGCCCGTAGTTTCAAGATCGAAAAAGGCAAGCGGACGTTTTAATTTTAGTTTCATGGTAAAAAATCAGTAATACTGTAAAGGTCGCAAATGTCTTAAAAAGAATCAGCAGAATAAATTTTTTAATTTAAATAATATTCGGTTTTATGTATTAAATTAAAACCATCCTAATTATCGCAATTATTGTATGAAAAAAATACTCCTTATTACTATTTTATTTATTGGTATTCAACACTTTGCAATCGCTCAGGATTTTGAAGAAAGTGTAACCACCGAAGACCTTAGCCTAAAAAAATACGCAAAAGATACATCGGCCCATGCCTTATTTTTAAATGAGTTTGGTAAAAGCAGAATTGATATTACCGGGGACGACCATGTAAGACTAATTTTCAATTATCATGCCCGGATCAAAATCTTTGATAAAAAAGGACTTGAAAGTGGCACCATAGAGATACCTATTCAACATAGCGGTAATAATGAAACTACAGAAGAAGTTGAAGAAATAGTTGGCACTACTTATTACCAGGATGATGATGGCCTTATGCGCAGTGCACCATTTGATGCAAAAAAAGTATATACTGTAAAGGATCATAAGTACCGAAGTACTGTGAAGTTTGCTTTACCAGCTTTGCGGCCAGGTTGTGTAATTGATTTCAGGTATAAACTTATATCACCTTACCTTGACGAATTCAGAAATTGGGATTTTCAGGATTTTATACCCAAGGCGCGGTCAAAGTACGAGGTACATATCCCCGCATTCTGGACGTTTAATGCCATATTGCGCGGAAGTTTAAAACTTTCAAACAATACATCGGAGATTGAACGGGAATGCTTTTCATCTCACGGCGCCAAATGCGATTGTTCGTTAATAGTGTACGAAATGAAAGATATCCCTGCTTTTGTAATTGAGGACCATATGACCTCGCCCAAGAACTTTTTGGCAGCTATATATTTTGATGAGGTTGAATGGACCAACCCCTACACCAGTGCAAAAACTGTTGTTTCAAAAACATGGAAAGATATTGAATATCAGCTTAAAACCAATGAGTACTTCGGATCCCAGTTTAAGCGTAAGGAGCTAATGAAAGATAGGATTGCCGCTGTAATAGCTGGAAAAACAGATGACCTGGAAAAAGCCAAAGCCATTTACGCCTACCTTCAAAAATGGTTTAAATGGAATGATCTTACCACCATTTATAGTCCCGACGGTATAAAAAAGGCATATGAAGCACATACCGGTACCATTGGCGATATTAACCTGGCCCTTGCCGCTGCCCTAAGAGCGGCAGATATAAACACCGAAGTAGTAGTTTTATCAACCCGTAATAATGGCAATATCAATATGCTTTACCCGGTAATTAATGATTTTAATTACGTAATAGCTAAAGTTAATATTGGCGATAAAAGTTACCTGCTTGATGCCACCGATCCCTTACTATCATTTGGATTACTACCGCTCAAATGCCTAAATGATAAAGGCAGGGTGATCAGTTTAGATAAACCATCGTACTGGATTGAATTAAGCGGACTGCAGAAGGAGTCAACAACACAATCACTGGACCTTACTTTGCTTGATAATGGTAAGCTTAAAGGCACCATATCCAACTATTATTCTGGTTATGATGGCTACTTAAAACGCAAGGCCATTAAAAAGTTCAATTCGATTGATGAATATGTTGAAAATCAGGACGAAAAATTACCCAAACTCAAGATCCTTAAATCAAGTATATCAAACCTTGATAGCCTTGATATGCCGCTTGGAGAAACCTTTGAAGTTGAAATTGACGCGTTTGATAACATGAACCATAACCGGTTGGTATTTAATCCTTTTTTATGGGATAAAATTACTACCAATCCATTTAAGCTTGCCGAAAGAGATTACCCCGTTGATTGGGGGATGGCCTCAGATAACCGGTTAATACTAAATATGCACCTGCCCGATGCTTATACTGTTGAAACCCCGCCACAGTCAATAGCTTTTAAAATGCCGGGCAATGGAGGCATGTATGCAAGCAGCTTTGAAAGTATGGGCAATACATTTACGTTCTCGAACATCACTAAGTTTACCAAACCTATTTACACATCCGAGGAGTACCCTTACTTAAAAGAGCTTTATAATAAGATCATCCTTACCCAAAAAGCCGATATGGTTTTCAAGAAAAAATAATGAAAGTATTTGTAACGCTGTTATCATTCCTGGCATTAAACATAAGCGCCGGCGCACAGGAAAATTATGATGTATCACTGATACCAAAGGATTTGTTACCCTATGCCAGCGCAGTTGTGCGTAATGAGGAACTTAATATTGAGGTGAAAGATCTTGATAATACTTTTTATCATATAAAACAGGCTATAACCATATTAAACAAAAATGGAGCTGACGAAGCCGAAATAGTTGTGTTTCATGACAAAGCCAATATTATAAAAGGCATAAAAGGAATAGTATACAACCAGTTTGGTAAGCCCACAGGTAAATTTTCTGAAAGCGACTTTGAGGATGTTGACGCGGTAAGCCGGTCAACACTTTTTGATGATACCAAGGTTAAACATTTTAACCCGGCAGTATCCGATTATCCCTACACTGTGGTCTATGAATATGATATAAAATCAAAGCAATCACTCAATTTCAGTGATTGGGTACCTAATTCATCAACCGGAGTAGCCGTTCAAAAAAGCACCTATACTTTCAGCTGTAAACCCGATTTCAAGATCAGGTATAAAGAGTTAAATGTACCTGTTGGTGTAGTTACAGGTACCAACAAGCTGGGAGAAAATACCTATACATGGCAGTTAACCAATTTAAAAGCCATAAAGGAAGAGCCATACAGCCCCAATCATGATAAATATTTGAGTAGGGTAAAAGTAGCTCCCGAAAAATTTGAATACCTGGGTGTACCCGGGTCATTTAATGATTGGAATGGGATGGGTAAATGGATATATGATAAATTGCTGGCCAGCCGCACAACGCTCCCGATGTCAACAAACGAGAGGATGAAGGAGATCACTAACGGTATTACCGATCCTAAATTGAAAGCCAAAAAGATTTACGAATACATGCAGGGCAAAACACACTACATAAGTGTACAGGTTGGCATTGGCGGTTATCAGCCGTTTTTGGCAAGCGATGTAGACCAGCAAAATTACGGCGACTGTAAAGCACTGGTGAACTATACCCAGGCATTGCTTAAGGCCGTTAATATTGACTCCTATTATTGCATTGTAAAATCGGGTTCACGTAAGCAGGGTCCATTAAAAGATTTTGCCAGTATGAACCAGTTTGACCATGTTATACTATGCCTGCCATTTAAAAACGATACCACTTTTCTGGAATGCACAAGCCAGCAAATTCCCTTTGGTTTTTTAAGTGATTTTACCGACGACCGATATGTATTAGCCTGCACACCCGAAGGCGGTAAACTGCTGCACACACCTAAATACACAGCCCAGGATAACGTACAACATTGCAAAGCCAGCTTCATCATCGATGCAGATGGTATGTTAACAGGGAATATGCTTACTACTTTTAAAGGCACACAGTATGATAACCGCGAATATATCATCCAGGAAGCGCCAAAAGACCAGGTGAAAAGCCTTCAAAAAGAATATCCGATAAACAACCTCGAGATTGAAAAATTTGAATTTAAACAGGATAAAAGTATTAACCCTGTAGCCACAGAAATTATAAAGCTAAGTGCGCCTGATTATGGATCTGCAAGTAACGGTAAGATAGATTTTTTAGCTAATGCCATTAACCGTACAGACGGAGCGCCGCGGGAAGTACATAACAGGCATAACGCTTTTTATATTAACAGGGGCTATACTGATGAAGATGAAATTAGTTACACCCTGCCTAAAGGTTACCATGTTGACATGCGACCGGCAAGTGTAACCATTGATAAGCCCTTTGGAAAATTCTCTGTATCGGCCGTTGTAATTGGCGATCAGCTGATATATAAACGTAAGCTGCAGGTAATTGATGGCACTTACAATAAAGATATGTACCAGGAGTTTGTGGATTTTTACCAGGCCATCAGCGAAACGGATAATAGCAATGTTACGTTGATTAAAAATAACTAAATATGACGATGCCGAGTATGATACCTATAATCATAACCAGGTAGAGCAAAATTTCGTTCCCTGCAAACTTTTTATACTTTGACCAGAATGAGTATTCTTCTTTTTGATTTGACATAACGATGCAAAAATATTCATTTTTAATGTAGTTTGTAATTACCACATTCTTATTGCTATCTAAAAATAAAAAAACAGACCGTCACGAGTTTGAAAATTCAAAAAACTCTAAAGGTGGAAATGACAAGCGGCGAAAGACTTACGAAGTTTTAAAAACTTCGTAAGTCTGGGATTCAACAACTTGTCATGGGAAGTTTTACTATCCGGCGGACACTGAAAGGAAAATGACGTTTGAAAAGTTTGTCATCCTGAGGAACGAAGGATCTATTTGCAGACTGTGCATGGCGAATAACAGATCCTTCACTGCGTTCAGGATGACAAAAAGTTTCTTCGCGAACACGTCATAGATATGCACAAAGCAATCGCAGGCTTTATACAGGGCGAATCAGCGCAGTTGGCGATTGCCGCGCTACGCTTGCAATGACATGGTGTTGTTGCCTTTCAGACAGCTTCTGAGTATTATAGATATTATTTGCGGTGTTATTAAAATCCGGTTTCACTACCGGTCGCTCTGTTTTCTTGACAGTTCCGCATGCCGAAATAAACATAATTACAGCAAGCACATAAAGTGTTAGATACCACCTATGCGAACCAAATAACCATAATTTAAAAGTTGGCATGACAAGTTAAGTTAGTTCATATAAACTTACAAATACTGATCCATAACCAAAAGACGCACTGAAAATAAATTAGTTACATCAAAAGAGTAAAGACTGGAAGATTGAGGAGCAAAGACCAGAAGATTAAGGAGCAAAGACGAAAGATTAAGGACAAAAAGCTAAATTGCCTCCCCAATTTATTTCACCTTTCACCTTTCACCTTTCACCTTTCACCTTTCACCTTTCACCTTTCACCTTTCACCTTTCACCTTTCACCTTTCACCTTTCACCTTTCACCTTTCA
>NZ_JANYGH010000067.1 GCF_025362475.1 Mucilaginibacter sp.
TAGCTTTACAAATCCGATCTGCACAGTTTGGGATTGCTTCGTACCTCGCAATGACGATCTTTTTCTCTATTTTTAAACAGCTTCTTAAAATCGACAAAATCACCAAAACCATCTGCACATCTGTAATCTATAATCCGCACATCCATCCATACGCTTATGTTAAGAAATTATATAAAAACAGCCTGGCGCAATTTGCTCAAGAATAAGTTTTATTCAATCATCAATATTGCGGGTTTAACCCTTGGTTTGGCCATTGGCATCCTGATACTGGTTTGGGTACAGGACGAGTTGAGTTTTGATGGCTTTCATAAGCAGGCACCCGATATTTACCGGCTTGAGCTGTTTGGCGGTACAGGTGCCAGCAGGCAGATCTACAGCATTGGTGTAGCGCCTATCGGGCCAATGGCCAAGCAACAACTGCCCGAGGTAAAAGAATCGGTACGCATTACGAGTAATAATTTTTCGCTGTACAAGTACAGGGATAAGGCTTTTGGTGATGAGAATGCTGCTTTTACCGACCCCTCTTTTTTTTCGATGTTTGATTTTCACTTGATAAAAGGGAACGCGGCCAAGCCATTTGCAGATGATAACTCGGTAGTGATCACCCAAAAAACTGCCCAAAAATTCTTTGGGGATCAGGACCCTATAGGTAAAGTAATTATTGCCGATGGTAACAATCTTACTGTAAGCGGTATAATTGCCGACTTCCCCAAAAACTCCAGCATCAACTATGATATGCTGATGCCGATGAGTTTCCATATAAAAGATATGCTAACCAGAAAAATCGACCTGAGCAGCAACTTCAGCTTTTTTAATTACATCACCTATCTGCAGCTTAAACCGGGAGCCTCATTAAAAGGCCTTACCACCAAAATAAGGCAGATCCACCTGAACCACAAAGCGGACGATACCGATGCCGAATACCTGTTACTCCCCATAACCAAAATGCATTTATACAATGGTGATATGAGTGATAAGGGTATCTCCACAGTGCGCATCTTCATCGTTATAGCCTTGCTGATACTGGTTATCGCTTGCATCAACTATGTAAACCTATCAACCGCGCGCTCCATGCTCAGGTCAAAAGAGATCAGCATGCGCAAGATCATCGGGGCAGAAAAAATACAGCTGTTCATGCAGTTTATCGTGGAAACCACCTTGCTGTTTTCATTGGCTGCATTGCTGGCCATTGGGCTGATATTTATTTTGATGCCCATGTTTAATAACCTGCTTCATAAAGAAATGGTTTTCAACCTGGCCGATTATCATATCTGGGGCATTCTGCTGGGAGCCATTACGGGCACTTTGGCAGCATCAAGCATTTACCCGGCTCTGCTGCTGTCATCCTTTGAGCCATTAAAAGCATTAAAAGGCAAAATCTCGGCCGGTATTGGCGATGTGCTATTCCGCAAGATATTGGTAGTTACGCAGTTTGTATTTTCAATAGTGCTCATCATTGGTACTATGATCATTACGGGGCAGCTCAATTACATCCGTCAAAAAAACCTGGGGTATGATAAAACCAATGTGCTCAGTTTTTGGATGCGCGATATGACCCAGCATTATGATGCTGTAAAAGCCGAGCTGATAAAACAACCTGGTGTATTGGATGTAACCCGATCAAATCAAAACGTGGTAAGGTTTCAAGGTTTTACGGGCTGGTTGGATTGGGACGGGAAAGATCCCAAGCAAAACATGATGATCCACCCTATTGTGGTTGATAAAGACCTGGTATCGTTCTTTAAAATGAAAATGAAAGAAGGCGCCACATTTACAGGTTCGGTTACTGATACCGCCCACTATGTTTTAAACGAAGCTGCTATTAAAGAAATGGGAATTAAAAACCCTGTAGGCAAACGCTTCACCATGCAAGGTGTAAAAGGTATTATCATAGGTGTTGTGAAGGATTTTCACTATGCATCCATGAAAGAAAAAATTGCCCCGGCTATGTTTTACTACCAGCCCAGGTATTTAAATACCATTTACATAAAAACCACCGGTCGCGACGCTCAAAAAGCTATCAACGCGGCTCAAAAGGTATTTAAGCAGTACAATGCAGAGTACCCATTTTCCTATAACTTCCTGGATGACATATTTAACAAAATGTACCAGAGCGAGCAGCAGGAAGGCAAACTCTTTACCTATTTTGCCGCTATAGCCATTTTTATATCCTGCCTCGGCTTATTAGGATTGGCAGCCTATACCGCACAGGTACGTACCCGCGAAATTGGCGTACGCAAGGTATTGGGAGCAAGCGTAAGTGGCATAGTTGGCTTGCTGGCCCGCGATTTTATTAAACTAGTGCTGATAGCCATTGTGATAGCCTCGCCGCTGGCGTGGTATGCTATGTACAAATGGCTGCAGGATTTTGCCTATAAAATAAATGTAGGCTGGCAGGTTTTTGTATTTGCCGGAATGATAGCGCTAATTATTGCCTTTGCTACCATAAGTTTCCAGGCGGTGAAAACTGCCTTAATGAACCCGGTAAAGAGTTTAAGGAGCGAATAAAAAGCCGTGTTTTAAAAGCGCAGACTTTGTTTTTGAAACAATTAACAAGGCGGGAGCCATAAAGTAAAACAGGTGCTATCATCATCAGACGATACACTTAGTGTGCCGCGGTGTGCCCGCGCAATTTCTGATGAGATATACAAACCCAAGCCAAGGCCCTCCTTGTGCGGCTCAACGTCGCCACGGTAAAATGGCTGGAACAGGCGCGCCTGCATCGCATCCGGGATCCTGTTACTACTATTGGTTACGGATAACGTTAAACCGTTGGCGCTGCTTGATGCTTCAACAACAACAGGCATATCGTTTTTGCCATGTGATAGTGCATTACCCAATATATTTGAAAACAGTTGGGCAATGCGCCTGCCATCGCAATTCACAGTATCCGTAAGGTTTAAATTGACAACGATAACCCTTTCCGGCCAGATGATACGCAATTCGGTTATTACATTGTTGAGGATCTCTTCCAGCGGCTCGTTATCTTTACGATTAAGTATGATCCCCTCACCAAGCCTGCCGCGTGCAAAGTCCAATATATTTTCAATGAGGCCTTTCATGCGATAGGCAGAATCCTGTACAATGTTGGCTAAACGTTTAACACGATCATCGGCTGGCACACGCAACAACAATTGGGCAACATTAAGTACCGCGCTTACCGGATTAAGCAAATCGTGGCCCAATATGGCAATAAACTGCTCGCGTAACTCGGCAATTTGGCGTTCTTCAGTTAATTTCATTTCACTCAGCGCCAGCCTGTCTATCGCATCCAGGTGGAAAGCAATAAGTTCCGCAAACAACTTAAACATGCCAACAATTTCGGGCGAACTTAAAACAACCGGGCGGGGATCAATAGCGCAAAGCGTACCAAAAAAATCACCGTTTTTAAGTATAATTGGCAAAGAAATATAGCTTTGAAAACCATACATGGCAGGCGTATGATGATTATAAAAACGTTCGTCCTTATCTACGTGATCAATAATTACGCCCACTCCGCTTTGCCTTATCTCATGGCAAATGGTTGATTTCAATACCAGCTCACCTCCGGGTACAAGTCCAAATTGAATCTCGTCACGTACGGCACAGCAAATCCATTTTTCGTCGGTAACCCTTGCAACAGCAGAAAATCCCATACCTGTGGTACGGCATATTACTTCTAAAATGGAGGCGACTACAGGAATATTATTTACAGCTTCTATATCTGCCTGAATCTCGGGGGTAAAATTTTCCAATTGGTACTGATGTTATATTTTTATGTAACCTGAATAACTTTTCAATGTATTAAAATCGCAACCATTTTTTGACTTAAATAGTTTCAATTTTTTTAAAATACCAAGAAAACATCATTCTAAGATACTTTATATTTTATTAATTAAAGATCATTCAAAATAACAACAACCGCAACAAAACCGAAACGTTTTAGGTTAGGATAAATTTAAACACAGCTTGTTGGGTGCCGCACATTTAAAAATTGACACTTTGCCGCTCGCTAAATAAAATATGCTGGTTACTTTAATTGTTATTACAACACTACAAATCCTCTCAATTATTGCCCCCCATGTATCAGATTGCAGTTACAACTTCCATTTAGTTCACATATACCAAATGTTGTTATATATTTGTTTTTATTACAAAAGTTCAAAGTAAAAAATGCTCAAGTATTCTAAACAAACCAGGTTATTATTAGCGGTAGATTGCATAATTTTTGGCTTTGATGGGGAGCTTCTAAAAATATTACTAATTAAAAGAGGCTTTCAGCCCGAAAAAGGTAACTGGAGTTTAATGGGTGGTTTTGTGCAGAATGACGAAAGTTTGGACCAGGCTGCTAATCGTATTTTAAAGCAGTTAACCGGGCTTGAAGGAGTGTACCTTGAACAATTATATACTTATGGCGACCCTAATCGCGATCCCCTGGAGCGCACTGTATCAGTTGCCTATTTCGCCCTGATAGATATCCACAAGTACGAAACACAGATAAGTGCCGACTATCATGCCGAATGGTTTCAGCTTAAACGGGTGCCAAAACTGATATTTGATCAACAGGAAATGGTGGAGCAAGCCCGTAAGCGTATCCGTTACAAGGCTGCCATGCACCCTATTCTGTTTGAACTTTTACCTACCAAATTTACTATCCCCCAACTACAGATCCTGTACGAGAGCGTTTTTAACACCACCATTGATAAACGTAACTTTAGCAAGCGTGTACTGGCAACAGGCTTACTTATTAAACTGGCCGATAAGGATAAAGCGGGCTCCAAACGGGGGGCCTATTATTACCAGCTTAATATGCAAAACTACTATGCTAAATTCCAGGCGTTTATGAATTTCATTCCAAATCCGGATGCGTTGTAGCAATATTGCAAAAAGCAATCTTACAAAACAGGTAACAAGGCCTTGTTTTATAAGACTGCTTTGCTCAGTATAATATTTCTACTTCAGCATTACCTTAGTCGCCCCGTAGCCAAACTTCTCTTTTCTTGCGTCCATAAAAGTTTGCACTTTAGGATGTTTACTTAACACCTTTTGCAATTCGTGGCGCAGAGTGCCGTTACCAGCACCGTGTATAAATGTTATATCGTGTAATTGGTGTACAATAGCCGCATCAAGTGCTTTATGAAAATGAGCCAGCTGAATGCTCAGTATTTCGCTGCTTTGCAAAAATTGGTAGTCGTCACGTAGTTTTTCTATATGCAGATCAACCTCGCTCACCGGTTTTTCAAAAACAACCTTCTCTTCCGCAGGTTTAAAAAAGCTTTCTTTTAGCTTTTGGGCGTCCAGGACCAATTCAGGCTCGTCAAGCCGTATCTCCCAACCTGCCTGATTCAATAATGGCACTTGCTTTTTTGTTGAAGAAAAATCCTTCGCTTTAAATTTCTCTTTAACTACCAATGGCGCAGGTGGTTCAATATTTTGTTTAGTACTATAAATAATATGAAATGTAAATGCAGGCCACAGTTGCAGATCGGCCAATTGCGCTGAGTAAATCATTGCTGATGACTTTGGAGCTATAATTCCAGAAAACTCGCCTTTAAATACCTGTTGTTTTTCGGTGTTAAACCCGGCCAGCAATTGGAACGATGTAGTATTCACCAAATGAAAATGTACTACAGATTGTGCTTTCGCATCGGCAACAACACCAACGTAGATACCTTTTTTATCAAACTGCGATAAATCAACTGGCTTTTCATCAGCTTCGGTATTCTTTTTTGTTCCGGCAGGTTCATAACCGTGTACAGTAGTAACTTTACTGGCCAGCACAGGTATCTCAAACTCGTCCTCGCCGGTAACGCCAATCATCTGGTCGTCAATAATGCGGGTTACAAACCCTTCCATTTTTTCATCAACAAACCGAACAAAATCGCCTAATTTATATTTCATAACTGTACTTATCAGGAAGCAAAGTTAGTTTATCCGTACACATTAAAACAAAATAAAACTTACAGGCTTTCTTAGTATAACTTTATATACACTAATTTATTGATACCTCTTATTGTTAACAATATTAATTATGATATCATGAGCGATAATACCATTAAAATTTTAGAGCCCGGCCAGTTAAAGCAAGTATTCATTCATAATCTTAACCGGTTATACTTTAGCAAATGTTACCTCAATAAAAACCTTGACCACATCATCAGCCTGGCATCATTCAGCAATTTAAAGCTTGCAATTAATGAATTTTGGGGTGATGTAAAAAAACAAATAATCAGGATGGACGAGGTGTATTCCTATATGGGCGAAATCCCTTCTGATAAAAACTGCAACCCTATAAAAGCTATCATTAAAGACCAGTTTTGCCTGGATGAAAAGCAGGCAATAACTGTTTTCAGCGATCTGGATATCATTATGTACATTCAATTATTGGAGCACGTAAACATCACATCATGCCGGATGCTGATGATGGTAGCCAAACTATTAAAATACGATAAAGTAAATCAGCTGCTTACTGAGTGCATGGATGAATCAACAGATAATGACCGCCTGTTCATGATCATCTCCAAAGAATATTTATCAGAGGATTAATAGGTTATCAAACCTTTTCTTAAAAAAGAAAGCCATCCGCAAAAAAGCGGATGGCTTAAATATTAGTTATTTAATACCCCTATTAAAATAACTTGAACAAATAAAATAAACATTTTCCGTAATCACAAAACATTTTTGACCAATAAATTAGTTGTTACTATTTTGTTACCAAAAACTGACCAGTAAGTAGGTATATTGATTTTTTATTTATTTTGTAACTTTTTACTTTAAAAAGCATCTTTACAAATATCCAACAGGAATTTATTTAAACAATGAACATGATCAAACCCATTACGCTAACTGCTTTATCCTTTTTCGCGCTTATACAAGTACAGGCGCAAAATTTGTATATGCCGCGCGATATCCAGAAAGCCTTCAATAAAGGCACCCGACAGGCAGATGGCAATCCGGGAAAAAAATACTGGCAAAACCACGGCACCTACAACATTACCATTACTGCTTTGCCGCCAGACAGGAATATAAAAGGATCAGAAACCATAACCTATGAAAACAACAGCCCCGATACGCTGAAAAGGCTCAACATGAAGCTGATCCTGAATATACACAAACCGGGCGTTGCCCGTTTTGGCGATGCTGGCGCAGATTACTTAACACCCGGCATCCAGTTTGATAAGTTTTTAGTTAATGGCGTGGCTGCAAAAATAGATGGCGCAGGCGCATCAACCAACATGGGGGTTACTTTAAGCAAACCACTGGCGCCTCATGAGCAGGTAAAGTTAGATATTGACTGGCATTTCCAGATCTCGTTAGAAAGCGGACGCGAGGGAATGATAGACCAAACCACTTATTACCTGGCTTATTTTTACCCAAGAGTATCTGTTTATGATGACTATAATGGCTGGGACAGACTTCCATTTTTAGATGGACAGGAGTTTTATAATGATTTTAATGATTATACCCTTACTGTAAATGCCCCTAAAAATTACATTGTATGGGCAACCGGTACTCTACAAAACCCTAATGCTGTATTACAGCCGGAATACGCTAAACGTTTGGAAACATCCATGACCAGCGACTCAACCATACATGTGGCTACTGCTGCAGACCTGGCTAAGAAAAACGTTACAGCACAAAAAGATCAAAATTCATGGGTATGGAAAGCTAATGACATCAGCGATATGGCTGTTGGTATAAGCGATCATTACGTGTGGGATGCTGCCAGTGCTATTGTTGATGATGTTACCCACCGCAGGGCCAGCATGCAGGCAGCGTTTCTGGATAGTGCAGCCGATTTCCATCACGCGGTGCAAGCCGGGCGTCACTCATTAAGCTGGTTATCACATAACTGGCCGGGTGTACCCTACCCTTTTCCTAAAATGACCGCATTCCAGGGTTTTGCCGATATGGAATACCCTATGATGGTAAATGATAGTCACCAGGATGATGTACAATTTGCTGCTTTTGTGCAAGATCATGAAATAGCGCATACTTATTTCCCCTTCTACATGGGTATTAACGAAAGCCGCTACGCCTTTATGGATGAAGGCTGGGCCACCACTTTTGAACGCCTGATAGGTACAGACGAAGTAGGAGCCGAGAAAGCCGACAAATTGTTTAAAGATTTCAGGGTAGACAGATGGATCCATGATGCCTCAACAGCAGAGGATTTGCCAATTATAACCCCATCAAGCGAGTTAAAGGCTGGTTACGGTAACAACTCTTATGGCAAGCCGGCATTAAGCCATTTTGCGTTGAAAGATATGCTGGGCGATAATCTGTTTAAAAAAGCGCTACATGGTTATATGGATCGCTGGCATGGGAAACACCCTATTCCCTGGGATTATTTTAACTCCATGAGCAATGTATCTGGTCGCAACCTCGATTGGTTTTTTAATAACTGGTTCTTCACCAACTATTATATTGATCTCAATTTGCAAAAGATAAACAAAGTTGCTGGTGGCTATACAGCAAACATAAAAAACGTGGGTGGTTTTGCCATTCCGTTTGATGCAAAAATTACCTATGCAGATGGTACAACCGAAACCTTACACCAAACACCTGCTGTTTGGGAACACGATCAGAAACAGATTGTGTTAAATATTAAAACCGCTAAAACCATCAAAACAATAACATTAGATGGCGGCGTGTTTATGGATGCCAATGAAAAAGACAATACCTTAGAGGTTAAATAAATTTACAATACTTGTAAAAACAAAAAACCCGGCAAAATGGCCGGGTTTTTTGTTTTTATATATAGTACTAAATATTATGCGTTCTGTATAGAATTGTTCCAATCATTGGCAGTGCCTTTTACTTTTGCTTTGGCATCATTAACAGCACTTTCTGCAGCTGCATGCACCTTATCATCCGCATTTTTAGCATTTGATTTTACAAATTCAATGGCATCATCTTTAGAATCATAAAGATCGTTAACGGTGCCGGTAAATTTTGTTTTTGCCTTTTCGTAAGCATCATTACCATATTGTTTAATGTCGCTTGCTGTTGATTGTGCTTTATTTTTGGCAGTATCCAAAAGGTCGTTTATATAATCGGCAATATCGTCTCTCAGCTCACCACCTTTTTCCGGGGCCAACAATAAACCTAATGCAGCACCCGCTGCGGCACCAACTAATAGTGCGGCTATAATTTTTGCTTGATCTTTCATTTTTTATATGTTTTTGTAGATATGATTTAACTTACCTAACTACAAACAACAACAATGCCAGTTTTGGCAGCAGCGTAAAAGAGATAATACCAGGTGAATACAAAACAGGCGAAAGAACTGGCGGCCAGTTACTAAAACCAATGCCCAATAAAAAAGGCATCCACTTATAAGTGAATGCCTGGTATGCTTAATGATTATATTATACTTAGATAACTTTTACATTTACCGCATTTAAACCTTTTCTGCCGTTCTCTACTTCAAATTCAACTTTATCATTTTCACGGATCTCATCGATTAGGCCTGTTGAATGAACAAAAATGTCTTGACCACCGCTTGTAGGTGTGATAAATCCAAAACCTTTTGTCTCATTAAAAAATTTTACTGTTCCTTCTTTTTGCATTATTTTATTTATTAAAGGCGCCAATTTAGGCAAATTTTCTAAAAAGCCTAACAGCCAAAAGTCATTATTCAATTTGAAAACCTGGCTGTTTAACGTTTTTAAAAAGCAACAGTAGCTAATTAACTGATTTTCAAAGCATATCCCGCGTTCAGATTTTCAAATTAGTCTGCAGGATTTATTATACCTCATCATATAAATTTTAAAACAAAAAAGCCCATCAGCTTTTGGGCAAACGGGCTTGCTAAAAGTAATAATCGCACAAAAGCAACCACAACACACTCCTTATTATTTTAGCTACATCTTTAAAAACTGTATTTCAACATATAGTTAAAGTAAAATTCCTATCATGTATATGGCATATATACGTGTCTGCTTCAATTTTAGTTTTATTAAATTGTAAGTTTGCGCCAAAATCAAAAACAGATATATGAAGGCCTTTATATTCGACCTTAATGGTACCATGATCAATGATATGCCCTATCATACCAAAGCCTGGCAAACACTTTTAAATGACCAACTGGGTGGCTCTTTCACCTGGGAAGAAGTAAAAAAGCAGATGTATGGTAAAAATCCCGAAGTGTTGGTAAGGATGTTTGGCCCCGATCGTTTTACCACGGAAGAGATGAACGATCTATCCTACAAAAAAGAAGAAAAATACCAGCAGGAGTTTTTGCCACACCTGGCACTTTTACCCGGTTTACATGAATTTTTAGAAGCTGCCTATCAAAAAGGTATCCCTATGGCCATAGGCTCGGCTGCTATCCCTTTCAATATTGATTATGTGCTCGATAATCTTAACATCAGGCATTACTTTAAAGCAATTGTAAGTGCAGATGATGTGGTATTAAGCAAACCGCACCCCGAAACCTTTTTAAAGGCCGCACAACTTTTAGATACCATACCCGATGATTGTGTTGTGTTTGAAGATGTGCCCAAAGGCGTTGAGGCGGCGGCCAATGCCGGTATGAAGGCTATAGTGATTACCACAACGCATGAGCAGCATGAATTTGAAAGATTAACCAACGTGTTGCATTATTCGGCCGATTTTAAGGATGATTATTTTACAGGGCTGATAGATTAATTTATATCCCCCTGTTATATATCCGGCAGATTTACCGTATTATTGATTAAGGTTTATATTCTGTAAGCCTTAAACCTAATCTTTCCTGATATATGAACATAAAATTTTACCTGCCTGCATTACTCATCCTTGGCTTATTAAGCTCATGTAGCGACCATATTTACGGCCCTGCTTTGCACCATAGCGATATAGCCTACATGCCCAAACCCATGTCAATGGATAGCGCAAAATCAGCTACCTATATTTCGGGTGCGCTGGTGCTTGATTTTAGCCCCAACCTTAACGACCAGCTTACAAGCGGACAGGTTAATATAAGCCATGCCAATACTTTTAAAAACTTTAACCTGGCTTATGGGGCATTTACCTCCCTGGGTAATTATGCCAATAGCGACCTGCAGCCTAATGACCCGTTTTATTTTAAAAATAAGTTTTTTGGTGCTGTTGGTGGACGCCTGTCAGGCAACTTTTTTATCAATAGCGATAGCCGTACAGATTTCAGGATAATTGGGTTTGAAGCTGTCTACAGTCATGAATTTGGCGACTATGCCAATTTCAGGAAAGCTGTAACCGGCCAGCCCAATTTTTATACAGATACCCGTACCAACCTTTTTACGGGAGGTTTAACCAGCGAAATTGTATTTCATGGCAGAAAACCAGATACCCAGATGGGTTTCAGAGTATTTGTTGGCGAAACATTTGGCAACGACAATATCTACAACAATAGCAACAACAATTACGTAACCTATAAAACGCCAACCTATGTCGCGTTTTCTTATTTCGTACAGTTTAAACAATATTTTGCAGTTGTTGAAGGTGGCACCTATGTGCAGTTCAGGGTAGGTCTTAAGTTTTAAAGCCTACTCCGAATAAACGCTTCCTACCCTATCGCGCAGGTTATAACCAGATGCCATTACCTCGCCATATGCACCCGCTGTGCGTACCGCTATCAGGTCGCCACGGAATGATACTGGCAGGTCAACATCTTTCTGGAAACAATCTGTGCTTTCGCATATAGGCCCTACTACATCATATTTTAAATCAGTTGCCGGTTGCGTGTTGCCGGTTGCCGGTATTTTATTTTGACTTAAATTCTCAATTTGATGATATGCCTGGTAAAGCATCGGCCTAATCAGTTCCGTCATCCCGGCATCCAGTACCAGGAAGTTTTTCTTTTTACCGTTTTTAACATACAATACCCTCGATATCAGCGACGCGCTTTGGGCAACCAGCGCGCGGCCAAGCTCAAAGTGTACTTCCTGGCCTGGCTTAACATTCAGGAAGCTTTTAAATACCTGGAAATAGTTTTCAAAATCGGCAATATTAGTATCGGGGCTATAGTAATCAACTCCTAATCCACCACCGGTATTGAGTACCTTAACCGGGAAACCATGATCTTCAAACCAATCCTGCATTTCATTGATGCGGGTACAAAGGCTTTTATAAACTTCCAGATCAGTAATTTGTGAACCGATATGGAAGTGAATACCTAAAAACTGCAGGCTGGCACATTTGCGCAATGCTGTGGCCACATCAGGCAGCTGCCATATATTGATCCCAAATTTATTTTCATCTAAGCCTGTGGTGATAAAATGGTGTGTATGCGCATCCACATTAGGGTTGATACGGATAGCCACATTGGCCTTTTTACCTTTGGCTGCAGCCAGCTCGTTTATTACCTCAAGCTCCTGTACCGACTCTACATTAAAGCAAAAAATATCGGCATCAAGCGCCAGGTTAATTTCCCTGTCAGATTTGCCTACACCGGCAAAAACCACCCTGCCTTTATCAAAGCCATGATCAATAGCCGCCTTTACCTCGTTACCGCTCACACAGTCGGCACCAAAACCAAAAGACTGGATCATATCCAAAACCTTAGGGTTAAAATTGGCCTTCATGGCATAATGCACATGGAAGCCATGCTTTGCCGAAGCATCGCGGCAGGCATCTAAAGTTTGGCGTAAAACACCCATATCGTAATAATAAAACGGGGTATCTAATTGCTGAAATTTATTTATGGTATCTGTATTAAACATTTTATGAGAGTCAAAAATCAAAATTAAAAAGTCAAAAATCCGGGCTCCGAAATCGAATATCCCAAATCCGAATTAAAACAACCGGTTATGCAGGCTCCGCAGAGTTTCTACCTTATCATCGGTTTTTACCAGTAATGAAAGGTTATGATCACTGCCACCGTATGATATCATCCTTAACGGTATATGTTTCACAGCCTCCAGCACCCTTGCTGCATAACCATGCTTTTCGGCGCCAAAATCACCTACCACGCAAATAATGGTATGGTTTACATCCAGCTCAACAGAACCAAACTTATTAAGTTCGCTGGTAATCTCGCCCAGGTATGTAGTATCATCAATAGTTAATGAAACGCCCACCTCTGATGTGGTTATCATATCGATAGACGTTTTATAACGCTCAAAAACCTCAAACACCTTTCTTAAAAAACCATGTGCAAGCAACATCCTGCTTGATTGGATTTTGATGGCTGTAATACCATCCTTGGCGGCAATAGATTTAATTTTATCCTTCTCGCTGGTGTTGGTAATCAGGGTACCCTTAGCCTGCGGATCCATGGTGTTAAGCAAGCGTACCGGGATCTTATATTTTTGTGCCGGGAAAACGCTTTGCGGGTGTAATATCTTAGCTCCAAAATAAGCCAGCTCGGCAGCTTCATCAAATGACAGCTGGGCAATGGGCTGCGTACCTTTTACAATCCGCGGATCGTTATTGTGCATACCATCAATATCTGTCCATATCTGCACCTCTTCGCTGCGGATGCCGGCACCTATCAGTGATGCGGTATAATCGCTTCCGCCGCGGCGCAGGTTATCAATTTCGCCAAAAGCGTTGCGGCAAATAAATCCCTGGGTAATAAATAAATTAACCTCCGGGTGTTCATCTAATAAAGGAGTAATTTTTTCGGTTATGTAATCAACAATAGGCTCGTTATCCTCATCTATCTTCATAAAATCCAAAGCAGGCAGCAATACCGATGGTATGCCAATCTCCTTTAAATAAACGTGATATAACGTGGTGGATAGTAGCTCACCTTGTGCCAGTATTAATTTTTCTTCAACGGCCGTGAACTGGTCATTAGCCAGGTTACTAAGCAATGCAAAATGATAATCTATTACTTCTTTGCCTTGTGTTAAATATTCGGGGTTAGCAAACAGTTCCTGTATAAAAAGCTCGTATTTATCCTTCAGTAAAGTTATCAGGTTAATGGCCTTCTTTTTATCTCCTGTTAAATAAGCCTGTCCAATCTCCACCAGGTTATTTGTGGTACCTGATACTGCCGAAAGCACAATGATCTGTCTTTCTGCAGGGTTAATAATGTCGAGCAGGTTTTTCATACGGGCGGGGCTACCCACCGATGTACCGCCAAATTTTAAAACTTTCATTGCTATTTTTGTTAACCGCAAATAAGCGCACTAACGTACCTTTATTTGCGGCGCTAAAAATAGGATTTTAAAATACTTATAACTAATTAAATTTGGCCGCCCCGGCAAACAATCACCAGTCTGCAAATTATCATTGTATGATGGCATCACCCCAACCGAAAAATGCCGCACGTTGTAAAACGGATTGATGCCGCACGCGCCAGGATAAGTTGTAAATGTATTGCTGGCCCTATCTGCTATTTTACCGCCCAAACACGAGGAATTCTTTACGGCAGGTTTTGCAGCGATAGCTTTTTACCGGCAACCAAAACAACAGCAATTTTACTAACAACTTACGGTGTATCCTTTGGCCTGTACTGGTGTGGCATACAGTACAAACCGCTGATTTACATCTTTTTTTTGATGAGCTTTTTTCTATTTCAACCATATTTATTCGTCGAAAACAAAATTTTTTATTCCATTATTAGGTACGCAAATAGCAGAACTCGCTGATTTTATTTAATAACATGTACAGGATATACATATTCAAGATATAAGAAGAAAAAGGCAATTGAAATTGCTAATATAATTAAGCCTATAACGGCCGAATTAATTTTGATACCATCTTTACTTAGCTCAAAGGTAGTGGAACCGGAGAGTGATATATCAGCTTTAGTTTCCTGGGATGTAGTGTCATCTGTAATTTTGGTAGTGGCATCAGGCCCTTGTATAATAATAGCTTTTTTAGCATCAGTTTGATTTCTCAGCATTTCATGGGTAAATTCAAACTGCTTATAGGATAGATACAAACCCGTTAAAACTATAAATATAACTACCACGAATATAATTATTGACGTATAATATTGAAAATCATATACTTTTTGTCCGTGTTTAATACCATACCTATCCTCTTCTATTTTTAAATCTTCCGATTTTTTAATATTGCTTAATAGCGTATATTTTGTATCTACATATTTATGAGTATTGTAGTTAGTCGTATCCTTTTTTGTAGACACAAAAACACTTTCTGTTTCCTGTTGTCCATTTGTTTGCGCCTGGGCAATATTTGAAGTTAAGATTGTTAATAAACAAAAAAATACAACTATCCTTTTCATACTTATTTCTTAGTTAGCTTATTATAAAAAGAGAGTCTATAATCTCTTAAACCAAACCAATTGCCTGCATCAACCTTTTCTGCTTCCAGTTTTTTATAACGCTCTATGTTACTAAGTTTTTGGGCATTGGTAAACTGCTTTTTATTACCCCAGTAATTATATATCAATTTTAAATATTTATCAGCTTCTAACTTAACGTTAGTTAAAGAATTTTGCTGTGCTCCATTTACCCCCGGTGTGCCTGATCCCGTATCCGGTGTATCGATGCCGATAGAACCTACAGGAGAAGCTGGGAATACGATAACGCAACCAGAACCATCAACAACGCTACCGGCAGCAGTACCTGGGCATTTGTCAAACTGATCAGCAACACCGTCACCGTCTGAATCTTTTTTCAGGTCGTTAACCGCAGTTTCTACGTTGGTAACACGGCCTTTTAAAGCTTCAACTTCCTGGCGTAAAGCTGCATCGTATAATTCATCATACATTTGAGCAACCGGGTTTACCCACTCTAAGTTTTGTTTTGATTTAGGACCAAAAGTATACTCTAAACCACCGTAAGTATAAGAGTAGTGGCTAAAAGTAGGATAAGTGTGAACACCAGCAAAGTCATAACCTTGTACAAAGCTAACAGTGTAACCTAAGTTTAAAGCTAACGCGTCAGATAGTCTGAATTTAACACCTGCACCTACCGGAGCAAATAATTCTTTCACGTTTTTATCACCGAATGGTAAAGTATTTACAGTGCCTCCAGCAGATGTATTGCTCTTAATTTTATACATATCTAAACCTAAACCGGCAGATGTATAAAAGTTAACACTGTTTTTGCGGTGTAAGAAGCTCACACTTGCAATGTTGAATACACCACTGATAGCTCCTGAATTGAAAGAAGTTTTATACTCGGTGATACCAAATTTCTCAGTTCCTGCTTTATCGATACCGTGAACTTTACCACCTAAGTAGTCTAATTGTAAGCTAAAAATGTGTGATAATTGTTGCCTTAAGGTAACACCATAACCCAAATCAACTTTAAATTTGTTTGTAGTGTTAATAGTAAATGGAACAAGTCCGTCTGTAATACCAACGTTAACGCCGATACTAAAGGTGTTGTACTGACCAATACCGCCAAATACCTTGGCAGTAGAAGGAGTAACTACGGTATCTTTTTGTTGCGCTTTTAAGTTAGCCGTAAAAAAAACAAAGATAAAGAGGGTAATAGCTGAATACTTCATAATTAAAGTTTAGGATATGATGTTGACATGTTCGGTTATATATAGCAATAGCTTTTGGTTTTGGTTATTTTTATCCAAAACAAAATTGTTATTTAAGAAAAGCTGATTAAGGATAACTAATGGAGTTATGAATTTTTATTATAGGAATGCCTATTTTTTCCATAGCGTGACAGATTGGGTATCCCAAAATAACATTTTTTCCAATCAAATGAAAATAAAATATTAATTACCAGCACATTAAGCCCCCACAACTATAAAAAACACAAATTTCAACTTTTAAGTGGGGCTATTATTGTCCACAACAAAAACTCGGCATTATCAGTACATGTCATTGACTTTACCGCGTTCTCGAAGTTGAAACCCTCATACTTAGAAACGATATTATAAACCTCCTCATAGCCCTTTGCTCCTAACGGAATCCTGCAGCAGCTATTATTACTCACTAATGTTAACCACACATCCGGTAACCAGGGGCCTTCATTGGTATTGATCAATAGTATTGTATGCACTTCTTTCCATAAAACTGATTCATTGCCCCATTTTGGATGTTCAACCAGTACCGATTCAACAGTAATGGTAACTACATAAAAATCTTCAGGCTGTAGGTTGGCTTTAGTTCTAAAAGAAAACAGCTTTTAATAAAATCAATGATCATACTTCCAATGTAGCATATTTTTTTGAAGGACGAGGGATGCCCGGAACTTACCTAAACACATTTTCCTTTACCATAAACAAAGGCAATGAACCATGATCCTGTACACGGGAGTGAAAATCTTTGATATTAAAATCTCTGCCTTGTTTTTTTTGCAACTCCTCTTTCCAGTGCAGTATTAGCAGCGCGCCGTACTTGTAGGTAACTACCTGCGCAGGCCAGCGGCGTATACGGGCAATTTCGCGCAGGGCAATATCATCCTGGTTGCGGATGTTCTTTTTCCAAAAGGCAAGGGCCTGCTCATCAGTCCAGCCGTAATAGTTTAGGCCAACATCAAGTGGCACCCGTACCGAGCGCACAATATCCCATTCCCATTTACCTAACTCATCATAAGGGGTTTGGTAAACGCCTAACTGCTTGCCCAGTTCTTCGGCATAAGCGCCCCAGCCCTCGGCAAAGCCCATATAGTAAAAAAGCTGCTGAACTGCCGATGTTTTGGTTTTACTTTCGATGCTGGATTGATAATGGTGGCCCGGTACAGCCTCATGTATAAAAAGCCAATCATACTGGCGTTTATTGTAAGGCTTATCAAAAAGATTATAATAAAAAGTGTTATTATCATAGTAACCGGGCGTTTGTGCCAGTTGCTTACTCTCGCCTGCTTTAATTTTCAAATCAGGTATCTCAAAATCGTTAAAAAGTTTGGGTAAATTACTGTAGATGATGGCCCTGGTGCGCTCAAAACTTTGCTGAACCAATTTGGGATCGCGCTCAAAAAACTCAGGATCGTTAAGGTGTTTGTAAAAGGCATCCTCGCTTAAGCCGGTCTGCTGCCGCACCGACTCAATATGCTGCTGCACCCGGCTCACCTCCCCCAGTCCAAATTTATAGATCTCATCGGGCGTTACATCGGCGCTCACCCATCGTTTTAGCAAATAAGCATACCAGGCTTTACCGTCAGGAACGGTAATAATACCACCTGTTGAAATTTTTACAGGTCGATATTTGATCCATTCCTGTTCCAATACCAGCCGCTCCAGGTTAAGTTTACATTCATATTTAATCAATTCGTAATCTATCTTTTGCGATGGGCTTAAGGCTTCCACTTTGAAGTTTGACAAACCCGTATCAGCCCACTTAAAAAACTCCTCTTGCTTCTGTATGGCTGTTTCTGTGCCGATATGTTCCAATCCGCTTACATAGCTTAGCTCTGGCTGCGGCAGGTTAAGTGCGGTATATCCGCTTACAAACCGGGCTGAAAAAGCATCAAATTTTTGCTGAGCGCGGGCATCAAAAAAGGACAGCATAAAAAAGCCGGCACAAAATAAGAGTGTCTTCATAATGGGGTTTTAAAATATCATAAGGATTACAAGCTTCGATGTTTATTTGTAGCCTATGTTACAAAATATACCCTCAAATAATGTAAATTGTAAGCACCATGCGTAAACTTACCCTTATAATTGCTTTGATAACCTGCTGTTGTAAAACCTTTGCCCAGGTAACTTACCCGGATGCAACTTTACCTGCAAATTTCCCGATTCTTTTTGCCAAAGGTATTCTAACCGATGGCCTTAGCAACCGCGATTTTACCATCTCGCCCAAAGGCGACGAGATTTTTTACACCCTGCAACAACCACGTTTTGTTAGCAGTACCATTCTGTATCTTACAAAAAAGAATGGCAAATGGAGCAAACCCCTCGTAGCCCCATTTTCCGGTCGTTTTAGGGATCTGGAGGCTGCTTTCTCCCCAGACGGAATGTATATTTATTTTTCTTCGGACAGGCCGCTAAAAGATGGCGCCGCTAAAAAGGACTTTGATATATGGCGGGTTAAGTGCAATTCAAATGGCACCTGGGCCGCGCCCGAGAATTTAGGACCCAACGTTAACACCAATAAAAATGAATTTTACCCCAGCATCACGCGCAGCGGCAACCTTTATTTCACGGTTGAGGCTGATTATGGCAAAGGGAGCGAAGATATTGTTGTGTGCAAACCAATGCCTGGCGGCTATACCAAACCAGAGAGTTTACCCGAAGATATCAATACCAAATACGATGAGTTTAATGCCTTCGTCGACCCTGATGAGCAATTTATTTTGCTTACTTCTGAAGGCCGCCCTGATGATATAGGCCGGGGCGACCTTTACATTAGCCACAAGGATAAAGCAGGAAACTGGCTGCCGGTGAAACATTTGCCGGTGCCCGTTAACTCAACCGCCATTGACTATTGCCCCTTTGTTACCTGGGATAAAAAATATTTAATGTTCACCAGCAGCCGGTTAAATAAGGAATTGACCGATGGTAAAACAAAAACTTACCCGCAATTAAAAACCTTACTGAACAGCGCGGGTAACGGCTGGGATGATATCTATTGGGTGAAATTTGACACAGACTGGTAGTACTGTAAAAAAGAAAAGTCATGTTGAATTGGTTTCAACACGACTCCATATCTTAAAAAGTAAGCTGCTTACTTTTTATCTTCAACCCGTTTTAATACCGAGTGAACTTTTGAACCGCTAACCTCCAGGTCTACAGTTGTTGAATCGCCATAAAACTTACCAGTATGTGGAATATCCATTCCGCTGGTGCTTATGGTGAATGAAAAATCAGCGCCGGTTATTTTACCATTGTTTAAAGGCACATCGCCATCGGGAGTAAGCGCAGTACCCGTTAATTTGTCTCCATCAATCTTAAAATTGTAAAGCAATGGATACTCTGTACCGCCAATATCAGCCTTTCCAGACCATTTTCCATTTAAATCAGCAATGGCTGCAAGGCATACCATAAAGCAGCTTAGTAATAAAGCAGTTGTAAATAATTTTCTTTTCATAACTTAAATTTGTTCATATCTAAGATAAGATGTTTTTCATTATAATATGTTACCATAAAATTATTAAAAAGTTATAATCAAAGCATTTAGCCTACCGGGCCGCCACTGCTTTCAGGATGTAATTCTCCATAATCTTCTCGGGCTGCCACACCCTGCGGTTCCTGAAATTGCCCGATGTAATAACCACCACCAACTGGTATTCAGGCACTATAAATATATATTGCCCACCCGCGCCACGCGCCTCTACAGTGTTAATAATTTTACCATTAACGTTGTAATGATAATGCCACCACAAAAAGCCATATTCATTTTTCTCGTTATGATTTTCAAGCACCAGGTACTTCTTGAAGGAGGCATCAACCCAGTTTTTGCTGATGAGCTGCTGATTTTTCCATTTACCACCATTAGCATAAAGTAAACCAAACTTTAACATATCCCGTGGCCGCAGGTGCATACCGCCACCAAAATATGGCCGGTTAAGCGGATCATCAAAAACAATATAGTTGCTAATACCTAATGGCTCAAACAAATTTTGATCAATAAACAAGTCGAGCGGCTGTTTCACTACGGTATCTGCAATTACCCCAAGCAGGTAAGGATTGGCCGAACTATAGTTGGCATGCGTACCCGGATAGTTGATCATCGGCGCCTCAACCACTGTTTTCAGCCAGTTTGCCGAGTTTTGATATTCATCTTCTGATGCTGCCGACTTCCTGTCTATCCCAAAGTCTATGGCATCCAGGCCCGAGCTCATCGTGAGCAAGCTGCCTATGCTGATGGCCTGTTTCCGTTTATCACCATCGGCAGCATGCTTATATTGACCAGGTAAAAACTGCAACAGCTTTTGGGCGGTATCCTTCAGCAAGCCTTTATCCATAGCTATCCCCACAATGGCAGATGAGATACTTTTTGATGCCGACCGCAGATCATGAACTGCGCCTTCATCGAACCCATTAAAATACTGCTCATAAACAAGCTTTCCACTCCTGCTGATGAGCACACTATGTGTATTGGTGATCTTATTTGCGTTGATGCTATCCACCATCAGTTTTAAATAGCTTTCATCAAAACCGGCTGCTTTCAGGCTGTTAACAGGCAAGCCATCTTTCATATCAACAGGCATATTGCCGTTAAAAGGCAACCTAGGAGCTTTGCCTGCCAAATCCCATTCCTTAACAGAGCGGTGTAAGGAAACCGTGGTTATGGGTAAACCAGCAATTTCGGCCTGTAAAGTAATGACATCCTTAAATAACTTACCATTAAACTTTAAACCGCTGCGATAATCCCTGAAATGAACACTATCAGCATTAAGGGTTAACCCGCCACTTGCAAAGCCCGAAAAACGGGTATCGCCAAGGAAAATATATGCTTCGTATTTAGTTGAATCGGTATTTTCAACATCAATATAAAATTCAGGTTTCAGATCGGGAACAAACAAAATGTTCCATTTACCGGTGTTGGTGCCGGCTGCCTTTGCTTTTAAAACCATGTGGTAACTCCATTGAACGGAACGGATGAACAGCCGAACCTCCTTATCCCTTATGGTGCCTTTAACTGCCAGGTTGTTATCAAGCTTAACCTCGAAATTATTATTGGCCGATAGTTTAAAGTTTTTGTAGATCGATTTACCGGAAGAAGTTAACTGTAGCGTATAGTTGCCTAAAGTAAGTTTTTTTACCGCTACGACTATACCGAAGTTTTGGGGCTGGGTTAATAAACCTTCCCAATGGCCTTCATAGGGCTTCATACCAATCTGCCCAAAACAAGTAGTGCTGATCAGCAGCATCAATACTATTGCGGGTAAGCTGTTTTTAAAATAGTTGAATAATAACATGGTATATATTTATGGCACAATAGTAAGCACTTAGCGATAGGCAAAATAGCACATTGTTAACGTGCCTCAATTATTTTTCGGTATTGTAAGGGCGTTACCCCAACAGCCTGTTTGAAGCTGCGGATAAAATGGCTCTGATCGGCGAAGCCACATTCATAGCCAATCTGCGTTAGCGGCATTCCTTTTTTACTCAGCAAACCGGCAGCCTGCTCTATTCTTAATTTTTTAAGATAATCGCCAACCGTGGTATGGAAATATTTAGGAAACTGCCGCGATAAATGAACCGGGTGCACTTGAGCAAGAGCGGCTAAAGCATCCCATGATAGTAAGCTGGTGTCGGCGTCGTTTAGTGCTTCTTTTATCTTTTTTACCCATGCGGGTTGCCGCGCTGTTTCCTGTTGCCTTACATTGGCAAGTAAACCAAAAACTTTAAAAAGCGATTCACGGATAGCCAGTATTTCTATCGCCCCGGTATACTTTGTTTCCAAATACATGCTGCGGAACAACAACTTTAAAACCGGGTTATTCAGCTTTACACTGCCTTCCATTTGGTTTAGCGGCAATTGATATCTTTCAAAGAAATCCTTTTCCAGCTCGATATGAAAACCACGGGTATAGCCGGGGCGCTTGATATTGCAGTGTGCATCCTGCCAGTTGTGAAACAGCAGTGTGCCTTCGCTGCATTCATAACTCTCTTTTTTATTGGTCTCCAGCATGTTGCCGGTAAGTAAAAAAGTAAAGTACGGATTTTGGTGTGTATGCCAGTCAACACGGTCATGCGTGTATTCGGTATCGGTAATAATGAGATTATCCAGTTGAATAGCCTTGTTTTGGATCCCGAAGTATTTACCTTTTTGAAGCTGCAGCATATTGCTTTATAGACGGCTAAAGAAATAAATTGTTACATTTTAGTTAGCGAGCTTAAGGATGAACGAATTACTAAATTGACTTAAATTGTAACATTAAAATAATCTGCACATCTAAAATCTGCACATATGCACATTCGTTTATTTGTTTAATTTTGGTCCGATGAAAAAAGTGGAAGTATTAAAGCTGATAGATCTGATCGAGGAGATCAAAAAACTGGATGAATTGATTACGCAAAGCCGTAAAAAAAAGACATCAGATTTTGTGCTGAATCAATACGAAGCTAAAAAATTGAAGATGATTGGCTCAATCATCAACGAGCTGGCCAATCCACCAATTCAATCTATGGAAAGCTATATGCTAATACAGAAGATCCTTAACAAATACTATCCCAACATCAATAATGGTGAGTTGCTGAATGATAGCGATGTAGACAAGATTGTGGCTGTTATTTAAGGGAAAGTCCAATAAATAGCGGCAATGGTTTCTTTAACCTCGCCTTCTTTCCAAAACGTGGTAGCCGGGTGAAAATGTTTCCAGGAGTGCCAGTATTCCTGGTAGGCTTGTACCTTGCTTAGTTTTTGACCCTTTTGCGCACCGGATGTACATAAGCCATCCCAATCCCAAACAGACGCAGTTTCTTTATCGGTAAGTTGTCCGTCTTTATTCAAATCAAAATGAAGTGTTTTACCATTTAAATTGGCGTTCCAAACATGGTAACTCAGACTATCTTTTTCTATGCCTACAAGTAAAGATGTTTTATTGAGCTCATCATTAAGTACACGTTTATGAAATAAATGACGCCAGTCATAAGCTTTAGCCTGCCCGTTTATGATCACCCCTATAACCCAGCTTTTCCTGATCAGCGAATCTTTGTTTTTTAAGGTGCTGTCTTTATCAATGTATTGTACACGATCATAGTTTTTAAGGTCGGTATAATCAGCAGCATACAATTTATCCGGCTGCATAATCATGGATGTTGGATGTTTTTCCAGCCAGGCGCCCAGGGTTAACTGCTCATAGGGCAACTCCTGTAAATGCTGCCCTTTTAGTTGGCCGACCGCCGCTTTACCGGTAGCCTGGTACCACCATGTTTTGGTGCTTTCGTCTTCAATAATAGCATTATAATGCCTTGCCCCTACCAACCTGAAGTTTTGCCTTTTGCCATTTATTACCGGGCTGTAAACCCGCCCCGTGCGGCACATAGTACAGTAGGTTACCAAAACTGGTTCGGGCCCAACATTATCCTGTACTTTATGGTGATAGCCTAAATATATAACCGGGTAAGCTTTGGCCACTCCGTTGTTTACAACACCCACTACTAAGTAATTAAGTGGCACTTTATTGGTTAGCCCATTGGCAAATTTAGCCGACTGGGTTTCTTTAAACATGGTTTCGGCTTTGTATAAATAGTCGGTAATATAAAAACTACCCAGGCAAAGTACCAGAACAATGGCCTTAACCAGCTGACCTCTTTTTGTATTTTTTGAATAAAATTTAAACAGGTACCATACAATAAATATAACCCCGATGAGGCGCAGCGGATTCACAATTTTTTCCAGGTAATAGCATACCGTAATGGCATTCAGATCCTGACTGCCCGGAAAAGGCATCAGGAGGTAGGCATGCACCAGACCCGGTACTACCAATAAAATTATCCCTATCCAAAATATTCCCGGTCTGTGTATATATTTCTTCATTTAATCTGCATTTAAAGCGGCATACCTGTTGGCCGATGGCAGGTAACCATTTGTTTTTAGTATGCCTGCAAGGCGATTATAAAAAGCAGGTTCAGTTGGGGTTACGCTGGCCAGCCCGTCAACGTAACGATTATAAAGACTAAACAGCGCGGCAATTAAAACGGTATCATGCAGTTCCAAATCGGTTGCGCCTGCCTGCTTTGCCTTTTCAACCAGGTTGGCAGTAACATTTTTACCGCTCACCTGTGTTTGGCGGGCAATCTCCAGCAGGTATTTCATTTTTTCGCTTACGGGCGCGTTATCGGGATCATTCTTTACTTTTTCGGCAGTTTCGGTATCTCCCAACAGCACGTCTGCCGCCGCGGTATGGGCATTGGTACAAAAACGGCATTGGTTACCATGGCTCACAACAGTAGCTATCAGCTCGCGCTCACCTTCGGTAAGGGTTGATTCACCGCGTAATAGTATCTGGGTAAGCTGCCTTATGGGCAAAGCCGTATCTTGTCTATAATTCAGTAAACCGGTAATACCGGGCAGGTTATCATCTAATGGTATGTATGGCATATCAATAGTACAATGGGGCTCGGCTTCTCAACCGATCAATAAATTTAATAAAGGCTTTATAATCGACCCTAATTTATCTAAAAATTTAAATAATCCGCAACATCGGGCATAATTATTTTTAAAGGCAGATCTCCCCCTTTATTTATTTTAAGTTTATAGCATACAGGTTGCCATCGGCACTGCCAAAATAAATTACGCCATTAAGAATAACCGGCGATGACACTATGGGGCCAAGCGAATATAATTTATCCATTACATCAACCGCCGTCTTATACAGCGAGTTATCGACACCGTTTGCCGCAAATTCAAAGTTAAGTGTATCCTGCTTCAATACTTTTGCGGCATAGGCATCACGGCCTGCAGTTTTAAATTCGCCGGAGAGTTTGCCAGTTTTAATATTTACAGCAAAAAGTTTTCCCGTAAAATCGCCAAAGAAAGCTGTATTTGCCCATAATACCGGGGAGGAATATAAATAGCCGTTGGCTTTATAGCTAAATTGCTGTTTGCCGGTTAAAGCATCAACAGCAACAAACAAATAGGTATCTGATGTAGTAAAATAAACCTTGCCATTTTTTATAGCAGCGGTGGTAAGTATCCAGGAGCCATTGGCATTATATTTCCAATTTAACTTTCCTGTATTGGCATTAAGCGCATAAAAATAGCTATCCCGGCAACCAAAATAAACAAAACCATTATTGCAGATTGGCGAGGCCTGAATCCCCTCCAACTGGTGATAACCCGGCTGATCGGCTGTTTTAAACTTCCATACAAGTTTACCGCTTGCAGCATCCAAAGCGTACAGGTAGGTATCCCAACTACCAAAGTAAACCTTACCCTGGTATAAATACGGACTGGTATGGATAATTCCTTTTGTTTGATAAGCCCATTTCAACTTACCAGTATTACCATCCAACGCATAAAGCTTACCATCGCTGCTGCCAAAATATACGGTGGGATTATTTTTTGCTTCACTAAATACCGGCGAAGACAGAAAAAAATCATACAGATCATCCATATATTCATTCAGCGGTTTCATGGTCCATAATCCTTTTGCACCAACCTTCTTTTCGCCGCCAGTTTTAAACTTCCAGATAAGTTTGCCAGTTTTAGCATTTAAGGTATAATAATAGCCATCAAAACTGCCAAAACACAGCTTATCGCCATTTATTGCTGCCGATGAATTTACGGCACCACCAGTAGTGAGTTTCCAAACTTGCTTCCCTGTTTTTACATCAACGGCATATAAATTATGGTCTTCGCTACCTATATACGCCATACCATTAGCTACAACCGGCGATGAGAATATTTTACCTTTTGTGGCAAATTTCCACTTCAGGCCGCCAAAAGAACGGTAACCCTTTTTATTATGATCCTCTTTATGCTGCACGTTAGTATCTACAGCCAGGGCTATCGGCGTCTTTCCCTGGCTAAAAGCCGCGGTGACCATAAATAAGGCAAACAGGAAAATATTCTTTTTCATTATCAGGAATGGATATAATTCAGGTACACAAGTATAGTTATACTTTTAGCCTATAACTAATTGTATCCCTTATAATTAGAATCGCACGTTTTAAAACTATTGCTTTTTTCCGTTTTCCACACTCTTAATCTCTTCCTTACGGTCCTTTTTAAAATCGAAGTTGTTAAAATCCGTTGTCTGTGGCAGATCCATGGTGTAATTGGTGAGGGTATCTATTTCAATGGTGATGTTTTCCATATTCAAATCAACGAGGTGGCCACCTGCTGTTTTATCCTCCGATAAAAAATGAAAATGATACCCACTGATGTGCGCGCCTTCCATAAAGGTAGGGATACGAAAACCCACCAGATCGCCTGTGATATCGCTATGTTCAAAAAAATGCTGCCTGTTCAGCATAGCGGCAAGAGGCAGGTATGGCTTTTCAACCGGTGGGAAAGCCCTGGTTTTAATCGATTTGAATTTACCAGTAATATGGATTGCGTATATACCATTCTGGTTGCTCAGCAAACTATCCAGGTAACTATAAAGCGCTGTTTTGCTTAACGCGCCAGCATGCTTGTACACCTTTTTTGCCTTAAAAAAACACACCACCGCATAGGGCAATTTGCCGGTATCGGCAACCAAAGTGGTTTTGCCGGTAGATTGCGTTTGGTAGATTTTTCCGTTGAGCAACAGCAGTTCGCCATCAAGATGACCGGGCGCACCCAGGCCAAAATTGCCGTGCTTTTCCAATTCTTTATAAGGGTACCAATTATCATATAAGCCACCTATAAAACCCGAAGCAAACCCCGCGCTGAATAAATTATTGTCGTTTTTTAAAGGATTGGATTTTTGTTGTGCTATGGATTTGTAGTTGACACAGGTAATAGCTAACAAGATAAAAAGGATTTTTTTCGACATCATAAAGGAATTGGATTTAAGCTTTGCAAAGCAATTGTTTTACAGCAAGCTATCCAAATGTTTATGGAAAATTAAAAACCTACCATTTTCAAATTTTACGTTACCCTTACGGGGAAACAGGTTGCTTATTTTAGATTTGTGTATCCTTAAAACAGGAATACGATGAAAGTAGAAATTTGGAGCGACGTAATGTGCCCGTTTTGTTATATAGGCAAGCGCAGGTTTGAAGAGGCTTTGGAACAATTTGATCATAAAGACCAGGTGGAAATTGAGTGGAAAAGCTTTCAGCTTAACCCGGATATGAAAACCGACCCTAACATCAATATTAGTCAATACCTGGCTGATGCCAAAGGCTGGACACTTGACTACGCGCAGCAAATGAACAACCACGTTACCCAAATGGCTGCCGAAGTTGGCCTTACCTATGATTTCGACAAGGCAGTTGTGGCTAACAGTTTCAAAGCTCACCGTTTTAGCCACCTTGCCAAAAAACATAACCTTGGCGATAAGGCCGAAGAAACCCTGTTTAAAGCTTACTTTACCGAAGGCTTAAATATTGATGATAACGACACCCTTATACAACTGGGAACCAATATTGGCCTTAATGCCGAAGAAATAAAACAGGTACTTGAAAGTGATACTTATGCTGACAACGTAAAGTATGATATTGCCGAGGCTCAACAATTAGGCATAAGAGGGGTTCCGTTTTTTGTGATGAATAACAAGTATGGTGTATCGGGTGCGCAGGCTGTGCCGGTTTTCCAGGAAACAATTGAGAAATCATTTGCCGAATGGCAACTGGAAAACAGCAAACCAGCACTAACCGTTATTGAAGGCGAATCATGTTCGCCGAATGGAGATTGCAATTAACACTATTGATTTTCAGTACAATTACGTAATTTCGTTTTAAAATCCATTCAAAAGTCAAAAACGATTTAGCTTACTTAAAGTATAAATTAAAGCACTATATTTGCATTAATACAACTAAGTGTATTTTTTACACTTAGCATAATAAAAATACAGATGATAGACGCTCCCGCCCTCCCGGTTTTAAACTCCAAAACAACGCTCCGCATAGCTGTGGGAGCCATGTTTTTTATGGCTGGTTTAAGCTTTTCAAGCTGGGCATCACGTATAGCTACGGTACAGCAAACCATGGGCCTCTCTGATGCCGCTTTAGGTGCTGTACTGTTTTCATTACCTGTTGGTTTAATGTGTTCTCTGCCGTTTTCCGGGTGGATCATCACTAAAATTGGCAGCCGAAGGTTGTTAATCAGTGCATTGCTGGTGTATGCAATCGCGCTGGTAACTTTAGGTTTGGCACAAAATACATTTCAGCTTATTATTTGCCTTATTTGTTTCGGCTTTAGCAGTAACGCAGTTAACATAGCTGTAAATACCCAGGCCGTAGCTACCGAAAAGATTTATAAACGCCCTATACTGGCATCATTTCATGGTTTATGGAGCCTGGCAGGGTTTACAGGCGGCGGGATAGGCTCTTTAATGATAGCTCATAATATTTCACCCTTATATCATTTTTTGCTTATGCTGGTTGTTATTGCGGCCGGCGTAGCCATAGCGGCCCGCTATTTAGAGGATGATAAAGTAGCCAGCGCCGGGCCTGTATTTGTTATGCCCGATAAATCGCTGATTAAATTAGGAGTGATTGCTTTTTGCTCCATGATTTGTGAGGGGGCCATGTTTGACTGGAGTGTTATCTACTTTAAAAAAATAGTGCTTGCCCCCGCAACCATGGTAGGGATAGGCTTTACAGCGTTTATGTTCACCATGGCTATTGGTCGTTTTGTGGCAGATGCCTTTGCCCATAAATTTGGCCTAAAACGCACCTTACAGGTAAGCGGTCTGTTAACCGCTACAGGCCTCACAATAGCTGTAGTTTTCCCTTATATTTATACAGCAATAATTGGTTTTTTACTGGTTGGTGCCGGTGTATCATCTGTAGTGCCAATGGTTTATAGCGCTGCAGGTAAATCAAAAACGATGTTGCCGGGCGTTGCTTTGGCAGCGGTATCTACTATTGGTTTCCTTGGCTTCTTTGTTGGTCCGCCGGTTATTGGCTTTATAGCAGGTGTTGCCACGTTAAGAGCATCATTTGTGCTGATAGCATTAATGGGGCTATTGGTTACTATCGTATCTACCAAAGCTAAAATTGAATCCTAAGCTTTATTAAGATCGGCATCGCCCGGGTTTAACAGGTAATCAAACTGCTCATGCCCGTTGTGTATAATGAATTTTAACCGCTCCTTTGGCACATCAATATCCAATGACATTAATGCCAAAGTTTCTGGCAGATTATCCCGAATCAGTTTCAGATCGGTTACCTGGGGCATTTCAATAAAAATATCTTCGCCCTGTGCTTCAATTTTCCATCCCGGCAGCCGGGTATTGTGCAATACATCCAGCCATTTCTTTTGATAAAGGTTCATAAACGTCTTTTACTAATAAAGTTGAATGGACGATTGGTTTTAATTATTAACCTAATGTTATGGTTTTAAAGAGCTTTTTATTATTTCCAGGATCCGTTCATTTTTAACAATCCACATTCCTAACCGCTCTTCTGTAATACCCTCTTTAAGTTTATAGGTATTTACTGGGTTCGTATCTTCAAAAACAGTTTCCATATATCGGAAATTGATATTTTCAATGGATGATAATTCATGGGCAACCTCAACAATATGTGTAGAAACTACAAAAAAACAGCTTTTTACCTCTGCAAAGGCAGCAATTATAGCAAGAGAGGCATCATAGGCATCTTTAACATTTGTCCCCCTGAACAGTTCGTCAAAAATGACGAAAACATCTTTTGACTGATTTAATTTTTCAGCCACTTGCTTAACTCGCAAAACTTCTTTATAAAAGTGGCTATGTCCCTGTTCAACATCATCCGCTAAGTTTATGGTTGTAATCAGACCTTTAAATGCGGAAGTCACCATGTGTTTCGCGGGCACCGGAAAGCCTATTTGAGATAAATAGATAGCAATTCCAATTGATTTAAGCAGAGATGATTTTCCGGCCATATTAGTACCGGTAATAAAACAAACATTTTTGTCGGAACTAAATTCAATGTCGTTACTTTTAGGATTGGCAATAAACGGGTGGAATAAGCCCTTAATAGTTAATCCCGTTGCGTTAGTATCATTAACTACTGGAAATGTAAAACCAAGCGCCTTACCACTTAAACTTACGGATTGATAAACATCTAACTGGTAAGCAACATTCAACAAAATCTTCATTCTTTCATGGGCAAGGTGCCTGAAAAAGTGGTCCGCTTTCGCCATATCCGCCGGGCTGCGATTAGGTTTCTTTATCAATTGTTTTAGCCATACAAATTCTTCGGGCTGGAAAGTATTTAAAATAATTAAGCGGAATTCCTGTATTTTTTTTGGCAGATCGCCCTTGAGTGCTTCAGCGTAATCTATTAAGCTTTCCAGTATCGATAGCGTATTTTCTATACCGGTTTGAATTACATAATGATCATCATTAGTAATAAACGCATGTATGATTTTTTCTAAAAACCGGGTTATAACCGAAAATGGTTTAGCATGGTAATGCTTTTTTAAATAAAACTCTACAAAATCATAATCATTTCTATTTAAGCTAATTTTAATATCATGTTCCTCAATATATAAAAACACTTCTACCCTTTCCTGTATGTGAACAGGATCGATAAGCGGCTTGTTGAACATATCATGCAACGCTTCATTGCCACCAATTGTATTTGTTTGGTTGAAAAGGCTATATATAGATTGGCGGGAATTGTTATTTTGAAATATTGCCAAATCATTTAGTGTTTGCCTATCTATATCGAAATTCATGAAAATGGTTGTAAGAGTTGCTTAAAGCTAAACTTTCTGTTAGATTATCTAATAATATATAATACGATTCGCAGCTTTCACACCTGTCCTCAATGTAACGTCATTAACAAACTTTTAGTTCTCGCCCCTGCCCCCCATTCAACAATAGTTACAAACAACCTGGTTACTTTCATCAAGAACAAAGGCTTTGCGCATTCTGCTTTCAGCCTTTATATAATATTGTTACATTGATAACCTATACAGACCTATTTGTTTATTAATCTTAATTTTCTAATTTTATGAATTAATAATGTACATACATTAACACATTATACGTTATTAACTCATACCAATTATAAATTTTTGTACAATGGATTTTTTGAATACCATACTTGATTTTTTTAAAGGCTTTTTTGGCTGGGGCAGTTGGAACAGTTTGATGAACATCATCAAATCTGGCGATTATGGCAAATTGCTTACTTACGACGGTTTCAGGGCGATGCTATTCCCAATCCTGCCGTTCCTGCTCTCACTTGAAATTATACGGGCAGCCTTTTATAAACGCTTTAAGGTTATCCATTATAAAATACCATTTTTTTCATTCGTATTAAATTCTGTTATCGGGCGGTATATATCCATAGGCATGGTTTTCCTGTGCATAGGTTTATTTGAAAAACATGCTTTTTTTAAAACTACATTTACCTGGTACTGGTTTATTTATGGTTACATAGTTTGGGAATTTGGCCATTTCCTGTACCATTACTTCGGTCATAAAGTAAGGTTGTTCTGGTGCCTTCACTCCACCCATCACGCGCCCGAAACCATGAACCTGGCCATCAGTAACGCGCATTTCTTTTTAGAGGGGCCTTACGCCGATTTTATACGCACCACGGTTTGCATCATGTTGGGCGTTACCCCTACCATGCTGTTTGTAATTATGTTTATTGATGGATTTTGGGGAACATTTATCCATATTGGCGAAAACGTAATGAAGGATGCCCGATTAGGCTTTTTAAACAATATTTTGCTTACGCCATCGCATCATCGGGTACACCATGCCCGTAATATAAAATACATGGATACCAATTTTTGTAACCTGCTGCCTATTTGGGATAAAGTATTTGGCACTTACCAAAACGAAGAAATGGAAATTCCTATTGAGTACGGCATCAGTCGCCCGCTGATTAAAAATAGTTTCCTGGACGCCTACTTTGGCGAAATAGTAGCCTTAGTAAAAGATGTATATAAGGCGCCCGGCATTAAAAACAAGCTCCTTTACATTGTAATGCCTCCCGGCTGGAACCATAACGGTGATCATAAAATGACCACCGTTGTAAAGAAGAAGTATTTTGAGGAACTGGAAAAGCAAAACGCCAGCAACGCTGACCCGGCGAAAAAGACGGTATTAACCTAAATTTTCCCATCCGCGAATATCTGCATATACTCCTTTATGGATTAAACCCTTAAAAAGGTTTTCTTTTGATATAAATAATAGAGGAACAGCCACTTAACCATTACAAAGGTAATGGCCATGGCTACCGCATTAAAAGGATCGCCGATGAGCTGACCTATCCAGCCAAAGAAACCATTATTGGTGTAACCCCATTTTATAAAATGGCCGGATACATAGATCAGTATAGAGTTCATGCCGATCACCCTGAAATAAAACGACCATTTTTGATAACCCAGCACATCTATAATATAATAAAAAAGTGCCATCAACAGCAGGCTTAAACCGCCTACCTGCATTACAAATGAACTGCTCCACAGGTTTTTGTTGATAGGGAAATCAAGATTCCAGATTTGAGCAATAATCAGGAATATGACACCAGCAATGCCCAGTATAGCCACTTTTTTCATTTGCCTTAAACCGGTTTTCTTTAATATGGTGCCGGTAATTATTCCTAACAAACCGGTGCTGATAGCGGGGATAGTGGAAAATAAACCTTCGGGATCATGAATACCTAAATACAATTTGCCCGGCAGGATAATCCTATCCATGTATGATGCAAAATTGCCCTGCATGGTTAAATCGCCATGAGGAAAGCCCGGTGCCGAAGTAAATTTGAGCAGCAGCCAGTAACCTATGATGAATACCCAAAACCAAACCATCTGCATCCGCTCGCTGCTGTACAGGTAAATAATGTTGGCAAACATATAAGCTATCCCAATGCGCCCAAGCACGCTGGCAAAACGAATCTCGGATATCGGCATAATGTTCAATCCGTTGTTAACCACCAAACCCAGTAGCACCAATATGAAGGCTCTTTTTATAACACGCAGCACCAACTGTTTTTTGCTTTTGCCCTTCTCTAATTCGCGGCCAACAGAAAACGGGGTAGATACGCCGGCCATGAACAGGAACAGCGGGAATATCAAATCGTAAAGATGAAAACCATTCCAGTCGGGGTGTGTAAACTGATTTGCAATAGCTCCCCAAAACGGTGATTTGGTGGCTTTAGCCATCGTATGGAAGATCTCTTCGCCCCCCATAATCCAAAACATATCAAAGCCGCGAAGGGCATCTAACGAAAATAAACGGGTGGGAGCGGCATTAATATCATCAGGCGCGGTATTGCCTGTGCTGGTTATTGCTTTGGAAGCCATTGGTTATAGGATTTTTGTTTGAACTAAAGATATAAAAAGGCCGACTAATTAAAATATTTTTTTTAGCTGTTTAACTTATTAAAATGACGAGCTATTTGTCATCCTGAACGCAGTGAAGGATCTATTATTCGCTATCCTTCTTCGCCCTGTACAGTCTGTGAATAGATCCTTCGTTCCTCAGGATGACAAACTTTTCAAACGTCATTTTCTTTTCAGTATTCCCAGGATAGTAAAACTTGCAATCACGATCTCATTTATTTAAAAACAGTTCCTCAAACCTCATGTCTCACATCTCAAATCTATTCTTGTAACTTCGCGTTTTGTAATTGCACCGAATGTTAGAGATATTATATCGCGACGAATACCTTATAGGCATCAATAAACCGCATGGCTTGCTGGTACACCGCTCGCCTATTGCTGCTGATGCATCTGAATTTGCCCTGCAGATGCTGCGCGATCAGATTGGCCAAAAAGTTAACCCTGTGCATCGTATTGACAGAAAAACAGGTGGCATATTACTTTTCGCCCTTGAAAAACAGGTAGAAATTGCCATGCAACAGGCTTTTATGGAAAACCAGGTGCATAAAAAATACCTGGCCATAGTTCGTGGTCATACACCCGATACGGAAGATATTGATTATCCCCTGCGCAAGGAAAATGGCACGCTGCAGGAGGCATTTACAACTTATACCACCCTTAACCGTGTTGAATTGGATATTCCTTTTGGCGCTCATTCCACATCAAGGTATTCTTTAGTTGAAGCAGTGCCTACTACCGGGCGCATGCATCAATTGCGCAAACATTTTAGTCATATTTTCCATCCTATTATTGGCGATCGAACTCATGGCTGCAATAAGCAGAACAAATTTTTTAAAGATACCTGGGATATGACCACCATGTTGCTACATGCTTCAACCCTAAACTTTAACCACCCCATAACCGGCCAAAATATTACAATTAATGCTGGCTTACAACCCGAGTTTACAAGGGTAATGAAGCTGATGAACTGGTAGTCATATTATTATATTTATACTACAATAAAAACAAAACTTAAGCGTGTTTGTAGGTTAAGCAAATACTTTAATCATGATAAAGTCGGCAAATTATAGTCTATATACCAGCAATGGCGATCGCTTAATCATTATCAAACCAGCAACCCAAATAATGCCCGGTGGTAATATGCGTTCGACAGGGGTTTTTGGCTTAAACGAAGGCAGTGTTGATTTGGGCGATATTGTTTTTGATGATAAAATGAACGAATGGGAATACAGCTGCATGGGCGACCTAACCCATAAGCAGGCCGAAGAAATTGCAAGCTTCATTAAAAACTACCACGAGCCCGACCCTGAGGACAGAATGATGGATGAGGGTATGGCAGTATGATTTTTTAAATATAAAAACCGTAATTGAGGGATACGACGCAATCTTCTACAACGGCAGATCGAATTTATATAGTTGGCTCGTATAACATGGAGATTGCTTCGTACCTCGCAATGACGGTTTTATACAGCTATCAAACCTTAAAGATAACCTTCACCACTATATTTACCTTATCTTTGCGCCTACAATGATAAAGCAAGCGCTCGAGAATCTTAAAATAAATGCCCTTAACGAAATGCAGCAGGCTGCCATTACCGCAGCCAAAAAAAGCGATGTGATACTGCTATCGCCAACCGGTTCGGGTAAAACACTTGGTTTTTTATTGCCATTGTTAAGTTTATTAGATACAAGTATACCAACTGTGCAGGCTCTGATCATGGTGCCATCGCGCGAGTTGGCTTTACAGATTGAGCAGGTTTTCAGAACCATTGGCAGCGGCTTTAAGGTAAATTGCTGTTATGGCGGTCACCCTGTGAAAATTGAGCGTAATAACCTCTCGCAGCCACCTGCTGTTTTGATTGGTACACCGGGAAGGATAGCACATCATTTGCGCCGTCATAGTTTCAGTACGGATACTATCCACACCCTGATATTGGATGAGTTTGATAAAGCTTTGGAGTTTGGTTTCCAGGAGGATATGGCTTTTATCATTAAGCAAATGCCCAACATCAAAAAGCGGATGCTTACCTCGGCCACTAAAATGCAGGAAATTCCTTCATTTACGGGCATGGTTAGGCCAGTTGAATTAGATTACCTTACCAATGCCGCTAATGCGCCGGATATCAAACAAAAAGCCGTAATAGCCGAAGCAGCCGATAAGCTGGATGCATTGTTTGCCCTGATTTGCAAAATAGGCGATAAAGCCACCCTTGTTTTCTGTAACCATCGCGAAGCTGTAGAACGCATCAGTGATCTATTATTTGACAGAGGATTACCGCATGATATTTTCCATGGTGGTATGGAGCAGGATGACAGGGAACGTGCCTTACTGAAGTTCAGGAATGGCAGTCACCGTTTATTGATCACCACAGACCTGGCCTCCCGCGGGCTGGATATACCCGAGATTGAGCACGTGGTACATTACCAGTTGCCGCATAACGAGGAGGCTTACCTGCACCGCAATGGCCGTACAGCGAGAATGCACGCCAAAGGAACATCATACCTGATATTAGCGCCCGATGAAAAGCCATCCTATTTAAAAGATATGCCGGAAGTTGAAGAACTACCGGCAGACCCGATTGTGCCGCCACCATCACCATGGGCTACATTATACATTGCCGCCGGTAAAAAGGACAAGGTTAATAAGATTGACATTGTAGGCCTGCTGTTGAAAAAGGGGGGTTTAGATAAAGAAGATGTAGGCTTAATTGAAGTGCTTGATTACACATCTTACGCCGCTGTTAAACGTAACCGGATTGAGAAGGCCGTTCAACAGATAAAAGGCGAAAAGATCAAAAACAAAAAAGTTAAAATAGACATTTCCATATAATTAAATACCAATAGTATGAGTAATAATGATATCATGAAAAAGCTGAGGGTAGCCATGAAGTTTACCGATGATGATATTATAAAAGTATTGGAGCTGGCCAACTTCCGCATTACCAAGACCGAATTGGGCGCCATTTTTCGTAATGATGACCATCCCAATTTTAAACCCTGCGGCGACCAGATCTTGCGCAATTTCCTCAATGGCCTCATCATCTACAAACGCGGACCAATGCCAGATAAGAGAGTGCCAAAAACTGAAGAGTAATTATCTTACCCCGTTGGCTGTGTCCCCACCATAGGTGTTTGAAAGATATAAAAGGCAGGGGCAATGTGCGATTCCTTCCTCGGGGAAGGGAAGGTAGGGGTTAAATCAGGAGTTCAAGTACCGCTGCATATGGCATGTCAGCGAAACCCCTCCCTGCCATTGCGCACATTCCAGCCGCACCCCTCCCGTTGGGAGGGAATAAAAAAAACTTAACATATCTTTCGAACCCTTATGCTGTCCTCACAGCCAACCATTTCACTATATCACCTGCAATAACACAGGCGATGGGCAAAGAAAAAGGCGATGAGTTTTAAAATTCATCGCCTTGTTATGATAGCAAAATGTATCAATTATCTTAAATCCACCACCTCAATACCGGGATGGCTTTTGGCGTCCCATGCAAACATGCTATCGGCAATAGGTGCATTAGGGGTAAAGCTTTTTACGGTGTAGTTATATTTGTTGCCATTTTTATCAAACAAAAGGGCGCTGTAGATCTGTTTTTTTACCTTATCAATAAGCAAACGAACTTTAAAGATACTTTGCTTCTCGTTTTCAGGAGTAAGGTCTATCACCTGGAAAGCTTTGCCGGCTATTTTTTGCTCGCCGGTGTACAGGTATTTGTAGCCGCGCTCATAAATAGTAAAAATCTGGGATGGGTTATTAATGCCTTCTCCTCCTTTGGCAGCGTCGCCTACCTGTACCTCTTTATCTTTTTTCAGATAGGTCCACTGGCTTTTGCCATCGCTAATGATCTCTTTATCCACATCCTTTACTGATGCCGAGCTATAAAGGGTAACCTTGTATTTACCCGCTTTGGCTTTTGAAATCAACGTGCCTGTTTGGGTTTCCTTAACTCCCGCCTGCTGGTTATCCAGCGTAAAAGAAAAATCGGTTTTAATAACATCGTACGATTTATATTTCTGGCTTACCTGGGCTAAAATAGCTTTGGCTTGTGTATCTTTTTGGGCAAATGCGGTAGTGCAGGTACTTAAAGCTATAAGGGTATTTAAAATTATTTTTTTCATCGGTTGTTTTATTCTTCAACAACTATTACTGTTAATAGTTATTGCTTTTGAGCATATAAATTGTAAATGGTTTAATCCTTCGGTTTTTGAAGTGTTTCCAGGTACCTTTCCAGGCTGTATTCATCGGGATATAAAACATCGCGGGCCTTGCTGCCTTCAAATGCGCCAACTATACCTGCGGCTTCTAATTGATCAATAATACGACCTGCACGATTATAGCCTAACTTCATTTTACGCTGAATTAAGGATGTTGACCCCTGCTGATGCAGTACTATCAAACGGGCGGCATCCTCAAACATAGGGTCGCGATCATCCGGATCGTACTCCTTGGCACTGCTGGTTTCGCCTTCGCCAACATACTCTGGCAGCAGCAGTGCTGTAGGATAACCTTTTTGATTACCTATAAAATCAGATATCGCTTCAACTTCCGGCGTATCTACAAAGGCGCATTGCAAACGGATGAGGTCGCTGCCTGTAGAGAACAGCATATCACCACGACCGATCAGCTGATCGGCACCGCCGGCATCCAATATCGTACGCGAATCTATTTTTGATAGTACCCTGAAAGCAAGCCTTGAAGGGAAGTTGGCCTTAATAGTACCCGTAATAATATTTACTGACGGCCTTTGTGTAGCAATAACCAAATGGATCCCCACCGCACGGGCCAGCTGGGCAATACGTGCTATAGGCACCTCCACCTCTTTACCGGCTGTCATCATTAAATCGGCAAACTCATCTATCACCAGTACAATGAATGGCAGATAACGATGTTTTTCGGGATCACTTATTTTGCGGTTAACGTACTTGGCATTGTACTCTTTAAGGTTACGCACCTGCGCATCCTTCAACAGATCATACCGCTGATCCATCTCGATACATAATGAATTAAGGGTGTTTACCACCTTCTTGGTATCGGTAATAATAGCATCGGCCTCATCGGGCAGTTTGGCCAAAAAGTGCCGCTCAATCTTACGGAAAAGCGTAAGCTCCACCTTTTTAGGATCCACCAAAACAAATTTAAGTTCGGACGGGTGCTTTTTAAACAGCAGCGAAACCAATATGGCATTGATACCAACAGATTTACCCTGCCCCGTAGCACCCGCAACCAAAAGGTGGGGCATTTTGGCCAAATCGGCAATAAACACCTCGTTGGATATGGTTTTACCCAAAGCGATGGGCAGATCCATCGTAGTATTCTGGAATTTTTCTGTAGAAAGGATAGACCGCATCGAAACCATTTCGGGGTTTTGATTTGGTACCTCTATACCTATGGTACCCTTACCCGGCATTGGGGCAATGATACGGATACCCAGCGCGGCTAAACTCAGCGCGATATCATCTTCCAGGTTCTTGATCTTGGAGATGCGTACACCGGGTGCAGGTATAATTTCATATAGCGTAACCGTTGGCCCAATGGTGGCCTTTATCTTATCTATCTCGATATTATAATGGTTCAGCGTTTCAACAATTTTGTTCTTGTTGGCTTCCAGTTCCTCGGCGTTTACCGATATTTTATTTGATCCGTGGTTCTCTAACAAATCAAGATGTGGAAATTTATAAGTTGCCAGGTCAAGCCTGTGGTCATAAATGCCAAATTTATTTACCAGCTCCTGTGCTTTAACATCGTCGGCTTTTTCAACGGCAAGTTCTGGCAGGGGACGGTTTACATCAATGGTAAGCGGTATTTCCGTCTCTTCTTCCGGTTCAGAACGTGCAGTGTTAGTAGGCGTTAAAACAACCGGCTCGTGATATATTGGTGTTTGTATCAGCGGTTGTTGCTTTAAAGGTTCGGGTTTTACAACATTCACCTCGGGGTTTAATGTATCTACAACCCGGTTACCGCGGGGCCACTCCATCGGGATGGGTATTTCTTCATCAGCCAAATCAACAGGCTCTGGAACTACTTCGTCTATCTCCACGGCGTTAACCCGTTCTTTTTTGGATGGTAGTTTAAAATCGATATTATAAGCGATCACCAATACCGCAAGGGCCAAAAATACAAGCAAACCAGCCGTGCCCGCCGGACCAATCTGTGCATCAAGCAAACGGTTGCTCCAGTAGCCAAAGCCGCCTTCTAAAAAGTGTGGATAATCAATAATAAAGGCATGAAAATAGCCTATAGTTGTTGAGGTAAAAACAATTCCAAATATAGAGTAAGCCAGCGTTTTGGATAATGAAAATAGCCTTACTTTAAACAGCAACCGGTATCCCAACACAAAAAATATAAAAATAAACAGGAATGATGCTACCCCAAACCACTCGTAAATAAACTGGTTGCTTAACAGCGCGCCAAATTTACCCAGCCAGTTTTGAGCAACCTGTGGTGTGCCGGCATCGGCAATTTCCTGCACGGTTTTACCGGTAGCCAGGTTATGCCAGCCGCCATTAGTTGTTGAAATATAACTTTGATCTTCCTGCCAGGTAAACAGGTATGATGTGAAGGCGATAAGGAAGTAAACAGACAGTAAAAGCGAAAACAAACCCGCTATTTTTACCGTACGCCCGTTCACCATATCCAATTGGGGTAACTTAGGAAGTGCCTTTTTAATTACACTTTCTTTTTCGGCCTTGCCATTGGTTTGACGGGGCTGATTATCGTCCTTGAAACTATTTGATTTAAACTGATTTCCTTTTACCGGCATCCTGATGTAACATCCTTTAACTGCAAACTTACATAAAATTTCACCTATGTAAACTTTACAAAAACAACATAAAATTTTTTCCTATCCTCACCAATCATCAAAAATTTTGCTAACTGTTGAAATATAAAGTTAGCAGATTATGTAAATAGTTAGGCGTATTTTTATTTTTTTAGTATAATTGAATAACAGGGCTGTCCTAACCTATAAAAAAATTTCAACGCCCTTATTTAACTGTAAATAATGAGTATAGAAACCCTGGAAGAATATATCACCGCTGCCAATTTACCCCAATTGGATGCCTTGCTTACACAAAACCCCAAGCTGGCAACAACCCTTACCAGCCACCAGGTTTCACCATTGATGTTGTCATGCTATTACAAAAAGCCTGCAGTTACCGAACTGTTGCTGAAGCATGTTGGCGAGATAAATATATTTGAGGCCGCAGCCGCAGGCAAGCTTGATGTGATGGCTAATCTTATTTACGCCAACCCCAGCTCGATTAATGATTATGCCCGGGATGGCTTCACCCCGCTTGGCCTGGCCTGCTATTTTGGGAATTATGATGTTGCCCGTTACCTGGTGCTGAAAGGTGCCGATGTAAACCTCCCATCAAACAATGGCTTTCATGTTTACCCGCTTCATTCGGCGTGCGCCGGCAATTATACCCAGATTGCCAGTATGCTTATTGAAAACGGATCGCTTATTCATATAAAGCAACAAGCCGGCGCTACCCCCTTGCACGCTGCAGCACAAAACGGAAATTTAGAACTGTTGATACTACTATTGGAAAAAGGCGCTGAAATTAATACCCGTATGGAGGGAGGTAAACTCCCTGCCGATTTGGCCCGCGAAAAAGGCTTCGACGATATCGCGGAGATTTTAAGCTGATGATTTGGGGGTTGTAGAGACGCATATTTGCGTCTTCGCGATGCAGATCCAGCCTGGTATATCCGCTCTGCATAATTGGAGACTCAACTATGCAGAGTTACAATTTCCTTAGACCATCCTTAGAAAACTGCATTTAAAAAAAAGCAGCATACTCCTCTGGCATTTTATCAATGCTTTTGATCTGGATATCTTTAAAATATACTTCTCCAGCTTCGCTTTGCAGTTGGAGTTTGCCTTTGGTTAGGGGTTTACTTCCTTTACCATCCTGGTAACTTAGGTTTGACAAGGCATTAACCACATGCCCATTTACGATATAAACACTCTTATCTCCGTAGCAAATCAATTCCATAGTGTTCCATTCGCCTTTTGGGTTTTCAAAGTTTTCGTGGCGTTGGCAAAAACCCTGGTTGGGTGCCCCTACACCCATAAATACCCTATCGGCATCTTTATTAAACACATAATTGGGTACGCCTGCTGGTTTATTTGCACGAACCGTTGCATGGGCAGTACCCACGTTCCAATAGTCGCCTATGCCTCCCTCCATCACCTGGAACTCCTCTGATAACATCCACGAATGAAAATAGTCGGCGCCACATTCGCCCTGCGAGTGGTATAGCAGGCCAGAATCCATAGGTTCATTTAAGCGGGGATCCCATTTCTTGGTACCGAATTTGGTTTTCAGCTTAAGGTGATAGTTTTGAAATTCCTGTTTGGTATAAATACAACCATAAATTTCGCCGCTGATGTGTAATACCGGCTCATTGTTTTGCATTTGTACTGAGAATACATTTGCCTCATTTTTATCGTAACCAATGGGCGGCAGGGTTTTACCGTTCACATCCTTAGGCGCCTCCCCTTTATAAGGAAACTTAAGCCGGTAACTTTGGTAAATTGTCCACTTACTCATTTTTTTATCCATAAGGCTGATCCAGCCCTTATCGGGATTGAATGATGTGAGCGCCAATATAAATAAGCAGCTTAAAACAATGGTTGAGCTTTTTTTCATAGTGGTGAGATGCTATAACACTGAGGTTTAGTTAATACGCAATCGATTGTTGTTTCAATATAAAAGTACATAAACAGCTTTAATAAAAAGCCGCTTATGGTAAAAAATAATTATCAATTGATTAAAAACTACCAGCTCGTAATTATTGCTTTTTAGCCCATTCCTGCTGGTCTTCTGGCGAAAGAAAGGTCCAGGCCATGATCCTGCTTGCTTTTTGCCCTTGCGACATGTTGATGGTTTGCACCTCGGTTGCACCAGCCTTTTGCAAAGCATTATACAAAATGCGTAAATTTTCTTTTTTCGATACCAGTGTAGTGAACCATAAGCATTGTTTAGCAAAACGGGTACTTTGCGTAGCCATTTGTTTTAAAAATGCTGCTTCGCCACCGGGATACCATAATTCGGTATTTTGGCCGCCAAAGTTTAGTACGGGTTCGTTATCTGTTTTTAAGCCCAGGTTATTCCATTTGCGGCGTGAGCCCTCGGCAGCCTCTTTAATGGAGGCATGAAATGGAGGGTTGCAAATGGTAAGATCAAACTTCTCGCCGGGTTTTATGGCAAATACAAAAATATCCGCCTTGTGTTTTTGTAGCCTTAGTTCAATGGCATTCTTCAGCTCATCGTTTTTAGTGATAATTTCCTGGGCTGCCTGTAAAGCTTCTTCATCAATATCTATCCCCACAAAGCTCCAGCCATATTCCTGGTGGCCAATGATAGGGTATACACAATTTGCCCCTACCCCAATATCCAGCACCCTAACCTTTTTGCCCTTACGAATAACACCGCCATTGGCTGTAGCTAAAAGATCGGCCACATAATGAATATAATCGGCCCGGCCTGGGATAGGTGGGCATAGATAGCTTTCGGGGATATCCCAAAAGCCGATACCATAATGATGCTTTAATAAAGCCTTATTAAGCAACTTAACCGCCTCTGGATTGGCAAAGTTGATAGTTTGACTATCATATTTATTTACCGTTACAAAAGGCCGTAGCTTGGGAATGGCCCTCATCAGCGCCTTAAAATCATAGCCCTCGCGATGGCGGTTACGCGGGTGCATAAATTCTTTAATTTCGGGTTGATTTGGGGCTGATTCTGGCAAGTTGTTGTTTGTTAATTTATAAATTTAAAAAAGGTAGTTTCTTAATTAGCTTTAAGCTTTCCGCCTTCAGCTTTTAGCTATCTACCCTACAATACTGCCCAAATTGGCAGGCGAATAATTAATTGATTTAAGTGTTTTGCTATCCGCGGTACGATATACCAGGTATAATCCGTCAATCTCTTTATAGTGCGATTCGGTACCCGCTGTATTACGGTAATGCTCAATAGTTTGGTTAGCTTCTTCTATAGTTTTGCAGGCCTTGCTCATGTTGGAGCGATGAACCTCATCAAACAATTCCTTAAACTTTTCGCCAAGACCAAACTCCAGTACCGCACCTGATAAAACATATTGCAGATCGCATAGCGCATCGGCTATTTCAACCAGGTTATTATCATTAACCGCTTCCTGTAATTCCTTAAGCTCTTCGGCCAAAAGTTCTATACGTAACTGGCACCGCTCCTTTGACGGAATCTGTGGCGCAGCTATAATAGGGTGTTTAAAAGTGCTGTGAAATTCGGCAACCTGGTTTAAAGAGTTTAAATCTTGAATCATAATTTTCAGGAAGTATTTAAGGGCGCTAAGTTATGAATAACCACAGCGCTTTCAAAAAAACGCAAATTTAAAACAGATTTGCAAAAATTTGGTTATGCTATATGATTAACAATCAGTTAACATACAGTAACTTTGTTAACATAAACATAATATTAGATTAGCTTTATATTAACCTACCTTTGTGCCGAAAATAAGTTCAAAATCAACCTGAATTTTCTCAACCCTTTTCCATGAAAAATAAAAAAACAAAATCCTCCGCGAAGGAGGCCCGCAAAGCTCTTAAAAAACAATTGAACGATAAATTTACTGATCAGTTAAAAGCTATTGTAAGCGAAATTGGACCAGACCTGAAAAATGTAACTAAGGCTATTGAAAAAGCTGCCAGGAACTTAGCTAAAACACTTGCTGCCAAAATAAGCGACAAAAAAGAAGCTCCTGCCGAGGCCGATAAAAAAACCAAAGTGATTTCGGCTGAAGCCAAAGCTCCTGTTTTGCCTGTTGCCAAACCAGCAGAAGCTAAAAAAACTGTAGCAAAAAGTAACACCAAAACTGCTGCCCCTAAGCCAGTTGTTACCAAAGAAGAAACTGTAAAATAATACCCCTTTTAGGGCATTACCATTTTATTTTTGCTAAAGGGTTTCATATCCAATAGTTAAAAATCAAATGGTTTTCCTAAAGCGATTGCGCTTAAAGCAGTTACATCATTGATTTTTAAGGATATAACGCCACAAAACAGCTCAACTAACGTGTATTAGTTATACTGCAGGCAAAGCATTAAAAGTACAATTCTTTACATCAGTAATTTTGTTGTTTCCCATGTTTACTGCAGTAAACATGGTTCGGGGCTATTTTTATCCTTTTTGTTTTTCGCCCAAAGAGAACCAATTGCCAGAGTCGTCCTTAAACAAGGCTTCAAAACCATAAAACTCTTTTGTTGGTTCTTTTTTAAATTCAACGCCTTTGGCTTTCAACTCTTCATAAGTTGCCATCAGGTCGTTACACTCAAATACGCCAAAGCCAAAAGTACCCTGGCTTACCAATGCACGCATTTGTTGGGCCGCCTCCTCTTTAAACATCATGCCTTCGGCAATAGCCATAAGGGATATTTCCAGTTCGGGTTGCTCCGGTGGGCATACCGTGAGCCAGCGCATTCCCGGCCCCATGGATGCATCGGTATGTACTTTAAAACCAAGCTTGTTAACGTAAAACTCAAAAGCACTGTCCTGGTCAAGAACAAATATGCTAACGTGGTTCATTTTTGTGATCATCTGCAATTATTGTTTAAACCAAAGATGAACAATAAAGCAGGAGCGTACTTATTGAAAATTGCTGTTTTTTATCCAGCCATTTTCCTGCGCAAAACAATTAGGAATGAATTTTAGTGGCGATTGCAGCATATCGGCCGATCTTTTAAGCGCCTGTTGCTGGTATGCATAAGGCGACTGCCGCAGAACTTTTTTAAACAAAGCCGAAAAAGAGCTGGCACTATCAAACCCTACAGCATAACATACCTGTGTTACAGGTGTACCTGTTTGCAGCAGCAAGCGGGCTTGCTCAATTCTTACAGCTATCAGATACTGGTGCGGCGTTTTACCGTAAGTAGATTTAAACAGGCGAATGAAATGGAACTTTGAGAAAAAGGCTTCGTCAGCAATGTCATCCAGGTTGATGGGCTGGTGATAATGATCATCAATAAACAATTTGGCATGCACAATACGCCTGTACAAGTAAATTTTGGGAATGGATGCGGTACCTGCCATACTATTTTTAAAAACCAAAGTAAAGATGAGGCAATTAGTTAAAATACTCAACCTGCTAACCGTAATATTTTTTTTAAAACATTTTCTTCTCTAATGATATTTTAATAACTGCTAACCGTTTAGTATCCTTGTATACATCTTTCTAAAGCTTAAATGGCGTTAAAACATAGTTCTGCTTTCCCCCCGGAAATGTTAAGGGTTTTTGAGACGTTACCTCAACCCTACCTGGTACTTTCACCGGCTTTTTATATACTTACGGCCAGTAATGCCTATTTACAGCTAACAGGTAGAACGAGATTAGCGCTCGAAGAACAATATCTTTTTGATGTTTTCCCTCAAATTCCTGATCCGTCATCACACGAGGGAGGTATCTCCTTTTCGTTAAATAAAGTATTAGAAACCCGCCAGCCGCATCAATTGCCGGTAATGCGGTTTGATATACCCAATGCAAGTAATACTTTACAATTTGAAGAACACTACTGGAATACCTCCCACACACCGATTTTGGATAACGAGGGCGAAATAAGTTACATTATTCATCACACCCAGGATGTTACCCAGCAGGTGATTGCCGAACGGAATTTAAAAGAAAGCCTGGAAAAAGAAATAGTAGCTGCTGCAAAGGCCCAAAATCTGAGCAAACAAATGGAAAAACTTTTTGAGGAGATCCCTGCGCAGATAGCCATAGTTACCGGGCCTGATATGGTTTATGATTTCATAAATCCACGGTATAAGAGTGAGCTTTTTCCCAACCGCGAGGTATTAGGCAAACCCTTACTATACGCCTTGCCCGAAGTAGCCGGCCAACCCATCTGGGATGAGCTGCAGCGTGTTTACAAAACCGGCGAAACCTTTGCCGGCAATGAAATTTGCATACCCCTGGCCAGCGAAATTGGCAAACCTTTAAAAGACCATTATTTTAACTTTGTTTACCAGGCCATAAAAAACGAGAAAGGGGAGATAGTATCTGTTTTAAGTTTTAAATATGAAGTAACCGAACTTGTTTTAGCCAAAAAAAATCTCGAACAAAACAAGCAGGAGCTATTGGCTTTAAATTATGAATTGGCAAATGCCAATGAAGAAATACAGGCCACCAATGAGGAAATAAGGGCATCTAATGAAGAACTGAGCGCCACCAACGAGGAGTTGTTTTTAGCCCAGCAAAATATGCTTAAGCTAAATGATGAATTGGAGGAAAGGGTAAAAGTACGGAGCATTGAACTTTTTAATGCCCAGGCCGAAGCAGCCGGCGAACGCGACAGGCTGAAAAGATTTTTTATGCAATTACCTACAGGTATTTGTTTGCTTGATGGGCCCGAGATGATATTTGAATTGGTGAACCCACCATACCAGCAACTCTTTCCTGGCAGGGATCTGTTGAATAAACCCATTTTAGAAGCATTGCCAGAGCTGGCAGGCACCCCTATTATAGATATATTAAAAAGTGTTTATTATACCGGTAATACTTTTGAAGGTAAAGAATTTTTAGTACCGTTGGCGCGCACCGCCAACGGCCCTATTGAAGACCGCTACTTTACATTTATTTACCAGGCAAGGTATGACGGCGATGGCATTGTGGATGGAATTTTGGTTTTTGCTTTTGAGATAACCGAAACCGTACTTACCCGGCAAAAAGAAAAAGAAAACGAGCAGCGTTTTAGATTTTTACTGAATGCAATGCCGCAACAGGTTTGGACAGCACGCCCCGATGGCGTTCTTGATTATGTAAATGAAGTCGTTTGCGATGATTTTGGCCAAAGTATGGATCATGTATTGGGACGTAGCCTGCAGGAATTTATACATCCTGATGACAGGCATAGGAGTGCGCTAAAATGGAAAGCCGCTTTGCAAAACGCCAATGAATTTACGGTTGAGTTTCGCCTCAAATTTCATGACGGGCAGTATGTATGGCATTTGGCCAGGGCTGTGCCACTGGTAGAGAACGGACAGATACGATTATGGCTGGGTACAAATACCAATATTGAGGCACAAAAAGATAACGAACAAAAGAAGGATGAATTCCTGTCAATAGCCAGTCATGAGTTAAAAACACCACTCACCAGTATTAAGGCCTTTAATCAGCTGATGCTGCGTACAAATGAAGTACAAAAGCTAACCGGATTTGTACAAAAATCGGCAGCACACATACTTAGGTTAGAGAAACTGATCAGCAATCTATTGGATGTTACCCGGATCAACGCCGGTAAGATAGATTATAATATGGAAGCCTTCAGTTTTGTGGAGATGCTTAAAGATAGTATAGAAAGTGTGCAACAGGCAACAGCATCGCACCAGATCATTCTCGAAAAAGCTGACGATGCCATCTACACCGGCGATCGTTTCCGGCTGGAGCAGGTAGTAAATAACTTTCTTAGCAACGCTATAAAATACTCGCCAGAGGCGGATAGGGTAATTGTGAATTGCACCCTGCATCCTGATAACAGCCTCATAGTATCTGTTCAGGATTTTGGTATCGGCATCGAAGAAAAAGACCTGATGCGTCTATTTGATCGTTATTACCGGGTTGATAATACTGCCATGCGCTTTGAAGGTTTGGGCCTGGGGCTTTTTATATCGGCCGAGATCCTGAAAAGGCACAACGGCAGTTTCTGGATTGAAAGCGTGCCTGGTGAGGGGTCAACTTTCTTTTTTAGGCTGATGCTTGACCATGCGACAAGGATCGAACCTGTAAAAGACGGCTATAGATACTACCAGGATGACACAATCACCTTGACTTATAACCAGGAGCATAGCCGTATAGATGCCGATTGGACAGGTTTCCAAAACCTGGAATCAATACAAAAGGGATGCCTGCGCATACTGGATATGCTGGAAGAAAACAATGCTCATAAGGTGCTCAATAACAATATTCATGTACTTGGCAATTGGTCAGAAGCGGCAGACTGGAGCAATACAGAATGGTTCCCAGCTATGGAAAAAGCAGGATTGCAATATTTTGCCTGGATCTACTCGCCAAGCGTTTTCAGCCAGCTATCTGCCAAAAAAAGCGTAGATACCCTGACAGGTAAAGTTGTTTTCCAGTTTTTTAACGATGCTGACCTGGCAATAGAATGGATAGATAGCAAGTAGGCCCTGTACTATAAAATAGCAAGCCCCTAAAACTTAATTTACGGGCCTGGGTATAATTCTTTATTAGGACAATGCTGTGCTAAAGCATTTACCCCATCATCATATAACCATTAAGCTCATTCTGCAGTTGTTTTGCAGTCGCAATTAATGATTTATCGGTAATGTAGCCATCAATGTCAATATCCTTGCCCATGAGACTTTCTTTAAAAACATCCTGAAACCTGAAATATTTTAACGAAAAATTCCAGTTATTTTGAAGGTGTGCAAAAACGCTGGCATCTTCCTTATTCAACATCGAATAATTAACTACTACAAAAGCATCGCGGTTTAATTTTTTTATACACTTTAATATATCCTGGTTATAGGATATCCAAATTTTCAAAAATTCCTGACTGTAACTATGGTAAAAAGCGTCCAGTCGCCGGCTCCGCCTAAACCAGGTCCATACCAACCGCGACAGGTATTTACGGGCCATGTATTTATTATCGATGTATTTAAACTCCCGCCTCAATAATGAGCTGGTTACAGACTGATAGTTGCGCAGGATTATAAGATAGCAGGCATCGGGAATCAACTCCTTATAAACATCCAGGAAAAGACATGTTCGGGGATCTTTCCATCCCCATTGATCATATAACTGCCGCTTGGTTTTAATAATACTTTTAACTTTTTCGCGCTCGTAGATAGAAAAGGTGTCTACATGTTGGTCTGTTAATCCCGATGTAGGGAGCTGATGGTTGGCGAGGATCTCTTCGTGCATTTTTAAAAACTCTAAATCTTCAAAGTCACCTTCAACATTTCCGTGATTCGGCAAGGCCAGTCGTTCGCCCAATTGCATACCGCATTTAGCAAGCCAATGGGTAATAAGCGAGGTGCCCGAGCGGTGCATGCCTGCAATAATGAGCGTTCTTTTTTGCATAACTATAATAGGCAATACGACAAACGATAATGGCCTTTGGCCTAAATTCTATCGCTTACTTTATGTTGAGCCTTTTCAACAGGATGAAGATTATTCAAGATAAAATACAGCAGTGATGAAGTGCTTTGCTGTATGGTACTTTCGTTAGTATTTATATATAAATCTGGTTTATAGGGTACATCAAACTGCGCGTTAACGCCCGTAAGATTAGTTAATTTATCATGATGCCCATCTGGTAAAAAGGCTTTTTTGTACAGCCCCTTCGTATCCCGGTTGATAAGTTTATTAATGGGGCAATCAATATAAACAATGTTTACATGTCCATATTTTTCGGCCAGTTCGCGGCGCATCTCATCGTAAGGGTTTATAGCGCTTACAATAGTAACAATGCCGTGTGCCGAAAACCGGCTGGCAATAAAACCTAACCGACGTATATTTTCACATCGGTCGGCTTTGCTAAAACCCAGGTCGCGGCAAATTTCATTGCGATATTCATCACCATCAATGATTTCCGTTCTTATGGCAAGTCCGGTTAGTTCATTGGCAACATTTTGTGCTAATGTTGTTTTTCCTGCCCCTGATAATCCGCAGAATAGAAGTATCATAATCTAATAATTTATGTTTTCATTTATCATGCCGCAAACGCACTGCAGGATGCTATTCGCTAAGTGAACATAGGGAATTAAATTACAGGTTAAATTATGTTACATTGTAAATAGTTCTTTACAAACAAGTTAATACACAGGTCTAAAACCTCAAAAAACCTTTAAATTAGACTGCAAAGGGCGTTTTTTCTTAAACGACAAGTACATCTACCAGTATATTAGTTGATACACCTAACAAAAATGTTACCTGTTTTACGGCTTACCGAAGCAGCTTTAGCGTGCTGTTAGTGTAGTATTTTAAACATCAGTTCTTTCATCAATTCGCCGTGGGGAGCGTTTGATTCAACACCTTTGCTTTTAAGGTCGTACTCGCGCAGATAACTGATAACCTGCATTGTTTTTGGATAGTTATAACTACGACCGGCAAGTTCATAATCTTTCACAAAATAAGGATTCACCCCCAACTCGCGGGCAACGTTTTGTTGTGATTTATCTTTTACGTAATGATAAGCCAACACCTTACTAAAAAAATTATTAAGGTTACCCAGCACCAGCACTATAGGATTGGCTTTGGGGTTGGCTTCAAAATAATTAATAATCTGGTTAACCTTAAAGGCGTCTTTTTTACTGAGTGCGGTTTGCAGTTCAAATACATTGTACTCCTTACTGATGCCAATATTATCCTGTATAAGTTTCAGGGTTATCTCCTGGCCGGCGGCCAAGTTCAGCATCAGCTTATCAAGCTCATTTGAAATTTTCGAGAGATCATTACCCAGGTATTCTGATAACATAGCCGAGGCCTGCTGGTTTATTTTGTAACCTTTATCGCTTATAAATCCTTCAATCCAGGCGGGTATCTTGCTATCATATAAAGGAGCCGATTCAAAAATGAGTCCATTCTTCTCTATCGCTTTATATGTTTTTTTGCGCTTATCAAACTTTCCATATTTGTAGCAAAATACCAGTATAGTACTTGCTAATGGTTTTTCAAGATAGCTCAATAAGGGGTCGATCCCTTTTTTATTGTCATCATCCTTACCCCATTTCATATCCTGGGCTTCCTTTACCAGCACAACCTGGTAATCGGCCATCATGGGGTAACGCTTGGCAGCGTTAAGCACCGACATCATATCGGTATCCTTACCATATACTACAGTTTGATTAAAGCCCTTCTCGGCGTCAGGAAGCAGGTGATGCTCAATATGATTGCTTACCAGGTCAATAAAATAGGGTTCTTCGCCATGCAGCAGATACAAAGGTTTGTATTTGCGGTTTTTGATATCCTTTAATATTTCTGCAGCAGTCATCTTTTTAAGTCAAAATCAAAAGTCAAAATTGACTTTTATCCCGGATATTCAAAATTAAAAAAACGAAGCGGTAAAATGTTCTTATTATCAAATTGTGGAAAGTAATATTTATAACACTTCTGTGTTACCCGCTTTACTTGCTATTTTTGACTTTTTAATTTTGACTTTTTAATTCATGTTACAGCCGCTTAATTTACCGCCCTACCCTTTTAAAATAAGCGACGAGAACGGGCAATTATCACTGTTTGATGAGATCCGTAAAAAGACGATCATTCTTACGCCCGAAGAATGGGTAAGGCAGCATTTTGTGCAATACCTTATCAGGCAAAAAAACTACCCCCGGTCCCTAATCAGGCTCGAAGGTGGTCTTAAACTCAACGGCCTGCAAAAACGTACAGATATTGTGGTGTTTAATAGCGACGGAAAGCGAATATTAATTGTAGAGTGTAAGGCGCCATCAATTACGATTGATCAAAAAACCTTTGACCAGGTAGCCCGCTATAACATGGTGCATAAAGTATCCCTGCTGGCAGTTAGTAACGGACTGCAACACTACTATTGCACCATTGATCTGGAGAAAAGAGAATATAAGTTTATTGAAGATTTACCGGCATACAACAAACCCATTTAAACGGCTACTGCCAGGGTTTGAATTTTTTCAAGCAATTCATTGGGCTTAAATGGCTTTGATACATAATCATTCATGCCAGCCTCCTGAACTTTTTCCTTAATATCAAACAAAGCCGAAGCCGTAAGCGCTATAATAGGGATCTTTGACTTTTTAGGATCGGCCATTTTCCTGATCTCTATGGTGGCATCAAAACCATTCATAACCGGCATTTGCAAATCCATCAGGATAATATCGAAATTGCCATATTGCATCAGTTCAACCGCCTGTATGCCATTTTCGGCAATGGTGGGTATAATATTCCATTTTGATAATAGCTTCTTCATCAGCATAACATTTACAATGTTATCTTCGGCAATAAGAACTCTTACCCCTGATAAATCATCTCCCTGGTACTCAGCCTTTGGTAATGGGGCAATTACTTTTTCCACAACCATTTCTGTTGATACCGGGAACTCCATTGTAAGCGAGAACTCCGATCCTTCACCAACCTTACTTTTAACATCCATCTGCAGGCCCTGCAAATCAAGTAATCGTTTTATAATAGCCAAACCTAATCCCGTGCCACCATATTGGCGGGTAGTGGTTAATGACTCTTGCGTAAATGGTTCAAATATGCTGGCAAGCTCATGTTCTGCAATGCCGATACCCGTATCTTTTACCAAAAACTTAACGGTAACTGTATTATGCCTATCCTCAAAACAGGTAGCACTAACCAATACATCTCCCTTTGGCGTAAATTTTATGGCGTTACTAACCAGGTTATAAATAATTTGTGTAATGCGCGTAGGGTCGCCAAAAATCACCTTATTTTTTAATGTACAATCAACTTCAACATTAAACTTCAATCCCTTTTCTTCGGCCTTGATCATTTGCGCGCCACAAATATTATTAATCAGCTCTACAAGGTTAAATCGCACATTCTCGAAAACAACCTTACCCGATTCTATCTTATTAAAATCAAGCACATCATTAACAATTGCAAGCAGGTTATTTGCAGAAAATTTTAGCACCTCCAGGTTCTCCACCTGGTCGTTTCGCGGGTCTCCCATCATCAACAGGTTACTCATTCCTATCACCGCATTAAGTGGCGTACGAATTTCATGCGACATGGTTGAAAGAAATTCAGATTTGGCATGAGTTGATTTCTCGGCCTTTTCAATTGCTTTTTCAAGCCTTGCATTAAGCGCCTCCTGTTCTTTGCTGCTATCTTTAAGCTGTTTTATATTCTTTAAAAAGGCTGTATAAAAGTGGCTGTGAATAAATATGAGCAATATAAAATTGGCAAACAACGTAATAATAATGGTTGATTGATCTATCTTATCAGGCTTTATGCCAATTACATATCCCTTGGTAAATTCAACAATCATAAAAGCAAGCACCGGCACCGTGTTCAACAACGAATAAACAAGCCCATCCGTTTGCCCAAGCATGTAATAGCTAAACACAATTACCAGTATAATTACCTGTACCGTAACTATATTAACTGTTTGAACTGTTAAATAAACAATGGTGACGTTGGCTATTGTACCTGCACTGAGTAGTAAGTGCGAAATTAAACGCCAGTTGGGCCTGTAGGTCAACATCTTAAACAGGATGGCAACACATACCATTAATGCCCCCGCAGTATAAGCCAGCATCATTTGCCCCTGGAAATACACACTCAGAAATACGGTGCCCAGGGCTATAAACACCAGCGGAAAACCGTAATAAAGCAGCCGGATACGGGCCTGATCAAGGAAAGGCTGCTCCTTTGTTAAAATTTTATAAATGGAAAAGTTAAAAAAACTTACTTCTTTACTCATGGTCAATGGGCATGTTACCGCACGTTTTTTATAAAGGGCTATGATATATATTATATTATAGCCCTTTACATTATGCGGTTTACAGCCTCTTGTTCATGCAATTAGCAAGCCAAATCAATTAAGTTTTGTTCAATGATATTCAATTTAGCTTCGGCATCAGCTCTTTTCCGTTGTTCAATTTCAATAACCTCGGGCTTGGCGTTGCTCATAAAGCGCTCATTACCAAGCTTTGCATTTACCGATTTCAGAAACCCTAAAAGGTATTCTTTCTCTTTTCCAAGCCTTGCACACTCAGCAACAGGGTCGAGATTTTGGCTTAAGGGAATAAAAAACTCATCAGTTGACGCAATAAAATTAACTGCCCCTATAACCTTATCATCAACCTCGCTAAACTGGCTTATATTACCCAACTTGGATATAATAGCCTGGTATTGCTGATAATTTACGCCTGAATTTGATTTATAGGATAGCTCAAGCGCCTCTTTAGGTGAGATTTGTTTTGTGTTACGAATATTCCTGATTTGTGTAAGAACAATTTGAACGATCTCTACTTCGCTAATTAGCTGAGTATTTATTTCCCCAATGTTTGGCAATTGGGCAACAATACAACAATCTTTTTCTGCACGTTCTCCAAGTAATTCATCATGCCAAAGCTCCTCCGTAAGGAAAGGCATAAAAGGGTGCAGCACCTTTAAAATATTTTCAAAATACTGAACGGTAGTAGTATACGTAACTTTATCAATAGGCTGCAGGTATACAGGCTTTATCATTTCAAGATACCAGGCACAGAAATCATCCCAAACCAGCTTATAGGTAGCCATCAACGCCTCCGATAAGCGGTACTGTGCAAAGTTATCTTCTATCTCGCCAAGGGCCTGGTTAAATCTGCTGCCAAACCATTCAATAGCTATCTCGTTTGGATTTGCCAGGCTTGCATCAACCTCCCAACCTTTTATCAGTTTAAAAGCGTTCCAAATTTTATTGGCAAAATTACGACCCTGCTCGCAGTAGCTTACATCAAACATCAAATCGTTACCTGCAGGCGAGCAAAGCAGCATACCTACCCTTACACCATCGGCACCGTATTGTTCAATAAGATCAAGCGGATCTGGCGAGTTGCCTAATGATTTTGACATTTTGCGGCCCAGCTTATCACGCACAATACCAGTTAGGTAAACGTTTTTAAACGGCGCCTGTCCCCTAAACTCGTGCCCGGCCATAATCATCCTGGCTACCCAAAAAAACAAGATCTCGGGAGCTGTTACCAGATCATTAGTTGGATAATAATAGTTGATATCGGCATTTTCAGGATCTTTAAATCCATTAAATACAGATATTGGCCATAACCATGAAGAGAACCAGGTATCAACAACATCGGGGTCTTGAGCTAGGTCCTGAATAGTAAGCTGTGGGTTTTTAGTTTTAAGCTTTGCCTCTTCTAAAGCTTCTTCAATATTTTTAGCAATAACAAATTCGCCGTTTGGTAAATACCATGCAGGTATTTGTTGTCCCCACCATAACTGCCGGCTAATATTCCAGTCCCTAACGTTCTCCATCCAATGGCGGTAGGTGTTTATAAACTTTTCAGGAATCAGCTTTACTTCGCCATTTAATACATAATCAAGGGCAGGCTTAGCCATTTCACTCATTTTGCAAAACCATTGCATGGATAGTTTTGGCTCAATCACCGCATCGGTACGTTCAGAAAAACCAATTTGCGATTTGTAATCCTCTACCTTTGTTAAAGCACCGGCTTCATCCAACAGTACAGCAATTTTTTTACGTGCCGCAAAACGATCCTCGCCCACCAATATTTGTGCTTTCTCGTTCAGCGTACCATCATCATTTAAAATATCAATAACCGGCAGGTTGTGTTTTTGCCCAAGTTCATAGTCATTCAAATCATGCGCAGGTGTAACCTTTAAACAGCCTGTACCAAAATCCATGGTAACATACTCATCCAAAATAACCGGGATCTCGCGGTTAATCAACGGGATAAAAACCGTTTTGCCATGCAAATGCAAATACCGCTCATCATTAGGGTTGATACAGATAGCCGCGTCTGCCATAATTGTTTCCGGGCGGGTAGTGGCAATGGTTAAATAGTTGTGTGTTGCGTGTTGCGTGTTGCCGGTAGCTTCATCAGCAACCGATGATACCTCTTCACCCGCAACAGGCAACCCGTCACCCGCAACCGAGTACTTTATATAATAAAGCTTCTGATTAACTTCTTTCCTGATTACCTCCTCATCGCTCACCGCGGTTTTTCCCTGCGGATCCCAATTCACCATGCGTACACCGCGGTAAATTAGCCCCTTTTTATGTAAGTGGATAAAAGTATCTATCACGGCTTCGGATAAGTCCTCGTCCATGGTAAATTTGGTACGATCCCAATCGCAGGATGCACCTAATTTTTTAAGTTGTTCAAGGATGATACCGCCGTATTTTTCCTTCCACTCCCAGGCATAAGCCAAAAATTCGGGGCGGGTAAGGTCTTTTTTGCTAATGCCGCGTTCTTTAAGCATGGCAACAACCTTTGCTTCAGTAGCAATACTGGCGTGGTCGGTTCCGGGAACCCAGCAGGCATTTTTCCCCTTCATACGGGCACGGCGCACCAATACATCCTGTATAGTATTGTTCAACATATGGCCCATATGCAAGACCCCGGTAACATTTGGCGGCGGAATGACTATTGTATAGGGCTCGCGCTCATCGGGCACCGACTTAAAAAAATCGTGCTTTAACCAGTAACTGTACCATTTATCCTCGGTTTCTTTAGGCAAATACGTTTTAGAAATACTCATAACGCGCAAAAATAAGCAAATGTATGAATAGTTGCAGGGCTTTTTTGGTTCGGTTTGCGGGAATCTGGATCAGGAGGTTGAGGATGTTGCCGGAGGCTGGTTAACCGCCCAACATTTCAAACTTATTTTCTCAAAACCCACGGCTCTAAAACTATAAATCTTAACAGGCCCCCCGTAACCCGCTTCCCTCAACCAACGTTTCATCACAATATTTTTACATTTAAAAAGTTATTATATAAAATAAAGCACTAACAAGCATGAAATCAATGCATATACATCGCTTCTGGGTTGACATTTTAAAAAGATCAAAGCTGGATTTTGTGATAAACTGGTTCAATCGTTAAACGGCCACCCCTGCCGGTTGTAGGTTTTTATTAGTTTTCATTAACCTTAATTTTTAAGAAATTAAAGTTCTGTACTTTGTACTATTAGGGTATTGATCCCATGGGCACGTCTTTGCTATTGAAGGCAATAAATCTCCGAACGTAGCCGAATTCTCGGAATTAAGGAACTAAGCCTGTATTATCCTATTTCATCTAGTATTATATTTTACTGTTCACGCCGGCTTCAAAAATCCCATCTTAAAGAGTATCTTGTACTAGACGGGCGTACGCAGTTACGGATGAACTTAATGTATTGAACAGCTGTATATCAGAAATGCAAAAAGCGGTTCAATTAAAAAAACATATATTTTCTTGAAATACAACTATTTACAACAATAATATTTCTAAAACAGCATAATCCGGATTCTGAACATATATAGCTAAAATCAGAACACCCGCTTTGCCCAAACTTTACAACCTTCAAACATTTCCGCATTACAACATCTCACTCAAACTCCTATCTTTGCAGCTGATATGATTATCCAGCAATTCTACGATAAAGGGTTGGCGCATGCATCTTACGCCGTGATTCGTTCAGGTAAAATGATCGTTATTGATCCGGCGCGTAACCCGCAGCCTTATTATGATTTCGCGGCCCAGCATGATGCTGATCTTGTGGGCGTTATTGAAACTCATCCCCATGCGGATTTTGTCAGCTCACACCTCGAAATACATAAAGCTACCAATGCTGTTATCTATTGTAGTAAGCTAACCGCTGCAACATATCCGCACGAAACCTTTGATGATGGTGATGTTATCCAGCTAAATGATATTAAGCTAAAAGCCATTAATACACCGGGGCATTCGCCAGATTCCATCTGTATTTTGCTGGAAGACGAAAAAGGCAAAGAAACCGCCATTTTCACAGGTGATACCCTGTTTGTTGGTGACGTTGGCCGCCCCGACTTGCGCGAAAACGTTGGCAACATTACCGCAAAAAAAGAAGAACTGGCCGGGCAAATGTACCAAAGCACCCGCCAAAAATTGATGACGCTGCCAAAAAATGTTGTGGTTTACCCTGCGCATGGCCCAGGTTCACTGTGCGGCAAAAATATGAGCCCTGACCTGCAAAGCACTATCGGTCGCGAGCTGCTTGAAAACTATGCCCTGCAATTGATGGATGAGGTTACTTTTGTTAAAACCCTCACTACTGATCAACCATTTGTGCCTAAGTATTTTGAGTACGATGTGGAGCTTAATAAAAACGGTGCGCCAGCATTTCAGCAAAGCGTAGATAGTATCGCAAAAATCGATGCCGATATTCAACTAACTGAAGGCGTCACTATAATTGACAGTCGCCCCAAAAAAGCATTCAGAGTAGCTCACCTAAAAGGCGCGATCAACCTGCAGGATGGGGAAAAATTTGAAACCTGGTTAGGATCAATACTTAAGCCAACTGAAAATTTTTACCTGATAGCAGAAGATGAAGCTACCGCCGACATATTAATTAAAAAGGCGGCAAAAATAGGGTATGAAAGCAATATTATTGCAACGCTTCAATACCCTCAAAACACAGCCGAAAAATTGGACGATCTGCATTTGGAAGATTTTAAAGCTAACCCCGAAAACTACACCATTGTGGATGTTCGCAACCAGAGTGAGGTAAGTGAAAGCAAGGCATTTAAAACAGCCATTAACATTCCCCTGCCTGAACTACGCGAACGCGTTGCTGAGATCCCAACAGATAAACCTATTGTTATTCACTGTGCTGCCGGATATCGTTCTGCAGCAGCAACCAGTATTGTGGCAGCCCAAATAAATACCGTACCGGTTTATGATTTGAGCGAACAAATAGCTGAGTTTTTAGTTCATTGATAATGGTTCATGAGCCACTTTTTCATGGTCCGGGCTTTCTTCGCTAAAAACCATGATTAATAATGAACAACTAATTTTTCTACCATGAGCCACGAACTAACCATAGTCACCACTGCAGATGGTTCAAAAACCATTTACAATGCCCAGGTCGGCGAACTTTACCACTCGCGTAATGGAGCCTTACAGGAGAGTCAACATGTATTTGTTAATTCTGGCCTAAGCTATTTTTTAGCTGATACTGGTGTAAATGTAGTGAGCATCCTTGAAGTAGGCTTTGGCACTGGTTTAAACTTTTTATTAAGTGCCGATTTGTGTATTGCTAAAAAGATCCAACTTAATTATACCGGCATTGAGGCCTATCCGCTAACGTCTCAAATGATGGCGCAAACAGGGTACGATGAATATACCTCGCCGCAACTATGGCAAACTTACCTGGAGAAATATCCTGAAGCGTTACAGACCAAAGTTAACCTTGTTAATTATATCCAGCTTAATATTGCTGGTGAAACACTCCTGAATTTTAAGGTTGATGAAAAGTATGATATCATTTATTTTGATGCCTTTGCAGCTTCCCGCCAACCCGAAATGTGGGAAGAAGAAGCTATAAACCATGTGGTAAACTTTTTAAAGCCGGGAGGTGTATTTGTTACTTACGCCATAACCGGCAACCTTAAACGAATGCTGAAAGCCCTTGGTTTAAAAATAGAAAAAGCCCCGGGCGCCGCCGGAAAAAGGGAAATGCTCAGGGCTGTTAAACCTAACGCTTAGGTAAGTCTATTCTCTAAAAAAAATTTGTCATTTAATGTTGGTTTACATAAACCTGAAACCAACATTAAACTTTAAGGTAAAACCATTATTTGCAGGTAATTCACGATAGGCCGCAAACTGCCCCTGCGCAAAATTGCTCCTGGTAGCGTAAATAATTGGACCACCACAAAGCGTAAACGCAAAGCGCGAACCTGATGGCGCGTAATTTACAGATGGCCCCACCAATAACCGTGCACCGCCTTCTGCCTCATCGCTTTGCCAAAAACCTTCCAGGTCCTGCCCTACTGCTTCAACCCCGGCAAAAAACTGACCGCTGATATGGCGATGTAGTCCGATACTTGTAATAATGTCAAGTCCATCCCGCCTGGCATCAAAAGCTTTTTCCAATCTAACGTTTGCCCCAACTTTCCAGGAAGTAACATCATAAGCAGCTGTTATGCGGCTAAATGCAACATTGTCATTATTAAACTCATGCCTGAAACCTAAACCGGCACCAATTCTAAATCCCATGGGTTGATTTCCACCAATAAAATCACGTAATAACTCGGCCTGTTGCAAGGTATGCACACCACCATTGTTACTAAAACCAGTACCTAAAGTTGCCAGGAAGGTAAACTTCTGACCCAAATATCCTTTAACAGAAATGTTTTGATCTACACCATCAAACCCAATTGGCGTAACCGTGTGTTCGCCATAGCCGCCAGAATAGTTTACACTCCAGTTTCTGCCCGAAGGATTTAAGGTATTAATGGTATACAAAAAAGGCTGGGGCTGTTCTAATGAGCTGCTTTGCTCGGTTGTTTTCATCAATTGCTGTGCACCGCAAAAATTAGTAAGCAAAAATAAAACACACATAGTCAGGTAAAAATTCTTCATCATAGTTAGGATTTTAAAGTTTGCTAATAAAGTTAAATAATATTAGCTTTAAATTAATAGTGTGATAAGTTTGCATTAAAGATGTTATCCTACATTTGCAGTATTATATTACTTACGTACATCTTATGCCTCTAAAAGCTCCCGAAACTGCCCCTACTTCAACCATCGCATTTCAACGTTTACTTATTATTATGGACGATCTCAGGGCCAATTGCCCATGGGATAAAAAGCAAACACTTGAAAGCCTCAGACACCTTACTATCGAGGAAACCTACGAGTTAAGCGACGCCATTTTGGGCGATGACATGCAGGAGATAAAAAAAGAGCTTGGCGATATTATGCTGCACCTGGTTTTCTATGCTAAAATAGCTTCAGAAACTAATGATTTTACCATTACAGATGTACTAAACAGCGTTTGCGACAAACTGATTAACCGTCACCCACATATTTATGGCGACGTTGAAGTACAGAACGAAGAAGATGTAAAACGCAACTGGGAACAAATTAAGCTTAAAGAGGGTAACAAATCTGTTTTGGGTGGGGTACCGTCTTCATTACCTGCATTGGTAAAAGCATCCCGCATACAGGAAAAAGCACGGGGCGTAGGTTTTGATTGGGAGGAAAAAAACCAGGTTTGGGCCAAAGTGGAAGAAGAAATGCAGGAGTTTAAAAACGAATTTAATGCCGAAGACGAAACCACCATTGACCATGAAAAGGCCGAAGGCGAATTTGGCGATCTGCTATTTTCACTCATTAACTATGCACGCTTTATCAATATAAACCCGGAGAATGCATTGGAGAAAACTAACCAAAAATTCATCAAACGCTTTCAATACCTGGAGCTTAAGGCCAAAGAAAACGGCAAGCACCTACAGGATATGAGCCTTGCCGAAATGGATGTTTTCTGGAATGAAGCAAAAAAACTTTAAGAATATGATAACCCATTGTAGCGTTTTGGTTATAAATACCGTAATAGCAGTTAAATAACAAAGATTATGAAACGAAATTTATTTTATTTACTACCATTATTGTTAACATTAGGTGTAGCTTGTTCACCAAAATCAGATCCAATTGTAATCCCTACCCCTACCGGAACTTTTAATGGTTTGTTTAGATTATTAACCAAAAACTCAACTACCGGTAAATATGATACATTGAAAGATACCATCATTTTAAAAATGAACGCTTCTTTCCATTTTGCAGTAGTGGCAGATACTACAGTAAAACATGCCGGCAGCCACGGAACATTTGCTTTTGATAGTAATTATATTCAATTTAACGATAGCACTTTTAAAGCATCAGCGCCACGTACAAAAAACCACTTAGTTGGTGTTTACCAGTATCTTTATGATGGTAAAAACTTTAAAATGTTACGTGCAAGTTCGTCAATCAATCCGGATACTATAGGCAGGTATGATCTTGTAAAATCAGCAAATTAATTATTGTTTATAACTGAACAGCCATCGCTTAAAATACGGCGATGGCTGTTTTAAATGTTACAAGCCTTTTGTTAATGTCAACAGTTAGCCATAACTGTTAACATTACTCCGATCGATAAAAAATCTTTTTTTTATTTGTATCAATAATGTTATCTACTGCGTAATAACATTAAAACCAACAATATATTTAAGCGGAATTAAACACACTTAATGCATCCACCCAAGCGCATTACTGAAGAAGAGATCATCAGCCAATGCAAAAAAGGCAGCCTTAAATACCAGGAAATGCTGTATAAGCAGTTTTATGGCTACGCTATGGGTATAAGCTTACGCTACAGCCTTAATCGTGATGATGCGTTAGAAGCCGTAAATGATGCTTTTATAAAAGTGTTTAATGCAGTACATAATTATAATACCGATAAACCCTTTAAAGCCTGGTTACGCACAATTGTGGTAAACACGGCAATAGATCGACGTCGCAAAGATCTTAAATTCCAGTTAAATATTGATTTGGATAATGCCGCGCCAATTAGCAGTAATGTAAGTACGGTTGATAATTTGAATGCACAGGATATATTAAAATTGATGAATGAGCTGCCTGCTATACAGCTCACCATATTCAATATGTATGAAATAGATGGTTATAATCATGATGAAATTGGTAGTATGTTAGCTATCCCGGCAAGCTCATCGCGCGTTTACCTGAGCCGGGCTAAAGAACGATTAAGAAAAATAATAACGCAAGAGGCACAAAACCATGGATGATAAGTGGGATAACGACTTAAGTGACCGCATCAGGGAGGTGTTTGATAATTACGAAGACACCACCGCTGATGAAGGCTGGCTGCTACTCAGGGAAAGATTCCCTGTGAAGGAGAAGAAGCGCCCCGTGGTTTGGCTATGGCGGGCAAGCGCTGCAGCGGGTTTGCTGTTATTTTTAGGTATAGGTATTTGGATGATGGGCAAAAAACAGCCTGCCAATACCATAGCTGTGCAGCCATTAAAGCATCAGGCACAACCGCATAAAGTTACACCTGCTGATACTTCAACCCAATTAGCAACAAATACACCTGTTACCATAAAAAGCAATCCTGCCGATACAATAACATCAACACCGGGCAGCATAGCTAACAATAGTTATGCATCTAATAAAAAAACCGAGGGCCATAATACCGGGGTTTCTGCAGCTACAAAAACACAAAATATTATTGCTAATATCAATCAATCAAATATAGGTCAATCAAAAAAAGCGGCTGTAACCGCACCAATTACTAACCCTTCTTCAGTAATTACAAATAGCGGCATCGATGATCAACCTATAGCCACACAACCTGCAAAAAAACAAAATTCAAATTCAAACTCAATTCCACCCGTAAAAGGGCCAGATAGTGTTAAAACAATTGCACCAGCAACTGATGCGCAATACGCCGTTAATGCCCCTGCAAATACGGCAATAATTACAACGCCCGTTGCCAAATCAAATAATGCCAATCAACAGCCAACCCGTGTTAAACCTTCATCGGCCAGCGCCATGGAGAAAATGCTTGCAGCCGACGATTCCAGGGCTCCAAAAGCTAAAGATATGGTTGATGATAAAAAAGTAAAATTCGGTATTTATGCCGCTACTTTTTTCAACTATGCCAAAGGCAGTGCTAACCAGGTAAACGCAGGAGCAGGTTTTACATCTGATATAAAGCTTAGCAAAAACCTTAAACTCTCAACCGGCGTAGCTCTGGCACAAAATACCTTAAGATATAATACCGCTACCCCGCCCAACAACAACGCGGCCCGTGCGGTAACCTTTGCAGTAACAGCTCAGGATAACATGCTGGTACCTGCTGCAGCTTTCCCGGTATTTAAAAATTACAATGCCAATTTAGTTGGGCTTGATGTGCCGATAAACATTAAATATGAGTTTAACCCACAAAAAAGCGATGCTTATATTTCGGCGGGTTTAAGTTCTGGTACGTTTATCAATGAGGCATATACCACAAGTTATGCTTTGCCCGCTTCTTCTTCGTCGTTTGCAAATTCAGCACAACAAACAACGCAGGAAACAAGTCACCAAAGCTTCAACGGTTTCTATTTTGCTAAAACATTGAATGTATCCTTTGGTATAGGTACACCTTTGGGTAAAAGTAACCGATTAATAATTGAGCCATTTTTAAAATACCCGCTTGATGGATTAGGGTCGCAACAGATAAAGTTTGGAGCAGGCGGCTTAAACTTGAAACTGAATTTTTCAACATCAAAAAAATAAAGAAACGGCTACTTGTTTTAACGGGATTTGTACTTATCTCACCGTCATTATTTGCACAAAAGCTTGATTTGTCGGCACAAGCTAATTCCAAGCGGTTTTATTGGGGTGGTAAGTCAGCAACGGAAATTGATAAAGTCAGCTTTGACTATCGTGGCGGGAAGCCTTTTGTACATGGCGTATTGAGGAGCTTAGACGGTAGTCACCGAATCACTAAAACTATTTAAACCTGATAGCCTTTACTGGCGAAATTTTACTCACCAGCATTGACGGTACAATAAGCACAAGCAAGCATATTACCAGCGTGCCTAAATTTAACAGCAAAATATCTGATAAACTAAATTGCACCGGTACAAAGGTCATGTAATAGGATGCCTCATCGAGTTTAAAAAAATGTGTTTGCTGCTGAAAATAACCCAGGCCCACTCCCAATATATTCCCTAACAACAATCCTAACCCTATCAGGTAAGTGGCATTAAATAAAAATACCTTTTGAATGTTCCAGTTGGTTGCGCCCATGGCCTTAAACATGCCTATCATTGCCGTGCGCTCCAATATCATAATCAGCAGGGCCGATATCATGTTGATCACTGCTACAATAACCATCAATACAAGCATCACTACCGAGTTAACATCCAGTAAATTAAGCCATTCAAATATGGTTGGGTAATCCTCCATCACGGTGCGCGATTTCAGTTTTACAGGCAGTATATCGTCCAGCTTATTTGCAGCATAATTCACCTGGTCAAAATCGGCTATCCTCAACTCGTACTGCCCTATCTCACCCGGTTTCCAGTCGTTAAGGCGATTAATTAGTGATAAAGCACCAATTACAAAGGTTTTATCTACCTCCTCCACTCCGATGCTAAAAATGCCTTTTATTTTAAACTGGCGTTTGCGCAATGGATTCTGAACAAAATACATTAGTAGCTTATCGCCCACCTTTAATTTTAAACGGTTAGCTGTTTGCTGCGAAAGCATAATTTCCTTTTGAGCTTCAACAGAATCTTTAAAGTCGATCACATCGCCGGCAACCATCATCTTTTTAAAGTAGCTAAAGTCATAAGTTTTATCAACTCCCTTCAGTACTACCCCTTCAATTTCATTATTAGCCTTAATAATTCCGGGCTTGGTAGCTGTCGGCATTACGCGTGTAACCAGTGGGCTTTTAAGGGCACGTTTTACAAAATCACTATCGTAAGTTATGGGCGAACTATCGTATGAACTGTTCAGATCAAATTTTATCACACGGATATCGCCGGCAAAGCCGCGAACTTTTTCGCGAATCTCGTGTTTAAATCCTTTTACAATGGCCAACGATAATATCATCACGCCCAAACCAAGCATAATGCCAATGATGGCTATCCGTACAATCAACTTTGAAAATGTACGCTTTGACTTGAATGTTATGCGGGCTGATATAAAGGAGGCGAAACTCAATGCAGGATGATTTTTAGTACCTTCGCAAATATGCGGTTTTGCTATTAAACCTGCTACTTTTTAAATTGTTTCAATACAATATATTATGAAAATCATTCCTGTTTTTTTACAAAGTGCTTTAATAGTTGCCCTCAGTGTACATGCGGCCTGTAGCAATCCGGCTATCAACACCAGTAAAATATCCAAAGGAGGAAAAACCAATAAAAAAAATATCACAGAAATAATTACAGGTGCCGATCAAATTCCGCTGTATATTGACTATCTTAAGGGAAAAAATATTGGGATGGTTGTTAATCAAACTTCAATTATCGGCAAAACCTCTACACCCAGTGTTGATAGTTTATTAAAACTTGGCATCAGCATCAAAAAAGTATTTGGGCCCGAGCATGGTTTTCGGGGCAATGCAAGCAACGGCGCCGTAGTTACTGATGCCGTAGATCCCAAAACCAGTTTGCCGGTAATTTCGTTATATGGCAATAAGCATTACAAACCCACAGCCGATGACCTGAAAGGTATCGATCTGATGATATTTGACATTCAGGATGTTGGCGTAAGATTTTATACCTATATATCAACCCTGCATTATGTAATGGAGGCTTGCGCCGAAAACAATGTTGAGCTGATGATATTGGATAGGCCCAACCCGAACGGCCATCTTGTTGACGGCCCTATATTGGATACCACCTACCGCTCCTTTGTTGGGATGCACCCCATCCCCATAAGCCATGGCATGACTATAGGTGAATATGCAAAAATGATAAACGGAGAAGGCTGGTTAAAAAATGGAGTGAAATGCAAGCTGAAAATTATAAAAGTAGCCAATTACAAGCATAACTTACCCTATAAATTACCGGTAAGCCCATCGCCAAATTTAAATACCGATCAGTCAATTTTATTTTATCCAAGTATTTGTTTATTTGAGGGTACAACCTTCAGCCTGGGCAGGGGCACTTATTTCCCTTTCCTGGTGTTAGGGCATCCGCTGTTAAAAGGGATATATACCTATAGCTTTACACCATTAAGCATACCTGGTATGAGCGAAAATCCCCCTCAAAAGGATAAGCAATGTTTTGGTATTGATTTAAAGAATTACAGTGCTGACAAGATCAGGAATATGGGGCATATCAACCTTGCATGGTTAATAGAGCTTTACAAAGCTTTCCCGGATAAAGGCCACTTTTTTAACGCCTACTTTACAAAACTGGCAGGCAATACTACCCTCCAAAAGCAAATTACCGATGGTAAAACAGAGGATGAGATCCGGAGCAGCTGGCAGCCCGGATTAGAGGAATTTAAACGCACGCGGAATAAGTACTTATTGTACGAATAACAGAAGACGCAAATAAAATAAAAGATCAACATGAGAATTGTATTTATGGGTACCCCCGAGTTTGCCGTTGCATCTTTGGATGCCTTGATAAAAGCAGGTTGCGATATAGTAGGTGTTGTTACCGCACCTGATAAACCTGCGGGCCGGGGACAAAAACTCTCCGAATCGGCAGTGAAGCAATACGCGGTAGCCAACGAGTTGAAAGTATTACAACCCGAAAAGCTAAAAAACCCGGAGTTTTTAGCTGAGCTTAAAGCACTTCACGCTGATTTGCAGGTAGTAGTCGCGTTCCGTATGTTGCCAGAAGTAGTATGGACCATGCCCACCAAAGGCACCATTAACCTGCATGCTTCATTGTTACCTCAATACCGTGGTGCCGCCCCTATAAACTGGGTGCTCATCAACGGCGAAAAAGAAAGCGGCGCAACCACTTTTTTCCTGAAACATGATATTGATACCGGTGATGTATTATTTACCGAAAAAATAACGCTTACCGGTCATGAATCTGCCGGCGACCTGCATGATCGCCTGATGAACAAAGGCGCTGGCTTGCTGGTGAAAACTGTAAAAGCCGTTGAAAGCGGCCGCTACAATGAGCATCCACAGGTAAACTTGCTAACAGGTGAAGAATTGAAACATGCCCCTAAAATTTTTAAAGAAGACTGCCTCATTGACTGGAACCAACCTGCGCTAAACATATACAACAAAATTCGCGGACTAAGTCCTATCCCTACCGCGTATACTAATCTGCATGGTAAAGTTTTAAAAGTATATGCTTCGGAGTTATTGCCAGATCAACCTGCCGTACAACCCGGTGATTTACTTACGGATAACAAAACATACCTTAAGTTTGCGGCAAAAGATGGCTTCATCAGCGTAAAAGATGTGCAGCTGGAAGGCAAAAAAAGAATGGGTATCGAAGATTTTTTAAGGGGGATGAAACTATAACAGATTATTTCCCCGACTTTTAAAACTTTATTAGATTATCACATGCAGAGCACTCCCTATGATAGGGTTTTACTCTCCTGAGTAAGGGGTATCAAGGATTTCGCATCCACCACAATCTTGTTCCCCATCCTTACCTTGATATCCGAACCTACAGCAAAAAAAGCTGATACAGGTTCTTTCTCCAGGTAAGGTTTAAATGCCTCGCCATAAAGGCCTGCCATATCGGCGTCAAAAACATAATCTTTTACCTTGCCGGTTTGCCATGATACATGCTCAACCTGGTACTCGGTTGTACTATTGCTATTCAGCTTGTTGTATCCCCAATAGTGCTCAAAAATAAATTCTTCGGCGCTTCCGGAGGTAATGTCCCGCAATTCGTTACTGGCTGTAGCACCAAGTCTGTTCCATTTGCCTTGAAACTTCCACTCGTATAAAAACACGGTATGGTTATCTGCGGTTTCTGTTATAGAACTGCGCATAGGCATGGCGCTATAATGCTCTTTGTATAAATTATTGGCAATAAACGCTATAATTGGCTTGGGCACAATTTCACTTACAAAAACAGCTCCGCGTTTCCATGCTGTACCATCAAAATGTTTTACGTAGAAGCGCAGGTTTACTTCCTCGAAATTTGCATGCCAGGGCCATTTGATGCCAAGTACTTTGGTATCCAGGAACATAAAGCCCACCATACTTACCAGGGCTTTGCCCTGCCACAGGTCAAGTTCCGTTCCGGGTGGTAAATAGGCATCTAAAACTTTGGCATCAACCTCGTAATTAAGCATTACAAGGTTTTTCCACTGCGCTTTTAAAAATTGAAGCTTCGCCATAGTTGTGAATGGTAAATAGAGAGAAGTGAATGGTTAAATAGTAAGTTGCATAGCCGATGCAGAATAATGTGCAAAAAAGCAGAAGGCCATTCACCTCTCACTACTTACTACCTATTTCTTATAATACTTCATTGCCTCAGGTATCAAATTTTGAATATTTGCGATACGGGTAGCATCTGCCGGGTGAGTACTCAATAACTCGGGAGGCGATCCGCCTTTATTTTGTGCAGCCATCCGTTGCCAGAAAGCTATTGCATTACGAGGATCATACCCGGCCATAGCCATAAACGTTAAGCCCAGACGATCTGCTTCTGATTCCTGGTTACGCGAATATTTTAACAATACCAGTTGTCCGCCTACACCATAAAGTTGGCCAATAATGGCTTGGGTAGTGCTCGACTGGCTACTTGTAGCAGCACCCACAGCCGCGCCGCCTAGCTGCGCCGCCTGTTGCTGAGAGATTCTTTCCGCAGCATGCCTTGCAATGGCGTGGCCAATTTCGTGCCCCATAACAACTGCCAGGTAAGCATCGGTATTGGCTACAGGTAATAAGCCGCTGTATACAGCTACTTTACCGCCGGGCATACACCAGGCATTTACCTCGCTGCTTTGTATCAGGTTAAATTCCCATTGAAAATTATATTGGTCGCCGTAACCGTTATCTTTTAAATAACGCTCAATAGCAACTGCCAGGTTGTTGCCAATGCGTTTTATGCGCTGGGCATCATTACCCGTTTCTATCACTTTGGTTTTGGGGTCAGACAGTAATTGTTTGTAACTGGCGGCAGCAGATTGATTTACTTCAGCGTCGCCAACCAAACTTAATTGCCGACGGCCGGTAAGTGGCACAGTTGAACAGGAAGACAGGGCAATGATCATAATCATTGCTAATACAGGTTTGAACTTTTTCATGGTGATCAGGCAGCTTTTTTCTTTAAAAAATTAACTTTCGACTCGGTGCCCTTTAATAAGCGTTCTATATTTTTTTGGTGTGTTACCAATATCAGCATGCATATACACATTCCATAAATTACAACCGACCTGATTGAGGTAGGAAAAACAAATGAAACCCCGATAGGGTAGGTAAACGCTGCGGCAATTGAGCTTAGCGATACATACTTTGTAATTAATAACACCACCACAAATACCAGTACACATAATAAAGCGGCATGCAAGTGAATAGCCAAAATCATTCCAAAAAGTGTGGCAACGCCTTTGCCGCCCCTAAAACCGGCAAATATTGGAAACAAATGCCCCATTACAGCAGCTACCCCTAAGGCAAGCGCGTAATTCATGTAGGAGGAAGAATTATAGGCACCCGTAGTAGAAACCCCTATAAAAAAAGCAAGGTTGGTGGCTGTCCACCCCTTTAAAATATCAAGCAGCATTACAGGAATCCCCGCTTGTTTGCCTAAAACCCTGAAGGTGTTGGTTGCGCCGGCATTACCGCTTCCATATTCCCTTACGTCAATATCGTAAAATGCAAGACCTATCCAAACAGCAGTTGGTATAGACCCGCAGAGATAGGCCAGGATGAGCGCCGAAACTGAGTATACGTTGATCATTTCCCTGCAATATTACTAAATTGATGTGGTACTAAAACTTTAATCATAATTTGAACGCTATGCGTTAAATTCCAAATTTTAATAGCTAAACCTAATGCTAAGTACTAAAAAACAGGATACAGAATAAATTTACTTTACAGCCTTTAAACTAAGGTCGAGGCTTTTTACCGAATGCGTTAGCGCGCCAACAGATATATAATCAACTCCACAATCCGCGTACTCGCGTATATTATCAATTGTTATACCACCAGATGCTTCTGTTATAAACCGCCCATTAATAATATTAACCGCTTGCCTCAGTTCGGTGAAGTTAAAGTTGTCTAACAAGATACGGTTTATGTTGCCGGTTTGCAAAACCTGTTCCAATTCTTCCAGGTTTCGTACTTCAATTTCAATGGCCAGCTTTTTATTATTGTCGGCAAGGTATTGATTAGCACTCTCAATGGCCTGCCTTATACCACCGGCATAGTCAACATGATTGTCTTTTATCAAAATCATATCGTACAGGCCAAACCGATGATTTACGCCGCCGCCTATTTTTACCGCCCATTTTTCGAGGTATCTTAAACCAGGAGTTGTTTTGCGGGTATCTAAAACTTTTGTATTGGTAGTTTTTAGCAGGTTTACTATTTCCCGGGTTTTTGTAGCAATTCCAGACATTCGCTGCATACAATTCAAGACCAGGCGTTCGGCCTTTAAAATATTCTGTACATCACCTTCAACTTCAAAGGCAACATCTTTATACTTAACTGTGGCGCCATCCTGCAAAAAAACGGTGAGCTTAAGCCCGGGATCAATAACGTTAAAAATTTCGGCAGCGAGTTCAACACCAGCCAAAATACCATCATCTTTTACCAAAAGCTTTGCCTTACCCACGGTACCGGCCGGAATAGTTGATAACGAGGTATGATCACCATCGCCAACATCTTCTTTTAAAGCATTAATTATAAATTGGTCTATTAGTTCCTTATCCAAGCGTATTACTTTTAAGGCTCAAAAGTAATGATTTTTTTGATGTACGGATTTTAGATGTGCAGATTTCAAATGTGCAGGTGTGCAGATTATTTTTTATTTTTTTCCTGAACCTTCAATTTATCAAACTAAGAACATTAAAAATCATGGACAGGCAGAGTTCTATAAATTAATCTGCACATTTGAAATCTGCATATTGCACATCTATTTTCCATCTGCACATCTGTAATTTGCACATCTGCACATCTATCTTTTCATCTGCACATCTGCACATCTATTTTCCATCTGTCCATCTATTTTACTTTTTCATCCTCAATTCTAAAATCAACAATATTCATCGTACCACCTTGATCTTTAAGAGTAAAGGCTACGCGATATTCCTGTTTATCGGTAGTAGTTAAAATATACACCCCAAGATGAAAGCTGGCGCTGGAGTTTATTTTATGAAGGAGTTTGATACTTAGCGGTTTATTTTTGGCGAAAAATGTATTCAGTATTTGTATGGCCTGGTCTTTGGAGTAGGTATTTTCATTCTCCATAATTACCAAATCTACATTAGCTGCAAATAATTTACCCAACTCTTTAGTATTGCCCTGCTTTACAAGGTTAGCTACATTATCCAGAGGATCGGCCAAAACCGCATGAGGGATTAGAAGCAAAAAGATTAACGATGACAGGCAAAATAACTTCATAATATAGATACGTTATAAAACAACTTAATGTTACATTTTGCAAAAAATCAAGAAACGAACACCATATTGGATGACGTTACCCTATAACTGTTTTTACCATTAATTATTACCTTAATAATCAACCATCTGTAAGTATAAATCTAAATTCAAAATTTATATCCATAAGTTGAGTGTTGCATTTATATTTGCAATGTGGAAAATCAAAAAAAACTCGCATTAATTATCCTTGATGGCTGGGGTTATGGCCGTAATGATCAGTCGAACGCTATAGTTGCAGCCAACACTCCTTTTGTTGATTCAATGCTGCAAAAATACCCAAACTCTAAACTGGAAGCATCCGGAACCGCTGTAGGTTTACCTGCCGGGCAAATGGGCAACTCAGAAGTTGGGCACATGAATTTAGGCGCCGGCCGGGTAGTTTACCAGGAACTGGGCCGCATCCATAAAGCAGTTGATGATAATGAGCTGCCAACCATCCCGGTATTAAAAGATGCCTTTGAATATGCCAAACAAAACAATAAAGATGTTCACTTTATTGGATTAGTTTCTGATGGGGGCGTTCATTCGCACATCAGGCATGTGAAGGGATTATGTGATGCCGCAAGGCAATTGGATGTGAATAATGTGTTCATCCATGCTTTTTTAGATGGCCGCGATACCGATCCAAAATCTGGTTTAAGTTTTGTTACCGAATTGGAACAACATATAGAAGGTACATCTGCAAAAATTGCAACAGCCATTGGCCGTTATTATGCTATGGACCGTGATAACCGCTGGGAGCGCGTTAAGCTGGCTTATGATCTTATGGTTAAAGGCGAGGGTGAGGCAACTCAACATATTACAGATCTTATCAAAAAATCATACGAAGATGGTGTTACCGATGAGTTCATCAAACCTATTGTTAGGGTTGATGCCGATGGTAAACCGCTGGCTGTTATAAAAGATGGCGATGTGGTTATATGTTTCAATTTCCGTACAGACAGAGGCCGCGAGATCAGCCTTGCATTAACACAAAAATCTTTCCCTGAATATAATCTTCACCCATTGAATATCCGTTACATCACTATGGTTCCGTATGATGAAACGTTTAAAAATGTACAGGTGGTTTTCAACAAGGAAGATTTAACCAAAACCCTGGGCGAGATATTGCAAAATGCGGGCAAAACTCAAATAAGAATAGCCGAAACTGAAAAATATCCGCACGTTACCTTCTTTTTCTCTGGCGGGCGCGAACGCGAATTTGATAACGAAAAACGTTTGCTGGTGCCATCACCAAAAGTGGCTACTTATGACTTGCAGCCAGAAATGAGCGCAGCCGGTATCCGCGATGCTATCATCCCGGAATTGGAAAGCGGCTGGCCTGATTTTGTTTGTTTAAACTTTGCCAATACCGATATGGTTGGTCATACAGGTGTTTTCAGCGCGGTTGTAAAAGCTGCCGAAACCGCTGATAGCTGTACAAAGGCCGTTGTTGAGGCTGGCTTGGCAAATGGCTACTCTTTCATCATCATAGCCGATCATGGAAATGCCGATTATATGATTAATGAGGATGGCACGCCAAACACAGCGCACACTACCAACCTGGTACCGTGTATTGTAATTGATAAAGATGTTACCCACGTTAATGATGGCAAACTTGGTGATATTGCACCAACAATTTTAAGCATACTGGGTGTAGCTATACCTGCGGAAATGACAGGAAATGTATTGGTGTAAACTAAAATCAATACCCTTAGCTGCTTTGTTGAGCAGTACTTTGCTTTTATCCGGCTTGCAATCATGCATGCCGGATAAAACGCAACCAAACGGCACTTTAAAATATTTTGACGTATCCGGATATTTTAAAGCAGATACCGCAAGACTCAAAAAACTTAACCCCCAGGTTGATAAAACAGTAATACACAACGACGTAACCGAGCGCAAAGCTGTGTATATTCCCAACTGGGGACAAGAGCTCAACCTGTTCATCCAGTCGGACATTAACAGGCCAGCCTGGAAAAATAGTTATACGGTTTTAAATACCGATTCTTTGATCATATATACAGCCAAAACGCCAGACCTGCGCACTGTTAAAATCATGATCAGAAAAGAAAAGAATAAGGTGAAGTGGATATTGATATTTAACCATACCAAAAACCTGCTTTACGAAACAAGAGAAAAACTCAGTTATTTTCCAGATTCGGTTTACCAGATCGAAAAATCGCAGCATGTGAAGTTGATGGGAAAGAATCTTTATAAGATAAAGGGAATCCTGAAACATTAAGGATCTGCATCCTCTGTACCTTTCTAAAGAATATTAATGTCTTGCTACAGCTGTAGAAGTTGCCTGCCCAAGTCTATCTTTTGCCTGGTCAATAAGTACCGCAATATCGTTTCTGCCGGGGTTGTTGTTCAAGATCTTTTCAAGATCGGCAATAGAAGCTCTCAGCGAGTTAATGCCGCGGCTTTTATCGTAAAAACGCGAGTTTGTTTGTAGTTTAAATAAACCATAATCGCGATAGGCTATACCCCTGTTTTGGTAATATTTACTATCACTGGGATCATTATTGATTGATATGGCCTTTGTCAGATCGACTATAGCCCCCAATAAATACAATTCTTTATCAGCATCTTTGGTTTGGTTATCCTTACCCAAATAGCTTTTGGCACGGGCCCTGTAGTAATAAGCAGTGGCATCAGCCGGCTTTATGGCAATTACACGAGTATAAGCAGTAATTGATTTTTTATAATTATCGCTGTGATAATATGAATAGCCCAGCATCCACAAAGCGTTGGCATTGGTTGAGTCGGTAATACAGGCCTTTTCAAGATGCGTAACCGCCGATCTGAAATCGCCATCCATCACAGCTTGCTGCCCCATTTTTACATAGGCATTTTGGGCCAATGTTGTTTCAATGGATGACAGTAGCAGGAAGGGTAATATAACCGAAAGCCTCATCAATGGATTAATGGTGAACAAAATTGTATATCATTAACTAACTTTACATCAAAATATTATGCCAAAATCTTCAATTTTTAAAAAAGATTTGTCGGCGTAAACATCCGCAAAGCGATACTATGACTTTTTTTCATCTTTATCAACAAAATTTGAGTTATTTAAAAAATAGCCCGTAAATTTGCAATAAACACTAAATCAAACCATTACAAAGCCAAATTGATTGTTATTAATTAATACCATAACTTGGCACAGCTCTTGAAACATAGTGCTGCACAGGTTAAAATTATTATTTACCTGTATTTTATAAGCCTTATGATTTTATAGGCTGACAACTTGACGTTATTTTCTACAAAAAAATATAATTAATGAGTTTCGATCCATTCGATTTTAAAAACACTTTACCAGTTATAAACGAAGATTCTGAGTTTTTTCCACTTATGTCTACTGAGGATGAGGAGGAAATGAACAACGAACAACTGCCAGAAGTACTGGCCATATTGCCTTTGCGCAATACTGTGCTATTCCCTGGTGTAGTTATCCCAATAACAGTTGGCAGGGATAAGTCAATTAAACTGATTCGCGACGCCAATAAGGGCAATCGTATGATTGGGGTAGTTGCGCAACAGGATGTGGGGATTGAAGACCCCAACTTTAGTCAATTGAACAAAGTTGGAACTATTGCCCTCATCATTAAAATGCTGCAAATGCCTGATGGTAACACCACCGTTATACTACAAGGCAAAAAGCGTTTTGTATTAAAAGATGAAGTACAATCAGAACCTTATATAAAGGCTACAGTTGAGCCTTTTAAGGAAACCAAAATAAAAGAGGATAAAGAATTTAAAGCCATGGTGTCATCCATCAAGGATATGGCCATGAACATTATCCAGCTATCCCCTAATATACCAAGCGAAGCCGGCATTGCTATCCGTAACATCGAAAGCACTTCATTTTTGATCAATTTTATATCATCAAACATGAATGCCGATATGGCGGCCAAGCAACGCTTGCTGGAGGTTGCCAGCCTTCGTGAAAGGATCAACCTTTTATTGGAGCACTTAACGCTTGATTTGCAAATGCTGGAACTTAAAAACCAGATCCAAAGCAAAGTACGTGTTGACCTGGATAAACAGCAAAGAGATTATTTTTTAAATCAACAGCTAAAAACCATACAGGAAGAACTGGGCGGCAGCTCGCCCGACCTGGAGATTGACAGCCTGCGTCAGCGTGCCATTAAAAAGAAATGGGCAAAAGAAGTTAAGGAACATTTTACCAAAGAGCTTGAAAAGCTGGCGCGCACCAATCCTGCCGCTGCAGATTATTCGGTACAGATAAACTACCTGGAGCTATTGCTTGATCTGCCGTGGAACGATTTCACTAAAGACAACTTCGATCTTAAACGTGCCCAAAAGGTTTTAGATAAAGATCACTTTGGTTTGGATAAAGTTAAGCAGCGTATTATTGAATACCTGGCTGTGCTTAAACTAAAGCATAACATGAAAGCCCCTATTCTTTGCCTGGTAGGCCCTCCGGGAGTAGGTAAAACTTCATTGGGTAAATCAATTGCAAAAGCATTAGGGCGTAAGTACGTACGTATGGCCCTGGGCGGTATCCGTGATGAGGCCGAAATAAGGGGGCACCGTAAAACTTACATTGGCGCTATGCCCGGCCGTATCATACAATCAATAAAAAAAGCAGGAGCCGCTAACCCGGTGTTTATTTTAGATGAGATAGATAAGGTAGGTAATGATTTCCGTGGCGATCCATCATCAGCTTTATTAGAGGTATTGGATCCGGAACAGAACAGTACTTTTTATGACCATTACGTTGAAATGGATTTTGACCTTTCCAACGTGATGTTTATCGCGACAGCAAACTCATTGAGCAGCATTCAGCCCGCCCTGTTAGACAGGATGGAGATCATCGAGGTAAACGGTTATACTATTGAAGAAAAAATAGAGATAGCCAAACAACACCTTGTACCAAAACAACGCGAGGCGCATGGCTTAAAGCTTAAGGATGTAACTCTTAAAAACGATGTTTTAGAGAAGATTGTTGTTGATTATACCCGTGAGTCTGGTGTGCGTGCTTTGGAAAAAAAGATTGGTTCTGTTGTACGTGGCCTTGCTAAAAATATCGCATTAGAAGAACCTTACAACCCTGTAGTAAATAAAAAGGATGTAGAAAAAATCCTGGGTGCTCCCATTTATGATAAAGACTTATATGAGGGCAATGATGTGGCAGGCGTTGTAACAGGCCTGGCCTGGACATCAGTTGGTGGCGACATCTTATTCATTGAAGCAAGTTTAAGTCCCGGCAAGGGCCGTTTAACGCTTACCGGGAGCCTTGGCGATGTAATGAAGGAATCTGTTACCATTGCATTGGCCTATTTAAGAGCACATGCAAGTTACTTTGACATCAATCCCAAGCTGTTTGATCTATGGGATGTACACGTTCACGTACCGGCTGGCGCTACTCCTAAGGATGGCCCATCTGCAGGTATCACTATGCTTACTGCATTGGTTTCTGCATTTACCCAGCGCAAAGTGAAACCAAACCTGGCCATGACCGGCGAGATTACGCTGCGCGGCAGGGTTTTAGCCGTGGGTGGTATTAAAGAGAAAATATTAGCTGCCAAGCGCGCCAATATCAAAGAGGTAATCCTTTGCAAATCCAACCAGAAAGATATCCTTGAGATTAAAGAAGATTATATAAAAGATTTAAATTTCCATTATATAACCGATATGCGCGAAGTGATTAAACTGGCTCTTTTGGATGAAAAAGTGAGTGAGCCGCTCGATTTGACAGTTAAAGAAGAAGAAAAAGCTGTAGTAAGTTAAATATAAAAGGCACCTGAACGGTGCCTTTTTTGTTTCATAACAATGGCTGGCTATATCCCACTATAATCGGGAATCGGCACCTGGCTTCAGCCAGTTCAGGCAGTATTCTCCAATGCATTTTATCCTTTGTACCCCGGTTTCGCAATCCTGAAAACATCTGTTTGAAACCTTTTGTAACCCATCAGCGTAATACGTGTTTGAATTGTATATTAATTCAATACACCTAAAGAATGAAGAAATTTTTTACACTAAACATTATTATCTTATCGCTGCTCTTATTATCCCGCTTTAGCTCCTCGGCTCAAATTGTAGAGCCCAACATGCAGGATACAGTTAAAAAGAAGGCACATCCCACGGCAACAAAGTCGGTTGTCATTGATTCTACCAAGGTTGAATCAACTGAACAAACTGGTAACAAAGCTCAGTCCGTTTATTTTGAAGTAGGCGGTCCCGGCCTCGCGCTTACCATTAATTATGATGCACGTTTTGGTCACAGGCGCAATGGTTTTGGTTACCGGATTGGTGCGGGTTATTTCGCATCGGGCGGCAACAATGTATTTACTGTTCCAATACAAGTAAATTACCTGGCAGGTAATGGCTCCAGTTTGCTTGAGTTAGGCGCGGGCACTACCTTCCTAAACTCATACGGAGACAACAAAGGCAAAACCTTCATTTTTGACAGGGTTACCGGCTTTATTGGTACAGCCACAATTGGTTATCGTTACCAGCCCCAACAAAAAGGAATTAATCTCAGAATTGGCTTCGTTCCGATATTCTATGACGAAGGCATTATAGCTGCAGGCGGTGTAAGCGTGGGTTATACCTTTAAATAATTTCATACAACCTCATCACATAAAAGGGTTTCCGGATGAATAAAAACTTCTGGCGACCCTTTTTTATTTTATATGCCCGGCAGCGGCTATTATAAATCAACTCAATTTTTTTATATTAGTCGCTGATATATTTTATACCCTAAATGTTAAAAAAGCTATTTATAACACTGGTATGCCTGTTAGGTAGTATTGGTGTATTTGCCCAGACACGTGGCCACGAATTTGGGATACAATCAGACAACGACTCCTATTTGGGGCAGGGATCTGACAGGTATTACACCAACGGAATTTACTTTTATTACCGCCAGGCATTAAAAACCGGGGATGGCAGCAATCTTCAAAATAAAGTTTTAGGGATTGAGTTAGGGCAGAAAATGTTTAATGCGCAATCTGGTTATGTACGCGATGCTAATGATGTAGACAGGCCTTTTGCTGCATATAGTTATTTGGGTACAACCCTTAATTTATTATACAAAAACGAAAGCACCCTTAAATTAGGTGCTCAGCTCGGCTTAGTTGGCCCGGCAGCAGGTGGCGAACCCGTTCAAAAGCTAATCCACAATACATTTGGTTTTTATACATTAAACGGCTGGCAATACCAGATCAAAAATGATGTTGAGCTCAACCTATCTGCCGAATACAATAAATTGCTGGCCCGTGCATCATGGATTGATTTAAGCCTGGCCAGTTACGCCAATTTAGGTACCGGTTTTACAGGTGCAGGCGCAGGCCCCTTGATCCGATTGGGTAATTTTAACCAGCTATTTAATTCGGTAAGTACACAAAGTACCGTTTCTGCAACTGAGCAAACAGGTTTATTGCATAAACACGAAATATTTTTTTACTACAAGCCTCAGGCAAACGCGGTTGTTTACGATGCAACCATACAGGGTGGGCTGTTCAGCAATAACAATTCAAACAGCCAGGAAATAACAAAACCTAAAAACTCTTTTGTATTTAGCCAACAGGTTGGTGTGGCTTTTAGTACCAGCCGTTTTACATTTGATGTGGCTGCTATCTTCCACACCCGCGAAGTAAAAACAATGCATCAATCTCACCAGTGGGCGGCTGTAACCGGAGTTTATAGATTCAAATAACAGATGTGCAGATTTCAAATGTGCAGGTGTGCAGATGATTTTTGATTGTCTGATTGCAAATGTGCGGGTCTGTAAATGATTTTTTAATTCAGATTAAGAAATCCTATCGATGCCGGATTCGGGAAATTAAAATCCTAAAATCCGATAAATCTGCTTAATCCCGGTTCAGACAATAATCTGCACATCTGAAATTTGAAATCGGCACATCTAAAAAGCATCATTAATCATCATGATCAGTTCGCCGGTTTTCCTTTTTCACTGATTGTTTCTTTTTGCTATCTAAACGGGCCGCTTTAGCGGCTTTACTTACTTTGGTGGGCTTACGCACCTTTTGTACCTGTAATGCCCGCCCCAGGAGCGCTATCAGCCTTTCAATGGCTTTTTCTTTGTTGAGATACTGACTGCGTTCCTCATCACAAATTACCTGCACAAGGCCATCCTTATTGAGCCTGTTTTGTAACTTATCGGCAAGCAACAACTTTTCCTCATCAGTAAACAGTTCAGAACCGGCCACATCAAACAAAAGCTCTACCTTGCTTGATACCTTGTTTACGTTTTGTCCTCCTTTTCCACCGCTTCTTGATGTTTTATAGGTAATTACTTTTTGCAGATCGGCTTTATTCAGATTCATTTTTCAAAAGTAGTGTTTTTGGTGAATGGAGAAGCAGTTGATTGGATATGTATATCCAACTTGATCAACGGCTCATTAATCAACTTAATCGTCCAATCAACAACAATAATTTGTACTTTAGCGGCTCTTATGAACAACAATATCGTAGTAGCAATTGATGGTTATTCATCTTGCGGCAAAAGCACTTTAGCAAAAGCTTTGGCAAAAAAACTTCATTTTATTTATGTAGATAGCGGTGCAATGTACCGTGCAGTGGCACTATACTTTTTGCGTAATAATATTGATTTGCAAGACCATGATAAAATTGCGGAAGCATTAAAAAACATCCACCTTAGTTTTCATTCGCGCGATTACCAAAGCCACATTACACTTAACGATGAAGAAGTATCTGATGAAATCAGGCAGATGCATGTAGCCGACAAAGTAAGTGCTATAGCTGCCCTACATGAAGTACGTGTTGCCATGGTTAAGCAACAGCAACGTTTGGGCAAATCAAAAAACATTGTTATGGATGGCCGTGATATTGGCACCGTTGTATTCCCAAATGCGCAGATAAAACTATTTATGACGGCAGATCCTAAAATACGTGCCGAGAGACGTTATAAGGAGCTTTTGCCTACAAACCCCAATATAACTTTAGAAGAGGTATTTGATAATCTTGCACACAGAGATTACCAGGATACCACCCGCGAGGAAAGCCCCCTGGTACGTGCCCACGACGCTATCATTTTAGATAATACCGATCTTAGTCCCGATGAGCAATTACTATTTGCACTGAGCCATATCGAGCCTTTTTTAGCGGATTAACGAAACTATAGAATTTTAATATTCTGTTCCGTATCGCTTATTATTCCAACGCTGATTTTAAACCACCCATCTTTACAGTGGGCACCCCAAACCGATTTAAAAAATCAACCCCCTCATCGCTTTGCAGGCCCTTGTATTCGGCATATGATTTATCAAAATAAACCTGTGTTATACCGGCCGAAAAAATAAGCCTTGCACAAGCTATGCACGGCGATAGCGTAGTATAAAGTGTAGCACCCTCAAGCCGGGCTCCGTTTTTTACAGCATACAGTATGGCATTTTCTTCGGCATGTAGGGCAAGGGAGCAGCTCCCTTTTGAATCACGGGCGCATCCTTTTTCCGGCCACTCCTCATCGCAGTTATGCGTGCCCGCTGGTGGCCCGTTATAGCCTATGGATATAATACGGGTATCCCGGGTTAAAACGGCTCCTACATGGGCTTTAACGCAGTGTGAGCGCTTAGCCAGGTCGTTTGCCAGGTTCATAAAAATTGAATCGAAGCTTGGTTTCATAATAAAAGCAATTAGGCCATAAATATTATTGGGCCATTACTTCATTTTTAAATGACTTAATGGCCCAATAACTTAATGTGTGAAAAATATTAGTGCCCTGCGGCTACTTCAACATGGTCAAGATCGATACCCTGGTGGCGTAGTTCACGACTTACCTTCCATGCAAAATAAGCAAGATATGCAAAGCCTATTACGGGTACTATATAAGAGAAGTGAATACCACTCATACCAGCAATAACATTGTTACTGCCATCGGCAACTTTACCCTGTAATGGAGGTATGATAGATCCACCAAGGATCATCATAATTAAGAAAGCGGAACCCTGACTGGTATATTTTCCCAAACCAGTAATTGATAAAGAGAAAATTGAAGGCCACATAATAGAGCAGCATAAGCCTCCACTGATAAAAGAAAATGTAGCAACTTTACCCGTAGTTGCAAGACCGGTTAACATAAAGGCCACACCCAATAAGCCCAAAACAGCCAATGTGCGGGTAGGTTTTTGCTTCCCTATGAAAAATGCTACGATAAGAATACCAACGCATGCGGCATAGCCGTAAAGGTTGCTCACATTTACACCAGTAGCAGCATTTACCAACAATACGATACCAAAGGCCACAAATGGTACAAGGATATACAATATATATTTAACAGTTTTTGAAAGATTAAATGCGCCTATTGCACCTGCAAAACGGCCAATCATTAAACTACCCCAATACAAAGAAATGTATGGCGCAATATCCGATTCATGATAGGAACCAAATTCCGGCGTTTTTAATAAAGAGCCCATATTACTTTGAATAGTTACCTCGGTACCTACATAAGTAAATATAGCAAGCATACCTAAAATCAATTGAGGATACTGCATGGCACCCCAGCCTTCTTTATTTCTTTTGGCAGCAAATATGGTACCTACCAACGTAAGTACAATAATTGCCAGGGATGCATAAACAAAATACTGACTTTTTACGATATCAACTATCTTCGTTGCGTCCGAAGATAATAACTTGTTAAGATAAGCGCTTAATGGGTCAGCAGCCAGGATTAACAAGAAGGCCAAAAACATAATTAAAAGAGGAGTATTCGCCTTACTGCTTGACTCTATTTTTTCGTCGCTGGTAACCTTTGGTAAATTAGAGAACCAGAAGAATATAGCAACTGCAATAAATAAACCAGCAAGCATGTAATAAAGGTTGTTTACTGATGATATCTGAACATCTTTCGCGTCTATTTTAGCTGAAGCCGAACCGAATAAAATAATACCAACAACTACCGGACCTAACAACCCACCTATGTTATTGATACTACCTGCAAAATTCAAACGGTTTGAACCAGTTTCTGGCGGACCTAAAGCAACCACGAAAGGATTTGCCGCTGTTTGTTGAAGTGAAAAGCCTATGGCTATAATAAAAAACACTGTTAATATTAAACCAAATGAACCCGACGCTATTGCAGGGATCATACCTATAGCTCCAAGTGCCGAAACTATCAAGCCCAATATGATACCATTTTTATAACCCATTTTATTCATGATATCAATCTTGCTGATAGATGAAGCAAAATACAGGATCAATGAACCAATGAAATAACCACCATAGAATGTAAAATCAATCAACTGGGATTCAAATTGAGTTAGATGAAAATGTTCTTTACAAAAAGGTATAAATACGCCATTTGAAGCGGCTAAAAAGCCCCAGAAGAAAAATACAGTTATCAGCGTATAAAGTGCCGAGCTGTAACTTTTAGCATTGTTTTGTTCCATTTTTAAATTGGGTTATACAGAATAGATTTTGAATCGATAAACATAATTGATTTTTTGTAAAACTGGCTATATTATTTTTAATTAAATAAATCACAATTTTAAGTTTCGTTGTTTAAAAGATAAAATTGCATATTCGCAGTGTTCAAAAATGAACATAGCCTAAATTAATGATAGAAGCCATTATTTCGGGAATTGGGTTTGGATTAGTGTTGACGTTTATTACTGGCCCGGTCTTTTTTGCTCTTATAAAAACCAGCATTGAAAAAGGTTTTCATGCAGGTTTCGCCCTTGCCCTCGGTGTAGTATGCAGCGATGTGGTTTTTGTAGGTGGTATATTATTCGGTTCTCAATATGTAGATATATCTGAGCATACCAAAACTATAGCCGGGATAGGTGGCGCCGTCATCCTATTTTCGGTAGGTGTTTATTATATGTTCAAAAAGGCCGAGATTAATTACGGCAACAAAGTACCATCGGGGATTGATAAAGCAGGCTACTTTTTTAAGGGCTTCCTGATGTGTATTTTTAACCCTACCCTTTTAATACACTGGACGGTAGTTATAGGTGCTGCCAGTACAACATTTCACGTTGGTGCGCCTCATCGGTCATTCCACATCGCAATCATGTTTTTAACCATCCTTACTGTACAGTTTGGCATGGATACCACTAAAGCTTTTTATGCCAACAAACTCCGGGATAAGATTTCTGTGAAGCTGGTACACCGCCTTAATGAGCTGGCAGGTATTGCCCTCATTATAGCATCCTTAGTATTGATTGATAAGCTGGTAACTCATTTTATTTTCGCCGCACCGTCGGCATCCTAATCTGTTGCTCGATGTTAGTTGCCGGTAGCGGGAAACTCAGCTACTAAAAATATCTTTAAGTTCCTGCCGATTACTAAAACGTTCGAAACCAATATTTTTAATATTCATTGAGACGATATACCGCTTTAACTCTTTGTAATTACTATGATAAAACATGGAAAGTTTAGCTACTTTCTTGACGCCCACCATCAAATATAGGTACTCATAACTACCGCTTTTTGATGATAAGATCGATGTTTTAAACCCGGAGATATCATCCAAATCAAAGCGTCTGCTCGTGCCCAAACCCAGATACCTTTTTATAACAAAAGTTCGGTCTTCTATTTCAATACTTATAGCCTTTGTCCGTAATTCACCAAAAATCAGCCAAATCCATAAGAAGGCAAAAAACGAGCAAAACAATATAAATGGAATTAAACTGATTGTTGGATTGAGTGCATTTCCAGATAACACCATAAGCACCATAACTGTAAACCCTGTTCCCAAAAGGCTTAGTAGGTAGGCAGTAAATCTAAATTTTGATTTCATTAAAAACTTAACTCAGTAAATAAAGGGCAATATATATAATCACGCTGTAACGCGGCCAACAAAAAAGGCGATAAGTATAAACTCATCGCCTTTATATTTTTACTTCCCTTCAGGGACTGTAGCTTACATATAAGCTCTTTGATTCTTACCTTCCATCCAGTTAACAAAAGCACGATTAACTACTTTGTTACCACCCGGGGTTGGATAGTCACCGCTAAAATACCAGTCGCCTGTATGATCAGGGCAGGCAATATGCAGGTTATCTAAGGTTTGGTAAATCACTTCAACCTTACATTTTATTTCTTTTGGAGTAATGATCTGTGCAATACGGTCAGAAACCTGCTGATCGGTAAACAGTTCATATATTGCCTTAACATGGTTTTGAACCTTCTCTTTAGGCAACTTAATGCTATCCTTACATTTCTGGTAAACGTCAAGAATAATATCTTCCCTGCCCATTTCCTTTAACAGACTGATGGCAGCTTCAAAAGCAACAAACTCACCCATGCGTGACATATCAATACCATAGCAATCCGGATAACGGATCTGCGGGGCAGATGATACAACAACAACCTTGGTAGGCCCAAGTCTATCCAGAATTTTCAGGATGCTTTGTTTAAGTGTAGTACCCCTTACAATGGAATCATCAAGCACAACCAATGTATCTGAACCCTTTTTTATCAAACCATAAGTGGTATCATAAACGTGGGCAACCATTTCACTACGGTCTGCATCCTGGGTAATAAAAGTACGCAGCTTAACATCCTTAATGGCAATTTTCTCCACCCTTGGCGCAAGCTGTAATACTTCGGTTAACTCCTCTTCACTTATCTTGTCCTCGCGGTTTAATAACCTGTCTCGCTGGTATTTTTTAACGTATTTATGTACACCTTCAACCATGCCATAAAAAGCAACTTCGGCTGTGTTAGGGATGTATGAAAATACGGTATTCTTAATATCATGGTTAACCGCATTCAATATCTGCGGGCATAGTAACCTACCTAATTGCTTACGCTCACGGTAGATTGATGCATCGCTGCCACGTGAAAAGTAGATCCGCTCAAATGAGCAGGCTTTCTTTTCTTTTGGCTCGCTAAACATATCCTCGGTTATCTTACCGTTCTTTTTAACGATAAGCGCATGACCTGGTTTTATCTCCCTGATTTCCTCGATGGGAATATTAAACGCTGTTTGGATAGCAGGGCGCTCTGAAGCGGCAACAACTATCTCATCATTGTAATAATAAAACGCTGGCCTGATACCAACCGGATCGCGCATCACAAAGGCATCTCCATGGCCCAATATCCCCGCAATGGTATAACCACCATCCCAGTTTTTGGCCGATTTCCGAAGAATTTTGGCAACATCCATATCATTGGCTATCAGCTTGCTGATCTCCATGTTATCGTCCAAACCTTCGCGCTTGTACTGGTCAAACAACCCCTGGTTCTCGGTATCAATAAAGTGCCCCATTTTTTCGAGCACTGTAATGGTATCGGCTTGTTCCTTAGGGTGCTGCCCCAGGTCATAAAGTTGCTGCAATAACTCATCAACATTAGTCATGTTGAAGTTACCTGCAATAACCAAATTCCTGGTTTGCCAATTGTTTTGCCTCAGGAATGGGTGGCAGCTTTCAATGCTGTTTTTACCGTGGGTACCATATCTCAGGTGCCCCAATAAAACTTCGCCTGTAAAGCTCACGTGTTCCTTCAGCCATTCGGCATCAAGCATTTTTTCGGGAGTTTCTTTCTGAATATCCGCGAATTTCTTCTGGATGTATTCAAAGATATCAGCAACGGCATTTGAAGCCATTGATCGGTGCCGACTGATGTACCGCTTGCCCGGGGCAATATCTAATTTAATGGTTGCAACACCAGCGCCATCCTGGCCGCGGTTATGTTGTTTCTCCATTAAAAGGTAAAGCTTGTTCAGGCCGTACAGCGCAGTTCCGTACTTTTTCTGATAATAAGATAGTGGCTTTAATAAGCGGATAAATGCCACACCGCATTCATGTTTAATCTGATCGCTCATGATTCGGAATGAGGCTGCAAAGGTATCATTTTTAATGGATTTTTGGTAACATCATTTGTCATTAATATAACATGATTTAAAGATGGGCCGATTTCAAATTTCAGTTGTACCGGTTTCAAATGTGCAGATGCTGTATCATACTTTTTGATCAGCATAAAAAGACTGTGTAACTTCAATTAATCCCGCTATATGGTCATTAAACTCTTCCAGCTCTTCCGCAGGAACCCAAAGTTCATCGTGAATACGGCCCCCAACATTTTGCACCTGGTATCGTTTCAAAAAGTCAGCCGGTAAACTAAACCGGGTTACAAAGCCCGAACCTGAAGCTGGCACATTCCAATCGTGCGCTATCTGAATAGCATAAGCCTCATTCATTACAGGATAAAAAATGGGCTGCTCAGCTAATCGTTTGGGAAATCTTTTAAAACCTGATTCTTCTATCAACTTTAATTCCTTTGGTCCGACAGGACGCCATAATGTTATAAGTTCATTGGTTTGCACGAAGCTAATCTAAGGATTTTGTCTGAATGAAAAATTCCAATACCCTAAACACCATTCTGCTAATTTAAAAATTCCGTAAATTCTGATTCAGACACCCCATCTGCACATCTGAAATCTAAAATCCGCACATCTGAAATTCACCATCTGCACATCTAAAACTTAATATCCCTAAATGTAATGTTTATTCGCGGGCCAGGCTGTTTGGCAGTTTTAGGTACCTGGTGCAGCCAGTTATGCTGGGTAGCGCCCTGCATAATAAGCAAACTTCCGTTATTCAAAGCAACAGATACTTTGGCGTTTTTTTGCAGTTTATGTTTAAATTGAAAAGTGCGCGTTGCTCCAAATGAGGCCGAGGCAATAACCGGGTTTCCGCTTAGCTCCCGTTCATCGTCGCTGTGCCAGCCCATACTATCCTCGCCATTGCGGTAATAATTAAGCAGGGCCGAGTTAAATTGTTTGTCGCAAAGCTGCTCGGCAGCCTCCTTTATCATTTTCAGCAAGGGGGTAAATGGAATAGGAATATTCACCACGCCAGAGTAGGTGTATGTTTGCCCGTTATCGGCATACCAGGAAGTGAGCCGGGGAAAGTTCACCATTTTGCCATGAATCTTCATTTTATCCTGCTTCCAAAGAATGGTATGTTTCAGCTGTTCAAATAACTCGTAAACACCATCTCCCTCATAAAAATTAGGATACAGATATGCCTCTCCATCAAACGGCAAAATATTTTGACGGCCTGTATCAAATATCCCTAACTGATTATCTGCAAAAAAATCCATTTTTAAAAAAGAGTCACAATTCAAGACCTCGAAAACAAGACAAAAGAAAAATTGACATACTGCTTGTCCCCATTTAAAAATTAGACAAAAGAAAATGAAAACTGTTTAGCCTCATACCAAAACTCATCACATTTTTTTTCGCCGCCTTTCGTCCGAACATCTTTTGTCCTTTCATCCTTCCTCCTTACTCCCCTTTTTGGCAAAAAAAAATCCGGCTTCTCAGCCGGACCTTAGGTTTATTGATTTGGTTTGAAATTCATGATTAAAGTTTTTCGCCGTGCTGACTGATGTCCAGCCCAAGCACCTCATCTTCTGCCGATACCCTCAATGGTGATATCATATCTGTTATTTTTAACAATAAAAGAGAGCCGAAGAACGAAAATATAGATACCCCGATAAGCGCGATAAGTTGCACCAAAAAAAGATGCGTTTCGCCAAAAAAGAGGCCGTTACCCGTAGTATTGCCTGCATTTACATGCTGATTGGCAAAAACACCGGTAAGTAACATACCTACCATACCACCTACCCCATGGCAAGGGAATACATCCAGTGTATCATCAATAGTGGTGCGCGTACGCCACTCCACAACCAGGTTGCTCACCACTGCCGATATGATACCTATCGCCAGCGAATGTGGTACTGTTACATAGCCTGCTGCCGGAGTAATAGCTACCAAGCCTACTACGGCGCCGATACAGGTACCCATAGCAGATGGCTTACGGCCACGCAGCATATCAAAAAATATCCAGGTGATACCACCCGCGGCTGATGCCGTTGTGCTTGTTGCCAGTGCCGTTACAGCCAAAGCGTTTGCACCAAAGGCAGAGCCCGCATTAAACCCAAACCAACCAAACCACAAAAGCCCTGTACCTATCATCACGTAAGTGATGCGGGCAGGTGAATGATTGGCTTCGTTACGACGTTTTAAGTATAAGGCAGAGGCTAAAGCAGCCCATCCGGCCGACATGTGCACCACAGTTCCACCGGCAAAATCAAGCACACCCAATTTGGCCAAAATACCATCGGGATGCCAGGTACAATGTGCCAATGGCGAGAATATAAAGATGGAGAACAATACAAGAAAAATGATATAAGAGTTAAAACGGATCCGCTCGGCAAAAGCACCTGTAATAAGCGCAGGGGTTATTATCGCGAATTTTAACTGGTACATGGCAAATAAGAGCAAAGGAATAGTGGGAGCCGCTTTCCAGGTTGCATTGCCCAGCATGCCTTTCATCATGAAATAAGTCATCGGGTTACCTATAAAGCCATGAAAGCTCTCGCCAAAGGCCAAACTAAAACCAAATATGCCCCATAAAACAGTGATGATAACCATACAAACAATACTTTGCAGCATGGTGGAGATAACGTTCTTTTTGTTAACCATACCGCCATAAAAAAAGGCAAGGCCCGGCGTCATGATCAAAACAAGCGCGGTTGACATCAGCATCCAGGCAATATCACCTGTATTAAAATGAGGATCCCCGGAATTCTTAAACTCAACAGATGGAAAAATAAATGTTAGCGTTAGAATTATAAGTATAATTAAGAAAGGAATATACCGCTTCATGCAAAAATTATAGAACTGATTTTAAAACGGCCTGAAATTAATACTTTTTGCTTAATAAAACGAAGTTAATGTTAATTTTTTATTAAATAGACAATAAAAAATCGTCATTATAGATACTTAAGCACAAAATCAGGAAAAATACCCAACAAAATCAGCACAAAACTTATAATTACAGCCAAAACCAATAAATTATAGGATTTTTTATATACAATATCCTGATTTTCTGATCGTTTTAAAAATAAATTCAGTGGGATTTTTATATAGTAAAACAAGGAGACAACTGTGGTTAAAGCCCCTGTAGCCATCAGCAGCATCAACCAGATACTATGGGTTTGCTGATAAACACTATACACTGCCGAAAACACAAATATTTTACCGGTAAACCCTGCAGAAACAGGCAAGCCCGTTAGCGATATCAGTATAATGGTAAAACAAACAGATGCTATAGGATATTTTAAACCAAGCCCTTTATAATCATCCAAACCTTCTGCATTGGCAACGTTGCTAAAGTATGAGGCCAGTGCTAACGCGCCAATATTTGCCAGGGCGTAAACCAGCAGGTAATAAGTTAATGCAGATAAGCCCTGAAGGTTAAGGATCACCACAGCCATCAAAGCAAAACCGGTATGCCCTATACTGGAGTATGCCAGCATCCGCTTAATATTGGTTTGCATTACCGCCGCAAAGTTACCCGCTATCATGCTGATAACACCGATTATGGATAACACAATTCCCAAATCAAAACCTATTCCATTACTCCAAACCATTAAAGGCGCCAAAAAATTAACCAGCAAGGCAAAAGCAGCAATTTTGGGTAAGGTTGAAAGGTAAGCGGTAACCGGGGTTGGCGCTCCCTCATATACATCGGGCACCCAAAAATGCACTGGAACAAAAGAGAGTTTAAAGCCTATGCCTACCAGTACTAATATTACAGCAAAGATGGCGCTTATTGGATTAACCTTTGCAAGCCCTATAATGGTTGACTGAAAAACAATATCCAGCGAGCCGCTGAACCCATAAAGCAGGGAAATTCCGTACAGCATAATCGCCGAAGAAGCTGCCCCAAACAATACGTATTTTAGCCCGGCCTCGGTACTGAAAGCGTTTTCTGAGCGATAAGCTACCATCAGGTATGATGCGATGGAAACGATCTCGATAGCGAGGTAAATTGATAACAGGTTTACAGCCATCACCATTAAATGTAAACCCAGTATAGAAGCTATAGTGATGGAATAAAGATCTGACAACCCTTTTTCATGCGAGTTTAGTTTTTCATCCCATGTAAAATACAACAACAGGATAAATGCCAGTAAATCAATCACCAGTTTAAACAATATACCACTGCGACTGAGCAGCAGCATATTGCTGAATATAAAATGCTGCCCATCTAATATCAATGCAAACTGCTGCAGATCTTTGAATATCACCACCAGGATACCTGCGCAAGCTACGGTACGGCAAAGACCGGCTGATCTTTTACCAAATAACACATCGGTTATCATAACCACCAGGAACAGCAGGGCCAGGAAAGCCTCGGGTATAAAATAGGTTATACTCCCAAAAACTTCGGTTAACTGTTCGGATATGTGCGGTAGCAGGTCGTGCATTATTTATTTAGCTTGTAAAAATTGTATCAATGCCAGTACCGAATCATTGATCTTATCAAAAACCAATGATGGCATAATACCCAATACCAGGGCTATTAATGCCAGTGGTGCAAGTGTTAGCTTTTCGCGCAGGTTCAAATCGGTAAGGGCGGTTTTCCAAACACTGCCGCCTTTTAATGATTGCTGTCCAAAAAACATGCGCTGCAAGGTCCATAAGAAATAAGCGGCGCTTAAAAATATTCCTAATGTACCACAAACCGCCATCCAGTAAGGTAACAAGCCATTAACCGCATGTGATTTGAATACCCCGGCTAAAGTAAACGCCTCGGCCACAAATGCCGAGAAACCCGGCAAACCCAGTGATGCAAAAAAAGCGATCATTACAAAGGCGGTATATTTTGGCATTAGCGTGCCTAACCCACGGAAATGATAAATATCCCTGTCATGTACCCGGTTGTAGATAACCCCTACCAGGAAGAACAGCATGGTTGATAAAAACCCATGGCTCACCATTTGCATCACAGAGCCACTGATACCTTCGGCTGTTTGCGATGCGATGCCCAATAGTACAAACCCCATGTGTGATACAGAGGAATAGGCGATCATCCGTTTCAAATCCCGTTGTGCCAAAGCGTTAAAGGCACCATATAAAATAGAAATCACGCCAAGCAATCCAAGCCAAAACGCATGAGTTGTGGCCACATCAGGGAAAATCCCCATACAGATACGGATGATACCGTAACCGCCTATTTTGAGCAGGATACCAGCCAGTATAATAGATACCGGTGTGGGCGCTTCTACGTGCGCATCTGGCAGCCAGGTATGTAATGGCACTACCGGCACCTTAATAGCAAACGCGATGAACAGCACCACAAAGCCAACCGTACGTGCAGGCATACCCAATATGGTTTGATGCCCCGCTAAAGAGAATACCGACTGTGCGCTGTAATTGGCCGGGTTCATCATTTGTACTATGTTGAAGGTATGGTTACCTGTGGCAGGGTCTGTAACGGATAGGTATAACCCAACCATCACCAGCAGCATAAATACCGAACCAAACAATGTATAAAGGAAAAACTTAATGGCCGCGTATTCCCTGCGCGCGCCACCCCACATCCCGATAAGGAAATATAGGGGTAACAGCATCAGTTCATAAAACATATAGAACAGGAAGAAATCTAAAGCGCAAAACACCCCGATAACGGCCATATCCAGCAATAAAAACAAGAGGAAGAACCCCTTTAAATTACTCTTGATCTCCCAGGAGGCCAAAGAAGCGATCACCAGTACCAGCGAGGTCATGACCAATAGGGTAATGGAGATACCATCGATCCCTACAAAATAATCTATCTGCATTTTGCCCATGCTGCCCAGGTTAAGACCTATCCAGGGAAGTTTTTGGACAAACTGAAACTGCTCTTCATGGTTAATACCGCCATGGCCTGCACCTGTTTTAAAGTTAAGGTATATCCAGATACTAATACCCAATTGTACCAGCGTAGCAAGCAGCGTGATATATTTAAAACTGTTCCTCATGGATGAGGGCAACAGCATGATGATAAAGCCGAACAGTACAGGTATAAATATGAGTAAGGTTAATATATTCATCAGGTTTATATCAGTATTTTTAAAATAAACAGCAACAGTACAATCACCAGCATGCTAAACAAATAGTATTGCACTTTGCCGGTTTGAAACTTACGTGCAAAATTGCCAATACTTTGAACAATGGTTGCTATTAAATGCAAAAAGCCATCTACAATATATTTATCGGCCCAGGCGGTTAACCGCGCAGCATAACCGCTTAATTTGGTTAGCAAATGAATAAGTCCATCAATAACATTTTTATCAAACCAAAAACAGGCTTTGCCAAAACCAAGTACCGGTTTTACAAAAACACGTTTGTATATTTTATCAATATACCATTGGTTGTAGGATAGCCGGTATAAAAACCCGGTTTGTGAAAAAGCAAAGCTATTTTGTTTTACGTAGATAGCATAGGCCAGGTATAACACAACCAGACTTATTACATTTACCAATACTGGGATAATCAAGTGATAAACGCTCTCGAACTTAGTTATTCGCGAAATATTCAAGCCTTTAAATAACCAGCCCTGCTCATAGGAGAATGGGTTAAAGGAAAATAAGGGAAATAAACAGCAAACCGCTAACAACGCCAAAGGCAATTTGTACTGCCAGCCGCCATCAGTCAGGTGCAGTTTTAGTTTTGGGTGGATGTTGAGCAGCCTGAGATCGCCAAAGAAAACTTTGAAGATGAGCCTAGCCACGTAGAAGGCGGTTAGCCAACTGGTGATCAATGCCGTTAACGGGATTATTTTAAGCCATACACTTTTGCCTTCGCTCCATTCAAATGCCTGGATCAGTATGCCATCTTTTGAAAGATAGCCGGATGTTAAAGGCAAACCAATTAATGCCAAACCGCCAATAATAGCCGCGATAAAAGTAAGGGGCAGGCGCTTGCGCAAACCACCCATGTACAGGATACTCTGCGGATCAATATCCAGGTCATTATCGTCCCTAATGTGTTGCATTTGGTGAATAACAATACCAGCCACCAAAAACAGCAAACATTTAAAAAACGCGTGCGTGGCCAAATGGAAAAGTGATGAAGCATATGCACCTACTCCCATTGCCAGGATCATAAACCCTAATTGCGATATGGTAGAATAAGCCAAGATGCGTTTCAGGTCATTTTGTGTAAGGGCGATTGTAGCCGCCATAAACGCGGTAAAGCAACCAATGCAGGCCAGTATGGTAAGTTCTGTTTCGGTGAACATGGGGTAAACCCTGCCTAATAAAAATACACCCGCGGCAACCATGGTAGCCGCGTGAATAAGAGCTGATACAGACGTTGGCCCTTCCATTGCATCAGGTAGCCAGGTATGCAACGGGAACTGCGCAGATTTGGCTACAACAGCTAAAAAGATACCCGCGACAGCAATGTATTGCCAGATGGCGGGTAGCTGCCCGGTTGGCGCAATCCATAAGCCATTATTTACAACTGATTGGGCTATTAAACCCTTGTTGGCAAATAGCGTTAAAATATCAAAAGTATGGAATTGGGTAAACAGGATGATAATAGCACTTAGTAAACCAATATCACCCACACGATTCATGATAAAGGCCTTTTTATTGGCCTGCACCGCCTTATCCTTAGTAAACCAGAAACCAATAAGCAGGTACGACGAAAAGCCCACCAGCTCCCAAAAAGCATAAAACAATACCAGGTTATCAACCACCACCAAAGCCAGCATGCTGAAACAAAAGAAGCTGAGGTAAGTAAAATACCTGCTGTACCGCTCATCATATTTCATATAAGCAGTTGAATAAATATGCACCGGCAAAGCGATAATCGATACCAGCAACAGCATCAATGCCGAAAGATTATTCAATAATATCCCCGCATAAACCTTTGTTTGCCCAATAGTAAACCAAACATATTGATGATGTATTTGATGATTATTCCATATGCCGGCAAATACCCTGGCTGCCAAAACACAGCTCAACAAAACAGCCAATGTTGATACCCAACCCGAAACCTTACTTTTAACCGGCAGGCAAAAATTTAGCAAAGCGGCAAGCAGCGGCAATGCCACAGCTGCGAGGGTGCAGGTGATAAGAATTGTGTCGTTATGTGAGAGGGCGTTGTTCAAGTCTATTTTGTTATGATATCCACATCACCATTGCCATTAACAGTTACGCTTTGAATAGTATCCAGTTTTAAATGATATAATTTCCCAACGATATCTGATTTTTTTCCAGAAAGTAACTTACCATTTATATGGTATAAAAAAGTATCAGGAACACGTACAGAATCGGCATATTTTTTTGATAATGTGCTCAATACATTCTGATAGGCCTTTATTCCAAAATCATTACTTGTCATCAAAATTACTCCATTTTTTCCTTCGGGACCATAACTACTCGTTGCTGAAGCGCTTTTCAAAACTTCTATCTCAAGAACATCATTCGGATCTATTCCTTTTAACGCGGTTTGATCAGTTTTTTTTCCGTCCATGAAAAACAATGGATCAGATTTTGATTTAATGGTATCGGTTGAGGATTTTATTTTGTTGCGTTCACAATGCACATATATCATATCTGCAACCGCTTCGCCGTCGCCCAAATCCCTGGCTTTATAAAAATCTTCACAAGCTGAAGCAGATTGTTCAGCAGACGGCTCAATAATACCTTTTGATGTATACTTATTGATTTTGGCTACTCCTCTATTTGCATAGGCCTCCTTATAATCGGGGTATAGATCAATTGCTTTGTCATAGTCAGCAATAGCACCATCCATATCAAACTTATTTCCTTTTGCAGCTCCCCTGTCAAAATAAAGTTCAGCGATGGTTGAATTTATGGTAATAGCTTTAGTATACAAATCAATCGCTTCATCCGATTTGTATCGGTGGGCCAAATCATTTGCCTTAGTAATCAAATCATTTATTTGTTTGCCATAACTGGCTTTACCATCAACAAAATCAAGCTTACGGGTAATTTTACCCTGCTTGTCATACTCTATATAATCGCCAACCTGCACACCTTTTGCAAAGTTAAATTCAATATGCTTTTCTCCGGTTTCGTAATATACCATGGCTTTGCCATCGTCCTTATCATTTACGTTATTTACTTCCTGTTTTAATATACCATTTGCATAGAAATCTTTGTACGGTCCGTTTCTTAAGCCGTTTTTAAAAGTGATCTCCGATAATTTATTGCCATTCTCGTCGTAAAGAACTTCAACCCCTTCAGGAGATCCATCTTTTAAATTACCTTTTGCGGCTATTTTTCCGTTATCTGCATAAGCAACAAACGCACCTGTATAAGGCGTTTTGTCTTTATTGTAAAACTTTTCATCAACCCTTTTCAAATCTTTTAGGTTTACCTGGGCATACGATTGCTTACAGCAAAACATTACAAGTAACAGCAATATAGTTTTAGGTATGTTTATCATCAATCCTTCAGGTTATTGATCTTACCCGGATCAATGGTTTTATATTTTCTGTACACATTAAGTATAATAGCAAGTGCCACAGCTGTTGTAGCGGCTGCCAGCACAATGGCAAATAAGGCGAAGATCTGTCCGCTGTTATTTACGCTATCGTGTTTACCAAAGGCAACCAGGTTTAATATGGCCGCATTCAAGATCAATTCAATACCAATCAAAATCTGGATAGCATTTCGTTTTGATACGATCATATACAATCCTATGCAGAAAAGCATTACGCTTACCACCAAAAAATCGGTTAAGGTGATCATATTTTCGCCTCCTTACGTGAAAGATGCGCCGCGCCAACCAATGCCATCAGCAATAAAATCGAGATTGCCTCAAAAGGCAGCAAATACCGGGTCATTAAGTTAACGCCTATATTATCTATCATCACAGCGTTTGGGGTAATAGTATTGTTAGTGGCGATAGAATCCTTTACCCAGCCCAGGTTATCCGCGTCAGCCTTTAACACCACGTTGATCATCACTATAAAAAACAAAGCCGCAAGCAGTATGGCAGGCAGTTTAGCCATGCTAAAGAATTTACCCTTTTGCTGCTGAATCACATTTAAAGTTTCTTTACCAGATAGCATAAAAGCAAAAATGATGAGCACCAGTATCCCTCCTACATAAATTACTACCTGGGTTACGGCAACAAAATCTGCCAAGGCCAACACATACAAACCAGCCAAAGCAAACAGCGTTACAAAAAATACAAAGATACTACGTACCAGGTTTTTTGTGGATGCCGCATACAATGCCGAAACAATGGCAATAAAACTCATAAAATAAAATAGCACCCGGACGAAACTCATGCCCCTCCCTCCTTTTTTTGCATCGCGGCCAGTTTGGCAGCTTGCTTTTCGGCTTGTTGCTGATCAAACAGCGCACGCTTTTCGGCAGCGACTTCTGGCGGCATGTCCGAAAACTGGTAGGTCAGGTCGCTTAGCTCAAATACGGTTTTATCATATTGGTTGGTCATCACGATGCACTCGGTTGGGCACACAATAGTACACAAACCACAGTACATACACTTGGCCATATCAATATCAAACTTAGCGGCATAAAGGCGTTTGGTAGTTCCATCAGATGTTTGGCCGATGGCTTCAGTGGCTTTGATAGCTTCAATATCTATACAATCAACCGGGCATACTTTGGCACATAGGTCACATACAATACAATCGTCCATCTCTACCTCCAACTGGTAGCGGCCCACTTCAGGAACAGGTAGTTTTTGTTTGGGGTATTGAATGGTATTGGTACCTTTTTCCAATTGTTTAAAGTAATTACTATCGCTTACGGTAATGATCTTCCTGTCAGAATTTGGCGCAAACAGGTGCTTCACGGTAAGGCTTAACCCTTTCCATGCTGTTGCAAAACCGTTAATTACTCTTTTAAACACTAATTATTAAACTCTAAATAATAAATTCTAAACTCTAAATCCTAAATCCTAAACTCTAAATCCTAAACTCTAAATCCTAAACTCTAAATCCTAAACTTTAAACTCTAAATCCTAAACTCTAAACTCTAAATCCTAATTTCAAAAATCTTAAATCCGAATCGAACATCCGAAATCCGAAATTCTCTCTCCTACATGAGCCACAATCTCCATACGCCGGATATCAGCATACAGGCAAAAGCAAGCGGAGTCAGTACTTTCCAGCAGAGATTCATCAGCTGATCTACCCTAAACCGGGGCAATGTCCACCTGATCCACATTTGGACGGCCACCAACCCCAGGGTTTTTAATGTTACCCACAAAATACCGCAGCCCATGCCGGTTGTCCAGGTAGCTAAATGTACCGGGCCTATGTTTGGCAATGGCGTGTTCCATGCACCTAAAAACAGTATAACTCCTATCATGGATACCAGGAACATCATAGAATATTCGGCCAGGAAAACCAGCGCGAAACGAATGCCGGTAAACTCAGTATGAAACCCAGCTACCAACTCTGATTCCGCTTCGGGAATATCAAACGGGGCACGGTTGCTCTCGGCAAGCGAGGCTATAAAGTATATAACAAACGCAATAATAAGGTGCGGGGCACGAAATATATTCCAGCTAAAAAAACCTCCTATTTGTGTTACATCCCAAAAACCAAGAAACTTTATTTTCTCGGGCGATAGTACGCCCTGCTGCATGGCTATTGCCTGCATATCCAGCGTTTGGGCTATCATCACAACGGATATAATGGCAAAACCAGCCGGGATCTCGTATGAAATAATTTGCGCGGCAGAACGCATGGCGCCCAATATGGAATACTTGTTATTTGATCCCCATCCGGCCATGAGGATACCCAATGTTTCAATAGAGATAATGGCGAAAATATAATAGATACCAAGATTTATCTTTGATGGAATAAGGCCGGGCGCCCAGGGCAATGCAGCAAAGCCCATGTAAACCGCGATAAAAATTACTGCCGGAGCCAGCATAAAAAGCCACTTATCGGCAGCGGCGGGAATGATCAATTCTTTCTGAATCATTTTCATGATGTCAGCCAATGTTTGTAAGGATCCAAACTTTCCTGTTTCTGTGGGACCAAGCCTATCTTGTATAAATGCAGAGATCTTACGCTCGGCATATACGCCAAACAAAGCGAAAAAGGCCGAAAAACTGAACAAGCCTACAGCAACAATAAAATATGTGATATAATAATTCAAGTACCTTTTTGCTTAAGCTGCAAACTTACTAAATGTTGAACTATTTTAGACGACAAGTTTAGTATATTAAATTGGTGAGTGGTTGATTGGGAGAGTGGTTGATTAAGTTATATTAAGTTTAGTGGCTTTATTTTTTGGGGCGGGTTATGAAAGTGCCTGATTTTATCCTTAATTCAACCACTCACCTAATCCAAACCAATCAACCACTCACTAACACTTCACCAAATCATTGGCGGCAATAAATGTCGACGTTACCGGGGATGAAAAAAACAGCGAAGCATGATGATCAAAATCCGCGGTATCATCTGTAGTTGTATAAAACTGGTTAGTACCGTTTTTAGTAAGTCTGCTTTCCATCTCGGGATGGCGCTGAAGGTAGCTAACCAGGCTCTTTGCTACAATATCGCCCTGGGCAACTACTTTAACGTGCGCAGGCAGGTTGGCCTCTATCTTATCTTTTATAATAGGATAATGTGTACATGCTAATAAAATGGTATCAATATCCGGGGATTGAGCCATAATCTCATCCAAATACATTTTCACAAAATGATCGGCGCCGGGCTGGTCATACTCTCCGTTCTCTATAAGTGGTACCCATAGCGGGCATGCCTGCTGGTAAACTTTTACATCCGGAAAAAAATTTTCGATCTCGATAAGATATGAGCCGGATTGCACCGTACCCTTTGTGCCAAGTACCCCAATCTGTTTGGTTTTGGTATAATTGCCAATGATCTCGGCAGTTGGCCTTATCACACCAAGTACACGTTTTGTGGGGTCAACATTGTTAAGGTCTTGTTGCTGTATGGTGCGCAACGCTTTTGCCGAAGCCGTATTACAGGCCAGTACTACCAGCGGGCACCCTTGCTCAAACATCCATTGCACGCATTCCCAGGTATACTCATGTATGGTTTTGAACGACCTGTTTCCGTAAGGAGCCCGGGCGTTATCACCAAGATAAATGTAATCGTAACCCGGCAGCTGTTCAATGATAGATTTAAAAACAGTGAGGCCACCAAAGCCTGAATCAAAAATACCTATGGGTTTATTTTGCATATACAAACATAAAAAAAGCGCCCCGTAAATACGAGGCGCTCTTTTATAAATGACTAATGGTTGATATTATTTTAAACCTAATTTTAATTTCACGGCTGTCATCAGGTCATCAGCATCCGGAGATACTAATAAACTTACTTGTGAAGAATCCAATACATATGCATAACCTTTTTCTTTGGCAACTGCTTGTACAGCGGCAGTAGCTTTATCAAAAAGTGGTTTACCTAATTCATTCTTTTTAGCTTCAACTTGTTGTTGAGCGTTAGTTTGATAATCAGTCATACGTTTTTGTATATCCTGAAGCTCATTACCTTTTGCAGTACGAACTGCATCGGTCATAGTAGCCTGATCTTTTTGAAAAGCCTGGCCTTTTGTGGTGTACTCATTATTCATGGTAGTAAGTACATCAATAAAGGTTTTTTGGTAAGCCTGAATCTGAGTTGAAACAGTTTTAGTTTCTGGCATTAAATCTATCAGCTGGTTAAAATTAATATGGCCAATTTTTGTCTGCGCATTGGCAAAGTTGCCGGCAAATATCATTCCTACTGCAACTAAAGCAACTTTAAATAGTTTTTTCATTTTTTTTGTCCTGTGTTTAATAATAGTTTTGTTCTGTTTATTTATTCAAAAAGTTATTTAGCAAATACTCCGGGTTTAAGCCCTAATTTGGTTATCACTTCTGCGCTCCTGTCAAACCTTGGGTTTGCATACAGCATGATCACCTCACTGTTTTTATCAAAAATCATATCCAAATCATTGCTTTCGGCCACGGCCTGCACAGCTTTAGACACTCTATCCTGAATTGGTTTAATCAAGCCAGTACTTCTTTGTGAAAGCTCACCATCGGGCCCGAATTTTTGACGTTGAAAATCCTTCGCGGCTTTTTCTTTATCTACAATCTCCGCTTCGCGGCGTTTTTTCATATCGGCCGTCATTAACACCTGGTCGGCCTGGTACGCTTTATACAAACGGTCAATTTCCTGAAAACGTCCATCAACTTCTTTTTGCCATTGATCAGACAAAGCAGCAAGTTGCTTTTGTGAAGAAGCATACTCCGGCATGTGCTTTAATATATAATCCGAATCAACGTAAGCAAAGCGTTGCGCATAAGCTCCTGCAAATGCTGTAAACGTTAAAACTGCTATTAAAATTATCTTCTTCATATTCGGTTCGCAAATTAATTAAATCCGCCGGATAAACTCTGAGAAATTGTAAAATGGAATTGCCCTTTATTTGCATCCGGGGCACCTGGAATTTTATCAAATCCATAACCATAATCTAACCCAAGCAAGCCAAATATAGGTAAAAATATTCTTGCGCCCACACCTACCGAACGTCTCACGTTAAACGGATTGAATTGACTAAAATTGTTCCAAACGTTTCCACCCTCTGCAAATGCCAGTAAAAATATGGTTGCAGACTGGCTGGCGATAACCGGGTGGCGCAACTCCAGTGTGTATTTGTTATAGATGGTGCTACCTGTATTGCTGTTCTGATTTTCGTTTGAACCTTCTGGTACTATAGAGAAGTTTTGGTAACCTCTTAAACCGATGATTTCACTACCCTGTAAAAACTGGTAGCTCTGCATACCATCACCACCTAACTTAAAGCGTTCAAATGGTGAAGGACCTACTTCCTTATTATACATACCCAGGAATCCAAATCTTACCTGCGACATCAGCACGAATTTACCAACCAGTTTAGAGAACCACTGCGCATCATATTTAAATTTATAATACTCTACAAAATGGTAACGCTCCTGCGGTGTGGCCACTTTATAGTTGGTATTGTTAAATAACGAATATGGAGGAGTTGCCTGAACCGTAAATTTAATATTTGAACCCTGTGTAGGGAATATTGGCGCATCTATTGAATTACGTGTTAATTCCTGTGTTAACTTGATATTGAACGAGGTACCGTTTGAGAAAAGGTAACCAGTATAGTTATCAAGGTTGTAGTGGTCAAAGTTAAGTGAGTAGTTTAACTGGAAATAGTTATCTGGCCATTTTAAGCGTTTACCCAATGTAATACCAACACCATTAATACGCAGGTTATTGTAGTACGGGCTCGATTTTGCATAATACTGCCCTGTTGAACTCCCTTGAGTATATGCTGATAATGCAAAGTAAATAGGTTTTTTACCACCTAACCATGGTTCAGAGAAAGTGAACGAGAAGTTTTGATATGTACGACCGCTTGACTGACCTCTTAAGCTTAGTTTCTGTCCATCGCCTTTTGGCAGTGGCTTGTAGGCTTTAAGGTTAAATATATTCCTTAATGAGAAGTTGTTAAAGGTAAGCCCCAGTGTACCCACCAGCTGCCCGCCACCAAAACCACCCGAAAGCTCGATCTGATCTGAAGGCTTTTCAACAACGTTGTAAATAATATCTACCGTACCATCCTGGGGGTTAATATTGGTTGGCTTCGGCTCGGTTTTTTGCTCATCAAAGTTACCAAGCTGGCCAATTTCACGTGCACTACGAATTAATAAATCTTTATTGAATTTTTGTCCCGGTTTGGTTTGGATCTCACGCAACACAACTTTATCGTTGGTTACATCATTACCTTTAAGGCTTACACGGTTTATGGTGTACTGCGGGCCTTCATATATACGTATATCAAGATCTACCGTATCGTTATAAACCCTAACCTGTACTGGGTCGGCATTAAAAGTTAAATAACCGTCATTTAAATAAAGTGATGAAACATCATCGTTACTTGGCGTTGGGCCGCTTAATCTTTTATTTAATTCGTCCTCGCTAAATACATCACCCTTTTTAACGTGTAATATTCTTTCTAATAACTCTGTACTATATTTTGCATTACCAGACCACCTTACTTTACCAAAGTAATACCTGGGGCCTTCATAAACTTTAATTTTTACGTTAACAGTATTATCATCATGCTTCCAAACAGAATCGCTTACCAACTCGGCATCACGATAACCTTTGGCCTGCATCTTTTCAATAAGGTTTAACTTATCTTCTTCGTATTTATCCTGTTTGAATTTTTTTGATCCAAAAAGATTATACCATTTCTTTTTACGGGTTTTACTCAAATAACCTCTCAAATCGCCCTGCGAAAAAGCTTTGTTACCTTCAAATGTAACATCGTTAATTTTCACCTTCGTCTTTTTGTCAATTTTTACATCGAGTATAACACTGTTGGCATCTCCGGGATCTTTACGCTGCGTCATTACAACAGCGGTGTTCATAAAACCTTTTTCGTTAAAATGTTTTTTGATGATAGCCGATGTAGTACTCAGCAAATTCTCGTTGACAATTTTACCGGTCTTATCTGTTAATTTTTTCTGTACATCCTCTACTTCACCTTTGCGGATACCTGTTATGTGCAGGCGTGATAAACGCGGGCGCTCAACTACAACTATTTCAAGATAAACGGTATCAAGATTAATTTTGGTGATGTTTAACTGCACATCATCAAACAAACCTTGTTCGTATAATTTCTTTATTACCTCGGCATTGCGTTCGCCTGGCAAATTAATACGGTCGCCTTTGGTTAATTTTGAAAGCAATATCAAATTATCCTTATCAAGATATTTTACTCCGCTTACGGTAATACCACCAATGATGTAATCGTGCGGATTAAGGTAACTTAAACTATCGGCCGGTATCTGTTTTGTGAGTGGTTGCCTCGGCGCGTTGGAAACCTGAGCCAGGGCAGCAGTACCAAAAACAGAGAAAAGAATAGCAAAAAGAAATTTATACATTCGAATATTTTAGTGGGCTAAAATTAATTTATACAGTTGTTAAAAAGTGTTAAAAGGAAAAATTTAGTTAACCTGCTCACTTGTCATACCAAAACGACGCTCGCGTTTTTGATAATCAAGTATGGCTTCGTACAAATCTTCCTTTCTGAAATCGGGCCATAGCTTGGTTGTAAAATACAACTCGGCATAGGCAATTTGCCATAATAAATAATTACTTATCCGATATTCGCCGCCGGTTCTGATCAGTAATTCAGGATCGGGCATATCGTTGGTGAATAAATTCCGTTCAAAAACATTTTCATTAATATCTTCCACTTCCAACTCCCCGCTTTTTACCTGTATGGCTATGTTTTTAGCCGCCTGTAAAATCTCGCGCCTTGAACCATAGCTTAAGGCCAGCGTAAGTACCACCCCTGTATTTAATGAAGTTTTTTGCATGGCCGCATTTAACTCTTTTAAGCATTTCGCAGGCAGCATGTCCAAATCGCCAATGGCATTTAGCTTAATATTATTTTTCATGAAACCGGCAATTTCCTTATGAATGGTGCTCACCATAAGTTCCATGATGGCCATAACCTCAAATTTGGGTCTGTTCCAGTTTTCTGACGAGAAGGTATATAGTGTAACGTATTTTATACCCAGTTTATCTGCGCCCTCAACAACATCCCTTACAGATACCACTCCGTTATGATGACCAAATACCCTTAACTTGCCTTTCTCTTTTGCCCAACGGCCGTTGCCATCCATAATGATAGCTACATGTTTTGGCAATCTTAACAAATCAATCTGATCCAAATATTCCATATTACTCATTATCAAAAACCGGTGTAATGGCTTATAAAAGACATGCTTTTGTTTTTATTTTTATCAACGCCATGCCTAATAAATATTTGTTTTTAGACTAATCGACCTTAAAAATTATCCTGCTACAGCGTTATTTATATGCCGAATTGCCGGTTTTTTCAGGGTACAAAGGTAAAACTTCCTTTGTATTTTTTTAGTATGCAGCAATAAAAGAAAATGTTATTATAAATATTGCCTGTAAATGTCATTAAAAACACATAAATAACATTTTCCGGCCCTGTTTATTATGGTTTAAAACAACTTTAAATGCAAAAAAGGCATCTATGATCCCTAAAAATTGATCACAATGCCCTGTAAATAAAGCGCGGTATTTAGGTTTGGTACCCCTTTTAATCAGCTGCTAATAAACACCTTTTTGTTTTAAAGCCTCCACATCCTGGGGGGCTATATCAACAATAGAATATATTTGAGTTTGGGTAATATTTAATTCATCTAAAGTATTAACTACATTGCTGTATACCGAATGGTTACTGGGCTTTACCAATACAATCATGTTTTTGCCTGTTTTATTTCTGATCATTTTGCTGGTTTCAATAAGTGCCTGCCGTAAACCATTTTTACCAAAGTTGGTAATTGATGGCGCAATCACCGGATTTTTCAATTCGCCAAGGTACCACATCACCCGGTCGCTTTTACCAAGGCAGATGGTGAGGCTACGACTGGCAGGCACGGGATCGCCAAGGCTGCCGTCGGGCATGGCTAAAGGCATGGCCTTTGGCTTTGCAAGCGTAGTTGTCATTATAAAAAAAGTGATGAGCAGGAAAGCCAGATCAACCATTGCGGTAAGATCAACGCGGGTATTCATTCTTTTACGTCCGCGGGTAGATCCTGATTTTTGGGGAGAGGAATTTAATTCGGCCATGATTTTATAGTTTAAGGTTAATAATCACCAGTATTAAATACCGATCATTAACCTTAAAACGAATTATAAATTAATATATTGCACAATAACAGAATTAAATTCTGTTATTGCTAAAAAAGTAGAATTAAATTTTGAACACATCAATAATAACAACGCTGGGTAACAAAGGTATAGGAGATACTAAACCCAATCAGGAAATAGGTATCGCGGGGCTTAAAATCGCCGCGCTGTGTTCCAACCGAACCAATGTAGGTTCCGGTCCGCTCGCCAGATCTGTCAGATAGGGCCCTGGCAATACCATTAAGCTTGCTTTTATCGGCATATACGCTACTCACATCATCCAGGTAGTCTGTAAACGTATAGCGATATCCAATATCTGCCGCCAGGTTAAACTTTCCGGCAATATTGTACTTTATACCAACTCCATAAGGGATCACCGCAGTATGGCCTCCGTAAGGCGCTGGCTGACCTTCTGTTTTTAACTCTCTCAAGTCAACAGATGCCCCGTTATAAATAGTACGCGGCGCATAGGAAGTGAGCCCAATACCGGCATATATAAATGGCGTAAATTTATTAGGACCTGCATCCGGAATATATTTCAGGAAATTGAACTCGCCAATGGCGCTGACCTCTTTCACCCCATCGGTAAAACTCAAATTACGATCACGGAATTGCTGGCTGGATGATGTACTATCGGCAGCGCCAAACTTACCATAACTAAACGTTAGTCTTGCTGAAAGGTATCCATCAAAATTTCGTTTTACAAACAAGCCGCCGGATATGCCGCTTACTTTTACAGGGTTATTGATATTTAAATCACCAATATAGCCAGCAGCGCCTAATGAGCCGCCTATCTCCCAGGTTTGTGCCTGCAAATGATACGAAAACAGTAAAAGGAAAACAAAAAGTAAAATTTTAGGCATCAAGCAGTTTTAATAATTACGGGCATCCAATCCCCATAATAGTTTGTTCCTTAACGTTGTTAAATAACTTTCATTATTTAACCGGATCAAATTTAGCTGAAAACCGGCTTTCTCCACGTGAAACTTCATCGTTTCATCCATAACAGCCATCCTTGAATCGCAGGATACCAGGTATTTGGAGCTTCGGGTTTCTACCTCAAAACATAGCTTGCTGTTATCCGGCAATATAATTGGCCTCACATTTAAATTATGGGGTGACACCGGGGTAACTACAATACTGTTTGATTGTGGGAAGATGATAGGACCGCCACAACTTAAGGAATATGCTGTTGAGCCTGTTGAGGTTGATATAATAAGCCCATCGCCCCAATAGGAGTTTAAAAACTCGTCATTTAAAAACACATGGGTGATAATCATGGCGGCATCGTCGCGCTTATGGATAGTTACATCATTAAGCGCGAAGTTATCTTCCCCAAAAATGGATGACTTTGAATCTATTTTCAGCAGTTCGCGGCAATCAAGTGTAAATTCCTTATTCACTACCGCGTGTATGGCAGCGTTAATATCGCTTTTGTTTACGCTGGCTAAAAAACCCAGCCTGCCAAAATTGATACCAATAACGGGGATGCCAGAATCGCGGATAACGGTAACCATATCCAGCAGGGTACCATCCCCACCCAGTGTTATAAAAACATCTATAAAGCCTTTTAACGAGTCTGTACTTTGCAGCACATTATAAACTACACCGTTAATTTTATCCTGAAGATATTCGTTGAGCAGATGATGTACGTAGATCTCGACATTGTGGTGGGCCAGGTTATCAAATACCTGTTGTATATAAGGGATTACAGATGGTTCATTAAATGGCCTGCCGTAAATTGCTATTCTTTGGTTCATTAGTTCATTGGTTCATTGGTTCATTGGTCTTTTGCGCGGGAATGGTAGTTCAGTAGTTCATGGGCCGGCGTTTATACCTGCCTTTTGATAATATATTATTGATATACTTTACTGATCTGCTTTAACTTTGGCATTTTTTCCAATAAACTTTAAATATGCATTAAGTTTGAGATGGATGGATTGAAGTTTCTCAAATAGTGAATTAAATTGATCTTCATTTATCAGGTTCCTGTTTTTTGATTTTATTAGCCACCCTTTTGTTTCTAAAATTGAGCCACGGCTAAAAAAACAAAAATTTCGATTTTCTTTAAAGTGGTATCGGCCATATCCCTCAGCAATATTAGCCCCTATAGAATCAGCAGAGCGTACTATTTGTTTACCCACGGTATCTTTTGCAAAATATTCCCAACCACTAACTATCATCCAAATTTCGTCGCTAAAACCTTCGGCTAATTGATATACCTCTAAATCTTCAAGACTATAATAACTCATATTAATCAATCAATCACAAAACTATTGAACTTTTCACCAATGAACTAATGAACCAATGAGCTAATGAACTAAAGGTTAAGATAATTCATAAGTGAATCGTAACGATCTCTGCCATTATCGTTATGATCGGTATTGTTAAAGGTTGCCTTTACGTCATATTCATACCGCAGGAAAGTGGCGATAATGGTTGAGATATCCTGCTTATTAACCTTAAGGGTTACTTCCATCCGGGTTGAATCGGGAAATGTTTGAACGTATGAACTCAGCACCTGGGCATTGTCAGATTCTACTATCTGCGCCATATGCGCCAGCGAGTTATTTTTATTGTTGATTTCGAGTACGATAATCCCCCCGGGTTGTGATACAGAGGTGATCTGCGCAAAATATTCAGTTATAGCGTTTATGGAGATTAGACCCAGGTAATTTTGCTTGGCATCAAGCACAGGCACAACCGTGAGCTGGCGCTCATGAAACATGCGAATTACATCATAAATATGCTGATCTTCCAGCACGTAAGGATTAACAAGCGAAAGCGCCAACGATCCTATTGATGCCTGGTAATCGCTTTCGCCTATCAGATCATCCTCGGCTACTAAACCTAAAAACTGTTCTTCATTTACAATTGGCAAATGCCTCACGCGAAACTCCAGCATACGGTCATATACCTTCTGTATACTATCAGAGGTATGAACCGGGGGTATCACATCAGCTATCAGCTCAATTGCTATCATGTTATGCTTTTACTTTTAATTTATCTAAAAATGCGCTAAACAAAACGTTAAACTCCTGTGGCCGCTCCATCATTGGGGCATGGCCGCATTTATCAATCCAGTGCAATTCAGAATCGGGTAATAATTCATTAAACTCAACCGCAACATCGGGCGGTGTAATTTTATCATCTTTACCCCATATTAAACAAACAGGCAAGGTCATTTTATGAAGATCTTTCTTCATGTTATGGCGGATAGCTGATTTTGCCATCGCCAGTAACCTGATTACGCTATGCCTGTCATTTATCAGTTTATGTATATCATTAACCATTTCATCAGTTGCAATGGCCGGATCATAAAAAGTATACTGCACCTTTTCTCTCACAAAATCAATACTTTCGCGGCGCGGAAACGAACCACCAAAAGCATTTTCATATAACCCCGAACTGCCGGTTAAAACCATGGCCTTTACATTTTCGGGGTGTGCTAAAACATACACTAAAGCTACGTGCCCTCCAAGCGAATTACCCAGCAACGTAATATTGCTCAGGTTTTTAAACTTGATAAACTTATGTACAAATTTTGATAAACTTCTTACACCAGTAGTTAAAAGAGGCATATCATAAATTGGAAGTATTGGTATTATTACGCGGTATTGGGATTTAAACTCCTCAACTACGCCATCCCAATTACTTAATGACCCCATTAAACCGTGCAGTAGTAACAGCACCTCACCTTCGCCCTCATCGATGTAACTAAAACCGTGTTCCTCTTTAAGCACGAAATCCATATAAATTATTAATATTAATTTTCAATTAACTATACCAAAACCCGTTTCAGTATAAAAATATGTTAATTCGCTATAAATTTAATCTATTGCGAATGACTTGCAACAATTATAGTAATAATTTATCAATGTAGATATTAAGCTTACATTGTTAAATTAATAACTATCCCAATAATTGCCTCACTACCTCTGATATAGTTTTACCATCGGCTTTGCCCGCAAGTTCTTTATTGGCAGTACCCATAACCTTGCCAAGGTCTTGTATCGATGTAGCTCCAATCCTACTGATCAGTTCCTGAAGGTAACCTTCAATTTCAAAACGGGTCATTTGCTGGGGCAGGTAAGGCTCAATCACGCGCATTTCTTCCATTTCAATTTCGTATAGATCTTCCCGGTTTTGAGTGCGGTATATATCTGCCGATTCTTTACGTTGTTTGATCAGTTTTTGAAGTACTTTAATTTCAGCTTCCTCAGTAAGTTCTTCGGCTGCGCCTTTTTCGGTTTTAGCCAGTAACAAGGCCGATTTTATAGCACGCAGTCCTCTAAGACGATCAGGTTGTTTTGCCAACATAGCCAGCTTTATATCCTGGTCTATTTGTGTGATTAATGACATGTATTTTAATTTTAGATATGCAGATTTCAGATATGCAAATGTGTTAACAAATGCGCAAATTTCAGATGTGCAAATGTGCAGATTATAATTTCAGATGTTCATACTTTTTTTCATCTGCACATCAAATCATCATCTGCACATTATTTTCGATATATATTCACAGCAGTAGCTTGCGCTGTTGGCATAATCACCAGGTCGTTGATATTTACGTGCGCCGGCCGCGATGCTACAAACCAAATGGTTTCTGCAACATCCTGTGCTACCAGCGGCTCAAAGCCATCATAAACTTTTTTAGCGCGTTCCTTATCACCCTTAAACCTAACTTCAGAAAACTCCGTTTCCACTGCCCCCGGGTGTATAGCAGTAACCTTTATACCATGAGGCAACAGATCAATCCGCATACCCTTGTTTAACGCATCAACAGCGTGCTTGGTTGCGCAATAAACATTACCGTTAAGATAAACTTCTTTGCCGGCTATGGAGCCTAAATTGATAATATGGCCTCTACCACTAGCTATCATCCAGTTTGATACCATACGGCTTACATAAAGTAAACCTTTTATGTTGGTATCAATCATCGTTTCCCAATCATCTACATTACCGTTTTGTATAGGATCAAGGCCCTGGCTTAAACCAGCGTTATTAATCAACACATCAACCAGCTTCCATTTTTCGGGCAAGCCTTCCAGGTTTTCAATTACCTGTTCACGGTTGCGCACATCAAATGATAAAATGGCAATCTCCACATTATAAGTTTCATTTAACTGTTCGGCTAATTTTTCAAGTCGGTCTTCCCTCCGGCCCGTTAGTATCAGATTATAACCCTCGCGGGCAAATACGTGTGCACATGCCTCGCCAATTCCGGCGGTTGCACCTGTAATTAAAGCAATTTTAGTCATAATAGTAGGATAACTATAGGAGCGAAATTATGTTTTTTAGTTTGAATTATTGTTGTTCTGAGGTAATGTTACTTAATCCGGCTGTTATGCCAAACCTGCCTGTTCCTGGCGAGCAGTGGCCTGCGCCCTATCCTTCAACAAGCTCAGGGTAGCACTTATCTATCTACTCAAAAAACAAACTAAACATAACGGTATGTAAAGACAACTTACTGATAGGGCTTGAAAAGGGATGATTTTCTGGAACCAATATATTACCAAAGGAGTTGGATACCTTAATTTGGGGCGAGAGCTTAAAAAACTCAAAATAAATATCACAGCCAAGGCCCGCTTCATAGGAGCTAAATCCACCGGCATTTTTCACCAGTTTATCCATGGGATCTAAATTGGCATCATTTTTTTTGGTGCCGATGGCTTTGGTGTATTTAACGCCGCCTAAAATATAGGCCCTGAAATCGCCCAGCCTATCAGATTTTAATTTGAAAGACAACGGAATATCCACCGAGGTGGTTTGCAGCTGCTTAACCTGGTTTTGATCGGGGTTGGCATAAGTATACGTTAAATTACGATCGGCAAAAACCAGCGATGGTGTTATGCGTACTTCAAAATGCTCGGTTAATGTATAGCGTGTTAAAAAACCAATAGCAAAACCAGGTGTACCCTTTGAACTGATGCCGTTTAACGAATCGGTTATATATTGATTGTTGGTTGCATCAAAAAAGGGCTTACGCCAATCGGGCTTCTTTACTATTTTAAAATCGCTGCTAACATAACTAAAGCTAAAACCAAAACTCAGGTCTTGCTGGTCGGCACCTCCGCCCCATGCCGGTACATTCTGCGCCAGCAAAAATTTGCAGCAAAACATAAGGCATACAACTAAAAGGCACCGTATTTTGATCATTTAACACCAGTGTAAATAGAACAGATACCAAACGCCAATGGCCTGTGTTTGGTATTTTTAAAGCCTACTTTATCCATTAAAGCAACAAAACTCTTTCCATCCGGAAAAGCCGCTACTGACTCGGGCAAATAGCTATAAGCTCTTGAATCCTTACTAAACAACTTGCCTATGCCCGGTGTAATATAATTGAAGTAAAAATTATACAGCTGTTTTACCGGGAAAGCTTTGGGTTTTGAAAACTCCAGTACCACCGCTTTGCCACCCGGTTTTAGCACCCGTTGAATATCAGCCAAACCAATTTCCAGGTTCTCGAAATTACGAACGCCATAAGCAACCGTAACCGCGTCAAAAGCATCATCATCAAAAGGCAGCTTTTCCGAATCACCAAGTTTCACTTCAAACTTATCACCAAGGCCTCGTTTCTGGATCTTTTGCTCGGCGATATCAAGCATGCCGCGTGAAATATCCACACCAATTATTTTATTGGGTTTTAACGCTTTCAAGGCTTCAAAGGCAAAGTCGCCTGTGCCTGTGGCTACATCCAGAATTAGTTTTGGTTGATCCTTTTTTAATTCGTTTATCGCCTTTTTACGCCAGATGATATCAATCCCCAACGACATAAAATGGTTCAAAAAATCATATGTTTTTGATATATTGTTAAACATATCCGCCACCTGCTCTTTTTTGGTAGCTTGCTGATTGTTGTACGGAGTTATGGTTTTGCTCATTTTTTTAGTGGTAGCAAAGATAGTGATTGTATCATGATTGCGTTTATTTGGATGTATTAAGTTGATTGGCTTGTGTAAATGTTAAGTCAATTCCTTAATTTTAAAAGCCAATTCTTTTAAACCAGTTCGTAACCGGTCTCTCCCCAAAATGGAGCGGCCCTATTTTATCGGTTCTCATAAATTAACTAAAGCATATAAGTTTAAGCCTTATCTATGAAAGAAAAACAAGAATCATCCCGCAGAAGTTTCATTAAAAAACTAACCACTACAACCGCTGCCGTAGCCGTTGGAAGCAACCTGTTCGCTTCCGAAAATACGGTAAAACCATTTGCCATACTCAAAAGGCAATTGGGCTATGAACTGAATGACCAGATCAACATTGCCCTTATTGGCGCAGGCGGTATGGGCAACAGTGATACGGATACAGCCCTTAAAATTCCAGGTGTAAAGCTGGTTGCCGTATGTGATTTATATGACGGCCGCCTTAAAGATGCCAAAGCTAAATGGGGTGCTGATATTTTTACCACCCGCGTTTATAAAGAGATCTTGAATCGTAAGGATATAGACGCCGTAATTATTGCCACTCCCGACCACTGGCACCAGCAAATTTCTGTTGATGCCATGCACGCCGGTAAACATGTATACTGCGAAAAACCAATGGTTCATGCTATTACCGAAGGTCCGGCTGTAATAAAAGCGCAGAAGGAAACAGGTAAAATATTCCAGGTGGGCAGCCAGGGCGTATCATCATTGGGTAATGAGAAAGCGCATGAACTGTTAAAAAGCGGGGCTATAGGCCAGCTCAATTATGCCGAAGGCTTTTGGGCCCGTCGCGAACCGCTGGAAGTTTGGCAATACCCTATCCCGGCCGATGCATCACCGCAAACTGTGGATTGGGAAACCTATATCAGCAACACCAAAAAACGCCCGTTTGATGAGAAACGCTTTTTCCGCTGGAGAAACTATACCGATTATGGTACGGGTATGGCTGGTGATCTTTTTGTGCACCTGTTCTCCAGTCTGCACTTTATAACGGATTCTGTTGGGCCAAACAAGATCTATGCATCGGGTGGCTTACGTTTCTGGAACGATGGCCGCGAGGTACCTGATGTATTGCTGGGCACTTTTGATTATGGTAAAACACAGGCCCATCCAGCCTTTAATCTTTCTTTACGCTGCAACTTTGTTGATGGCACCAGCGGCACTACTTACCTTAAACTGGTAGGCAGCGAAGGCTCGATGGATATAACCTGGGATAAAGTTACCCTGAAAAGGAACAAGACCTTTGCATCCGACGATCCTTTTTACCTCGATAAACTGAAAAAAGCAGGCGGCAGCTATACCGAGCGCAAAAGAATGCTGCCACCAGAAGAGATCACCTATGATGCCGATAAGGGCTACATGGGTGGCCCTTATGACCACATGAATAACTTCTTTAACGCCATCAGAAACAATGGCAAGGTAACGGAGGATGCCATATTTGGGTACCGTGCCGCTGCTCCTGCCCTGCTATGTAACGATAGCTACTATAACAATAGTCCTATGTTTTGGGATCCGGAAAAAATGCAGCTGGCGAAAAAGGGTTAAGACGAAAAACTTTATAGTTATTAAGACAAATACATTAGCAAGTTATGAAACAACAACTAAAAAAACTTGGTTGGGTGATGGCTGCCGCAGCCTTAGTTTGCGTGCAAACATCAGCCATATCGGTAAAAACACCTCCTCATACAAAAAAGTCACATCCTAAAAAAGCCGACTGGGTAAAACTATTTGATGGTAAAACATTAAATGGCTGGCATGGCTTTAATAAAAAAGGCGAAGTAAAAAACTGGACCATAGTTGATGGCGCCCTGGTATGCTTAGGTGCAGCCGCAGGCGATACCGGGGGCGATATTGTTACCGATAAAGCCTACACTAATTTTGAACTGGAGTGGGAATGGAAAATTGATAAAGGCAGCAACAGCGGTGTGCTTTATCATGTTATTGAAGACCCCAAATACCATGCTACCTATGATACCGGCCCCGAATACCAGATTATAGATGATGAAGGCTGGCCAGACAAACTGGAAGAATGGCAAAAAACCGGCTGCGATTACGCCATGCACCTGCCCAACACACTTAAAAAAGTAGAGCCAATTGGTAAATGGAACATCAGCAAAATTGTATTCAATAATGGCCATGTAGAGCATTGGCTTAACGGATCAAAAATAGTTTCGTTTGAGGCATGGACTGATGATTGGACCAAGAAAAAAACCGAAGGTAAATGGAAAGATTACCCCGATTACGGCACAGCTAAAACCGGCCTAATTGCCCTGCAGGATCATGGGCATAAAGCTTATTTTAGAAATGTAAGGATTAAGGAGTTGTAGCACGACTTAGGGATTTTACAAGATTAACAGGATTTGACGTCACGCCCGGCTATCGGTAGACAATACAAATCCTGTTAATCTATTTTAATCCTCAAAAGCATGTTTATTTAGCCAATGCCAAAAGCCCTTCAATATCCAACCTTTTGGTAAACATCGTCATGTCACCATGATCATCCTTTGGCCAAAGCTCTTTTGATCTGTCCCAGTAAAGTTCAACACCGTTTTGATCCGGGTCGTTTAAATAAATAGCTTCCGATACCCCGTGGTCTGATGCTCCTGTGATGGTGTATTTGGCATCAATAAGTCTTTGCAGTATTACTGCCAGATCCTTTCGTTCGGGATATACAATAGCAGTATGGTAAAGGCCGGGCGCATACGCTGGCGCTGGTGAAGCTCCTTTACTATGCCAGGTATTTAAACCTATATGATGGTGATACCCACCGGCAGATATAAACGCAGCCTGATCGCCATACATCATCATTTTATCAAAGCCCAGTAAACCGCAATAAAAATCAAGTGATTTTTGCAAATCACTAACCTTTAAATGTACATGACCTATGCGGGTTTGGGCGGGTATTTTATATTCATTCATTATATTACATGTTTAAACATCAAATTTAACTATAATTGCATTTATATTTGTTTATCTATTGTAAAACAAGCAGTAGCAAATATATGGTTCAAAGCTGATCACATTTATCGGTCATCAGCGCACCAGTAAAAAATATTACCTTTGCAGCATGATTGTTAAAACGGCCGAATTTATTTGCAGCAATACCCAGATTTCCAAACTTCCGCCGCCTGTTAAGGCGGAGTACGCGTTTATCGGGCGCTCAAATGTGGGCAAATCGTCCCTTATCAATATGCTAACGCAAAAAAAGGGATTAGCAAAAACGTCACAAACACCCGGTAAAACCCAGCTTATCAACCATTTTTTTGTTAACGAAAGCTGGTATATTGTTGATTTACCTGGTTATGGTTATGCCCGGGCATCCAAAACAAATAAGGCCAACTGGAACAAATTTATCCATAATTACCTTGATAAACGCGAAAGCCTGCAATGTGTAATGGTGCTGATTGATAGCCGCCTTGAACCGCAAAAGATAGATATTGAATTTTGTAACTGGCTGGGCGAAAAAGGCTTGTCGTTTGTACTGGTATTCACCAAGGCCGATAAACAATCCAGCGTAAAAACCGACCAAAATATCGCGAAGTTCAAAAAAACTTTAACGGAGACCTTTGAGGAGTTTCCGCAATATTTTGTAACATCTGCCGAATTGCAGGTAGGCCGTGATGAAATTTTAGGTTTTATAGATAACATAAATAGAAGTTTTGTGATACCACATTTTGAACCAAGAGATTAATATGATGGTATCATTATGTTACCATAATTAACAATTCCCCTCTTGAGAGCTACTGTGAGTACGCAAATTTTTAATAAAAGAAAATTGTCATTTCCGATAGAGTACTGGGGGGGGGGGAATGGACAGGAGCGAAAGAGAAATAATCTCTTGAGCGTAGCGAAAAATCTTATGCGTTGTGCTAACGGACTTTGCATATTGTACAAGATTTCTCCTCGTACCTCGTTCGAAATGACAACGTGTTTTTAATACAAGAGGACCATTTTATATAACATGAAAAAATACCTTTCATTAGTAACCTTTACGCATACCATATTTGCCATGCCGTTTGCATTCATCGGCTTCTTTTTGGCAGTTACCACTACTAACCATACGTTTGACTGGCGCAAGCTGGTTTTAATGGTGCTATGCATGATCTTTGCCCGCAACTCGGCCATGGCGTTTAACCGTTACCTGGATAGGGACATTGACGCCCAAAACCCGCGTACCAAACAACGCGATATTCCATCTGGCAGGATCAGCGCACCCGCAGCTTTAACTTTTACATTAATTAACTGCGGGCTATTTATTGCAGCTACGTTTTTCATTAACCCTTTATGCTTTTACCTATCGCCAATTGCCTTATTTGTGGTAATGGGCTATAGCGCAACCAAGCGCTTCACCGCACTATGCCATTTGGTTTTAGGTTTAGGTTTATCCCTGGCCCCTATCGGCGCATACCTTGTGGTTACGGGAGCATTTGCCCTGACACCTGTATTTTTTTCCCTTTCTGTTTTATGCTGGGTGAGCGGGTTTGATATTATTTACGCCCTGCAGGATGAGGATTTCGACCGTAGCCAAAATTTGCATTCAATCCCTGCATATTTGGGTAAGGTTAATGCGTTAAGATTATCAACCTTTTTACATGTGCTGTCGGCGTTATTTATTGTAATGCCCGTATTTTTCACCCATGTGGGTATCCTTTATTACGTAGGAATCGCCTTTTTCTGTGCGATGCTTATTTATCAACACCTGCTGGTTAAGCCTAACGATTTAAGCCGCGTAAACTTTGCCTTCATGACCACTAATGGAATTGCCAGCGTAGTGTTTGCTGTATTATTTCTTTTAGACAGGATATGGACACACTAACCGCCATCAATAAATTCAGGGAACATGTAGAATTATATGTTCCGATGAATGATGCGGAATGGCAAATCTTGTCGCCTTTATTGGAAGTTAGTCACCTTAAAAAAAAGAAAAACTTTGCCGAACCAGGCAAAGTTTGCACCCAGATAGGGCTGATTGTAAAAGGCTCTGTACGCTATTTTAATGTGAAGGATGGTGAAGAGATAACCGGCTACTTTAGCTTTGAAAACGAATTACTTAGCTCATATAAAAGTTTTTTAACCGGCGCCCCTGGTTTAAATTACATACAGGCATTGGAGGATACGCAGATAGTTGCCCTTAACTATAAAGCCATGCAGCAGGCCTACGCCCATGAACTCATCGGCCATAAAATGGAACGCTTTGGCAGATTGGTAGCCGAGCATTATCTTATTTGTTATGAAGACCGGGTAACGTCCTTTTTAACCCAAACTCCCGAAGAACGTTATAACAAGCTGTTAGAAACAGGCGGCGAAGTATTGCAGCGCATCCCACAGCATTACATTGCCAATTTTTTAGGCATCACCCCTGTTTCACTGTCGCGGATCAGGAGAAGGATTATGAAAATAAGCGCCTGATAAGCTGAAAGCCAAAGGCGTAAAGGTGAAAGCCGAACCCTGAATCCCAACCGCTAAAAAACAAATCCTAAACTCTAAATCGGGCATTTCAATCCCAAATTGAACCAGCCGATTCTTAAATCCATTTTTCTTATCTTTTGTTAACGTTTTGACTTTCAACGATGCCCTACATTTGTTGTAACAAAAACGAAAAAGATTATGCACACTATATTAGGAGCCGGTGGCGCCGTAGCAAATGCCCTCACCCGCGAATTGATGAACACAAACGAAACTATCCGTTTGGTTAGCCGCAAACCTGTAAAAATTACGGGCAAAAACATAACCTGGCAAAAAGCAGATCTGCTGAATTACGATGAAGTTTTAGCTGCAGCCCAAGGATCAACCGTAATTTACCTTGTTGCCGGCCTGGTTTACGATAAAGATATCTGGAAGGCACAATGGCCGGTCGTGATGCAAAACGTAATAAATGCTACCAAAGCAACAGGCGCACGATTGATATTTTTTGATAATGTTTACATGTATGGCCTGGTTAACGGGCCAATGAAAGAGGATACTCCTTATCACCCCAACAGCGCAAAAGGAGAAACCCGCGCAGGGATCGCCACCATGCTGATGGATGAAGTAAAAGCCGGCAACATCCGCGCTAGTATTGCCCGTGCGCCCGATTTTTATGGCACCGACTCCTTAAACAGTTTTGTTGATATGATGGTACTTACCAAAAACGCAGCAAAGCAAACAGCCCAATGGATAGGCGACCCGGAAAAGAAACACAATTTTATCTACATTCCCGATGCTGGCAAAGCCATGTTCCTGCTTGGGCAAAACCCGGATAGTGATAACCAAATATGGCACCTGCCTACCGCCCCGGCCATTACAGGCAAACAGTTTATAGATATTGCAGCCAGGGTTTACCAGGTTAAACCTAAGTTTATGCGTGTCAGCAAATTCATGTTATGGCTTATAGGCTTGTTTCAAAAAGTGGTAATGGGAACCGTTGAAATGTATTACCAATATAATCACGACTATATTTTTGATAGCAGCAAATTTGAAAAGGCATTTAACTTTAAGCCTACAAGCTATGAGGATGGATTAAGGGAGTTATCCCAAACATTGTATAAAGCCAAAGCATAAAAGACGGCGAGTTACCGGGTCGGTAAAAACCGGGAGTTGCTTTTCAATTTCCGGTTTTTACGTTTTTGACTTCTTATGTAAGATATGCGATTTAGTTAAATTTAGGACCAGATACTTTTGACTTTCCGACCAAAAAAACTTCGGTACTAATCTGCATATTTGCACATCTATAATTTGAACATCAAAGCAATGATCCACAAAAAAACAAGAACATATATCCCGGCAACGCTCGATATTAAATGGGAAACCCTGGAACCTATTTATAAAGAATTGCTTGCACGCCCCATCAATTCAGTACACGAACTGGAGAAATGGCTGCACGATAAAAGTGAGCTGGAAGCCGCTTTAGAGGAAGACTTTGCCTGGCGTTATATCCGCATGACCTGCGATACGACCAGTGAAGAATTATTGCAAAACTTCCAATACTTTGCTACCGAGATTGAGCCTAAAATTGCCCCATATAGCAACGATTTAAATAAAAAACTGGTAGCCAGCGCATATGTTGACCAACTTGATAAGGAAAAATACTTCATCTTTTTGCGCGCCGTAAAAAAGGCATTGGAACTTTTCCGTGAAGAGAACATCCCCGTACAAACCGAGATCCAGGTAGAGCAACAAAAATACCAGTCAATAACCGGTGCCATGTCGGTGCATATTGATGACAAGGAATTTACCCTGGAGCAGGCATCAGTATTTTTAAAAGGTACCGACCGTGCAAAACGCCAGGAGGTATGGGAAAAGATAACTGCCCGCCGCTTACAGGAAAAAGACACCTTAGATACTCTTTTTGATCACCTGCGTGCTTTACGCCATAAAGTTGCCTTGAATGCCGGATTTGAGAATTTCAGGGATTACATGTTCCAGGCGCTTGGCAGGTTTGATTATACGCCGCAGGATTGCTACGCCTTCCATGAAGCTATCGAAAAAGAAATTGTGCCCATCCTGCGCGAACAGGCCGAAAAACGAAAGGAAGCCCTTGCCCTGCCAGCCTTAAAGCCCTGGGATATGGATGTTGATATATCTGGCAAACCAGCTTTAAAACCGTTTAATAGCGGTAATGAGCTGATAGAAAAATCTATTCAGTGCTTTAGCAATATCAATCGTTACCTGGGCGAGCGGCTGGAGATCATGAAAGATAATAACCTGTTTGATGTGGAAAGCCGCAAAGGTAAAGCGCCCGGTGGTTATAACTACCCGCTATCAGAAACCGGCGCGCCTTTCATATTCATGAACTCGGCCAATACTTTCCGCGATTTAACTACCATGGTACACGAAGGCGGTCACGCGGTACATACTTTTTTAACTGCCGACCTGGAGTTGAACGATTTTAAACATTGCCCATCTGAAGTGGCCGAACTGGCTTCAATGTCGATGGAGTTGATATCGATGGATAACTGGGATGTGTTTTTTGATAATGAGGAAGACCTTAAACGCGCCAAACGTGATCAATTAATTGATGTGCTTAAAACCCTGCCCTGGGTAGCCGTAGTTGATCAGTTTCAACATTGGATCTATACTAACCCTGGCCATACCGACGCCGACCGTAAAACCGCCTGGATAGAGATTTATGAGCCATTTGGCGCAGGCTTTGTGGATTGGAGCGGGCATCCTGATGCCGAAGCTAATCTTTGGCAAAAACAGCTGCACATCTTCGAGGTACCATTTTATTATATAGAGTACGGCATGGCCCAGTTAGGCGCCATTGCAGTATGGAAGAATTATAAAGAAAATCCTGAAAAAGGTTTGCAGCAATACCTGGATGCCCTTAAGCTTGGCTATACAAAAACCATCAAAGAAATTTACGAAACCGCCGGCATCAAGTTTGATTTTAGCGCTGCTTACGTGAAAGAACTGGCGGAGTTTGTGAAGCGGGAAATGGATAAATTATAAGAGCTTCACCCCCTATCTATTTGTGTACACATCTTCTAATAAAAAAATGTCATTTCGATAGAGCATGGGGAGGAATGAGCGGAGGAGCGAAAGAGAAATCTTCTACATCCTGCATAGCTGACTTTGCATATCGTACAAGATTTCTCCTCGTACCTCGTTCGAAATGACAACGTATTTTTAATACAAGAGGAAAAAAATGTGTACGCACAGTAAACCTCTAAGTGAAAAGGCCTTAAAAGCCAGTTATTCTATTTGAAACAAACAGAACAACTGGCTTTTTTTATCAAATTAGTTTGTGTAATAATCTATAGCTTCAATGATCACCGCGCATGATTTTTCAATTTCGGCGGGGTTGATAATAAGCGGGGGCGCAAGGCGCATAGAATTGCTGCAATGTAAAAACCAGTCGGTTATTACACCATGCTCAATACAGCGATCAATGATCTTTTTATTCAGATCAAAGTTTTCAAGTTCAATGGCCAGCATCAACCCTTTCCCTCTTACCTCTTTTATAGCCGGATGAACCAGCAATTTTCGAAACTGCATTTCTTTTTCGGCTACGCCTGATACCAGGTCATCATTAATCAATACTTCTAAAGCCGCCAATCCTGCAGCGCAACAAACCGGGTGGCCACCAAAAGTAGTGATATGCCCCAGGATAGGATTTTCTTTGAAGGCCCCCATGATATGGTTTGATGATATAAAAGCGCCAACAGGCATCCCTCCGCCTAAGGCTTTTGCCAATAACAATATATCGGGTACAATGCCAAAATGTTCAAAAGCAAAAAGCTTACCTGTGCGACCAAACGCCGCCTGTATCTCATCTAAAATAAGCAATGTGCCTGTTTCATCACAACGTTTGCGTAAAGCCTGCATATAGGCTAAATCAGGCACCCTGACGCCGGCCTCTCCTTGTATAGTCTCAACAATAACACAGGCGGTTTCCCCGGTTATCAGCGGCAGATCATCAATTACATTAAACCGGATAAAATTTATACCCGGTAATAAAGGCCTGTAAGCCTGCTTAAATTCCTCATTACCCATTACACTTAATGCCCCGTGCGAACTGCCATGATAAGAGTTATGACAGGCCACTATTTGTTGCCTGCCGGTAAAACGCTTGGCCAGTTTTAAAGCGCCCTCAACCGCCTCAGCGCCCGAGTTGGTAAAGTATACCGATTGTAAATTTTCGGGAAGTAGTGATACCAGTTTCTCTGCAAAGCGTACCTGCGGTGTTTGCACAAATTCGCCATAAACCATCAGGTGCATGTATTTATCAACCTGCTGTTTAATAGCTTCGATAACATGTGGATTACCATGACCAAGGCTGCTTACGCCTATGCCCGAGATGAGGTCAATAAAAGCTTTGCCTGCCGCATCATACATATAAATTCCCTCTGCACGTTCAAACTCAAGCAACAACGGGAAATTAGTGGTTTGTGCATTATTAGCTAAAAAAAGCTGGCGAAGAGTGGTCATGTTTAATTAGTAAGTGATGAAATATGATGATCATACAAAAATCAACAATCCAATTAATACTTCACGAATTATTAACCAATTAGCAGATCAAAAAAAACAGTATTTCACTAATTAATTCCCGGCCCGTTCGCTGCGCTCGCTGAGTTGTTTAATAAGCTCGTCATTAAACTCTTGCTCGCTTTTATACAATTTGCTTACTTTTTCGGGTGGGAGTATTTTTGAAAAAGAATCGCGGTAGCGTTTACGTATAGCCACAAGTTGGCTTTCATAGTAAATTTCCTTATCAATTTGCTCTGTGCCATTGGAGGATGCACTGGAATTATTTAAGCGCTTTAATATGCGTACTGCAGTTAATTCCTGTTGGTATTGACGGTATAAGGGCCAAAATTTAGTTGATTCATGATCGCTGAGATCAAGCTGTTTGCTGATAAAATTATTGCGTGCAGCCTCAAGCTTGGCGCCCATGCCTGATTTTTTTGTACGCGTAACATTAGGCTTGGCCGGAACCAGGCTATTGGCCTGCCCATAGGATTCAAAGCCTGCAGCTATAATAAATAATAAAATAAAAATATGCCTGATCAACTTACTCATTAAAGCTCCTTAATTAATTAGTATCTATATAATCTGACAAATCCTCATCCAAATTCTGGCTGTTAATTTTTTGTGAGCCATCCATCAGTGTACGGGTATCGCTCGCATCCATGTGCAGCTGCAGGTAACTTTTTATTTCGGCCACAGGCACTGTAGATAACTCCTCATGTAAAAAAGAGTGATTATGATCTGTAGGCGTCGGGCTTTTCAAAACCACACCAATTCCAAGGATCAAAGCAAAACATGCCGCGGTAGCATACCTAAAGGTAGCCGAAGCAAACATTTTACGAACAATGCCCCTCTTTTGAACCGCAACCTGCAGGTTAATCACCTGGGCAACTTCCTCTGCCTGGTTAACAGTTTTGTTTAAAATATTCTGGTTAAGCTGCTCAAAATAATTTGCTGGCACGGTAAAGCTTTCTGCCTCATGTTCCAAAAGCTCCCCCACAGCAATCCTGCTTTGGATGTTGTTACTCAACTCTTCAAAGTAATTTTCAGGAACCGCAAAACCCTCATCCCGATTATTCAAATGCTCATCAATAGCAATCCTGCTTTGGATGTTATTGTCCAGTTCCTCAAAATAATTTTCAGGAACATCAAAGCCTTCAGCTTCATTATTCACGTATTGCTCAATGGCAATTCTGCTTTGGATATTGCTTGCCTGCTCCTCAAAAAAATTGGGAGGAGTAGTAAAACCGGAGTTCCCGGTACCCAAATCCGATTCAACATTTATACGGCTTTGTATATTGCTGCTTAATTGTTCAAAGTAATTTTCAGGCACGGTAAACCCTGCAGATGAGCTTTTTAACTCTTCTAACCTGATGCGTGATGTTATGTGCTGCGCTAATTCATCAAAATAGCCAGCCGGCACAGTAAACGGATCATTTGCGTTGATCTGTTTAAGTGACGTATAATCATCCAGCCATTCCCTATTGTCCATATCGCTTTTCATACATAACTATAGATGAACAAAGTGCTAAAAGGTTTAACGTAAATCTGAATTAATTCTGAATTAATCTTTAGAGATTAAATATGCCTCTATTTTTTTAACAGCCAGGTGAAAAGATGCCTTTAAAGCACCTACACTTGTACCCAACACTGCCGAAATCTCTTCATACTTCATATCCTCATAATATTTCATATTGAACACGAGTTTCTGTTTTTCGGGCAGCGTTAACAGTGCTTCCTGCAATTTGCGCTGTGCCGCGTCGCCGTTAAAATAGCTCGAATCGGCCAGTGTATCAGCCAGTTCATAGGCAACATCATCCAACGAAACATTATTTTTTTGCTTTTTCTTATTCAAAAAAGTAATGCATTCGTTGGATGCTATGCGGTACATCCAGGTATAAAGTTGCGCATCGTTTCTAAAACCCAACAGATTTTTCCAAACTTTAATAAAAACATCCTGTACAAGATCATCCGCATCATCATGGTCAATAACCATACGGCGAACGTGCCAGTAAATTTTTTGCTGGTATTTTTTAAGCAACAGGTTAAATGCTTCGTTACGCGTTTTTTCGTCCTGGAACTTGCTTAAAATCTCTATATCTTCAACCTGCACCGACATTTTATAATTTTTATAGTTAAATGCTAATTAAGCATTTTTGTTTTTTCTTTCGATAACCTTTTTCACGGCAAGCACAATATGCTCTGCATCAAGGCCGTATTTGGTCATCAGCTGCTCGGGCGTTCCGCTTTCACCAAAGCTGTCATTTACAGCAATGTATTCCTGCGGGGCCGGGGTATGTGTAGCTAAAACCTGTGCTATACTATCGCCCAATCCACCTAAACGGTTATGCTCTTCGGCAGTAACCACACAACCTGTTTTTGCTACTGATTTTAATACAGCTTCTGCATCCAAAGGCTTAATGGTATGAATATTAATAATCTCGGCATCAATACCTTGCTCTGCAAGTATTTCACCTGCTAAAATAGCCTGCCATACCAGGTGACCGGTTGCAAATATACTAACATCGGCACCTTCGTTTACCATCCATGCTTTTCCAATCTCAAACTTTTGATCAGGATCTGTAAAAATAGGTACCACCGGGCGACCAAAACGAAGGTAAACCGGACCTTCATATTCGGCAATAGCCATAGTAGCAGCCTTGGTTTGATTGTAATCACAAGTGTTGATAACAGTCATCCCAGGCAACATTTTCATCAGGCCGATATCTTCTAATATCTGGTGTGTTGCACCATCCTCGCCTAAAGTTAAGCCAGCGTGTGATGCGCAAACTTTAACATTTTTGTTAGAGTAAGCTATCGACTGGCGGATCTGATCGTAAACCCTGCCGGTTGAAAAGTTAGCAAAGGTACCTGTAAAAGGTATTTTACCACCAATGGTCATACCTGCAGCAATACACATCATGTTTGCTTCGGCAATACCTACCTGTACAAAACGGTCAGGAAATTCCTTAATAAAATCATTCATTTTTAACGAGCCAATAAGGTCGGCGCAAAGAGCCACAACCTGGTCGTTTTTTCTGCCGGCTTCCAGCAACCCGGCGCCAAAGCCCGAGCGGGTATCTTTTTTATCTGTGTAAGTATATTTTTTCATGAGAGGCCTCACTCAACCCTCTCCAAAAGAGAGGGCTACTTTGATTAATTGTAGTTAATGATAGTTATTTATTTTCGCTCCCCCTTTAGGGGGGGGCCCGGGGGGCTTAATAGTCGCCCAAGGTTTCTTCCAGTTGAGCCAAGGCCAATTTCAATTGCTCATCATTTGGAGCAACGCCATGCCATTTGTGACTGCCAACCATAAAGTCAACTCCATAACCCATTTCGGTATGCATTAATATCATGATAGGTTTACCCTGCCCGCTGCGGCTTTTAGCCAGTTTTAGCGTTTTAACTACATCGGCCATATCGTTACCTTTCATTTCCAAAACATCCCAGCCAAAAGCTTCCCATTTGGCGTGTAAATCGCCAAGTGATAAAACAAGTTTGGTTGGCCCATCAATCTGTTGTCCATTTACATCAATGGTTGAGATCAGGTTATCTACCTGGTTGTGCGGCGCAAACATGGCTGCTTCCCAAATTTGTCCTTCCTGTAGCTCGCCATCACCATGCAGCGTGTAAACCAGGCTTTTATCACCATTAAGCTTTTTAGCCAAAGCAGCGCCAATAGCCACAGATAATCCCTGGCCTAATGATCCTGAAGCAATACGTACACCCGGCAAGTGCTCATGTGTTGTAGGGTGACCCTGTAAGCGCGAATTAAGCTTACGGAAGGTAGCCAGTTCTGCTTTATCATAATAGCCGGCATGGGCCAAAGTGCTGTAAAACACCGGCGAAATGTGACCGTTTGATAAAAAGAAAAGATCTTCGCCAATGCCATCCATGTTAAATTCAGGATCGTGGTTCATCGCCTCAAAATACAGGGCGGTAAAATACTCGGTACAACCTAATGAACCACCAGGGTGGCCAGATTGACAACCATGTACCATACGTACAATGTCGCGCCTGATTTGTGACGCGATTTTTTCTAAGTCTTTAATAGTTGATTTCATTATAAATTTAGGAAACTGATCGGCTAAAGTAAAAAATATTTATTGTTCTTTTAACACTTATTTTACTAACTCAAGCACTTGTTGTGAGGAGTTCTTGGTATCAACCTTACTAATTAAATGCACAATGATTCCATCGCCATTAATAATAAAGGTAGTGCGGGCGGTGCCCATGTATTGTTTGCCGTACATGTTTTTTTCTACCCAAACACCATAAGCTTCAACAATTTCCTTTTCGTTATCAGCTATGAGGGTAAAGGGCAGGCTATATTTGGTTTCGAACTTTTTGTGTGATTTTTCATCATCGGTACTTACACCAATCACCTCGTAACCTTTGCTTAGCAATGATTGGTAATTATCCCTAAAATCACATGATTCGGCTGTACAGCCTGGGGTATCATCTTTAGGATAAAAGTAAAGTATTACGTTTTTGCCTTTATAATCAGACAGCGAAACGGTGTTTCCGTTCTGGTCTTTTGCTGTAAAACCCGGGGCTTTATCGCCTTCTTTTAATGTTGACATAGTTTTGAGTATTATCGGTAAAAATCTGCGGTAAAATCTGCAAAATTGTTCTTGTTATCTGCAAGGGTAAGCTTAAAAGTGTGCTTGCCCGGTGTAATATCGCCGTTAAAGGTATAACTTAGAATTTTAGTTTTATAATCCAGTTCCATTAAAACCCATTTATTATCAATGGTTCCGATGTAACTTTTTATGCCCGAGAGGTTATCGCTCATCCTGAAATTAATACTGCGGGCCATTTTCATATTACTTCCGTTTTTGATATTTAACGGATGGATCACCGGTGGAATGGTATCCACTTTAATATAAAAATCGCCAAAGGTGCTCAATTGCGATTTTACCCAGCCATCCTGGTAATAACCACCCTGGCAAAAGCCCGCGGTGCTTACAATAACTGCTTTATCAGCATATTTACCCAGGTCAACCTCGGGTTTTATCCACAGCTCATAATTGTCATGAACAGGTGTTAAGTGGTTATGAATATGGTGTACAGAGGAGTATGCGCCAACAGGTTTTGCTGAATTAGAGTAGATAAAATCCAGATCGTCATATAAATTGCCGGGCATTACGGTAACCTTCACCTTATCGGTACTGAATTCGCTTTTTTTATCGTAATGAAACAAAGTGCCCTCTATTTTACTGGCAGTTGCTGTAAACGGACTTGCCTGTACCTTTAATTTTAATGATGAAGTATTGCCAGCAACATCTTTTACAACATATTCAACATCATGTATCGCATTATCATTAAAGGTAATGATGCCCCTGTTAATAGATTGCGGATAAAGCGAAATATGACTGCCCGGCATAATAAAGCATTTCTGCATCCACCGGCGCGATGAAGTAAAAGCCGGGTAATCAATATAGGCGTTAATGGCATGGGTTTGATCAAACGCGAAACGTTCAACTGCAAAGGTGTACACTGTTTGGCCATCAAGTTTCAGCTCAACGGAGTAGATACCATTGTGATTTACCGATGTGCTGTTCATATCAGTAGCATTAATACCAAAACCGATATTGCCACTTAAATGTAACACCTGTGGTTTTACTAAATGATAATTACCCGCGGCACCGCCAACTGCCATAAACTCATGCTGTGTTTTTTCACTAAACGGGTTGCCGTTAAGATGATAAATCCCGATGGAACTGATACTGGGCGGAATCTTATCCGGGATAGTTAAGCCAAAAAGCTGCGGGTTGATAGTTTCTTCGGTTTGTGTATCCCTGATCTCGAAATGCACATGCGGCCCGGCCGATGCCCCCGCATTGCCCGATATGGCCACTACTTCATCCTTACAAACGGGTACCTGTGTGGGTAATAATTTAAAGTCGGCCTCAAAGGTTTGATGCTCATATTGGTAAGCTTTTACCAACGCGGCAACCGCCGGGGTAAAGCTTTGCAAGTGACCATATACCGTGGTATAACCATTGGGGTGGGTAATGTAAATAGCCCGCCCAAAGCCGCCAAACTGTACCCGTACCCTTGAAATATAGCCGTCATTTACGGCATACACCGGGTAACCAGTACGCTGATTGGTTTTAAAATCAAGTCCGGAGTGAAAATGCGCAGGCCTTAACTCGCCAAATGAACCTGCCGTTGTAGGGGGCTTAAGATCGAGTGGGTAGCGGAAATAATTTTGAGGATAGGGCCTGCTTTGTATGGTGGTAGTTTGCGCCTGCAAATTCAAATAAAAACCGGTGCACAGCGCGCAGATAATAATAATTCTTTTTTTAATCATGCTTATTTTACGTAAAAGTCAAGCATTTTCTCACCTTCCAGATAGCCTTCCAGCCTATCGCCTACTTTTACCTTTGATACACCTGCAGGGGTGCCTGTAAATATCAGATCGCCTTTTTTAAGTGTAACATATTTGGATACAAAGGCAATGATGCTTTCAAAAGAGAAAAGCAAATTACCTGTATTGCCTTCCTGGCGGGTTTCGCCGCTCACATCCAGTTTAAAGTTGATATCATAAATATTGGCAAACTTTGTTTTTGGCACAAAAGCACTTATCGGTGCCGAACCATCAAACGCCTTAGCCAGTTCCCAGGGTAACCCTTTTTCTTTATGTCGATTTTGGATATCACGGGCTGTAAAATCAATACCCAACCCAATTTCTTCATAATAACTGCCGGCAAATTTTTCACCAATATGCTTGCCTTCCTTACTCACTTTAAGAACTATCTCAATCTCGTGGTGGATATCTTCCGAAAAATCGGGGTGATAAAAAGGTTTGTTATCTTTTAAAATGGCAGTATCCGGTTTCATAAAAATAACCGGAACGGTTGGCACCGGGTTATTTAATTCTTTGGCATGTTCGGCATAGTTGCGGCCAATGGCAATTATCTTCATAAGGGAATGCTATAAACGCCAAAGCTAAAAAAATAGATGGGTTTGGCATACACGTAAGCTTTAAAGTGTAGATGTTGGGGTGAAATACCCGGCCTTTGATAAAAATGGAGCGTAATTTTCTATAAGCCCTATAGGCACCTGAAGGCGGGTGCTATAATACAGAGATCCTTTTAATAACCGATTCGGTACCGGCTACAACGCGTACAAAATAAAAGCCGCGACTAAGTTTGTTGTTTATGGAGTAGCTGATATTGTGATCGCCAACCTCAACCCGTTGGTTAAATACGGTGGTTATATCATTCCCCAACACATCCATTATTTTAACCGTTACGTTGGAGTTGCGACTAACCGAATATTTCAGGTTAATTTGATCGGTAACCGGGTTAGGGTACAACTGTACGTCATTAAGCAACTTATCATCGGGGCGCGATACACTTACTTTTGCACTTGATGTTACAGCTGGTTTTAAAGGTGGCAGCGCCAGGTGAAGCCCATTTTTTAAATAGGAAGGCTTACCGCCTTTTGCTTTAGTTACATGATAGGTAGTATCACCTTTAGCCTGTTTAGTGCCAGTTAGTTTATCGGGCGTAACTCTTGCTGCAAACGCAAAATTCATAAAAATTGCCATCGCAACTAATACAAGCCATGCATATGTGTAAATAAAAGAGTAAGTAGTTTTTCGCCTCATTATTAAGTTTCCCTACAAAAGTATAAATAATGCCCTCACGACGTAGAAAAATGACGTTTTTGTAAAACTTTTTAACAAAATTTAACAATAAGGGCTGTTTTTACGGTTTTGACTCGTAATTTACTTATACGTTTAATGATAATTTAAGTTTAATGGAAAAAATTAATATTTTTGCGACTTCACAAAATCAAAATAGTGTCGAACCATAAAGATCTGCAAAAACTGTCGGCCGCTGGCCTTCTCATCAGTTTAGGAATAATTTACGGTGATATTGGTACCTCCCCATTATACGTATTCAAAGCCATTGTTGGTACAAACCAAATTTCCGAAACATTAATACTTGGAGGAGTCTCACTCATTTTCTGGACGTTAACGCTGCAAACCACGCTGAAATACGTGGTGATTACGCTACGTGCCGATAATAAGGGTGAGGGTGGTATCTTCTCCCTATTCTCACTCGTTCGCCGAAAAGCAAAATGGCTTATTGTACCTGCCGTTGTTGGTGGTTGCGCCTTGCTTGCCGATGGCATCATTACCCCTCCTATTACCATATCATCGGCAATTGAGGGTTTACAAACTTACTACCCACAATTGCCTACTGTAAAAATTGTAATGGCCATTATTACCGGGCTGTTTATTATACAGCAATTTGGTACATCACTGGTTGGTAAGGCTTTTGGACCTATTATGTTCATCTGGTTTACCATGATGGGGGTGTTAGGGATCAGTTATATTGTTCACTCACCGGGTATTGTCAGGGCATTAAATCCATATTATGCTTATGAGCTGTTAAGTTCTGCAGGCAGTCATAACGCCTTTATCATTTTAGGAGCGGTATTTTTGTGTACTACAGGAGCCGAGGCTTTATACTCAGATCTGGGGCACTGCGGTAAACAAAACATCCGCATAAGCTGGATATATGTTAAAGCCTGTTTAATTCTTAACTACCTGGGGCAGGCAGTTTGGTTACTGCAAAGAAATGGCACCGTAATGGACCTGAATACCAATAACCCCTTTTATAAAATTATGCCCGAGTGGTTCCTTATATTCGGTATCGGTATAGCTACCGTTGCTGCTATTATTGCCAGCCAGGCCTTAATTTCGGGATCGTTTACGCTTATTGCCGAGGCTGTAAGGCTTAACCTTTGGCCAAAAGTACGTATCAATTATCCATCAGAGCAAAAGGGACAATTGTATGTACCCAGTGTTAACTGGCTGCTTTGGGCCGGATGTTTGGGTGTGGTACTGATATTTCGCCACTCAGATAAAATGGAGGCGGCTTACGGTTTAAGTATCACGGTAGCGATGCTCATGACCACCATACTGGTATCTAAATTCCTGAAACGCAAAAAAGTACCTTCCTATATCATCAATACGTTTTTAGCGGTTTACCTGGTTATTGAGGGTACGTTTCTTACAGGTAACCTGGTTAAGTTTTTACATGGTGGCTGGTTCACCCTATCAATAGGGTTTGTATTATTCACGGTGATGTGGACATGGCACACTGCCCGCAAAATCAGGAACCGTTACGTTAAGTTTGTAGGTATTGATGATTATTACAACCTTATTAATGAACTAAGTGCAGACGAAAGCGTACCTAAATACGCATCGCAACTGGTTTATTTAACCAGCGCCAATTTCAACTCAGAAATCGAATCGAAAATTGTTTACTCCATACTCCAAAAGCAGCCTAAGCGTGCAGATGTATATTGGCTGGTTCACGTTGATGTGGTTGATGAGCCCTACAAACGTGAGTACGAAGTCGACTTTTTGGTGCCAAACAAACTTATCCGCATCGATTTTAAATTAGGTTTCCGGGTTGAGCAGCAGATAAACCTGTTGTTTAGGAAAGTGGTTGAAGACTTGGTTAAAAAAGGCGAGGTAGATATTACCAGTCATTACAAATCACTAAATAAACACAAAATAGTGGGCGACTTTAGGTTTGTGGTGATTGAAAAGGTGTTTTCCCGTTCGCATAGCCTATCGTTATATGAGCGTTTTATAATGGATTTTTATGTATATCTCAAAAAGGTAAGTTTATCAGAAGAACGCGGTTTTGGCCTCGACCTGAGTTTTGTAACGGTTGAAAAAGTTCCGCTGATGTTGTCAATACCTGAGGCTATTGAAATACACAGGGTGAATTAGCCGCACATAAACCCTTTACAAACAAAAAGACCTTAGATTATCTGAGGTCTTTTTGTTTTATAGGCTTTGTGGGAACACATCTCCTTTAGAGTTACTATGTAGGCACATCTTTTTATCCCCCCTTATTTTGTATTAAAAGATGTTGTCATTTCGACGAACAGGCGTGGGGAAAAAGGAAAGGGGTGAGGAGAAGTCTTATACAACCTGCATGTTCGCTTGTCGCTTATATAAGATTTCTCCTCACCCCAATGCTCGTGCCACCCGCTGTTCGTCGAAATGACAATTTTCTTTTATTAACAAGATGTATTCATACAGTGGCCTTTGGAGCGTGAGATTATCCCTCCAAAGCCTTCCTCATATATCCCCTCACCTCTTCATTAATATCTTCTTTAAAATACATTCTGAAGTAATGGTTATGATCATTAGTTCCGGGAACCGTTTTTATTTTAGTGAAGCACAGATTATCTGCATAGATCTCTTTAAAGGGGAATACTACATCAATAAAATTTTTACCTAACTGAGTTACATAAGCAAAATTTGTGCGTAGCCCCAAAGCGATCATACTTTTGGTTGGGTAAACCTTAATGGGGGCCATTTGCAGGTATTCATTTATCAAATGATCAAACAATTCAACCGTGTGCGCTGATTTACCCTGTAAAAAATCGCTCAGGTTACGCTCCCTGCAGGAGTGCACCTGGTTGATGGCAGTAAATTCCCGGTTGCAAATGGGGCAGGTCCACATGGTTATCTAATTATCTATGCTGTTTCAACCTCCCTGCCTAATACACTGTTCCTGTAGCTGTAGCTGAAATATATTACCAGGCCTATTACCAGCCATACCAGGAACCGTAACCAGTTGGTATAACCAAGTTCGGTCATCAGGTAAAAACAGCTCATAAGCCCTAAAACAGGTATCAGCGAGAAGTTTTTTAAGAAGCTATAAACACTAATTATAATAATGAGAATAAAGAACAGGTAGTTAGGGAAATTATATAAAAATCCATCTAATCCTAAATGATACTTTTTAGCCTCGCTGATAGGGGTAATCCTTAAGGCAGTGTTGAATTTATCTTCTTCCAGATTTTTAAAATACTTTGTTTCGTCAGCCTTACCGTCAATACTTTGTTTCCCATAAAGCATATTGCAGGTAACAAATAAAGCGGATTTATCGGCAGCATCCAGGCTCTCGATAATTGCCGGTTTTTCCCTTAGTTTTTTAAACTGCATCATTTCTACCTGTGGAGCGGGTTTTAAGTAAAAAAGCGAACCAAATATGATAATGGTTATCAACGGAACTATAAACTTACTGTTAACATACGGCAAATGGAATTTGCCCTTAACCGCGGCCTCGCGTGGCAATAGCAATACCCCACCGCAAACCAATACAAATGCAAAAAGGGTACCTATACTGGTTAAATCGGTAACCTCGGTAAGGTTCATAAACAGCGCTGGTACAGCAACTACGAAACCGGTTACAACAGTTGCAAAAGCCGGTGTATGAAACTTAGGATGGATACGTGAAAATGCCTTGGGAAGCAAACCATCCCGGCTCATACTCATCCAGATACGTGGTTGGCCCAACTGAAATATCAACAAAACGCTTGCAGTTGCAATTACGGCACTTATAGATATAATGTAACTAACTTTATGTAAGCCCACCTTAGCAAATACAAAAGCAAGCGGATCTCCAACCTGCAGTTCTTTATAGCTTACCATACCGGTAAGTACAAGGGCTATCAGGATATATAAAACAGTACAAATTATAAGCGAATAGATCATACCACGGGGCAGATCCCGCTGGGGCTGTTCACATTCCTCGGCAGTGGTTGATATGGCATCAAAACCTATATAAGCAAAAAACACACCCGATACACCTTTCATAACACCTCCAAAACCGTTTGGCATAAATGGATGCCAGTTAGCCGGTGTTACGTAAAAAAAGCCCACAACGATAACCGCTATAACGATCACAATTTTCAGGATCACCATAGCATTCGTTGCCTTCTTGGTTTCGCGGATGCCGATATAAACCAGGTAGGTGATAATAAATACGATTCCTAACGCAGGCAGATTGGCAATCAGTTTAAATCCGTCGATACCGGGCGCATTATCCCAGGCCATGGCGGCACCTTTTACCCTATCGCTAATATCAGCCAGATTACTTCCAGCAGCCAACACAGCGTCGTGACCTCTTAAGGCCGACACATAATCCATGGTAAGGTATTTGGGCAGGTGAATATTGAAACCCTCCAGCAAGTTTACAAAATACTCGCTCCAGGATATGGCAACGGCAATGTTACCAATGGCATATTCCATTAAAAGATCCCAGCCAATTATCCAGGCAATTAATTCACCAAATGACGCATAAGCGTAAGTATAAGCACTACCGGCAACAGGTATGCGGGAAGCAAACTCGGCATAACATAGGGCCGAAAACCCGCAGGTGATGGCAGTTACTACAAATAAAAGAGATACCGCGGGGCCGCCATGAAAAGAGGCCTCGCCTATAGTACTGAAAATACCAGCGCCAACTACGGCGGCTATACCCATGAGGGTTAGATCTTTAACGTTAAGTTCTTTTTTTAATTGGGAGGAGGCGGTACCAGGGTGTTCGCTGTCGCTGAAACCGCATTCAACATCATGTAATATTTTGGCAACAGATTTTTTACGAAATATACTTTTCGACATTTAATTAAAGTAATTAGTGTAACCCAATTCCAAACATAATCATTTTTTTGCATTGAATAAGTATATGCTTATTTTGCACCATGAAGATAGGGATAAAAGATGTTTTATACAGGATCAGGCCGTTTTTTATACTCTACCTGCTGTTTCTTTGCGCTTGTTTGGTTATCAAACTATTATACACCCGGCAGGAAGTTTTCTTTGCAGTTAATGGATGGAATAGCCCCTGGGCAGATTATATTGAACCCTACATGACCGACTTAGGAGATGGCCTTACAGCGATCACCCTATCGTTGATCATGCTTTTATTCAGCTATCGCAAATTCCTCTTATTAGCATCAAGTTACCTGGTAACATCGTTGGTGGCCCAGGTATTAAAATACATTGTTGACGCCCCCAGGCCAATGCTTTACTTTGAAAGTCAGTGGAGCCATGTACACACCGTTAAAGGAATTTATATACTCAGTTTCAACAGTTTCCCCTCGGGGCATACAACAAGCGCTTTTTCGGCCGCGCTGGTAATTACGTATTTATGCAAAAATAAAGGCTGGGGTGTCCCAGCCTTATTAATTGCTATGTTGGTTGGCTATTCAAGAATGTACCTTACCCAACACTTTTTTGAAGATGTTATTGCCGGTTCCGTTATCGGTGTAATGGTTACCGTGTTTTGGTTAACCTGGCTGGATAGTAAACAATTTATCCATACCGATAAGTGGAACAAGGGCCTATACAGAACTCTTTTTAAATAATTAAGCCTCGGCTTCTAGTCTTTTCTTCCTGCGCATAGCCATCAGCACAATAATAATTATAAGTGGAGCACCCCCATATAAAGCTATTTTTATAGGCGTTGATAAACCCTTGGCATTTGAAATATACTGATCATTACGTTTTAAATCGGGTGCAAGTTTTATTGAACTTGTAAACGTTTTTAGCTCGGCCTTAGCAAGTTCGGCCCTGGCTTCGGGATAAAAATACTCCAGTGTATAGGTAGCTTCCTGGGTATATAACAGGATAAACTGCCTTAATTGCGGTGCTTCGCCTGTGGAGTTGCTGTTATCAACTCTCAGCGTAAATACCCTGGCTTCAAGTTTACCAATGGTGGTATCGCGTGGGTTCATGATGCTGCCATTACGTGATTGTTTCTGGATCCCATCTGCAAATTTTTGAAATACCTTTTTTAGGTCTTTTTCTTTATTTAAGGGTTTGTTGTTTGCCGCGTTTTCCGCACGTATAACAACTATATATCCCATAGAGGCTGTACCCTGATAAATTTGCTGACCTAAGGTATCTTTCTTAGTAAAGTTAGCGGGTAATGAAACGGTAACAAGACTATCTATCTTTACCGGCTTGAGTATCTGGCTAAAACCTAAAGTGGAAAACAGGATTAGGCTTAAACTTAAAATTGTCTTTTTCATACTTAAACTAACTTTAAAAAGAACAATTGGTTTTAAAAATTAATTCGTTGGTTACTTTTTTTATTTATTATGAATTTGATAATCAGACATGTACGACTGCCTACGGATGCATTTTTTTTGGCAACTTTTACAATTAGGACGAGCATATTTGTAAGTAATTCATCCATTACCAAAATCCATTCCGTTCTATATTGGCCATGCCTGTGGTCGCGTGCTGCAATTAGGCTGCCTGGCCAAATCATGTCCTGTAGTGATAACGCTACACCTTTCTTTCGTAACTTTTAAGTTACTTTTCTTAAATAATACCTTATAATTTTTTGTATTAATTAAAATGGTACGGTTTATGCAATTATCCATATAACTATAAAAAATGAGTTCCAGGGATTACTTTTCGTACAATGCAGCGCACTAATGAACTTTTTTATAGTCACCAGTTAAACAATAGATAAAAAATTGTTGTTTAATTATTACAGCCACCGTTTTTAACACTTCCATCTAATTATGAAAATAGCATATATATCAACTTACCCCCCACGCGAATGCGGTTTAGCTACATTTAATAACAATTTAATGAATGCTATCAGCGCTAATTTTCCTGAAAGAAAATCATTATTACAGGGAGGCTTTGTTGTTGCCCTAAATGACTCTGAAAACATACAGGAATATGAGTATCCGGAGGAGGTAAAATATGTTATACGCCAAAATCACCAAAAGGATTACATCAGGGCAGCCAGCTATATCAATACCAGCAGCGCCGATGTTTGCATTATGGAGCATGAGTTTGGTATTTACGGCGGCGAAAGCGGTATTTATATCTTGCCATTGATCAACCGGTTGGAGAAGCCCCTGATTTCGATATTACATACCATACTAAAAGACCCCAGCTATGTTCAGCGGATCATCATCCGTGAAATTGCTGAGCAATCGTCAAAAATTATTGTGATGAGCAAGCGGGCGGTGGAATTTTTAACCACTATATATGAGATACCAGCCGAAAAGATTCAGATAATTGAGCATGGCGTACCCGATGTAGAAGCCCCTGAAGAAAACCCGATAAAAAATCTTTCGGTATTTAAAAACCACCGCGTAATGTTAACATTTGGCTTGCTTAGCCGCAATAAAGGTTTAGAAACTGTTGTTAAGGCCCTGCCCAAAATTGTTGAAAATCATCCGGATGTGATGTACGTAGTATTAGGAAACACACACCCGGGGGTTATCAAAAATTCGGGCGAGGAATATCGCGATCACCTGAAATCATTGGCGGTGCAGTTGGGCGTATCAAAAAACCTGGCGTTTATCAATAAATTTGTAGCTGAGGAAGAATTGGTAAGTTACCTTACTGCCTGTGAAATATATGTGACCCCATATCTGAATGAAGCACAGATCACCAGCGGAACTTTATCATACGCCGTTGGCGCAGGTGCCGCGGTAGTATCAACCCCCTACTGGCATGCAACCGAACTTTTGGCAGATAACCGGGGAAGGCTTTTCGATTTCAAAAACTCCGAAGCCTTGGCCGATACAATAATTGAATTATTGGACCAGGACCGTATTTTAAACGAATTAAAGGAAAATGCCTATCAATATGGCCTGCATCTGCGCTGGCCTGTAATTGGTGCCGAATTTATTAAAGTGGCACAGGAATCAATCTCAAAATATGATTTCAGCGACAAGATATTAAAAAACAGCATTGTTGACCCCGAGATATTACCTACGTTTAGTTTAACCCATGTGCTGCGCCTAACAGATGATACAGGTATAGTACAACATGCCAAATATGGCATACCCAATTTAAAAGAGGGTTATTGCCTTGACGACAATGCGCGGGCCCTTATCATGGCACTCATGGCTTACCAACGCAATAAAAGTACAGAAGCATTTGAACTGCTGCCTATATACCTAAGTTATATCCACTATATGCAGACAGATGATGGAAATTTTCGCAATTTTCTGAGTTTTGACAGGCGTTACCTGGATGAGGTTGGCTCTGAGGATTCCTTTGGCCGTACCATTTGGTCATTGGGCCATTTAATAGGTTGCGCAGCGAGCAACTCATACCGTGAATTTGCTTTAGAGATCTTTCATAAATCAATACCGCATTTTGCAGCCTTAAAACATTTAAGGGGGATGGCAAATACCATAATTGGTATCAGCTTGTACCTGCAGGTTTATCCTTCTGATGAAGGCATGGTGAAAATACTTGCCGATCTTACTCAACCTTTAATAGATGCCTTTGAAAATACACAATCTGAAGACTGGCAATGGTTTGAAGAAAAAATGACCTATGATAATGCCATTCTTCCACTGGCATTGCTACACTCGTGCGAAATTACAGGCAACGAGGACGCAAAAAGAATAGCCCTTGCAACTATGGCATTTTTGGATAAACTGACACTATCCAACGGATATTTAAGCCCGGTTGGTAACGATGGCTGGTATTATCGTGGTGGCACCTTCCCTACTTTTGATCAGCAGGCTATTGAAACTATGGCTATGGTGCTCATGCACTTCCAGGCTTACCAGATATTCAGGGTACCGCAATATATAGAGAAAATGTTCCTGAGCTATAAGTGGTTCCTGGGCGAAAACACGCTGCGGGCCCCGTTGTATGATCATGAAACCAAGGGCTGTTGCGATGGTTTATTACCAAATGGCATTAACCGCAACCAGGGCGCCGAAAGTACACTGGCTTACCTGATTTCGCATTTAACTGTATTAAAAGCCTTTGAGCTGGAATACGAATACAACAAATACGGGCAAAAAATGGAGATCTGCTAAATGAAGGTAGCCGTTTTAGCCCCGGTAGCCTGGCGTACACCACCCCGGCATTATGGACCCTGGGAGCAAATTGCATCAAATATTGCCGAAGGTTTGATAAAGCTGGGCATAGAGGTAACTCTTTTTGCCACCGGCGACTCCATAACTGCCGGCAGGCTGGAGTCGGTTTGTACAACCGGTTATGAGGAAGATAGAAGCCAGGACGCTAAGGTATTGGAATGCCTGCACATTAGTAACCTGATGGAAAAGGCTGGCGAATTTGATATTATTCACAACAATTTTGATTTTTTGCCCCTTACCTATTCGGGCCTGATAAAAACCCCCGTGATCACTACCATACACGGCTTTTCATCGCACCGGATAATCCCGGTTTACAAAAAGTACAATCCTATAGGTCACTATGTATCCATCAGCAATGCCGACCGCAGCCCGGAGTTGAGTTATTTGGCCACCGTTTACAACGGCCTGGATACCCGGGATTTTGATTTTTTTGAAAAGCCTGGTGATTACCTGCTTTACTTTGGCCGCATCCATCCAGATAAGGGGACTGCCGAAGCAATCAGTATTGCAAAAAAAAGCAAACGCAAACTGCTTATTGCCGGCATCATACAGGATGAGAACTATTACAGGGAAAAAATTGAACCTTTTTTATCAGATGAAGTGGAATACATTGGCCATGCCGGGCCAGCTAAGCGTAAAGCACTTTTGGGCAACGCCGCCGCCCTGTTACACCCCATTAGCTTTAATGAGCCATTCGGAATGAGCGTAGCCGAGGCCATGCTTTGCGGTACCCCGGTAATTGCATTTAATAAGGGTGCAATGCCGGAGCTAATTAAAGATGCACAAACAGGCTTTTTAGTAAATACCGTGGATGAGGCGGTTGAAGCAGTAAGCAGGCTGAGCGAGATAAATCGTATTGACTGTTATAATTGGGCAAACTCCCAATTTTCATGCGATAAGATGGTGGGAGATTATTTGAATTTGTACCAGAAAATTTTGGGTATAAAACAAACTCCCAAAAGCCAAAGCTGGAGGCTTGCATAATGAATGGTAAAGTTATGGGCATAGGAATATTATGCTTTAAAGAACAATACTTTAAAGGCCTCACATTAAGCTACATGGATTAAGTTTACTATCCCACGTCCCTTATTAACTCCCCGCTTTCTCCTGAAGATTCTGTTGATTCCGGCTGATGATTATAATCACTTAACGGCCGAATTTTGGTTTCACCAAGTAAAGGGTAAGCGTTTTCGGTAGTTTGTTCTGGCTGGCGTTGTAATACTTCGCTTGCCTGGGCATAACTGTAACCCAATCTCTTGTTTTCTTCCTCAATAAATACAAACAAGTCGCCAAGACATGAATAAACCGACTGCAAATACTTATAGTTGGTGGAAGTAAGGCACTTGCCCACATCATCGGGACCTTTCCCGGGCTCGCAAAAATTAAGTTTGGTGATGATGCCATTAATCAGCTCAACCTCAAATTTGCCCTCGTTGTGCCAGGTTAAACTGTTTTTTATTTCTCTGAAATGATCCATTGTTTTATAATTTTTTTACCATATAATAAACTATAACACTCACATGACTAATAAAATATGTTTGCCCTGTTGTATTAGTTATTATATCAATGGATATGCCAAATGCTTATTTTACAACAGAGCGTTAAATAACTTGCCTTTTTAGATTATGTTGCACGTTTTCTTCAAATTAGGGTTGAAAATCAGGAGTAGAGGTTTGATTGACACGCTTATTATTTAGGTCACCTGTCCTATATTAACCGAGTCGTTATATTATCAATCAATTTACGTAATAAACTTTACATAATCAACAGCGAACGGTGAATAATAATACCCCGCCATCATGCCTTAATGAACCGTTCATTTTGAGCTGTTAATTCACGAAAGACCAATCAACTTATTAGGAAGCAGTTTCTTCGCTTTTATCCTCCTTTAACTTGGTTAATAAGTCGTCCAGGCATACCTCAGCAAAAGCGGTTGATGAATCTGATACCCCATATGGAATAATCAGCATACCGTTATGAACAATAGCGCCACAGGAATATAACACATTAGGTACATAACCCTCGCGTTCATCGCTATTGGGGATCAGGAGTGGTTCACTTAACCTCCCTACCTCTATCTCCGGATCATCCAGCTTTAATAAACTTGCCCCCAGTACATAGCGGCGCATAGGGCCTACGCCATGGGTAATTACCAACCAGCCATCCTTAGTTTCGATAGGCGACCCACAATTACCTATCTGGATAAATTCCCAGGTAAATTTGGGTTGCTGCAGCAGGATCGGCTTTTCCCATATGTTGATCTTATCGGAGTACATGATGTAGTTGTTACACCCATCAATGCGGGATATCATTGCAAATTTGCCATTTATTTTACGGGGGAACAGCGCAAGGTTTTTATTTTGCGCGCCGGCTCCATATAGGGGCATTATTTTAAAATTATAAAAATCTGTGGTTTGCAACAGCTTTGGCATAATAAGCGAACCATCATAAGCCGTATAGGTGGCATAGTAAACAGAGCTGCCATCATCATTGGTGAACTGAACAAAGCGGGCATCCTCAATGCCTTTACGTTCATACTCAGATATCGGGAATATTACCCTATCAGAAATATCGGTATCAAGTGAAAAAACAATCTCATAATACGAGTCGGCCAGCCAAAGTACTTTATCGTACTCCAGTTTTTTCATATCGCTTTCCTGTAGTTTTTGCGAATCAAGGATGATGCGGCGCAGGTTGGCATATTCAAAATGATGATCCAGCTTGCCTTCCAGCTCATGTAATACATCAATGTTTATTTGGGTTATAACAGCCTTATCAAAAAATAGCTTTTTATTGTAAACTGCGTTACGTACAATTTCGGCCTCGTCAATGTAATTACCTGCTGGTAAAATGGTAATATTATTAAATTTATCAATTAATCCACGACGAAACGTGATAGATGAAATATGCCCCTCGCCTACCGCCCTGAAACTGATGATCACCCTACGCTGGCCGTCTTCCAATTCGGTCTGATCCGGATCTTCAACAATGGATGGATTGAAGAATGCTGCCGATTCAATAGAATATTCATGAGTAAAATAGGAACCGATAAGTAGTTTACGATTAACTGTAAGGGTATCATAATCAATATTCAGCTCTACAAACAGCGGTTTTAGTTTACTGCAATGCCGGTTTAAAACCCTGGTTATATTGCGATGGCGTTTGGAGTACTCCTGTAGCAGCGGAGATACAATACCAAAGGCAATTTCCTCGCTGATGTCCATTACGCGTTCTATTACTTCTATAGCACGATCGTTCCCATTGAAAAAGAATCTTGCAATAACACGTTTGGGGTCTGGGTTAACTCTTATGGGTTTGCGTTGAATGGAAAGTCTCATATAAAAAAGATAGTATTTATTTGGTAACAGTATTTGGCCAAAATTGATTTGGGTAATTTTATAAACCTTTTAGTTAAGTTGATTAACAATTAAAACATATATTTATTATAAAAACCATGAATAAAGAATCAACATCAGGAAATATAACAGCCTGTTCCTATTGTTCCATTATATAAAAAGCCCTTTTTTCAGCTCGTTCACCTTTCATCACTGCCAATGTATTTTACATCGTTACCGACGTTACAGTTAATATTATACTAATTGCTTTATTTATAAGTTTTACCTTTTGTAAATTGCACGCTTATGAATGTTTTAATTGTTGAAGACGAGAAAGGTTTAGCACTTGAGGTTGATGAATTTTTAAGCCATGAAGGCTTTACGGTTGAACACGCGCGCACCAAAAGATCGGCAGAGGAAAAGATCTTTATAAATAACTATGATTTTATTCTGCTTGACCTCGGCCTGCCCGATGGCGACGGATTTGATCTCTTAAAGATGCTTAAAGGTTTGGATAAACGCGAGGACGCCGTTATTATACTCACCGCCCGTGGTGCTGTTGATGACCGGGTTTCCGGCCTGGAGCAAGGCGCAGATGATTACCTGGCAAAACCTTTTTCTTTAAGTGAACTTTTAGCACGCATGCACGCCATTACCCGCCGCAAACACCGGCTGGAAAGTAACGATATTAACATTAAGGGATTGAAAGTTAATATCCAGAACCGTACCGTGATGTATAATGAGGAGCGGATTAATCTCACCAAAAAGGAGTTTGAAATATTCAACTACCTGGTGCTCAACAAAAACCGGGTTATATCACGCACCAATTTAACAGAGCATGTTTGGGGCGATGTACTGGAAATTAATTCCGACTCGAACTTTGTGGATGTGCATGTAAAAAACCTGCGTAAAAAGCTTTCACAATACATCCCTATTGATTGGTTTGAAACCGTAAGGAGTATTGGTTACCGGATCAATATCTAAGCCCAGCAAAAGCATCAATGAAACTACAGGTAAAACTGGCTCTTTATAATACCTTAACAAAGGTTGCTATAATCCTTTTCACGGGTCTGCTTATCCTGCTATCTATAGAAAAAATATCCTATAATCACATTGAACTGCGCCTGGAACAGGATGAACAGGAAATTTTAAGGAGCCTGTCGTCCAAAGAAATAAATAGTTATTTAACCACTCAAAAAACATACACTGACTATAACATTTTAAAAGAAGAGTTCATCTCCATTAAGCCGGTAGAATACAAATCGGTTTTGGCCCCTAACGGCCGCTTTAAAACGGAAAGCCGTAAGATAGACCGCAATACGCAAGACTACCGCATATTATGGCATCGCTTTAATTTTAATAACCATACGTACATGCTAGAGATTGGCGTGGCTATTGAATCGGTTGAGGAATTAAAATCAATCATCAAAAAGTTTACTATTGTAGTTTTGGTTATTGCACTGGTGCTTACATTGATAAGCGACCTGATTTTTACTAAGTTTTTACTGGCCCCTTTTTATAAGATCATCGATCGTAAGCTTATTAAGGTAAATGACCCTATGAACTTTGACTATGAAAAAATAAAGACCACTACCCAGGATTTTGAACTGCTGGATGACAGTATAAGCTCGTTGATGAAAAAAATATCGAACCTGTTTATCCTCGAAAAACAATTCATTGCCAACGTATCCCATGAGTTGCTCACACCAATATCTATTATCAGCTCAAGACTTGAAAATATTTTATTGCAGGAAGAATTGAGCGAAGGCAGCGAGAATAAAATGCATGCGTCCCTTAAAACGCTCAACAGGCTCAAATCTATCATTAACAGCCTGTTATTAATTTCAAAGGTTGAAAACAACCAATATGCTAAAACAGATATGGTTATGATAGCTGCCGTAATAATGGAAATACAAGAGGAGCTGGAAGACCGGATTGAGGAAAAACGATTAAAGTTCACCAATAATCTTAAATACATTTATACCATACAGGGCAACCGCCCGCTAATGCATACCTTGCTTTTTAACCTGATAAACAATGCTATAAAATATAATAATGCCGCAGGTAGCATTATCATCGGCGATGAATTAAAAGAAGATATGTACACCCTCATAATTACCGATACGGGTACTGGGATGGATAGTAAGCAAATTGAGAATGCTTTTAACCGCTTTGAAAAATTGGATACTGATGAAAGAGAAAGCTACGGCCTGGGTTTAGCTATTGTTAAAAGTATCACCGCGTTTCATAACATTAAGGTGCAAATACATTCTGTAAAAGGCGAAGGGACCACCGTTAAATTAATCTTTAACACTCCCATTCCGCTTTCATAGATTTTCTTTTTTATATCATTTTATTTCTTTTCACCAGGTAAGTTTTCAACATGGCATGGTATCCTTCATGAATATCAACATCTACCAGGTCTATATGATATTGGGCACATTTCAATTCCAGCTGATGGCGGTACGCTGTTAATGATGCTTTGTAGGCATCCCGTATTTTACCGGGCTGAACCTTTATTTCGGCGCCGGTTTCTATATCAACAAAATGGTGTGGGCGGTTATCAAAATTAAAATCAAGCTCCTTATGCTTATCGTTCACATTAAAAATGATCACCTCGTGCTTGTTGAACTTTAAATGCTGAACAGCAGCAAACAATGCCTGCAACTTTTCAGGGTTAAGGCTATTTTCCAGCATATCGCTAAATATGATCACCAATGACCGCTGGTGAATCTCATTGGCTACATGGTGTAATACCTGGGTAATATTGGTAACTGTATTTAGTTTGGGTGCGTGGTATGCCTTTTCAAGCTCGGCGTACAAATGAAACAGATGTGTTGTGGTTGACTTTGCCGCGCTCAGCCAATCCATTTTATCAGAAAACAGGCAAAGCCCAAAAGCATCGCGCTGCCTTTTAAACAAATACATTAATGACGCGATGGCATAGATGGAAAATTGCAACTTATTGGTGCCCTTTTCGGGAAAGTTCATTGATGATGAAGTATCCAGCAGCAGGTAGCAGCGCAGGTTAGTTTCTTCCTCAAATTGTTTAACAAACAATTTATCAGTGCGGGCTAGCAGTTTCCAGTCTATATTTTTTACCGATTCGCCGTTATTGTATAAACGATGCTCGGCAAACTCTACCGAAAACCCATGGAACGGACTTTGGTGCAAACCGGTTATAAAACCTTCAACCACCTGGCGGGCCAGCAGTTCAAGATTGGCCAGTTGCCGTATTTGCTGATCGTTATTTAATTTGGGCATAAGGCTAATATAGGGCATAAAAAAAGCGTTGCCAAAATAGCAACGCTTTTTAAAGTAAAATATGGTGGATTAAGCTATGAAGATAAACTTAATTTATGCCTGTACTACTTAAGCTAATTGCTTAGCTAATTTTTCAGTTAATACCGATTTTGGAACTGCACCAATTTGTTTATCCACAATTTCGCCATTTTTAAAGAATAATAAAGCAGGGATATTACGGATACCGAATTTCATTGATATACCTGGGTTGTTGTCAACATTTACTTTACCAACAACAGCTTTGCCTTCGTATTCTTTTGCAATATCTTCAACTACCGGACCAACCATCCTACACGGACCACACCATTCTGCCCAAAAGTCAATAAGTACGGGTTTGTCTGATTTCAGGACAAGTTCGTCAAAGTTTGCATCAGTTATTTCTAAAGCCATGATTTTTATTTTTAAATTTTGTATTACAAATATATACTATTCAAATAGCTTGCCACAAACCACACCTGACAATGTGACAATTATATTAATATAAGTTATCCACCTAACATTGGGCTGACTGTGAGTTTTTAACAAGGGTTACCTTTAATGAATTATTGGCATTAATAAGCAATAAGCCTTTAATCAAATGTTCGTTTTTATTATCCCGCTGATTCTTACCTTTTTTCCACTCATCTTTCAGATTAAATTATCGGGAATGAGGATAAAAGATAAAATTAAGTTGCCGCTTTATGCAATTACATTAATATCCCTTGCGCTCGTTATTATCCTATCGTTTAGTGCGTTTGCGATTTCAATGTGGGGGCTACCATCAGATATAAAATGCGCTGTTGGTTGCACAGGTTTTTTAGGTTTTGGATTCCTTCAATTCTTCATAACAACACCTGTAATTGCCATTATAAGTTATTTGAGGTACGCCAGTGCTCATAAAACTAAGGCTATAGTATGATCATTATCTATACGGTGTATCGGTAAAAGGAGAGGTGCTGATAACTGGGGGTTACTTATTGTTTCTATCCTTGGGCTTTTGCTTGACTTCTTCCCATGAAATTCAAACGTCTCTCCCACTTTCATAGTCATCCATACGTCTTTTCATTTCATTTAAAAAGTCTTCATCTTCCCATAGATTTGTTTCTTTTTGATTGCCTTCCATTTCTATAATCTAATGTTTCTTTACCCCAACACCGGCTGCATATTTGTTATACTGGCTATCCCGGCTATCAAATCATCACTTGGGTTTACTTTAAAATTTTTGGATGAGAGCTCAATTTGCATAGCTTCTTCACGGTTATTGATCTTGAAACGAAGCTTGCAGTTTTTAACAGGATACTTCTCGTTATTCTCGTTAATAATATGCTGTATATCATCCAGCAGTTTACTGTTGAGCATCGTGATATCGATACATACGGTTAATGATTTGGTTAGTTTATCTCGCATTTCTGATAGCAGATCCATCACCAGGATGCGCAGATCCCAGTTATCCTTCTGGCGGAATTTCTCTTCAATATTCCCTTTTATATGCAAAAAGTACCCATCCATCATCAGGTTACGAAACTTCACATAGTCATCGCCAAACAGTGCAAACTCGTATGATTCATTGTAATCCTCTAACACGAAAGTACCAAATGGCTTACCGGTTTTGGTTATTTTATGCTGAACATTCCCCACCAGCCCACCAATGCGGATCTCGCCCCTCTTGCGTAGCTCATTAAATGCGCCCATGATATCCTCACCACCTTCACCAGAGCGAGCCTTCTGCATCAATTTCAAATCGCTGATGGTACTGTTGCAAAACCGTTCAAGCTCTACCTTATAATTATCAAGCGGGTGCCCGGTTAAGTATATCCCGATCACCGTTTTCTCGTATTTCAATTTCTCTATCAGTGGCCATTCCTCAGCCTCAGGCATTGCCGGCTCAGGAACATATGACGCCACCGAACTTCCAAACAATGACGATTGCGAGCTGCTTTGCACATTCTGGTAATCATTGGCGTATTTAATCAGTCGTTCAACACCGGTTAATACGCCAACATCTGTTTTGGCAAAAAATTGCGCACGGTTAAAACCAAACTCGTCAAATGCACCGCCATAAACCAGGTTTTCATATGATTTACGGTTTACACTCCGCGTGTTTGAACGGCGGGCAAAATCATAAAGCGTTGTAAACGGACCATTTGCTTCGCGCTCCTCAATAATACTTTCAACCGCTTTATCGCCTACCCCTTTAACTCCGGTTAAGCCGAAACGCACCTGGCCTTTTTTGTTTACCGCAAAAGCCATGTCCGATTCATTAATATCCGGTCCTAAAACCTGTACACCCATCCTTCGGCACTCTTCCATAAAAAAGGTGATCTTTTCCATGTTATTCTGGTTATTTAAAACCGCGGCCATGTACTCAGATGGGAAATGTGCTTTTAAATAAGCAGTTTGGTATGCCACAAAGGCATAACAGGTAGAGTGCGATTTATTGAAGGCGTATTGTGCAAATGCTTTCCAATCCGTCCAAATTTTGGTGAGTTTATCCTTAGGATGCCCTTTGGCTATTGCCCCGTCCATAAACTGAGACTCCATTTTATTCAGGATCTCAATTTGCTTTTTACCCATGGCCTTACGCAAAACGTCGGCATCACCTTTACTAAAGCCTGCCAATTTTTGCGATAGAAGCATCACCTGCTCCTGGTACACGGTAATACCATAAGTTTCGCCCAGGTATTCTTCCATATCCGGAAGGTCAAACACGATGGGTTCCCTTCCGTGTTTACGACTGATAAAATTGGGAATATACTCTATCGGACCCGGACGATACAGGGCGTTCATGGCAATTAAATCCTCAAACTTATCGGGTTTAAGCTCGCGCAGGTACATTTGCATCCCGTCACTTTCAAACTGGAAAGTACCGTTGGTATCTCCACGTTGATAAAGCTCATAGGTTTCCTTATCATCAAGCGGGATGTAATCAATATCTATATGTATGCCATGATTTTGTTTAACCATACGCAGCGCATCCTTAATAATGGTAAGGGTTTTTAAACCCAAAAAGTCCATCTTAATTACACCTGCATCCTCAATTACACGTCCGTCATACTGGGTAACCAGCAGGTCGGAGTCCTTGGCAACTGCTACCGGAACAATATCTGTTAAATCATAAGGGGCAATAATGATACCTGCGGCGTGCACACCGGTGTTACGTACAGACCCTTCCAGTTTAGAAGCCTCGCGTAATACCTGGCTACGGAGGTCGTTACCATTCAGTATCTCTTTTAATTCGGGCACCTGCTCAATTGCTTCTTTAAGCGTAATACCCAAAGTATCCGGAACAAGCTTCTTGATAAGGTTCATTTCGGATAGCGGCATATCCAACACCCTGCCCACATCCTGAATACTGGTACGGGCAGCCATTGAACCATAGGTAATGATCTGTGCTACCTGGTTTTTACCATATTTATCTACCACATAATCAATAACCCTTTGGCGACCGGCATCATCAAAATCCGTATCAATATCGGGCATTGATTTACGATCGGGATTCAGGAACCTCTCAAACAGGAGGTTGTACTTCATCGGGTCGATATTGGTGATCCCGGTACAATAGGCAACCACCGATCCGGCGGCCGAACCACGACCAGGGCCAATAAATACACCCATATCCCGGCCTGCCCTAATAAAATCGGCCACAATTAAAAAGTAACCCGCAAAACCCATTGTTTTTATGGTGAACAGCTCAAAGTTGATGCGCTCTTCTGCCTCGGGCGAAATATCAATATACCGTTCCTTGGCGCCCATAAAGGTTAGGTGCTTCAGGTATTCCCACTGGTTCAGCGTATCGGCATCACCTGTTGTGTGGATCTTAAATTCATCCGGGATAACATAATTAGGTAACAGGATGTCCCTCTTTAATTTCAGCACTTCAACCTTGTCCACAATCTCATTGGTATTATCCAGTGCTTCTGGCAGGTCATTAAACAGGTGGCTCATTTCCTGTTGCGTTTTAAAGTAGAACTGATCGTTAGGGAAACCAAAACGATAGCCGCGGCCACCTTCCTCATCGGTAGCTATGGGGGTGCTTTGCATGTCACCCGTGTTTACGCAAAGCAAAATATCATGCGCATTTGAATCCTGCTGATCTACATAGTGCGAATCGTTGGAGCAAATCACCTTAACATTATACTTCTTAGCATAAGTTAGCAGCACTTTGTTCACTATATTTTGATCGGGAATATCGTGGCGCTGCAGTTCAATGTAAAAATCTTCGCCAAACAGGTCAAGCCACCATTTAAACTCGGCCTCTGCCGCTTCGGGGGTATCCCTTAATATAGCCTGCGGTACCGATGCACCTATGCAACAGGTTGTTGCAATAATGCCTTTATGGTGTTTTAATATCAACTCTTTATCAATACGCGGCCATTTACTGTACAAGCCTTCCATATAACCATATGAGCATAGCTTCACCAGGTTTTTATAACCTTCGGGGTTTTTGGCCAGCATCAGCTGGTGGCGGCGTATATCCTTTTTTTCTTTGGTGAATTGTTTCTTATGCCTGTCTTCAACCACATAAAATTCGCAGCCCACGATGGGTTTTACGTTGTGCTTACCGGCTTCGGCCACAAACTTAAACACACCAAACATATTGCCGTGGTCGGTTATGGCCAGTGCTTTCATTCCATCAGCTGCAGCCTTTTTATAAAGTTTTGATATATCGGCAGCACCATCAAGTAACGAGAACTGGGTATGTACGTGTAAGTGAGAAAAATCTGGCATAGTAAATCCGTTTCAACAATAATCCTGTAGAAATACAAAGTTATCAAAAAACAAGTTCACGATGTTGTGTGTTAACAAAAACAAATAGCCGCAACGTACAATCCTTTCCAAAAAGACAGGACTAAATTTCCTTTTTGAAGTTCCATTTTTGAATGAAATTTAAACCAGGTCAATGTTTTAGCATACTATTTGATTACATTAAGCAAATAGATCTTCACCTTTGAAAAAATAATACAATTGAAAAAAATCCTACGCATAACCCTCAAAACGATACTGTGGATACTGGTGAGTGTAGTTTTACTGGTTATCCTTGTAGTAATTTTAATACAAGTTCCTGCCGTGCAAAACTTCGCAAAGGATAAAGCAGTAACTTTTTTACAGGGAAAAATCCATACTAAGGTTAAAATTGGTCATATAAGCCTTGGCTTACCTAAACTATTGGTTTTGGAAGATGTATACTTCGAGGATCAGAAGAAAGACACCCTTATCGCGGGCGATAAATTGAAGGTTGATATCAGCCTTTTTAAGCTATTGCACAACAAGGTAGAGATAAACGAAATTAACCTGCAGGGCATTACCGCCAACGTAAGCCGCGGGGCCGATAGCGTTTTCAACTTCGACTATATTATGAAAGCCTTTGCCGGTGAGCAAAAAAAAGAGGTGAAGCCTACCGACACCACTTCCACTATGAAGTTCTCTGTCGATAAGATCAACCTCAATAGGATCAATATTAAATACAAGGATCTCACAACCGGAAACGACGTAAAATTTTTGTTGGGCCATTTTGATACCCGGATAAAAGATTTTGATATGGATAAAATGAAATTTACCATACCCAAAATTACCTTATCTGGTGTTAACGCGCGTATTATTCAAACCCCAACCGGATCATCAATTGCCCAGGCTGCCAAGGTTGATACCGCCGTGCAACCAATGAATCTCGATTTAAATTTAGGAGAAATTGATCTATCGAAAATAAAAGTTGATTACCGCAGCAGCGAAATGACCGCTAACGTTGATCTGAATAAGTTTTTAGTTGAGATGGATAAAATAGACCTGAAACACCAAAAGGTTGCGATTAAAAACATCGAACTAAATGATACAAAAGCAGCTATAGGTTTAGCTAAGCCACAAACCGTTACCAAAGCCATTGTTAAGGTAGCCAAGAAGCTCGACACGTTGGTGGCAGCACCGCAATCATCGCGCTGGGCAGTAACAATGGGAAAAATCAGCTTTAGTAATGACAACATTAAGTTTGATAATGATGCCCAAAAAGCAATAGCCAAAGGGATTGATTTTGGGCACATGGATATCAGGAACCTGAATGCCGAGGCTGGGGATATTTCCTACAATCCGGATACTATTTCGGGCAAGATCAACTCCTTCTCGTTCAATGAAAAAAGCGGGTTGAAAATCAACAAATTCCACACCGCATTTTTTTATGGGCCTACCAATGCTTATATGAATGATCTGCTATTGGTAACACCACAAACCACCCTGCAAAAATCGGTACAGGTAAGGTATCCGTCGATAGCAGCTATTACCAAAAACATTGGTTCGCTGGGCATCAATGCCGATCTGGATGGCAGTCGTTTAGGGTTGAAGGACGTATTGCTGTTAATGCCAACCATGGCTACTATGGAGCCCTTTAAATCATCCCCAAACACAGTATTCAAAATAAATGGTAAAGTAAAAGGGCAGGTAAACAATCTGGAGATTCCTAACCTGGAGATAACCGGATTGAGCAGCACCCATATTAAAGCATCTGCTAAATTAAAAGGACTGCCCGATATAAATAAATCATACTTCGATGTCACTATAAACGATTTTAATACCAGCCGAACCGATATTGACAAACTTGCTCCGGCGGGCAGCATACCTGCAAATGTGAGCATTCCCGAAAAGCTTAACCTCAAGGGTAACTTCAAGGGCAGCATGGCCAACTTTAATACCAAAATGGGCCTGCGCTCCAGCTATGGCGCTATTGATTTGGTAGCCGCCATGAAAAACGGCACTAACAAAGCCAGTGCAGCCTATACCGCAAGCGTAAAAGTAAATGAACTTAATGTTGGCGCTTTAACTAAACAGCCACAAATGGTTGGCAAAATAACCATGACCGCTAATTTGAAAGGCACAGGTCTTGATCCTAAAAAGGCAAGTATTTCATTCAACGGTAATTTGGTTAAGGCTTATGTTAAAGGCTATACCTATCAAAACCTTGCTTTAAAAGGCAGTTCGAGTAATGGGGCTTATACGGTAGTTGCACGAATGAAGGATCCAAACATCAATTTCGGTCTTGATGCCAAAGCCAATTTAAATAAAAAATATCCGTCAGTAACCGGTACTTTAACGGTGGATAGCATTAATCTGCAAAAACTCAATTTCGTAAAGGACGATATGCGTTTTCATGGTAAGATAGTAGCCAACGTACCCACTGCCGACCCTGATTACCTGAATGCCAATATTGAAGCAACTGATCTTTTAGTGGTAAACAAGGGCCAGCGCATTAAACTGGATACGGTAAGCCTGATCTCAACAGCCAATGCCGATAGCAGCACGCTGCGTTTAAAAACCTCCATTATGAATGCCCATGTTGCCGGCAAGTACAAGCTTACCCAAATTGGCGATGCAGTACAGGATGTGATCAATAAATATTTTAACACTGCCATTGCCGGCGGGCAACAGGTTGCTGTAAAAACTAAAAATGGAAAGACGGTTAAAACAGCACCTGCTGTTAAAACCAAATACTCACCGCAGCAATTCGTGTTTGATGCACATTTAGTTAAAACACCTTTACTCACCCAATTTGCCCCGGATTTAAAACAGCTGGATCCTGTATTACTTAAGGGCAGTTTCAACAGTTCAACCGGCGAGTTAATAGTTAATGGTTCAATACCAAAAGTTGTGTACGGCACCAATACCATTAATCGGGCAACGCTAAATATCAACACGGGCAACAATGCGCTTAATTATAACTTATCAGTTGATGAGGTAAAGATTGGCACATCTGTTGATCTGCTTTATACCAGCATATCGGGCAGCGCCCAAAACAACAAACTGGGAATAAGCCTACAGGTACGCGATGCTAAAAAGAAGGAACGATATCGGGTAGCTGGTACATTTAGCTTATTGCCAAACGAATACCAGTTTAGTTTTAACCAGGATGGCTTGTTGCTTGATTATTTGCCATGGGCAGTTAGTGGCGACAATTTTTTCCAATATGGGCCAAAAGGAATCCTTGCGCATAACTTTACCATCACCAATAATAACCAGGTGCTAAGTGTTAACAGTACTACACAGGAATTCAACAGTCCGCTTAATATTAAATTCAACAACTTTAAAATAGAAGCACTTGCAAAAATAGCCAAACAGGACAGTTTGCAGGTTGGCGGCACTATTAATGGTGATGCAGTAGTAGGTAATCTCCAGGCTTCGCCCACATTTACAGCTGCAATTAACGTGAACGATTTTAATTTCAAGGGCGATACCCTGGGCAACATCGCTTTAAAAGTAAATAACCAAACCGATAATGCCTATGCTGCAAATGTGAGCATTACCGGCAAAGGCAACCAGGTTGACTTGAATGGCGTGTATTATACAACCCCCGAAAGCCGGTTTGATATGAACCTGAATATTGTTAGCCTAAGCATGAAAAGCATCGAAGGTTTTAGCTTTGGCAGTTTGCGTAATGCATCAGGTAATATTACCGGGCAGCTAAAAATAACGGGCACAACCACTGCACCATCTATAAGGGGCGATGTAAACTTTAACAAGGTAGGCTTCAACGTAACTATGCTTAACTCCTACTTCAGTATGCCTAAGGAGAGTATTACCTTTAATGATGAGGGCATCCGTTTTAATGATTTTACTTTGGTTGATTCAACCGGGAACAAGGCTATTATCAGCGGCAGCGTTTACACCAAAACATATTCTGATTTTGCTTTCGGGCTTGATATCAACAGTAATAATTTCAGAGCCGTAAACTCTACTCAGGCCGACAACAAATTGTTTTATGGTAAGCTTTATATAGATAGCCGCATCAAAATCCGTGGTAACATGGCTAAACCTGTTGTGGATGCCAACCTTACTGTAAACCCGAAAACCGATATGACCTTTGTACTGCCAACTTCAGATCCGGGTATTGAAGACAGGAAAGGAGTAGTTGAATTTATAGATCAAAACGCGCCCAAAATGGATTCTATATTGTTGGCCCGGCAGTTGGACTCGCTCAAAAAATCAGATATTACCGGGCTTGATGTATCGGCAAATATAATTATTGATAAAGATGCCGCCTTTACCATTGTAGTTGATGAGCGAAACGGGGATGTGGTTCACCTGAAAGGCGAAGCCAACTTAAATGGTGGTATAGACCCAAGCGGAAAAACAAACCTAACCGGTACCTATGTAGTTAACTCTGGTTCCTATAACCTGGCTTATGCCACTGTAAAACGTAAATTCAACTTTAAAAAAGGGAGTACCATTGTTTGGACAGGTGATCCCACCAGTGCTAATATTGACCTGACCGCTACTTACGTGGCCAACGTGCCGCCAATCGACCTCGTTGAAAACCAGTTGTCGGGTACAGATAACTCCACCATGTATAAGCAGAAGCTGCCATTTAACGTTAACCTTAACTTAAAAAATCAGCTGCTTACGCCAGATATCAGCTTTGATATTGTACTTCCTGATAGCTCCTATACGGTATCAACCGATGTGGTAAATTTGGTAAATACACGCCTTGGTCAGGTACGGCAGGATCCTAACGAACTGAATAAGCAAGTGCTTGGGGTATTGGTATTAGGCCATTTTATTGGCGATAACCCACTGCAAAGCCAGGGCGGCAGCGGCGGTGTTGAAGGCGCTATCCGCAGCAGCGTGAGTAGCTTATTGTCAGACCAGTTGAATAAACTGGCAGGCAACCTCATTGAAGGGGTCGACCTTAATTTCGGCTTAACATCCGGCGAAGATTACTCATCGGGCACGGCAACCAACAGAACAGATCTTAACATAGGTTTATCCAAACGCTTCCTGAATGACAGGCTTACCGTAAGTGTTGGTAATAACTTTAACCTGGAAGGTAACCAGCAGGGACAAAAGGCCACAAACATAGCGGGTGATGTATCTGTAGGTTACAAACTGAGTAAAGATGGCCGGTACACCCTGCGCGCCTACCGCCGGGATGAATTTATTGTGATACAGGGCCAGGTAGTTGAAACGGGCTTAGGCTTTACCCTTACTGTTGACTATAACCGTTTTAAAGAGATCTTCCGCAAACGCACCGAAGAAGAAAAAGAAATGCGCCGCAAATACAGGCAGGAACAAAAAGAAAAGGACAAAGCTAAAGAAGAGGCGGATAAAGCGGCTCAACAAAAAGCATTAAACACACCTACAAGCTAAGCCAATGATTAAGCATTTAAGATATATATTGATACTGACTGTTTTGCTAAATGCCTGCAGTAATACCCGCTACCTGGCGCCGGGGCAAAAACTGTATACCGGTGGCAAGGTAAAAATTACAGATAAGGATATTAAAAAAAGCGATGCCAACGCACTGAGCGATGAGCTGGGAGCATTATTAAGACCCTATCCTAATGGATCAATATTAGGTTTGCGGGTAAAATTGTATATCTACAACATTACAAAAACCAAAAAAACAAAAGGCCTGGCCCATTGGCTAAACACCAAATTTGGTGAGCCACCTGTGTTGGTGAGCGCTGTAAACCTTGAAAAGAACAGCAGCATATTGCAAAACAGGTTACAGAATGTAAGTTATTTCCAGGCGCAGGTTACGGGCGATACCGTAAGTAAGGGCAAAACAGCTAAGGCCATTTATACCGCCCAGGCAGGACCAGCTTATAAGATCAGGAAAGTGACCTTTCCGCAGGGTAACGAAAATATTGATACTGCTATAGCAGCCACATTTGCTAAAACCTTGTTAAAGCCTGGTGAAAACTATAATCTTGATATTATAAAAAACGAACGCATACGTATTGATGCCAGGTTAAAGGAAGAAGGCTTTTACTTTTTTGCACCCGAAGACCTGATCATGCGGGTAGATAGTACTGTTGCAGGGCACCAGGTTGACATTTTTGTAGCAGTTAAAAATTCGATATCAGAAAGAGCCAGGGAAATTTATACCATCAGGAATATTTATGTATACCCCAGTTATTCATTGAGGGATACTTCACTGATGCTTGATAAAGCTGTACCATACCGTTGGTACAACATGGTTGAGCGAAGAAAAACCATCAGCAGCTTTGCTTTTGCCAATACTGTTTTACTGCATCCCAATGATGCATATAACCGCACCGCACATAATAACTCGCTAAACAGGTTTGTTAACCTGGGTCCCTACAAATTTGTAAAAAACAGATTTGAAGATGTAACGCCAGATTCGCCAAAACTGGATATCTATTACTTTTTAACGCCCTACCAAAGAAAATCATTACAGCTGGAAATACTTGGTCGTACAACATCTGCCAATTATACTGGTACGCAGGTAAACCTCAACTGGAAACACCGAAACGCCTTTAAAGGTGCCGAGGCTTTAACGGTAACCCTGTTTGGTAGTACAGATGTGCAGCTTGGTGGTAACAATAACGGCTATAACGTTTACCAGGCCGGTATTACAACCACGCTATCATGGCCGAGGTTTATCAGCCCTATATATCCAAAAGCCGATAATGCCTATATCCCCCATACCAACTTAACTTTGGGATATACGTTGGTTAACCGTCAAAAGCTATATACGCTAAATTCGTTCAACGCATCCTTTGGTTACCAGTGGAAAGAAAATGCTCACCGCAGCCACGAGTTGAATATATTGAATTTGACTTTTTTAAATCCCCAAAGTGTATCGCAGCTTTATTTGGATAGCATAAGCAATAAAAACCACCCGGGCAAACCCCGAAACCCGGCCCTGCAACACGTTATTGATAAGCAGTTTACCCTTGGGCCGAGCTATGGCTATACTTTTACCAACACTACAGACGACTACCGCACCAATACATTTTATTATAATGGTAAGGTTAGCTTATCAAATAATGTATATGGTTTAATTACGGGTGCCGATACCACGGCGGGCAAAGTACGTAAGCTTTTTGGCGCCGTTTTTAACCAGTATGTAAAACTGGAAAACGAAATAAGGTTTTTCCATAAAACCAGTCCAAACAGCACTTTTGCGAGTCGTTTAATTGTTGGTGTGGGTTTGCCTTATGGCAACTCGACACAGCTTCCATACAGCCAGCAGTTTTTTATAGGCGGACCAAACAGTTTGCGTGGTTTCCAGGCACGGTCCATTGGCCCGGGTTCATACAATCCAATTAAAACAGTTAGCGCCGGTGATTTTTTACCCGATGAATCCGGCGATATAAAGATAGAAGCCAACCTGGAATATCGCCCCAAGCTATTCAGCATTGTACGTGGTGCATTATTTGTTGATGCAGGTAATATATGGCTACTGCATTCAGGCGGGCGGGCAGGCGCAGCCTTTGGCAAAAACTTTATGAATGATATAGCTGTAGATGCTGGGTTTGGCTTACGATTTGACCTTTCGGTTTTAGTACTACGTACCGATCTTGGTGTACCACTTAGGGTGCCCTACGTATATTCGGGGCAACAACGCTGGGACCTGAATTTCAGCCGAAGCGTATTTAACCTCGCTATAGGTTATCCATTTTAAATGGTTTTTATTTGCCGAATTAGTAAATTGTTAAAACCAATAGCTCAGCGATGGAATTATTTCTCAGCTACGCCTATTAATATATACTTACTCTTGTGTGGAATAAACGAGCTCAACATATTATCTATCTTTCCTAAAAAGTTTTGCTGCCATTCATTTCTGCCTAAGCACCCAAAAAAGCCAATTGTTGAATACTTTATTTTTTTGAATGGCGCAAACACATGCTTTATTTCATTCATTCTTAAATAGTTCCATCCTTTGGTGCCGAAATTTTTCCTCAATATTTTATGAAAAGCAGTAGCTTCTAAATTTTCAGCAAATAGCAATTTTCCGCCCGGTTTAAGGGCTTTGTGGATCTCATTCAGCGTTTTTGCTTTGTTTTGCTGATTACCGCTACTGATGCCTCCTACTATAGACTTAAATATGATCACATCAAAATGATTTTCATACGGTATATTGGTGGCATCCATTGAGGCATAGGTAATTCTGGAAGTACATTTATATTTTTCATGTAAACGATAGGCGTCTTCTTCAGGGCCGTTAAGGTCTGTACATAACACATTGTTACCAATTAATGCAAGCCATAAAGATAGTCCCCCTTTACTTGAACCTAACTCCAAACACTCATAATTTTTATTCATAACCTGAGCATGATCACCCCAGTATTTTATTGCATTTGACCAGTTTACAATATCCCAAACTACAATATCTTTAATAATTTCGCTTTTCATAATATTTATCTTAGGTAAACAGATTTATACGTGAATTTGAAGGCTAATAAAGAAGCATCTGATCTAAAAAAATAAATATAGATATATAATAGATATAGCATATGTGCAAGCTTGCTCAATATACTTTACATTTATTGTATAATTTTTACACTTTTAGTTATTAGCTTTAATTATTGAGCTACTAATTTTCTATTCTGTTGAATAAATTTTAATTATTGCGCTATCAATTTCCGAATTATTTAATAAAATTACTATCATTATCAGATGACCATATCTATCCCCCTCCAGATTATCGACCTTCATGACGACGGCTTTCACCCCTTGGTCGAAGTGATCCTTTTTGGTAAGGCCTTTATTATGGTATTGGACACCGGCGCCTCAAAAACCGCCTTTGACCAAACTATGCTGGCCGAAGCCAGTGAGGCCACGTCTATATTAGAAAGCGACCGTTTATCAACAGGGCTTGGCACCAATACCATGCAATCATTTACCGCTCTCATCAGTGGCATGAACATCGGCAGTTTGTTAGTTGATGACTTTGAAGTTGCGGTATTAGATTTATCCACCATCAATATAGCCTATAGCCAGATGGGGCATCCACAGGTATTGGGTGTTTTGGGCGGTGATATATTGATGAAATATAAAGCGGTGATAGATTATGGCAAGCAGGTTATTAAACTAAAAAAGCCCCGCGCCAAAAGAAAAATTCAAAGCACAAAAAAAGCCCCGCTTAAAAAGCGAGGCTGAATATTTGTAAAGACTACCCATTAACTCCCCCTTCAGGGGGGCGGGGGGGCCTCCTATGTATCTATCTTAGCGTATTTAGCATTACGCTCAATAAACTCGCGGCGAGGGGCAACTTCATCCCCCATTAGCATACTGAAGGTATGATCGCACTCGGCAGCGTTTTCAATAGTAGCACGTTTTAGCGTACGGGTGGCGGGGTTCATGGTGGTATCCCAAAGTTGGATATCATTCATCTCGCCCAAACCTTTGTAACGTTGTATGTGAACACTATCTTCTTTACCGGCACCTTTTAAGCGCTGCACGGCAGCATCACGCTGAACATCGTTCCAGCAGTATTCAAACTCTTTACCTTTTTTAACCTGGTATAGTGGCGGCGAAGCAATGTATACATAGCCGGCTTCTACCAATTCCTTCATATAACGGAAGAAGAACGTCAAGATCAACGTTGTAATGTGCGATCCATCCACGTCAGCATCCGTCATGATGATGATTTTATGGTAACGCAGTTTGGTGATATTAAGCGCCTTATCATCCTCTGGTGTACCCCGGCTTACGCCCAGACCAGTGAACATGTTCTTTATCTCCTCGTTTTCGTAAATTTTGTGCTCCATGGCCTTCTCTACGTTCAGGATTTTACCACGTAAAGGTAAAATAGCCTGGTATTCGCGGTCGCGGCCCTGTTTGGCGGTACCACCCGCCGAGTCACCCTCTACCAGGTATAGCTCGCAAAGTGATGGATCGTTATTGGCACAATCGGATAATTTACCCGGTAAGCCAGATCCTGTCATTACACTTTTACGTTGAACCAATTCGCGTGCCTTACGGGCAGCAGCGCGGGCAGTTGCAGCAAGTATTACCTTATTAACAATCAGCCTGGCTTCTTTCGGATTCTCTTCCAGGAAATTACCTAAAATTTCACCTACTGCCATATCTACAGCCCCCATAACCTCGTTGTTACCCAACTTGGTTTTAGTTTGCCCTTCAAACTGAGGCTCCTGAACTTTTACCGAAATTACAGCGGTTAACCCCTCACGGAAGTCATCACCGGTAATTTCCATTTTCAAGTTTTTCAACAAGCCCGATTTATCAGCATAAGCCTTTAAAGTACGGGTTAAACCACGACGAAAACCTGCAACGTGTGTACCACCTTCAATAGTATTGATGTTATTAACGTACGAGAAAACATTCTCGGAGTAAGTATCATTATACTGAAAGGAAAGCTCTACCGGGATACCATTTTTAATACCATCAAGATATATAGGTTCCGGGATGATAGATGTACGTGTACCATCCAAAAATTTAACAAACTCACGTAAACCACCCTGTGAGTAAAACTCTTCTGTTGGGAAAGAGCCATCTTCATTAGGTATCCGCTCGTCGGTTAACGTTAAGCGGATACCTTTATTTAAAAATGAAAGCTCGCGTAAACGACCGGCAAGTGTATCATATTTGTATTCGGTGGTAAGACTAAAAATGGTAGCATCCGGTTTAAAGATGATCGTTGTACCTCTTTTATCTGTTTCGCCGATAGTTTTAACATCAAACAAAGGCTTTCCTTCTGAGTACTCCTGCGTCCAAATTTTACCTTCACGGTAAACCAATGCTGTAAGGTGGATAGATAATGCGTTAACGCAACTAACACCTACACCATGTAAACCGCCCGATACCTTATAAGTATCCTTATCAAATTTACCACCGGCGTGCAGTACGGTCATTACTACCTCTAAAGCCGATTTTTGTTCCTTAGTGTGCATCGCGGTTGGAATACCACGACCATTATCTTCAACTCTTATCGAGTTATCTTTTAATATAAAAACCTTAATTGTGTCGCAGTGGCCGGCAAGAGCTTCGTCAATAGAGTTATCAACTACCTCATATACTAAATGGTGCAAACCTTTAACGCCTGTATCACCAATGTACATGGACGGACGCTTACGTACCGCCTCTAAACCTTCTAATACCTGTATATTATCTGCTGAATAATTGGATTTGTCCTGATTTTCTTCGCTCATATTTATTTAGTACAACAACCTTCAAAAGTACGAAAATTAGCTGGCATTAACGAATAATTGTGGATAAAAAGCGAGGGGATAAGTAAGATGTGCCGATTACAGATTTCAGATGTGCAGATGCTTTTTTATCGTTGGAAACGAAATCATTCGGGTTTTTTAAATTCTTAATCAAATAGATTCAGGAAAATAATCTACACATCGGCGCGCTTCATCTGCACATCTGAAATCTGTAATCTGCACATCCGGAAATCTGCACATCAAATTAGGATACTTGCAATGAAAGATTATCTTTGTCAAACTTTTTTAATATTTTACTGAGCATAATGAAAACAACGGCTTCAATTTTAACAAAATTTACATTCGGAATATTAATTGCAGGGAGCATAGCCGCCTGTAATCAAAATAAAACTGCCGATAAACCGGCTGCTGCCACTTCTGCTGTAGGCGACAGTAAAGAAACCATCGTTTATATCAACTCTGATACTTTATTAAGTAAATATGAGTATACCAAGGATATGAACAAACGCCTGGAAGAAAAAGGAAAAGCTTCACAAAGCGATTTGCAGGCAAAAGGCCAGGCTTTTCAGCGTGAAGTTGCTGATTACCAAAAAAGTGCAGCTACTTTACCAGCAGATCAGCGCCAGGCAACTGAGCAACGTTTACAACGCAAGCAACAGGAATTACAAGGCTACCAGCAAAATGCCACTGCTGAATTCCAGAATGTACAGGCAACAGAAAACTCTAAACAATACGATAAGATTGCTGATTTCACCAAGGCTTATGCCAAAGAAAAAGGCTATAAATTAGTGTTACTATTTTCGAAAGCAAGCCCGGTTGTACTATATGGCGATCCATCATTAGATGTTACCAGCGATGTAGTAAAAAAACTGAACGAAGCTTACACTAAAGAGAAAAAATAATATTGCAGATGTGCAGATTTCAAATGTGCGGATATACAGATTGAAATTTTGCTAATTTTAAAATTCTGATTCAGACAGAAAAAAACCTCAACTTCGGTTGAGGTTTTTTAATTTAGTACCATATGGAAAACAAGGCGCACGAAAAATTTATGCGGATAGCTATCGAGCTATCAGAATACAATGTAAATCAAGGTATGGGGGGCCCCTTTGGTGCCGTTATTGTAAAAGATGGCATGATCCTGGCCCGTAGCGCTAACCGTGTAGTGCCTACCAATGACCCCACTGCACATGCCGAAATTTCGGTGATTCGCCTGGCTTGCCAGGAGCTTGGTACCTATAACTTGTCGGGCTGCGAAATTTATACCAGCTGCGAACCCTGCCCTATGTGCCTGGGCGCTATTTACTGGGCGCGTATTGATAAAGTTTACTATGCCAATACCAAAGCAGATGCAGCCACCATTGGCTTTGATGACCATGCCATTTATGATGAGCTGGAAAGCCCTATGGCTAAGCGTAAGATTCCCTTTGTACAGCTATTGCGTGATGAGGCCCTTCCAGCTTTTAAACTTTGGGAAATTGCCGAAAATAAAAACATTTACTAACCTTAACAAAGGCTAACAATTTAATTGCCATGCTGGTATTTAAATACGTAATGCAATACCTTGCGGTACAATTCATCGGGTAAAAAGGGTTTCACCATCACATCATTAAACCCGGTTTGCCTTATCTCCTCTTCTATCTCCGTTGGAAGATGGGCCGTGAAGGCTATAATAGGTATGGTAATGCCAATGGCACGCATTTTACTGGTGGCTTCATAACCATCCATTACCGGCATATGTAAATCCATTAGTATCAGCTTATGCCGGCCTGCATCAAGCGTATCCAATGCTTCCTGCCCGTTCGCAGCAACATCAATAATTGCCCCCCAACGCTTTAAGTAGGTTTGAGCAACCAATAAATTAATAGGATTATCATCAACCAGCAAAATGGCTATGCCACTAAGCAGATTATCAGCTTCTTGCGGACGAACATCGGCGCTTACCTCATTAAGCGTATTAGTGCTTTTTTCAAACGTTTGTTCAAAATAAAATATAGCGCCCTCCCCTTCATCACTTACCAATCTAAGTGATGAGTTTTGAAGTTCAAGAATCCGTTTAGTGATGGCCAGTCCCAAACCGGTACCTCCAAAACTCCTGGATACCGATGAATCTGCCTGCGTAAATCTTTCAAATATCAGTTTCTGTTTGGCTTTGGGAATACCAATCCCTGTGTCTTTCACTTCCATTCTCAGCATTATACTAACAGGGGTTTCCTCAATAACATCAACACCTACCAGCACACCACCATTTGATGTAAATTTTATGGCATTGTGTACCAGGTTAGTTAACACCTGTGTAAGCCTTGTTGGGTCGCCCAAAAGCTTGTATTTTAACGCTTCATCTATATGTAATTTAAGGTATATTCCCTTATCCTGGGCGGCAAACTGCAAGCCGGTAACTACATTCCTGGCTATAGCAGCCACATCCATCTCAATATGCTCAAAGGATACTTTACCGGCGTCAATTTTATTATAATCAAGTACATCGTTTACAATTGACAGTAAATTATTTGCAGAAAAAAGCATCACATTTAAATGCTCTTCCTGGTCTTTACGGGGAGTGTTTTTCAACAATAAATGGCTCATCCCTATAACAGCATTAAGCGGCGTACGAATTTCGTGGCTCATTGTACTCAAAAATTCACTTTTTGCTATAAGCCCCTGCTCTGCCTGTTCATGCGCCTTTTTCAATACAAAAGAAACCCGGTGCGATAATACCAGCGATTGTAAAAAGAAAAAGCTAACATATCCGCAGAAACTCAACAACTGCAAAGGCGGTATCATTCCCCAGTAATGAAACAATGAAATGGCAAAAACCGACATGAGGGCAACGGTACTTATCAATGCATACAACGAGCCGGGCTGTTTATTACGCCAGGCATCCAGGTACACATAAGGCACATACACCAGGCAAAAAAGCGTCACCATTAAAAAAGGATTTACCAATTTGGTAAAATATATGGGAGGCAGAAAGAGTGAAGCGGCCGCAAAAGAGAAACATACTACAATAATGCTATTAACAATGCGCTTGTTAACATTTGCGGGATATAAGGCTAAAGTATATAAGCCAAATATGCCTATGCCCGCAAATAAACTTATATACTCTAATCGGGTGGTTACGTACCAGCTGATGTTGGGCAAAAGTGTATTTAGTTCATAATTATCAGTGCCTATGATCCGATAACTATAAATGATGCAGTATAACGAAAAAAGCATAATTGCTTTGTCCCTGCTTCCAAAAAGATACAGACCGAGAAAGAAAAAACCGCCCATGAGCAGGCAACCTGTAAGCACCATGTCAATGCTTGTAATGCGCAGCCGTTTTAGTTCAACGGTATCTTTATACCCAATAAATATTTGTTTACTTATCCCTCCTTTACTGTGCGCAAAATTGGATATCTGTAAGGTAATTTTAATAGTATCAGTATGGGCTGGTAATTCAACTGCATGAAACTCCCAATGGGGGATAAAACCATGCTCACTTGTGCTCACTTCTCCATTTACAGCAGCCAGCCTATTATTTATATACAAACGGTACGCCGAGTAAACATCGGGCATGGCAAGGCTTAGTGGCTTGTTGGTTTTAGGCAATAGCACGGTAAGATGATAGGTTGCATAACCAAAAGCGGGCAAGACTTTACCTTTTAGCTTATATCCCACCCAGGTAAATGGAAAATCCACCAATATGCCTCTGTTAATATTGATTTTTTGCGGGGGAATTAATTGCTGCCAAAAAAAGGCCCAATTGCCATTTAACGGAATTTCGCTGTTTAAAGATTGTTGCCGAAGATCTATCTGCGCATTTAATGCAACAGGCCGCCTATCAACAGGCAATGCGCAGCCAAAGCCGATACAAATGTTTAATAAAAGCAGTACTATAAAAAAATGCTTTTTAATTTTCATTACTCATTAAAACAATTGTAAATGGCCGGAGTGGATTAGTACCTCAAATATTTTCAGTTGATAAATATAAGAGATTTAAAAAAACACCCATGCAACAGCCGGGCATTTAATTGCAGGCAGGCGCTTAAGATTAAGCAGAGATACCTGCCCTGCTGCCTATTTCCTATTTTAACATTAAATAAGGTTAATCCTCTTCGTCCTCTTTACCCTCAAAAAAATTATCCTTCAGGTCATCAATTTCCCTTCTGTCTAATTTAGTTGGGCGGCCTGTACCACGATCGCGTTTAAGGATAGGGGCCTGGAACATGGATTTAAATGCCGGGGTTTGCTCAACAGGGGTAATATCCATGTAGTAGTCAACAGCTTTTTTAGCATCTACCCTACTTTCGAGCAGACCAGTTACTCTGATTATTTTACGATCCGGACCTTTTGATACCTGGTAAGTATCGCCAATTTTCACTTCGTAGGATGCTTTAATATTCTTGCTATCCAGTTTTACACGCCCGGCCTTACAGGCATCGGAGGCCAGGGTACGGGTTTTAAAAAGCCTTATAGCCCATAGGTACTTATCTATTCTTAATTTTTCTTTTTCGGGCATTGTTTAATTAATTCTTAGCCATTAGCTCTGTTTAATCCTGCTTACGTTATAATAAGTTATAACCGCAATCAGCACGGCACAAAACTAATCAATATCCTAAAAATTAGCGTTGCTGGTTTAACCAGTCCTGAAGGTCTTTTTTTATAAATTTGTGGTAAAGGTATTCTGCATATCCAACACTAACATAGTCTGGAAATTTCCAGGTAGGATAATAGCGCTTTTTAATGTATTTCAAAATGCTGAAAAATATAATCCCAAAAATCAGCAGGGATGATATCGCCAGTAAAACAATGCAGAAAATGGCCATAGAATTCATAATCAAAGAGGGGATTAGGTTGTGATAATTTAAATGATCTGTAAAACAATTATAAGATATTTTTTTATATTATATAACCTATATTACTAAAAACCAATACAATCAGATTAAAAGAAGTTATCGTTATTATAATAATTCAGCACGTTTGTAACCGTAATCAATTATAACATATTTAGATTGCCGTTACAGAGAAAACTAACGAACACCAAATTGCCGGGCTTTTACTAAAACACATTCACCTAAATTCAATCAATTCTCCCTAAAATTCCTTTAATTTGCCAAAAGTTAATTTCGCCAATGCAAGATCTTAAAAAACTTATTGAAGACGCCTGGGAAGACAGGAATCTGCTAAATTATAATGACTATACCAATGCCATTGAAGCGGTTATTGAACGTTTAGACAAAGGCCAAATCCGCGTAGCCGAACTGATTGGAACACGCTGGCATGTAAACGAGTGGATAAAAAAAGCTGTGATACTATATTTCCCTACCCGCAGTATGGAAGAAATAAAGGTTGGCCCTTTTGTTTTTCATGATAAAATGAAACTAAAAACCGACTATAAAGCAAACGGCGTTCGCGTAGTACCTCATGGTATTGCACGTTATGGCGCTTACCTTGCTAAAGGTGTTATCATGATGCCATCATATGTAAACATAGGCGCTTATGTTGATGAAGGCACTATGGTTGATACCTGGGCTACTGTAGGTTCATGCGCGCAAATTGGCAAACATGTGCATTTAAGCGGTGGTGTTGGCATCGGCGGTGTACTTGAGCCATTGCAGGCTGCCCCTGTTATTATTGAAGATAATTGCTTTATTGGTTCAAGGGCTATTGTTGTAGAAGGCGTACACGTTGAACACGAAGCCGTATTAGGCGCAAATGTGGTTTTAACCGCATCAACAAAAATTATTGATGTTACACACTCAACACCAATTGAGTATAAAGGCCGCGTACCGGCACGCTCTGTAGTTATACCGGGATCATATACCAAAAAATTTGCCGCCGGCGAATACCAGGTTCCATGTGCTTTGATTATTGGTACCCGCAAGGAATCAACCGATAAAAAAACATCGCTGAACGATGCGCTGCGTGAAAATAACGTAGCGGTTTAAGTTAGATTTGAGATGGGAGATACGAGATTTGAGACTATATTTTTATAGTTAATCAATCTTATATCTCCCATCCAATATCTTATATCTTAACATATGAAAATAGGATACGATGCCAAGCGGGCTTTTTTTAATAATACGGGCTTGGGCAACTACAGTCGTTGGCTTGTTAAGGCTATGGCTTGCTTTCATCCCGAGAACTCCTATTTTTTATATACACCCAAAAACAAACCAAACAGCCGACTTAGTTTTTTGGGCGATCATAGCAACGTTTACACAATAACCCCTAAGAGTAAATTCTTCACCTCCTTATGGCGTAGCAAAGGTATTGTGAACGATTTGAAGCGCGATGGTATTGAATTATATCATGGCCTTAGCCATGAACTACCTTCTGGTATCGGGCAAAGTGGCATCCCCTCTGTTGTTACAATTCATGATCTCATCTTCATCCGTTTTCCAAAACAGTTTGGATGGTTTAATTGCCAAATTTACCTGGCCAAAATAAAACACGCCTGCAAGGTTGCCAACAAAATCATCGCTATAAGTAAAAAAACAAAAAGCGATTTGATGGAGTTATTAAATATCGAGGCAGATAAAATTGAAGTAATTTACCAGGGATGTGATCTGGCTTTTGGTATTGCACAAACTCCAGAACAAAAAGCCGCAGTACAATCAAAATATAGCCTGCCCGCTAAATTCCTGCTTAGCGTGGGTACTATAGAGGAAAGAAAGAACTTACTATTAATTGCAAAAGCGTTAAAAAATATTCAAAACGATATCCCTTTAGTGGTAATTGGTAAAACAACAAAATACACGGAGCAGGTTAACGCGTATTTAGCTGCCAACAATTTAACCAACAGGGTTATCTTTTTAAAAGATGTTACCTTTGATGAACTGCCGGCTATTTATCAATTGGCGTCGATATTTATTTATCCTTCCCGATATGAAGGCTTTGGTATTCCTATATTGGAGGCCCTAAATTCAGGAACGCCTGTTATAGCAGCAACAGGCTCATGCCTTGAAGAAGCGGGGGGACCAGATAGTATTTACATCCACCCGGATGATGCAACGGCACTGGCAGAAAAAGTAAACCTTATTTTTGCTGATGATAAATTAAGGCAAGCTATGATAATCAAAGGACTTGAATACGCTGCTAATTTTTATGATGATATACTGGCCCTGCAATTGCAGCAGCTATACCAAAACACATTGAACCATGCTTAGAGATGAAGTTGCCAACGCTTTTAAAGTACTACAAGAAGGCGGTATTATACTGTACCCTACAGATACGATATGGGGAATAGGCTGCGATGCCACCAATGCCGAAGCTATAAAAAAGATATTTCGCCTTAAACAGCGCGATGAGGCTAAAAGCATGGTGATCCTGATTGATACCGAAAACAAACTGGAAAGCTATGTGCAGGAAGTAAACCCTTTGGCTTATGACTTAATTGAATATGCCGAAAACCCTTTAACCCTGGTAATGCCGGGTGCTAAAAATGTTTCACCTTCAATAATAGCTGCTGATGGCAGTATAGCTATACGGGTTACAAGTCACCAGTTTTGCCAGCAGCTTATACAGCGCTTGCGCAAACCCTTGGTATCTACATCGGCCAATATCAGCGGCAAACCCTCGCCCCAATACTTTTCACAAATTGACCAGGAGATTATAGATGGGGTTGATTATGTGGTTGACATAGATCAGCATAGTAAGGAAATCAAAACCCCGTCAACCATTATGAAGCTTGCTCCCGATGGTCGTTTTGAGTTTATCAGAAGGTAGACTTAAAGTTTGAAAATAACGGCAGAAAGTCTTGTTTCGGGAGTTCAGATTATAGATTTAGGATTTAGAAATTGGAGTTTGGAATTTAACCTTACCTTTGCACTTTGCTTCAAAGCCTAAAATTTAGAATTTAGAACTTAGAATTTAGAGTTTCTATGAAACAACATCTGCAGCATTCTGTATTTTCTGTTATATCCAAACTTGCTGCACAACATCATGTACAGGTGTATGCCATTGGTGGCTTTGTACGCGATATTTTCTTAAGCCGACCTTCAAAAGATATTGACATTGTAATTATTGGCAATGGTATTGAATTTGCCGAGGCAGTGGGCGCCAAACTCAAAGTAAAGGTTGCCATTTATAAAAACTTTGGTACCGCATCACTCAAATACAAGGACCTGGAAATTGAATTTGTTGGTGCGCGTAAAGAATCATATCGCCGGGATTCCCGCAAGCCCATTGTAGAGAACGGAACCCTGGAAGACGACCAAAAACGCCGTGATTTTACTATTAACGCGCTGGCCCTCTCTCTCAATCCAGAAACATTTGGCGAGCTTCTTGATCCCTTCAACGGCTTAGCCGACCTGGAACATAAACTGATCAGGACGCCCCTTAATCCTGCTGAGACTTTTTCTGACGATCCCCTGCGCATGATGCGGGCTATCAGGTTTGCTTCACAGCTTAATTTCAGGATTGATGATATTGCTGTGGCGGCTATTAAAAACAACGTCGATCGGATCAGCATCATATCACAGGAACGTGTAACCGACGAGTTGAATAAAATCATCCTCTCGCCTGTTCCATCAATCGGTTTTAACTATTTGTTTGATACAGGCTTGCTGCATAAAATCTTTCCGCAGATGACCGCTCTTTACGGAGTTGATTATATTGACGGCAAAGGTCATAAAGATAATTTTTACCATACGCTGCAGGTACTAGATAACATTTGCACCACCACTACCGACCTTTGGTTACGCTGGGCTGCCATTTTGCATGACATTGCCAAACCCGCAACCAAGCGCTTTGAACCCGGTCACGGATGGACATTCCATGGGCATGAAGATCGGGGAGCGCGCATGGTGCCTAAAATATTTGCACAGTTAAAACTGCCGCTAAACGAAAAAATGAAACAGGTGCAAAAACTCGTTCAGCTGCATTTGCGTCCTATTGTATTATCACAATCCATCGTAACAGACTCAGCTGTACGCAGATTACTTTTTGAAGCCGGTGATGACATTGAAGGACTAATGTTGTTGTGTAAAGCAGACATCACCACAAAAAATGAATATAAGGTAAAAAAATATCGTAACAATTTTGAGCTTGTTCAACAAAAATTAAAAGATGTTGAGGAGCGCGATAGCATAAGAAACTGGCAGCCACCGGTTACCGGGGTAGATATTATGCAGCTTTTTGGTATAAAAGAAGGCCGTGAAGTAGGAATTATCAAAAACCAGATCCGCGAAGCCATTTTAGAAGGCGAGATTCCTAACGAACGTGAGGCTGCCATTAATTACACAATTGCCAAAGGCTTAGAAATTGGCTTAAAAGTTGTGGCAAGTTCAAATTAAATTAAAACACTATTTTTGTCCCCATTTTAAAAATTTACTAAAACAATGGCACTATACAGGTTCAGGGTTACTTTCGAAGATTATGATGACGTGATGAGAGAGATTGATGTGAAATCGAATCAAACTTTCGAAGATTTACACCGCGCAATACACCAGTCAACCGGTTATAATCCCGAATTTTCTTCATCGTTTTATATCAGCAATGATCAATGGACCAAAGGTGAAGAAATAACCTATTTGCCTAATCAAAAAAGAAAAGATCGTGGCATATCGCTGATGAGCAATGTAAAACTATTAAGCTTTATTGACGATCCGCACCAGAAATTTTATTACACGTTCAATTTTGATCGCCCGTTTGATTTTCACGTAGAACTGATGAAGATCATTCTTAATGATACACCGGGCACCACATATCCGGCTGTAATTAAATCTGTTGGTGAAGCACCAAAACAGTTTGGCAATGTATTCACCCCTACGGCTACAGCTGCGCCTGATGAAGATTTCGACTTTTTAAACGAGATGGCATTCAATCCCGAAGATGCAGAAGACTTCTCTGAAGTTACAGATGTTGAAACAGACCTACCCGAAGAAAAGGCCGAAGAGGAAGAAGATGATGAATTCGGCAATGAATTCTCTGATGATGAAGGCTTCGAGGATGACGATAAACCACACCGCGGTGGTGATGATTATTAATATAAGTTATAAAGATACTTATACCTGTCATTGCGAGTTAAAAATCCAGTGAATACTGAAAGCGCAACGACGCGTTAAAGCTATGTCATCCTGAACGTAGTGAAGAATCTGTTATTCGCCCTGTAAAGTCTGCGAATAGATCCTTCACTACGTTCAGGATGACAATTTTTTTTTGCAAATGCTTTATTACAAGTAATGAATTTTTATTTCACTGAATAATATCCTCATGCCTCAACCCACTCCTAAAAACCTCATAGTAGTTGCTGGCCCTACAGCTGTGGGTAAAACAGCTGCCGCTATTGAATTGGCAAAGCATTATAATACTGTTGTAGTATCGGCCGATTCGAGGCAGTTTTTTAGGGAGATGAGTATTGGTACCGCAAAACCCAATGCAGCAGAACTGGCCCAGGTTAAGCATTATTTTATTGATTCACATTCCATAAATGAGCCTTTCTCTGTTGGCGACTTTGAAAAACAGGGCCTTGCTTTGCTTGACGAACTTTTTAAAATACATGACCATGTTATTTTGGCAGGTGGCTCGGGGCTTTATATCAAAGCAATTTGCGAGGGCTTTGACGATCTGCCAACTGCCGATCCAAACACAAGGGAAAAGCTGAACCAGGAACTGGAGGAAAAAGGGTTAACCCACTTGCAGGAAAAATTAAAAGCTGTTGATCCCGTTTATTACGCCGAGGTTGACCTAAGTAATCCACAACGAATCATAAGGGCATTGGAAGTTTTTGAAAGCTCGGGCAAACCCATATCCTTTTACAGGCAATCCACAGTTAATAAGCGCCCATTCAATATTATAAAACTGGCTTTAAATCTCCCGCGCGAAATACTGTACCAACGCATTAATGATCGTGTAAACATCATGATGCAGCAGGGTTTATTGGCAGAAGTAACCGCCTTGATGCCTTATCGTGATTTAAACGCATTAAACACCGTAGGATATTCCGAGATCTTTGATTATTTTGATGGCAAGCTTACCCTTCAAAAAGCTATTGAAATGATTCAGCAAAATACCCGGCGTTTTGCCAAAAGACAGCTCACCTGGTTTAGAAAAGATACGTCATTTATTTGGTTTGATGCCGGCAACCCGGATGTTATTGCTCAAATGATAACTCAAATTAATGCATGATACTGAGAATCAATATTCAGTTTCCATCAATGTATTAAACTTAAAATCCATTTAATCACCGCAACATTAGCATAAAATTGCTAATATTGCAGTTTGATTGCTAAACACTACTATTTAGGTGGATTTAGCGGAGTTTTAAATTAGCATGCACAAATATTATCTTACTCATCTGCAGGAATTAGAATCAGAAGCCATTTACGTAATAAGGGAAGTGGTTGCCCAGTTTGATCGTCCTGCTATACTGTTCTCGGGCGGTAAAGACTCTATCGTGGTTACCCACCTGGCCCAAAAAGCCTTCTGGCCGGCCAAAATACCTATGCCCCTTATCCACATAGATACCGGGCATAATTTCCCGGAGACCATGGAGTTTCGGGATAAACTGGTTGAAAAACTTGGAGTGCAGCTAATCGTCGGCTCGGTACAGGAAGCTATCAATAAAGGCCGTGCGGTTGAAGAAAGTGGTATTAATGCAAGCAGAAATGAGTTGCAGATAGTATCCTTATTAGATACCATCGAACATCATAAAATTGATGCTGCTATTGGTGGCGCCCGTCGCGATGAAGAAAAAGCCCGTTCAAAAGAACGTTTCTTTTCGCACCGTGATGAGTTTGGCCAGTGGGATCCTAAAAATCAGCGTCCCGAATTGTGGAACATCTTTAATGGCCGCAAACGTATGGGCGAGCATTTCAGGGTGTTTCCGATAAGTAATTGGACCGAAATGGATATCTGGAACTACATACTGCAGGAGAATATAGATATCCCTTCCTTATACTTCGCACATAACCGTAATGCTGTTTACCGCGATGGCACCTGGTTACCAGCTTCGGAATTTTTGTCACTGCGTGAGGGCGAATCTGTGGAGAATAAACTAATGCGTTTCCGTACGTTAGGTGATATTACCATTACCGGCGGTATTGAATCTGACGCGGATACCCTGGAAAAAATTGTAGCCGAAGTATCAGCCACCCGCAGTACCGAGCGTGGTAACCGCAGCGATGATAAGCGCTCAGATACCTCTATGGAAGACAGAAAAAAACAGGGTTATTTTTAAATTAGTCAATTAGCTTTTTAGCTTAAATATAACGTGGGATACCTACAGGAACCACACATTGAATTATGGAACTATTACGTTTTACAACAGCCGGCAGCGTAGATGACGGAAAGAGCACACTCATAGGACGATTACTTTACGACTCCAAATCCATTTTTGAGGACCAGATGGAAGCCGTAAAACAATCGAGCGAAAGAAAAGGATTACAGCATATCGATCTTTCATTGCTCACCGATGGTCTGCGATCTGAAAGGGAACAAGGCATTACTATTGATGTAGCCTACCGTTACTTTGCTACACCAAAACGTAAATTTATCATAGCCGATACTCCAGGGCACATTCAATACACCCGTAATATGGTTACCGGTGCATCAACCGCCAATTTAGCGCTGGTGCTGATAGATGCCCGCAAAGGCGTGGTTGAACAAACCTGCAGGCACTCCTTTATCGCTTCGTTATTAAAAACTCCTCATATCATCGTCTGCATTAATAAAATGGACCTGGTTGATTACTCGGAAGATGCATACAACAAAGTTGTTGAACAATACGAAGCTTTTGCTGCCAAAATAGATGTTACAGATATTCGTTTTGTACCTATCAGCGCGCTTGATGGTGATAATGTGGTAAATGATTCTGTAAATATGCCTTGGTACAAAGGCGAAAGCTTGTTGCACACGCTGGAAACCATTCACATTGGCAGCGATGAAAACCATTCCGATGCACGTTTCCCTGTGCAAACCGTGATCCGCCCGCATGCAGATGAGTATCATGATTACAGGGGATATGCCGGCCGCATAGCCGGTGGCATTTTTAAACCCGGCGACAAAATAACTGTTCTGCCTTCGGGTTTAACGTCGGCTATTAAATCTATTGATACGTTTTCAGGCCCTGTTGAAGAAGCCTTTGCCCCTATGTCGGTATCTATCACCCTTGAGGATGATATTGATGTAAGCCGTGGCGATATGATAATAAAGCACGATAGTGAGCCACATGTAAGCCAGGATATTGAGGTTATGCTATGCTGGATGGGCACCCGTGGCCCACGCCCCGGTGCTAAATATCACCTTAAAAACACCACGCGCGAAGTAATGGCCATTATAAAAGAGGTATATTACAAATTAGATATCAACACAATGGAAAAGCTGGAAAATGCCGGCGATATCAAAATGAACGAAATGGCCCGTGTACGCCTGCGTACCACTCAGCCTCTTGTTTTTGATGAGTATCGCAAAAACCGCATCACAGGATCATTGATATTGGTTGATGAAGCGACTAATGAAACGGTTGCCGCGGGAACCATATTGGTGTAGCCCCCCAGCCCCCTAAATGGGGAGCGTTTTGATTTGCATAAGTACTAAAAAAGACCGATTCGAAAAGAACCGGTCTTTTTTGTATAAATACAAGCCTCGTTTAATGGTAGCGGGCCTGTCTTTTATGTAAGTTAAAGCAAGTGGTTGATCAATTCAATAAACCACTCACTCAATCAACCATTCACTTACCTAAATGTACTTTGTTCCAAACTTACTCTTCACATCGGCTACAACCTGTTTAACGCTTTGCTCCTGGTCTCTCGGGCAAATAAGCAGGGTGTTATTTGATTCCACCACGATAAAGTCATGCAGGCCCCGAAGGATTACCAGCTTTTCGCCGGGTACGTTGACCATGCAGTTGGATGAATCATACATGATCACCTTATCTGACGGGATAACGGCATTGCCCACGTAATCCTTTTCGGCCAGGTCATAAATAGATGCCCAGGTGCCCAGGTCGCTCCAGCCAAATTCCGATGGCAGTACGTATACGTTGCCGGCTTTCTCCATCACCCCGTAATCTATCGAAATATTGGTGCAATGCTGGTAAGCTTTGTCTATATGCGTTTTTTCTTTATCCGTATTATAGTAAGGTTTGGCAGAGGTAAATATCTCGTGCATCTCGGGTAAATACGTATCAAATGCTTTTACGATGGCTTTTGCCGACCATACAAAGATGCCCGCGTTCCACAAAAAGTCGCCGCTTTGGATAAAGGTTTTGGCTATCTCCAGCGTAGGTTTCTCGGTAAAGGTTTTAACCTTATGAAAATCTTCGCTAATGGTATTTTCGGTATACTGAATATATCCATAACCGGTATCCGGCCTGGTAGGCTTGATGCCCAGGGTTACCAGGCAA
>NZ_JANYGH010000013.1 GCF_025362475.1 Mucilaginibacter sp.
TTAAAAGACAACGACTTTATTCCCCCGGTTTATATTACAGGTTTCCAGATTTTTAACAGACCTGTAACATCGGGAAATAAGAACTCCATCCTCCCAAAAGATATCAGCGAAACAAGCGCTATCAATCTTTCTTACAAACAATCCGTATTTACATTTGAATTTGCTGCCCTCAATTATACCATTCCCGAAAAAAACAAATATGCTTATAAGCTGGAAAACTTTGATAAAGACTGGAATTATATCAGCAATAAACGGACGGCCACTTACACCAACCTGGATGCAGGAAAATATACTTTTAGGGTTAAGGCATCAAATAACGATGGCAGATGGAATGACCAGGGCACATCTATAATCATTTATATAAAACCTCCTTTTTGGCTTACCTGGTGGTTTAAGTTGGTGGTAGTTTTAATTTTTGCTGGCAGCGGACCCGCATTCTACTTCATTCGCACGCGCTCAATCAGGAAACAGAAAAGCGAACTTGAGCGCCAGGTTAAAGAACGTACCGAACAATTAGCCCGGGCAATAGAAGTGGAAAAAAAATCAGTCCGTGAAGCCGAGGAGGCAAACCGGGCCAAAAGCATCTTTTTGGCTACCATGAGCCATGAAATCCGCACGCCAATGAACGGCGTAATCGGGATGGCGTCTTTACTCGGCGAAACCTCTTTAGATGAAGAACAGCGAACTTTTACCGAGTCTATCCAAACCTGTGGTGAAGATCTGCTGGCGGTGATCAATGATATTTTAGATTTTTCTAAAATAGAATCGGGCAATATGGAGCTGGAGGAAAAGGATTTCAGTTTACGAACGTGCATCGAAGAAGTTTTTGATGTTTTTGCTTTAAAAGCTGCCCACTTAAAACTCGACCTGGTTTACGAGATAGACTACGATGTGCCGGCACAAATCATTGGCGATAGCTTAAGGCTTCGCCAGATACTGATCAATTTAATAAGTAACGCCATTAAGTTTACCAAGAAGGGAGAAATCTATGTAGCGGTGCACTTAATCAGCATTTTAGAAGATAACCAAATTGAGTTAGGTTTTGAGATAAAGGATACCGGCATTGGCATATCTGCCGATAAGCTGCACAGGTTATTTAAAGCGTTTTCGCAGGTTGATTCTTCAACAACCCGTCAATACGGAGGTACAGGCCTGGGCCTGGTAATAAGTGAACAGCTGGTAAAGTTAATGGGCGGAAAAATTAGTGTGGAAAGCGAAATTGGCAAAGGAAGTACTTTCCAATTTTCCATTCACTCCCAAAAAAGTTTACAGCCAGATAAATCCCACGTAAACCATAATATGGAGGGTTTTGAAAATAGTGAAATTTTGATTGTTGATGATAATGATACCAACTGCCGAATTTTAAAAGGCCAGCTGGAGCAGTGGAAGCTAAGCCCGGTAATAGCTAACTCTGGCGAGCAGGCGCTTAACATATTACTGCAGAATAATGATTTCAAGCTGGTTATTACCGATATGCAAATGCCGTTTATGGATGGTATTGAACTGGCAATCTTAATACGCGGCAAATATCCCGAATTACCTATTATGCTTTTGAGTTCGATAAGCTACATTTTCCATAAAGATAATCCCGGTTTATTTTGTTCCATATTAACCAAACCTGCCAAACAAAATAATTTATACAAGCACATTGTAAAAGAATTGGGCAGGCATATAACATCAACTACTAACGACCAGTTGCACGTTGATGCTACAAAACATAAACTACCTGATAATTTTTCACAAAGGTATCCATTGAGTATTTTGGTTGCCGAAGATAACCCGATGAACCAAAAATTGATCCTGAAGGTTTTGAGTAAATTAGGATATGAGGCAGATTTGGCGGGAGACGGACTTGAAGCCCTGGATTTAGTTAATAAAAAAACATTCGATATTATTTTGATGGATGTACAAATGCCCAAAATGGATGGGCTGGAAGCCACCCAAATAATAAAGAAACGCTTCCCAACACGCCCCTTTATTATAGCCATGACCGCAAATGCACTCCAAACCGACTTAAAGATTTGTATGGATGCGGGTATGGATGATTATATAAGCAAGCCCTTTAAATTAGACGACGTGGTTAATAAGCTCGAAAAATGGGCATTGCAAACTGATGAATCTTTTAAAGCGTAAAGAGGGTTAAAAATAAAGAACCCGCTGCTCAATATCTTTGACATAGCACAGCGGGTTTCCAATCGCCCTATTTTTAAAAAGCGTGAGTAGTAACACTTTCCAAAGCTTTTGGCATTGCTGTAGCCGCAAGCGCCGGCACAAATATCCCCTCTACCCTAAAAACAGAAACATCTGTCATGCCTATAAAACCCAAAACTGCTCTCAAATATGATTCTGTAAAATCATAGCTTTTCATCGGCCCCTCTGAATATACACCACCTGATGAAATAGCCAGGTAAACCTTTTTATTGATGACCAATCCTTTGGGTGCACCCGTTTCATAGCTAAAGGTAACACCAGCCCTTGCAATATGATCAATCCAGGCCTTTAAGGTTGATGGAATACCAAAATTGTATAAAGGCACACCAATTACAATAACATCAGCCTCCATCAGCTCTTTTATGGCCTCATCCGATTGTTTGATGGCTTCATTATGCTCATCCGTGCGCTTTTCTCCAGGTGTTTGAAAGGCGGCAAATTGTGTCTCTTCCAGATGCGGCAAAGGAGCGTTGGCCAAATCACGGGTATGTACTTCACTGTTTGGATAAACCGATGATAGTTTTTCTAATATGGCAGCTGATAATTTGATACTAAAAGATTCGCTTCCCTTAACGCTGGTAACGATGTTCAGAATTTTTTTCATGTTATTTTATTTTTCATTTACAACTCAAAGGTATTTACATTTGCTATACAATAGTAAGTACTATACCAAAGGATAGCGCTATCCTTTGGTATAGTTAACCCTCGAACAGGAAGAAATGGAAATAGGAGAAGTTAAAACTCACGGCAAGTGCACCAGTATGTTATTGCCGGTAACAGATGCGATAGAAGTATTAAACGGCAAATGGAAACTGCCAATTTTGATCTCATTAACGTTCGGTAACAAAAGATTTGGGGAGATGGCAAAAGAGATCCCGAAAATAACAGACAGGATGCTATCCAAAGAATTGCGCGAGCTTGAAATGAACCAGCTCATAAAGCGCACTGTTTATGATTCGGTACCGGTGGTGGTTGAATATTCAATTACCGAATATGGACATTCGTTGGATAACGTAATTCTTGAATTGTACAAATGGGGCAAAGAACACCGTAAACGGATCATAGCCGGGATGTAAGATTGGAATGCTAAAAGCAGAATGCGGAATGCGGAAAGCCAGGATAGGAAACTGTTAAACAGCCCGGCATTGCGAGGTACGAAGCAATCTCTAAGCTTTACAGGGCAGGCTATGTAAGTTCGATCTGCCTATTTGGAGATTGCTTCGTACCTCGCAATTGTAAAGGTCAACTAATTCGGTAACAGAATTAGCTTTAAAGAATAAAGCTAAACGTTATGCGTAACATTAACAATGACCTCACTTTAAAACGTAATTATTTAAATAAGTATCGTTTCCTGATCGGGGAATATGAGCAGGTAAAACGCGGGGAACATCCGTCTTTCAGGTTTGCCAAAGATTTTTATTGTGCCCATAATACCGATCCCCGGAGTTTTTTAAAGTATTACAATCTGTATAAGCAGTCGGGTAATGAACTTGACTTGCTGCCAGGCAAACGCGGCCCTAAATATGGTAGCCGCAGACCATCACCAGAGGATGAGCAGCAGGTATTGCAGTTGCGGGATCGGGGTTGCAATAAATTTGAAATCACTAACCAGCTTAAACACAAATCAAATAACTTTACACCGTCTCCTTCAGGCGTATATAATATCCTTAAGCGACATAATCGTAACCGTTTAAAGCAGGCAGACCGGGAGGTAAAACGAAAGATCATTAAAGAACACATGGGCCAGTTAGGACATATCGACTGTCATCACCTGAGTAAAAGTGTGATCAGAGGGCAAAACAGGAGGTTATATCTGCTTTGCGTGCTGGATGATTATTCCCGCCTGGCCTGGGCACAGGTGATGGAAGACATCACCGCGCTAACCACCATGTTCACTGCCATGCATTGCATGCAGGCGCTCAAACGGGAGTTCGGCATCCAGTTCGAGGAGATCATTGCCGATAACGGCCCGGAGTTTGGTACTTCAACAAGTTTGCAAAAGCGGAACCATCCTTTTGAGCGAATGTTAATAGAAACAGGCATCAAACGGCGGTACATGCAGCCTTATCGGCCGCAAACCAACGGCAAGGTGGAACGCTTTTGGAGGACGCTTAAAGAAGACCTTATTGAAGATACCGATTTCGACAGCTTTGAAGAGCTGGAAGATGAACTCCTCAAATATCTTGTTTATTATAACTGGGAACGGCCACATCAGGGCATCGATGGTAAAAAACCTATTGATATGGTCACCCTAAACAACAAATAAAAATACCTGATTCTGTTACCGAATTACTAAACCCTTACAGCAATGACGGGCTTCTTTGATACCCACAGCATCATTGCACACCTAAATCCGCACATCTGCACATTTGACATCATCTACTCCTCCGTTTCCTTCAGCTCATCCTCTTTTTTCCCTTTACCCAGGTGTACAATTGGTTTGTCCTGTGTGCCAGTGATGGTCATCGGGATGCCGAAAATACCCAGCGGCGGCAAGCCAAGACGGAATTGCAGGTTCAGCTTGCCATCAAAACTTACCTGCCCCTCAAACCTCGGGCGGAAACCGGCCATACGCATTTTGGTGCGTTCAATAGTGATGATATTATTGGCGATGGTTGACTTAATATCTACTTTACTCACATCATTTTTGCCGCCCAAACTATCGCGCCCGGTTTGTTTACCTACTGCGCTAAACAGTTTAAAGCCTTTTACTTTTACCTTTTTAACAGATAGTACGCCCCCACCCTTTAGTGACGGATATACCGGCTTCATATCGCTGTTAAGTTTACCGCTCAGCTTATAATCCAAGGATACAATCCCTTCTGCATTCGCTGCGGATGTGGCCATGTCATGAAATAGTTTTACCTCGCGGTATGCGCGTTTTATATCAAACTCTTTAGCATCAATATGATAATCAAAATAAGCTTTTTGCGGGCTTATGCTGCCATAGGTAGCATCCATTACTACCGGGGCGCCTATCAAAGTAAAGCCTGTTTGTTTTAAAACAATCTGCCCATTGCTGATACTCATCTGCCCTTTGGCATCATTAATATCGAGGCCATTGTATTTCACTGTTTTTACATCGGCAGTAAAATTCAAATCGAGGTTGGCGGGTACCAGGATCACGCCCGGTTTTGCAGCTTTGGGCGTTGACGGCCCACTCGCAAAGGCCATAAAATCATCAGCGATAATAAGTCCGCTTGTTAGTTTAAATTCCCCCTTTAACGGCGAGTTTGGTTTAAGGGCGTAATCTATCACGTTTGATAGCGCGCCATCAAGCACAATAACCGATTTACCATAGTTGGCCGTAAACTGATCAAACTTCATTTTATCCTGGTTAAAGCTGAAAAGGCCAGTTTTAATCAGGAACGGTTTAGGGAACAGATCTGAAGTAAGCGCGATATCCTTAACCTTCATTGTGCCAGAGTTAGCCAGCTGATCATACCTGCCCGCCGTGGCATCGCTTTGCTTACCTTTTAAAGATAAATTGGTAGTGATCAACCCCTTAACGTTGTAACCGTTTATGGCAAACACTTTGTAAACCTTACCAATATCCAGCGATCCCTGCGATTTGATGCTGTAATCCAGGTCATCAAAATTCTTCAGGTTGGCTTTAAGCATAAATGGCTGCCCCTCAAACGTGAATGAAACCGGTTTAATGTTCACCTTCAATCCTTTTAACGAGCCCGTATTATTGCTGATAGCCGTGCTTATCTCTATATTTTGCAGTGGATGCGGGTAGTATTTGGTTTGGATATAGCCGCCGTGCAAATCTATCTGCGCATTGGTAACCGGGAAAATCCTTCGCGCCGGGATATACCTGCCCCGGGTTTGTACATCTGCATCCAGGTTGCCGCGCAGGTCAATACTATCCACCGGGTAAAACTGTTTGATATCGCTTAAATTAAACTTGGCTTTTAAGTCGGCATCAATCATGGCGCCCGCTGTATTGCTCATTTTTAAATAACCTTTAATGTAGTTATTTAGAGCATTGATATTAAGGTTGGTCATGGCCATGGTGGCATGCGCCGGGTTACTGTCGGGACAACTGGCATCCAGGTTAAAGCTGATGTTTTTCATGGCTTCGGGCAGTTTGGCGTATTTAAAATATCCATTCCTGAAACCTGAGTGCAGCGTAAATTTGGGGATACTGGTTATCACCGTATCTATATGATGCCTTATGCCGGTTTTTCTTATCCCGGTGGCATATTTACCCTCGGCTATCATGTGCAGCGAATACCTGCCCTTTACATCAAATGCTTTAACACCAAAGGCCTTGTTCCATTTCTCCAGGTCGATCTCGGTATTGATCTTGGCAAAAACAGTTGGCGATTTGATACCTTTTACCTTGATCACCGAGCCAAAATAATCCTTCCCGATGTTGAAATATACCGAATCGATATTGAGGTTAAGGCTATCCGGGTTACAACCCGGCAACTTAGCGTTCATGTTAAGAAAAAGATTCTTTACAGGCTCGGGCGTATTTTTATTAGCGATATAACCATCCCTGATCTTCATACTGAAATCCAGATCGGGCATTTGTTTTTTTGAGGCGATGTATTTACCTGTGAGCGACATGGTTATTTTACCGGTACCGTTTAGTTCGGTATCATCCGTCCATTTGGCGTATTGGGCAGGCAGGGCGGTAAAAATATCACTAAGGTCGCTTTGATCACTCCTTATCCTGAAATCCATATCATAACCATCTTTCAAAAACTCAAACCGACCTTTAAAATCAACCGGTAACTGGTTAATTAACAGGTTATTTTTTTGAAATACAAACGCCAGTGATTTGGTATTAATGCTGGTAACCAGGTCGGCATTTACTTTTTTATGGTAGATATAAGGTTGCCCGGCGTAAGTAAAATCAACAGAACCGATCTCGGTATGGGTATAAAGGTCAAAAACATCTTTGGTAAGGTCGCCGCTGCCTTTGTAGTTAAAGTCGCGGGCATCAAGCAGCATGGGCATTGATCTGTCATTGTAAACCAAATGACTTTTCTCAATTAATATTTGCTCAATACCTAACGAAGCGCTTGCAGTATCTGCTGCCTGTGCAGGCTGCGCGTTTTTTGCTTTATATACGTTGTAATTGGCACGACCGGCACTATCTACCTGGATATTGATGGTTGCCTTACTTAAATAAATGCGGTTGATATTGATCTTGCTTTTAAATACCGACGACAGATCAATAGCCAGTGAAACCTCCTGGGCGCCTACCAGTGTATCGTTTTGAAAAGGCGCGCTGCCGTTGAGCGAAAAATCATTCAGCGTAAGGGTAAGCGCCGGGAATTTTTTAAAGAATGAAAGACTGGTTCCCGAAAAATTGAGCTTACCATTGATACTACCACCCGCCCATTGCTTTATTTTATTGGTGATGGTTTGCGGGAAAAGATAGGGTAGCAAAAACATTAAGGCTAACAAACTCACCAGGGTAACGCCAAATATTTTGAGCGTTTTTAACACAACTTTTTTTATCGGGAACGGCATAAATATAGCTTATCAAGTGCCATAAAGGTAATAGTAAAAGTGGATACGGGGAGAAATTTAACAATATTACAGGCTAATAAAAGTTATTAACCTATGCTAATAAACCCCTAACATTTGATAAACCAATCTAAAAATGAAAACCAATAATAACCAGGACCCAGTAATAGTATTTGCAGGTTCGCCAGTTGATGCCGGTATGATACAGGGCATGCTTGAACAGGAAGGCATCCAGGCTTTTGTACAAGATGAGTTCATGAGCAGTATTGCCCCATGGCTGGTAGAAGCAGGAGGATCTGTAGCTGCCAAAGTTGTAGTAGCTTTAGAGGATCATGAAAAAGCGCTGAAGCTAATTGAGGAATATGGGATTAGCGGACAATAATTCGCATCCAATACTTTAGTTTTATTGGCCAATAAAGCAATCTTCATATAAAGTAAGCACGATGTTGGGAGGATGCTTTGTATCCCGATGCTTACTTTTCTTTCAGGTAATCGGCAATTAATTTAAAATCCTGTTTTGCCTCATCATCCAGGTTTTCGCCCGTTTGCATGTGTTCTGCCCAGTCAAGTGGTGTACCGTCATAAATCAAATCCTTTACGTCAAGGCGTGCGCCTGCTTCAACAAGTAGTTTTACAGCATCCAGCGAGCCCGAAGATACAGCCTGGTGCAAGGGGGTGGCATGTGTATGAAAGCCTGCATTATTTTTAGGATAGCCGTTGGGTTCGGCCCCCAGGCCCAATAAATAGGCTATCATTTTGGGCTTGCCATAAAAACCGGCCACGGCCAATGCCAGCAACAATTCTTCTTTACCTGCAGTTGCCGTCATCTTCATCACATCATTCATCCTATCAAGACCAATTGCCACAGCCAGTGTAAGTTTACCTCCGCGTGCAACAAGGTGCGCGGCTGCTTCAAAATTTCCGTGTGCCAGCGCGCCTAAACCACCGCCGGGTTTTGCGCCCGCGTCAATCAGCAAATCTATCAGTTCAATTTGCACTCCGCACTCTTTGGGTATTCGCCCGGTTGCAACCAGCCCCAGCGTATAATCCAGTTGCATTTGCACGGTATCGCTGGCTTCCTTTTTTAAAAATTTAATGAGCAGTTGGGTAATCTCCACAATATTAGTGGGTAATTTACCACTACGGATAGGATTGTCTGCAATAAACCAAAGCAAGTATGGATCCTTAAAATACCCGGGTTCGGGGTAGTTCAATCTGTCACTTACCAATTGTGGATTTTTGGTTATAAGATCTTTCAACAACATTACATCGCCCCGGTCAATAGCTTCTACGGCCTCGCGAAATAGCGGATCTGTGATATCGGAATTTTTCATTTTGGTAATTAATTGACCCTTATCACTATAAAGATACAGTTATTGTAAATTATAGCCCAGTTAAATTAAATCCCGAAATTTTTAAGAATTGCTCTCTCCCATTTTTAAGGCCACTTAAAAAGGGAATATTACTTTAAAGCTCATATTGCGCCCGATGTTGTAAATGCCCAGGCGCCCATTTGGCGAACTTGTATAGTACTCAAAATACTTTAGCCTGTTCAGGTTGGATTGATAGGCCGTATCAAACAAATTATCAACCTGGAAATAAAGCTCGCAGAAAGTTTTTTCTGATTTCCCCTTGATGGTTGTGCCGGCCCCAATATTTATAAGGGTATAACCAGGTGTGGCTGTTTCAGTATTATCCAAAGCATAAAAACGTTTTTGGGCCATATAGGCGTCAGCTTCTGTTTTAAACCAGATTTTTGAAAAAACACCGTACGCTTTCTGTAAAGTAACCTTTAACTCAGATCTTATGTGCAGTGGCGGGATAAAAGGCAGGTATTTTGCCGCACCATTTGATTTACTGATCAACTGCTCATTTTGGTTAATCCCGGTAACATAAGCCAGGCTATTATTAAACGCCAGCCATTTTATACTATGCGGGTGCAGGTTAGCTGTAAATTCCGCGCCGTAAAGTCGCGCTTTTGATTGCTGGTACACATAAGTACTGTTGCCCGCAACAATAACCACCGGCTTACCATCGGCATCGGTGAGTTTTGCCTGGTAGATATAATGATCAATGTGATTGTTAAAAAACTCCGCTATGAGGTCAACATCTTTTAAATAGGAAATAATGCCGATATCTTCCTGCAGGCTAAACTCGGGGTTAAAGCCACGATTGCCCAGGTAAACAATATGCGCACCCGGATCAAGCCCGTTTGAGCCTATCTCGGTAATGTTTGGTGCGCGATACCCCCTGGCTATATTTGCTTTTACCAGCAACCGCTCGCTGATGTTGTAGGTTAATCCCAGGCTGCCCGAGAAACCTTTGTAAACATGTTTAAATGCCGGAAATTGTAAATGCGCGCCTGCGGTATCGGGTAATTTAACCTGCTGTTCAAACCCGTTTTGCGGGTTAGGGCCTACATAAAAATCTTTCCACCGGATGTGGCGGTTATCATACCGGATACCACCGGATACATCAAGCTTGCCAATGCTTTTCCTGGCGAACAGGAATGTACCGGCATCAAATAAATTATAATCGGGAATGGGAAAATCTGTAGCTGCTTTACTGCGGTTGGCCTGATACATACCATTAACGCCAATGGTACTTTCAATGCCGCCAATGGCAGGTAAATTGTATTTCAAATCATAATTAAGGGTGTTAAGCACTACATATAAACCTGCCTGCTGCGCTAACGTAGGGTGGTTATATTCCCTGCGGATGCTTTGCTGCAAACCCAACGAGGCATCCAGGCTGCCATTGCCTAATTTTACCTGGTTATGCGTATAAACGCGATAATGCTGAATACGCTGATGAAGCGGCGCAATGGAATAGGAGCTTAATTCATCAGGGCTTGCGATAGGTCTGTTTTTAATATCGTCATGAGCAATTTCATTTACCTGTTTGGTAAACTCCCTGCTGAGCGAATCGCGGCTGCCATCTGGGATCTCCTGCCGGTTATCATACAGCGTAGCGGCTATTTGCCAATAACCCCATTTTTTATCAACCCTTGCCATCGCCGATAAATTATATTCCCTGAAACCGGTATTGTATACCAGTCCATCAATTTTATCGCGGTAATCATGAGCCATTTTAGCCGTGGCCCTGAATGCATACTTCCAGTCCACCTTTTTATAGGCTAAACCCAGCGATACGCCAATCATGCCATTATTGGTATGATAATCTGTAACGTAATCTCCTTTTAATACGCTATCGGCCCCGGCGGGTATTGCAGGGATCAGGTTGATCACTCCGGCTATAGCATCAGAGCCATAGGTTAAACTTGCTGGCCCCTTGATTACTTCAGCGCGGCCAATTCCGTACTGATCTATTTCGATGCCGTGTTCATCTCCCCATTGCTGTCCCTCCTGCCTGATGCCATCATACAAGGTTAATACCCTGTTATAGCCCAGTCCTCTAATAAATGGCTTAGAAATATTTGGCCCGGTAGTAACCGCGTTTACACCGGGCACCCCTTTTACTATAGCGTCAATAATGTTATTATTTACGTTCTCGTTCATTTCCTTTTTGGTCATTACCGCAATTGGCACCGGGTTGCGGCGCAGTTCTGTAGCCCGTGATACCCCTGTTATAACTACCTCATTCAGTTTAGAGCTATTTTCTTTCAGATTGACGTGCAAAACTGTGGCTTGGCCCGTATGGATAGCTATTTTAAGCCTTTCGGGAAGGTATCCTATTGCCGAAAAAGAAACTTCATAGTTGCCCGGAGAAATATTTTTAAGGTTGTAATAGCCTTTTTCATCAGATGTTGTACCTATTGTTGTGCCGGTTAATACAATGCTTGCATAAGCAAGGGGTTCGCTTCCGGTTACTAACCTGCCTTTTAACACCCCATTTTGGGCTTTAAGTGCGGCTGGTATACATAACATCAATAGCAGGTATAGTACTTTCATTTTATTTATAAGGCTTGTTTATTTGCAAATATATAACAAATAAAAATAATTAGTCTTACCTAATTTTATTTATAAACAAAACCTAATTACTAAAATTACACACAATGAATACTTGTTTGAAAATATCAACGCAGGAACGATTATGCATAGATGCAAAACACTTATAACTTGCCCCTTTGCATCAATAGCTTTCAGGCAACTCCAGGAATGCAATTAAAATATCTTTATTTACAACAGGGAAATAGGTAGAATAACCCACCGGCCGAAGCTCAGTTTAAAAAAAGGAAGCGGGCAGGAATCAGAATATCATCAATCGCGGTCATCGGCACCGGGAAGAAACCGAACTGCGATTAAACATACCACACAACTGCAAAAAATTATTATCGCCAATATAATTAGGGCCATCAGTATATCTATATTATATAAAACTAACATACAAGTCCTGATAAAATAAAACATGATAGTATCGATGAATACGTGATATTAATCGATAGGAGCAGGCTGCGGGTATTCAACTAATCTTTTAAACGATAATATCAACAATTTGGTTTCAAAATCAGGCACAGTTTACAGAAGAGCTTTTATTTATCATATTTAGCCAGCATAGCATCTATTGCGTCGCTGCTGCCTAATGCCCCGGCTGCTTTTCAATCTTCACATGCACCTGGTGGATTGCCCCTATTTAGTTTGCACATACCTCGCCTTTTTTTGCTTACTAAGCTCTTCGCCGCACCAAAAATGTGTCAAACTATGTGGATAAAAAAATTTGAAAATGGATCAGAGAGGTCAAATTGTCCAATTTTGCGCCATGAAGTGTGTAGGTTTTACACCTGTTTTACAACCAAAGTTCACAATAAAAAGAGCTTTAGCAGTTTCATACACGTTGTTTTTGAACTATTTGTACTTTTGAAACCATTCACAACTGTGTTTTCACATTCACAACTGTGTTTTACATTTACAACTGTGTTTTTTACACAGTAATTTTTTTAAGTGGGAGTTCCTTTGATAACAACATTCTTTAAAAAAAATATGGAAATGAAAAAAACAATAAAAAAAGTGATTTTATTGTGCTTAGTAGTAGGTGTAGCTGTCATTATGGGTACTTGTAGTAAAAAGCAAGAACCCAACATCTCAGCCCCTGCATTAAACGCAACGGGAAACGCTACCAGCTCTTTAGCTGCATTAGCAATTTACCCCATCGATGAATCTACTATAAGGTTGGACACCTTAAATAGCTATAAAGCAGGACCAATCCCATTCTCAGGAGATTCCAATCAGCTACCAACCGGATCTACGCTCAGGGTTTTCGAAAACGATGTTGAATTAGGCCCGGCCCATACTTTTCACGAGGACATCCGTCAAATTGGAAGAGGGAGTTTTAGTCATTGGGGAACAGATATATACTTTTCTACATCCGACAACACCAACCCACTGACCAATGGCAGAAAATACGCTTATATTATAGCAGGCATAGCAAAAGGACCAGTAACGCAACCAGGTAATGCAGTTGGTACTCCTACAACTGAAATAACTTCCAAGGTACTGGGATATGCCAACGTTCACAGACCAACTACAGGTGGTATTATCGGCCCAGCTGTAACCGTAACAAACTTGGCAGACTTTAGAGCGGCTGTTGCAGGTCCAACTCCAAAAACCGTTTACGTTAGCGGCATCATTAAAGGTGCAGGATATGACCCTGTTTACGTCGGCTCCAATACATCTATTATTGGCGAATCAGGGGGCACATTAGAAGGTGTGAATTTATATCTGTTTACTGTAAACAACGTTATTTTACAGAACTTAATCCTGAAAAATTACGTAACTGAATCCTCCGTTTGTGTAAAGTTCAGGTCTCACCATATATGGATAGATCATTGTGATTTTTCAACTGATCGTAGTCATGGCTGGGATTATTGGGGTAAGGATATAGTTGTTACCGAAGGTGCTGATTTGATAACCATATCCTGGAGTAAATTTCACGATACCAACTTGTCTGTTCTTATAGGAGCTTTAACAGCTGACGCAGTCGCCGCTAATAAAGATCTGTTACATGTAACTATGCATCATAACTTTTGGTATAATGTAAGCGAAAGAGAGCCTTCATTGATTTTTGGCAACATACACATGTTTAACAATTACCATTTAAATAACGGAGGCTATTCAATAGGTGCGAGATATGGCGCCACTGTAAGAACAGATAATGAATATTTTTCAGGATGTAATAAACCGCTTACAACAAATCTTGATGGTGATCCTGTAGGTTATTTCAGCGGCGTTACCACCAATATTTATTTAAATTGCGGTCTCAACAACATCACATCCGCCATTTCAGATTGGGTTCCGGATTATTCTTATAGCGCTATTCTTGATCCTGCTGCCAATGTGCCGTCAATTGTGCAAGCGGGAGCCGGCGTGAAGTAATAGTACATATTTGGTTCTAATCCAAATGGCACCACAAAGAAAAGCTTCAAATTGAAAGATTTGAAGCTTTTTATTTAATGATACTTTGCCTGCGAGCTCAACTGAAAATGTAAGAAAAAGGCAAAAGCCACATCATTCACCATTAGTAATCGCCTGCCCGGAAGATGCATTTTGTTGATTTCGGAAATACCACATTATCGTGCCATAAATATCGCTTGCATCTGCAGCAATATACCTGGTGCGAAAACCGAAAGTGTTTTTGTCCTTCATTATAAAACTTATAACAGGCGCCCCCTTATCCGGAGAGGTAAAGTTAATTTCGGCTATATCTTTCCAATAGGCAACATCCCTGGGAACTTGAAGCAGCAATTTCCCTTTTAGAAAAAGCTGCAGCTTATCATTATCCAATTCCAGAACTGTTTCATCTTTTAAATAAGGGATCAAATACGCAGTCATAATATAAATGAACCTTACAATTATTATTAACGAAAGAAAACTAAAAACAAGCCAGGGTTTGTGATCGGGAAAGCGCGCTATAAAAAGCATATAAAATGCAACTATGATAAGCGGTAGTATGATTAAATCGAAAAATATTTGCCCGGCGCTGTATTTATAATGTGCTACTCGCATTGAATAATTTGGGAACCGAATATAGTCATTCAGCTTAATAATAAAATGTTATATCAAGAATTCCTGTAATTACACGCAATCCCTTCATTCCAACTGGCCCTCAGATTTTGAATGCATACATTTTGAATGGTTGAAAGCTGACGCATATATGCAAGATTTCGGATCACATGTAACCTGCCCGGTCTTTGAATACTTTCAGCATGACCTTACCCTTTCCTGACCTTGCTCAGGTAATTTTAGCTTGTGGTAAAACAATAAACAGCACGGCGATAAATACGTTAATGGTAATTGCAATTGTCTTTTTCACGGTAGTCGCCACTATTAAGCGTTGGCTTCATCGTACTAATCAACGTGTGCAGATTGGGTTCTCTGTTCATGGGTAAAAAGTGATTAAATGCAAAAGCAGTATTAAAGGCAGTTATTTAAACCTGCCTTTAATCAAATGACTCTTTACTGATTTTCCTATCCCCCATACGACGACAAATAGACACTTCTGACCTCGAATCCCCTGATCTGAAAAGCCCTATAGCTTCGATTTGAAATCATAGCTTCCAGGCCCCAATTTATATATCGCTTTATTTCCTTCAAACCTGACAAAGCTGATACCCTTTATACCCGAAACTGGTTTACCACTTTCAGATACGGACTTTACATTAACAGCTGGAAGATATAAAGTAGCCGATGTATTCGCCGGTACCGTTGCCTTATAAACTAACACTTTGCCATCTACTTTCCAGCTGCTGTTAATGCGACCGTAAGGAGAATCATAATAGCCCTTGGCCCAGGTCATTTGGCCACTTAGGTCTGGTTCGGGTTGCAGTATAAACTTTTTAAATCCAGGCTCATCACGTTGTATCCCAATGGAATAAGCCATCATCCACTGCCCTATCGCTCCAAACGAATAATGATTAAACGAATTCATACTGTTATTGCCCCCAAAACCATGCTCAACGGTATATCCATTCAACCTTTCCCAAATGGTTGTGGCACCCTGGTCAATAGCGTAAAGCCATGACGGATAATTGTCATTCTGCAACATCTTGTATGCCAACCCGCTATATCCATGATCAGACAAGGCCTTGCTGATACCCGCTGTACCCACAAATCCCGTCATCAGTGAATATGGCGACCGTACAATGCCCTGGTCGTCTTTGTTTTCGCGTTCAACAGCAGCAGCCAGGTTTTTCACCATATAAGATATGTTTTCATCAGCGAATGTTCCAAGCGCCAGACCTACGGCGTAAGCCGTTTGTGTATCTGAAAGCTTAAATTCCCGTTTCGCCGGGCCACCAAATAATCCTCCCCCTACCAATCCAACGGCTTTTTTATCTGTGTTTACAAAGGTCCGGTTAAAGAAATCCTTGCGTTCATTATATCTTTCCCTGAATTTTTGCGCATCTTCCTTTTTGCCTAAGATACCCGCAACCTTTGCCATGATACCCAAATCATATACATGATAAGCAGTAACCGGGAATGCTGTGCCAAGCTGAAGATATTGCGGGCCAAGCCAGTCGCCCAATACCCCATCCGAGCTCAAGCCAGTTTTCTGATCAATGGTCGACTCGATATAAGCCATATACCTGCACATGGCATCATAATGTTCGGCCAGCAACGATATATCATTATATTGCTGATAAGCTTCCCAGGCCACCGTGATGCCCGCGCTGCCCCAGATAATCCCGCCAAAACCCCCACCTACCGGAGCGATATCCGTGAACCGTCCCTTATCCGTCTGCAGGTCACGCATAGCTATCATATGCCGCCGTAAAAACTGATCTGCGTTGGAAACATAGGTGGCCGTTGGCGAAAAAACACTAATGTCACCCGACCAGCCCATACGCTCATTTCTTTGGGGGCAATCGGTGGGGATAGTCAGAAAGTTATCTATGTTTGACCAGGTCAGGTTTGACCATAACTGGTTCACCTTCGGATTGGAAGTAGCATAATCAGCAGTCAGTTTTTTTATCGAACTGATGGCTAAGCCCTGCACGGCATTCAGTGCCAGGGGTTCCTTGATACCCGTAATTTCAATATATTGGTACCCGTGCGAGGTAAAATGTGGTTGTATAACCTGATCGCCATCTTTCATGATGTAAATATCCTGGCTTAAAGCGGCACGGTAGTTCTCCGTCATAATCATACCTACGTTTTTACCTGACTCCTTTAAGTCAGGGTATGATATTTCAGCATATCTCAAAGTGACTTTCTCCCCGGCTCTTCCATTTTTGATCCTTATCTTAGGCACACCTACAAAATTCTGCCCCATATCATACACGTATACTCCTGTACGAATTTCCTTCATGCTTTTTGCCGTTAGTATTTTATAAATACCGGCAGAATTACCGATCTGTCCTATCAGTGAAACATGATCAAAATCAAGCGTTTGCCGGTTACCCGCAAAATCCTGGGAATCTCCCGAATAGGTGGTTCCCTTCAAAGCAATTTCTACTGCTTTCTGCCAGTTTCGATCATCATAATTCGCCGTACTCCAATCTTTCACTGCTTGTTCCCGTGTAGCGTCATCTACTTCTCCCATATCGAGGCTACTATATATGATTGGCCCTTTATTGTAATATTTCCAGTTTTTGTCCTGCGTAGTGATTACGTCCTTTGAACCATCAGCATAAGTAATGACCAGTTTTGCCAATAACGATTGCCGGTCACCAAAATGGTTCCAGATAGCGCCATAACTGAGCATACCGCTCCACCAGCCCTCACCCAGCATAGCGCCTATGGCATTAGGTCCCTTGCTAACCATACCGGTTACATCATAGGTTTGATAAAGATGGGTTTTATTGTATTGCGTAAGGCCGGGGTTATAATAATCATTGCCCACCCGTTTACCGTTCAGGTAAATCTCATAAATACCTCTTGCAGTAACATAAAGCCGTGCACTGGCTATGCTTTTGTTCGCTGCATCAAATTTGGCCCTCAACATAGGCATGGCGTTATGGCTTGGATCTGCAACTATAAAAGCACCATTGCTTCCACCGTTAATTTGGTATGCCCCGTCTTTGATGGTTAAACCCGATCCTGGATCGCTGGCATCAGTTTTAAATATCCCTTTATATCCGGAGTTGCCGAGATCTTCTTTGAATAAAATATTCCCCGGCATGCGAATGTTAGATACCGCAAGATCAGAGAAAGAGGCTTTTTGCCCGGCATCGGCAGAAAAACCAATATCACCAAGCATGCCATAGGAGATTACATCATGGCCGGGGCCCAGGGGGTTTAAGGTTACAAAGGCACCACGATTTCCGGTGGGAAACCCTCCGGGGGCAGGTTCATTTTTTACCTCTTCTGGTATAAAGAATGATTTATCGTTGTCTACAGACAACGTTAGGGTACCATATTCATTATGAACCAGAAATTGATGCGCCTTGTTTTGATTGCCCTTGCCGATCACATCAGGCTTGACAGGAAAACTTTTAATTACCTTACCAGCGATATCCCCATTAGAATAGCCAGCCCGGTAAATATTGATTTGTGCATTGCCACCATTTTCAAGTGCAGAAATATCCAATTCTACTTTAAAGTAAGCTTCATTTTTCTTGTTCGCTATCTGAAAGATATTTTTATTGCTATCCATCAGGCGGGGATCGTTAGCAGCGAAAATCACACTCGCTCTCTTGCTGCCAGGAGCTATGGTCAGCTTATATTTGAGGTCAAATAAAGGCAGGTAATGCGCGTAAAGCACCAAATCACCATCCCCTCCTCCTATCCATTGAGCACCATTCCAGCCAGACATGCCAGTATCCATGAGCCCGGTTTCGAACCATGAAGTACCTGAAGATACCCTGCCTGTCTGGTCCCAGGCTCTTACTGTCCATGTATACCTCGTGGTACCTTTAAGCGGGCTTCCTGTGTAAACAATTCCTAAAGCTATGCCGCTTTTTACTTTATTGCTGTTCCAAACTAACTTGCCCGTGGCATCTTTGACCGTTACCTGGTAGGCCGTTTGACTATACTCCCGGGATCCCTCAGGCGCCAACATTTGCCAGCTAAACCGGGGCGTTTTAACGTCAATACCAATCGGTGTGCTGGTATACTCAACTTCCAAGCCGACTATTGAAGCGCCCTTATCGGCAGCTAACAAAACGTCATGAGCAAATAAAAACAGAAGCAACAAAAACAGAACAGCCGTTTTAGGCATACAAGCGATTTTTTTTATCATCATTAGGTGTATAATAAGTATGTATTCAGATCAAATATCAGCTGGCATTGCGGATCTGATATTTTGCAGACCTTACCTTTTCTAAAGCAGCCCTGATCTTTGCACAGATGGTAATAATTGCATGAAGATAGGATCGCTTTTTAAAATAGTAAAATATTTTTTTTTATAACCAGGGTTTCGCTTAAACCGCAGGATCGACCAAAATTTCTGACTGCGGAACAAGAAACAAAAACCTGGTATCCAAAACGTTATAAAAAGACACAAGAAAGCCGGCCATAACAGAAGTTGGTGACGGCTAATAATAAGCTTGTTGATCTGCTTTGATTTTTACACCCTGGACATTCAGCACTTGCTTTGCCTACCCGGTACTAACCAGATCGGTCCACCTCTTATTTTCAAAAGCGAGCAATACCTGCCTTTCGTGCATAACAGCGTTTCTCAACCCGGTCTGATTCGCGGCAATAGAAGGAGCTGAACTCCCGCAAAATGCACGGGTACAGACCTGTGTAATATAGAGTAATGCTTCGCCTGTATTACCCTCCTCGTTTAAAGCCTCTTAACAAAAGTAAAACTTCCGAATATCGATAAATATACCAGTCATTGTTGGTATTGTTAAATAAACTACGTGGATTTAAGTGTTTTTTATAAACGGATAAGTTATACCTCCGCTGGTTACATAGGCAATAGAAGCCGCCTGAGGTTATAGCTTATAAGTAACGCCTTGACAAAAATCATTAGTATTCATAAAGCTTGTGAAACAAAGGCCCCGAAACCGGCCAAAAGACAGCATGTGAAACACTTTGTGAAACATAAAAACAGCCTCCACGATGTCGTAAAGGCTGTTTTGGGTAATGCTTGTGATCCCATTAGGACGATAACCCAGAAATAACCCAGATAATCCCAAATTAAAAAACCCCTCCTATCTGCTATAAATGCACTTTTGAAACCAATACAAAGTAACCAAAATAAAAATAGATAAACACAATCCGCACAATATCCGCACAAAGCGTTATATTTGATAAGCAAAAACAATTAGTCATGTCAGCTTTCAAATACTCCGTTAAATTTTTGTTACAACAAAATGTCGAGGCCAGCAAGATCACCCCGCTGCGTTGCTTTGTACGATATAACAATACAAGATCTGTTTTTCCCAGTGGTGTAACTATCGAGCCACGGTACTGGAACCCAAAGGCACAAGAGCCAAGGCAGGCTGCAGCTGTTAAGAACGTCGCCGGCATCAAGGCTGATTTAAAAAA
>NZ_JANYGH010000016.1 GCF_025362475.1 Mucilaginibacter sp.
GGTATCAAGACATTGGATTGGACAGAAATAATAAGCGGACTTGACATGAACGATCAGGTGGTTGTACCCAATCAAAACTGATATGCCGGCCGTAAATTATAAGATCGCATTTGTTCATTTGACCTTTAAGATCAAACAAACCATGGTAGCCATGCTTGGAGTGGTTTTTGGCATCTCTATGTACGTATTCATGAACAGCTTTATGGCTGGTATCAACGACCTGCAAACGACGCTGGCCTTTGCTAATACGGCGCATATCAGAGTGTACAATGACCAGCCACCGGATCATACCAATATTGCAGAACGGGCATTGAAGGGCTATCCTGTTGTACTCGTCCGGGACAGTCGAGTCATTAAATACACAGAAGGCATCAAAAGTCCGGCTCCCATTATCAGCTGGCTGCTGAACCAGCCGGAAGTGGCAGGCGTGGAACCGCAGGTAAATTCGAGCGTGTTTTTTAGAAACGGGGGCAATAAGGTCAACGGCAACCTTTGCGGTATAGACGTTGAGAACGAAAATAAATTGTTCAAGATCGCGCGTTTTATGACCGAGGGTCGCTGGAATGACCTAAAATTCCGGCCGGAAGGTATCATCATGGGATCGATACTGGCAGAAGCCTTGAGTGTTCATATCGGGGATAACGTTAACCTGCTTACAAACGACGGAATAAGCAAAAATTATAAAGTTGTTGGTATTTTCGAAACTGGTGAACGCGATATTGATAAAACGAAGGCCTACGTTAATATCAACGCGGCCCGGCAGCTACAAGGTAAAAATCAGGATTATGTAACAGACCTACAGGTCAACATTCAGCATTATAAAGAAACCGGTCCGCTAATCAGCCGCCTTGCCCCGGTCATACCTTTTAAAGTAGAAAGCTGGCAGGAGGCTAATGAAGGCATGCTGTCTGCTTCAAAACTGCGCGATATTATTGCGATGGCGGTTTCACTGACCATACTCATGGTCGCCGGGTTCGGCATCTTTAATATCATGAATATTACCATCAATGAAAAAATAAAAGAGATCGCTATTCTGAAGGCCATGGGATTTTCAGGAGGAGATGTAACCGTCATCTTTTTGTTTCAGGCTTTGGTAATTGGATTATCAGGCGGGTTATTGGGGCTTTTATTTGGTTATACGGTATGCCTGCTTGTCGGATTAATTCCTTTCAAACTGGATGGTAAGGAACACTTGCCTTTTACTTATCATTTCGCAGATTTTTATTCAGCGTTCCTGTTCGGGCTTGTCATCACGCTTTTCGCAGGGTATCTGCCAGCCAGGAAGGCATCCAAAATTGATCCGGTAACGATTATAAGAGGTTAACATGAAAAATGAAACAGTATTAAAGGCCAACCATATTATGAAAAGTTTTTTACTGCCTGATTCTTTCCAGGTGTTGAAAAATATTTCGTTTGAGGTTAAGTCCGGAGAATTTTTATGCCTTACCGGAAAGTCAGGATCGGGTAAATCAACGCTACTTTATGTGCTTTCAACAATGGACACTGCTTATCAGGGCGAGCTTTACCTGAAAGGTGAATTACTCACCGGCAGGACGTTGAATCAACTGGCTGCTTTTCGTAACGAACACATCGGGTTCGTTTTCCAATTCCATTATTTATTACCTGAATTCAGTGTATTGGATAACATTATGCTCCCAGCGCTGAAACTGAATAAATTTAGCCGTCAGGAAATTGAGGAAAAAGCGTACCGACAACTTACCCTGCTGGGAATGCAGGAACAAGCTTTAAAGTCAGCTGGCCGCCTCTCCGGGGGACAACAGCAAAGAGTTGCCATTGCCCGCGCTCTGATTAATGATCCGGCCATCATCATGGGCGATGAACCGACGGGAAACCTTGATTCAAAAAATACAGCTATTGTCTTCGACATTTTTAAAGAGTTGTCCCAATCCAACGGGCAAACGATTATAGCAGTTACGCATGATAATGACTTTGCCAAGAAAAGTGACCGCGTGATCGAAATGAACGATGGACAGATTTTATTTTAAGGGATTTGCATTCAGACCTCATGTTAAAAATCAACCCAAGCTACAAGAGGCCCTAATAATGCAATGATGTATTTGATATACCCGATTTCGACGATTCAAAAAGCTATTAACCATAGCCAAAATACTCTTGACAGTTCAACCTCCATACACGAAAAAGAGCCATTCAAACAACGGTATATCCGTTTCAGGCATAACAAAAATGGTAGGGTGAAATACCAAGGTATCATTGCATAAATAAAAGCTAAAAGTTCATTATGAAAAACAAAAATCGTCCCACAAGCTGACAACCCATGGAGTAAAGCGAACTCAATCCATTTCCTTACGAATTATCCTAAAACTATGTTTAAATCAAACCATCTTATTACCATTTTATTGCTGTTAGTGCCGGGCTTGTTGCTTGCGCAGCAGAAAAAGGTTACCATCTCGGGAACCATAAAAGACAAAGCTTCCGGCGAGACACTGCCCGGAGCTACTGTAGGCTTTACTCAACTTCCAGGCATCGGCGTCTCAGCTAATACCTACGGGTACTATGCAATCAGTGTTCCCGAAGGTCAATTGACGCTGGTCGCTTCCTATGCAGGTTACAAAACCGATACCATAAAGGTCGATGCAACAAAAAATACGGTTATCAATATTAACCTGGCTTCCGGCAATAGCCAGTTACAGGAGGTTGTGATTAAGTCAAGTACCAACAAAAATTCTAATGTGCTCACCGCACCGGCAGGTGTACAACGATTATCAATTGAAAGCATTAAAAATGTACCTGTACTGGCTGGTGAGAAGGATATTCTTAAAACCATCCAGCTTCTGCCCGGCGTGGTATCGGCAGGTGACGGCCGTGCCGGATTTTATGTCCGGGGCGGTGGACCTGACCAGAATCTAATTCTGCTTGATGGCGCGACGGTCTACAATGCGTCTCATTTATTAGGTTTTTTCTCTGTTTTTAATTCAGACGCGATCAAAGATATCAGTATTTATAAAGGAGGTATGCCGGCCAGCTATGGCGGCAGGCTTTCATCAGTGGAGGACATTACGATGAACGATGGTAATAACCAGCGCATTGGAGTCAATGGCGGCCTCGGCCTGATCGCCTCCCGTCTGACTGTTGATGGTCCGCTCTTCAATAAAAAGGGTTCGTTCATTGTTAGTGCAAGAAGAACATATGCGGATCTCTTTACCAATCTGGCTTCTGACACAACGATAAAAGGCAGCAAGTTTTATTTCTATGATTTTAACGCTAAGGCTAATTACCAGATTAATGATAATAACCGAATTTTCTTGTCGGGATACTTCGGTAAAGATGTAATGAATATCAAGAAGGTAAACGGAATCGACTACGCAAATACAACGGGTACCTTCCGCTGGAACCATATTTTCAGCGAAAAGCTTTTTTCCAATACATCTCTGATTTATAGCAACTATAACTATAATACTTCATACCTCAATTTTGCCAACAATGTGAAAGTGACCTCGGCGATAACCGACTATCATTTCAAACAGGATTTCAATTATTATATCAATCCCTCGAACAAACTTGATTTTGGTTTTGAAAGCACTTATCATATCACTCAGCCGGGAAGCGCCACGGCAGATGCAGATTCCAAATACAATAATGTGGTATTGGGCCTTAAGCATTCTATAGAAAGTGCCGCTTACCTATCCAATGAATGGTCGCCATCAGCCAAATGGAAAATTACTTACGGGGTAAGACTGAGTGACCTGGACGTGGTCGGACCCGGGAATTTTTACACTTATGATGTTGCCGGTAATGTGCTGACCACCACTAACTACGGGTCATTGAAATCAGTGAAGAACTACTTTAACCCGGAACCAAGGGTTGCCGCCAATTATCAACTGAATGATCAGACCGCTTTGAAATTGTCTTATGACCGCACGGTGCAAAATATTCACCTGCTAAGTAATACCAGCGCTACCTCGCCAACAAGTATTTATTTACCAAGTACCAATATTGTGAAGCCGGAAGTTGGTGACCAGGTTGCCCTGGGTTATTATCACACCTTCCATCAAAATGACTGGGAATTTTCCAGCGAAGTTTATTACCGCACTCTTCAGAACCAGATCGATTATAAGGATGGTGCAAACCTGATCGGAAATGAAAACGTCGAAGCGGATCTGCTCTTCGGCAAAGGCCGCGCTTATGGCTGGGAAAATTTCTTAAAAAAGAAAACAGGTAAGTTAACCGGTTGGATCAGCTATGCGCTTTCCAAATCGGAAAGACAGATTGCGGGTATCAATAACGGCAACTGGTATAACGCTTCCCAGGACCAGACACATCACCTTTCCATCGTTAGTATGTATCAGGCCAGTAAAAAATGGACGCTTTCTGCCAGTTTTGTTTATAGTACAGGAAACCCTATTACTTATCCAAACGGTAAGTTCACCGTAGACGGAGCCCCGGTATATACTTATGGCGACCGGAATGCTAGCCGCCAGCCTGCCTACAACCGTCTTGATTTGGGTGCCACGTTATACACCAAAAAAACCAGCCGTCTCGAAAGTAGCTGGAACTTCTCGATCTATAATGTCTACGGAAGGGCCAATCCATACACCATCGATTTCCAGCGTGATCCGCAGAATCCCGATAAATCCCAGGTTCAGTTGACCACCCTCTTCAAATTCGTTCCGGCAGTTACTTACAACTTTAAATTTTAATCTTATGAAAACGCTAAAAACAATATTCATTCTCTTTGTCGTGGCTTGCGCTGCAATATCCTGTACAAAAACGATTACTCCAGTTTTACCAGATAACGGTACGCAGCTGGTCATTGAAGGTGTCGTGAGCGATACCACCGGGCCATATCACGTCAACATCTCCAAAACGGTAAATTTTTATGCAGACAATGTTGATCCCAGCGTTTCCGGCGCTACCGTTACTATTACTGATGTGACCAGTGGCATAACTGATAATCTTTCAGAAACCTCCGCAGGTGTTTATACTACCCATACCATTGTAGGGGCTTACGGTCACTTGTACAGAATGACTGCTTTCGTAAACGGGAAAACTTACACGGCAACCTCGACCATGCCGCAATTAGTAAAGATCGATTCTGTAAGTTTTGATTATTCGGATAAAAAGCAAATCCGTCCTGTTGCGTGGTACCAGGACCCCGCACAGTTCACCAACTACTATAAGTACTCGCTGACGGTTAATGACGTACGCCTTAAACGCTTTTCGACTTTTGAGGATCGTTTATCCAATGGCAGGTATATTCGTGATAAGGCAGACGTCGATACGATGGAAATTAAAAACCATAATGTCGTTAAATTCAGCCTTGTAGGTATCGACGTAGGTGCATATACCTTTTTGAGCGAGGCGGCAGACGTAGCCTATAACAATAGCAGTCTGGCAGCACCGGCTACTCCGGTATCAAATATCAGCGGAGGATGTGTAGGTTATTTTAGCGCGCAGACCGTAAGCAGTGCAACCGGAACAGCATCTTACTAAAGGATTAAAATTCCCTTGCGCTCGATTCAGTACCAAATTTACAGAAAAAACAGGACGTATTTAACCATCAAATAAGCAAACATACCATAACCAGGCAGAACGGACATAACCCAATTTGCCTGGTTAATATCCTTGCTCAATAACTGCGATTAACGCTATCCAGTTCATTTGATGGTAAACCCCCAGACCGCTTTCAGAATTTCGGGTTTATTTATTGAATATTATGACAAATTTTATTGACATAGATGTAGCCGAAAAATTCGCAACCGATTTGATTCAGCACCTTCCTCCAAGCTTGACTTTTCACAATTGGCAGCATACAGCGGAAGTTGTTGAAACAGCTATGGAGATTGCTGATTATTGCTGTTTAGATCAGGAACCAACCCTGCTATTAAAACTTGCAGCGCTGTTTCATGACACATGTTATCGGGATTCATAGCTTTTTCATTATTTTAGTTTTTGTTGCACACCTCAGTTTTGAAAACACTGTGCCGGGTGGTTTTGGAGTTACAAACCATGATCCGGGAATTGCCGAAACTGGCGACAGGCTTGTTAAATTACGTGATCAATAACAAAGATCAAGATGCGGGTCACTTCAGTCATCTCATCAAGGCCAGCTACACTGATGTTGATGATTTTTATAAAAAGGTTGGATATTTTGGAGACAGCGAGAGCAAGTCCGCCACCTGTGAACAACACCGCTCCTTTTGTCTATTTAAGTTGTCGTTGTAGGGTTTTTACACAATGAAAAGCGTTTGCAACAGACATTTTGAAGTCTTCCGTTAAATCTTCTGCCTTTTCATCAATGATGTTTTTGTATTTCATTGCCGCAGCATTGTATAACAGCAAATCCACACTTCCGAGTTTGTCTGCTAATCCTGTAACGGCATTTTCTATTTGTGACTTGTCATAAGCGTCTGCAACGACATATTCGGATTTAATTCCTTCCGTTGCAAAGTCAGCTACCTGTGCCTTTAGTTTTTTTTCGTTTCTGCTGATAAGTCCGACTGAAAAATTATTTTCGGCAAACTTTTTGGCAACTGCCAGACTTAAATTCGGTCCCGACCCAACGATGATTATATTTTTGTTCATTTTTTACTGTTATCTTTATTGATGCAAAGTTGAAACGTCGGTAAAAAATTGATGTAGCCAAAACGACTGTTGTTGTAGTCAAAATACATTAATTACGCAAACCGTTTATGCTTACGACAAAGCGGGATTTGGTTACAAAGCTAATGGCAAATAAATAGATATTTGAATAACGAAAGTAAAAGATCAGTAGTTATGAAGAAAATTCTTGTTATTGGTGCGTCAGGCTTTGTAGGAAAACGTGTAGCTAAAGCCCTCTTAGCAGAAGGGTATCAGCTACGGTGCCTGGCCCGCAAGCCCGAAAAAGTGGAAGACCTTAGAGCCTTAGGCTGCGAAACTGTCCAGGGCGATATTTCAGATGCAGCTTCTTTAAATTACGCATTGGCTACAGTTGACGCGGTGTATATTTCAATACAGACCCTTGTTTCGCAGCATTCCAGTACGGAGGGAAAAGGCTTTATGGATATTGAAATGGATGGCTTAAGAAATATAATCGAAGCTTGTAAGATCAGAAAGGTTACCAGGCTAATTTATATCACCTTTCTTGGGGTTGCCCCAGACGCAAAAAGCGCATGGATTCGTGGGCGGTGGCAAGCGGAACAACTGTTGCTGAACAGCGGGCTTGACGTAACGGTAATACGGCCTGGCATGATCGTTGGTTCAGGCGGGCAAGGGTTCAATATGCTGATTAAAAACGCAGGTAGCCGCGTTGCGATCGTGATGGGTTCTGGCAAAAAAAGATATCGTTCTATCGCCATTGACGATCTGGTATTTTACCTTACATCCATACTGGAAAACGAACATGCGTACGGCCAATGCTATGATGTGGGTAACAATGACATTCTAAACATGAATGATATGATAAATAGCGTCGCTAGTGTCATCGGAAAACCTCATCCTTTTAAAATACATATTCCTATCGGGCTCTTAACTATTGCTGCCCCACTAATTGAACGGATGAGCAAAGCCCCTAAAGGCGCCATAAAAGGGATGTTGGATAGTACTGCATCTGAAATGATCGGTGATCCGCTTCCGATCCGGAAACTGGCGGAACATATGCTGCTATCATTCAAGCAAGCGGCGGAAAGAGCAGTCAACAATGTATCCTGATAAAGCACATATATCACACGTTGTTGCAACATTAATTTTAATGCTTAAATGCAGTGGAAATAATTAAGCCTCATTCGATCAGATCCCTAAGCGAGGTCCACAGATTATTTGGCTTACCTAAGCCGGTGCATCCGCTGATCAGCGTCATTTATATCGAACCTTTCGTTGAAATACCCGTCGGCTTGCCAAAATTGGTTTATACCGATTTTTATTTGATTTCCTTAAAAAAGAACTTCAAGGCACCTGTTAGAATCAAATATGGTCAGCAACATTATGATTTTGACGAAGGTGTACTTACATTTATGTCTCCCGGGCAAATTTTTGGTCTTGATCCGGAAAAATATGCAAGTCCCAATCAATCAGGCTGGATGTTATTTGTCCATCCCGACTTTCTTTGGAATACTACATTAACCAAAAAGATACGGCAGTACGGATTCTTCGATTACTCTGTCAATGAAGCATTATTCCTCTCCGACAAGGAAGAAGCGGTGTTAACGCAACTCATTCAAAACATAGCGGCAGAATACCAACTGAATATGGATAAATTCACTCATAATATTATTGTATCTCAATTGGAAACACTGCTTAATTTATCCGAGCGATATTATGAGCGGCAATTTTTGACCAGGCGTAAAACCAATCATCAATTACTGGAGCGTATGAACGACCTGCTGGATACCTGTTTTGACCGTAATTTAAACTCACCAAAAAGTCTGCCTACGGTAAAATACATCGCCGACTGCCTTAACTTATCTCCTGATTATTTAAGTGGTTTTCTTAAAACGCTGACCGGCTTAAATGCACAGCAGCACATCCATTTAAAACTCATAGAAAAAGCGAAGGAAAAGTTATCGACCACTAACCTATCGATAAGCGAAATAGCTTACGAGCTTGGCTTTGAATATCCGCAATCGTTCAGCGCGTTGTTCAAAACAAAAACCAAATTTTCGCCACTGGAATTTAGAAGATCATTTAATTAATATCGAACCTGCTTTGAATACAATATCCAGGATTCGCCTACATCAATGATTAACAACTATGAAAGCGATATTATTGAATAGTGCGGGCGGCGCAGAAAATTTCATTTACGGGGATATTGACAAACCAGTCTTGCATGCTGGCGAAATTCTGGTGAAAATTAAAAACATCGGCATGAACCCTATGGATGCTCAAATCCGTGGGAATGAACAACTTCTTACGCGAGTTTTTGGAACCGAAAGACCCGCCATCCTGGGTTGGGATATTTCCGGAGAGGTGGTTGAAAAAGCGAATGATATCACTGATTTTGAAATTGGCGACGCCGTTTTTGGTTTAACGAGTGGCCGAGGTTATGCAATTATGTGACGGTTAAACGTGAAATGATCATACATAGGCCTGATAACATAAGCTATCAGGAAGCAGCGGCTTCTCCCATTGCCGGAATTACCGCCTGGAAGGCATTGGTAGGTTTGGGCAATGTTAAGAAAGGAGACAAGGTACTGATTCATGCAGGGGCCGGCGGGGTAGGACATATGGCCATCCAACTTGCCAAACATCTGGACGCTACGGTGATCGCTACCTCATCAGCCAAAAATCGTGATTTTGTATTGTCACTGGGGGCTGATCAGCATATTGATTATACTGCTGAAAAATTTTATGAATTGGTAAAGGATGTCGATTTTGTTCTTGATCCCGTCGGTGGCGAAACCCGTCAGCGGTCGCTTGATGTTGTCAGGAAAAATGGACTTATCGTATCTATCGTTCCGCCAAATTTTGAGGCAGCTCAGGAAAAAGCGCGTAAAAAGGGTGTGAATTTAAGTCTGCTGCTTGTGAAAGGGAGCAAGGAGGAAATGGAAGCTGTTGCGGCTTTATTACTGAAAGGTGTGTTCAAGGTATTTATTTCCGGCGTTTATCCATTTTCAAAAATGGCCGATGCGCATTTACAAATAGAAAGTAAACGAACAGTAGGGAAAATCGTTGTTGCGCTGTAGCAGCCTGGAGGTCCTGGTGAATAATCCTATGTTTAATCGTTACTTATCTACCAAAAAGTCTTTAACAATATTTATATAAGTATCAGGCTCCTCAAACATAGGTGCATGCCCTCTCGAAAATCTAATCAATTACCTTCAGGACGAACCAATACATGATAGCCAACACGCCAATGTTACACCACCGGAAGCACTTGCATTCAGAAGCCGATTTATTAAAGAAATGATTGTGTTATATCCGCAAGGGCCGGAACAGGAAAACTTTTGGACAAGAGCTGGCGGCGATCCTTCCATTTTTGTTAATATCCTAACAAGAAAAGAGCATTGGCGGCTTGCTTTAAATTATTTGTGGAACGGAGCGGGCGGTCAAGATATTTCGCTCGATAGTTTATTAGCTGCGATAAAAGAAGACTATCCCCAACGGACATTTGAAATTTACTAATAGCAGGATTTTGTGTTGAATCCAACGAAAAACCGTCACCATTCCGTCATGGAATTATTTGCAAAATAGAAAATATTGTCGTAAATTAGCCCTAAGCAAGTCAAAACGCAGTTTTTGGCTCAAGATATTCCGAACCAACTCGACCACTCATAATCTTTTGGTCCCTGGTTCGAGCCCAGGTGGGCGCACTAAGTAAAAAAGCCGCTTTCTGGTACAGAAAGCGGCTTTTTGTTTCTAAACGCAATACTCCAACCTATGGGGCACCACCACGATGAAGAATGGATCACGCCGGAAGACTGGGCGGCTATTGAACAAATGAAAAAGCCCCGGTGATGGCCATGGCTTGCTGTAATGCGAGGTTTATTTGGTAGTTATGGTACCCAGCTTCGCATATTCCACATCATTGGGTTCCCATAGCTCGATCTTATTGCCCTCTGGGTCCATCAGGTGGACGAAGCTGCCGTAGCTGACTTTTTCAACCGAATCGGTCGGTAAAATACCTGCTGCTCTCAGATTCACTAATAGCTGAGCTAAGCCCTCTACGCGATAATTGATCATAAATTGCTTTTCAGAAGGCTGGAAATATTTGCTCGTCTCCTTAAAAGGGGCCCATAAGGTAAAGCCTTTTTTCGTGCTGTCTATGCCCTGGTGCCATTCAAAGTTTGTGCCGCTTTGCACCATGCGCATACCCAGGTTTTTTTTATACCATGCCTTCAGCGCCTTAGGATCCTTAGCCTTAAAGAAGATCCCGCCTATACCCGTTACCCGCGGGCCTTTATTGACGGGGTTGGTAAAACGGCTGAACCCATAGCCCAGCAAAAAGGCAAAGCAAAGCAAGCCGAGAAGTGTAAACTTTTTCATGACATCTGGTTTATGCTTTAAAGATAAGTAATATGTGATTGCGATTTTATTTTTGAGGATCTAAATCCTAACTTCATAGCTTATGAGTTGGATCTGTCCTAAATGTGAGCGGGAATTCCCCAAACCGGAGCAAAGGCATTATTGCGCGCGGGTCAGCCTGGATAGTTTGTTCCTGGGCAGGCCGCCAGAACTGGTCTTGGTGTTTGATAGGCTGCTTGCAGAAGTCGCGGATTGGGACGGCGTGCTCGTCGGTACCACACCGAACTGTATCGTCTTTACCAGGCGGTTAACCTTCCTGGTGATCCGGCCATTAAAAAAGGAGCTGGACCTGAAGTTTTATTCCAGCGTGGCACACCCGGAAAAACCCGTTCTCAAAAGTGTAGCCTCGGGCAATAAATTTGAAAATCATATCCGGATCGCGATGCTCGATGATCTGCGGCCGGCTTTATTTAATTATCTTCGGGAATCCTACCGGCTGTTATAAAAAAGCCAGTCACTAACAAAAACTAATGAATAATAACCGATAAAATAAATCCATGACCGTAACCGAATACATCAGCAGTGCGCCTGCGGAGAGGCAGGCCATCTTAACTACGCTCCATGAAGCAATATTGGCGAATGACCCGACCGTGGTCCCGGTTATAAAGCCAATGATGGGCAAGGAAATGATCCTTTATGAAGAGCGCTCTTATATGAAATATGGGTTGGCCAGCACCAAGAACCATATGTCGCTGCATTGTCTGCCGATTTATATGAACCCGTCCCTTCATGCCAAATACGCCGCCTTGTTACCCGCCGCCAAATTGCAAAAAGGTTGTATCAATTTTACGGGTGAGGAGGCGTTGCCGCCCAAAATCTTAACCGCATTAATTGCTGATTGCTCCGTTATCAGCATCGCCACCATGCTGGAAAATCGTAAGAAAAAATAAATCGCGAAAGTATCATTCGTAAGGCGCTAAAGGGGGGGATCCCCAGGGAAAAATCAATTTTTTGCGCGATAATTTTTTCGCCCCTGGTGAGAGCCCAAGTGTGGGCACGAAGCGGATAATCATTGATCGTCCGCTTTTTTTGTAAACTATTGTTTTTTTATCGATATCGGAATATCAGGCAACCGGATAACCCGGTGACTATATTTGGCATCGTTTTCAGAATGTGTAACCATAATGATAGTGGCGCCGTCTTTATTCAGTTCGTCCAGTAAGTCCATAACTTCCTTGCCGTTGTCATGGTCTAAATTTGCTGTTGGCTCGTCTGCAAGTATCAATTTAGGCCTGTTCACTACCGCCCTTGCCAGAGCAACGCGCTGCTGCTGCCCACCCGATAGTTGCCGTGGATATGTTTTGAGGCGCTGATCGATATGCATTTTATCCAATATTTCTTCGGTCCGCTTTGCACGCACTGAAGTTGGTAAACCGGTGTAGATCATCGGAAGTTCCACATTTTCAAAAATGGTCAAATCATCAATCAAATTGAAATTTTGGAATAAAAAGCCGACATTTTGCTTGCGCAGTTCTGCGCGTTTACGCTCATTAAAATGAGTTACTTCAACGCCGTTGAAAACATAGCTTCCGCTATCGGGATCGGCAAGAAACCCTAAGATATTCAGCAGGGTTGATTTTCCGCAGCCAGATGGGCCCATGATCGCCAAAAATTCGCCTTCATCAACCTCGATGGACAGTTTGTTTAATGCCACGATATCCTGTTCATCGATATGATAGCATTTTTCGATATCAGAGATCTTTATCATATGCTTCAGATTTTAGAGTGTCAAAATCATTATAAAGCTAACGCTACTCAGTGTTCTTTTTTTAATTGACGAACTAAATAGTTGATTACTATAAATTTAGGGAAATGTAATATCAAAATCACTATTTGTGGATAATAAAAACGGGATGATACACATACTCTTTGACGATGCTTGCTATCTAAGCCTTGGAATAATTGATTCTACATATTCAGCAAAAAAAAAAGCAAAAAAATTGTGTAGTTAAATAGCTACATGTATATTTGTAGTCAAATAGCTACGCAATGAATTTAAGACGAGATGTATTTCAAGCCATAGCCGACCCAACAAGAAGGGCTATACTACTGTTGGTTGCTGCACAATCCATGACTGCCGGAGCGATAGCCTCAAACTTTGACACTGCCAGACCAACCGTTTCCAAACACCTGCAAATACTCACCGAGTGCGAATTGCTTGAGCAAAAACAAAATGGCAGAGAAATTTACTACCTCATCAATGCAAAAAAAATGAAAGATGTAGCCGACTTTATAGAGCCATTCCGCCAATTGTGGGATGACAGGTTTAACAAACTGGAAACTATAATGAAAAACTACCAATCAAAAAAATAGCATATTATGGAACTAAAAACAAAGATTGCCGCAGAAGATGGCAAACAGTACTTAGTAATTACAAGAGAATTTGATTTGCCATTGGAATTACTTTTTAAAGCTCATGTAGAACCCGAAATTGTGGAGCAATGGATGGGAACCAAAGTGCTGAAACTTGAAGGAAAAAAGCACGGCGGCTGGCAATTTGAAACAACAGATGCAAAAGGAAACGTGGTATTCAGGGCCAACGGCGTGATTCACGAGTTTGTTCCGAACCAGAAAATTACACGAACATTTGAAATGGAGAACACGCCGTTTCCCGTTCAGCTGGAGTTTTTGGAATTTGAAAGACTTACCGACGATACCAGCAAAATTAATATACACATCGTATATAAATCTGTGGCGCACCGCGACCAGATGTTGCAGCTTCCTTTTGCCCAGGGGCTTAATATGGCACATAACCGTCTGCAAGATACCGTAAGCAAATTAAAATAAGATACCATGACAAAGCGAAATAAAATCATTTATTGGGTTGCTACCATCTGGCTTGCATTAGGAATGGTATCCACCGCTGCAGTACAATTGCTCAAAATGAAAGAGGGGCAGGGAGGGGCAGATAGTATTATACATTTAGGTTATCCCATTTATCTTTTAACAATTTTAGGTGTTTGGAAAATTTTGGGTGTTGTAACGGTGCTTATTCCTAAATTGCCTTTGTTAAAGGAGTGGGCTTATGCTGGTTTTTTCTTTATCATGTCTGGAGCGATACTTTCGCATATCGCTTTGGGTGATTACGTTAAAGAAATATTTCCCTCGCTGCTGTTGCTGATCCTTACAATGGTATCGTGGTATTTGAGGCCTGCAGATAAAAAGATCATTTCCGTTAATTAATAAAATAAACCGTATGAAACCTAAATTGTCATCAGAACAAAGTGAAGAATTGCTCAAAGTATTGAAAGCTCGTTTTGAGAAAAATATGAGCCGTCACCAGGGGCTTGAATGGGCGAGCGTACAAGCTAAATTGGAAGCTAATTCTGAAAAACTATGGTCGCTTAATGAAATGGAACAAACTGGCGGTGAGCCGGATGTTGTTGATCATGATAAAAAATCGGGCGAATATATTTTTTATGACTGTTCAGCCGAAAGCCCTAAGGGTCGCAGAAGCCTTTGCTATGACCGTGAAGCGCATGAGGCAAGGAAAGAATTTAAGCCAGAAAATACGGCTATTGATATAGCGGCTGCCATTGGTATAGAACTGTTAACAGAAGAACAATACCGGGAATTGCAAAAACTAGGTAAGTTTGATTTGAAAACATCCAGCTGGGTAAAAACTCCGGCCGATATCAGGAAACTTGGTGGGGCTGTTTTTTGCGATCGTCGCTACGACACCGTTTTTCTTTATCATAACGGAGCAGAATCCTATTACGCAGCCAGGGGCTTCCGGGGCTCGCTACGGGTCTGAGTTTTGTACAGAAAGTTTAATAACTATAACCAGGCGCATAATGAATCCTAAGGTTGATTTTTATTTTAATAAAGACAAAAAATGGCAGCAGGAACTGGAGCAATTGAGAATGATCATTCTTGATTGTGGGCTCACCGAAGAATTGAAATGGGGCGTTCCTTGTTACATGTTTCAGGGGAATAACATCGTTTTAATACACACATTTAAAGAATACTGCGCGATTTTGTTTTTTAAAGGCGCCTTGTTAAATGATGCCAATAGTATTTTGGTGCAACAAACAGAGAATGTGCAAGCAGCGCGCCAAATCAGGTTTACCAATGTCGGGGAAATAGTTGAGACGTTACCCACCTTGAAAGCTTATATCTATGAAGCCATTGAAGTGGAGAAGGCCGGATTAAAAGTGGATTTTAAAAAGACAGCAGAATTTACCATTGCCGAAGAATTTCAAAATAAATTAGACGAGATGCCTGCACTAAAAACTGCTTTTGACGCATTAACGCCGGGACGGCAGAAAGCATACTTGTTGCATTTTGCCGCACCTAAACAATCCAAAACCCGCGAGGCAAGGGTTGAAAAATGTATGCAACAAATTCTTGAGGGGCAAGGATTAAATGATTGAAGAACAACCTAGTCAGAAATATGAAAACCTCTGCCTTTTTTACAGCGATATTTTTACTGTTGATAACACCATATTGGTTACTTGCCCAGCATACGCTATCAAAACTAAATGGTGAGTATTCAAGCAATTTTGGAAAATTCACTATCGTTGTAGATAACAACGTTGTTACCGGCTGGTATGAGTATTATGAGCAATACGATAAACAAGTGAAAGGATACCAAAGGGAAAACGTTTTCTTTTTAAAAGGAAAGGTTACTGATGGAAAGGCTTTTGATATTATAACTACTAATCCATCGTTTCCAAACGATATTGTAAAAGGGAAGCTTTCGTTCCTTGGCGGGAAAATGAAAATCGTTTTAGATGGAACTCCCGCGTTAGATGCTGGGTTTGATATTGATCACGAGTCGGAGAAAAGTTATTTTCCGTTCGTAAAACCTAATAAATACACGCTGTTAACTTTTATTAAATCTCCCAAAGCGCATTTATATAATTTAAAGGACCGCCACTTTACGGCGCGAAAAGGATATTTAGTAAAAGATGAATTTGTGAGGGTGATTGAAAAGAAAAGCGGTTTTTCGAAGGTTTTATATGAGCCTGTACCCGAAGATAAGATTTTTACATACTGGGTAAGCGATAATGATTTGCTTGACCCTACAGCGGATAGCTGGGAAGGGTTTGTAAAATGAGCCACCTGGTGAGTGTTTCTTCCTAAACAGAAGGGCCTTATAATTCTCCTTTTGTAACAAAATAAATATAAAGTCTATAGATTTTGTAGTTTATTAATTAATTTCTATGTTTGCGCTGTAACAACAAGCAAACAAAGTAATGAATACTCCTTTTACCAAACAAAGAGTAATCTCAAAATGCAACCAACGAATGCCTGCTTCTCTAAAAGTACAGGCTTGTTGTTGTTATAAACAATAACTTCTAATTGATAAAATTGATGATGGCGGGTTTATATCTGCCCAGTATCGCTATGGGCTATACAGTTAAAAATTAAGGTGATAAACGCTTATGAAATAAAATATACTACTACTAAAAATTAAACCGGCAAGGAAGCCTTGCCGGTTCGGCAATGAAAGATCAGTTACGTAACGCCAATCACTCACTGATCTTCATTTAAGCTTAAGCAAAAGCATTAATCATTTACTTAAAACCTCGTTAAATATGGAAATATTTATCCGTAAAAAAAATATAACGTTTTTACCAAAATTCCTGTTCTTATTATTCCTTTCAATACCGTTCACGTTATCGGCGCAGCAGGAGCCACCGGCAACTATCAACTCAATTTTAAAAGGCCGGGTGTATGATGCAGCATCCAAAGATGTATTGCCCGGTGCATTAGTAACCATTAAAGGTACAACACACGCGGTGTCAACAAACGCCGAAGGTCGTTTTGATTTCATTACAGGTCAAAAATTTCCTTATACGCTTGTCATTCGTTTTATTGGCTTTGAGCAGCAGGAAATCGTGGTAAACGGCAGCCCCGTCGAAATTTATCTCAAACCTATTCCGCAACAGCTAAATGATGTGGTTGTGGTAGGATATGGTACCAAAACCCGCAAAGACCTCATCAGCTCGGTATCTACTATAAAAGCCGATGAAGTAAAACAGATCCCTGTTGCCAGTTTTGATGCGCAGCTGCAGGGTAAGGCGGCCGGGGTACAGATCAACTCAAATACCGGTGTTCCCGGCGATGGTATTTTTATACGTGTACGCGGCACCACATCCATTAATGCAAGTAACGATCCTTTGTATATTGTAGATGGTGTTTTTTTGAACAATACCAGCCTGCAAACTATTAGTACAGGAGGCCGGGCTACGTCGCCAATTGCAGATCTTAATCCCGATGACATTGAAAATATCGAAGTTTTAAAAGACGCCAGCGCAACAGCCATTTATGGTTCCCGCGGCGCCAATGGCGTCGTTATTGTTACAACCAAAAGGGGAAATTACAATTCCAGGCCTAAAATCAATTTTAACGTTTCGCAAGGTTTGGCATGGGAGCCCAAAGGAAAGCTCTGGAAGCTCACAACAGGCCCCCAACACGCCGAAATTGTAAACGAGTTTTACCGCAATTCAGAAGCAGACGCTATCGCGGCGGGCAATACGGCAGGTATCAATACTTATAAAAATGTGCCCTTTCGCGCATTGGGCGATAATCCCACCGGAACGCCTTTACCGAGGGGATTACCTTCAGATCAACAAACTTATGATCGTTTAGGCGAGATCTTCCGCACAGCCAATCTTGCTACCTATGATCTTTCTTTGGAGGGAGGCAGCAAGGATACCAAATATTATATAGGTGCCGGGTATACCAAACAAGAGGCCGATATTAAACCTATCGATTTTAGCCGCCTTGGTTTTAAAGTAAACCTGGACCAGCGCATAAGCGACCGCGTACAAGTGGGTACAAGCAACAGCATTTCCCGTTCGTACCGTAACCAGGCCCGGTCTGGCGATGGCCCGGCAGGTGGGTTACTGCAATCAGCCTTGCATACGCCAACATATCTGCCCGAGGTGAACGCCGATGGTACGCCGGCAAGGTATGCTGGTTTTGATAACCTGCAGGTATTGCTCAATAATTATAATGTACATACAGCCAGCCTTCGCTACATCGGTAATTTATATGCCGATATTGAAATACTGAAAGGCTTAAAATTCCGCACAAGCTGGAGCCTTGATTATAATAATTATAATGAAGCTGAATACTGGAATGATAAAACCCAATTAGGTGCTTCGCCAACCAATGGACTGGCCACATCAGCTATAACGCAAAGCAGCGCCTGGATCAATGAGCAAACCTTAACTTACCATCATTTATTCGGCGAAAAACATACGTTAGATGTAGTAGCCGGTAATACACTGCAAAGTAATATCGTACAGCTTACATCGGCGCAAGGATCAGGTTTCCCTAATAATGCTTATACCGATATTTCATCGGCTTCAACCCGCACCGCTAATCAAACGTGGACAAAGGGAAATCTTTCATCCTACTTTTCACGCATCTCTTACAACTACGCCAGTAAATACTATCTGGAGGTAAGTGCCAGGGCCGACGGATCATCTAAATTTGGGGTAAATAACAGGTGGGGTTACTTCCCATCTGTGGGTGCTTCATGGCGTGCTAAGGAAGAAAGCTTCTTAAAAGATGTTAATGCAATCAGCGACCTGAAGTTACGTGCCAGTTACGGCGTTACCGGCAACCAGGCCGGCATCAATAATTTCGCGGCCCAGGGTTTATGGACAGGTGGGGCAGGCTACCCGGATAACGTAACCGGTGGTGATAAAGCAGGAACCGCACCCCAGCAGTTAGCTAATCCTAACCTGAAATGGGAGCGTACTGCCCAGGCAAACGTTGGTTTTGATCTCGGTTTGTTAAACAACCGCCTCAATTTAGCTGTCGACCTGTACTCTAAACAAACCAGCAATTTGTTACTGCAATTGCCCGTGCCCGAGATTACCGGATACAATACCTATTACAGCAACGTTGGTAAAATAAGTAACAAGGGATACGAGGTTAGTATCAGCTCAACCAATATAAAAACCAAAGACCTGACATGGTCAAGCAGCTTCAATATATCGGGTAACGTTAATAAGATCACATCGCTACCGGTACCTATTAATCAATATAGCCGCGATTGGATCCGGATGCAACAAGGTTATTCTATGTTTTCCTTCTGGATGTACAAGCAAACGGGTGTTGATCCGCAAACTGGTAATGCCATATTTCAAGACGTAAATAAAGATGGTGTTATCAATACCGCCGACCGCCAGATTGTAGGTAACGCGTTGCCGAAGTTTTTTGGCGGACTGAGCAATACCATTACTTACAAGGGCTTTGATGCCAGTTTTTTATTCAGCTTTGAACAAGGCAACAAAGTGCTTAACCTCAATCGCTTTTTTGGCGAAGGCGGTGGTACCCGCGATGCCAACCGTGTAATTTTTGCCAGCCAACTTAACAGGTGGCAGAAACCCGGCGACATAACCGATGTACCGCGCCTTACCGCTTATGGCAACAACTACACGCTTGAGAAAAACAGCCGCTTTTTAGAGGATGGATCATTCATCAGGCTTAAATCATTAAGCATCGGTTATACACTACCGAAAGCGCTTACGCAAAAAATTGACATACAGGCATTGCGCTTTTACGTGGTGGGTACCAACCTGTTGCTTTTCACCAAATACACCGGTCCTGATCCGGAAACAAACGTAGGCGGTGGGCAGGATGTGCAAGGTATTGACCTTGGCACGCCACCACAACCGCGCACGGTTCAGTTAGGTGTAAACATTACTTTATAAGGAGGCCCTTGATCATGAAAATATTAAAAACTATAAAATATATAATACCTGTTTTAGCCCTTGTAGTGCTGGCTTCCTGCAAAAAATTCCTGGAGGTGCAGCCAAAGGATTCTGTATCTGATACGCAAACCATTTTTGACCGTGCCTCAGCCGAAACCGCTGTTCGCGGCATTTACCGGGCACTGTCTGCCGATAATTATTACGGTGTAAACTTTGTGTCAGTTGGTTATCTGTCAGGCGATAACGTGCAATGGACAGGTTCACAATCCATCGTACAGCAATTTATTGATCACAATGTAAAAGCAGATAACGCAACTGTGTCTGGTATCTGGCTGGCTATTTACGCTACCATAAACCGGGCCAATTATGTAATTGCCAAACTCCCCGGAGTTACCGATGGATCATTGACTGCGGCAGAAAAGAGCCAGCTTTTGGGTGAGGCCTATTTCATCAGGGCTTTATGCTACTTTGATCTTGCCCGTACCTGGGGCGGCGTGCAAATAGTTACAGCTCCAACACTATCCGCAACGGATAAAAATGGGATACAACGCAACACTGTTGAACAAACCTACGCGCAGGTATTGAGCGATCTGAACACCGCCGAACCTTTACTGCCATTACCAACAGCTCAAAACCCCGTAAGGGCCAATAAAGAAACAGTTTATGCTTTAAAGGCAAGGTATTACCTGTATCAAAAAGATTGGGCCAATGCCGAAAATTATGCCACACTGGTACTTGCGGATACTAAGAACTATGCATTACTAAAACCATACGGCTCCTGGTTTGCCAATAACGTGGTGGGTACAAGAGAATCTGTTTTTGAGCTTGCTTACAGTGCAACCTATACCAATGGGCACCGCGGGCAATGGCAGCCACCTGCAAACAGTGGTACACGCCAGTGGGCACCCAATAATACCTTTATCACTTTGGTTAATGATCCAACCATTGGTGGTAACCGCAGCGCGTTGGTGGCCAAAACATCTGCCGGTTTGTGGTATGGCAACCTGTACTATCGCAGCCCCGCTACCGACCCGGCTTACATTATCCGTATTGCCGAATTATACCTCATCCGCGCAGAGGCCCGTGCCCAGCAAAGTAAACTGGATGATGCCCGCACCGACCTGAATGCAGTGCGTGATAGGGCAGGTTTAATTGCCACCACGGCGGTTTCTAAGGATGATGTACTGTTAGCGATTGAAAATGAGCGTCGTATTGAGTTTGCTTTTGAAGGTCACCGCTGGTTTGACCTGGTACGCACCGGCAGGGCCGCTACCGTATTGGGAGTAGTCGATGCCAAAAAATATGTATTGCCCATCCCGGTAGATCAATTGAATGTTGACCCATCGCTTACGCAGAATCCCGGTTATTAATAGTTGAAATGAATTTTTAAAAGGACAAAAAAAGTCGGGTGACTGAGTGGCTAAGTTGAGGTCTGCAAAACCTTTTACGGCAGTTCGAATCTGCCCCCGGCGTCTTCTGAATCAATTAATCATAAAATTAAAATGAGCACTTTAACCACCAACCAAACCAAATGGAAGGAATACGAAAAGACCATTTTTCGTTTCTTCTTCATTTACTTTTTGCTGCAGGCGCTTCCGCTCGATTGGAAATACTTTGGCAACCTGTTTCGTATTCAATGGACAAACCTGCATTTCGGCGACATTTTTTACATTAGCCGTTACACTCCGCAATTTATATCAGGCGGCAGCACGCCCGGAACCTGGGGATTAGCTACCCTTGCCGATTGGGCATTGATTGCAGCTATAGCTTTAATTGGAACAGCTATATGGAGCATCCGCGATAAAAAGAGCGAAAACTATAACAACCTTTATTACTGGTTACGGGTAATATTGCGTTATCGCCTGGCCATTGGCATTATTGCTTATGGCTTTATCAAATTTTTCCCGCTGCAATCGCCACTGCCATCATTGAGTAACCTCAATACCGCTTATGGTGATTTTAACCGCTGGAAGCTGTTTTCATTAAGTCTTGGTATTGTACCAGGTTACGAGTCGTTTTTGGGTTTGGTGGAGATCGTGGTCGGCATACTATTGCTGTTCCGCAAAACAACCACATTTGGCGCGGTGATTATTTTGGTATTTACCGGCAATGTGTTCATCTCCAACCTGGCTTATGATGGCGGCGAGGGAATCTATGCGCTCTACCTCATCAGCATAGCATTGTTCCTGACAGTTTATGACGCGCAGCGTATTTATAACCTTGTAGCATTGCGTAAACCAACACCACCTAATGAATTAAAGCCTTCATTAAGTAAGCAATGGCAAACCCCACGGCTGGTATTAAAAAGTCTGTTTATCTTCTTTTTTATCATACTGTACGGGTACAAAACTTACGCTGCTTACCATCATGATATTTATCAATATCCGCAGGCAAAGGGCCTGGCAGGATTTGCCGGTTTGTATAATGTAAGCGATTTTAGGTTGAACAACAAACCGTTGCCTTATTCGCAAACTGATACTACCCGGTGGAACGATGTTGTTTTTGAAAAATGGGCAACCATCAGCATTGGCTCAGTTAAAAAATACAAAGTTGATATTGCCAGTACCGAAGAAATAAGCGTTAACGATCAACAGCGCAATTACGAAGTTAATGGCACCAGCGGCAGGGCTTATTACAGCTATGTGGCCGATACTGTTAAACAAGAGTTACGGCTCAAAAATAAGAACAGCAATTACGCCGCCGATCAGTTTACCCTGCATTACACTAAACCTGAAAACGGTAAGATTATCCTTACAGGTATCAGCCCTAAGCGAGATTCTGTATATGTACAGCTGGATAGGATCAACAAGAAATACCTTTTGCAGGAAGCAACACAGGGCAGAAACAAGGCACTTAAACTTTAATGGCGTTAATTCTCAAAAATATTAATCATGGCAACAACAGCAATTACCCAGGAACCCACTGACCTTAAAGATAGCTCAACGGATAAAAAAACGCTAACTGAACCCGCCGTAAATGGACAGCCGGGCAAGGCATGGACAACAGCTCAATTGGTGAGCTTTCGTATCGCGTTCATTTTCCTGATCATCATGTGTATCCCGGTAACAGGCGAATGGTGGAATAACTTAATCACCATCAACTGGTTTCACCTGCATTACCGCGACCTGTATGATATAGCCCGCTTTTCGCCCAGCATTTATAAGTTTCAAAATCCCGCTTATAATTTGTTAGGCTATATCGACTGGGTTGAGGCATTGGGCATAGGTATAATCGGCGGCCTCATCTGGACCGCTATTGACCGTAAAAAAACGGCATATCGCGACCTGTATTATTGGTTGCGCGTAATAGTACGCTACAGGGCGGGCATCGGTATAATTGGGTTCGGTTTTACAAAGCTGTTCCCGGTTCAAATGCCATACCCTTCATTGGGTGTACTCAACGCTCATTTCGGTGATCTTACTGCGCAAAAAATCTATTGGCTTTCTGTAGGTATTGTGCCCTGGTACCAGGTATTTGCCGGCGTAGTTGAACTTGCAGCAGGCACCATGCTATTTTTCCGCAAAACCACCACATTTGGCGCTGTATTGCTTTTAGGCGCCCTGGGCGATATTACTTATGTGAACTTTGCCTATGACGGTGGTGTGCATGTTTATGCCTCGTACTTTGTACTATTTGCGGGATTTTTAATATGGTACGATGCGGTGCCGGTTTATAATCTTTTAGTTAAAGAGCGCTTTACCGTACCGCCGGTGCTGATCCCGGTATTCACTAAAAAGTGGCTTAAAATAAGTCGCGTTGTTTTAAAAACGGCAACCATAGGTATTTTCCTGGTTTGGTTATTTTATTTGCAATATGTGAACTTTAAATATGATCCGTACAAGCAACCTGCTACCAGCGGTTTAAAACAATTGCGCGGTAACTATAATGTAAGCGAGTTTAAACTGAACGGACAGGACATCCCTTATTCGCCTTTAGATTCCGTTCGCTGGCAGGGGGTAACGTTTGAAAAATGGTCGTCGTTAACCTTTAACGTTCACAAACCATTAAGGCTCGACCTATCTAACGGCGGCGGTGCTCCCATGCGTGATGTTAACCGTACTTTTGAGTTAACCGGAGTAGCAGGGGGCAAAAGGGTTTTTTATTACGATGCAGATACCGTGAACAAGGTGCTTTACCTGCAGGATAAATTGCCCGAGTATACCAAAGGTAAAGGAAGGCGCGGCAACCGGGGCCGGGATAATAATGCCGGGGATAAAACAGCAAGATCGTTCATACCGGCCGAAGCGAAGGCTAATATCCGGAATGAGGTTACCGCCATAGATCCTGCAGCGCAATCAACGCGCCGCGAACGCGGTATACCCCAGGAACTGAAGGATAAACGCAAACGCGCCCACATGGTATTGAGTTATACTGCCGATGCCAGCGGATCGCACATTGTGCTAACCGGTAAGGACGATAAGAAAAATGATGTCTATATTGTACTGGAACGAGTTAATCGTCCTTATGCACTGGTAGATAGTAAATTAGTAGCAGGGAAATATTAACGAAACATTAGTTAGTCCATTTGGGCAATGAGCCCGTAAGGATGCAATCCATAGTCAAAACCAAATTATAATAAATAAATTTATAACTCAATTATCACACAGTAAAATTCTCAACTTATGTCAACCACCACCACTAAACTAACATTGCACGAAGACTGGGCAGTAGTTATTTTAGGCTCATTAATTATCATCCTGTCTTTGGCAGGCCTGCTTTTACCCATACCCACTTTTGCCTGGAAAGACAGCGCCGAACTAACCGGGAAGGTCCTCGGCTCGGCCAATTTAATTAAAGTACTTGTCCAGTTTGGCTTCGTCATTATTATTGGCGGTATCGGTGCCCTCATTACGGGCAAATCCATTAAAAACTATGCTTTAGGTTTCCCGCTGGTATATATAATTACCACTATAGCTTTAATACTGGCCGGCAGTAGCCAGGCCAAAGCTTTAAACCTCGAAGCCGTTATATTCAGTCTTGTTTTAGGTTTGCTGATCAGTAATTTTATCAAGCTGCCGGAGTGGCTTAAAACATCCCTGTCAACCGAGCTGTTTGTTAAAATAGGCCTGGTGCTGTTGGGTACCAGCGTCATATTCGGCGATATATTAAAGGCGGGTTCTTTGGGGTTGATACAGGCCCTGGCGGTGGTTACATCGGTATGGTATTTTGCTTTTTGGGTGTGCAAAAAACTCAAGGTGGATGACGAGATAGCCATGATGATATCCAGCGCGGTATCTATTTGCGGTGTATCGGCAGCTATTGCTACAGCGGGAGCCATCAAGGGCGACTCTAAAAAGCTATCTTATGTTATTTCGATGGTATTGATTACCGCTATCCCGATGATGATCTTTATGCCTATCATCGCCCATTATTTTCATTTTTCGCAGGAAGTTACCGGAGCGTGGCTTGGTGGTAGTATTGACACTACCGGGGCAGTGGTGGCCTCGGGTTCGCTGGTGGGCGAAGTAGCTTTAAAGATCAGCACCATTGTGAAATTTTCGCAGAATGTGTTGCTTGGCCTGGCTGCTTTTGCTATCTCCATTTACTGGACCTACACTAAACATCCCGCGGGAGAAGATAAAGCTACCAAACCAACGCTTAAAGTGATCTGGGAACGCTTTCCTAAATTTGTATTAGGTTTTATCGGTGCCTCACTGCTGTTCTCGTTCTTTCTTTCACCGGCTGCAGCGGCAACTGTAAAGGATAGTTTGAAAAATCTGCAGGGCTTATGGTTCGCACTGGCATTTACAAGTATAGGCCTCGAAACCAATTTTGCCGATCTGTTTAACGAAAATAGCAAAAAGCCACTTTACGCGTTCCTTATCGCCCAAACTTTTAATATTTTCATTACGCTGGGTATTGCATTCATATTGTTTTAATCAATGTAAACGATGAATGTAAAGCTTCATTTAAATAAAAAATATGTTGTTGTTATAACGGGTCTGATTATTATCGGGGTGATGACATCAGAAAAGCGAGGTTATTTTAGCCCTGGATATGGTGCAACAACCGATACCGGCAAATGGCCTAAGAGCTTCGGTTTTGGCAGTACAGCAAGTCCCCAGGATATCGTTAAACTGGATATCGATGTTCGTCCGGATGGTAAAGGGCTGCCGGCAGGGGCAGGTGATGCAGCCCAGGGAAAAGCTATTTATGTGGTGAAATGTGCGGCCTGTCATGGTGCTACGGGGCTGGAAACGCCGGGAATTAAGTTAATGGGCCCTGCTTTGGTGAGCGATACTGCAGCAGCCAGTAAACCCAAAACCATCGGCAATTACTGGCCTTATGCAACTACGTTGTTTGATTATATGCGGCGTACTATGCCTTATACGCAGCCTGGGTCACTGACCGATAATGAGGTTTATAGCCTAACCGCTTTTCTGCTGAGTGCCAATAAGATAATCAGGCCCGAAACTGTGCTGAACGCGCAAAATTTGTGGCAAATTGAGATGCCCGCCAAAAAGTTATTTATAGTTGATGATCGCAAAGGCGGTCCGGAAGTTAAATAAGCCCTTGAATGGAACAGTCAGAGAATAATTCTGCAGGAAAAATAATTGAAAAGAAGATCAGCCGCCGCACCTTATTGGGCGGCGCCATGGCGGCGGCTATTTTACCGGTTACATCCTCATTTGCAAAATATATACAGGTGGGTGTGCCGGCCATTGATGATCCAACTAAAAAATTGGGCATCCCGCCCGGTAAGCTGGGTAAGCGGTCGCCGTTCGAAAGTCCCGTGCGTAAGGCCTCTGATATCTCGTCCCGCAGCCCCCTGCAGGACTTTTATAGCACCATTACACCGTCTGATCTGCATTTCGAACGCCACCACGCAGGGATCCCAAATATCGCACCCGATAAATATGAACTGCTGATTCACGGCATGGTAGAGCGGCCTATGAAGTTCAGCCTGAATGATCTTAAACGCTTTCCGTCATTAACGCGCACTTGCTTTTTAGAATGCGCGGGCAACTTCCGTACGGGTAAAGAAGCTATGACTCCCCAGGATATTTTGGGACTTACCAGCCAGAGTGAATGGACAGGGGTGATGCTATCAACCTTGTTGAGGGAAGTAGGGGTGAACCCTAAAGCTACCTGGTTTTTGGCCGAAGGCGGAGATGCCTCTGTTATGACGCGGAGTATTCCGCTTAAAAAAGGTATAGATGATGCTTTTATCGCCTATGGCCAAAATGGTGAAGCAATCCGGCCCGAGCAAGGGTATCCTGCCCGCCTGCTGCTTCCCGGCTGGGAAGGCAATACCAATGTAAAGTGGTTACGGCGAATCGAGATTTCCGATCAGCCTTATTTTACCCGTGAAGAAACATCAAAATATACTTACCCGGTTAAGGGAAAGATCAGGATGTTTAGCTTTGAGATGGATGCACGGTCAATCATAACCTTTCCGTCATATCCCCAGAAAGTTGAACGGGGATGGATTGAAATCCGGGGTATAGCATGGACAGGCCGGGGTAAGATTGTTCAGGTTGATATTAGCACAGATGCCGGTAAAACATGGAATGCAGCCAGGCTGCAGGAACCCGTGCTGGATAAAGCGCATACCTATTTTCGTTATCTATGGCAGTGGAATGGTGATGAAACAGAGATTTTGAGCAGGGCTGTTGACGAAACCGGCTACGTGCAACCTACCATCAGCCAATTGGTGGCGGCCCGGGGCAATGATCTCGGCGGTTATCACATGAACCCTGTAACCTCCTGGCAAATTAAGCGGGATGGCAGTGTGCTGTTTAAGCCGGAGAATTATAAGTAAGATTTTAGCCATACCATCGAGGATAAAGTGCCAATTATTTTAAATTCAAAATAAGGTAATGCCGGAGCGCTCATCACACCGATGTTCGGGTATTGGTCGCGGAATAGTATTTGTTTCAATTTGTAACATCCGCCATGAATCTGCGTCTTGTTTATAATGCCCGGCACTCGTTAAACTCATTGGAATGCAAAAGTTCATCACTACTCAGTTCATCCTCTTATTCCTTTGCTGCTCTGTGTTTGCGCAGGAGCAGGACAAAGCGGCACAGCTAGCAGAAATAATCCGGTCGGTTAACGTGCCCGGGATCCAGTTGATCCATACCAAAAACGATAAACCGGAAATCTATAATATCGGGATGATTGGCTACGGAGCTACGCAGCACGTCAGTTCTAATACGATCTTTGAAGCTGCGTCATTAAGTAAAAGCGTATTTGCCTATGCCGTATTACGCCTGGCCGACCGCGGGCTGATTCAGCTGGATACTCCCTTGTTGACTTATATAGGTAAATATGACAGGTTTGATCGCACCAACCCGGCTTACGGAAAGATCACGGCCAGGATGGTGCTGCGCCACACCACCGGCCTGCCCAACTGGGGTGATTCTTCAGGTGCTAAATTACTGTTCCCGCCGGATAGTTGCTTCTCCTACTCGGGCGAGGGTTACCAGTTCCTGCAAAAAACGGTGGAAAAGATCACCGGTAAAACGCTAAACGAATTGGCGCAGGCAGAGGTTTTTGGCCCATTACAGATGACGCATAGCAGCTACCAATGGATCACCAAATTCGATACTGTGTCCGCATTCGGCAACAGCCCGGAAGAGATCAAAAGGCATTCCGTTCAAAACGCGGCCTACAGCTTGCTAACCAACGCGCATGATTATTCCATTTTCCTGCAGTCGCTGGCCTCTGGAAAAGGGCTGAAAAAAGAAACCTGGCAAATGATGCTGTCCACACAAACGCCAGCCAATTGGTTTGGGCATGAAACTACAGAGGCCAATAGTCATATCTCCTGGGGCCTCGGCGTTGGCTTGCAGCAAAATGAAAAAGGGAAAGCCGCCTGGCACTGGGGGGATAACGGCAGTTTTAAATGCTTTTATATCCTCTTCCCGGCTACGCACGAAAGCCTGGTGTACTTTACGCACAGCAATAAAGGCCTCTTCATTGCGCCGGAAGTGATTGACCTGTTCCTGGGCAAGCAAACTACCTGGGCTATCAAATGGATTGGCGAAGGTTATGATTCGCCCTATGCCCTGAAAGCATTCCGTGCCAAACTGCTAAAAACGGGTTTTGGACACGCTGCAGCCGTCATGAACGATCTACAGCGCAAAGATCCCGGCTTCACGTTAACGGAACATGATCTGAATGAATTCGGCTATGTATTATTGCAACAGCACGACAACAATGATGCGATCGAGATATTTAAACTGAACACAGCCTTACATCCGGAAAGCGCCAATGCTTTCGACAGCCTGGCCGAAGGCTACGAAAGTGCCGGCAATATAGGCCTCGCAATCCAAAATTTTAAACGCTGCCTGGAACTCAACCCCAAAAACGATTATGCCGCAGAGCATTTGAAGAAGCTGAGTGGAAAATAAACTTGAACTTCGTTAGCTTATCATCCTTCGGGATATGCAGATGGGATTTAGAAATAATTTCCGGGGACTGACATGTCTGGATAGAAACGTGTTGAATAAAATTCAAAACAAACAAATGTTTTCGTGGGCGTTGGTCTAATACCTAAATTTAGCAATTCATAACCAGATTTGTAATATGCCTGATAAGATCACCGCTGTTTTCATGATTCCGCCGAAGGTGCACCTATTGGATATTACAGGACCGGCCCATATATTTTACGAGGCGGCCTGTTATGGGGCGCCGGTGAGGGCGCTTTACAGTACTATTTTTCCGGGGCATAAGGGCGAGGAAAGTAGTTGTGCACTGGCTTTTCACCAGCTAATACCTTACAATGAACTGGAAGCAGGCGACCTGGTGTTTATTCCCGGGTTGGATTCGGCCTTGCTGTTGGACGTGGGTTTTATGGATTCGTCGAGAGCATTCCAGTACTGGCTAAAGGCGATGCACGCGCGGGGCGTACTGATCTGCTCTGTTTGTACGGGTGCTTTCCTTTTGGCTGAATCTGGCTTGTTGGATGGACTTTCGTGCACCACGCACTGGAAATATGCGGATCGGTTTAAATCACGGTTTCCGCAAGTCAATTTATTAAGCAACAGGTTGTTCGTGGCGGAAGCCGGGATTTATACGAGCGCAGGTGTGGCCTCAGGAATCGACCTGGCCCTGTATTTAACGGAAGTACTTTGGGGCGCGGCTTTCGCGGCCCAGGTAGCGAAGGAAGTAGTCGTCTATTTTAGGAGGGGGGAGGCCGACCCGCAACTGAGCGTGTTTACTCAATACCGCAACCACATGGAGGAGCGGGTGCACCGGGTACAGGACCGGTTGGCACAACAGCTTGATAAAAAACAGCCGGTTGAAATACTGGCAGAGCTGGTGAGCATGAGCCCGAGAAACCTGACGCGACTGTTCCGGAAAACCACGGGTATAACAATTGGCGAATACCAGGACCGGCTCCGCACCGAACGTGCGACCGTGCTGCTCGGGGATGGGCATACCTACCAGTCAGCTGCTTTACACGTTGGGCTGAAGAGCACCAGCAGGCTGCGGGAATTACTAAACGAACGGTAGTTGCTCAACTTGGCTTAATTCCGGTCTTTATTGTCCTCATTTCTGCTTTTGCGAGTGGTAGCTTTGGTAAAAAAAGAGCTATGAAAGTATTTTTATTGAACATATGCTTACTGCTGTTAACAGCAGGAGCTTTCGCCCAACCCAAAACCGCCTATTACTGCCCGCCCTGTGGGAACTGTGATGAAACCGCTTACAGCAAACCGGGTAAATGCCCATATTGCGGGATGGAGTTGGTGCAGGAAAACGTAGCAGATCACCAAAAAAAAGCGGAGCATCAAACTTATAAAGTGTTGTTCTACTTGCAGGATGGTGTAGAGGTGCTCGATTTCGCAGGGCCGCTGGAAGTGTTCTCCTATGCCGGTTTTGACGTTTCCATCGTTTCCAAAACCAAAACTCCTATCAAATCCCAGGGCATCCTGACCGTAACACCCGACTACAGCATTGCCGATGCGCCGCCGGCTGATATCGTGGCTTTTTTCGGTGGTAATTCTGGCGTGGCCAGCAATGACCCGGCTGTGATCAGCTGGCTGCAACAGCAAAAGCCGAAATATTATTTTTCAGTTTGTACCGGTGCCTTTATTATGGGCAAGGCTGGCTTGCTTGACGGGCTGACGGTGACTACTTTCCATGAAAGCATCGATAACCTGAAAAAAGCGGTGCCCAAAGCGAAAGTGCTGAGCAATGTGCGTTTTGTTGATAACGGCCGCGTGATAACAACAGCGGGAATCTCTGCAGGGATCGACGGCGCACTGCATCTGGTTGAAAAGATCCGAGGGCGGGAAGCTGCTAAGCAGGCCGCAAAATACATAGAGTACGACAAATGGGTGCCGGAACAAGGCCTGGTATTAGCGCCTCAAACCGTCGCGGTAAGATGATGTTTTTGGCTGATGCGGGGGATTATAGCCGGGTGGCATCTTATCCAGAAGCTTGAGAATTACAATATTATCGCACAAAAAAGTCTCCTTAGATTGCTCTAAGAAGACTTTTTTTCTGATGTCTTACTAACACAGTACTTAGTTTTTTTGCTGGGAAAGAAAAGTGATGAGAGAGGCAAACTCATCATATGACAACGCATTGGCAAGACCAACAGGCATCATAGATGTTTTCAATTCTTTACGGCTAACTATGTCAGCAGTCTTGATCGTAAAAACGTCACCGGTAATATTTCTCATTACTATCTTTTGGGCCGATTCCTCTGTAATGAAGCCCATATAACTTTTGTTTCCTTTTGCGGATATCATAACCGTGGCAAATCCCTGGGAAATAGATGCACTTGGTTTAAGAACCGACTCTGCAATTTGTTGCCGTGTCATGATAGAACCGATTTGCCCCATGAACGGGCCTTTCAATTTTTCACCTCTGCTAAGGCTATGGCAGGCAATGCAACCCTGGCGGGCAAAAAGAACCTTTCCCTTTAAAGGGTCGCCTTTTATTTTTGCGATCATCAGCATCACATCCTCAATAGATGATTTTCCAATCTGCCCTTTTTTATTAGTGATCTTAGCAAGGTCTATCTTAACTTCTTTGGTGGCTGCACTTTTTTCTTCGCCGCCAAATATGGTAATACCCATTTGATGGCGGGCATTTAAATCGGCAAAAACTTGTTTTCCCTTTGGTGTTGATTTTGTCCATTCGGTTTTTAAGAACTTCTCAATCCGGGCAGAGCCACTCCAGGTAACCCCTTTGTAAATAGGCCCGTGCGAATCCGGTCTTGTGCCCCACCACCATGACGCATCATAATCAGCCTCTTTTTTATAAAGCCTGGATATGGTTACCAGTATTTGATTTTTAATTTTTACATCCTTAACTTTTGAGTAGGACGCAATTAATCCATCAACAGCTTTGGTATCATACATGTATCTTAAAGCCCAAAGCGCCAGGGTTGAATGCTCTGTTCCGATGGCGTTGACACACTCATTAACCGCATACATACCTACCAGGGCCCTTACTGCCAGATGCGCCGGTATAATTGCCGAATTAGGTTTGGCATGCGGACCTTCCTCATTTTTGCCCGGTGCTACAAAACTGGCCGGAACGTTTGTTGTTAATAAGGACTGTGCTGCAGCGATTCTGCCAAGGCGACCCAGGCCTACAATAGCTGCTACATGAACGCGCTCGGAAGGGTCTTTTAAACCAGCTAAAAACGGCTCGATAGGTGCGTTCTGAATACCAGGCTTCCTGTCTGCGATTGCCCGTAAGGCAAATTCCCTTAAATCTTTATCTTCCGAAAGTTGTACCAACGCCGGTATCCCTTTTTCACGGGTTGCCTGGGCGTAGGTATAAATACCTGCTACCCGTGCATATAATGGCAGGCTTGCATCAGTTGCAATGGCAAGCGACAGCTTGCCGGCTTCATCAGCAGGACGGGTAATCAATTCCTGAGATGCATTTAACCTGGTTACAGCGCTTGCTGATTTAAGGTAAGCCGCCAAATCACTTGTTGAAGCAGCTTTAAGATTAGGGAAAGCCTTATAAGTCCAGTTGCTTGGTACTGCCCTTACAACATAGCCTTTGGCTGGATCGCCAGAGTAGCCCGCGCCATCCCATGCAGAAAGATAGAGTCGTCCGGATCCATCTACATCCAAATCTGTAATTTGAGGCAATTGAATAAATTCTTCTTCTTTTTGCTGAAAGCTGGCGCCATCTGGTGTTACCCGGTTAATATAAAGTTCACTTCTTCCCCAGTCGGCCGTCATCGGTACATGGTTATATTTTTCGGGCCAGGTGGGTTCGTCCATAAATAAAGAGCCTGTGCCTGATCCTCCTCCTAAATCTACTAAGGCAGGTAAAATCTCATCTGTAAAGTGTTGGAACAATAGGGGATATCCATATTCGGCTGATTGTATATGGTGAGAAAAACGAATGTTCCATCCGCCACCATCGTTGGTATTGTCCCTTGTAAAAACATTCATATAAGGATCAATGGCCACATCATAAATATTCCGGGTTCCGTGTGTGTAAATCTCCATCTCGGTTCCGTCAGGCCTTACCCTAACGATACCGCCACCCAGCATGGTTAGTTTTTTGCCGCTTCGGTCTGTAGCGTCATGAAAACCAAAATCGCCAACAGCAATATATATCCAGCCGTCAATACCCATACGTATTCCGTTGGTAGCATGGTCTGTGCCTCTTTCTGCCAGCATGTGCGCATTGCTTATATGCTCAATAAGCAATTTGGCAGGGCCGTCGGCAATGCCGTTCTGGTCTTTATCTTCAAAAACTTCCAGGTTCATCCCGGCAGCTTTACCTGTTTCTTTTGAAAAAACAGTATGCATCACAAAAACCTGATCGCCTGAAACGAGGATACCCCGAGGATCATCAACTTCGGCAAATTCTGTATGCTTATCTATCTTACCGTCATTGTCGCTGTCTACAAGTTTGAGTATTTTTCCTTTTCCGGGAGTTTTGCCCAATGAGCCTATCATATCTACACCAACAAATACCTCACCTGTAGGTGCTACCGCAAGGCAGGCAGGACTTGGTGTAAGATCGGGGCCTGCAAATGTAGTAACCGTTAAACCAGCGGGCCATCGCGATGAATCTGGTAGCCGGTTACTTAAAGCGGTTTTTTGATTTAGCGAAGAATGAGTAGTTTGAGGTTGATTTTTTTGAAAATCGGTGCCTGTAAAGTATTTGAACATACCTAAAAAGGCGACAACAAAAAGAAAGGTAAAGGAAACTTTTAACATAGGTGTTTTAAATGGTTATGAATAATTATGGCGTTCAAAAAGATAAATCTATGTGTTTCGTTTAATGATAGTTGCATTTATTTTAATTTAGTTAATTATTTTCTGTCAATAAGTAACGCCGCCGCGCCTCTCCATCTTAAATAATGCTAAATCGATCCCTTGAAAACGGGTAATGGTGCCTCTGTGCCAAAGGCAAACGTTACTAATGTTTGTAGGATGGATCGTGCAGCAACTGAGTGGCCTGGATCGTAAACTGGCAGCAGCCTATTGTACGAGTGGAAGGGAACTATACGCCGACGCTGGAATGGGTGGAGGAGGAGATGAAACTGGTGAAGTTTGCCTGTGTGCAACGCTTAAAGCAGCAGGCATTTTTACATGCACTGCTGCCAAAATTTAATGAAGGTATATTTTTTGATTACATCGCCTTTTAATTGGCTTCGTCAACTTTTAAAGAAACTGTTACACTTTCACCAAAAGCAGGCTTTTGAGATTTAATATTTGGTTTAGTGTTCCATAAACATTCACGTACGGTGAGTAACTGTTTTTCGGTATCCATACTGATGAGCTGAAATGAAAGCCTTTTTTCGTCTTTAGATGATAAATCTCCTTTCATAGGCGAATCCACCCTAAATGTATTCAACTTAACATCCTTATCAGGTCCCTGGTAAACATAAAATTCGTTCCAGTTGCTGTTGCCATGAAAATAGGCTTTGATGTTTGGATGTGCTTTTAAAAAACGCACAAACCCCCGCTGTTCTATATCGGTGGCTCCGCTTCCCTTTTCCGCAACTGGGCCTTCTTTATAATGTTCAGCAACAAGATTTTGAAACTCATTAAGTGCCGTCATATTATAAGGCGGCAATGGATTGGTAAAATGCTTTGACTCGGAAGTTGGCTGATCATGAGTAAAAATAATTACGGGAGCTTTTGAATTAACTGTATCCAGATCTTTCTGTATCCATATTCGCTCGGCAGAATCTGGCCATAGGGTGATAAACATCATGTGTATCCCTTTCAAATTAAAGGCATAGTTAATTTTATCTGCAGCGTAATTATAAGTAGCATTGGTCAAAGGTATTTTAGGCTTCAGCATCAGGTTATAAATTTCAACCATGGATGTAGGATCTGTTAACGGCTTCATGGGCTTAGCAAACCCGATGGCGTTTGAGATATCATGGTTACCAGGCGCCAGGAGCAGTTTAGCGGGTTGTCCATTATGCCCGGTTAATTTTACGCTCTGCATATAATCAGTTTCAAATTGAGCCCATGATATGGCAGCACTTTGAATGGGGATTTCCATCCGGTTAGCAATGTCCCCGGTTTGGATAAGATAATCAACGGCGGTCACTTTGTTTCCGCCTCCAACGCCACCGTCTGCAGGCAGCATCAAATTGGGCACACTATTTATCTCGCGGATCATTGCTGCATTAACCTGGCGACCGGTCACATTGGTATCACCTCTGAAATTTTTTCGGGTGATGCCATAATGCGCATCTGAAGTAAAAACCATGTTGATAACCGCAGGTGATTTGCCCTGGCAGTAACCTTTTTGTATATAAAATGTACCAATGACAACCGTCAGCAAAAAATTGATGATAATGACTGATATTTTAGGCTGGCGTATAAAAAGGGCAAGACGCATATTTAAATAAAATTATTTTCTCTTATAAAAGGAAATTGTTGCTAAATGACCGGGGTGGTCTTTAATTTCAGTATCAGTATAATACCCCGTACCATCAGCCGCAAACCCTATACCTTCGCCTTGTGGTTCATTATTGGCATAGGGTGCTATCTGTGGCCGAGTTTTTAAACCTGCCGCTATGCTGGTTCCGGCAGGTAATTTCCAATACCAGATTAACTCATTACTCCTGAGTAAAATCTCCGACCCATCGGGCGATATATCACCGCTGGTGGCTTTGTTAAAATACAATTGAACTACCGGGCTCATTATGGTAGCTGATGTTGTACTTTGTGGATAAGTTGCGGTATATACAAAAGATATATTGCTCTGCTTGCTGGCAATAAAAATGTCCCTGGTTAATGGATCAACCATCAATGTTTCCGCATTGTGCGGGCCATCGGGATATTTTAGTTCGATGATATCCACTGAAGTAATGTCTGCAACAAAAGGCGTACTCTTCCCTGTCAGATCAGGTTCCGGGAAACGATAGATAAAGACCGAACTGTATTTAGCATCGTTGTCGCCTATATTGGCTACATAAACATAGCTTTTACCTGCAATGGGGCCTGGCCCAACAGCAATATCTTCCCAGTCGCGGTTATTAACTGGTGTTAATGTAAGTGTTCCCTTATCTGCCCCGCTGGCATCAGTAAGATAAACCTGGTTGGAGTTACCGCTATCATTATGAATATATAATATTCCCGGGTTGACCTTGCTGGCAGCTATGCCTGAAATTTCAAACAGATCTTTGCGGGCAAGATTATTTGTAACCGGTATTCGATTAAACAATTTAGTAGTGTCCAGCGCGGCAGGATCGTAGGTTGTTTTCGGGAAAACAACGGGTTTAGTGACTATGCCAACGGTTGTATCTTTAGCAGGTAAAACCTTATTGCCAGATTTACCGCAGGAAAGTATAGCAAATGCTAAAAAGCAAAACAAGCTACCTTTAACAGATGCACTGATGCTTCTGTTAAAGGTAGCTGTTAAATTAAAAATCATATGGTGACTATAATTATTAAAATTAGTGGTGATTACCCGTTCCGTCAACCTGGTAGCAACCCATATCTTTACCCGGAAGTGTAATGCCGCTTGAACCAAACGTTGGATCAATAGGGATACCTGCTGTGATAGGCACAAAAGCAGTAGTTGTTCCTTTGCCAATTGCTGGAGAACCACCCTGTAAATGGAAGTTATAGCTATCAACAGATGCTTGGGTGATCCAGAAATTGGTAGCGGCAGGCAATGGGTAGTTCACAAACATAGGATTGTTTTTACCTACCAACGAACTGCCATTATAAACAAACCCGAAAGTATATGATGCGCCCAAGAATGCGGCCATATTAGGAATGTCAGTAGCCTGAGGATGAGTAACTACTGGTTGTGCAACACTGGTTGGTACAAACTGGCCAGCCATAGCTGCGTTGTCGGCATAATAAAAATTGTAACCATAAGCTGTTTTAGGGATTACGCTTGATGGGTTAGATGTTGTATCAGCCAGGTAAACTTTAGCACCACCCGGACCGCCTGCAATACGTACGCCGAAATTACAGTCAACGATCAGGTTATTGTATACCAACGCTCTTGAGTTGTTTTCAATTTCAACAGAGCCGCTTCGTGCGCCATACACGCCGCTGTTTCTAAAACCATCATTCACATAGGTATTATTGTACATGGTAAACTGGCACTCACCAGCTGTTGTACCGTCGCTTGCAGTTTTTGTACCGTTGGTTGCACCACCTATAATAAGGTTATAAGCCATGTTGCCCATCGAGCTGCCTTTAGCATTAAAACCATCACCACCTGTGCTGCCGCATTTTTCCATCGTATTTCTCATGATGTTATAGTAACCACCATAAAAACGGGTTGCATCATCAGGTGAGCCATACATCCATGAATCCTCCATAATAAATACGCCGGTAGGGTTCTGGAAGTATAAAATATACTGGGCACCGGCTTTTAATGAGTTACCATTAGGAAAAGGAAGCGCTTTTAAAGCTGCGCCGCCAAAGTCGAGGTGTGTCCATTTCAAAACAACCAGCTTGGCAGTGCTGCTGCTGTAAATACCACCCCAACCACCTACATAAGCAGAATCGGTAGCTACTGTTGATGCTCCTGTTAATTTGGAACGACGAGGGTCTGTGATGGTTATGGGCGCATCACTTGTTCCCAGGCTGATAAAAGTACCGTTATTAATAATGTTGGCACCATTTGTCATATTTAGTTTTACTCCTTTTTGAATCAATAGTGTATCTCCGGCGTTAATGGTAATATCTCCGCCTATGGTATAAGTTTGGTTTGTAAGCATGGTACCTTTATAAGTACCTGCAGGTAGGGTACCAGTATTTGGGATGGGTTTCCCAATTTGTACCAGCGGTATTGAGATAACTGCCTTGTCGCCTTTTTTGCTGCAAGCTGCAAGCGCAAAAAGGGATAAGCCTAAAGAAATTAGTTTTAGCTTTTTCATGATTAATTAATTGTTATTTTATTTGATTTTGTTTTTGGGTTTTAAAATTTAAACCTGCAGCCCAGGTTATACCGTGAATAGTATCGGTCATACTCTACAGTGGTATGATTAGCGCTTTCCTGGTGAGGGTATTTAAGTATGCCTGTATAGTTGTTGGTATTATTTTGTTTGATGTATAGCTCGTAAGGGGTATTTAAGATGTTATTAACCTTTACAAAAACTATAAAATGGTTTCCGATAGTTTTCTGAGCCGAGAAATCAAGCGAAGTCGAGGCTTTCTCCCATGTATCCAAATTGTAGTATCCCGATACATAAGCAATTCTTTCACCGGTATATGCCAGGGCTAACTGAGCGTCGATACCATTCCTCGAGTTTTTATATAATAAGGAAACATTGCCAATGTGCGCGGCCTGGTCCTGTAAAGGCCTGGTTTGATCGCGGTGGGTTATGCCTACGTTTTGAACATCAATAATTTTAGAGGTGGTAATTTTAGATTGGGTGTAAGTGTAATTGGCTGATAATCCTACATCTCCAAAAACCTTTTTCACTAAAAACTCAGCTCCGAAATTACTGGCGTTGCCCAGGTTTTGCGGCTCCAGGTATAAACTGGCTCCTGATGGGCCTGGCCCCAGCACTGTTTCGATCGGGTTCATTAGGTTTTTATAGAATCCGCCAACCATAAACTCGTCAAAAGCGGCCGGGAAAAACTCATATCGTAAATCATAGTTATCAATGGTAGTATGCTGTAAATATGGGTTTCCTAATGTTGCGTAAGGTTGATCGGGAGTTTGATCTGGATAAGGGATCAAATCAGCAAATGCCGGGCGCAGAACTGACCTGAAATAAGAAGCCCTTAATGCCTGGTTATCGGTCAATGCATATTTAGCATTGATGCTGGGCAGGAAATCATCATAAGTAATGCTTCCCGATTTTCCGGGGAAGGTTGCGGGAAGGCTTGATAAATAACTTTGATCTGTATGTTCGGCCCTTAAACCAAATGTTACGTCGAATTTGTTGTTTATAAAGTATTTAACCATGCCATATTCCGCATGAATGTTTTCTGTGAAACTATATACACCCGCTGAACTAAATGAACTGCCACGGGCATACTCAGGAGAGTTGAACTGAAAGGTTGACGCGGGAATAGAAACGAATACCTCATCTGAGGTGGGTGATCCCGGGTCAGAACCGTGGTTTAAATTGTAACTGTCTTCAAAATTATCCCTGGTTTTATGCCTTAACATTCCGCCGGCAGACAAGGTAGCTTTGTGTCCGAAAATGCTGGCGTCATAATTCAGGTTTAAATACCCGGAAATATCTTTATCAGTATTATGTGTCCATACTCTTGATTCATCACCTAACAGTGTTGGGCCGTTAACAATAGTCGGCGCCACATAAGTAGAGCTTCCTGGATTACCTGGTGTAGGCGCATTAGTACCACCCGGGCCCGGGCTGGTGTTATATGAAGTTTTAAATTCTGCAATATCAGGTACCTGGTGTGATGCCTTTGAATCGGCAAGTATCCAATCCAGGTTAAATGACTTACTGATGTTGTGTTTGCCTTTTAAAGTAAAATTATATATCCGCTGCAGATCGGTTCGTGTTTCTATCAAATTATCAATACCATTGGTATAATGATACCCCTGGTAAGAGTAACCGCCATAAACAAAGTTCTGCGTATTACGTACCCGATGATCGTCTAACTGTAAATAGGTGCCAAATAAACTGATCGTATTATTAGCGTCAAACTTATAATCAATTGAAGCTACGGTTCCCAACCTGTCAATATGTGCAGAATACTGGCGGTTGTATGAGCTTTGAAAATTAGTTTCCTGGTTTTGCGAATTGATATCGGGAGCTGGTCCTACAGTACTTTCCTGAACTACTACAAAAGTGTTATTGCCTTCATATCTGTTTTGAAAAGTACCCGATAGCAAAAGGCCTAACTTGTTGTTTAAAAAGCGGTTGCCTATTGTTAAGCTCACATCAGTGTTTGGAGGCGGATTCTGTGTTTTGGTTATGAGATTCTGGTATGGGAAATCACTTATCGAAGCCAGTCCCAGAGGAGGCAATTTTTCGCCGGGGGCCTTTCTGCTAACAGTGCTTGAGTTAAAGCTGCTGAAACCCCTGTCAAAAAATAATTGGCTGTAACCCGTTCCTACATAACCGTCAATCCTCAGTTTGTCGGGTGCGCTTTTCATGATGAGGTTTACAACCCCACCGGATGCATCACCCTCCATGTTTGGTGTAAGTGTTTTAGAAACTTCAATTTTCTCAATCAGATCGGCAGGGAAAATATCCAATGGCACATACCTGTTCTTATTATCAGGGCTTGGTATTTTTATCCCATTTATTAGCACGGTATTATATTGTTTATCCATACCGCGGATGATCACGTGCTGTGCGTCGCCGCTATTGCCTCTATCTACAGAAACACCCGATACCCGGCTAAGTACATTTGCAACCAACACATCGGGCGAGATAGCAATTGAATGCGCGGAAACCACATTCATGGTAGTAACGGCGTTCTTTTCATCGCTTCTTGCAGATCTATCTGTTTCCCTGCTGGCGTGCTCTCTGATTGTCACCTCGGTAATTCCGTTGGCGTTATCAACCATTGCTATGTTCAACACGGCAGGGCGTGTTTCCGAAGCTTCTATTGTATATTCCTTAGTTGTTTTGTATCCCACATAACTTACATGTAGCTTATAGGTACCGGCGGTTACATTTTTAAACAGGTAGGCACCATCGAGCTTTACTGTTGAGTTAAGTTTAAAATTATCCTTTTCAATATGGACGGTAGCCCCAATAAGCGCCTCACCGGTTTTGGCATCGGTAACGCTGCCTTTAATAGATTGTGCTTTTACAGTGCTAAAGCCAATAAGTAATGCGATACCGAGAAACAGCTTTTTGGCCGCTGATGAAGATGATAAAAGGGAAGAAAGAAGAGGTAAAAAAGTAAGGACTTGTTCCATTCAAATATTCAGTTTTGCGCAAATAAGCCACCTCAAATCTGTTTAAATCCTGAATTTTTATGTCCAATACAATTTCTTAATACAATGTTATCCTGCGGGTAACAAACCCACTTTAAAATAACATTTACATGCCTTGATTTTTACAATTGCTTAACCTTTATTTAATGGAGCTCAACTATAATATGGCAGGAGGCAGAACTATTTTATTCCCAAAACAACGCGGTTGATGTTGAATCGGATTTTAAAAAAAAGTAAAGATCTGGCGGCTATTAATAGCAAGGGAAATTGTGAAAAACAGGGGAACGGGTTATGCCTGGTAATCATCCGTGCTAAGCCAGGGCTCTCGGGGATAATTACATTGAAAACAGCGATGATATTATTGAGATCCGCATATTCTTGGCCCTTTCGTAATCAGGAAAGAACGTTGATAAGGTGGTCAATATCACTCATGGTATTGTAAACCGATGGCGATATGCGGAACCGGTTTTCATAAAGTTGTATGTTAATACCGGCAGTTGCCAGTTTTTGATGAAGCTTTTTTTCAGCGCCTTCCAGGGCGAAACTCACAATTGGCGAAGTAGACTCGCGGGGCGTCATGGGTTGATAGCCCAGCCTGGCCAGCTCCTGCTGAAGTTTATCAATCATGGGCTGGCGGTAGTTTTGTATCTTATCCACACTTGTATGGAGCAGGTAATTTAAAGAAAAAATGAGCGCGGGCACAGCGGCGTTGCCCAGGGTTCCCACTTCAAAATAGTTTCGGGTCTTTTCGCCCTGGATAAATTCAAAGGGGCTGTTTCCGGCGCTATCATAAGGAAAAATGTGTGACTTCATGTCTTTTAACTGGCGATAACCAAATTGGCTGCGTTTTATTAACGGAAGTCTGTCTTTTCGTACATATAAAAAACCGGCACCAAAATCGCCCATCAGCCATTTATAGGTAGCGCAGGCACAAAAATCAACTCCACTGTCATGCACATCTATAGGCACCGCACCTGCGGCTTGTATAATATCGGCGTAAACCAACGCTCCCCTGGCATGTGCTATGTTGCAAAGGGCCTTTAAATCGTGCTGAAAACCATTGATCATTGATACCAGCGAAATGGCTACCAGTTTTGTGCCTGGTTTTATGGCCGCGTCCATATCGGCCAAATTTATTTTGTTGTTTTTAGGAATAACGATCTTAACATCAGCACCCTGTTTTGCCAGTTCGTTGTACATGTATAAGGAGCCATCAAAATGATAGGCATCAGTAACAATCCGGGCACCTGTTCCCGGCAAGCCCAGGCCATTTACAACCAGGTTTTCGCCAGCCATGGTACTGGAAACCCATGAAATTTCATCGGCATCGGCATTAATCAGGCGGGCAAACAAAGTGCGCGCCGTATTTCGATCTTCATCAATGGTATCTGCTGCCTTTCCATTAGCCAGCCTCAAATTCAGGTAGCTTTTTATGCTTTCGGCACTGCCGATGCTCATGGGATGTGTGTAGGCCGCGTTTAAAAATGTTCCTTTAATGGCAAATAGCTTTTTGGAGGGAAGCGTGTCCTCATTTAATAAGACTTTCTGCGCACTATACTGGCTTTCACTCATGTGGGTTAACATGCGGGGTGCAAAGGGGAGCACGCCCAAAAAAGAAAGCAGGTTTCGGCGCGATAGGCTATAACCTGGTTTATCAGAAATGTCTTTATTCTTCATCATGTTTATCAAGTAAAGTCTGGTCGTTTTTATTGGCCTTGAAAAACTACCTTGTATAAATCTCTTTTATATTAGTCGTTTCGCTGATTTCTAATACAGGTATACTATCCCGGTAATCAATTTTAAAGCCATCAATCAGTTTAATGGTTTTAAAATCCAGCGTTTTGCCCTGTATCATATTCGTTTCTATTTCGTCCCTCACCTGTTTTTCGGGGATGAACTTTGCTGCTGCTGCAATATAATCATCCAGCGTTAAATTACCAGTGGGGTTTGCCGCGTGTATTTGCTGGTTTCTTTTAAATAGGGTGAGCAAAAAATCCCTGATCGATAGCTTTCCGCCAGAAGCAAGGCGAATCTGGTTGTCAAAGTAAAAGGCATAAATGAATCCTCTTTTATAAGGCAGGGTTTGATAGTTTTTATCCACCCAAAACTTAGCGGCTATGGAATCGTTTGGCGCGTTTTTAACACTGCTGCTATAGTGAGCCAGTAAGTTATCTTTATTTACGTAGTCAAGGAAGGCAGTTTTATCCTGGATGCCCGATTTTACCAGGTTAATCAGCATAACATAATCATTAAAACCTTCGCCGAACCATTGGTTGTCAAACTCATCATTCCCAATCTGCATATTATTTCCAATCCACGAATGTGAAGTTTCATGTGCCAGTACCCGTTTTTTGTTATCGTCAAATTTTCCGGAGTATCTCATTACAAATCCATGTTTCTGGCTATATCCGGTAGCCCAGGGCTTATCAATTGATAGTAAGGGTAATATACTAATGTAATAATAAGGCGCCTGGTCATCCTTCCAGAAATCCCGCAGACCGGGGAAATAATGCGCAAAAAAAGGCTCAAGCTCGGCCTTTATGTTATTGATGGTATCCCTTTTTGAGGTAATGGAATAATAGGGGATGCCATGTACTTTATAAGTATTAATTACCAACCCGGCACCCATTAGGATCAGCACATCCTGTTCTTTATTTACAGGGATGCTTTGTTTTAAGGAAGGGTTAGTTCCGGCTGCGGTTGAGATAAAGTAGGGTAAACCGGCCGGAAATGAATCCCATTGAACACTTGCGGTAACAGCGGAATGCCCCACCGGGTTAATCATGAAAAATTGAGGAACCAGGTACAATATGTCGGGGGTAATCAGCGGCCTAAACAGTTCATCAACCGTTGCCCGTTTGGGGTCGCCAACCAGTTGCCCGTTAATGGTATAGGTTATCTTCTTTAGTCCGGCCCCGGTATGGTATACAGTTATTTTTCTTTCGAGGGGGGTAAGCTTTACTTTGTCTTTAGTATCGATGTTTTGCAGTACCTTAAAAATTTCCTTTTGTCCGCCAAAATTAAGGTCGCCATAAATAAATACGGTACTGTCTTTGGTTGCTGGGCTATATTCAAGGCTTACTTTCAGGATTGGTGATTTACCGTCCCAGCTGAGATGATAATCAAGTTGAGCAGGTAATGTGGTGCTTTTATTTTGTGCTTTCAGAAAAAAAGGGATACTGAAAAGGATACCCGTCGTCAACATAAATCTGATCATGAGCTATTTTAATATAGAGCGACAAGATAGAAAAATTGCATCAAATCTGGTGCTAAAGGCTGCGGGTGACTGTGTATAAACCCATCGCGGGATTAATCATTGTTATATATCCGTTTAATATTAGGTAGCGAGCGGATAAGTTTACTGGTTTAGTAAGTGATAAACTTCCCGCAGGTAAACCGTTTCTTCCATTGCTTCGGATAACTCTCTGTATTCCTGTAACGTAAAAACAAAGTTAATGTCCCGGTTGGGGGTGCAAAGTATCACTCTTTCTTCTCCATCGGGAAAGGGGAAAGAGCGGTCACTGAAAACGAGGTTAGTGATAAAGTCACTAAAACTATTAAACTGTTGTGGGGTAAAATACAACATCAGGTTGTTGTTCCAAATATTGATCATTTGACAATCAGGGCAGTGACTGATCACAGATGCTCCTTTTTGACTTAGAATTTGAGTCTGGCACATGGTAGATTCTTTTGTGCCTGTCTTACCCACGATAACCGTTAGATAGCTATCGCGGGTAAACAGGGCTTGCTTTTTTAAATTGCGTTCGCTAATTCATTTAAAATAGTTCTCCAACCTTCACTTTCGGGTATTCCGGGTTTGCGTTTTCCAAAAAACTGCACAATGGTATTGCCGTCACCATCATAAACCTCCAGGCTATGTACAAGCCCGTCAACAGTTGGCTTTTTAACCAGCCATATGGCCGCTATGCCGTCCTCGCGCAAGTGCATATTAAATTCAGGATCAAGCACATTAAACCATGGTCCGGTTTGTACCAGTTTTGTTATTTGGCCGGTATGGATCTGTATGCAACCGGCACTCCCGGTAAAAACCATGATCTGTAATGCTGTTTCAGCAGCTTTGGTTAAAATTTGTTTCAGGGAATTTAAACTGATCTGCTGAGCATAACCGTCTGGGGCCAGCCTTAAAGCCTGGGTACGGGTTAGGCCATGTTTTTTTAATAAACCATGAAAATCATGCGTATCCTGCAATGCTATCCAGGCATCTTTAAAAGTTTTGATATCTACCTCGTTGTCGGGTTTTTCAGCGGGAGTCTCCAGGCTGGGTTGAATAGCCAGCAGCTGATGCTGTTCTTCAGCCGCATATTTTGCAATCAATTGGTGATAAGCTTCGACGTCACTTTGATCTGTTAAGTAAATTTTGTGCACGGCGCTGCCATCGGCATCAAAAAACTGCAGGCTCAGCCTGTCGTTTTCATTCACCGCGAAGCCGAAATGCCAGTGCGTCATAAACAGTCGCAGGTCGATGTCAGGCGTAACCACTAAACCCACATGGCCGTTAAATCCCACTTTTTTGTAAACGCCTTTACGCTCATGTACGCAGTAATCATTACGGGTAAGGGCCATTACATACCCCAGCGATGCGGTTTCCTTCAGTAATTCTTTGAAGTCGGCATTAAGCAGTGTATTGTGCTCACCTACGCCGGTATTCACCAGCTCAGCTTCGGTTAGGCCTAATTGTTTGGCGGCATCGCGGATGCGCAATTTGGGGTCTTTTAATTTCAAGGCTGCCCATTGTTCTTTTATTGATGCTGTTATATTTTCCATTTTTATCTGTTTATTAAATTAAATCAATATGCCGCTGGGAATAACCAGCGGGCATTTAAAGCCTTCGCAATCCATTAACTTTACTTTAATGTTGAACGCCTGGTGAATGTTGTCGCAATTGATCACCTCCAGGGGTGGCCCGAAAGCTACTGTTTCTCCGTTTTTAAGAATCAGGATCTGATCCGCATAGCGTGATGCAAAGTTGATATCATGCAAAATGCTGATCACCGTATACCCCCTGTCGGCCATATTGCGTGCCAGTTGCAGTATTTGTTGCTGGTATAACAAATCGAGCCCGTTGGTAGGCTCATCCAAAAAGAGGAAAGCGTTTGGACAGTCGTAGATTTGGGCTATAACCCTGGCCAGGTGTACCCGCTGCTGCTCTCCGCCTGATAAGGTATTATAATCGCGTCCGGCTAAATGTGTTATACCAGTTTCATTCATCACTTTGTTCACCACTTCGATGTCATTTGTTGATGGATGATTTTCAAAGTGGGGGTAACGCCCCATCAGTACCAGTTCCTTAACCGTAAACATTACGCTTACTGTATTATGCTGGGTTAGTACCGACCGAAGTTGCGCCAGTTCTTTGATGGAATACAAAACAAGATCCCTATCATTTAAGCTGATGTTACCAGAAGCTGCGTGGATTTCCCTGCAAAGCAGTTTTAGTAATGTACTTTTTCCTGCGCCGTTGGCACCGATCACGGCCAGCATTTCTCCTGATGTTACCTCAAAACTAACGTTATTGAGTATCTGCTTTTTTCCCGCCGAATACGAAACATTTTGTACGCTTATCATAATTGCTGTTTTTTAAGCTGTGAAAAGATCATATAAATAAATACGGGCGAGCCGCCAAGTGCGGTGACAATTCCTATGGGTAGTTCGGCCGGCGCTACAATGGTACGGGATATTAAATCAGCCAGTGTTAAGGCTGCGGCTCCTAACAAGGCCGATCCGGGCAATACCAAACGATTATCAGACCCAAAAGCCATCCGCAGGATATGAGGAATTACCAAACCAATAAAGCTGATAATACCCGCCACGGCCACCGAAGCACCGACAGCCATTGTGGCCAGGACTATTACTGTTCTTTTTGTACGGTTAACACGGATACCCATATGCCCGGCCTGTACCTCACCTAAAGCAATAGCATTCAACGATTTGGCCATAAAAGGCAAACCAACAAGCGGGAGAGCGATAAATGGCAACACACTGCTGAATGATACCCAACTGGCGCCGCCCAAACTGCCCAGGCTCCAGAAGGTAATGTTACGCAACTGTTCATCTGTTGAAAGGTAGGTGAGGAGCCCTGTAAAAGCGAAAGCGAGTGCATTGATAGCTATCCCTGTTAAAAGTAAAGCGGTTATCACCGTTTTTCCCTGGTGCATGGCCATGCGGTAAACCGTAAGGGTGGTAACAAAAGCCCCTATAAATGCGGCAACGGCCAATGCATAATAACCGTAAATACTGCCAATGGTACTGAGCAGGTGACCGCCAAAAACAATCATCAATGCGGCAAACAAAGTAGCGCCGGATGATATGCCAATCAACCCCGGCTCGGCCAGCGGGTTACGAAACAAACCCTGTAAGGACGCGCCTGAAATGGCCAGGGCGGCGCCAATGATTACGCCCAGCAATACCCTTGGTAACCGCAGGCTGAACAATACTGCTGTTTGCTGCGAGCTGAACAAAACCTCCTTACTCAGGCCGGAATGATAAGTAAGGATAGACCAGAATTGTGGCAGACTGATGTGTACCGCACCTATACAAACCGAAGCAATGATCACGGCTATCAAAAACAAGGTTAACCCGGTTAGGATCAGTTGATGGTTTTTAAACACTTTTATTTTAGTTTTTGTGATAATTGTGCCACAGCCTGCCCCAATCGCGGACCAAAGCCAGTTAGCAGTTCACCATCCATGGTGATGAATTTTTTGTTTTTGCCTGCATTGGTTTGGCTTACGCCTTGTACATTGAGTAAACCAGCTGCGCCACCTAAACTTTCCATACCGCTGCTAAATAATAATATCACATCCGGGTTGGCGGCTACAAGGGCTTCGGATGTTAATGGTTTATAATCATTGAACCCCGTTACCGCGTTTTGTCCGCCTGCTAATTGAATGATCTTGGTTAAAGGTGTATTATCCCCGGCAACCATCATGGTACCGGTTCCCCGCGCGTAGATGAACAGTATTTTGGGTTTATTAGTTGTTTTATTCACCTTGTTTGCTGCGGCCAGATCGGTATCCAGTTTTTTAATCATGCCTGCGGCTTGCTGCTGACCGCCAAATGAAGCGGCAACATCTTTAATTAGTTTACGGGTGCCATCTGCCGAAAACTCCTGGGTAAATAAAACCAGTTTGATGCCCGCGGTTTTTAACTGAGCGGCCAATTCTGGTTTTATTTCGGTAGTTAATCCGGTCACCACATCAGGCTGCAGGGCAATAATGCCTTCGGCAGAGATATTGCGGTTGTGACCTACCTTGGGTTTGCTTTTTAAGCTTTCGGGGTAGTTACTTGTTACATCGGTGCCAATAATGTTGTGCTCTAAACCTAAGCCCGCTAAAATTTCACTAACCGTACCATTAAGAGATATGATCTTTTGATTAGCCGGTACTTGTTCACTGGCTTTTGTGCCGGTGACAAACACTGCCAGCATCATTACTATGATTATTTTTTTCATCTTCAAAAATTTAAAAACAGTCCCCCTTTCGGGGGAGCATTCATTAACCAACTAAAAAAACTATTTAAAACTTGTAGTGCCATCGCCTTGATACGCAAAACGGAAAGTATAAAAGCGCGATGCCGGCCTAGTTGCCAGGTCAGCAAACGTGGCAGTTGTTGTATTGGGGTTACCCTTATAGTAACTTATTATTTCAACCTTAGCATAGTTACCCGCTGATGTTTTTAGCACTATTATTTTACCCGGAACTGTAAGTATAGCGTGCTGTGGCTCGGTGGTAGCTGTGTAGGTATACCATCCTGATATGGCAGGCGTGCCTGCAGCATCCGATTTATAATTGGCTGTGGGCGCTGTAGTTAAGGTTTCAAAAGTATTGCTCACTATTTGGGCTTGTGTGGTTCCGGTACCGGATGTGCCGCCGTTTATAAATATGCTCGTTCCTTTAAATTTAATATCCCATTTGGTTGACGCTGTATCGGCGCCGGTAATTTGCGCGCCGGTTGAAAGGCTGTAATAAGCAGCGGCTGTTGAGCCATCAAGATCGGCAACGGTTTTTGTAGTGAGTTTACTTACTGCAGGAGTGGGATCATCGCTGTTTTTACTGCAAGATGATGCCAGTAAAATGATAGCGCTGCTTAATGCCAATGATAAAGTTGTGAATTTGTTCATGTGTTCTATTGTTTGAATTGTTATTTAATTTGTGTGTTATTTTTTATTGAAATTATAGGTTATGCCAGCGTAGATAAGCCTGCCCGGCAGGTTAAGGATAACCTGGGCATCTTTATAGTTCAGCAGGTTTTGCGCCGTAAGCTGCACCCTAAAGGCATCTTTGAGGAAGGGTTTGGATAGTGATGCGTTAACCAATACGTATCCTTTGGTATATTCATCATTGCGATTTACGATGCCGTTTCCGTCGGTATCCTTATAACCATACCTGCCGCGATAGATCGCCCTTATGGAAGCATTAATACCGGTTTTATCTTCCTGGTAGTTTACCCGAACATTATAGGTGTATTTTGACCGGCCAAGCAGGCCGCCGTAGTCGCTTCTTTTAATAACCTTAGTGAGGTTGGTTTCCGGGTCTTTTGTAAAAACCTTGCCGGCGGCAATCTGGTCTAATACATCCTGGTCGTAAGCTTCGAGGTATTGAAAGCCAGCTGCTACCTGCAGGGGTTTAAATAATTGGTAGCTCAGGTCGGTTTCAACGCCTTGCGTGTAAACCTTATTGAGATTAAAGTAAGAAAATACGGATTGCCCGTTAGTTTTGATAGCGATGGCCGCTGTTTCAATCAGATTTGTAATGTTGTTGCGGAAAAGATTGGCTGTCCAGTAGAGTTTATTTGTAGGTTTGTAGCGGTAACCTAAATTAAAAGCGGTAGAACTTTCGGCATTTAAACTTTTCAGCGTAGCAGGATCTATCAATATGGTTTCAATTTGCCCCGCCTGCTGTAAGCGCTGTATACCCGCGCTTGCTTCTTCATAACCAAAAACACTGTAACCAACTTCGGCATTGGTGAAGTTTAAATAAAGCTGGCGAAAGTCGGGCGCTTTATAGCCTTTGCCTGCCGAGCCCAATACGGTGAACTTTGAACTAAGCGCATAGCTTGCCGCCAGCTTGGGGCTAAACTGCGATTTGTAAACGCTATGCATATCATACCTGCCACCGGCAATAACATCCAGTTTTTTTACCGGCAGCCAGTCGGCCTGGAAATAGCCATAGCCAGAAGTGAATGATTGTAATTTGGTGTATCGTGTGGCTTCAACTGTTTCATACTGGCCGCCAGCTCCGGCGGTTAGTTTCAGATTATCCTTTACCGCATAATCGTTCTGCAATTCGGCACGGTTAAAGGCCTGGTTAAAATAGGTTTGGTCATATACCGATTTATCATCCTCATACCTTACATCAGAATTGGTTTTATAAGTAGACCGGTAGAGTTGCAACGTAGAAAGCAGCTTATCCGTAAAGCGATGGGTGATAACCGGTGCTATGTTAAAGTCTTTTTCGGTACCCGTTCCCCCGGCATAACGGTTATCTACCAGGTACCTGCTATCCTGATCATTGGTATAATATCTTACCGAAAGTTTGATCGTTGTTCTATCGTCTATTTTATAAGATGATTTACCATTCAGCGTATAACCAGCAAATGGGGAAACCGTAGGCAGGCCAGACGAAGATTGTAACGTATAGCCATCACTGCTGTATCGGTTAGCAAAGCCCGAAATGTAAAACCGATCATTCTTATAGGCCGAATTTAACGTGAGGTCTGCTGTGTTGTTAGTGCCATACCGCGTAGCGACATCTCCCGAAATGCCTTTGACAGGATCGGCAGTTATAATATTCACAACACCAGCCATCGCTTCGCTGCCATACAGGGAAGATGTAGGGCCTTTTACAATTTCTATCCGGTCGATATTATTAGTGGTGATTCTGGAAAGCTCCAGTATACCTGTATTGCGGCCAATTAAAGGTAATCCGTCTATTAGGATCATTGTATAGGCCGGATCAAAACCCTGTATTTGTATGCCTTGTCCGTGCGGGTCATCTAAAATGGTCATGCCGGTTTGTTCTGCTAAAACTTCATTTAATCGTACCAAACCTTTTTTCTTTATTTCATCCGCCGTAATCCGTGTTATAGGTATGGGTACCTGTTGCAGGCTTTTGGGCGTGCGTGTGCCGGTAACTACCACTTCTTTCAACTGCTTAATATTTACAGTGTCTTTTTTTAATGTATCCCGCCTTTGCGCATAGGCTATATTGAATGTAAATGGCATAGCTAAAACGTAAAGGATATATTTTATTTGCATTTATTTAGACTAATTAAAAATAATGATGCAAATTTGGACGATTTATAAATAGCATGATAACGCAAACGGGATTATAATAAACGCGATACGGATTAATGATGATCAGGATTACTTCGCCCTTAGCAGGCACATATGATTATACCCTAAGCGATCTTTGGGATTTAGGTACAAATGAGGAATCGATATTTAACTATTCAGCCAATTGGGGCGATTTAAAAGTACAACCCATAGTATTAACGGATATCATGATTTTTGATATTGATATCAGCTGTAAAGAAGGTCTTGCAATTACAGTAGAGATCAATTCGTTATGCCTAATGATGAACTTTACCTTATCCGGTAAGTCGCTGCCTGTAGCAGATGACGGTTTTATCTTTGAAGAGGGGCAACACCACAGCATTTTTTCTTCGGGTTATTCAAAATTCACGGTAGGTGTTAAGGATAATTTCAAGTTCGTTTGTATTTATTTTTTGGAGGGCAGTTTAAAACGAATCGTGTCTGATGTAATTGCGCAACTCTCTGAAGTTTCGGAAATTGCCAGCCAACGACTTATCTTACTTCAGTCAAGCAGGCCAACAACACGTCAAATGAGCGATATCATTCAGAGTATGATGTATTGTATCCATAAAAAAGGAAATCATCATATTTATTTTGAGGCAAAAGCGCTGGAGCTGCTTTTCCTGGAGTTGGATCAGCTTGAAAACATCTCCATGCAGTCATCAAATTTGTTTTTAAAGGAACATGACCTTGAGCGGATCCATCAGGCAAAAATGATAGTAGAGAAAAACTTACTAAATCCATGCTCATTGATAGAACTGGCGCATAAAGTAGGCCTGAATGATTTTAAATTGAAAAAAGGCTTCAGGGAAGTTTTAGGAACAACTGTTTTTGGCTATTTATATGATTTGCGGATGGAAAAAGCTAAAATGCTTTTAACTGGTGGACGATCTGTACGTGAGGTTGCTTATGAAGTGGGATATAAAAATGCGCATCATTTTACAAAGGCATTCAAGAAAAAGTTTGGTTATCTGCCCAGTGGAATTAAAAAACTAACGGTGATTATGTTTTTTTCGGTCGGGATATTTTGAATAGCGATAATTTTGTAACCTCCCAATCGATTGGGATTTTTTGTTAAATAGACTTAATCAACTGAAATCTTCCTGGTGATACGTTTTTACAATAAAAATAAATTGCATATTTGCGTGCTTATTATTTAAGTTGAAAGCGTCCTGCCGCGTTTCAGTCAATAACCAATTAAAAATGAAAGAAGATTTACTTAGGGGCAAATTCAAAATTTTTAAGCAATTATTTTTATGCCATTCTAAAGTCTCGTCTTTTTCAGGTGATCTTAGGCACCTGAAGTTTATGCTTTGCAACTGATTTTAAGGCGGGATAAAATAGATGTTGAACTTAAGTAGCTATACCGATCCGGAATTAGTCGATCTACTCAAAAAAGATAACCATACAGCTGTTAATGAAATTTATAACAGGTATTGGAAGAAAATGCTCTTAATAGCCTGGAATCATAGTAACGATAAGACAGTAGCCAAAGATATTGTTCATGAAGTTTTTATTTCGCTTTGGGAGCGGCGTCATTTGGTTGATGTTTTAAACCTGCCGGCTTTTTTGGCCACTGCTGTTAAATTTAGTGTATATAAATATCAGCAAAGGGAAAGTCGACGTTTAGAACTGGCAAAACAAAACTATCAATTTAATGAGTTAATTGATGATGAAGAAAAGTTAGATGCCCGTTTTCTTCAGGAATATATTGACGGAATTGTAGAAGAAATGCCAGAAAAATGCCGCCTGGTATTTCGTTATAGCCGGGAAATGGGTTTGAAAAACAACGAAATAGCCGATAAAATAAATATTACCGAAAAGGGAGTTGAAGCAACTCTAACCCGCGCATTAAAGATCATCAGAGGCGAACTTAAAAATTACGGCCTCAGCATTTTAATCGCACTCCATACCATTTACATGCTGTTCAGGTAAATTATTCAGCCTCATAATTTTTTTTATTTTTTTTTTATTGAACCATATAGGGTAACCCCATGCCTTATGGTACATGTATATACTAACACAATAACCAATTGGACCAGGAACATATTTACAGCTTAATCAAAAAAATCAGGGATAATACTGCCTCAGAAGCTGAGAAAGAAGAACTGTTAAATTGGTATCGCCAAAAGGCATATCAGGATGCAGAATTTCCCGAAAGCGAAGATAGTGTGGGCGATTTTATGCGCGCACGTCTTAATAGTCAAATTAAGCCGGCCGGCAGAAATAAAAGAAACAGAACCTGGCTGGCAGCAGCGGCTATTTTGATATTGCTCGGCGCGACGGGAGTTTTAATCTCACGGTTTTCTGGAAAAGGAGGAAGTGACAATAACGCTTTATCGAAAGTAAATGATGTTTCTCCCGGCGGCAATAAGGCAATATTAACCTTAGCCGATGGTTCAAAAATATCGTTAAACGATGCCGGTAATGGAAAAATTGCCAGTCAAAGCGGTATCAGGGTAACACAGACGGCAAATGGCCACCTTATTTATACGATTAAAGAGCCCGTAAAATCTAAGGTAGATTCTGATCAGACAAATAATGCCCCGATAGCCTATAACACCATTGAAACCCCGAAAGGTGGGCAATACCAGGTGATTTTGCCCGATGGATCAAAAGTTTGGCTCAACGCGTTTTCCTCAATTAAATTTCCGTTAAGCTTTGCTGCGGCAAAGGCGCGCCGGGTTGAATTAAAAGGAGAGGCGTATTTTGAAGTTGTTCATGATCAAAAATCTCCTTTTAAAGTACAAACTGAAATGCAGGAGGTAGAGGATTTAGGAACCCATTTTAATATCAACGCCTATGCTGATGAGGCAAGCACCAAAACCAGCTTATTACAGGGTAAAGTTCGTGTAACTGCCGGTAGTAAAAGCACTCTGCTTGTTCCCGGTCAGCAGGCTACACTAACCAATGACTTCAAAATCTCTAAAGTAAATACAGAAGAAGTTATCGCCTGGAAGAATGGCTATTTCAACTTTGACGACGAACGACTGGAAAATGTGATGAAAAGTATTGCCAGATGGTATGATGTAACAGTTGTTTACCAGGACGAAAGTTTAAAGAACGAAACCTTTGGCGCGGTAACCACCCGTTTTGCCAATATTTCAACGCTTCTTAAAATAATGGAACAAACCGGCGATGCTCATTTTACCATTGAAGGCTCAACTATTAAGATAAGCAAGTCAAGACCATCCCCGTCAATTAAGAATAATAAACCAACCAATTAAATCCAATTTAAATATGAGAAATACAAATATTCCCCCTTAATGTAAGATCAAAAAAAGGTTTATAAAGCAGAACAGGAGCACTCGCGATGCCCCTGCTCAATGGCTTTGTTTAAACCGGAATGCAATTGTCATAACATTTCTTACTTAAAACAGCCTTAACAAATGTATAAAAATTTTACTACAAACATTTGTATGCCTTCGGGCTACGCCAAGAAATTTCTGTTCATCATGAAGATTACCACATTTATCCTCTTTCTTGCCTTTATGCAAGCAAGCGCGGCGGTTTTTTCTCAAAAAATCACTTATAAGGAAAATGATGTCTCTTTAAAAAAGGTGTTCACAGAAATTAACAAACAAACAGGATACAATATTTTCTGGTCGCCAAAAAGCATTAAAAATGCACATAAGTTAGATGTGGATTTTCAAAACACATCGCTTGAAGATGCACTTAAAATTTGCTTAACCAACCAACAACTTACCTATACTATTGAAGGTAAATCGGTAATTATTAAAAATGCATCGGTAAATAGCACCAATGATCCTATAACTTCCATAATGGCAGATATTACCGTTACCGGAACAGTAAGGGATAATAAAGGGGCAACCTTGCCAGGGGTAAGTATATCTGTAGTGGACAATCTTAAAGTTGGTACGGTTACTGATAATAATGGTAAGTTCATTTTAGATGTAAAGAATGGTGCCACTATCAGGGTATCATTTGTAGGCTTTGTTTCACAAACTTTCACTATCAGTACTGATAATAAGCTATTTAATATTGTTTTAGTAGAAGATGTAAAGCAAGCCGAGGAAGTAGTCATTACAGCTTACGGTAAAAAAGAGAGAAACGAGGCCATAGTAGGCTCTGTTACATCTGTAAAGCCGGGCGAACTAAAGATACCGGCGAGCAATTTAACTAATGCGTTGGCCGGGCAGGCCGCAGGTATTATCGCATTCCAGGGGAATGGCCAGCCGGGGCAGGATAATTCTACCTTCTTTATCCGAGGTGTTACTACTTTCGGCTACAAGGTTGATCCGCTTATCCTGATCGATAATATCGAGCTTACTACCAATGACCTTGCACGTTTGCAGGTTGATGATATAGCAAGCTTCTCTATATTGAAAGATGCAAGTGCTACAGCATTATATGGTGCCAGGGGAGCGAATGGTGTTATATTGGTTAGTACCAAGCAAGGTAAAATAGGGGCGCCGCTCATTAGCTTCCGTGTAGAAAATTCCATATCTCAAAATACCCAATCACTACAGATTGCCGATCCTATTACTTACATGAATTTGTATAATGAGGCCACGCTATCCAGAGATCCTTTATTGCCTGTACGTTTTAACCAGGATAAGATCATCAATACGCAAAATACCATCAACAAAACCCCTGGTTATAACCAATACGTTTATCCTGCGGTTGATTGGTTAGACTTATTAGTAAAACCCCGCACATCAACGCAAAGAGGAAATTTGAGTGTAAGTGGGGGCACCCCGTTTGCCCGCTATTATGTTGGAGGATCATACAATCTTGATCATGGGAATTTAAAGCAGGATTTGGCAAATAATAATGATAACAATGTTAAGTTTCAAAATTACCAGCTGCGTTCAAATGTAAACCTCAATCTTACTAAAACAACGGAAGCCATTCTTCGCTTTTCCGGAACTTTTAGTGAATACTCAGGACCTCAAACTACCAGTGGTTCGTTCAGTTCGGATGTTTACAAGCTGGCGTTACATGTAAGTCCGGTTGATTTTGCCGCATACTATCCCGCCGATTCGGCTAACAGGGGAACTCAGCACATTTTATTTGGTAAACCAACTGACATTGGCGTACCGGCTACCAACCCCTATGCCGAACTGCTGAGGGGACATAAAACATCCTCGGAATCAAGGGTATTGGCGCAAATAGAATTAAACCAAAATCTGAACTTTATTACCAGTGGGTTAAATTTTCATGGTATTTTCAGTACCAACCGGTATTCATACTTTGATGCCAGTTATCTGTACAAGCCATTTTACTATAACATAGCCAGCTACGATAAAAGTCATGATACCTATACTTTAAACTGGCTTAACCCCAAACCCGGTGATGCTCTTGAATACCTCCAATATTATGGCGGAACGCCGGTAATAAGCAACCAAGTGTATTTGCAGGGAAATTTGGATTATAGCAAGCAACTGGATAGTCACAATATTTCGGCAACCCTGGTGTGGACACGACAGCAAACGGTATACTCCAATGCGGGCAGTCTTATTAATGCGCTCCCTCATCGCAACCTTGGGCTTGCAGGCAGGGCGGGTTATAATTACCTGAGCAAATATTTCCTTGAGTTTAACTTTGGCTAGAACGGTTCGGAGCGGTTTTCTGCCGAACACAGGTATGGTTTTTTCCCAACCATTGGTGCTGGCTGGCTGGTATCTGAGGAGAAATTCTTTGAGCCATTCAGGAACTTTTTTGATAGGATGAAAATACGGGCAAGCTACGGCTTGGTGGGTAATGATGCCATTAGTGATCGTCGTTTTTTTTATGCTTCTGACGTAAACCTTGATGCTGGCGGGTACGCTGTTTTTGGAACAAACGCAGCCTACGCGCACGGCGGTGTAAGTATCAACAACTACCCCGATCCTAATGTAACATGGGAAACATCCAAACAGGCCAACATTGCATTGGAGTTAACCATGTTTAAAAATTTAAATATTACGGCCGAGTTTTATAACTATAACAGGTATAATATACTACAGCAGCGATCTTATATCCCTACAACTTCTGGTTTGGAAGCGCCTATATATGCCAACTTAGGTAAAGCCAATTCAAAAGGTATTGACCTTTCCATGGATTATAAGCAAAATATCAATAAATCATGGACGATATCCGGTCGGGGAAATTTAACCCTTGCCACAGACAAGTATACTTATTACGAAGAACCAAACTATCCTGAAGCATACAGGCATTTTGTAGGGCAGCCTATCCGCGAAGGGTATGGGCTTATTGCCGATAGGTTGTTTGTGGATGATGCTGAAGCGCAAAGTTCGCCTACGCAAATATTTTCAGCCGGCGGCAAAGCGCCAAGAGGTGGCGATATTAAGTACCATGATCTTAACGGCGATGGTATTATTGATAACCGCGATCAAACCTTTCTTGGTTATCCGCAGGTTCCTGAAATTGTATATGGTTACGGACTATCTGTACAATATAAAAACTTTGACCTATCCGCTTTTTTCCAGGGACAGGCAAGAGTATCATTTTTTATAGACCCCAACCAGGTTAGCCCGTTTGTACCAAGCCAGGAAGCTTATGTATACGGTAATACGCAATTGGTAAAACAATTTGCGGATGATCATTGGTCAGAAGGTAACCAGAACTTGTATGCAACATACCCAAGGTTAGGAACAACCAGGAGCGATATTGAAAACAACCTGCAGGCCAGTACGTGGTGGCTGCGCGATGGGTCTTTTATGCGGCTTAAATCGGCAGAAGTGGGCTTCTCTTTACCTGCATCAGTATCAAAAGCATTGGGTATAAAAAGCTTAAGGGTTTACTTCAACGGTTTAAACCTCATTACATGGAGCTCATTTAAACTATGGGACCCCGAACTTGGTGGTAACGGTTTTAACTATCCGATACAAAAAGTATACAATATTGGTGTAAATGTTAATTTATAAAATGAACATGATTATGAAATTTAATTATAGATATTTCTGCCTTTTAGTATTGATGTTATCAGGCACTTCCTGTAAAAAATACCTTGATGTGGTGCCGCCGAATGTGGGTACAATTGATTACGCTTTCAGAAGCAGAAATGAGGCCGAAAATTATCTTTTTACCTGTTATTCGGCATTGCAGCAGCAACTTAATGATTTGAACAGAAGCCCTGGTAATACCACATCTTCCGAAATTATTTTTCCGCTTGACCTGCCAAGCAACCCGATTGATATCACTGGTTATACCTTAATAACCGGTACGCAAAACGTAGGCAACCCCGGGTTGAATTTCTGGGATGGTTCTGGCAATGGTACGGCACTGTTCCAGGCTATCAGGAAATGTAACACCATGTTGGAGAACATTGATAAGCCCTTGGATCTTACTGCTGCAGAAAAGAAAAGGTGGATTGCGGAAACAAAATTCCTCAAAGCTTATTACAATTATAGCCTTTTCAGGCTGTATGGCCCCATTCCGCTTATTGATGTGAATTTGCCTGTTGAAGCGTCAACTGCCCAGGTTAAGTACAAGCGTCAATCTGTTGATGAGGTAGTGAATTATATAATTGCACTATTTGATCAGGCCATTCCCGATCTTCCGTTGACGATTGAAAACCCGGCGAAAGAACTTGGAAGGATAACCAAACCGGCGGCTGAAGCTATTAAAGCTGAGGTATTGATGACTGCTGCCAGCCCGCTTTTTAACGGTAATCCCGACTATGCTAACTTTAAGGATAAAAGCGGCAAGGCATTGTTCCCTGCTGCTTATGATGCCACCAAATGGCAAAAAGCGCTTGATGCCTGTAAAACAGCTATAGCCGATTGCCAGGCAGCCGGCCTGCATTTGAATACCAACTTTATTCCTGCAGGTGGGGTTACCAATCTCCCTGATTCTTTAAAGAGGGTATTGACCTTTCAGAATGCACTCACGGAGAAATGGGATACGAACCCCGAACTAATTTATGCCCTAAGTAACGACTGGCATGGACAGGAATATTGTATCCCGAGGTTAACGCAAAAGGCCAATCAAAATGAGGGACAAAACCCGGCTTATTTTGCTGTGCCAATTTCTACCACCGAACTCTTCTACACCAATAAAGGAGTTCCCATTGACGAAGATAAAACCTGGGATTATGCCAACCGTAACCAGTTAAGAACAGGCGATGCAGCCAATTTCTTTTATATAAAACAAGGATATCAAACTATAAAGGCCCATTTTGATCGTGAGCCAAGATTTTATGGCAGTATAGGCTTTGATGGCGGTATTTGGTTTGGCGATGGTGTTTTAGATGCCAAACAAGCCCGTTTTGTACCAGCCAGGGGGATAACCGCAGTTGCAGGGCCCAAGAACCCGCAAAAAACAAATATTACCGGCTACTGGCCCAAAAAGCTCGCCAATTATCTTACGGTGTATGATGATGGTTTTAACTGGGTAACCTATTCAATGCCGGTAATGCGTATGGGAGGCTTGTACCTGTTATATGCAGAAGCACTGAATGAAGTAAACGGACCTACATCAGAAGCCATATCATACGTTGACCAGGTACGTGCACGGGCGGGTTTAGATGGTGTAGTTAGCTCATGGGCAAATTATTCTAGAACTCCCTCAAAACCAGAATCTAAAGAAGGCTTAAGAGCAATTATTCACCAGGAAAGAAGGATAGAGCTTTGTTTTGAAGGACAGAGTGGCTGGGACTTACGCCGGTGGAAAGAGCTTCAATCTGTTTTGAGCGCGCCGTTAAGAGGCTGGAGCATACAGGAGGATCAGGCGATCAATTATTATCGTGCCCGCAATGTGGAAATACCTGTTTTTAATACCAGGGATTACCTGTGGCCAATTTCAAGTACTGCTCTTGTGGTAAATGATAACCTGGTGCAAAATCCTTTCTGGTAGAGCCGGGTGTATGTTTTCAAATAGTATAAATCATTAAAAAGAAAATCATGAGCGATATTAATATAAAGCATATATACATTTTTTGTTGTATGCTTATGCTTTCGGCAACATGTTTGGTTTCGTGTAAAAAGAGCGATAACTATAAAGTTCCCGGAACAACAGATAAGACAAAGCCCGGCATTGTTACCAATGTTAAGGTGAAGAATTTTAAAGGCGGAGCGGTTTTAACTTACGCTTTGCCGGCAAATGATAACCTGTTATATGTAGTTGCCGATTATAAGATTAACGGTAAGGTGGCCAGGCAAACCAAATCAAGTTTTTTCCTGGATACGATCAGGGTAGACGGTTTTCAATTCAGTAAGGAATATACGGTTACATTGCATGCGGTAACCCGGGCCAATATACAATCAGATCCAGTTACTGTTACCGTTCATCCGGATACGCCATATTATCAGTCTATCCGTAAATCATTGAAGCTTGCAGCAGATTTTGGAGGTATCAATATCCAGGCCTTTAATCTCGACAAAAGATCGGTAGGGATTAACCTGGTGACTATAGACCCGGTAGATAACAAATTTGTGATCAGCGATCAGCACTTTACATTTTCGGATACCATTAACTATGCGGTAAGGGGATATTCTACAAAACCAGCAAAATTTGGCGTGTACGTAACAGATCAGTTTGGCAATGTTTCCGATACTTCAATAGTTACCCTTACGCCATTATATGAAGAGTTGCTGGATAAAAAGAAGTTTTTTACCTACCCCATGTTTAGTGATGGTTACATTGGCTACGGCGGTATACTTCCATATTTATGGGATGGCTTGATAAAAGAAGGTCCCGGCTCTTCGCCATGGCAAACTACTGTAGGTGCCACTTACAAAAGGTCGCAAGGTACTTTTGGCGTAGGGCGAACCTATAAACTGAGCCACTTTGTAATGTGGACAAGAGGTTACGGTTACGCAAACGCCAAAGTTTTTACCATATGGGGCTCAAATAAGGATAATCCCCAGGATGCAGAAACAGTTAAAGGCAATAAACCCGGTGCGGTTATAGGCGATTGGACTGTTTTGGGCACTTATCGCTTCCCTGATCCGCCATCAGGTCTTCCACAAGGGCAAACTAACGATGCCGACCAGGCATTTATTGACAAGGGAGTAAGTTTTGATGTGCCTTTCAGTGCCCCAAGTGTGAAATACATCCGGGTTGTTGTAGACGAAACCTGGTTTGGCCTTGAATATACCTATATGCAGGAATTATCTTTTTATGGAATTCCACAGTAATTTTTAAACCATAATAGACATGAAGATCAGTTTTAAAAATATAATATGGTTGCTTTTACCGGTGATCATATCGGGGTGCTCAAAAAAGAATGAGAACTATAAAGCCCTTATAAAAAATGGTGAAATCCATTATCCTGGTGTAATTGCCAATACAAATTACAGGGCCGGAAATTTACGTACCATGCTGTTATGGAACCCCAGCCCCGATCCTAAAATTGCCAAGTATGTAGTTTATTGGAACAATAAGCAGGATTCACTTACAGTTTCGGCAACAAGCCATGATCCTTTAGATACTGTTAAAACGCTGGTTTCTAATTTAAAGGAGGGTACCTATAATTTCAACGTGTATTCTATAGATAGCGAAGGCCATGTTTCCATATCTACCAGTATAAATGGGGTAAGGGTGTACGGGCCTATTTACCTCAGCGGGATTTTTAACAGGGGATATAATGCTGATACCCCTTTTCTCGTAAATCCTTTGGCTGGCTCTGTTAAGCTAAAATTCAATGCACCGGATTCTATCAATTTGAAAACAGTTATCAAATATGTTAGCAATACCGGGAAGACTAACACGGTGATATTAAAACCGGATAGTAATACCATAACGCTAAACGATTTTAAGTTTGGAACCGATATTACTTACCAGTCAAGTTATTTTCCGCTTAAAGGTGCAATAGATACCTTTACGGTAGCCAATGCCGGTACTTATCCATTTGTAAGACTTTACGGGGATGTATCAAGCGCTTACATTAAAAATCCGGGTTATCCTTTTATAAGGGGCGATAACGGTCGTAACAAATGGGGAACACCCAAAGACTGGCAGTGGACGCCTAACGTTGTAAATCAAACCAACAACGGTAACGGTGGTGGATGGTCCAGCGACTATGGCGGCGTTGTACACGTTGAAGCTAAAGATTATAGTGGCGATCCTGTTGTTAACGGCAAAGTTTATCAAAGTTTCACCATACTACCGGGAAGTTATGAACTTGATTTTTCAACTGCGGGCTATGGCGGTACTATAGACGCGAACGAAATGGTTGCTTTGGGATCAACATTACCTGATATTGATAAATTAAAAGGTAACGCCAACGTGCTTGCCATATTTAACGGAAATCAAAACAACTTAGGCGGCAAACACACGCTTTCATTTACAATTACGCAAAAAACTACCATTTGCATAGGCTGGGTTATAACAACGGGCTCATATACCTATATGCAGTTTACCGGAGTAGCCTTGCGCATTTTATAATATATCAGCTTAATATCTATTTGTATTCATAATCCTTCAGTATGTAACAGTGCTGAAGGGTTATATAATGAATATCAGTTTCAAGTTTCTTATGAAACAAACCCTAACTATGATAAAATCTTACCAGTATTATTCAAAACTCGTAGCCATCATATTGATGGTTATAGGTAGTTGCCAAAAACTAATTGCCCAATCCAATATTGTTTATCTTAACAGTTCAAAAGACCGGTTATGGAAAGTAAAACCCCAGGCCGATGCTGCGGGCGATGAAGACAAAATAAAATCAGTTGGTTATAATACCGATAACTGGGTTCCTGCAATAGTGCCGGGAACAACCTTTGCTTCATATGTTGCTGCCGGGTTAGAGAAAGACCCCAATTTTGGCGATAATATTTACAAAGTTGATAAAGCTAAATACGACCGAAACTTTTGGTATCGTACCGAATTTAAAATACCGGCCACATATTCTAAAAAAAATATCTGGCTAAATTTTAAAGGCGTAAACCGCAAGGCGGATATCTACCTGAACGGAACACTGCTTGGCAGCCTTGACGGTTTTATGCAACGCGGACACTATGACATCAGTGGGTTGGTAAAAGGCAATGAAAAAAATGTGCTGGCGGTATTAGTTTATCTGCCAAAACAACCATTGGCAAACGTGGGTAGTCCCAACTATGTTTCAAGCGCGGGCTGGGATTGGATGCCTTACGTCCCCGGACTAAATTCGGGGATCACTGACAATGTTTACCTGAGTAATACAGGTGACGTAACAATCAAAGACCCATGGATCCAGGCCAAACTACCAACCAATGCACGGGCTGACTTGTCAATCGCTTTAGAGGTTAACAACAATGCGGCTACCTCACAGGCTGCAATCATCAAAGGTGTGATTACGCCCGGAAATATTGAATTTTCAAAAAAAGTATATATTGATGCCCATGGAACCACAGATGTTAAGTTGAACAAACGCGATTTTGAGCAACTGATGATCAACAGTCCTAAACTGTGGTGGCCAAATGGCTATGGGGAGCCCAATCTATACAATTGCAAACTGAGCGTATCAGTCGGCGATGAGGTTTCTGATCTGCAGAACATCAAATTCGGGATAAAAAGATATAGTTATGATACACTGGGTCACGTGTTGCACCTGGCCATCAATGGTGTTAAAGTATTTATTAAAGGCGGCGACTGGGGCATGTCAGAATATATGCTGCGCTGCCGTGGCGCGGCGTATGATACCCGGGTGAGGTTGCACAAAGAAATGAATTTTAACATGATCCGTAACTGGATAGGTTCTGTTACAGACGACGAGTTTTACGATGCCTGCGATAAATACGGTATCATGGTATGGGATGATTTTTGGCTGAACGCCAATCCAAACCTACCTGCCGACATCAATGTGTTTAATGCCAATGCCATTGAGAAAATAAAACGTTTCCGCAATCATCCGGCCATTGCGGTATGGTGTGCAGAAAATGAAGGCTGGCCCGAAGCCCCGCTAAGTAACTGGCTCAAGGAAGATCTGGCTACTTTTGACGGCGGCGATCGCTACTACCAGCCCAACTCGCATGCTGAAAACCTGACAGGCAGCGGTCCCTGGGCGAGTAAAGATCCACGGTATTATTTCACAGCTTACCCAACTGGGCTCGGTGGCAATAAAGGCTGGGGCTTACGTACCGAACTGGGCACTGCCGTTTTTACCAACTTTGACAGCTTTAAAAAATTTATGCCAAAGGATAAATGGTGGCCACGTAATGAAATGTGGAACCAGCACTTTTTTGGCCCGCTGGCTTTTAATGCCGGTCCGGATCAGTATGATGAAAGCGTAAACAGCTATGGCGCGCCAAAGGGTATTGAAGATTATTGCCGCAAGGCCCAGTTTGTAAACATCGAAACTAATAAAGCCATGTTTGAGGGCTGGCAGGATGCTATGGGCGAAGATGCTTCGGGGTTGATGACCTGGATGAGTCAATCGGCATACCCATCAATGGTATGGCAAACTTATGATTATTACTATGACCTTACCGGTGCTTTCTGGGGAGCCAAAAAGGCCTGTGAGCCATTGCACATCCAGTGGAACCCGGTAACCAACGCCATCAAGATCATCAATACTACCCGTGCCGATGTGGAAGGTTTAACAGCCACAGCCGATGTATACAACCTGGATGGACAAGTGGTTAAACAATATAGCATTTCAAAATCAGCAGATGCACCGGCTAATAGTGCCGGAGAAGTTTTTGATATCAAATTTAATCCCTATAAAGCCGATCTGGCTAAAGGTAAAAAAGTGTATGCTTCATCATCAACCAATGGCGATGCCGGAGCGGTTAATGATGGCAACATCAGCACCCGCTGGGCCAGCGAATACAGGGATGGCGAGTGGATTACTATCGATTTGGGTAAAGATGAAGTAGTAAACGGTGTTGGTCTTACCTGGGAAGATGCTTATGCCAAAGCATTCAAGATCCAGGTATCCAATGATGGCAACCACTGGCACGATGTATACAGCACGGATGACGGACGACAGGGAGAGCAAAAGATCATGTTCCCGGAGGTAACCGCAAGGTATGTAAGAATGCAGGGGGTAGAAAGGGCTACTTACTGGGGTTATTCGCTTTACAATTTTGAAGTTTACCAGGGCGATGTAGCCAGTGAAGGGTTATCAGGTGTACATTTTATCAAGCTAAAACTAACGGACAAAGCAGGCAAACTGGTATCAGATAACTTTTACTGGAGAGGGAACAAGCGCAAGGATTATACCGCTTTAAACACGCTACCTAAAGTGGATTTAAAGGTTACCTATAAAACGGTTAAGGCCAATGGCAAATACTTTATCACAGCTCAGGTTACCAATCCGGCATCATCAAAGGCAGTAGCATTTGGGGTTAGGGTGCAAGCCCTAAGGGCGTCAAACGGGGAGCAGATATTACCGGCTATTGCGAATGATAACTATTTCAGCCTGATGCCGGGCGAAACCAAAACTGTGAAAATTGAATTTGATGCCGATGTTTTGGGCGATGACAGTATCAAGCTTACCGCCGATCCTTATAATAACAATATAAACCGCTAAGCATTTTAACTAATTGATATACGGTGGGGCAATTAGCCTCATCGTGTATCTTTTTAAATGTTGATTTATAATATAGATAGTATGAAGAAGTTTTTTTTGGGTTTTACATCCATTGTTTTGATAACAACAGCATCTTTTGGTGCTGTGAATAAAGATCCCGATAAGCCCTTATACAAGGAAAAAAATGCGGCCATTAAAGATCGTGTTGAAGATTTGTTGAAAAGGATGACCTTAAAGGAAAAGATAGCGCAGTTGCAAAATAGGGCTTCGGGAAAATCTGATGAGATCGAAAATATTTTTAAAGGTGAAAGTTATGGGTGCACTCATGAAATGAGCATGAACGCCACGGATTGTGCAGAGATGTATCAAAAACTGCAAGCTTATATGCTTACAAAAACGCGGTTGGGTATTCCTATCCTCACCGCTGCCGAGGGGATTGAAGGGATACTGCAAAACAATTGCACTTTGTTTCCGCAGGCTTTGGCACAGGGCAGCACGTTTAATCCAGCGTTGATTGGCAGGATGACGACGGCCGCAGGCGAGGAGGCAAAGGTGATAGGGATACATCAAATTCTATCTCCTGTACTTGATATTGCCCGTGAGCTCCGCTGGGGCAGGGTAGAGGAGACTTTTGGAGAAGATCCTTACCTCATAGCCCAAATGGGTGTGGCTTTTGTAAATGGTTACCAAAAGTATAATATTACTTGTACCCCCAAGCACTTTATGGCCCACGGCTCTCCCTCGGGCGGGCTAAACTGTGCTAATGTGAGCGGCGGCGAACGCGAATTGAGGAGCTTGTATATGTACCCTTTTAAAAGGGTGATTGCCGAAACCAATCCCTGGTCCATAATGTCGTGCTACAGTTCATATGATGGAGTGGCGCTATCAGGGTCACATTACTACATGACTGATATTTTACGCGGCGAACTGGGCTTTAAAGGCTATGTATATTCGGACTGGGGATCAGTTGACCGCTTGCAAACCTTTCACCATGCAGTGGATACACAGGAAGACGCCGCCAGGATGTCTTTAATAGCTGGTGTAGACTTTGATGTCGATGGTGCTTACGGAACACTGGAAAAAATGGTTGGGAACGGTAAGCTCGATCTGAAATTTATTGACCAGGCCGTACGGAGGGTGTTAACCGCTAAATTTACGCTCGGCCTGTTTGATAACTCATATGGCGATCCGGCTAAAGTGGCTAAAGTAGTTCGCAATGCAGATCATATAGCCCTAAGTAAAGAAGTGGCTGATGAAAGCGCTGTTTTACTTAAAAACAACAACAATATTCTCCCTTTAAATTTATCAAAAATACAATCGATTGCAGTTATTGGTCCCAATAGTGATCAAACTGTATTTGGAGATTACGCATGGACAAACCGGGACACCAAGGAGGGGGTTAGTTTATTGCAGGGCCTTGAAGAGGTTGTTGGTGATAAAATTATATTACGCCATGCGGAAGGCTGTGATTGGTGGAGCCAAAACAAGGCAGGTATTCCTGAGGCTGTTAAAGCAGCCGAGGCAAGTGACCTGGTTATTGTTGCCATCGGTACACGCAGTACATTTCTGGGGCGCAGTCCTCAAAATTCCACAGCGGGGGAAGGGTTCGATCTTTCCTCTCTTGAACTACCGGGTGCCCAGGAAGACTTGTTAAAAGCAATTAAGGCCACTGGTAAACCTATGGTTGTGGTATTTATTGCGGGTAAGCCACTGGCTATGCCTTGGGTAAAAGATAACGCCGATGCCGTGCTCGTTCAATGGTATGGTGGCGAAAAACAAGGCAGAACACTGGCAGATATTCTGACAGGTTCAATAAATCCTTCGGGGCGGTTAAATGTTTCATTTCCCCGTAGTACAGGCAACAGCCCCAGTTATTATAATCACTTCATAACAGACCGGAATGAACCTTTTGATCGTCCCGGTAGCCCTGAAGAGCCGAAAGGGCATTATATTTTTGATAAACCAGACCCGCTTTGGGATTTCGGCTATGGTTTAAGCTACACTACATTCAAATACCAGAGTTGTACCTTAAAAGATTCTGTTTTTAGCCCGACAGGTACGATTAAAGTTGATGTGGAAGTTGAAAATACAGGCATTCGGGATGGTAAAGAGGTTGTGCAGCTTTATGTGAGGGATAAGGTGAGTTCTGTTGCTACGCCAGTGCAACAACTTAAGGCATTCAAAAAAGAACTCATCAAAGCCGGCAAGCGGACAAAAATAACACTCGAAGTTCCTGTTTCAGAATTAGGCTTATATAACGATAAAATGCAGTACGTGGTTGAGCCTGGCGAATTTGATATCCAGGTGGGTAGTGCTGCAGATAACATATACTTTCATAAAACCATCACTGTAAAATAATCAAAAATAACCTGATGTTGATTTCCTTAAAACTATATTTAATTACAGCCTTAACTTTTTTAATCCTGCTGTTTAACGGGCTAACTACCTGCGCCCAAAAAAAATCGGCAAAGGCTGGCGCCTGGGGCGATCAGTTAAACGGTACTTTTAAAAACCCGATACTTAATGCCGACTACTCCGACCCCGATGTGATCAGGGTTGGCGATAGCTTTTACATGGTTTGTTCAGATTTTCATTTTATGGGGATGCCAGTTTTAATATCAAAAGACCTGGTTAACTGGAGTATTGTAGGTCGGGTTTACGACAGGCTCGATATTGATGATAAGTATAACACGATGGATAAATACGGCAGCGGCAGCTGGGCGCCATCAATCCGCTACCACAATGGTAAGTTTTATGTTTATTTCTGTACGCCGGATGAAGGCCTGTACATGAGCACCGCTACAGATCCAGCGGGTAAATGGGCTCCTTTGCACGAAGTTAAAAGAACAGGTGGGTGGGAAGACCCCTGCCCGTTTTGGGATAGCGACGGGCAGGCTTACCTTGGGCATAGCAAGCTGGGCGCTGGTCCGATTATTATGCATAAAATGACCACCGATGGCAAACAGTTGCTTGATGAGGGTACAACTGTTTATGAAGGCCCAACATCAGAAGGTACCAAGATTTACAAGCGAAACGGTTATTATTATATTATTATTCCTGAGGGAGGTGTGGGTATCGGGTACGAAACCGCTTTGCGATCAAAAAACATCTACGGTCCATATGAAAGAAAGATTGTATTGGAGCAGGGCAAAACCGGGATAAATGGCCCGCATCAGGGAGGCCTGGTAGAATTAAGATCGGGCGAATCATGGTTTATACACTTCCAGGGTGTGGGTGCCTTAGGCAGGGTTTGCCACCTTGAACCAGTTAAATGGGTGGACGATTGGCCTTTAATGGGCATTGACAACGACAAAAACGGTGTAGGTGAACCAGTAAGCATATATCCCAAACCCAATACCGGTAAGCAAGCAATAATAAGTGCCCCACAAACGTCCGATGAATTCAATAGCAATAAACTGGGGCTGCAATGGCAGTGGAATCATAATCCGGTTAACAACAAATGGTCGGTTAACCACCCTAAAGGTTTTCTATCGCTTTCGGCAATGAAAGCGGGTGATAACAAGCATGCTAAAAATACAATAACCCAGAAGCTAATGGGTAAATCAGGCAAAATAACTACCCTGCTGAAATTAGACGAAATGGCTGTTGGTCAAAAGGCTGGATTATGTCTGTTAGGTGGAAATATACAGGAGATAGGTTTGATTAAAACAGATAGTACTGTGAATATTTACGCAGATAATAATGGGAAAATAACCATGGGCGCAATTATTAAACAAAACCATGTTTATTTACGGGTGATTCTTGATTTATATACAAAGCACACATTTTTGCAATATAGTACAGATGGTAAAGTGTTTACCCGGTTGGGTGATGAGTGTAGTTTGTCTGATTACAATTATTGGAAAGCGGTAAGGCCTGGATTGTTTTCTTACAACACGGTTCGGGATTTAGGTAATGCGAAGTTTGATTGGTTTCATTATGAATACGATGGCCCCAATGGAGAGCTGTAATGAACAGCTTTGCACTTCAATAGGCTACTGAACAAAATAGTCATGTTTAGTTCAACAAATTGAATTGTTTCCAGGTCTCTAACTTTTAAGGAAAGTTAGAGACCTGGAAACTCCTGTAATAAGGTTGTATCAGTTCAAATACTCGCGCTGGTATTTATTTCTGTAATCAATAGGCGAGAGGCCCGTTATTCGTTTAAATGTGGTACGAAAAGCTTTATTATCAGTATAACCCACATTATACATCACTTCGTTCACATTATCGCGGGATGTTTCCAGGCTTACTTTTGCTGCTTCGATCTTTACCCGCTGAATATATTCAGCAACAGTATTAGCTGTAGCTTTTTTAAAGCGGCGTTCCAGGTTTCTTCTCCCTAAAGCAAACATAGATGCCAGTTGTTCTACACTTATTTTTTCCTGGTAATTCTTTTCAATAAATTCCTGCGCCTTTTTTATGGGATCATCCGCATGATCTTTTTGTCCCTGGAAAATGATAAATGACGACTGGCTGGTACGTTCCATTTCAATGGCGAAAACTTTGGAGCTCAAAATAGCCATGTCTCTACCAGCAAATTTCTCTATCAGGTATAAAATAAGATTGAGATAGGAGAAGGCCCCGCCACTGGAATAAATACCTTGTTCGTCGGTAATTATCTTTTCAGTAACCAGGTTAACATCCGGGAACATTGTTCTGAATTGATTGGCGGCCATCCAATGAGTAGCACACCTTTTGCCCTTCAATAAGCCGGTTGAAGCCAATAGGAATGCCCCCATGCACAGGCTGGCTACCTCGGCGCCATTGTTATATTGCTCAATTATCCATGGAATAAAGGCTTTGTTATTTTCAATTGCCGCAGTTATTTCTCCATCAAGAGCAGGGATGATGATGAGGTTGGTTTCCTTTACATCTCCAAATAAAACATCGGCATTGGCTGTAAAGCAGCCGCCGCTAACAGGTGTTTCTTTTTCCAGGCCAACCAATTCAACCTTAAAAATAGGGTCTTTGCCCATTGCCAGGAAAAATTGGTTTACTTGTGTAAATAACTGTCGCGAACCTTCAAGGCTTCCTAAAATGGCACCTTTGGGCACTAAGATGGATATATGCTTCATATATCAAAAATAAAATAAAGAGCTATTGTAAACAAGATTTATTATTAACTCCAATCTTACTTATAATTAACATCTTTCCTCGTTTTTATAAAAAAATTAATTTGCAATTATTTCAATATCAGCGCTATTGATGTCCGTGCCTTGATGTCATACCCTGATTTGTTTTATTGCCCGTGATATTATTCATAAAGATACCTGTGTCATCATAAGTAAACGTATTAACAACAAGTCAATTCACAATTTTGGAGGTATTTACATAGTAGGTGCCTGTTCGTAGATGTACCATGTCTGTTCGGGTGTGGGCCTTTTAGCGGCCAATATAATGGCTGAGTTTGCTTTCCCTTTAATATCGGCGGGAGTAACGTAAAGTTCGGTTCCTTTTAATTTAATAAGATAGGTGTCTTTTTTTACCCCGATAAATTCATATTGCTGATTGGGCGATCCCTTTACAAATGGCTGCTCTTCGAACGGAATATCAGCATTAATTTGCTGGCTCGCGGGTTGAAAGGTTTTGTTGGTTAGCAGGTTTTGCAATTGGTAAGTATTTGCTCCTATATTTTTAAAACTCCAGGTCATGCACTTCCAGTTTTCGGGATAATACATAACCAATGGCGTGCCGTTGGCTGATGCTGCATCTTTTACACGTAAAAGCATCCCTGTTTGTACATTTTTAATAGCGTAGTTTCCTTTAATGTCCTGCGAAAACGCAAGGAGCGAAGGGAGCATAAACACAATTAATAACTGAAGTGATTTTTTCATAGGTATTTAAATGAGGTTAGTTTTTATTCAAACGGTTAGTTTATTTTAATTGTTTCGTAATTGAGCGCAATATAGTTTTTGGCATGCTCACTATTAACTATTTAAGCAGATTTTATTGAGTAAAGCAAGGGGTGTCATGTGTTTTGTCATGGTTTATGGTGATTTTTTGTCAGTTTATTTGCTGTGTGTCATGTGGGGTGACAAATTGACAAAAAAAATTACAAAAGGCTAAGGGTATTAAAATTGCTTAATTCAAGGCTTGTTTTTCTGTTACAATTCTTATTTCAGCTTTATTTTTATCTAAAAAGAGCTTTCAAGTCACTATTTTTTTATTTTTTGGGTATTAAAGCCTTGATTTTTCATTATGTCAGGTTTTTGTATCATTAATTTGTAAGTTTTTTAGGATCTGAATTTTTACCTCATAAAAATGGACTTTATTTTTTTTTATAAAAAAAAAGCACCGCTAATTTTTTCAAAACCTACAACAATTTTTGTGAAACATTTTTTTTGACGAATTTAATTTTTAGCCTTTTGAGAGGCAATATCTCCGCATTTTTTGTGGCATGTTTTTAGTCGAATTACGTTCAGGAAACCGAAAATGTTTATCACTTAAACCCATTAAAATAAGGGAATTATAGGGTAAATAATAGTGCTTCCGCAAGCTATTAAAAATATAAAATCACTTTAAAAATTAAAACTATGTTAATCGTATTAGAAGTTGCAGCATTTTTAGCAGTTATCATTTTACCTTTAATTCCAGCTAAAAAAGTTGCGAAATAAATAAGGTATCAGGTAACCATCAATAATTCAACAATCACTTAAAAAATTAAAACTATGTTAATCGTATTAGAAGTTGCGGCATTTTTGGCAATTATCATTTTGCCTTTAATTCCAGCTAAAAAAGTTGCAAAATAATTAGGGTATTACATTCAGTTGTAAACAAAAGATGGATAGCACTTGGGCTACCCGTCTTTTTTTGTTTATAGGTTTAGGTAAATTTTTAATGCAGCTGTTTTTGTAAATAGCTTGCTTTATCGGTTATCTCCATTGTAGCTGTGCCGTCAACTTTGCCGGCATAAAATTGCTGCACCGGGTGCTCCTCCAGGTTGAGGCGGCTTTTGTCAAGTAGCGAATAGTTGAGGCTCTTAATTTTATTATTTTTGTAAATGGCAAAATAGGAACTGTCTTTCGCCGCCAGGCTTAGTTTGTTAACATCTAAATTATTGATATCATAGTGGCCTCCTCCTGTAACTATAAATTCAGGGAATCAATGTTTGATGGCTTATCCCTAATCATTACATCTGCAGAATTTGCGTTTACAGATAGGACATGATCGCCTTCTATCTCTACCAAATTGCCACTTGGTGCATAATCGTTAAAATCGCCAAGATTACTGTGTTTAGTCATTATTTCAAAGGAAATAAAAAGCGTATCGTTTTTCACTGTCGCCTTCACATTCTCCTTATACCGTTTAATAACATTTACATAGTTACCAGGCTGATGATCTGCACTCCCGATATTAATAAAATTGCCAATAGATAATCTTGGTCTCCAGTAGGTAATGCTTCTGCGTTGTATCGTACCCCCAAAGCCACTAATCACAATTTGCTTAAACGGCGCCATTTTTTGTCTTACCAGCGTGTTGGACTCGTCAAGGTAATAGTCGCGGGCAAAATTGCCACTTTTAAATTCATTTCTTAACAAAACGTTGTATGCCACTAATGATATTGGGATACATGAAAAAAATATGATGAGTAATTTGGTGCTTGTTTTCATATGTGAAAAAAGGTTTAGTTGTTTTTCTGATTTATAAATTGTTCATACCTGTTCTGCAATTCGGTAACCGGGATGCTGAGCAATTGCATTTTTTTGAATAGCAAGGGCAACTCCTCGTTCATAAATTGTTGTTGCCGTGTTTTTAAAATGCTTTTTGCAGCATTAGCTTGCGCAAAATAACCCATGCCACGTTTAGTATAAATTATTTCCTGGTGCTGCAAATATTCGTATGAACGCATTACAGTATTGGGGTTTACCTCCAGCATAACGGCAAGCTCACGTACAGAGGGGATCTTTTCATCCTCCTTCCATACTTTTAATTGTATTTTGTCGCAAACATAATCTGCTATTTGCAGGTATATGGCTTGTGTGTTATTGAAATCCATGAGTTTATTTAACCGTTATAGGTTTACAATTCTTTTTCTTTGAGCCTGAGCCAGGTAATTATCCATAAAAAGGGCATTCCCAGGTAAAGCAATATCAAAAACAAGGTATTATATTGATGATGCAACTTTGTTTGAGAAGTTGAATAGCTAGCCCCCTTTACATATTTGTTGTAACCGCCATAATGTACTACCATATCTGCGTAGGGATAAGCATCAACGTTGGGCTGAATGTAATGTGCCTTTACTGTTTCCTTATATATAGGTTTATTAGCCTCATTGTAAACGGTTTCACGCACCTTGACATCAAATCCTGTCTTAACATCAGTATCTATTATATACTTTGCTGCTATTGGGTTTATAATGCGTAATCCAAAAAATACCACTATCACCATAATCAGCGATTTTATAAACACGTAGCGCTTAAACAATACCGAGCCTAAAAGCGCCACAGTTTGCAGCATAAAATAAGTGACAAAAAGATCATTAGCGTTATCATCCCATTCCAGCTTATACAAGGTATTAGGTTGGTGGGCAATGTTATTATCAATGTAATGCCCAATCATAATCAATGGATAAACCATCACAAAGTAAACAATGGGAAATATCACCATACAGTAAATTACGGCAACGGTAAGTTTTTCCAGGGCCGATGCAGGCAGGGTTAAAGCCTGGATGCCTTTTACTTTTTCGTTAAACTGGCTTAAAATGGTGGATGTAAATACACCTCCTGTGGCTATTGCGCCCCCAAATAATATAAATTGTTGTGTGCGTGTTTCTAAGCCCAGGCGCGACGACATGTTAAATACAATGATTGCTCCCATAATGCCTGCTATAGCCAGTGTGCCTAAAATATATAATTGCTGGTTCTCCGCCCATTGTTTACGGATTAGTAACCATATCCTGTGTATTGAAAATTGCATGTTTGTATTAATTAAATTGTGAAAGCACCAGTTGTTTCTCGCTGAGCAGGGCATTGAAAAACATTTCCATATCCAGCCTTGAGTTCTCCTTTTTATGATTGATAGCTACAACCGCATAGCCTTTTAAAGCGCCTTCATTGTAAATAGGAGAGGCAACCTCATCAAGGTTGATCACTTGTTTAAAGGCCAGCTTTTCGGTGATGTTTTCAACAGGTTGATTAAGGATGATCTGTTTATCTTCCAGTATCAATACATAATCAATTAAGCTATCCAGATCTTTTACCTGGTGTGTGCTGATGATGATCAGCTGGTCATCTTTAATAACGCCGGCGATGATCTTTCTAAATTGCTTTTTTGAGGGGATATCCAGTCCGTTTGTTGGCTCATCCATAAGTAGTACTTTTGCCTGTGTAGCCAATGCAAAACTTATCATCACTTTCTTTTTTTGACCATAGCTCATATCCTGAAGTTTGTGTTCCTTCGGGATATCAAACTCTAATATAAAGCGGTAAAACATATCCCGATCAAATGCCGGATAAAATGGCGCGTAAATATCGAGGTAGCTTTTTATGGATACGTTTGGGAGGTAAATTTCCTCTGGCAGTAAGTAAACCTGTTGCAAAAATTTAGGATCTCTGCCTGCAGGTATTTCGCCGGATACCTGGCATGTACCGCTAACAGGGAAAAGTAATCCGCATATATTATGCGATAAGCTTGATTTGCCTGCTCCGTTGCGACCAAGCAAACCATAAATGTGGCCCGGCTTAATCTGCAGGTTTAAATTTTCAAGTACCATCTGTTTTGGACGGTACCCAAAGGTTAGGTTTTTAATATTAATCATGATGGTTTGTGTTTCAGTGTACTACTATATTAGTACACTGCAATAATAGATTCTATTTTTTATAATTCCAAATATTTACTGGAATTATTATTAGGTTAAAAGAGGTGGACAGGGGCGGGGATGGCCGGGAGAGTAAAGGATGAAAGCAGCTATAATAGAAAAGGGTTAGTGAAGATATTTTCACTAACCCTTTTTACTACTGGAGTTATAATCAATTACTCAAGCACTGTAATTTTTACTGATGATTTATTTTGAGCATCATGGTAAATACGGTTGGTTGCTTTTTGAAAATCAGCATCTGTGGCCTGGTATATATCAACAAACTTTTGGGGGTTACGGTCAACCAGCGGGAACCATGAGTTTTGTACCTGGATCATGATCCGGTGCCCTTTCCTGAAAGTGTGGCCAACATCAGGCAACGCGTATTTTACTTCGGTTACTTTACCTGGTACAAAAGCCTCGGGTTTCTCAAACGAGTTGCGGAAACGGCCTCTGAAAACTTCACCCCTTATTAGCATTTGATAGCCTGCAAGGGTTACATTTTTAGGGTTGAGTATAGGATTGGGGTAAGTATCCGGAAAAACGTCAATTAGTTTCACAACATAATCAGCATCGGTTCCTGTGGTTGATGCAAACAGATCGGCCATTACCGGGCCGGTAAGGGTCATATCTTCGGTAAGTGTATCTGTTTGGTAAACCTTAACATCCGGCCGACGGCCGGCAAAGCGTTGATCATCCAGCATGTACTCTCTTGTACGGCCTTTTTGAATGCCATCCTGGTAAGGAACCGGTGCATTCGGATCGCTTACATATTCATCAAAGCTATCGGTTGTAGCCGGAGCGCTGAACGATAGTTTGCCATCGGCTTGAAAGTATAGCGTTTTTTCTGTTGTGTTTTTTGGTGGCCAGGTATCAAATTTTTTCCATTGATTGCTACCTGTAATAAATATAGTGGCTTCGGGTAGGTCCATAGTACCTTCATCCTTTAGGTAGTAATTAAAGAAAGGTAATTCTACATTTTCCCTAAACCACTGGCTGGTGTTTGATCCAAAGTTTTGGTCGGCAAAAAGAGTTCCGTCTTTACTTTCCCAACCGCCATGGAACCATGGGCCCATAACCAGCATGTTTTTGTGGCTTTGCGGGTTTTGTTTTTCTAAGGCGTCGTAAACATGTAAAGCACCAAAACAATCTTCGGCATCAAAAAAACCGCCAACAGTCATGGTGGCCGGTGTGATGTTCTTTAAATGTGGACGGATGTTCATGGCCTTCCAAAACTCATCATAATTTGGATGCGCCATCAGGTCGTTCCAGAATTTGATAGAGTCGCCCATGTAATGTTTTTTGAAGTTTGGCAAAGCGCCCATCTCCAGGTAAAACTTGTAATTGTCTTTAAATACGGGTTTAATATTGCTTTTAAACTGTTTTGGGGTAATTGGTTTAGGGCGTGGTACGCCAAAGCCGGTGTAAAAGTTAAATGCATCCATCATCATGAATGCGCCATTATGGTGAAAATCATCGCCAAGAAACCAATCTGTTACCGGCGCCTGGGGCGATACTGCCTTTAATGCAGGGTGCGCATTGGGCAATGAAGCGGTTGAATAAAAGCCGGGGTAAGAAATACCTTCAATGCCAACCTTGCCATTGTTGTTAGGTACATTTTTTACCAGCCAGTCTATCGTATCATAAGTATCGCTGCTTTCGTCGATATCAGTTTTCTTTTTCTTTTTATCGTTAATGGGGCGCACATCTACGTAATCGCCTTCGCTCATCCACTTTCCGCGAACATCCTGGTAAACAAAAATAAAGCCTGATCTGGCAAACAGCATGTTTTGACCTAAAGTGCGCCTGTACTCGTTTTCGCCATATGGCGCAACGGTGTAAGGCGTACGCGTCATCATGATAGGATATTTTTTAGATTGATCTTTTGGAGTGTAAATGGAAGTGAAAAGTTTTTTACCGTCGCGCATGGTAATATACTTTTCCACTTTGGTATAGTTTTGCCTGATGTAAGTGGAATCTTCAGATGATGATTGTGCCCGGGCGAAGGAAAAATACATAGAAAGCCCTAAAAGAAGTAGCATTTGTTTCATAAGTCAGTCAGTTAATTTACCCGCAATTTAACAAATTGACAGAATTTTGGCTAAATGTTACCTTATTGTTACAAGAATACTATAAAATTGTAAAAAAGCCACCCGCATATGTTTCGGGTGGCTTGATTTCATCACGAGGTTATTACCAAAACTATTTGCCCTCCGCAGCATCCCTTAAATCCTGAATAATTATCTTATCCATTTTCATCATGGCTTGCATCACTCTTCCCGATGTTTGAGGATCGGTATTATATAATAGTTCACCTAACGCGCTGGGCACTACCTGCCATGACAGGCCAAATTTATCTTTCAGCCAGCCGCACCTTGATTTTTCGCCTCCGTCTGATAATTTATCCCAAAAATAATCTACTTCGTCCTGGTCTTTGCAGTCAACAAACAGCGATATGGCTTCGTTGAATTTAAACATTGGGCCGCCGTTTAGGGCCATGAATTGTTGGCCGGCCAATGTGAATGTACCTGTCAGTACTTTTCCTTTTTCACCGGGGCCGGTATTACCATAACGGGCAATGTTTCCTACTTCCGAATCTTTAAATATGGAGGTGTAAAAATTTATGGCTTCTTCTGCCTGGTAGTCGAACCATAAAAACGGGGTGATCTTCTGTTTAATTTCCATAATAGCTGTTGTTTATCATTGATTTATACAAATATACCTGTATCAACATCAAACTGATACGGTGCGTATGAGACAATTTGGGGGGCAATATGCGGCATTCATGCAAACAAGTTTTTAAGTCGAAATTTAATTATTAGCTTTATTTCCTAATCAAACCAAGTATAATGAGAAGTTATTTTAAAGCCTTTATGCTAATCGCCTTTACCTGCCTGTGTGCCTGCAAAGGACCGGGAAGTGCCTCAAAAAACGATAACAGCTTAAGTAATTATTTTCAGGACACTACAGTTGGTGTAAAAACAGGTGGAGTGCAGGTTGTAACTATCAATACCCCCAAAGGTAAATTTCATGTATGGACAAAAAAAATAGGTAATAATCCTAAAATTAAACTGCTGTTGTTAAACGGCGGCCCCGGTGCCACACATGAGTATTTTGAATGTATGGAAAGCTTTTTACCAGCCGAAGGTATTGAATTGGTCTATTATGATCAGTTGGGTTGCGGTAACTCTGATAACCCTAAGGATACATCCATGTGGAGTTTGCCCCGCTATGTGGAAGAGGTAGAACAGGTGCGCCAGGCTTTAAAGCTGGATAGTAGTAACTTTTATCTGCTCGGTCATTCATGGGGTGGCATCCTGGCCATGGAGTATGCCCAAAAGTACCAGCAGCATTTAAAGGGCCTCATTATATCAAATATGATGATGAGCATCCCCGATTATGGTAAATATGCCAATGATGTACTGGCTAAACAGTTTGATCCAAAAGTTTTAGCACGTATAAGAGCAATTGAAGCTAAGGGTGATTTTAAAAATCCTGAATATATGCAATTGCTGATGCCGAATTTTTATGCCAAACACATTTGTCGTATCCCCCTTGATCAATGGCCCGAGCCGGTGAATCGCTCTTTAGGTAAAATGAACGAATCGTTATATGTAACCATGCAGGGGCCAAGTGAATTTGGTGTTGCCGGTAAATTGGTAAACTGGGATCGTGTGGCCGATTTGCCTAAGATTGCTGTTCCGATGCTGAGCATTGGAGGGCAGTATGATACCATGGATCCTAAACACATGGAAATGATAGCCAACAAAGTTCAAAATGGGAGTTACCTGTACTGCATAAATGGCAGCCACATGAGTTTGTATGACGACCAGCAAACTTATATGAAAGGACTAATTAAGTTTATAAAAGGAGTAGACGCCGGTGAAAAAAAAGTTAAAATATAGGGTTGAATAATAACCTACACAACCCAAAGCTTAATGTTAACTAACATAGATTATTGAACCGGACTGGTGCGCAATTATGCACCAGTCCGGTTTAATATTTTATATACGGTTCATGATAAAGTCAATCTCTTCCAAACTTTATTTGAAAATAGGGTGTTTATGGAAATAAAAATTAGAGATTTGTCTTGAAACCTAAATAGGTGTAAACCACATTCTATTGATATGATATCTATATTCTACATGAAATTAAAACGAAGTGCGCTCCTGTTAATGCTCTTTACAATGCTTTTTGAAGCGGCTAATGCACAGCAAGTAGCCTCAAAAACACATAAGGACGAGGTGGATTTTGTTAATCCATTAATTGGCACAGCTATTACTGGCTTTGCAAAGGGTTTGGATGGCGGCGGCACAATGCCATGCGTAAATGTACCTTTTGCAATGACTAATTTTGTGGCACAAACCGGCGAAAGTAAAATGGGCCGCATGTGCTACCAATATGAAGATAAATCGGTAATTGGTTTATTGGCAACGCATCAGCCCACCGTTTGGATGGGCGATTATGGTTATGTATCCATTATGCCACAAATAGGCAACCTGCGTGTTTTGCCTAAAGAGCGCAAATTATCCTATGATCATAAAGACGAGGTAACCAAACCATATTACTATTCGGTAAAGTTAAAAGCAGATGGCAACACCAGGATCAAAGCCGAAATTGCGGGTGCCAATACCTGTGGTATGTTCCGTTTTACCTTTCCGGCTGCCGAAAAAGCTCACCTCATAATTCAGGGCATTAACCTTAATCCCGAACTTAAAGATTGGGCAAATGATTATGCGCCAAGACTCAAAAAACTAAAAGGCTATGTGCATGTAGATACCATTAATAACGAAATAACCGGCTATAACCCCGACAGGCAATCTTCACAAATTGGGCCCGAGCTTAAAAACTTTAAAGGTTACTTTATTATTAAATTTGATAAACAGATCCGAAAATATGGTACCTGGGATAAAAGCACCATAAAAAAAGGCAGTAAAGAGCAATTTGGAACCCGGATGGGTGCTTTTATTTCCTTTAAAACTATTACCAATACCGTAATAAAAGCTGTTGTGGCTACTTCTTTCATCAGTATTGATCAGGCACGCGCCAATCTAAAAAAGGAAATTCCTGATTGGGATTTTGATAAAGTAGTTAAGGATACCCGTGATAACTGGCAAGAGCAGCTTAAAGTATTACAGGTTAACGGGATCACAAACGAGCAAAAGACTATTTTTTACACCGCGCTTTATCATACACTTTTATTTCCAAGGCAATTTTCTGAGTATGGCAGGTATTACAGTGCTTTTGATGACAAGGTACATAACGGCGTTTCTTATAACGATTATTCTCTTTGGGATACTTTCCGGGCGTTGCACCCGTTGCTTATATTAACTCAGCCCGAGCGTGTCAATGGCATGGTGAAATCACTATTACAAATGTACCAGGAAGGCGGCTGGATGCCCATGTGGCCAAACCCAACTTATACCAATATCATGATTGGCACACATGCCGACGCTGTAGTGGCAGATGCATATGTGAAAGGTTTCCGTGGCTATAGCACCAAATTAGCTTATGAAGCTTTGCATAAAGATGCTTTTGAAGCCCCGGATGGCAACACTCAAAAGAAATGGGGCGACCGCGACCTGTGGACCAGCTTTGAAGCAAGGGGAGGGCTTACTTATTACCATAAATTAGGTTTTATTCCGGTGGATAAGGTGAGGGAATCAGTTTCGCGCACTATTGAATACGGTATTGATGATTATTGTGTGGCTCAATTGGCCAAAGCTTTAGGAAAAACAGAAGATTATAATCAATTGATAACCTGGAGCGGCAATTACAAGAATGTATATAATAATTCCACCGGTTTTATGGCTCCACGTAACTCAAACGGACAATGGTCGGCCAAGCCGGATAGCGGCTTTACTGAAGGTACCAAATGGACTTATACTTTTGGTGCTATGCACGATGTACCGGGTATGATTGCCCTGATGGGCGGCGAAAAACCGTTTGCTGATAAATTAACACATAACTTTAATGATGGCCATTACCGTGCTGATAACGAACCAGGTCATCATTATATATACCTGTTTAACTACTGTGGGATGCCATGGAAAACACAGGAGTTGGTAAGACAAAATACTTCATGGCAAAATTACAGGAATGCCCCGGTAGGCATCAACGGAAACGACGATTGCGGACAAACGTCGGCTTGGTATATATTTAGCACCATGGGTTTTTATCCCGTTACACCCGCATCAGGATATTATAGTATTGGCGCGCCGCAATTCCCTTACATTGCTTTAACGCTGCAAAATGGCAATAAATTGGTTATTAAAGCCACAGATCTGTCAACACAAAACAAATATGTAAAGGAAGTTACGTTTGATGGTCAACCCATCAAAAATCATATGATATCTCATGAGCAGATTAGTCATGGAGGTACCTTGGCCTTTAAAATGACAAGTGTGCCGCAGAAGGATTAAATAATTAGTGATTTAGTGAATTGGCGAGTTAGTGAATAATCTGCAGATTGATTTTAGGCAAAGTTCTCAATCGCTAATTCACTAACTCGCCAATTCACTAATTAAAAGCGGTTGATGCCCTTACCACCAATTTTGAGGGCAAAACTATTTCTTTATTTGTCTCCACATACCTGCCGGATAGGTGATCAAATAACAGTTGGGCAGCTTGTTTACCCATATCATAGGCTGGTTGCAAAATAGTAGTAAGTGGAGGGTTCAAAATAGGAGCGGTGATCTGGTTGGTAAAGCAAGCTACTTTTACATCTTTTGGAATGTTTAGCTTCATTTCATCACATGCCAGGTAGGTTGAGGTAGCCAAATGCTCAACGGTGGCTATTATACCATCGGGTTTCACCTTGGCTAGATGTTCCTTAATCACCTCTACATTTTCGTTGTTATATTTATTGGAGCAGGTAACCACACTGGATTCCCTGGGGTGAATTCCCTTTTCTGCCAATGCCTGTTGGTATCCTTCTTCCCTGGCTGATAGGATGGATGGATATCCTTTTATGGTGATCAGCGATATGTTTTTACACCCGGCGTCTAACAAATGGTTTGTGGCCGTATAGGCGCTGTTAAAATCGTCGGTGGTGATTTTAACGGATTTAATATCGTCAAAAACTCTGTCGAAAAATACAATCGGAATACCGCTGTCCTGTAATGTTTTAATATGTTTGGTATCCTCTGTATTGCTGGCAACAGACATAATTACACCATCAACCCGCCCGCTGGCAAGCTCACCAAACATATAAGCTTCGCGCTCATAGCTATCATGAGTTAGATAAATTAAGGTGTGGTATTTTTTTATGGCTACAACACTTTCAATGCCGTTAATTGCCTGGCTAAAAAAACTATCGGCAATCTCTGGGATGATGATAGCGATAGTATTGCTGGCCTTTTTACGCAGACTGCTGGCATAAGGATTGGGTACGTAGTTTAATTTACGCGCTTCCTCTATTACCCTCAATTTGGTTTCGGGGCCAATGTCATGGCTATCCCTCAAGGCTTTGGATACTGTAGCGATAGATACGTTTAACACTTTGGCGAGTGCCTTCATATTTACTTTATCGCTTTTGATTTCGCTGGCCATAGATGTTAAAGGTATATTAAATTAAAAAAGAAAACACTGCTAATTTAGTTAAACGTTTAAGCAAATAAATTAACCGTTTTTAATAAATGTAATGTTTAAAATAAAGAAATTTGGATAACACAGCCGCAAAGGATTGTTTACCAATTGCATTTCCTTTTAAATTATAACATTATGAGCAAGCTAAATGAAACCCCCAACCAAGGCCCTTTAAGTTCAATAGATGAATGGGAAGATGATATTTTAGATCGCTACCCCGATGCCGAAGCCATTGCCGCCGGGCGGGATACCGAAGCCTACCGTAATTACGAAGCTAATTTAAAGGATACCGTAAGAGAATTTTATCGTCTTCAGCATATTAATCAAACCTATGATTTTGTGTTACAGAAAAAGGATCAGTATTTAAAATTCGATAAAAAAGAAATGTCGGTTTGGGATGCCTTTGATTTCCTGAATCAACTGGTTGATGACTCAGATCCGGATACCGATCTTGATCAGTTACAGCACCTGCTTCAAACTTCAGAAGCTATCCGTGCCGATGGCCGGCCAGACTGGATGGTGTTAACCGGTTTGTTTCATGATTTAGGTAAAGTGCTGTGCCTGTTTGGGGAGCCCCAATGGGCTGTTGTAGGCGATAGTTACCCGGTAGGCTGCGCCTTCTCTGATAAAATTGTATTTTCGGAATACTTTAAAGATAATAAAGACCACCACGATCCCCGGTATAATACCAAATACGGAATTTACGAACCAAATTGCGGTTTAGATAACGTACACATGACCTGGGGACACGATGAATATATTTACCACATGATGAAGCCTTACCTGCCAGAGCAGGCTTTGTATATGTTGCGTTATCATTCCTTTTACCCGCAACATCGGGAAAACGCTTATAGTCACCTGATGACTGCTCATGATCATCAATTGTTTAAGGCAGTAGCACAGTTTAACCCTTATGATCTATATTCTAAAAGCCCGGTACCACCAAATTGGTCAGAACTGCGTCCTTATTATGAAGATCTTGTGGCTAAATATCTACCTTCAACCCTCAAGTTTTAACAGAAGCATTAGTTTTTACCAGATACTCCTGTTTATATAATCTGCATTATTAGTGCAATAAACAAAGTGCATAAAGTATTTGTAAATAATACTTTATGCGCCTTGTATGGATTATTTATTTAGATAATCCGGTGGCTTTAATTGTTTCAATTTACGAAATGCTTAAAGCTGTGTTGTTGACATTTAATGTGATGTAAAACCTTGCCAATCCGTTTTATTTTATAGATTTGAAAAATGAACCGGGCATAACCTAATCCCTGTTACAAAAACAAACATGCTGAATCATATTTCTATAGGCGATCTTATCGTCTTTTTTGTGTATTTTTTATTGGTATCAGTTTACGGATACATGGTTTATCGTCGTAAACAAACGGAAACCAATTCCAGTTCACACAGTTTTTTCCTGGCCGAAGGCACACTAACCTGGTGGGCAATTGGGGCATCCATCATTGCATCCAACATCTCTGCAGAGCAATTTATCGGAATGAGTGGCGACGGCTTTTTCGCCGGCATAGCAGTAGCGGTTTACGAATGGGTAGGGGCAGCCGCGCTGATCATCGTAGCGGTATTTTTTATGCCCGTGTATATAAAAAATAAAATATACACCATGCCGCAATTCCTAAAAACAAGGTATAACAGTGGCGTGGCATTGGTAATGTCGATATTTTGGTTGTTCTTATATGTTTTTGTTAACCTTACTGCTATATTATATCTCGGAGCATTAGCAATCAATAGTTTATTGGGCGGGCAATATCTCCATGAGATCATGATCGGCCTGGCTATATTCGGTGTTATTATCGCTTTGGGTGGCATGCAGGTGGTTGGTTATACTGATGTAGTACAGGTTGCTGTGCTCATCATCGGTGGGCTTGCTATTACCTACTTGTCGCTAACCATAGTAAGCGACAAATTCGGCTTTGGTCAGAATGCGTTAACTGGTTTAAAGTTAATTTTAAAAGATTCTCCCGACCATTTCCACCTCATATTTAAGAAACCTGCTCACGGCTCATCTGTAGAAACCATAAGTAAATATTTGATTTTACCTGGTTTTGCCATGTACGCCGGCGGACAATGGATCAGTAATCTTAATTACTGGGGATGTAATCAATACATCACACAACGTGCATTGGGCGCAAATTTACACACTGCCCGTACCGGTATCCTGTTTGCAAGTTTATTAAAGATACTGATGCCTGTTATTGTGATGTTACCAGGTATAGTAGCTTTTGTTTTGTACAAACATGGCCATTTACCTATGCTGATCAACGGCAGCAAAGATGGTGCTTATTCGGCCATACTATCCTTCTTACCTTCGGGATTAAAGGGCTTGTCATTAGCAGTATTAACAGCTGCCATTGTAGCATCTATTGCAGGTAAGGTGAATAGTATTGCCACCATTTTTACGCTGGATGTTTATAAAAACTATATGAGCACAAAAGCCACCGAGCGTAATATGGTGTGGGTTGGCCGGATTGCTATAGTTTGCAGTTTAGTTATCGCTGTGGCCTTTACCTGGAACGATATGCTGGGTATCAGTGGTGAAGGAGGATATACATTTGTTCAAAAGTATTCAAGCTTTGTTAGTCCGGGGGTTTTAGCCACTTTTCTTTTAGGGATGTTCTGGAAACGTACCACGGGTGAAGCAGCTATCGTTGGTATATTAACCGGCTTTGCAGCGTCTGTGTTTTTTAACCAGTTTGCGGTTAAAGTTTTTGGACCGGAGACCTGGCTTTACTCAGCATTTCCAAATGCTTCCGGGCAGTTTGAAATACCATTTTTCATATCACTCAGCTGGTCGTTTTTGATCACATTCATCGTAATGGTTACAATGAGTTTAGCCGGACCACTAATCAATGCCAAAGCGATATATGTAGATAAGGGAATGTTTAAGCTGAAGGCCTCATCAATAGTTCTTATTGCTGTTATACTCCTTTTTCTATCAGCTATTTATGTGAGATTTTGGTAATAGTTCTTACACAACAAAGCCCGGTTCTTGAGTAAAGACCGGGCTTTGTTGTATAAAATGGATTAATTATTTAAACCGCATCCGAAAGTGAGGTAAAAGTAAAATCACGGATCCTCATTGGCGGTATCAAAGCATTTTGTGAGGATTCTCCGCTCACTGTACGCTCTGGTTTGCCTAAAGCATCGAGGTTATTTAGCATGATAACCGGGCTTTCATTAAACCTGAGGTTTTTTATCGGGAATTTAATCTGTCCGTTCTCGATATAAAAAGTACCATCGCGGGTAAGCCCGGTAAATAATAGTGTTTGCGGATCAACCGGGCGGATGTACCATAACCGGGTAACCAGGATCCCTTTTTCGGTTCCTTTTATCAATTCCTCTAATGTGGCAGTACCTCCATCCATAATAATACTATCAGGATAAGGTGTTGCTTTTACGCCCTGTTTTTGAGCCCAGTAGCGGGAATAATTTAGATTTTTAACCACACCCTTCTCTATCCACGTAATCTTCTCCTGCGGCCTGCCATCGCCTGTCCAACTGCTTGTTGGTAGGTCAGGATGAGAAGGGTCTGAATAGATATTCACCCTTTCATCAACCATTTTTTCGCCAAGTTTGGTTTTGCCTCCTGGTTTGCTTAAAAAGCTACGGCCTTCGTCGGCGCTACGGGCATCCAGGCCTCCATACAGCTGTTCAAGCAATACTATACCTGCGGCAGGTTCCAGTATAACTGTATATTTGCCGGGTTCAATTGCTTTTGCTCCTTTTGAACCGGCTGCTTTTTGAGCTGCTATCTTGGTGGACGCCAACGTATTCAGTTTGCTTACATCATTATATCCTTTAGTTGAATAGCCAGATCCCGTACCATCCTCAGAACGTAACGTTACCGAGAAATTGATATCAGTAGATGTATTGTATGCAAATAGCCCATGTGAATTCATCATCGAACTAAAACCCGCGCTATTCTGTAAGAAACCTGCAGCTATGAGTTTATTGTCTTTTGCTATTTTAAGACTCTGATCAACCATATCTGTACGTTGAGCAGGGGTAACCGCGGCAGTTTCGGGCACGAATGTTTTTGAACGCGGCGCGTAAGTTTGCGGACCTAAAAAGGAAACAAACTCGGGGTTTTCCGGCGCCAGCTGTGCCAGCTCCTCTGATAAGCGTACAGCTTTTTCAACAGAAGCATCATCATATTCATTGGTGGTAACTACACCCAGCTTTTTACCAAATGCCGAAGAAATAACCATATTGGTTTGACTAAGGGCACCGCTGGTTGAAACGGTATTACGGGCATATCTTATATTGCCGGAGTCTGATCCTCCAAAATTAATTTCACATTCATTGGCTTTAGAGTAGCTAAGCGCTTTTTTTAATATTGCGCGGCATTCATCTTCACTTAATATGGCCATAGTATTTAAATTTTTCTTGCTGTATTAATAACGTTAACTCCTTTAAACAGGGCTGTTGATGAGCCATGAGATACGGCGCTGGCCTGCATAGGCTGCCCTTTTCCATCAAAGAATGAGCCACCCAAACGGTAATCATGCTGATCACAAACTGCCGCGCATGAATTCCAAAACTCCTGTGTGTTTGATTGGTAAGCCACATCATTCAGCATACCTACAATTTTACCGTTCTTGATCTCATAATAAAGCTGACCACTAAACTGGAAATTGTAACGCTGCTGATCGATAGAGAAGGAACTATCACCGATGATATAAATGCCTTTCTCTACATTTTTGATCATGTCATTTAAACCCATTGGAGTTTTGCCCGGCTGTAAGGATATGTTTGCCATACGCTGGAACTGTACATCCTGCCAGCTTTGTGAGTAGCAGCATCCCTGCGATTCTTTAAGTCCAATGATATGCGCCTGATCGCGAATGGCCTGGTAATTAACCAATACACCATCTTTGATTACATCCCATTTTTTGGCCTCAACACCTTCATCGTCATAACCAACCGCACCCAATGAACCGGGCTGGGTTTTATCGGCAACGATGTTTACATTTTTGCTGCCAAAATTAAACTTACCAGATTGCCATTTATCCAGGGTAAGGAAGCTTGTACCGGCAAAGTTGGCCTCATAGCCCAAAACGCGGTCAAGCTCGGTAGGGTGACCAACTGATTCATGAATAGTTAACCATAGGTGACTGGGATCAAGTACAAGATCATACTTACCAGCTTCAACAGATTTTGCCTTTAATTTTTGTTCGGCCTGTGTAGCTGCAGCCCGTGCATCCTCAATCATATCATAACGATCACGATAAAGGGTCGTTACACCTTTTATCTTGTCACTTTCGCGCGGGATCATGTATTCATAACCCATACCACGCGGGGCACTTAATGATTGGCGGGTTTCAAACTTACCGGATTTAGAATCTATTTTGGTGACCGCGAATGTTGGCCAGATCCTGTGGATATCCTGATCGATGTATGAACCATCTGTAGAAGCGAAGTATTTTTGTTCGTTAACCAAAAACAGTATGGAATTTACATAATTGGCGCCACCTTTCATCGCGGCGTCATTAACAGAAAGCAAAAGGTCTGTTTTTTCTTTCATCGGCACCTCAAACGCGTTTCTTTCAATCGGCGTTTTCCAGGTTACTTCACCATGGCCTTTTTGGGCTATCAATTGCACCGGGTCGGTTTGGATGCGGGCATTTTCTTTGGCTATAGATACGGCCAGTTCGGTAGCTTTGGCTATGCTATCGTTGTCCAGCTTATCTGTAGCAGCAAATCCCCAGCAACCGTTTGCAATAACGCGGATGCCCATACCATATGATTGGGTATCAACAATATTTTCCACTTTGTTTTCGCGGGTAACCACAAACTGGTTAAGATAACGACCTATACGCACATCGGTATAAGTTGCGCCTTTAGACCGGGCTGCATTTAAAGCCACATCGGCCATTCGTTTTTTCAAGGCCACATCTACCGGGCTCATATCATGGCCGGGTAACACGGGCGAACCGAAAACGGGGATCCTGCTAAGCATGGATGCGCTAATGCCCATTCCGGTGAGGTAAAGGAAATCTTTTCTTTTCAATGTCAGTCAGTATTAGTTCCTAAATATAAAGAGTGAAGTTTGGATATTAAGTGTTAGTTAAGATTAATTGATTTTTTTGTACGAAAGCCATTGAAAAATTGCTTGACCAATTAATAATTGATCTTTCTTACAATATAAGTCTTTGCCAGTTCATCATGCCAGCCTTGTTTTAGCGTACTCCATAAAATATTGAAAAATCCAAAACCAAAAAATAAACCGGATAAAATTTTACTAAGGTTACGAACCAAAGCCCTGCCAAATTTAATGCGCCGGCCATTGATATCAACAACTATTAATTTAGGCAATTATATACAAAGCTAACCCAGCGGCCAGCCATTAATAAATTTTGTTATTTGTATTACAGAGTGTAACTTGTGGGCTAACCAATAAACACCTAATTTATGAAAGAATTTATCGAAGTAGATACTGTTAATGGTGGTGCCGCTACTATAGCTGTTTCTTCTGTAGCAGCAGTTGAAAAACACTACACGGGATCAAGGATAATCCTAAAAGAAAAAATTGAGGGTAGTGATAACAACGTTGTTATATTATCTATTTTCGACCCTTATTTTATCTCCGGCCTAATAAAGAAGGCTCAGGAACAATAATAGTGTTGTTTGGAATTAGTGTTTTCACAATGTCTAACACAAAATTGACTTCTTCTGTCGTGCATCCAGATAACGACTTTAGGATGTTAAGCGCCTTGGCTTGTTCGGGTGTTGGTGTTTGATTTTCCATGATTTTATATTTATAAAATGATTATGCAAGTTGACACTGTGTAATCTATATTTACATATGTTAAGAATACAAGGGATGTGTTCTTTCAAGAAATTGTACTGATCCATATTGCTGCTCGAATTACGACCTCTAAGCACCACGCAATATATCGATGTAGTACGCTGTCATGGCGTAGCTGTATCTTTATGCGTGGAGGGCGTCGTAACCCTGAGTAGCTAAAGAGATTTGCAGTTGCGCCATATTTTTTTAACTCAAATTACGACAAATGAAAACCTTATCAATGATGACCGTTTTGGCTATTTTATTGATGGGTGCGTGTAAAAAATCATCAACAAGCAACCATCAACAAAAAATAGTCGTGGTTACGACTATTCCAAAATCAACAACATTTCAAGTCAAAGTTACAGACAAAGCAACGGGTGAACAGTTGTTAAGCGTTACTGGTGCAACCTCTGATGGTACATATTCTGTTACGAATGAAAGTAATACTGATTTAAGTGTACAGTATAGGTTTATAACCCAAGGTCAGTCCATCGGGCAAGGCACCCTTGATATTACCTGTAATGGACAATCTTTATTACACGCAAATGGCGGTTATAGTGATAATTACACTATAAAGGTTCCATGAGTTTAATAAAAGAAACATTCGAATCTTACTCTACCGATTTCTTAATTGATGTGCTTATCAAGTACCGGGGCAACTATGAAAAAGATGTTGTTCCGGTAGTAAAGGAGATATTAATAGAACGAGGTTTACATCCGGTTTTGATAGACATCACAGATGCGCAATTTAAACGAAATAAAAATCCTTTATACAGGCTAAATCAATGGTGGAGATCTCAAGATATGGATCAGAGATACCAATTTATATTAGCTGCAATAGTTGTTGTTTTAAGCGTGGCTGGAACTATACTTGAAAAGCACCACTTATTGTAGTTTGCGATTCAATGGAACGGGAGTGGTAGGCTTTTTAAGCATCCTGTCAATAGCGTGGTCGAAGTTTTTATCTCCGCTGGTTTGTTTTTTTTGTTGTGGGGTGCTCAAAGGCTCCTGAACAACTGTTTTCTTATCTGTACTCATGATGTTAAACGTTGTTGATTCAAAGGTACAGATAGCATTACACATTGTCAACTAAGCGGCAATTAAATCTTTGTATTTTAAACGTATGGCCATATTACTAATGGCGTGGTCTATTTGCTGCTGAGCGGCCAAATGCCTGTAATTATATCTGAAACTAAACTCTTGTACATATCTGTCTTGGTGCTTCCTGCTTACCCAATGGTGGGTGGCCTGTATGGTTAGCTTTAAGTGCTTCCACCCGCACTCCATAGCATTGGAGGTATAGCCGGAATCATTAACATATTGCTTGCGGCCATGATCTACTACCTCATGTTGGTAGCTATCACTAAGACCATTGTAGGCCATCCATTCATCTGAAACTATAATACTACCAATAACAACATTGGAGCGAACTAATGGCTGTATGCTTACTGTTTTGGTATCCTTGATTGTCCAACATTTCACATACGCATGCTTATCGATAATTTTTTCATTGACTATTTTACCGGGGATAACTTTATGTTCACGTTCAACAAAGTGTCGCTCTTCTGTTTGGAGCAATCCTAACACCGGAGTTTTATCAATGAACGCCCGGCCCTGGTTATGTTCAACTTTCTTATCCCAATGCCTATTCTTATTTTTGCCACCTACAAACGTTTCGTCCGAGGCAATAGTTCCCTCAAGCTGCACATCAATCTCGTTGCCAAATACAGCACGTAATCGCTGGAGTATAAACCACGCTGTTTTTTGTGTAACCGTGATATCCTTGGATAGCTGAATACTGCTAATGCCTTTCTTATGCAATGTTAGGTATATCGCTACAAACCATTTGATAGTAGGTATTTTACTTGCTTCCATCATGGTGCCTGTTTTAGCCGTGTAGATACGACGACAACACTTGCACTTATAACGAATGCCATCTTTGAATACATCAGCAGTGGTGCCATTACAGCCCTCGTGTGGGCATATCATCACGCCATCAGACCAACGGCGGGACGCTAAATATTCATGGCAAGATCTTTCAGTAGGGAATCTTAGTACAACATCAATGATGCTTTTAAACTCGGTAGAAAACATGGTAGTAGGTGGTGGACGGTATAATATAAAGATAGATAATATTTCGCTGTTTTCAGCTCATCAGTCAGCACTCACATGCTGATACATTATCAAACAGGTAATACAATACCGGGCGCATCAAGCAAGCCGTTCTTTCGTATATCTGTTGTTCGATCCCGCTATTTGCGTTCACCCTGGTACTGCTCGCAGGTGCATCAATCAATTATCGTGATTAAGATAAGCGCTGTTCGCTTATTTCGTCCTCGCAGGACTCGTCAGTTAATCTAACAGTGATTTGGTTGGTTTAACCTAATGGGTTACGTTTGTATATAATTGCCTTAATTTACATAGCGCCTTGCCAATGCTTCCCTGAATTTTTGTTGATTCAAACGCACTATGGTAAAGCATAAACATTATTACACCTATCAACCTGGTTACCCAAATCTCGTTTTCATTATCTGAATTGATGTATATGGATGTAAGGCTCTCTAATACGCCAACTAAACCGCCTATTATGGCAGCCAGTAAAATCAATATTACGTAATCAATGATGTATGCCAGTAAGCGCCAGCCAAAATTAGCTACATTGCGTTTATCAGGTAAAAATATCCCTAATGATTTGAAATATTCTTCAAATTCGGGCATATCAATTGCGCTCTGCCAATCATCTGCCAAAGGCGAAAGTATAAGTTGATAGGCCTCAATTTCCATATCCATTATTTCGATATGGGTATAGGGACCTTCTTTTTCACCCTGCTTTAATAAGTAGTATTCATTGATCATTAATCCGCCTGGTTAGGTTTTGGGAAATTAATGAAAATACAAATTAAAGGCAAGCTATAGGTATTAATAATTTAAGGCGTACATAATAATATTTACGCCGAACTTGGTATTATCTTCGACCAGGAAACGTTTATTCCTGAAATCGTAATCCCATTCACAGCCATAATCTTTACTGCTGTACAACACTGCAATACGACCATTAATTTCTATTGCTTTCAGGTAATCATGAACCAGGTCGTCGCCCCAGCCATTTAATTCAAAACTGGTGGTTGGCGGTCCTTTATCAAAGGAGAAAAAGGAATGATATATTTTATGGTTATTGGGAATCTTTTTAAGTGCCGTGGGGCCAAACAGCGATCCCATTTGCGCCTCGAATGATTTAGCAAACAACCCATCTATATCATGGTTGCAATCATCTACAAAAATAAAACCACCGTTCTCGGCATATTTTTTAAAATTGGCCCGTTCCCGGGTGTCAAATTGTACCAGTTTATGCCCGCTCAAATAGCAAAATGGATATTGAAATATATCATTGCTGCTTAAAGGGATTACCTTTTCCTGCTGTTCGATGGGTACGGTAGTATATTCCAGCAAAGAGTTAAGCAGGTTTGATGGCATGCGCTGATCGGTATCCCAATCGCCCGAATGGTAACTTAACCTGGTAAACGTAAATTTTCCGCTGAATGCCATCTTGTTTAAAAAGCTTAAAAGTAGTACAATATTTTATGCTGAAATCACTTTTGTTTGCTTAGCTTGTAAAGTTTTAGATACTTTATTTGATTTTTAATAAAAAATAATGGTAATTACTTAAAAGGGTAATATATTGTGACGGTACTTTAAATACGTATTGAATTTGGAACTGACCGAAATTAAGATAAAAGCTCTGCTTGCCAAGTTACCGCAGTTAAAAAGCGAAATACAAAAGGTAATTGTAGGGCAGGATGCCATATTGGACGAACTGCTCGTAGCATTTTTAGCCGGAGGGCATTGTTTATTAGAGGGTGTACCTGGCCTGGCCAAAACACTCATTGTAAAAACCATGTCGCAGGCGCTGCACTTAGCGTTTAGGCGCATTCAGTTTACGCCCGATCTGATGCCAACCGATATCATCGGTACAGAAATATTGGAGGAAGATCACGCTACCGGCAAACGTTTCTTTAAATTTAACAAAGGCCCTTTATTTGCTAATATTATATTGGCAGATGAGATAAACCGTACTCCGCCAAAAACACAGGCTGCTTTGCTGGAAGCAATGCAGGAGTTTGAAGTAACGTATGGCGGGCAAACTTATCCGCTGGATAAGCCTTTTTTTATTCTTGCAACCCAAAACCCTATTGAACAGGCCGGTACTTATCCCTTACCAGAAGCCCAGTTAGATCGTTTTTTATTGCTGATAAAAATTGGGTACCCAACCGAGCAGGAGGAATTTGAAGTATTGAACAGAACAACGGGTACAAAAAAAGCAGATGTTAAAGCAGTTATCACCGCCGAAGAAATTATACAGGCACAGGCCCTGGTTAGGCAGGTAACGATAAGCGAAGATCTTGTAAAATATGTAAGCCAGATGATCCGTGCCACACGCCCAGATACTACAAGCGTAAACTATATAAAAGAATGGGTTCGTTGGGGAGCAGGCCCACGGGCGGGGCAGGCGCTGATATTAACCGCAAAGGCGCGTGCATTATTAAAAGGAAGATACGCGGTTTTAATGGAAGATATTCATGCTATGGCACCGGCTGTTTTAAGGCACCGGATATTGATGAACTTTAAGGCCGAAGCAGAGGATATAACATCAGATAAAGTAACTGCGGAGTTGATAAGGGCGATAATCAGGCCGAAGGCGCTTTAAGATGCGTTATTGCGAATTTTAAAGGTTTGTCATCCTGAGGAACGAAGGATCTATTCGCACACTGTACAGGGCGAAGAAGTATGGCGAATAACATTTTAAAAGCTTTGTCATCCTGAGGAACGAAGGATCTATTCGGAGACTGTACAGGGCGAAGCATCATGGCGAATAGCAGATCATTCACTACGTTCAGGATGACAAAAGCTTTTTTAACACGTTCTGGATAAGGGCGACGCAATGACCTAAGCTTGATAATAATTAGTAAGACAAAATAAATCCAAAATCGAACATCCCAAATCCGAAATCAAAATGCTTGATCCGAAAGTATTAATGACCATTAAGGATTTGCCATTACTGGCGAAAACGGTTATTGATGGCTTTATGAATGGGTTTAATAAAAGTAAAGTTAAAGGCCCCGGTCTGGAATTTAGCCAATATCGCAGTTACCAGCCTGGCGATGACCTGCGCTGGCTTGATTGGCGGATGTTTGCCCGGAGTGACAGGTATTACATCCGGGAATCAGAAATAGAAACCAGTATTTCTGTAAGATTCCTGGTAGATGCAAGTGCGTCCATGAATCATGATGACAACGGGATTAAGAAGATAGATTATGCGCGTTTCCTTGTTGCATCATTAGCATGGTTATCAAATTTGCAGGGGGATTCTGTTGGCTTATACGTTTTTCGGGATGGCAGTTTATTTTCTTTGGCTTCCAAACCCGATCCGCAACACTTGCAACGTCTGTTATATCACTTGCAGGAGGTGAAGCCGGCAGGTACCTTTACGCAACCTGTACATTATAAAGAGTTGTTCGCGGGCGATGGCCGCAAAGAGTTACTGGTTTTTGTTACCGATATGTACCAGGCAGGGGATGAGATCAGTAGATTATTGGATTCATTATCGGCGCTGAAACACGAAGTTGTAGTTTTTCACCTGATGGGGAAAAATGAGCTCGACTTTGATTTTAAAAGTTATTCAACACTGGAAGACCTTGAGACCGGGCAAACCGTAGAAGTAAACGCAGAGCAAGCTGCCCAATACAAAGAAAAGTTAAGTGCCCATTTAGAAAATATCAGGATGCAATTGTTAGGAAAGCATATTTATTACCGGATGATAAGCACAGCGCAACCCTTAGATGAAGCCCTGCGTGATTTTTTGGTTCAAAGGAATAAAAGCAAATTTTAAACCGTAAAACGGCTTTCAAACCCATCGCTACAAAATATTATACAAATGCAGTTTTTAAATCCCATATGGTTGTTTGGTATTGCCGCGATAAGCATCCCGGTAATTGTTCACCTGTGGAATATAAAACCCGGTAAAACTTTAAAAGTTGGAAGCATAGCACTTATAACCGCTGCTGCCCAAAAAAGCAGCCGCAGTTTTAAGCTGAATGATATTCCTCTGTTCCTGGTTCGATGTCTCTTGTTATCGATACTTGCTTTGCTGTTAGCGGCACCCATTTGGCGGCAATATCTTTCATCAGGCAAAACAAAAGGCTGGATACTTATTCCCAAAGAGAACATAAATGAAAGTTATGGTAAGTATAAAATATCTATTGATTCGTTAATCAAAGCTGGCTATGAGTTTCGTTATTTAAATAAAGGTTTTGAAAAAGTTAATTTAAATAAGATTCTCATTGATAAAGTTTTAAGAGATACATTTAAAGTAACAAACTACTGGAATTTAGTAGCTCACTTAAATAATCAACTGCCTGCCACTGTTCCTGTATATTTGTTTACGCCAAATCAGGTAAGATATTTTAACGGTAATAAACCATCTGTATCGCTCAACCTGCATTGGCAAACCTACACTCCGGCAGATTCATTAAGCACCTGGATTGAAAGCGTGTGGTTTACCAATGATAATGCAATTAAAGTTGTTAAAGGTAGCAGTAAGCCTTCGGGAACTTATTTTACAAATTACATGATTAAATCAGCGGGGGACCCCAACTCGCCTTTTATGGTGAATGTAAAAAAAGGTGATCCACTTATAAGTTTAAAAAACAGCACGCAGCTTCCTGTTGCTATTGATACCTCCGTTTTAAGGATAGCAATTTATAGCGATAAGTATGATGCTGATGTTGCTTACTTAAAATCGGCCCTGTTAGCAATAAGCAGTTTCACGCAGCGTAAAATTGTTATTAAACAATTTAATGACCCGGGAAAATTACCAATAGGGAATGACTGGCTTTTTTGGTTGTCAGAAAAGGCCATTGATAAGAGCAGTCTACAGAAAACTGCCCGCATATTAAGTTATGAGCCGGGCAAAGTAAGCAATACTGCATCCTGGATAAAAACAAATGATCCTATTGCATTGGCCGGCCAAAACGGAAAGCCTGCATTATATAAGCTGATAAAAAATGATGCTTTAAACAGGCAACCCATTTGGGTTGATGGATATGGCAACCCGGTTTTAAGTATGAATAAAAATGGGAGCGTAATGGCGTATCACTTTTATTCCCGCTTTAATCCTGCATGGAATGACATGGTTTGGGATGATAATTTTGCAAAGTTATTGATGAGGTTAGTTGTATATAACTCTGATTATAAAATATTTAATATAAACGATCGTAGGGTTTTAGATCGTCGGCAATTACTGCCAAATATTATTTGGTCTACCCAAAATTCCAGTTCAGAGAAGAAAAAGATACAAACAGATCTATCGCATTATTTCTGGCTAACATTAATCTTGTTATTTTTAATTGAAAGATGGATGGCCCACAAAAACAAACTACTACCAGTAAATGGATAAGCGCACAGGCCTATATAAAATTGGTGCAATTCGCAAATGGTACATCGGCAGTCAGTTAATTGCTGATGTACTTTTTGCTGTTGCTTTTTCTGTCATCGTAAGCGCTCTGGTAACTGATGTATTTCGAGCTTCCGAACTTTGGGTATTGCTTTTATTTGTTTTAAGCATGTTGATTCTGTTATTCGTGCGGAAATCGTGGATGGTAAAAGATGGAGTTATTTCTAACTTTCTTGATCAGCATTACCCGGAACTGGAAGAAAGCAGTAGCCTGGTCTTAAAATCGGGCGATGAGCTAAACCTGCTCGAAAGATTACAACTGGCAAAAGTGGAAGGTTATTTGCAGCAAATACCGCAATCACATCCTTCATTTTTAAAGCGAATTAAACTGGCGTTACTTTTACTAATCGTTGCTTTAGGTATAAATTGGCTGGCAAGAAAGCACCATTCATTGGTTTCCATTGCTAATCACCTTGCCATATCTTCAGAAAAGTCCAAAGTTCCTGAAATTATATTGCCCGAAATCTCGGCCGTGAATGTAACTGTCAATCCACCGGCTTATACAGGTAAAACCAAACGTGAGCAGGATAAATTCACCTTAAATGTAGAAGATGGTGCAACCGTAACCTGGAAAATAACTACCAATGTTGCTGTAAAGCAGGTTTTGCTACTATTCAATGATAAAGAAATAATTACTTTAAAAAGCTTAAGCACTGGAAAAATCCAATGGCAAGCCCAAAAGCAAATCACCAAACCAGGGTTTTACCAGGTAAATGTGGATGGTAAACTTTCTGATCTGTACCAGGTGCAGGTAATAACAGATCAGCCGCCGGTAATTCATATTAAATCGCCAAAACAATACACCTACATAGATGCCGGAGAGGCCAGGAAGATAAGTATTGATGCCGCTATCAACGATGATTATGGTGTAGGCAATGCCCTTATTTTTGCCACTGTAGCTAAAGGCAGCGGTGAAGCGGTTAAGTTTAAAGAATATAAGCTTGATTTTTCTACGTCGTTCAGTGGTCATCAATCGCAGTATAATCTGCAAAAATTGGTCAACCTTCAAACATTGGATATGGAACCCGGCGATGAGCTTTATTTTTATATTCAGGCAACTGATACCCGTCAGCAGCAAAGCAGAACGGATGTTTATACGGTATCTATACAGGATACAGCGCAACTATTAAGTATGGATGGCATGCTGAGTGGGGTAAATCAAAAACCTGAGTTTTTCAGGAGTGAGCGGCAGATCATCCTCGATACAGAAAAGCTATTAAAAGACAAGGACAGTGTTAGCACACAGAAATTCAATAACAGGAGCAATGATCTTGGGGTTGACCAAAAATTACTTCGCCTGCGCTATGGTAAGTTTTTGGGAGAGGAATCTGAATCGGATATCAATCCGGCTGACGAAAAGAACGATCCTGTTGGCGATATCAATAACTACGGAAACGCGGCTGTAATATTGGATAAATACACCGATAAGCACGATAATGCAGAGGACGCCCAGTTTTTTGATCCTGAATTGAAAAAACAGTTGAAAGCAACCCTAACCGAAATGTGGAAAGCTGAGTTACAATTGAGGCTGTACAAACCACAGGAAGCTTTGCCATTTGAATATAAAGCATTGCGCCTGCTAAAAGACCTTCAGCAAAAATCAAGAATGTATGTGGCCAAAACTTCCTACAATCCCCCGCCATTGAAATTGGAGAAACGCTTGAGCGGCGATTTGTCGAAAATTACTGAACCAGCATATAAACAGGATATTAAACCGGGAACAGATCAATTTGAAAATTTGAAAAAAGCAGTGGCAATATTGGAGCAGCTAAAAGTTAAACCACAATTAAATGAATTAGATGAACATGTGTTGGCGCTTGCAAACCAACAAATTAGCTTAAAGGCGTCGGCTCAACCGGGCATTTATTTATCGGCATTAAGTGCCATGCGCAGGATATTATCAAAGCAGGCGAATGTTAAATTGTATGATATAGCATTAGTTGAAAGGGCAATTCAAAAAACCTTATCGCCACCTCAAAAAACGCCTGCATCCACTCAAAATTCTATAGATATGGGCTTATCGCAGGAATATTATAAAAACCTTAACCGTTTAAACCGATAGCTGCAAATGAACTGGAACACTGGCGTTATCATTACTTGCATTTTACTGGCGTTTTTTGTGGTATGGAAGGAATATGCACGCGGTAATAAAGCGCGTTTATTGCAGCGTATTATCGCGGTTGTTGCAGTAGTTGTTGCAATTGCCTGTATTGCCTTACCGATAACTTATCACGCTGATATTGCCAAACAGGATAATAGCGAAGCTGTGTTGTTAACAGAGGGATTAAACACGGATAGCTTGAACCTATATAGTGCAGAAAAGCTATTTACCCTAAACAAGGATATAAAAAACACTATCCATAAAGCGGTATTGTTAAATAATGTAGATGATTTAGTAAATGATTTTAAAATAAGCCGGTTACGAATTTTAGGCAATGGTTTATACGCGGAAGATCTGCAGCAATTAAACCATTTACCTGTTATATTCAATTTAAATCAGGTGCCGGTTTATGATGGAATTACCACCATTAGCTGGAATGAAAAACTAAAGATTGGTGAAGAATTAAACATCCAGGGGAGCTTTAGAAATTCATCTGCAAAAAAAATAAAACTTATACTGAAGGGATTAAGTACTGGTTTGGACTCAATTAGCATAGGAACAGATACGTTGAGCTCATTTAACCTGAGTACTATACCTAAAAGCGCTGGAAATAACATATATCGTTTACTGGCTATTGCAGGAACGGATACTATTGAAAGGGAAACTATTCCCGTACAAATAGAGCCGGTAAAACCTTTAAAAGTATTGATATTAACCGCATCGCCCGATTTTGAAATTAGGTTTCTAAAGAATTGGTTATCTGAAAAAGGCTATTCCATTGCTGTTCGCTCCGCCATTAGCAAAGATAAATTCAACAAAGAGTTTATTAACATGCAGCAGTTTTCACTTGATCATCTTTCTGCTTCGTTGCTTGGCCATTTTGATGTTTTAATTGGAGATTTAGCGGTGCTAAAAACGCTTAATGGGGCAGATGCCGCTGTATTACAGCAGGCGGTAACCCAAAAAGGTTTAGGTGTAGTTATTAGGGCCGATAGTACTCAACGTTCAAACTCATGGCTGCAACGCGATTTTCCTTCTGATAGGTTGGCGGGAAAAGATCCGTTACCTGTATCGCTTATATCGCAAGGTAAAACAGTAAAGTTTGCCAAATTAAACGCGGGCATGGTGTACATTAGCAGTCAAAATAATACCCAATCATTGGTAAGCGATGAGCATGGGCGTATTTTAGCTGCCAGTATATTAGCAGGTGCCGGAAAGTTAGTATTTACGCCTTTAAATAATACCTTTAGCTGGGTGCTGAATGGCAATAAAAACGACTATGCCAACTTATGGTCGTTATTGATCACTAAGGCTGCACGGGCTACACCGGTGGCCGAGCATTGGAGTATATTATCGGCCATACCATCGTTGTCAAATCCGGTTCAGCTACAATTGGAAACCGCTACAAATCCTTCATCAATAAAAATTGGCGAGGCTGACATAGCCCCGTTACAAAATAGCCTCATGCCTTTTGAATGGCGTGTTAGTTATAGGCCGCAGGTGTCCGGATGGCAGTCAGTAAAACAAGCTAACGGACTTTTAAACTGGTTTTATATATACAAAGATGACGACTGGAAAATTATCCGCACATTGAGGAGGCTGGCAGATACGAAAGCCTACATTACTAAAAATGCAATTAGTTTAAATGTAACGAAACAGATACACGAAAAAATCACGATTGCTGTAAGTAAAATATATTTTTATGTTTTGCTTTTGATAGCCTTTGTGTATTTGTGGGTCGAGGCTAAATTTTTGTAGCTATTAAATACTAAAAGGAGGAATATACTTTGAGAAGACGTGACTTTATTTATTTAACAGGCATGGGGGCCGGAGCAATGATGTTGCCCGGCATGAACGCGCTTGGTAAAACGATTGATCCTTTGCAGGCGCTGGAAGGCGTTGATGTAAAAATCAAAAAAGAACTTGCCGATGTGGCTTTAAACACAGCTAAATCAAACGGTGCATCATATGCCGATGTGCGCATTGGCCGCTATCTTAACCAGTTTGTGGTTACCCGCGAAAACAAGGTGCTCAATGTAGCCAATACCGAATCATACGGGATAGGTATCCGTGTTATCGCCAATGGATGTTGGGGTTTTGCGGCAACCAATGATGTAACCAAAGAGGGTATGGCCAAAACCGCTTTAAAAGCTGTGGCGGTAGCTAAGGCTAACGCTAAAATTGGCGGCGCACCAGTACAGCTTGCCCCTCAAAAAGGTTATGGCGAGGTTAACTGGAAAACACCTTTAACAAAAAACGCGTTTGAAGTGCCTATTAAAGAAAAGGTAGATTTATTGTTAAACGCAAATGGAGTAGCTATGGCAGGTGGGGCCAACTTTGTAAATTCCATCATGTTTGCGGTTAACGAGCAAAAGTATTTTGCTTCAACAGATGGTTCTTATATCGATCAGGATGTTCACCGGCTTTATCCAAGTTTTACGGTAACTAAAATAGATCCTACAGCGGGATCATTTGAAACCCGCCGATCATTAAGCTCGCCTGTTGGAATGGGCTATGAGTATCTTGATCCCTTGGAAAGCGAAAAAGTTTTGGGTGTAACTACCCGCTACAAAAAGCGCTACGACATGATTGAGGATATGAAGTTTGCGACCAAACAGGCCGGCGAAAAGTTAAAAGCAAAGTCTGTTGAGCCCGGTAAATACGACCTGGTTCTTGATCCATCACATTTGTGGTTAACTATTCACGAATCCGTTGGTCACCCAACCGAGCTTGACCGCGTTTTGGGCTACGAGGCTAATTTTGCCGGTACCAGTTTCCTTACGTTGGATAAATGGAAATCTGGCAAGTTTAACTTTGGCAGTAAGGCGGTAAATATTGTGGGCGATAAAACCCAGGTAGGCTCATTAGGTGCGGTAGGTTATGATGATGAAGGAGTAAAATGTAAAAAATGGGATATCATTAAAGATGGTGTTTTGGTTAATTACCAGGCTATCCGTGACCAGGCGCATATCATTGGTTTAAACGAATCGCAGGGATGTTGCTACTCGCAAAGTTGGCAGGACGTACAATTTCAGCGTATGCCAAATGTTTCCCTGCAGCCGGGGAAAACGCCTTTAAGTGTTGATGAAATGATCAAAAATGTAGAAAAAGGTGTTTACATTATTGGCGATGGTTCTTTCTCGATAGATCAGCAGCGCTATAATTTCCAGTTTGGTGGTCAGCTTTTTTATGAGATCAAAGAAGGGAAAATAGCGGGTATGCTTAATGATGTAGCTTACCAGGCCAATACGCAGGAGTTTTGGAATTCATGCACACAGGTTTGCGATGAACGCGATTATCGTTTAGGCGGTGCTTTTAATGATGGTAAAGGGCAGCCTGCACAATCAAGCGCGGTATCACATGGCGCATCAACAGCGCTGTTTAAGGGAGTTAATGTAATTAATACTAAAAGAAAGATCGGATAATTGAATTATGCCAATATTAAATAAAGAAGAAGCACATGCTTTATTAAAGAAAGTGCTTGCCTATTCAAAAGCCGAAGAATGCGAAGTAACCCTTAACGGAAGCGAAGGCGGCAACATCAGGTACGCATTAAACGCTGTATCTACAGCAGGTGATATTAGTACTATCGGATTAGCAGTAACCTCTGTTTTTGGAAAGAAAGCAGGCACAACCACCATTGATGAGTTTGATGATGCCGCCCTGGAAAGGGTAGTGCGCCGTTCAGAAGAACTTGCGCAGTTAGCCCCGGCCAACCCGGAATACATGCCGATGTTGGGTCCTCATGATTTCCCCGATTCTATTACATACAATGCAAATACCGCAGGCATGACGCCTGATAGCCGCGCAGAATTGGTGGCCAAAAGCTTATCAGTTACCAAAGAAGCTAAGCTAACTGCCGCTGGTTTCCTTGAAAATTCAACAAGCTTTAATGCGATGATGAATTCAAAAGGATTATTTGCCTACAATAAAGGTAACGATGTTACTTTTTCTGTAACTACACGTAATGAGGCTGGTACAGCTTCGGGCTATGCTGCAAAAGGCTTCACTGATGTAAAAAAGCTGGATACTTTTACTGCTACCAAGGTGGCCGCTGGTAAATGCCAGAGCTCATCAGGTGCAAAAGCTATTGAACCAGGAAAATATACAGTAATACTGGAACCTGTTGCGGCTACTTACATGCTGGAGAACATGTTCCGTTTTGACGCACGTAGTGCGGAAGAAGGACGCAGTTTTTTAAGTAAGAAGGGTGGAGGTACCCGTTTGGGTGAACAACTGCTAGACTCTAAAGTGAACATTTATTCGGACCCATTTAATCCCGAACTACCGTCATCAACATGGAGCGGTGACGGACTGCCGCGTGAAAAGACAATGTGGATAGACAAAGGCGTGGTGAAAAATTTGAGTTATTCGCGGTACTGGGCCGATAAAAAAGGTGTAAAACCAATGCCCGGTCCTGGTAATATCATTATGGATGGCGGCGATGCCAGTATTGAGGATTTGATTAAAAGCACCGAAAGAGGGATATTGGTTTCCCGCCTTTGGTACATCCGAATGGTTGATCCGCAATCATTACTCTTAACAGGACTTACCCGTGATGGTACATTCTATATCGAGAATGGCAAGATCAAGTTCCCGGTAAAAAACTTCCGCTTTAATGAAAGCCCGGTTATCATGCTTAATAACCTTGAAGCTTTGGGTAAACAAGAGCGTAGCATCAGTGTGGAAAGTTACAGGAGTTACCTGATACCACCTATGAAGATCAGAGACTTTACATTCAGCTCGCTATCTGACGCGGTTTAGTTGATAGTAAACTAAAAAGGGGGATGTATCATTAGATAATATCCCCCTTTTTTATACTCCCTTTATTCAGTTTACTTTGGCAGCTCCGCTAAGAAGTTTAAAATATCATTGCCAATTTCGGCAACATTGGTTTCAAGTGCGAAATGACCAGTATTGTAAAACTTAACTGTAGCATTTGGATCATCGCGCTTATAAGCTTCTGCACCCGCTGGCAGGAAAAATGGATCCTTATTTCCCCAAACAGCCAGCAACTTTGGTTTATATTCCCTGAAATATGATTGGAATTTTGGATACAAAGCAACGTTAGTGCGATAGTTCAGTAACAGGTCTAATTGAATATCGATATTTCCCGGCCGATCTAAAAAATGCTGATCTAAGGTATAAGATTCTGGAGCTATTAATGATGGGTCAGCTACCCCTTCATGATATTGATACCACGTTGCTTCTTTTGATACAAATTCTTTAAGTGCATCCCTGTTTTCCTGTGTTGGATTTTGCCAATACTTTTGTATCGGGTTCCATCCGGTGCTTAAACCCTCTTCATATGCATTACCGTTTTGAGATATAATGCCGGTAATTTTTTCGGGATTTGCCAATGCCAGCCTATAACCGGTTGGGGCACCGTAATCAAATACATAAATAGCAAAGCGCTTAAGTCCTAATTCATCAATAAATGATTGCATGGTGTTAGCCAGATTATCAAAAGTGTATTCAAACTGATCATGAGCTGGTGCATCAGAATAACCAAAGCCCGGCAAATCCGGAGCTATAACATGGTATTGCTTGCTTAAAATGGGAATCAGGTTCCTGAACATGTGCGATGATGTAGGATACCCATGTAGTAAAAGTATGGTTGGGGCTTCTTTGGGTCCGGCTTCTCTATAAAAAATGTTCAAGCCTTTCACTTTAATGTTGCGGTAATAAACTGAATTGGTTTCCATGGTTTGTTTTTTTGAGTTTTTAGTTTGGGCCGAGAGCTGGCTATTAAGTGAACTTATACTTAAAGTCAACATTATTAACGACATGTGAATTGTTTTCATGTATTTTATTTGCTTCATCAAAACTAATACTGATATTTGATTATTGAAAACGATTAATAAAGATATTATTGATCATAATTAGTGATTTATGAATACACACGACCTGAAAATATTTGAGGCTGTTGCTTTTAATGGGAGCTTTACAAAAGCTGCAGAAGCCATGTTTACCGTTCAATCAAATGTTACTGCCCGTATTAAAAATCTTGAGGAAGAATTTGGAGCAGATCTTTTTACACGTTCTTCCCGTAAGGTTACACTCACAAGCGCCGGTGAAACCTTAATGCATTACTGCAAGCAGATCAGCCACCTGGTTGATGAAGCCAAAAAGGATATCATGAAAGCCAACCAAATTACCGGGCAGCTTAAAATTGGTTGCATTGAAACTACTATGGCCCTTAAGGTGCCCGATATTTTAAACAAGTTTTCAAATGCTTATCCCGATGTGGAAATGGAGTTTAAATCAGAAATGCGCCACGGCCTCATCAGCGATGTGATTAATTATAAGCTTGATGCAGCCTTTGTATCAGGCCCTATCAACTCGCCGGAACTGGAGCAGATCCACATTAAGGAAGAACAACTGGTTATCCTTGCATCCGCCCGGCGATTTAAACTTGAAGAGATTCTGGCAAATCATCCGCTTAAAATAATTGTGTTTGATCAGGGCTGCATTTTTAGAGCCCGGCTCGAATCATGGCTTAGCGCAAAGGGGATTATTAATTATAAAAGTATCGTGGTAAATTCCCTTGAAGGTATCATCAACTTTGTTGAAGCGGATCTCGGCATCAGCATTTTACCAACCGAGCTTATTGACCAATATTACGCCGGCAGAAAATTAACTACGTTTGCCATAAATAAGGAACTTGGAACCATGACAACTGTATTAGCGTTCAGGAAAAATATACCTCAATCAAGGGCGTTAAAAGCGTTCATTGAAATGTATTGTACCAACTAATTAAGGCTTATTATTTTATGAGTTGGATGAAATTTGTGATATATTGATCTCATTAAAAAAACAAATAAAAACAACTGAATACCTACTGTTATCTTTAATCGCAATTATATATGAATTATCAAAAATGCAAGTATTGTTTCATGCTTTTCCTTTGTCTCACTTTTGCACTATCGCGGGTGTGTTTGGCTCAAAAAAAATCGAAAACTATAAAAACAGGGAATGGAGTTATCTTTTTTGACGATTTCACTGGCAATAAACTTGATCGTAACAAATGGAATGTTGAGGTAACCGGGATGCATGTTAACAATGAGTTACAGGCATATGTAGATACCGCTTCTACCATATTTATAGTGAGCGGAGCCGCAGCGGAAGGTGCTAAAAACGGAGCTTTAGTGTTGCGTCCACAATCGGTGCCTGGTTTTAAAACTAAGGATGGACAGAATTTCGATTTTATATCGGGCAGGATAAATACGCGCAATAAATTTGATTTTATGTACGGCACGGCTGAAGCAAGAATTAAGTTGACAGATGGTTCGGGACTTTGGCCTGCGTGGTGGATACTGGGCAATGGTATGTGGCCCCAAACCGGCGAAATAGATATAATGGAATATGTAGGTGAGAAGGATTGGGTTAGCGCGGCCGTACACGGGCCGGGATATAGTGGTGAAACACCTTTTGTAAACAGGCAATATTTTGATATTAAAAATGATGTTACGCATTGGCATGTTTATGCTGTTGATTGGACACCCGATAACCTTGATTTTAAATATGATGGAAAGTTGATGTTCAGAGTAAACCGGCATATGGCTGAACATTATGGTAAATGGGCCTTTGACAATAAAAAATATCTTATCTTAAATTACGCCTTAGGTGGTGCTTACCCGGCAAAAATAAACGGTGTAACTGAACCTTATAACGGAATGCCCGCTTCTACAGTCAACCTTATTAAAGCAAATAAGGCAAAAATGTTAGTTGATTGGATTAAGGTCACTAAAAACCATTAATAAGCTTTGCTTAATAATTAATTGATTAAAAAACCGGTTAAAAATAGCCGGTTTTTTTTTTATCAATTAATTATTGAAATAATATGGCTGAATGTCAATTAATTAAAGCAAAATTAATGAATATCAACAAACCAAAATCGTATTTTTACGTAGAAGGGGTACCTGATTATTTTACAACGATGTTTAAGACAACGTGTCAATGGTTGTAAAATTATATACTCTTTTTTTTGAGTAAAGTACACCTTGACCTGATATCAAAAAAGCTAAAAACTAAAAAGATACTAAGGTTAATGAAGAGCCGCTTACTTATATTTATTTTTTATTTGTTATCAATTCCGCTGCGAGGTTATAGTCAGTCATGTACGTTAAATGTAAGTATTTCATCTTCTGAGCCGGCAATTTGTGCTGGCAATACCCTTGCATTAACTGCTGTACCTACTGGAGGATCTGGTTCGTATAACTATGCCTGGAGCACAGGTGAAACAATTAATCCTATACATGTTAATAAAGCAGGTAAGTATACAATAACAATTACTGATAAAGTTTCGGGATGTGTTGCTCATAACGATATCACCATTAATGTAACACCAACACCAAGCGCGCCAGGTGTTAAAGGCGGCGGTATCGTTTGCCAGGGAAATAGTGCGCATCTTGAAGTAACTACGCCCGCAGATTCCTATCAATGGTATACCCAGCCTACGGGCGGCAACTCGTTTCATAGCGGTCCAACTTATGATACAGATCCTATTAGAGGGGGTACAGTATTTTATGTGGAAGCAACAGTTGGAGGGTGTACAAGTTTAAGAACTTCAGTTGTCATCAATGTTGCAAGCAGACCTGTAACTCAGAATGCTCAGGCATGCTATGGAACTCCTGTTACATTATCTGTAAGCGGAGGTGATAATTTTAGGTGGTACACTTCAATTAGTTCAACAAATGCAATAAATACAGGGCCAACGTTATCAATTGCCGCATTAACAAATACGGTGACTTATTATGTGGAGGCGGATGTAAACGGCTGTGTTAGTCAGCGTACGGCAGTTACCGCTACGGTAACTGCCGCACCAACGGTACCTACGATTACAGGTAATAATCTTGCAATATGTGCCGGATCTGTAATTACTTTACATGCTACTACACCTGCTGGTGTTGTTGAATGGTATAATACTCCGTCTGGAGGAACACCATTGATATCAAGCCCGGATTATACAACACAGCCGCTTACCGCTAATACAACTTTTTATGTACAAACTTCTTTAAATAACTGTGAAAGTTCCAGGGTTCCGGTTACGGTAACTGTAAACCCCATGCCGGCAGCGCCGGCACAACAAACTGTGAATGCATGTTATAATAGCAGTGCACACCTCAATGTGGGTGCAACAACCGTTATCTATCAATGGTATGCGGATGCAGGTGGGAAGCATTTTTTGAAACAGGGAAACACTTATGATACACCTGTATTAACTCATGATGTTACTTATTATGTAATGACAATTAATGCCGGATGCAGCAGTGCCCTGAGTCCAGTAAATGTTATTGTATCACCCCCGGTTTTGGCTCCATCTGTATTGACCCCGCCAATTACCTGTTATGGATCATCCGCAGAACTAACAGTTACGTCCCCTGGTGGTATTTACCAATGGTTTAAAACTGCTACAGATAATAATGCATTGCCAACTACCGAAAATGGCAAGTTTACTACACCGCCATTAACTAATACAACTACTTATTATGTTCAAACAACGATTGGAGGATGTACAAGTCCCAGAACGGTTGTTGAAATTCCTGTTTTTGGACAAATACCTACACCTTTAACGCATGATGCAACTACTTGCGCCGGTAATTCAGCAACACTAACAGCAACAGGCGCAAATGGAGACTACATGTGGTATGATGCAGGTGGAAATCTGGTGAATGCCGGTAGCATATTTAACACACCGGCGCTAACAGCCAATACCAGTTATTATGTACAAGTTACTGTAAATGGTTGCACAAGCCAACGGGCTATTGCTAATGTAATTGTTAGCCCTTTGCCAAACGAGCCAATTGTGGGTTCCGATGTCACAATTTGTCCGGGTAATAAAGCAAATCTTTCAGCAAGTGTTCCTGCAGGACAAACCATTAAATGGTATGATGTACCAACAGGCGGCTCTTCAATTTACACAGGAAACGCATATACAACCCCCTTATTATATAATAATACAACATATTATGTTGAAAATGTATCGGGTACATGTAGCAGCACGCGCAAAGCTATAAATGTAATTATGGACGTTACCAGCACAAGGTTTCAATATCCCTCAGGCACCGTAGCAACCACAGGAGCAAACCCCACACCTTCCATTCTTAATCCTACGACGGATGATGTTTTTAGTGCTGCGCCTGCTGGTATAGTTTTTTTAAATAATAGTACCGGTCAAATTAATATTAGTGCAAGTGCACCAGGCACCTATAGTGTTACACTTACCAGTAGTGGTGCCTGCTCGGGTGCCTACACCAGTAGTATTACTATTTCTGATATGCCCAAGACAGATTTTACATATAATACTCCGATTTGCAGAGATGGTGTAAATCCTTTGCCAAGCTTTCTGCCGGGCGCAAGTGCAGGTGTTTTTACTGCTACTCCGGTCGGCTTGGTTTTTGCAAATAAAAACACAGGCGAAATAGATCTTGCAAATAGTAAATCCGGAACCTATTCGATAACAAGCACCATACCACCAAGTGGTAATTTTGCCGGGGTATTTTCATCATCACCTATAACTATTGATGAACCAGTTAGAGTAAGTGCGGGGGCCAATAGGAATGTTCCGATAAATACCCCGGTTACATTAGAGGGAATTATAAGCGGGGCTACCGGAACATGGTCAGGTGGAGCAGGTAGTTTCTCCGATGTGAATGATCCACATGCCGTATATACTCCGGCATTAGGAGAGAGCAATGTGCAGTTGACCTTTTTATCAAATAACCCGCCAGGTCCTTGCCAGCGCAAATCCGCTTTAGTAACTATTGTATTTAATAATATGCCCCCGGCGCCAACCGTGAAGCCAGCCGGGATTTGCGCAGGAACTAGCACCATTTTAAAAGCAACTGCACCTGGTGGCACATATAACTGGTATAAGGATGCTACAGGTGGGAGTAGTCTTCGTTCAGATCCTAATTTCCAAACCCCGGTGCTTACGGCAACCACTACTTATTATGTAGAAACAACATTTAATGGATTAACCAGCCCACGAACTCCTGTAACTGTAACAGTTTATGATATACCACCAACGCCTGTTTTAGCATCAGATATTGTTACTATTTGCAGCGGCGGTACAGCGCAAATTATTGCCAGTGGTTCGCCCGGTACATACCAGTGGTTTAATGAAACCGGACAGCCAGTAGCTGTTGGTAATACTTTACAAACCACACCACTAACCACTACTACGTTTTACACAGTACAGAGTGTGATTGGGCAGTGTGTAAGTGCTATGAAAAAGGTAGTTGTACAGGTTAATCAAGTACCCAATATAACCAGTTCATTATTTGATTTTGTTTGCAGCAGCAATCCATTAAACTATATTATTACCGCAGATCTTCCATCAGCCACGTTCCAATGGGAGCGTTCAGCGGTGCCAGGTATCAGTAATCCTGCGGTATCCGCTCAAACATCCAATGCTATTACGGAAACATTAATTAACACCACACCTAATTTAATAAATGTAACTTATGCGATAACCCCCATTAATGGCGATTGTATAGGAACTCCTGTGAATTATGTGGTAACTGTTTATCCAACACCAACTGTTACCAGTTCGGCACAAGATGATGTTTGTTATGGTACTACTGATAATTATGTCATAAAATTCAATACTCCTACAACAAGATTTAGCTGGAGCAGGGCTGCGATACCTGGGATAAGTAATGTGGCAGTGTCTGGCCAGGCAGCAGAAACCATACGGGAGGTTTTATTTAATACAACTAACGCCCCACTGGATGCTACCTATATTATTAATTATAAAACAAACGATTGCGACGGAATACCATTTAACCGGGTGGTAACTGTTTACCCGCAGATTAATATAACAAGTAATGCGTTATCGTCAAGCTGCAGTAATACTCCTCAGGGGTATACTATAACATCAAATGTGCCAACGGCAACATTTGAATGGCAGCGAAAGGCTGTAGCAGGCATAAGCAACCCAGCAGCTACTAATACTGGGCCTTTGATAGATGAAGCTTTAACTAACACAACCAACACAGCTATTAGGGTTACTTATATTATAACACCAACTGCTTATGGGTGCACTGGGTTACCTTTTACGCACACTGTAATTATAAATCCAAAGCCGGATGTTCCTATTGCCAACAGCAATTCTCCTATTTGTGTGGGAAGTACAATACAATTAAATACTCCTCCAATAAACGGGGCTTCCTATATGTGGACAGGGCCGAACGGATTTTCATCAACATCTCAAAATCCCAATATTCCCGCGTCAGAGGCAACTGCAGGAACGTATAATCTATTTGTTACGGTAGGCGGTTGTACAAGCGATGGCAGCCCTGTTACTGTACAGGTAAACCAGCCACCGGTAGCAAAGGCTGATGGGCCTCGTCTTGTTTGTACTGCAGTAACATCCATTGCACTTACCGGCTCGGTAACAGGCGGTACAACAACTGGTGTATGGACATCCAGCAATCCTAAGGGCAAGTTTTTGCCATTCGCTACCCAGGTTGATAATGTGCAATATATACCAACACAAGAAGAAAAAGCAGCAGGTTCGGTTATTATAACCTTATCATCAACAAGTAAAGATGATTGTACAATAAGCTCCTCCAGCCTGGTTATCACTTATGGACAGGAACCTGGTGCCGATGCAGGCCCTCCTAATATAGATGTTTGTTCGCAGGATACCCGTATACCTTTGGCTGGTAAAATACTTGTACCTGGCGCAAGCGGCTTCTGGACAACATCCTCAGGCGATGGTAAATTTGAATCGGGAAATCAACCTAACGCTGTTTATTTGCCAGGTGACAATGATAAAAAAAATGGATCTGTTGTATTAACATTCAACGTTAACAATTCTGGTCAATGTTTTACACCATCTGATTTTGTAAAAATAACGTTTTTTGGTCCGCCGGCATTAACTACAGAACATGTACGGTATGTTTTAAAGGATAAAACTATTACACTACATCCAAATGTAAATGTAAGTGATGAAACAGTTACCTATTTATGGAGTCCTAATATTAATATCAGTGATGTTAATGTTAAAAATCCGGTTATAACGGGGGATATAGATCGCACCTATACACTTGTGGTAACAGATGCTTTGGGATGTACAACCGCTGATACTACACATATCATAGTATCACCGCAATTATTTGTGAACAATGCTTTTTCTCCTAACGGAGATGGGAAAAACGATACCTGGGAGATAGCTGGCCTGATAGCTTTTGAAAATTCAACTGTTGATGTATATAACCGATACGGCACTCAACTATTTCATTCAAAGGGCTATGGCGTCCCGTGGGATGGAAAATCTAATGGGCAACCTGTACCGGTCGGTGTATATTACTTTATTGTAGATACCAAAGTAAACGGCGGCCAAAAATTTACAGGGTATGTAACTATTTTGAGGTAAGCCAGAAAGAAAGCGGAGTTTCGATTTAACCTAATATTTTCAACAGATCTGTTTTTGAAAGTGATTGAAGGAAAGAGGAATCGGTATTTACCAGGTTATCTGCCAAACTCTTTTTAAATTCCTGCATCTGCATAATCTTTTCCTCAACGGTATCCGGACAAATCATCCTTACTGCAACCACATGTTTGTTTTGCCCTATACGGTGCGAACGATCAATGGCCTGGTTTTCAACTGCCGGATTCCACCATGGGTCTACAATGTAAACATAATCGGCTTCGGTTAAATTTAAACCGGTTCCGCCAGCCTTCATGCTGATAAGAAATACGCCTACTGCCGGGTTATTTTGAAATTCAGTTACTGCGGCTTCGCGGTTGCGGGTGCTGCCCGTAAGCCAGCTAAAGCCAATTTGCCGGGTTATTAATTCTTTTTTGATTAATTCAAGCATCGAAACAAATTGCGAGAATACCAGTATTTTATGCTGTGGCAATTTGCTTTCTATCTGCTCAATCAGCATATCAATTTTCGCAGATTCATTACCTGGCGGCTTTTCACCGGTGATTAACAACGGCGAATCACAAAGCTGCCGTAATTTTGTTAATCCCTTGAGCACGTTCATTGGCGTTTTCCTTAATTCATCACTGGTTGTTGCCGATATAAACTCACGGAATTCCTTTTCGTAGGCGTCGTAAATTTTGCGTTGTTGTTCCCGCATTTCGCAATACAATACCATTTCGGTTTTTTCGGGCAATTCGGCAGCTACTTGTTGCTTTGTTCGTCTTAAAACAAAAGGCTTTATTTTGTTTTGAAGTTCTGTCGCCCGTTTGTGGCTTTTAAATTTATCAATGGGTACAGCATAGATATCTTTAAAGTATTGCTTGGTTCCCAAAAGGCCGGGGCAGGCAAAAGAAAGCTGCCCGTAAATATCAAAGGTGTTGTTTTCTATAGGGGTGCCGGTGATGGTAATCCTGTTTCGCGATTTTAATAAGCGGGCAGCTTTATAACGTTGCGAATCGGGATTTTTGATCTGTTGCGATTCATCAAGGAATACATAATTAAACTGATAATTTTTCAAAAAGCCAATGTCAGCAAGCAATGTTCCGTATGAAGTTAATATGATTTCATATCGGGAAAAATCATCTATGCTTTTGATCCTGTCGGCTCCATAAATGGTATGAACTCTTATAGATGGTGCAAATTTCTGTACTTCGGCCTGCCAGTTAAAAATAAGCGAAGTAGGTACTACCAGCAGGTTAGTATTATGATTTGCCTTTTTACGCTGCAAAAGTATAAAAGCGATGATCTGCATGGTTTTGCCCAGACCCATATCATCAGCCAGACATCCGCCAAAATTAAAATCATCTAAAAAGTTAAGCCAGTTTAATCCATGTTTTTGATAGGGGCGAAGGGTAGCGTGCAAGTCCGGCGGAACTTCAGTATCGGCTATCGTTTCAAAATTTAATAGTTTTTCGCGGTATGTTCTTAGTTCTGCCTTAACTTCCTCATCCATAACCTGCTGATCAAATAATTCGGCAATGGCTGTATAGTTTATTTTATGGATGCTTAATATGTTTTCGTCCGTTATCTCGCCTGCATTAAAATATTGAGCGAACTTTTCTATCCATTCTAAAGGTAAAATGCCCAATGTTCCATCATCCAGTTGCACATACTTGCTTTTATTACGCACTGCTTTCTGTACACGCTTTAAAGTAGTTTTCTTATTGCCAAACCTAACACCTATTTCGGTATTGAACCAATTGATGCCACTTAGCACCCTTATGGTGATATTTACTTTATTAGGGTTTAGTTTATTCCCTTCCAGTTCATTAAACCCTAAAACTGTAATATGATGCTTTTTCCAATCTTCAAATACATTTAAAAACCATTCTTCCTGTAAAAAATGCCTTTTATGCAGATAAAAATAATGCAGGTCATTATCCAGCTGCTCGGCAAAGTAGGGATGTTGTTTGATAAGCAGGGCGGTCAACTCAATTTCTGCTTCGTTATCCCGCTCAACAATAAACTCATTGCCTTTATGATCAACCCCATGGATTGTACGCTTTGTCCGCACAGGTATTTCGGCCTCACCATAGCGCATTACGGGAATAATCATTACATGGCTTCCAAAATCCGAAAGATAAATGATCTGTTCAGTTTCATTGGTAAATCCTTGTTGTTTTAACTGAACGGCAGTAGCCGGTTTAACATGCTGGTAGGCAATACTTATCCTATCCTCAAGTTTGATTAGCAAATGAGTTTTAAACTCTTTGTATTTAGAGTGATGGATAAGCAGGTTTTCCGGACGTTTCCGCATCAGGTCAATGATACCTAATAACTGCACGTTATCGGCAAGGTAAAGGGTGTCATTAACTAAAATAAAATAATTAAACTTAATGCTTAGGTCTTTTAATTGATGTGAAATTCCATTGATTTTAAGCTGACCAGAAAATTCATAAAAAGGTCCTTGAGGTTTAATATTAAGATTAATATCATGAGGAAGCACACCCACTTTTACGGGGATTACAGAAGAAGCCGTAATGTTATCAGATACCTCGCTGTTGTGACAGTAAAAATTATACTTGAGCGGATTTTTGACAATGGCCCGTAATGCCTGTATATCAGCCAACGACCTTTTGCTGTTGATGTGGTTTTGGAATTTATTAACCCCGGTAAAAAACTTTAGCTGTTCATGATCCTCAGTTTCCCAAATATGATCTAAAGGATTTATGAGTGTTAAAGGATTTTTTATTTTACCGTCTTTAGTTGTTTGTGCTTTATAAAGCTCAATAAAAAGGTACTTATAATATTTATGCTGTTTTAAAACAACACAAATGGTTCGGTCGGTATCATCTGTGAATTGCTCAAGAGGTGAAATAGAAGGCGCAAGTACCATTTGACTATATGCGTCTAGACTTTCTTTGGTGACAGGAATAAGTGAAGGTAATTTGGGGCGGATCTCTGTTTTTTTATCCTCGTAGGTCAGCTCGAAAAAAGCATCGAGATTAGTTTCGTTTTCCAGGCCATAATCATGGGCTACCTTTCTTAGTTTATCGTATCTTAAATGTTCATCATAAAAGATGCGGAAATCATTTTTTTTGATGATTGCTGTGAGTGCCATGGCTTGGTATTCACATAATTTATGATGATTTGCATTGCATCCGCAGGTAAGTAACACCTGGTTGTTTTGTTGAATTACGGTTATTGTGGGGAAATTAGCGGCATCATATTCATGGCCAAATGTACCCTGGTTTAGTTCTATTAAGTGAGGAATGACGTGTTTATAGGAGGAAGGGTGATTGTCGATCCCCATGCCCGATCTTTGGAGTATTGCGGTTTCGGTAATAGCTGCAAAAGATATATCATCTATAATGTAGGTGTGTCCTTCAAAATCGTCTTCCTCGTAAGCAGTTTCTGTATTCACTAATTTTCCTGGTGCTATAGCGGGTAAATATCTTAAGAAATGAGGAGACTTGCGAAGCAGAAAAAGATTTATTGACAATTTAATGCAGATGCGATAATATGCAATAGATAAAGGTATCACCGTTAATTAATCCTCCGGTATTAAAGACCAAAAAATGGGCAGAAATCACACGCCGTTTCTTCATTTACAGATGCTTGATATCTCAGTAAAAAAAGGCTTTTGAGTAAGATACTATACAAAATATGTAAATGGAGATTGAACTATTTTACATGTTTTTGTGTAAAAAAACGACGCCATTTACAATTTGGGCTTCAATCGAAATATCGCCTAGTGTATTGGTAGTCAATTAAATAAATTTGTTTAGTAAATAAATGTTTATTGATTATCTATCATTAAAATCCAAAATTATGTGTGGAATTGTAGGTTATATCGGATTTAGAGACGCATGGCCAATTGTAATAAAAGGCCTTAAACGATTAGAGTACCGTGGGTATGATAGCGCAGGGATTGCGATTATCAACCATGAGGGTTTTAACGTTTATAAAAAAGTAGGTAAAGTATCCTATCTTGAAGCCCATGCTGAAAACCAGGATACAAGCGGGTATATCGCCATTGGCCATACCCGATGGGCAACACATGGTATACCATCTGACCTTAATTCGCATCCACACGCTTCAAATGATAATCGCCTGCACATTATTCACAATGGCATTATTGAAAATTACTCAACACTGAAAGAAGAATTAATAAACCGCGGGCATAAGTTTAAAAGCGAAACCGATACCGAGGTTTTAATACATTTGGTAGAAGAAATACAAAATATTGAGCAAACAGATTTGTTGGAGGCAGTGCGTTTGGCCTTAAATACGGTGATTGGCGCATATGCAATAGTTATATTAGATAGGGAAAATCCGGGTCAATTAATTGCTGCCCGAAAAGGAAGTCCCCTGGTTATCGGGGTTGGTGAGGGTGAATATTTTATTGCCTCAGATGCAACACCTATAATTGAATATACCAAAAATGTTATCTATCTAAAAGACAATGAAATAGCATTGGTAAAACGCGATGGTCTTTTAGTTAAACGATTGGATAATGTAATTCAAACCCCGCTTATACAAGAACTAGAAATGAAACTTGAATCACTTGAAAAAGGTGGTTTTGAGCATTTTATGTTAAAAGAGATATTTGAACAGCCTCGTTCAATAAAAGATTGTATGCGCGGGCGTATCATTCCTGAAATTGGAAAGGTTGAGTTAGGCGGGGTAAAAGAATATGCTGATAAACTTAAAAATGTTGAACGGATAATAATAATAGCCTGCGGTACATCCTGGCATGCCGGTTTAGCAGGCGAATATTTAATTGAAGAGTATGGGCGGGTTTCTGTAGAGGTTGAATACGCGTCAGAGTTCAGATATCGAAATCCAATTATTAGTGAGAATGATATAGTAATTGCCATATCGCAATCTGGGGAAACGGCGGATACAATGGCTGCGATAGAAATTGCCAAAGAAAGGGGAGCAACAATTTTGGGTATTTGCAATGTTGTCGGGGCTTCAATTCCAAGAATTACACATGCGGGCGTTTACACCCATGCTGGTCCGGAAATTGGCGTGGCCTCAACAAAAGCCTTTACTGCACAGGTTACCGTTTTAACATTGTTAGCCTTATATATCGCGCAGCAAAAAGGGACTATTACATCATCTAAACTAACGCGTTTATTAACTGAACTTGAAACCATCCCAGAAAAGGTTCAAACCCTTTTAGCTGATAATGATTTGATAAAAAGCATTGCATCTAAAATTAAAAACGCCAGCAACTGCCTGTTTTTGGGCCGTGGGAGCGGGTTTCCTGTAGCTTTGGAAGGCGCATTGAAATTGAAGGAGATTTCATATATTCATGCTGAGGGGTATCCGGCGGCAGAAATGAAGCATGGTCCAATTGCTTTAATTGATGAAGCGATGCCGGTTGTATTTATAGCCACTAAAAATTCTTCTTATGATAAGGTTATAAGTAATATACAGGAGGTGAAAGCCAGGAAGGGAATAGTGATAGCTATAGTGACGCAGGGTGATACCAAAGTAAGGGAAATGGCGGATTATTGCATAGAGATACCAGATGCTGATGAAGCCTTTTTGCCGCTTTTAGCTACAATACCTTTGCAGTTACTGGCGTATCACATAGCTGTGATGCGGGGTTGTAATGTTGATCAGCCGCGTAATCTTGCAAAATCAGTAACTGTTGAGTAAAATGAAATTATAACCCATTTTACGGCAATTACGGCTTATAATAAATTACTGTAGCAAACCAATAGTTCATATATAATAAATAAGATTAGCAGGCGTAAGCCTGCTTTTTTTATGTATTATATTATAGTATTTCATTTCCCCTAATTCATCTACATACTCTGCTGCTAAAAATATCTTCTGTCTGAATCTGTCATTCAGCATCTGTGTTTATTTAAAAATTTAATAAGATTCACGTTTACTAACCTGTGGCGTGGATTTTACGTTTTTTCGGTATTTCATATATCAAAATCGTAGTGCAATTTTTCTAAAAAAAAAGATAACGCAAATCACAATTCTGCCTAAAAAAAAGATAATACAAATCACAATTTCGCCTAAAAAAAAAGTTACCGAGATCACAATTTCTGAACTTTTATCAAAGCTTTTTGAACTTTATTACCACTTTTCACACCCTGTTTTACAGGGTTTGTAAATCATGTTATAGGCAACTTTACACTTTATGTGAAGTGAATACAACCATTTTACAATTTAATTTCAATCGGAAAAAACGGTATTCAATTGGAGTTCAAATAGATAAATTTGATTCATAAAACAGGTCGAAAATATAATCTGTTTCCTTTAAACCGATAATCATGAAAGTAATTTTAGCTATTTGTGTAATACCGTTAATGTTAATTACAAGCTGCGCAGCAAGACGCGATCTCGTATATTTTAGTAACATGGCAAACGCAACAGTTGTTAATAATTCACAAGCACAACAAGAAGTTCGGATACATAAAAATGATATTGTAAGTGTATCAGTAAACAGCCTAAGCGAAGAATCTAATAAACTTTTCTCAATGCCGAATGCTCAACTGGGCAAAGAGGTAGGATATAAAGTAAATACAGACGGCGCTATTCAATTACCACTTATAGGGGAGTTTAAAATTGAAGGGATGAACGTTGAAGAAGCACAAACCGCAATAGCCCTGGAATTAAAAAAACACGTTAAAAGTCCGGTTGTAGATGTAAGGCTTATCAATTTTAAAGTAACGGTGATTGGGGAAGTTAATAAACCATCAACTTTTATTATAAGCGATGAAAAGGTAAACTTATTAGAGGCCCTGGGGCTTGCCGGAGACATGACCGTGTACGGTAAAAGAGAAAATGTTTTGATTATACGTAATGAGGGGGGCAATAAATCAATGACAAGGCTAAATCTTAATAAGCTGGAGTCAATGAATTCACCCTATTTCAACCTAAAGCAAAATGATATAGTTTATGTAGAGCCAGATAGATCAAAAGCCGTAGAATATAGTCAAAATACGCGGTTATTGCCTGTTGTTATAGCCTCTATTTCTGCGCTTGCGGTTTTGGCTGCAGTACTTTTAAAAAGATAAATATATAACTGTTTCATAATGTTAAAGATCGTTAACATGGACGCGAATTTTACTTTAAAACAATCCTTACCTGGTAATAGCTTTATGGATAATGCCATGCCTTATATAAAACGCTGGTATTGGCTTGTTGCAGGTTTGTTGATCAGTTTATTAGCCGTGTGGTTGTATTTAAATTATGTTACACCTCTGTACAAGATCACAAGCACCCTTCAAATTCCAGACGATAAGAAAGGCGACGGGAGCCTGCTTAAGGCTACTGCTTTTAGCGACCTTAATATGTTCCAGGAAACTAAAACCGTGGATAATGAAATGGAAGTTTTGCGCTCAAAGGATTTAATATATAGCGTATTTAAAAAGCTAAACCTGGAAGTTGCTTATTTTGATGAGAGTGGGTATAAAACGGATGAATTGTATGGAGATGAACTGCCATTTATTGTAACAGTAAATAAAATAAGTAAAAATGCATATCTGAAAAAGCTTCAGCTTCAAACATATTCACATACAACATTTTTACTTACAGAAGGTAAAATGAGCTGGATATACAGATATGGCCAGATGATTCAACATGCTGATTATGTATTTAAAGTAGATAAAGGGCCGGCTAATTTTACAGGCGAGCCGATTGTATCTATCAAGTTTAAAAATATAAGAAAATTGGCAGCTGCCTACAGTGCAGGTCTATTGCAGGTGAACCCTGTTATCAAAGAGTCAAATACCGTGATATTAAGTATTGTTGATGCGGTGCCACAAAGAGGCATTGATATTTTAACTAATATGATTAACACGTACAATGCCGAAAACGTACAGAAAAAAAATATTATAGCTGTTAATACCATCGTGTTCATTGATAAAAGGCTTAAGACAATGGAACAAGATCTGTCTTCTACGGAAGGAGATATAGAAGCATATAAACAACAAAATGGCGCTTCTGAGATAGGCGCAGGCACACAAGTTAATTTAACAAAGTCTGCGGAGTATACTCAATTGCTTGAAGAGTCAAGCACGGAATTAGGTATTGTAAAATCTATAGAATCCTATTTAAACCAACCTGGTAACCAATACAACGCTATACCAAGTACAATGGGGCTTAAGGATCCGGTTTTGAACACATTGGTAAGCCGTTTTAACGATCTTCAGATTGAAAGAAACAGGATGTTGAACAGTGCAAACCTCAGCAATCCCTTAATTCAAAATTTAAGCAGTCAGATAGCAAGCCTGCGCGAAAACATAAAGGAGAACTTAAGTAACATTAAAAAAGGGTTTGTAATTGGGCATAAACTCCTTAAACAAAACTCGGCGGAGTATGACTCTAAGATACGTTCAGTGCCAACACTTGAAAGAGGTCTTTTGCAACGGGGCAGAGAACAAAGCGTGAAAACTAACCTATACCAATACTTATTACAGAAAAGAGAAGAGACAGCCTTATCTCTGTCTGCAACAATTCCATCAGCGCAGATAATTGATAAGCCGGCATATGACCCAATTCCAGAATTTCCTAAGCAACAGCTGATGTATTTGATTGGTAGCATTGTTGGGCTGTTGGTTCCGGGTTTCTCAATTTTTATGTCGCAAAAACTAAACTCAAAAGTCAGAAATACATCCAATTTATTAAACATAAAAGGGGTAAGAGTATTAGGGGAACTGTGTCATAACGATCAACTTCAAAGCCCGGTGGCTATACATAAAGGGAGCACAACAGTTATTTCAGAATTGTTTAGATATATCCGTAGCAACTTGGGGATATTGAACCAGGGACTACCACAAAAAAACATCCTGGTTACCTCATGTATGAAAGGAGAGGGTAAAACTTTCTTTAGTATCAACTTAGCACTGACCCTTTCGCTAATGAATAAAAAAGTGTTAATCATGGAGTTTGATTTGCGCAAACCAGATTTGCTTAAATCAGTTGGAATTGAACAAAAAATGGGTATCACAGATTTTCTTGAAGGAGATACCGATTCATTATTGGATTGTATACAGCCGTATGGTGAGTCAGGAAATTTGTTTGTCTTAGGATGCGGAAGAATGCCAAAAAATCCGGCTGAGCTACTATTGGATCATCGCATTGATTTACTTTTTAACTGGTGTAATACTCAATTTGATTATATCATCATTGATACATCACCCGTAGGCGCGGTTTCTGATGCCTTCGGCCTGGCTAAATATGCAGATTTGAGCATTTTCATTGTACGTTACAATTATACAAGTACAGAGCAATTAGATATCCTAAGGGATATTTATGATAACGAGAAATTAAAAAACCTAATGGTTGTATTTAACGATGCAAAAAGAGAGAACCGCGCAGCATATACTTATGGCGGTTATGGATATGCACCTGTGTATGGCTCTTAGGTTTATAATAATTTTTAATTGTGCAAGCTTAATAGCACAGGAGTGAATGTGTTATTCGGTGTGATACTATTTGATGGTTTGTACTTCAATAAAGCGCTATGTAAGTGAGATGGCGAAGCCATAAACTGTCAAGAGAATACCTTCTGTTACAAAATAAAATAAGTTTTTTTAAGAATAAAAGCCATGTAAGTGGAGTGGCGAAGCCATATATGCTTATATAGGCACCAGATTACCAGTGTTGTTGTGTTATAAAGAACTGTTTGTAAATACATTTTCATTCATTACCTCCTTTTTAAGCTTCTTTTAAAAGAAGTAAGTAAATACTCCCCAATTACATTATGTAAGTGAGATGGCGAAGCCATAAAATGATCATATAAAATAGTCAGCTAAAACACTTTTTATGGAACCTCAATTAAATTTAATCAAAAATCCCATGTTAAACTTGCATGAAAAGAAATGGCTTGTTATATATACAAGACCCAGATGGGAAAAAAAGGTTGACAAACTTTTAAAGCAACGGGGTATTGAATCTTATTGCCCGCTAAGGGAGGTGGTAAATCAATGGGCCGATCGAAAAAAGGAGGTAAGCCTTCCTCTATTTAACTCTTACATATTTGTTAATGTTGATTTATATGACCAGGCCGATGTTCTTTACACATTGGGTGTTATGGGTTATGTTTATTACATGGGCAAACCTGCTGTTGTTAGGAACAGCATTATTGAAGAAATAAAAATTAACCTGGCCAATTATAAAGATTTGGAAATCGTGAACCTGCAGGGTGTAGCAGTAGGCGATACCGTGAAAATAAAAAATGGGGCACTTACAAATCAGCTGGGTAAGGTAATTCAAATACAAGGCAAAAATGTACTAATGGTATTTGACACTATCAATTGTGCATTGGTAACGCGTGTGGCCCTTCAAAATTTAACAATTCAAGACTTAAACAATAATCATGAAAATTGAACATTCTAAACCTAAAATCGGAATTATAGGCCTTGGCTATGTGGGCTTGCCATTGGCTGTTGAATTTGCAAAAAAATACAAAGTATTTGGGTTCGATATTAATATAAACCGGATCAATCAACTTCGGCAAGGCGTTGATCATACCCTTGAAATTAGTGAAGAGCAATTGCAGGCAGTAACTACGCCGGTTTGTACAACTCCGGTGGGTTTATATTTTACCGATGAGATTGAAAAGTTAAGAGCCTGCTCTGTGTATATCGTAACAGTTCCTACCCCAGTTGATAAAAATAATCGACCGGATTTAAGCCCCTTAATAAATGCCAGCCTGTTAATTGGTAAAGTATTAAAAAAGGGAGATATAGTTGTTTATGAATCAACTGTTTATCCTGGAGTTACGGAGGATGAATGTATGCCTGTATTGGAAAAAGCCTCTAACCTCCGGTTTAACGTTGACTTTTTTGCCGGTTATTCGCCTGAAAGGATCAACCCTGGAGATAAATACCACACTGTTGCCAATATTCGTAAAATAACCTCGGGATCAACACCTGAGACTGCAGATATTGTAGATGCGCTTTATAAATCTGTAATAACAGCCGGTACATTTAAAGCAGATTCAATAAAAGTTGCTGAGGCGGCAAAAGTTATAGAAAATGCACAGCGGGATATCAATATTGCATTCGTAAATGAGCTTGCGATGATATTTAATAGGCTCGGAATTGATACGCATAAGGTATTGGAGGCCGCTGGTACAAAATGGAACTTTTTAAATTTTAGGCCAGGACTTGTTGGGGGGCATTGCATCGGTGTTGACCCTTATTACCTGGCACAAAAGGCACAGGAGGCAGGCTATCACCCGGAAATTATTTTGGCAGGTCGTCGTATAAATGATTCCATGGGGGCATATGTTGCAGATCAGTTTATAAAGCAAATAACCTGCAGGGGTACATCTTTGATCAATGCTGAAGTATTGGTGCTTGGTTTTACCTTCAAGGAAAATTGCCCGGATGTTAGGAATACACGTGTAATAGACATTGTTCGGCGCCTGGAAGAGTATAAAGTGAAGGTGCACATCCATGATCCCTGGGCTAATGCCGAACAAGCGAAACGTGCATATGGCGTAATATGTGAAAACGGAGAATCCAAAGAAAGGACCTATGACGGAATTTTACTTGCCGTTGCCCACGATGAATTTAAAGAGATGAACCTTAAGGATCTTTGTAAACCACATACGGTGCTTTATGATTTGAAAGCATTTTTACCTGATAACATTGTAAACGCCCGCTTGTAAAAACCATATGAATTATAAAGAAAGAGCTGTTTCGGGCATATTGTGGTCTTTGTCGCAACAAATTAGCTCAAAGGTGGTGGGGTTTGGTATATCTATCTTCCTTGCGCGTATCCTGGAGCCATCACAATTTGGTTTGATTGCCATGCTGTCTATTTTTATAGCAATTGGAAACTCCTTGTTGGATAGTGGCTTAACGGCTTCGTTAATCCGCACGCCAAATGCAGATCATAGGGATTTCTCAACGGTATTTTATTTTAACCTGGCCGGTAGTACCCTGTTATATGCGTTACTTTTTTTGTTTGCTCCATTAATCTCAGATTTTTATAATCAACCAATATTAAAGGCAGTTGTGCGCGTTTATGGTCTTATTTTAATTATAAACGCATTTTTTGGAGTACAAAGCACTTTACTAATAAAGGATATGAAGTTTAAACTTCAAACTAATATCCAGGTACCTGCAGCTATTGGAGGTGGAATTTTGGGTATTGTGCTTGCAAAACTAGGATATGGTGTATGGGCCCTGGTATGGATGGGATTATGTAACTCATTTTTATCAACAGCTTTTCACTGGGTTTACTCATCCTGGCGACCTGGGTTGATATTTGATAAAGAGATTTTTAAAAAGCACATTAATTTTGGTTACAAAATGACGGTGTCTGGGCTTATAGATACCATATATCAAAACCTTTATTTAATTATCATCGGAAAATATTTCTCAGCAGCACAGCTTGGTTTTTATTCCCGCGCTGATAGCATTAGTCAATTGCCTATAAGCAATATATCGGCAGCCATTAATAAGGTTACGTATCCAATGTTTGCCGAGATAGCACATGATCCGGTACAGTTAAAAAATGTTTATAAGAAGTTAATGCAACAAGTTATTTTCTGGAACGCTCCGGCTTTAACTTTTCTTTGTGTAATAGCGCAACCGTTGTTTCATATTTTACTTACTGATAAGTGGTTACCTGCGGTTCCCTATTTTCAAATCTTATGTATTTGTGGAATAATGTATCCGCTGCATTCATACAACTTAAATATTTTAAAAGTAATGGGTAAAGCCTCATTGTTTTTAAAATTAGAAGTTATAAAAAAGGCGATAAGTGTAATAGGTATTCTAATATTTATTCCATTTGGGATATATGGTTTGTTATATTTTCAGTTGTTCTTCAATTTCGTAGCGTACTATATCAACTCAATGTACAGTGGCCGGTTAATTTCATATCCAGTAAAGGAGCAAATTGAAGATATATTTCCTATCCTGGCAATATCAAGCACCATAGGTGTTAGTTGTTACCTGCTTAATATCCTATTAATTAATCTTTATATCCCCGCGTTTATGCAAATTGGCATAATAAGCATATTTTATTTTGGAGTTTATTATGGCGCTGGCCTTTTAGTAAAGCTGTCTGCAATTAAAGATTTTAACCAATTAATCCTAAAAAAATGATACCTGTAACCAAACCTTTTCTGCCTGCAGAAACTGAATTCGATAATTATGTCAAGAGTATTTGGGAAAGACAATGGCTTACAAATAATGGCCCTTTGGTAAATACGCTTGAACTAAAATTAAAAGAATACTTAGGAGTTAATCACTTATTATTTGTTTCAAATGGAACGGTAGCCTTACAATTGGCTATTAGGGCGCTTAATTTAAGCGGTGAAATTATCACCACGCCCTTTTCATTTGTGGCAACAACAAGTAGTATAGTATGGCAAGGGTGTACACCTGTATTTACAGATATAGATCCTGAAACGTTTAATATTGATCCGGCTAAAATAGAAGCAGCTATTACGCCAAAAACCTCGGCTATACTGGCAACACATGTTTTTGGAAACCCCTGCGATATTACAGCCATACAAAAAATTGCCGATAAGTATGGATTAAAGGTTATCTACGATGCTGCTCATTGTTTTGGTACTTTTTACAACAATAGGTCGGTGTTTGAATACGGAGATATTAGTACCACCAGCTTTCATTCAACCAAATTATTTCATACGATAGAAGGGGGAGCTGTATTTACACAGGATCCGGAGCTTCTAAGGAAAATGGCGTTGATGCGCAATTTTGGCTATTCTGGGGTAGATAGTTTTTCTGAAGCAGGCATAAATGCTAAAAATTGCGAATTTCATGCTGCTATGGGGCTGTGCAACCTGCGCCATGCTGATGAAATACTAAAAAAGAGGAAGTATTTATCAGAACAATATATGCTGCGTTTGAGTAACCTCGATGTGAAATTTCAGAAGCTGGAAAATAAACAAGATTACAACTATGCATATTTTCCTGTGCTTTTTAACACCGAGGATTTGATGAATGAAAGTAAAGCCAAGCTGGAGTTGGCACAAATATATTGCCGCCGGTATTTTTATCCATCACTATCAAGCCTACCATATGTAAACAAGGTGGAAATGCCTGTTTGTGACTCTATTGCTTCCAGGATTGTATGCCTTCCTTTATATCATACATTAACATTGCCAGATCTTGATCTTATTTGCCGGTTACTGCTTAGGGTTCAGAATTTTGACGATAAAGGTCAGCACAAAAAAAATCATTTTGGGAGTGCAATAGCCGATAAAATTGAATTGGAGATCAACGAAAAAAATGGCACTATATGAATGATGCTGAAATAATGGTCAGCATTTGCTGCATCACTTATAACCATGAAAAGTTTATTTCCCAGGCCCTAAACAGTTTCATGCTACAACAAACAAACTTTAAGTTTGAAATTATAGTAGGTAATGACTGTTCTACCGATAACACCCTTGAAATTGTTAAGCTGTTTTCCGCTAAATACCCTGATAAAATAAAAATTGTTTCGTCTCCCCAAAATTTGGGTATTCATTATAATTTAATTAATTGTACTAAATTATGTAAAGGAAAATATATAGCGCTTTGTGAGGGTGATGATTATTGGACCGATAACTATAAATTACAAAAACAAGTTTCTTTTTTAGAAAGCAACCTCGATTATATAATATGCTGCCATTATACGCGGGTTGTAAATGCCCTCAATAAAACGCTTTATGAAAATCCTAATCCAATACCTTTAATACATACTTACTATGATCTACTGGCCGGTAAGCAGGAGGAAACAAAAACTGCTACCGTTTTATATCGAAACTTACCTGATCTATATAAATTATTTTTAAACCCGTGGTTTTTTAATTGTTATGCCGGGGATAAAATTTTTAAACTCTATGCTACCCACCTTACAGGCCAAAAAATTTATGTTATGCCTGAGATAATGAGCTGTTACCGAAATCATGAAGGTGGAATATGGAGTATGATCAATACAAAGGTAAGAACGGAAAGAATGATAAGTGATTTTAACCTGATTATTAAATATTTTACATACCCTGCATTTCAAAGAAAAAAATTGTTGCTGCTTTATATAAGAAGATATTTATTATTTGAGTTGCGTAATATGCAAGTACGCAAAGCATATCAAACTGTTAAATATTTGCTTTAAGCCTATAATTAAAAGCTACAAAACAGTTATGAAAAAAAACTCAGCTTTGCACGAAAAGCCCCGGCTATTCTTTGTAATACCCTCATTAATGGGCGGGGGGGCCGAAAGGGTATTAATATCCCTGGCTAACCATTTTAATCAATTAGATTTTCAATCTGTAATTATTTCTTTAAATGACGATATACCGGCTTATGCAATTGATCCTGGCGTAAAAGTGGTGTTTATATTAAAACGCCATAAAAATTTGTTGGGGTACAGGGTTTTATACATAGGAAAAACTTTTTATAGATTGGTAACATTGCTTCGGAAAGAGAAACCCGTTTGCGTTATATCATTTATTACTTCGGCAAATATCTGGACTGGCATTGCGTGTAACTTTACACGTACACCCTATATCGTTTCTGAGAGAACGTCGCCAAGCCGCAGTGTAAACCAATTCAGTTATTTTCATAAGCACTTGGCAGCAAGTATTTATAAAAAGGCTGCAGCTGTTGTAGTTAGCGCCAAAGGAGTTGAAGATTGTTTACTTGAAAATAAATCATTTAAAAAACTTACCAATATACACAGAATTACAAATGCTGTTACCGCATTTAAGTCGGGTTCAACCAACAGTGTACATAATAGAAGATTTATTTTAGCAGTGGGCCGGTTAACACGTGTTAAAGGCTTTGATATGCTGATTACAGCTTATAGTAATGCAAATTTAGATGATGTAGACTTACTTATAATTGGAGAAGGAGAGGAAAGGGTTAACCTTGTTTGCCAGATTCATAATATGGAGTTGACTGAAAAAGTTATACTGCCAGGTTCAAAAACCAACCTGCAGGATTATTACAGCCAGGCAGAAATATTTGTTTTACCATCAAGAAACGAGGGGTACCCCAATGCATTGGTGGAGGCAATGAGTTTTGGATGCCCATGTATTGCTTTTGATTGTGATTTTGGGCCTTCAGAAATTATTACAAATGATGTAAACGGTATTTTAGTACAAAAGGAATCAATTTTCGGCTTAACAGCAGCTATCAAGGATTTAGTTAACAATTCATTATTAAAAAATAGCCTTGGTATAGAGGCAAGAAATATTATCAACACCAATAATCCTGAAAAAATATTTAAAGATTGGGAGAATTTGGTTATGAGTAATATAGATGATCCGCCTGTGTACATACCTAAAGTTCTGATCGACATTAACTTACATTAATTTTATTAATATGCTACAGTATTTAATTCGTTTAGATGATTTGTGTCCAACAAATGATTTAGCAAAATGGGAGCGTTTCTTTAACTTGTTTGACAAGTATAATATAAAACCCATAATCGCTGTGATCCCGGATAATCAGGATCCTAAATTAAAAATCTGTGGTGATTTAAACCCTAATTACTGGCAACTGGTTCGTGATCTTCAAAAGAAAGGCTATATAATAGGTATGCACGGATTTGACCATTGCTATGTAAACCATAATTCGGGATTACTTAAGATCAACAAAAGATCAGAATTTGCTGGGTTGCCATTTCATATCCAGGAAGAAAAAATAAAAGCCGCTGCCGCCATTTTTAAAAGAGAAGGTATTCACTCATCATTGTTTATTGCTCCTGCGCATACATTTGATCGTAATACACTTTTGGCCCTAAATAAATATACCGATATAAAAATCATAAGCGATGGTTTGTTAAAATCTCCTTATATAAGATTTGGTTTCAATTGGATCCCGGTACAGTTGTCGGAGGTTGAACCTAAAACTAAAAACACATGGACTTTTAATTATCATCCGGAAACTTGTAGTAATAAAACTTTTCATGAGCTCGAAATCTTTTTAGCTATCTATCATGAAAATTTTGTCTCTCTCGATGATTTATCATTTGGCAATTTCACATGGAAAGACAACCTCATGGAAAAATATTGCATTTACAAACGCCTTGGGCGCGATTTTATTAATGATATCATATCCTTCTTTGAAAAAATACCGGCCTAACCATTTTTGAATCTTTAGCTGCCCCGTTTACATTCATTTAAATAATCCAATTCAATTTTTTATTTATTTAACATAACACAATGAAAATTCCATTTTCTCCACCTTATATTGATCAATCTGTAATTAATGAAGTTGTTGATACGCTTAATTCAAAATGGCTTACTACCGGGCCAAAGGTTGTAGCGCTTGAAAATGAAATGGTACAATTTACATCATCAGATGCAGCCATATGTGTTAATTCGTGGACATCTGGAGCTATACTGATGCTGAAATGGTTTGGAATAAAGGAAGGAGATGAGGTTATTATACCAGCTTATACTTACTGCGCTACGGCCATGTGTGTATTGCATTGCGGTGCTGTGCCGGTTATTGTTGATGTTGATGACGATTTCTGCATATCACCGCAGGCAGTGCTCAATGCTATTACTTCCAAAACAAAAGCAATTATTGCTGTTGATTTTGCCGGATGGCCTTGTGATTATGAACAACTGAATGAGGTTATCTGCCGGCCCGAAATTAACGATCTGTTTATAGCCAACTCTGAGAAACAAAGAGCCTTGGGCAGGATACTTTTAATTGCAGATGCAGCTCACTCGCTGGGCGCAACAATAAATGGTGTTGCGGCTGCAAAAAAAAGCGACATTGCCATATTTTCTTTCCATGCGGTTAAAAATATAACAACAGCAGAAGGCGGGTGTATATGTTTAAACCTGCCTCCAAATTTTGATGTAGCTGCAGAGTATCGCTATTTAAAAATGTACACTTTAAACGGACAAACAAAAGATGCTTTTGCAAAATCAATTGGTGGCGGATGGAAATACGATATTCTTTTCCAGGGATTAAAAATTAACATGCCAGATATCTGCGCCGCAATTGGATTAGCACAAATCAGGAAGTATTTACCTGAACTTCTTCCGCTTCGAAAACTTATTGCGTTAAAGTATTGTAAAGGCTTTAAAAAAATGAGTTGGTTTATAGCTCCCCCATTAATAGATGAGGCTCGCGAATCATCATACCATGTGTTTGCATTAAGAATTAGGGGTATATCAGAGGTTCAACGAGACAAGATCATTGATGATATTACAAGTAAAGGTGTGGCAGTTAATGTTCATTTTATACCCTTACCAATGCTAACACTATTTAAAAGTTTAGGCTACCAGATTAACGATTACCCCTCTGCTTATTTGCAATATGCCCACGAAATTTCACTGCCCATTTATCCGCAATTGAATAATAGTGAGGTAGATTTTATTATAGAAACAGTAGTAGGCGCTGTTAATAAGCAATTGGCATATTCAAAGGAGTCGATAACTATTGAAATGTAACGTTGGATTTTAAAAGTTTCACAAAAATAAAATGATCTTAAAAAGATTTTTTGATGTGGTTTTTGCAATCGTAATAATATTGCTGCTAACGCCTTTGTTTTTGGTAATAGCAATTATTATTTCGCTTAACTCAAAAGGAGGCGTTATCTATTTGCAAAACAGGGTGGGGAAAAATGGAACTGAATTTAAACTTTATAAATTCAGAACCATGTACCTCAATTCCGATAGGATGGGGCTATTAACAATTGGCTACAATGATTACAGGATCACCCCGGTTGGATATTGGCTCAGGAAATACAAACTTGATGAATTGCCTCAATTGTTTAATGTGCTTATTGGCGATATGAGTTTTGTGGGGCCACGGCCTGAAGTGCAAAAGTATGTACAATTATATACAGAAAATCAGCTTAGAGTATTGAGCATTAAACCTGGAATAACTGACTGGGCTTCTATTAAGTACTTCAATGAAAATGAATTACTTGCAAATTCTATCAACCCGGAAGAACTCTATATTAATAAAATAATACCTTCTAAAATCAGTCAAAACCTGGAATATATAGATAATCGTAATTTTTGGATGGACGCAAAAATAATTTTCTACACATTCAAGAAACTGTTTAAATAAAGCCATAACTGTTTATGCTACTTAAAAAGTTTTTTGTTACTGGTGTTATTGTATTCTACCTGTATACGCTTGCCTTTGGCATTTTTATGACAGATTTATTAAGGATACCTGCACCCCTTATATTTTGTTTGTTATTGATTTTTTTTCTGCAAAAACCAGTACAAAAATTCAGTTACTACTATGAAATGGTGGTATTCGCCATATCTCTATTCTTATATTTTATAGTTGGAATGGGAGATTACAAAGCTTTTTTTGCGGTTTTCGTAACCATAGGAACATGCGCTATATATTTTAATTATTTCATTGGCTTAAGTAAACAGCGTTTTAATGTATCAGTGTATATTTTTTTTGCCCTGTTGATGCTCTCCATGGTAATTATGGTTTTAGATCATAGCTATTCGTCCATAATTGACCCTTTAAGAAGTAGAATGCTCGATGAGCAAGTTAAGCAAGCACCATCGGGGTTGTCAATAACCCAGTTTACTTTTGGATACCAGGTTGCTGCCTTTACTGTTTTTGTTTTTGTTGCGGCATGCACATTCAAACAAAATATAATACTAAAAGCACTTGTGCTTGGTGCTTGCCTTATTTGCATATACCTGGGCATGAATCGGTCTGCATTTGTAAGTTTTGGCGGAGCTGTTGTAATATTTCTATTTATTTATTACCGTTATAAAGCAGTGCTTCTTGTTGTATTCACTATAGCCATCGGTTTTGCGGTTTACACTTATGTGTTAAAAGGAAATATGGATGAGAAGAACAATATCCTATCCAAAAATCAGGCTAAAGAAGCTAACGAATATAACCGGGCAAATCTTGCTGCCGAAAATCTTAAAATCTTTGCTGATTATCCCTTTGGCCTTATATTTTACGGAAAAACTTGGGATGATGTAACTTATAGAAACCCATTATTCACTTTCGGGTTATCTTCACATAATGCATATTTAATGTTTATAACATACCTGGGGCCGTTTTTAGGACTTGGATTATTAGGCGCTATCTATTACAGGGTAGCCCGGCTGTTTTTTCAAACAATAAAAAATATCCGTTATAAAAACAATGCTTTGTATTTGGCCCTGTTTTTCGCCTTTATCGCGGTTTCGCTTAATGCGCTATCACATAATGGATGGCTGATGAGTGTTGATGGGCCTACAATATTTCTGTATTTTGCTATACTTCAATATAATAATATCTACCAGCCTCAAAAAGATACCATAGATATTATAGAATCAAGACCTTAAGAATACTTTAACCTTATCATTTTGTTATTATGAAAAAGAAGTTATTTCTGATTGTTGGCTCTCTTGGAGCTGGTGGATCCGAGCGCGTTTATTGGCTGCTTTCACAATATTTTAACAAAGAAGAGTATGACGTATCTGTCGTTTTTTTAAATGGTAGCAATCGTTGTTATTCAACTGATATAGAGGGTGTTAAATTTATTGATCTTAAAACAATAAGAGCCTCCAGGTCATTTTTTAAGCTATATAACCTTTTTAAAGTTGAAAAACCCTATGCTGTTTTTTCAACAACAGATCATATTAATATATTAATAGCAATGATAGCTTGTTTTATAAAGCTACCCCATTTAATAGCAAGGGCATCTAATAACCCTAAGCAAATGAGAGAGTTTTATGGTTTTAAGGCTCGGTTCTTTAATTTTTTTAGCAAATTCTTATTTTTCAAGTTTGATTTTATTGTCTGCCAGTCAGAAGAAATGCGCCAGTCAATTGCCAAACTGTATTCCATTAGCCTGGGTAAGTTAATAGTTATTCATAACCCGGTTAATCAATCCTGTATTTTAAAAGATCATCGAAGTATATCTGGTTTAAAACGATTAGTTGTTGTTAGTCGTCTTTCAAGGGAAAAAGGGTTGTTTAGATTGTTGGACGTTATAAAATCATTACCTCAAAATTATGTTTTAACAATTATTGGTGATGGCCCGCTGATGAATGTTCTGAAGGCACAAGTGAGCACCAATGATTTGGAAAGCAGAGTGTTTTTTACCGGCAATATAAATAATGTTGCTTTAAAAATATCTCAACATGATTTATTGGTTTTGAGTTCGTTTACCGAAGGATTTCCAAATGTTGTACTTGAATCACTATCTGTAGGAGTACCGGTAGTAACCTTTAGAGTTGGCGGCGTTGATGAATTAATTAAGGAAGGTTTTAATGGTTTTGTTGCCGAACAAAATGATGTAGTTAAGTTAAAAAGACAAATTATCCGTGCATGCAATCAAACATGGGAGCATGATAAAATTAAAGCCGATATAATAAACCGGTTCGCATTGGATAAAATAGGGCAGGCATATGAAACGCTTCTATTGAGATAACATAAATATTAACTTCTTTAAAAACTTTCATTTTATGTGCGGAATATATGGATCAACAGTTAATTATCCCGACGAAGTAATACGGGCAAAATTAACAAGAGTACAGTTTCGCGGCCCTGATTATTCAGGTTTTGAACGCGTAGGATCTGTCATCTTAGGCCATAATCGCCTTGCGATTGTTGATTTGGATCATCGCTCAGATCAGCCATTCGCCTATAAACACCTGGTGGTTGTATTTAACGGAGAAATATATAATTACAAAGAAATAAAAACGAAGCTGATCACCTTAGGTTATTCGTTTAATACAGATTCAGATACAGAGGTACTTGCAGCAGCATATCTTGAATACGGCGAACGTTGTGTTTATCACTTTAATGGCATGTTTGCCTTTGCAATTTATAATACCAAAAATCGGCAATTTTTTGGAGCAAGGGACAGGCTTGGAAAAAAACCTTTTTATTATATCCATAACGGCCTCGATTTTGAATTTGCCAGTCAGCCAGCACAAATAAATATCGGTCGAAATGTAAACCTTGATGAAGGGGCAATAAATGAATATTTTATCTGGGGATATGTACCAGAACCCAAATCGGCCTGGAAAGAGGTCAAAAAACTTGAGGCCGGTTATACATTCACTTTCAATAGTGATACAGGGAAATTTCAAACAACAAAATACTGGGATCTTGATCTTGCCTATACAAACAAATATGAGGGAACATATTCTGAAGCTAAAACAGAACTCGAATTATTGTTAACAAATGCGGTAGATATCAGGATGCATGCAGATGTAAATTTGGGGGTCTTTCTTTCAGGGGGCGTTGATTCTTCACTTGTTACAGCCCTTGCAGCTCAAAATAACGAAAACGTAAAAACCTTTTGCATAAAATTTAACCAGAAAGGTTTTGATGAAAGCGTATTTTCAGCCAATATAGCTAAACACCTTAAAACAGATCACCACATAATTGAATGTAACCCAAAAGAGGGGATGGATTTGATTGAAGATTTTGGAACATATTATGATGAACCATTTGCCGACTCAAGCGCTATACCAACTTTGTTGTTGAGTAAATACACAAAAAAATATGTTACTGTAGCTTTGAGTGGCGATGGTGGGGATGAAAGCTTTATGGGTTACGGCAGATATAAGTGGTTAAACCTTGTAAATTACTTGTTTAATTATCCATTGCCACTAAGAAAGACAATAGCGACAATTTTAAGAGTTTCACCAAATTATCGACACCAACTTATCGCGTTAGGGCTCTGTAATTCCCAAATAAGCACACTGTATGGATTAATGCTTGGTGGCCTTGAGTATTCATGGCTCAAACAACCAAACGCGGGCTTAGATGTGCCTTTTATGGATATCTGGTCATCAAAATCAACGAGTATATTACAAAAAATGTCAACTTTTGACATTAAAACATACCTAAATGGCGATATTAATACCAAAGTAGATCGTGCCTCTATGGCATTTGCAGTAGAGGCCAGGGCGCCGCTTATGGATCACCGGGTGGTTACTTTTGCTCAGAATCTGCCAGATAGCTATAAGTTTCAATATAAATCACAAAAAAGGATTTTAAAGGATATACTATACCAGTATGTTCCAGCTAAATTTTTCGCCAGGCCAAAATCTGGCTTTACAATACCGCTGCAGTTTTGGTTTAGAAATGAATTAAAAGATTATGTTCTTGATCAATTATCATTAAGCGAATTAAAAAACATTCCCGGCGTTGATGCAACAAAGGCATTAATGATGATAAATGAACATATGGATGGTAAGTGGAACCGCTTCCCTCAAATATGGAAATTATTAGTGTTTACGCAATGGTTAAAGAATCAAAAAAATAACCCGGTCCTTACATATCAAACTGTTTAATACTTTATGATTCAAATTAAAAGTAGGGCTATGCGTTTAGTACCTTACAATGTTGTATGGTTTGCCGACAAGCCCTCCAAATGGAAATGCCTCTTTAGCTATTATAAACAAAGTGCTTGCCACAACAATATTCCAGGGTATCGTAGAGAACCCTTTTTTACAAAAACAATTGACATTGGAGCTCCTCAGGCTGTTTTTGAGGCCGGTTTTGACCAAAACACCAACTACGAAATACGCAGAGCAATAAAAGATGGAGTTACAACGGCCCCCGAAACTGAAATAAAACGTTTCATTGATTTCTACAATTTATTTGCAGTAACCAAAAATCTACCAACGCTCACCCGTGAATTCTATAAGTTTCAATCGTGTCTTGTTATAACAAAGGCTATCTACCAGGATCAGGATATTGTTATGCATGCTTACTTACGCGATGATTCCTTAAAAAGGGTAAGATTATTGCACTCGGCGTCGCTTTTCAGAACCGAAAAAGACAACCAGCTGAAAGCGGTAATCGGCAGAGCAAATCGATTATTACATTTTAAGGATATGTGTTTTTTTAAACAGCATGGTTTTGAAGTTTATGATATGGGGGGATACGCCCATGGTACCGCAGACGAGGCTTTGAAGAGAATAAATCAATTCAAGGATAGTTTTGGTGGTAATCTGGTACAGGAAAGTGATTATTTACCAGTGTTGGGGCTTGTTCTGATGTTTTTCACAAGATTATTAAAAGCATGAAATTATTAGGGATATTAGATTCAATTAGAAATAAACTGTTTTCTTACGATAAATGGAATATTGGCTACATTTCACAAACCCCCGAAAATCTTATACTCACACAAAGGCTAAACGGGAAGATTAACTGGTTAAGAGAAGGTGCTGCGGATTATGCAGCTGATCCTTTTGCGGTAAATATAAATGGTCATATGCATTTATATTATGAAGAACTTAATTTTTGGAAAGGCAAAGGAGTAATCATGATGATGGATACTTTGCATTTTAGGAATAAAAAGAAGGTTAAAGGCATCATGAAAGATTCAATACACCTATCGTACCCATACTTGTTTACCGCCGATGACAGTTTGTATTGCATTCCTGAAACAGGGTCGGCTAAACAGGTAGCCCTATATCAAATTGATGTAGAGAACCCGTCAAAATTTAAGAAGATAAAAGTTATACTGGAAGGCCAGGCCTTTGTAGATAGCTCAATCATCTACTTTCAAAATAAATATTGGTTATTTACCAGCGTATCTGGCAAGCAAGGAGAACTGTATGTGTTTTATTCAGATACTTTGGAAGATTCATTTAAGGCACATGCCTTAAATCCTATTAATGTTGCTTCAAATGTGAGCAGATCTGCGGGGCGCTTATTCATTGTTGGCAAAAAATTGTACATGCCAAGTCAAAATCCCGAAATACGTTACGGCGGATCGGTTATGATCAACGAAATCACAACTATTACCGAAACTGATTTTAAATATAATACCGCTTTTGAGCTATTGCCCCAGTTACCATATGATCAGGGCTTACACACCATAAATTTTGCAGGCGACCTACTTATTGTTGATGGTAAACGTAAGGTGTTTAGTGTTTTAGGACCTGTAAAAAAGGTAATTAGAAAATTTAGAAACCTTAATAAGCATAATTAAATGCCCGAGCTAAAAACCAAATTAGTTTTTGTTTCCATGTCTGACAAAGCTAATGGTGCAGAAAGCATATTGCTGATGGGGGCACATGCAAGTAATTCACCTTTGATTTTTCTAAAAAAATCAATTCAGGGGGGATTGAAAATCCCTGACGGAGTTGATTCTAAATATGTGACTGATAAAAGCATGCTAATTGGTTTTATCGGGCTTTTAAAATTATTAAAACCGTATAAATCCGGATATATTATTATCAGTTCTCATCCATATTTAAATGCTTACCTCGGGTTTTTAAAGCGGATGGGTTTCATAAAATCAAGACTAATAGTCAGAGAGTGTACTTCTGTTTTTATAAGATATAAAGGTTTAAAAAAGTGGAGTTATCAAGTGGCATATCGCCTGGGCTATCCTGCAGCAAATTTAGTTGTTTGCCAAACAAACATGATGCGTGATATTTTTTTGAAAAACGCGCCTTTTGTTGATGGTCAAAAAGTGATTGTTCAGAAAAACCCGGTTGATGTGGATCAAAACGTCCGGAAAGCTGATTTGCCGTTGGATGATGCAGATGCCGGTACTAATTATATTTGCGCCGCTGGTCGTTTGATTCCCGAAAAAGGATTTTATAATTTGATAAGTGCTTTTAGGGAAATTGAATCGCATTTTCCGGATTTGAAATTATTGATTTTTGGCGAAGGACCAGAAAAGAACTCTTTGGAAAAGCTTATTAAAACTTGTGGGTTACAGCATAGAGTAATTTTAAAAGGTTGGACTGACAATCCAATGCCGTATTTTAAACATGCAAAAGTATGTGTCGTATCCTCTTTAAAAGAGGGCTTCCCCAATGTCTTATTGCAAATGATGAGCCTTAATCCTGTTGTTGTTTGTACAAAATGTGCCGGGGGGATAGAAGATATTCCAGGCATTTTTAAAGCCGATGTAAATAATGTAGATGCATTATTACTTGCTATCAGTAAAGCACTAAAATCAAATACTGATAACAAAAAGTTAATCGGGCATTATATTGAGAATCGAACTCCGGAGATTTTTGTAAATTCTATATTAAAAGCTTTAGTCTAATAAACCTCAAACATCACTTATTCTTTAAGTGATCATTATTCACTATTTAAATTAAATGTCATGAACCTGAAAATTAAATTACTCGCAAAAGTAGTATTATTCGGCACGTTAATATTTGCCATTACCCTGCTAAATAATTGTAAAAAAAATATACAAAATCCGCAAGTGGTGCGCGATACCGTAAAAATTACGCATGACTCGTTAATCACGGTTCATGATACAACAACAACTCATGATACTACCGGACATGATCGATCATTAATAGCTATAAGTTTAATTGGATTGAGGTCTGATAGTGGCTTTGCCTATAAAGTAGGATATGATCTTCCTGTAATTGGAGATTCCAACGGAAGTCCCACTGCTTCAACCCTTAGGCTTTTTGAAAACGGTGTTGAACTGGGGCCAGCCCATTCGGTTCATCATGACATTCGGGCATTTGGCCTGGGCCAATTTAGCCATTGGGGTAACACGTTATTGTTCTCAAGCTCTGATAATACAAATCCACTTTCAAATGGCCGAAAGTATGCTTACAAATTAAAATAACACGTTAATAGTTAGTATTTTATCCTTATGGATTCCTGAATAATAAGTATTGATTATTATAATTTTCAGGAATCTCAACAACTGCCCGCCAGAAAGTGAATAACTGATTTTTGCTTTCTGGCGCAGATTCCCGGCATAATTCTTTTGCCCGCGAATAGCTTTCAAATTTAAGCCAGACTAAAGCCTCTATTTCTGTAAAGCCTTCTTTAAATTTAAAACCCATATTTATGAAAATCTTAATCACCGGCACCGCTGGTTTTATTGGCTATCATTTGGCCAAACAATTGCTTGAAAGAGGAGATACCGTTGTTGGTATTGACAATTTAAATGATTATTATGATGTAAGGTTAAAATACGCCCGCTTAGCCAATACAGGCATCCAGGTAAATACTTTAGAGTATGGAAAACCGGTTGAAAGCAAAAAGTATCCCAATTATACCTTTATAAAATTGGATCTGTTAGATAAAGACCAGTTGGAAGATACATTTGAAAAAAACAAATTCGATGCAGTATGTAACTTGGCTGCCCAGGCGGGTGTACGATATAGTTTAACTAATCCTGATGTTTACATTGATTCAAATATAAAGGGGTTCCTTAATATTTTAGAATGCTGCAGGCACTTCAAAATTAACCATTTGGTTTATGCAAGCTCTTCAAGCGTTTATGGATTAAACAAAAAAATGCCTTTCAATGAACACGATATTGCTGATCATCCCGTTTCATTATATGCAGCATCAAAAAAAGCAAATGAAATGATGGCGCATACCTATAGCCACTTATTTAACTTGCGCACTACTGGCTTACGCTTTTTTACCGTTTATGGTCCATGGGGCAGGCCAGATATGGCGTTATTTATTTTTACCAAAGCAATATTGGAAGGCAATCCTATTGAGGTTTTTAACAATGGGAATATGAAACGCGATTTCACCTATATAGATGACATTGTTGATGGTATTGTTCACGTAATAGATCAGCCTGCAGAAAACAATCCTGAATGGGATGGTACCAACCCCGACCCAGCCACCTCAAATGCACCATTTAGGATATTTAATATAGGCAGGGGAGCGCCGGTAAACTTACTTGATTTTGTGAGTGAAATTGAGAAACGTGTTCATAAGAAAGCTATAAAAATATTCAGACCAATGCAGGAGGGTGATGTAGCAGAAACTTGCGCAGATGTTTCCAATCTTGATACAGTGTTGAATTATAAACCCAAAGTTTCTGTACCGACAGGGGTTGCACGTTTTATTGCCTGGTATAAGTCTTTTTACAAGGTGAAAAGCACCTCGAACGAAGCCATATTGTTGGAGTGAAGAAAAAGTTTTGTCATTTTAATGTCATGAAGTGTGCAAGTTTTACACTTTCTTTACACCTTAATTTCACACTGTTTTACCCCTTTAAGTTGTATTAGACCCGGTTTTTAGTCCTTTTATCCATTAAGTCCACACCTTTCAGCAAAATTTTTAATTGTAATTTTTCAAATACACTACCGTTTGAAAAGCCAAAATTAAAAATTGAATGAAAAGAACAACAAAAATCTTCGGAAAAGTGGCTGTAATCAGCATGTTTTTAACGGCAATTATCTTTTTAGGTAGTTGTAAAAAAAGTAATGATGGCTCTGGAAATATTCAGGACAGTACCCTTTCAACAACTTCGGGTGCCTCTTCAATTTCTGCAGCAGCAACCGCAACTAATTTCGCAGTTGACTTAACTGGATTAAGATCGGATGGTGGATATGCCTATAAGATCAGTTATCCGCTTACCCAGTCGGGTGATTCAAACACAGCACCTTCTGCATCTACAATGCGGTTATTTGAGAACGGTGTTGAATTGAAACCTCCGCATTCAGTACACCAGGATATTCGTGATTCTGGAAAAGGACGTTTTAGTCATTGGGGTACTACTTTGATATTTTCGGCATCGGACAACACCAATCCGGCAACTAACGGCAGAAAGTACACATTTACAATGGATGGCTCTGCTGCGGGTTCAACAGCTCCAACAACTCCTACAGCTCCAACAACTCCAACAGCTCCAACAACTCCAAGTGCACCTACAGCAGGCTCACCAACTAAAACAGGTATAACTACAGCTTTAATGGGTTATGCAATGGTTAGTGGAACAACAACAGGGGGTACAGGAGGTACAGTTGTTACTGTAACAAATTTATCTGAGTTAAAATCAGCAGTTGCTGGTGACAGTCCAAAAATTATTTATGTTAGCGGAACTATCTCTGGCTCTGGTGATGATCCGGTTTATGTTTCATCTAATAAATCACTTATTGGTAAACCGGGTGCAACAATTACTGGTATATCGCTTTACATGTTCACTGTAAACAACATCATTGTTCAAAACATAACTTTCAAAAATTATGTTACTGATGCTGCGCTTATGATAAAGTTTTCAACCACACACGTTTGGGTTGACCACTGTGATTTCTCAACTGATCGTAACCATGGCTGGGCTTATTGGGGTAAAGATATCGCTATTACAAGGGCATCAGATTATGTAACAGTATCATGGAGCAAGTTTCACGATACTAACTTATCGTTCTTAATAAGCGGTGGTATTGCAGGTCATGAATCAGATATCGGCCATTTACATGTTACATTACACCATAATTTTTGGTATAACGTAGGTGAAAGAGAGCCTGATATGAACTATGGAAGTGTTCACGTATTTAACAACTATCACTTAAATAATGCAGGTTACAGTTTAGGTGCAAGAGCAAACGGAACTGTACGTACAGATAACGAGTATTTCCAAGGCTGTGCTAAACCAATCAGCACCAATCTGGCAGGTGACCCTCCAGGATTCTTCAGTGGTGTTAGTACTAACATTTATTCAGGTTGTGGTTCTAATGATATAACTACTTCATTATCTTCATGGGTACCGGCTTATTCATATTCATCAGTACTTGATGCAGCTGCTAACGTTCCAACCGTAGTTCAAAAAGGTTCAGGAGCAATATTAAGTAACTAATTAATAATTAAACATTTTATAATAAAGATTAAAACCCAGACCACCTTTTGGTGGTTTGGGTTTATTATCCGATTACTTTTTTATCTATAATAGTCCAGATACTATTATAGCTGCCCCCAAAAATGGCTTTACCTAAAGCCTTTCCAATTTAATATCCAATTGCCCGACCAATCAGTCCTTGAACGGTCCGCCTATAAATATTGCCAACAGTTACTATTAACAGCCCTTATACGGCTTTCTATACCTAAACATTATTATTGTTTTTATATGCTTAAAACAGGGCAAATAATATTAATCGCGTGCGATTCTGCTAAATCATTAATTGATTTCAGGGGCAAGTTGATTGAAGAAATGGTTAAGCAACATACAGTACATGTTTTTACACCTGTTTTACCTAAAGCCATACGTGAAAAGCTTACGCTACTTAAAGTAACTATTCACGAAAATCAATTATCAGGGAGCAACGTTTCAATTCTTGCTGACATAAAGTATTTAATAATGCTTTATAAATTGATGAAAAAGATTAAACCAGATGTTTTTTTTCCGTACACATTTAAGCCTGTTATATATGGAACCGTGCTTGCAAAAATTCATCGCATTAAATGTATAGCTCCTATGCTATCCGGTTTGGGCTATAACTTTTCGCCGGAAAATAAAAAATCATTTGTAAGCCGTATTACACGTTTAATGCTCAGGTTTAGCCTCATTAAAAACAAGCGTTTATACATCATATTTCAAAACAAAGACGATTATCAAACACTGCTTTCATATAAAATATTAAGTGATCAACACCAGGCTTTTGTAGTTAATGGTTCTGGCGTAGATCTTGAGCATTACCAATATACTCCGCCAGATACCAAGAATATTAGCTTTATAATGATATCACGGTTAATAAACGCCAAAGGTATTCATGAATATTTTGAAGCCGCACGGTTGATCCGCCTAAAGTATCCCGATATACAATTTAAACTGATTGGATCTTATGCTGATAATATAGATGCAATTAGTCCTGATTTATACCTTAAGATCAAAAATGGCGACAACTTGCAATATCTGGGAGAAGTTGACGATGTAAGGCCCCATATAAAAGATGCCTCTGTTGTAGTATTGCCATCATATTATGGCGAGGGCGTACCCCGGTGTTTACTTGAAAGCATGGCCATGGGCAGGGCTATTATTACCAGTGATTCTGTAGGCTGCAGGGAAACTGTTAATCCTGAATCACCCCAAAACGGGTTTTTGATCCCTATAAAAAACATACCGGAGCTTATGTCAAAAATGGAGTTTTATATAAAGGATAGCGATGCTATTTATAACTACGGTTTAAATGGGCTGGCATTTGCAAAAAAGAAATTCGATGTAACCTTGATTAATGATCGCATGCTAAGCATAATGAAACTGAAGTAACTAAAAATGAATAAATAATATAATCAAAAGTTATGGAAAATAGATTTAATTATGGTTCAAGAAACATCAATGATTTTATTAATGCTATTCGAGAATATGGGTGGGTTGTGTATGAAAATGCAATAAATCTTGATTTTGTAAACACAATAAATCTCGATTTAACTGATGCATATATAAAAAGAAGAGCTATTCAGGAAAGAAATGGTATAAGTGCCAATATGGATGGTACACTTCATCATTTACTGGAAAGAAATAATTTTAGCCTTCCATTTCTTCAAAGCATGTATTGTAATGAAGAGATTTCTCAATTTTTAGGTGGTAATTATATATTAAATGGGTTAAATGCGGTTATACACGCTAAGCATGAACATCCGTACCTAAGCAACATGCATCGCGATATGCGGACATTTATGAATGACACAAAGTTGCTGTTGCAGATGATTGTAACGCTTGATGATTTTAATTTATTGAATGGCGCAACTTATTTTCTGTCTGGTTCACATAAATCTGCAATACGGCCCAATGCGACGTACTTTTTTAACAGTGCCGATAGAGCCATTGTACCTAAGGGGAGTATCATTTTGTTTGATTCAAATATTTGGCATGCGGCGGGCGAAAATACTACCCTTGAACCGCGCCGGGGATTAACGATAGGATTTACCCGTCCATTTTTAAAACAGCAGATGGATTATCCAAGATTTTTAGGTTATGATTTTGTATCTCACCTCAACTCGCAGTTGCGTCAGGTTATAGGATACAACTCGCGCACACCCGAAAATTTGAATGAATTTTATCAGCCACCAAACTTAAGAATGTACCAATGCGATCAGGGTTAACCTAAGTCTTAATTAATCCGCCAAGTAATTTACAGTTATGCAAAAAAATAAAGCTGCTTTAAAATCCATTGGTGGATATTTAGAGCTTGAACTCCCCCATGGAAATGAGTATTATCCAAATCTTATTCACCTTAATACCGGGCGTAACGCTTTGGAGTACATCCTGAGACAAAAAGGATACACCAAAATATATATACCCTATTTTACCTGTGAATCTTTACTTGAGCCTATCACAAAAATGGGCATTAAACATCAGTTTTATTCAATTGATAAGCATCTTGATCCGGAAATAAATTTTGAGATTGAACCAGACGCCTGTTTTTTGTACACTAATTATTTTGGACTTAAACAAGAAAAAATAATAGAACTCAGTTACAAGGTTACCAATCTGATAGTAGATAATTCTCAGGCTTTTTTTTCTGAGCCGATACCAGGGGTGGATACTTTTTATTCTTGCCGAAAATTTTTCGGTGTTTCTGATGGAGCCTACCTTCAAATAAAAAGAAAACTCCCTAAAAAATTACCAGTGGATAGCTCAAGCCATCGTTTTTCGCACCTTATTAAAAGTATTGATTTTGGCATAGAGGCGGCTTATACGGATTATAAAGAAAATAATATGGATCTGGAAAATAATGAGATTAGAGCAATGTCAATGTTAACACAAAAAATTCTTACAAGTATTGATTATGATGAATGCGCCAAAATCAGGGAGCGAAATTTTCACTTTTTACATAAACATCTCCAGGAGTATAACCTGTTGAAATTTGATGTCCCAGAGAATTGTGCCCCAATGGTTTACCCTTTTTTAAATGATGACAGCCATTTAAAAGTTCACTTAATTCAAAAGAAAATATTTGTTGCCACATATTGGCCAAACGTTTTTAAGTGGACGAAAAAAGGAATGTTTGAAAATCACCTTGCCCGCTGTTTAGTCCCTTTACCAATAGATCAACGATATAATCTTCAGGATATGTTTTATATGTTAAATATTTTACGCCTTTTTTTATGACGATTTCAGTATACATACGCCCCCTCGTTATAGAAGATGCACAGGTATCACATGTATGGCGAAACGACCCTTTAATATGGGTATATACAGGCTACAAGCCTGTAAATTATATAAGTGCCGAGGTAGAAACCGAATGGCTGAGAACCCAGTTAAACAAAACAAACCAGGCAAGATTTGCAATTTGTGTTAAGGAGCTTAATACATACATAGGTAATGTTCAATTATTGGATATTACTGAACATGATGCAGAGCTACACCTTTTTATTGGTAATAAGCTTTACTGGGGTAAAGGCATAGGCTACCAGGCAACTGTTCAAATGCTACGCTATGGCTTTTTAGTTAAGGAGTTGGATATTATTTATTTAAAGGTTCATCCGGCAAACATTTCAGCATTGTCAGTTTATGAAAAAGCTGGTTTTGATATTACTGGTAAACAAAATGATCTTATTTGTATGAGCATTACAAAAAGTAAATTCGTAACCCTTGAAAATTTGAAATTATAATTCATAAGTAACCTTAATACAGAATTATGACAAGAATATTTTCTATCCACGATAAGAGGGAGTGGACTTTCTACGTCCGTAATGCGGCAGAATATGATTTTTATCACACGTGGCATTATCATTCGCTGGAAACAGATGGCAGTCCTATTTTATTTGTTTATCAGGAATTTGCTAATTATATCGCTTTCCCGTTAATTAAGCGAGCCATACCTGGATCTGAATACTTTGACCTGAGTTGTGTTTACGGCTTTTCGGGACCTCTTTCTAACCATAAAATAGATCAGCTTGACGATTTTTTTATGGAGAATTTTAAAAAAGCATTTCTTTCTTTCCTATCCGAGGAAAACTATGTATCTGTATTTACACGAATGCACCCTTTCTACAATCAGCAACCCCTGCTTAATAAGTTCGGGGGGGTGCATGAAAATGGCAAAACGGTGATTATTGATCTCTCCGAAAGTATTGAAGATCAACGCAACAGATATAAACAAAGCGCAATGGATGCCATAAAGCACGCCTGGAAAAAAGGGTTTAGGGTTGAGGAAGAAAAAGGGCCGGCAGCATTAGCAACCTTTGTTGAAATTTATACAGAAAGCATGAAGCGGGTAGGGGCGAACGACAAATATTTGTTCAATGACAGATACTTTTCAAACCTATGTAACACCAGTGAATACGATGCCCGTATCCTGATGGTTTATGATGGCGAAACAGTGATGTCAAGTACAATTATAACCTTCACCAACGGTATTATCCAGGCTCATTTAGTTGGCACGCGTGCAGAATATTTGAACCAAAGTCCAACAAAATTCTTGGTTGATGAAATTACCAAAATTGGCAGGATAGAAGGAATGAGGTACTATAACCTTGGAGGTGGCCTTGGTTATAAACATGATAAACTCTTTGAGTGGAAATCTGCCTTTTCAAATCAGCATATTGATTTTAAAAGCTGGCGTTTTGTAGCTAACCCTACAATTTATCAAGTTTTACTGGATGAAAAAGGTATTCAGGAAAACGTTGAGATAGATTTTTTTCCACTATACAGGTATGCATAATTTTAATGTTCTTAAATAAGTATTGGATATGATTTACATTAGAAATTTATTATTTCAGGACAAATTCCATTCAAGATGGTTAATTCTGTTAACTGACCTTTTGATCGTTTTGTCGTCTCTGTGCTTATCTTTTTACCTGAAAGATAAACTTGATTTTAGGCAAGGCAATATTTACTATATCGCATTTTATTGTAGCAATGCTATATTGATATTTCTGTTCATGCGGATACATACGCATATTATCAGGCATTCAAATACCCGGGATATGTTACGTATACTCCTTGCTGTTTTAGTTAGTAATGCGGCGTTCCTGGTTCTTTATCATATTTTATTTGCTTCCTATCTTAAAATTAGCCTTAAAGGCCTTGGCGATATTTTACTAATTAACTTTTTTATATCCTCATCAATATTGATGGGTATGCGTATAATAATTAAGGATGTTTTTAAATATTTTGATGAGCCTGGGTACAAAATCACCAAAGAGAATGTTTTAATCTATGGTTCAGGAACACCATCTATCTTAATAAAAAATGCGCTTGAAGCCCAAAAAGGTTTTATGATAAATGTACAGGGTTTTGTAGATACCGGGTCTGACAAGGTTTACAAATGCATTGAACAAAAACGCGTGTATCCAATAAAGGCAATAGAGAAATTAAAAAATAAATTTTCTATAAAAACGATGCTCATAACATCCGAAGATATAAAAATTGATGGCAAAAGAATGGCCGTTGAAAAATGTGTTGAGCTTGGTATAAAAGTGATAACTGTTCCGCCTTCTGATCAATGGATAAATGGCGAGCCAAATTTAAGGCAGTTTAAAGATTTAAAAATTGAAGATCTTCTTGAGCGCAAACCCATCAACCTTTGCAATAAACATGTGTTGGCTGATATTCAAAATAAAAGGGTTTTGATAACAGGTGCCGCGGGCTCAATTGGTTCAGAGCTTGTACGTCAAATATTAAGTTACAATCCGGAATATGTGGTGCTGTGCGACCAGGCAGAGACCCCTTTACATGACATTCAGTTAGAAATAGAGGATGGTAATTATGCCGATAAAATAAGAATATTTATTGCTGATATACAAAATGCAAGCAGAATAAAAACTTTATTTGATTTATATAAACCTCAAATTGTTTTTCATGCGGCTGCATATAAACATGTGCCTATGATGGAAAATAACCCAACAGAGGCAGTTTTAACCAATATTTGGGGCACAAAAAATCTGGCAGATATTTCGGTTGAGTTCGGTGTCGAAAAATTTGTGATGATTTCCACAGATAAAGCAGTTAGGCCCACAAATATTATGGGTGCTTCCAAACGCATTGCTGAAATGTATATTCAATCTTTAAATAATGTGCTTTTTGAAAACCATTTCTTTTGTACCGATCCAATAAGTGAATCTGCTAATCAAACTAAATTTATTACAACACGTTTTGGCAATGTGTTAGGGTCAAACGGGTCTGTAATACCCCGGTTTAAGGCGCAAATTGAAAAAGGGGGACCAATTACGGTTACGCATCCCGATATTACAAGATATTTTATGACAATACCCGAAGCTGTACAACTCGTGCTTGAAGCAGCAGTTATGGGTAGCGGAGGAGAAATATTTTTATTTGATATGGGAGATCCAGTTAAAATAGCAGATTTGGCCGCCAATATGATTAAATTGGTAGGCTTGGTACCCGGTAAAGACATTGAAATTATTTATACAGGTTTAAGGCCAGGTGAAAAACTATATGAAGAGTTACTTAATGTGGAGGAAGAAGTAATACCTACCTATAATAAGGATATAAAAATTTCAAAAACGATACCCAATAATTATGCAGATACTAACAGGGTAATTAAGGAACTGATGGAGCTTAACCTTCAAAATAATATTGATGTAATGGTAACTAAAATGAAAACGATTTTACCCGATTTCATTAGTAATAACTCCCAATATGAAAAACTTGATGTTAAGCTAATTAATGATTATCACATTTAGTTAACATTTCAAATATGATTCAAATCATATTTTTAATAGTCAGTTTCGTTCGAGGATAATTAATTATTTATTTGCACTTTTAAGGAATTGTGATCCATGAAATTAAATTCTTTTTATTGAGGATTTTTTTATGATTTGTTAAAAAGTTACGCTTAACAAGGGGATTAAATGGCTTTTAATACCAATTCAAACTTTATAAATATAGTTTTTAATGTTATTGACCATACCAATGCCATGCTGGCTTATTGGGATAAGAATCTAATTTGCCGGTTTGCAAATAATGCCTATTCAAAGTGGTTTGAAAAAACTCCCGATGAAATGATCGATAAGATGTATTTATGGGAGTTAGGAGCGTTGTTGTATCAAAGGAATCTTAAACAAACAAATGCAGTTTTAAGAGGGGAATTACAGGTTTTTGATAGGCTTTTAACTACTCCATCGGGAGAAATTAAAAACACAAGGGCAACTTATACCCCCAATTTTATAGATGGTGAGGTAGATGGTTTTTTTGTGCATGTTGCCGATATAAGCCCTATTGATATGAAAACTTTAATGAATGATCAGGATGATTTAAAAACCGAGAAGGTTTTTTTGTTCTCCAATGATCAAATTTTAGAGCAAGTAGTACAAACCTTAAAGTCATGTATTTTTACGGAGTTTCCAAGTATAGCAACGCTATCAAAAAAGCACTTTATTTCGGAGTCAAAGCTTAAAAGAGACTTTAAGGAAAAATATAATAGCACTATTTTTTCTTATTACCGGAATCTTCAGATGGAGTTTGCTGAAAAGTGCCTTAATGAAAAGCGTTGCAATAAAAGTCAGATGGCTTTAATGCTAAATTTCTCAAATCCGTCTAATTTTTCTTCCTGTTATCAAAAATATTTAAATGAAAAATTAGCGAAAGAGCTCATTAGTAAAATACACTCAGAAAACCAGGAAAATCATATAACCTTTGTAGAGCAAGCTCCGGTTGCCATTGCCATGTTTGATAAGAATATGGCATTTATTGCGGCATCGTTAAAATGGGTAGAAGATTATGATTTGCAAGGTAAAGAAATCATAGGGGTAAACCTTTACCGGGTTCTTCCTCAAATTAAATCTCAATTTCATGATTTATTGCTCACATGCTTAAAAGGAGAAAGTCATTTTGATGATGCTATAATGGAAAACCAGGATGGATCATTAGCCTGGATGCATTGGGATCTGAGACCTTGGTATAAGAACAGATTAGAAATTGGTGGTTTTTTAATATTGACTGAAAATATTACTCCTTTTAAGCTTAAGGAAGCAGACAGCAGTCAAGTTTTAGAAATACTTAATAAAACGCAAAAAATTGCCCGTATTGGGGCTTGGAGCAGGAATTTTGTTAAAAATACCACTATTTGGAGCAAGGTATTGAAAGAAATGCTTGAAGTACCTGAAGATTTTAGCCCAGACCTGAAAACAGCTATGGGATTTTATAAAGAAGGTGCCGACCGGGATTTGGCCGGATTGGGATTAAAAGATGCACTTGAAAATGGAAAATCATTTGATGGTGAATTTGAAATGATTACAGCCAAAAAAAATTCAATAAGGGTTAGAGCTGTTTGCTATCCGGAATTTAATAATGGGATATGTGAAAAGCTGTCAGGTATCTTTATTGATATCACTCACCAAACAAAACACGCTGCAACATAACGTTTGCTTTACATTTACAAGAGCGCCCCAATTAAGCGAGTTAAAATTAATTTTATTATGAATAATATACTCCTAATTGAAGATAATCATAAAATTAGAGAGAACATTGCCAGGCTTTTAATTGCCGAAGGTTATCATGTTTCAATAACAGATAATGGTATGAGCGCACTAAAGCATTTAAAGGCGCAATTACCTGATCTTGTGATTTGTGAAATTATAATGTCGGGTATGAATGGCTATGATATTTATAAAACAATGTTCAGCTGGTTATACATAAATAAAATCCCTTTTATTCAATTTACCGCCAAGTCCGGAGTGGCCGAAAAGCAGGGAGCGACGGTAATAAATGTTAAGAACTTTAAAAGTTCGGGCTATAAAGATCGCTGCCTTTTAAACTTTGTGGCAAATTATTTCCACACAACCACTGCTATAGGTAAATAATTATAGTATCGATGATGATTTTGGTAAACTTATAGTTAAATTAACGATGGGGAGCTTCTGCTTTTATACGTTAAATACTTATTGATCAATGTCTTCTACAGGCAAAAAATGACCGCCAATAGGTTGATTAGTGCTTCTACTATCTCTAAATTTATACTAATCACAAGCGACAATAATGTTATAAGCTTTAACAGGTAAAAGACCAGGCATTTAACACATTTTTAATTGAGATAACCTAAATTGAAATTTTTTGAATAACTATCCCCCTAACGTTATTCGTAGTAAAGAAATATAGCACCATCCTATTTTAGAATAAAAACAACAAATGTAAATCGTCCTTTAAAAATTATTTTTTCAACCTAAATCAGTGAATGTATGTACAGCAAAATGGATTACCCGATTAATAGTTATTTAGATAATGACAGTTGTACTGTTGGAACATCTGAATGCATTGACTTACATTACGGCCAAATTGTGGAACGCATTGTGCGACGAGATCATATGGGTATAAGCGAAATTGCGAGAAAGCTGAATGTAAGTCGTAGAACCTTATATAATTGGTTTGAAACAAAAAAATTGAACCTGGATATAATTTGCCAAATCGGCTTTGTGATTGGGCATGATTTTTCCAAAGAGTTTCCCGAAGCTTTCGCCAAAAGAATTAATTCTGTCAACGCTGATCGTTCGTTTGATGCGTTAAACATAAAAGATCAGCCCCGTGATGCAACTTACTATTGGATGGACAAGTATATAAAGCTGCTTGAAAAATTCAATGAAGTTTTAAGTCACGAGGGGAAAAATATAATTGTATAGATTTAAGTAAACTGATAGCAATTTTGATTAATTAATACAAATTCCATTTTTAAAGTCATTTAATCTTGCCAATTTATTGGCAGGTTAAGTTTCTGCACCGGTCAACTATATTTTCGGTAAATACCACTTCCGTTTTTAATACTACAAACTTTTGGTGCCCAGTCATCTATTTGAAATTTGCAGCAAAAACACTTCCTGTTAATGTTTATATTGACAGGAAGCCATAAACAATGACCTGAGCTAAGGTTGAAAATATAAATTAACTCTTTCTTAATAAAGTGGCATTGTTCTGATGTCTCAATCACATTAAAAAAAACTCCAAGATGCTTTTTAATTCGGTTAGTTTTGCAATTTTTTTGCCGGTTGTGTTTATTTTATATTGGTTGATATTTAACAGGAACCTTCAGCTTCAAAATTTTTTATTGCTTTGTGCAAGTTATTTCTTTTATGCATGCTGGGACTGGCGTTTTCTTTTCCTTCTGGTTTTCTCAACGCTATTAGATTATTTTACAGGATTAAAGATGACGGAGTCGGAAAACCAGAAATCAAGAAGTTTTTGGTTGTGGCTTAGTATTTTGATCAACCTGGGCTTCCTTGGCGTATTTAAATACTATAATTTTTTTGCCGGGTCATTTACGCAAATGTTTTCAAACTTTGGTCTAAACGTCAATCCCTGGACATTGAAGGTTATCCTGCCGGTTGGAATATCTTTTTATACTTTTCATGGACTATCATATGTTATTGATATCTATAAAAGAAGGATCAAGGCCGAAAGAAACTTTATTGATTATTCTTTATTCGTAAGCTTTTTTCCCTTATTAGTTGCCGGGCCTATTGAAAGAGCAACCCATCTTTTGCCCCAGATAAAAAAGGTAAGAGTGTTTAATTATCATAATGCTGCTAATGGGTTAAGGCAAATATTATGGGGCTTATTCAAAAAAATTGTAATTGCCGATCAATGCGCCGAATTCGCAAATACAATATTCGCTAATTCAGCTTCATATTCCGGAAGCACATTAGTTTTGGGAGCAATATTTTTTACCTTTCAAATTTATTGTGATTTTTCGGGCTACTCAGATATTGCATTAGGGGTTGCAAGGTTATTTGGGATAGAATTATTAAGAAATTTCGCATTTCCATATTTTTCAAGGGATGTTGCTGAATTTTGGAGAAGATGGCATATATCACTATCAACCTGGTTTAGGGATTACTTATACGTTCCGCTCGGTGGCAGTAAAGGCGGAACCTGGCTTAAAGTAAGAAATACCTTTATAATTTTTCTGGTAAGCGGTTTTTGGCATGGTGCAAACTGGACCTTTATAATCTGGGGCTTTTTAAATGCATTATTTATTATGCCATCAATCATCTTTAAAACCAACAGAAATAATCTTGAAATAGTTGCTAAAGGAAAAAGCCTGCCTACACTCAGTGAATTTCTGCATATACTATTAACTTTTTGTATGGTTGTTTTTGCCTGGATCTTTTTCAGAGCTAACAACGTTACCCACGCATTTAACTATTTAGGCAGAATATTCTCCAGATCACTTTTTTCTATACCAAGTTTTGATGTTAACCGGCCGCAGTTATTAGAGACCATTGCCTTAATTGTATTTTTCATTGTGATTGAATGGAACGGGAGAGAAAACCAGTATGCAATTGAAACTTTAACCAAGCTTAAAAGTAGAAATTACCGGCTTGCATTTTATTATGCGTTGGTTTTAATTGCCTTCTTGTTTGCAGGTAAGGAACAACAATTTATTTACTTTCAATTTTAAAAAATGGGAAGCTTTTTAAATAAAACAATGGTGTTTATATTAACAAGTATGTTACTATTAGCCTGTATAATATTGATACCGGATTTTTTGGTTAAGAAATTTTCGAAATTTAATATTGATAAGGGTTATAAAATTGTATTGTTTGGACATTCACACTCTGAGTGTGCTTTTAACGATTCATTAATATCAGGATTTAAAAACCTTTCACACTCTGCAGAGCCTTACTTCTATACATATCAAAAAGTAAAAAAAGTAATTTCTCAAAACAACCAGGTTGAAACTATTTTGATTGAATTTTCCAATAATCAAATTGATGAGAAAATGGATGAGTGGACCTGGGGATATAAATATATGTCGAACATGTTTCCGCAGTATGCATCTTTTATGGATGCTGCAGATTTAGAACTGCTATTTAATAAAAATCCAAAGGATTTTATTAATTGTGTTTCCATTTTAGCTAGGCAGAATATATTTAGAGTGGTTACTTTAAATTATAGTTTCAGTGGCAGTATTGGTGGTTACTTAAAAGTCAACAATCCTAAGCCACTGGAATTAAACAATAAAGGACTACCAATCGTCAGAGATACCGCATCAGGACGCACTGTTTTGTCAATAACCAATCTCAACTATCTTAGAAAGATAGTTGATTATTGCCGTCAAAAAAACAAAAAAGTCTTCCTGGTCAGAAGTCCTCAACATATTGGTTACGAGTACATGAAAAATGAAAAAGTTTTTATGGCTATTAAGAAAACCTATTTTCAGGATGTTGATTTTTTAGATTTTAATAACTTTCCTTTAAAGGATGATGAATTTGCTGATCTTGGACATTTGAATTTTAAAGGAGCTTCAAAATTTTCCGACTATGTGAATAGGATGATCAGCTCAGGAATTTTAGAACCCGGCAAAAAGCAGGTATTGATAAATACGACGCTGCCGAAGAAAATGTATTTTAAACCCGTTGTAAACAATAGTAATTAGCGTAAAAACTAAGGATAAACCTTTTAACTACGAAGTCACAATCACTAATATTTATGGCCGTCATTTACGTTAATTAAGTAACAGCTTTTTTGGGATGGCGCTTCTTGTGCCACTTTAAATTGAGTGTACTATTTCTGCCAACTTTTTATAGTTCGGTATTGAATTAAACTATTTGATTCATGGTCATTTACAATTGGTGATAAGTAGCCCCACTTGAAGAAATTACATCTACGCTTACATACAATAGAACATGAAAACAATTCTCGTTATTGATGACAGTAATGATATCCGTGAGGATACAGCCGAAATACTGGAGCTTAATGGTTATATTGTATTACAGGCTGCAAATGGCAGCAAAGGTGTAGATATTGCCCAGGTCAGAAAACCCGATCTTATTCTTTGCGATACAGTGATGCCCGAAATGGATGGCTATGGAGTATTAAGCCAGCTGCGTAAGCAACCCGAAACAGCCCGTATTCCCTTTATATTCCTTACAGCCAAAACTGAACGAACAGATTTTAGAAAAGGTATGGAAATGGGTACCGATGATTTCCTGATTAAGCCGTTTGGCGAAATGGAATTACTCCATGCTTTGGAAAGTCGGTTTTATAAAAAGGAAGTACTTGAACAATATTATATAAAATCCTTAATTAGCCTGGAAAAACTAACTGCTGGAAATAGAAACGAAAAAGTGGATTTGAAAACCGTAATCGCCGGCTGGAAAGTTAAGCAGATTAAAAGGAAGCAGATACTTTATTATGAGGGTGATGAGTCTTCCGGTTTATATCTTTTGCTTGAAGGATGTATTAAAACTTTTAAAATAGCCGATAAT